>NZ_LPNO01000003.1 GCF_001952855.1 Pseudomonas sp. ATCC PTA-122608 | reverse complement strand
GTTGTCACGCCAGTGGCATTGCCGGGTAGCTATGTTCGGAATAGATAACCGCTGAAAGCATCTAAGCGGGAAACTAGCCTCAAGATGAGATCTCACTGGAACCTTGAGTTCCCTGAAGGGCCGTCGAAGACTACGACGTTGATAGGTTGGGTGTGTAAGCGCTGTGAGGCGTTGAGCTAACCAATACTAATTGCCCGTGAGGCTTGACCATATAACACCCAAGCAATTTGACTATTCCTGACTTGGAAACAAGTAGAAGCATCAGATTGCGGTGTGTGAAGACGAAACGAACCGAAAGTTCGAGATACTCACAAAACACCGAAAGCTATCACATACCCAATTTGCTGAAGCGAGACCAACTGGTCACGACTCAGTACCCGAATTTCTTGACGACCATAGAGCATTGGAACCACCTGATCCCATCCCGAACTCAGCAGTGAAACGATGCATCGCCGATGGTAGTGTGGGGTTTCCCCATGTGAGAGTAGGTCATCGTCAAGATTAAATTCCAGAGCCCCTGATTGCTAACGCAATCAGGGGTTTTGTTTTGGGCGGTCGGAAAGTTTTGCGAGCGTCCTCAAGTGTTCCTCACTTGCAGCCTACGACTGCCTTCAATGCTAAAGTCCATCCCTCGATTTTGCTTTTCCCAAGGAAGCCGTTATGCCGGATGCGACGTCCCTCAGTGCTGGATTCATGGTGGTTCACGGCAACCGCCTGGATGAGCTGCGCAGCCTGGTCGTCAGTTGGATGCGTCGTTACCCGCTGGCTCCCCTCGAAAACGAAATTGCCCTGGTACAAAGCAACGGCATTGCCCAATGGCTCAAACTGGCGCTGGCTGAAGACCCTGAAGATGACGACATGGGTGGTTGCGGCATCGCTGCGGCTATCGACGTACAACTTCCCGGCAGCTTCATGTGGCAGCTCTATCGCATGGTCCTGGGCAAAGACGAGATCCCGCCCAAGTCCCTGCTCGACAAAGCCCCACTGACCTGGCGCCTCATGCGCCTGCTTCCCGAACTGATCGACCAGCCCCACTTCGAACCCCTGCAACGCTTCCTGACCCACGACACGGATCTGCGCAAACGCTACCAACTGGCAGAACGCCTCGCCGACCTGTTCGACCAATACCAGGTCTACCGCGCCGACTGGCTGGAAGACTGGGCTGCCGGTCGTCATCAACTACGCAATGGCCGAGGCGAATCCAAACCCCTGAGCCCAGCCAACTGCTGGCAAGCCGAACTATGGCGTGCCCTGCTGCTGGATGTCGGAGAGGAGGGCATGGCCCAGAGTCGCGCCGGCGTTCACCAGCGCTTTATCGAGCGCATCAACACCCTCGAAAAAGCCCCGGTTGGCCTGCCCTCCCGCGTGATCGTTTTCGGCATTTCTTCCCTGCCAGCCCAAGCCCTGGAAGCGCTCGCCGGCCTCGCCCGTTTCAGCCAAGTGCTGCTGTGCGTGCACAACCCTTGTCGCCACCATTGGTCCGACATCGTCGCCGACAAAGACCTGCTCCGAAACGAATACAAACGCCAGGCGCGCAAAGCCGGAATGCCGGTCACCATCGACCCGCAAACTTTGCACCAGCACGCCCACCCGCTGCTCGCTGCCTGGGGCAAGCAAGGCCGTGACTACATCAACCTGTTGGACAGCTACGACGACCCCAACAGTTACCGCTCGGCATTCCGCGACGGCCGCATCGACCTGTTCAGCGAGACCGAGCCCACCACATTGCTCAACCAGCTTCAGGACGACATTCTCGAACTGCGACCGCTCAACGAAACCCGTGAACTTTGGCCAGGCGTCGATCTGCAGCGTGACACTTCCATCCGCTTCCACATCGCCCACAGCGCCCAACGCGAAGTAGAAATTCTCCACGACCAGTTACTCCAGCGTTTCAGCGCCGACCCCACGCTACGTCCACGGGATATCATCGTCATGGTCCCCGACGTCGACAGCTACGCGCCGCACATTCGCGCCGTATTCGGCCAGCTTGAAAGAAGCGACCTACGCTTTATTCCGTTCACCCTGACAGATCAAGGCCAGCGCGGCCGCGACCCATTGCTGATCGCCGTCGAACACTTGCTCAAGCTCCCCGACAGCCGCTTCCCGGTCAGCGAAATCCTCGACCTGCTCGACGTCCCCGCCCTGCGTGAACGCTTCGCCATCAAGGAGCGCGACCTGCCGACCCTGCACCGCTGGATCGAAGGCGCAGGCATCCGCTGGGGCCTCAACGCCGAACAGCGCGCCGGTCTCGGCTTGCCTCAGGAGCTGGAGCAAAACAGCTGGCGTTTCGGCCTGCGCCGCATGCTCCTGGGCTACGCCGTCGGTACGGGTTCGGCCTGCGATGGCATCGAGCCTTACGATGAAATCGGTGGCCTCGACGCCGCACTGATCGGCCCGCTGGTCGCACTGCTCGACGCACTGCACGACGCCCACCAGGCACTGTCACAACCCGCCGCGCCGAGAGAGTGGGGCGAGCGCCTGCAGAACCTGATGCAGTTGTTCTTCCTTCCGAGCAACGAGCACGATGACTACCTCTTGGGGCAGCTTGAGCAACTGAGAGAAACCTGGCTCGAGACCTGCGAGTCCGTCGGCTTGCACGACGAGTTACCCCTGACCGTAGTCCGTGAGGCCTGGCTGGCTGGGCTCGACCAGGGCCGCCTGTCCCAACGCTTCCTCGCCGGGGCTGTCAATTTTTGCACCCTGATGCCGATGCGTGCGATCCCGTTCAAGCTGGTGTGTCTGCTGGGCATGAACGACGGCGACTACCCGCGCGCGCAACCGCCGCTGGACTTCGACCTGATGGGCAGCGACTACCGCCCTGGCGACCGCTCACGCCGTGAAGACGATCGCTACCTGTTGCTCGAAGCCCTGCTATCGGCCCGCGACCAGCTCTACATCAGTTGGGTTGGCCGCAGCATCCGCGACAACAGCGACCGCCCGGCATCCGTCCTGATTGGCCAATTGCGCGACCACATCGCCAGCGGCTGGCACACCACCAGCGGCGAACCACTGCTGGAAGCCACCACCCAGGAACACCCGCTCCAACCCTTCAGCGCCCGCTACTTCCACGAAGGTGATGAGCTGTTCAGCTACGCCCGCGTATGGCAGTTGCTCCATGCGGCCGCGGAAAATCTTCCAGATACTGGCAGCCTGGCGCCGTACATTCAGGAAGAGCCGCTGATCCTCGGCCAACTGCAAGACTTCCTGCGCAACCCGGTCAAACACTTCTTCAGCCAGCGCCTGAAAGTGTTTTTCGAAGCCGCCGAAGTTCCGCTGGAAGATGAAGAACCCTTCGTCCTTGATGCACTGCAGCGCTATAGCTTGAGCGACAGCTTGCTCACGGCGGCACTCACGAGCCCCGACAACCTCGACGGAGCCCTTAACGCCCAAGCCCTGCGGTTGCAAGGCAGCGGCTTGTTGCCCATGGTCGGTTTCGGCGAATGCCTGCGCAAAGAACTGATTGAGCCCTTGCCGGATCTGCTGCAACGTTATCAGCAACTCCTGGCTCTCTGGCCAACACCGCACACCAGCGCCGAACCGATCAGTTTTGAGCATCAGGGCATCCAGCTGGAAGGTTGGATCAGCGGCCTGCACCAACGCAGCGACGGCAGCTTTTTAAGTGTCACCGCCATTCCTAACAGCATCGGCTCGATCAAAACCCGCAAGTGGCATCGCCTGATTCGCCCGTGGGTGAACCACCTGGTGGCCTGCGCCTGCGGGCTGCCATTAAGCACCGGCCTGGTTGCGAGCGACGACACCCTGCTATTGGCCCCGCTGGAGCAAGCCACCGCCCAGGAACTCCTCGGTAACCTGCTGCTCGCGTGGAAAACCGGAATGAGCGAACCACTGCCGATCGCCGTTAAAACAGCGTTCGCCTGGCTCGGTCAAACCGACCCGGCCAAAGCGCAAGCCGCCGCCAGCAAAGCCTATGAAGGCGACGGCCAAACCACCGACGGCGAGCGCCGCGAAAGCCCTGCGCTTACCCGGCAGTTCCCCGACTACGCTGCCCTGCTGGCCAGCGAAGAGTTTGAAGGTTGGTGCGAAACCCTCTACCGACCGTTGATCAACGCCCCCTGGCGATCACTCACCAGCGCGGAGGCCAGCGCATGAGCGGCACAAAACCCCTGGCCCTGGCGTTCCCGCTCAAGGGTAGCCAACTGATCGAAGCCAGCGCCGGCACCGGCAAGACGTTCACCATCTCGGCGCTTTACCTGCGTTTGGTACTTGGCCACGGCGGTGACGAATCGGGCTTCGGCCGCGAGTTGCTGCCGCCGCAAATTCTCGTCGTGACGTTCACCGACGCCGCCACCAAAGAACTGCGCGAACGTATCCGCATCCGCCTGGCAGAGGCCGCGCGTTTTTTCCGCGAAGAAATCGAAGAACCCGATGCACTGATCGCCGAACTGCGCGACCAATACAGCCCCGAACAATGGCCCGGCTGCGCCAATCGTCTGGATATCGCTGCCCAATGGATGGACGAAGCCGCCGTCTCTACCATCCACAGTTGGTGCCAGCGCATGCTGCGCGAACACGCCTTCGACAGCGGCAGCCTGTTCACCCAGACCCTGGAAACCGACCACAGCGACCTGCTCGGCGAAGTGCTACGCGACTACTGGCGATTGTTCTGCTACCCGATGCACGACGACGCATTGAACTGGGTGCGCAACAATTGGGGCGGCCCGGCAGCCCTGATGCCACGGGTACGCGCGTTGTTCAATAGCGAGCGGCCCACGGATGAAACTCGCGACCCCGCCGAGCTGATCAACGAATGCCTACAGGAACGCCGCCAAGCCCTCGTCGCGCTCAAGGCACCCTGGCAACAATGGGCAGAAGAGTTGCGCAACATTTGCTTGCAGGCCGTCGCCGCCAAAGCCGTCGATGGCCGCAAGATGCAAGCGCGTTACTTCGAGCCCTGGTTTGAGAAGATCAGCGCCTGGGCAGCAGATGAATCTCTCGAGCAACTGGATATCGGTACCGGGTTCACCCGCCTGACCCCCGACGGCATGGCCGAAGCCTGGAAAGGCGAACCACCACGCCATCCGGGTATCGACGCCATGGCCAGTCTCAAGGCCAGCCTCGACGCCCTGCCAACGCCGGATGCCGCAGTGCTGCAACACGCCGCCGGCTGGGTAGGAAAACGCTTCGAGGAAGAAAAACGTCGTCGCGCCGAAATGGGCTTCGACGACATGCTGATCCGCCTCAACGCCGCGCTGCAGGCCGACGGCGGCGAACGCCTGGCCAGTGTGATCCGAGAGCAATTCCCGGTCGCCTTGATCGACGAATTCCAGGACACCGACCCGGTGCAATACAGCATCTTCGACAGCATCTACCGCATTGAAGAAAACCACCTCGACAGCGGCCTGTTCCTGATCGGCGACCCGAAGCAGGCGATCTACGCCTTCCGTGGTGCCGACATCTACACCTATCTGCGTGCGCGCCAGTCCACCACCGGCCGCCATCACACCCTGGGCACCAACTTCCGTTCCAGCCACGCCATGGTCGAGGCGGTAAACCATGTGTTCCAGCGCGCAGAAAAAGGCCGCGGCGCGTTCCTGTTCCGCGAACCCGACGGGACGAATCCGGTGCCGTTCCAGTCGGTATTGTCCCAAGGCCGCAAGGAACAACTGCAGGTCAACGGTCAGACGTTGCCCGCGCTGAACCTCTGGCACCTGCCCACCGACCAGCCCATCTCCAGCGTGCTCTACCGCCAACAGCTGGCCGCGACCTGTGCCAGTCAAATCGTCGCATTACTCAACGGTGGCCAGCAGGGTACTGCCGGATTCCTGAGCAAAGACGCTAGCTTCAAAGGCGTGCTGCCGTCAGATATCGCCATCCTCGTGCGCGACGGCAAGGAAGCCCAAGCTGTGCGTGGTGAACTGGCCGCCCGTGGTGTGCGCAGCGTCTACCTGTCTGATAAGGATTCGGTGTTTGCCGCCCAGGAAGCCCACGACCTGCTGGCCTGGCTCAAAGCCTGCGCCGAGCCAGACGTTGAGCGCCCACTGCGCGCTGCCCTGGCCTGCGTTACCTTGAACCTGTCATTGCCCGAACTGGAGCGTCTGAACCAGGACGAACTGGCGTGGGAAAAACGCGTGATGCAGTTCCGCGACTACCGCACGATCTGGCGGACCCAAGGTGTGCTGCCGATGCTGCGTCGCCTGTTGCACGACTTCCAATTACCGCAAACCCTGATCACCCGCAGCGATGGCGAACGGGTGCTGACCAACCTGTTGCACCTCTCGGAATTGTTGCAACAGGCGGCCGCAGAACTGGACGGCGAACAGGCACTGATTCGCCATCTGGCCGAACATCTCGCGCTCTCTGGTCAGGCCGGTGAAGAGCAGATCCTGCGCCTGGAAAGCGATGAGCAACTGGTCAAAGTAGTGACGATCCACAAGTCAAAGGGGCTGGAATACGACCTGGTCTTCCTGCCGTTCATTTGCTCGGCAAAACCGGTGGATGGCAGCCGCTTGCCGTTGCATTACCACGATGCAAACGGCAGATCCCAAGTCAGCCTCAGGCCCACCGCCGAGTTGATCGCCCAAGCCGACGACGAGCGCCTGGCCGAAGACCTGCGCCTGTTTTACGTGGCGCTGACCCGGGCCAAACACGCTTGCTGGCTGGGGATCGCTGACCTGAAGCGCGGCAATAACAACAGCTCGGTGTTGCACCTGTCGGCCCTGGGCTACTTGCTCGGCGGCGGTGCTTCACTGGGTGAATCCGCCGGCCTGACCCGCTGGCTGCTCGACTTGCAGGAAGGTTGCCCTGCGCTGCATTACTCAGAGATACCCGAAGCCGATGCGGTCATCTTCCACCCGCCGCGCAACGAAGCCACTTTGCTTGCGCCGCTGTTGCCCAAACGCAAGGCCGCAGAAAACTGGTGGATCGCTTCCTACAGTGCTCTGCGCATCGGCGAAAGCATGAGCGCCGCCAGCCTCGAAGCACCGGAAAGCCCACAAGCGCAGAAGCTGTTTGACGACGAACGCCTCGACCCGGATGCCCCGCGCGAAGTGCCGGCTTCCGGTGGAGATATTCACCGTTTCCCACGCGGGCCAAACCCCGGCACCTTCCTCCATGGTCTGCTGGAATGGGCGGGCGGAGAAGGCTTCGACGTCACCCCCGAAGCCATCGAAGATGCGGTCGCCCGCCGCTGTAACCGGCGCGGTTGGGAAGGCTGGATCGGCACCCTCAGCGGTTGGCTCGGGCACCTGTTGCAAGCCCGGTTGCCGCTGGATAACGGGCAGTTGGCCCTTAGCGAGTTGCAGCACTACCAGATCGAAATGGAATTCTGGTTCGCCAGCCACAAGGTCGACGTCCTCGCACTCGACAAACTGGTGTGCCAGCACACTCACAATGGCGTATCCCGCGTGTCGGCTGAACCTGTGCTGCTCAACGGCATGTTCAAGGGCTTTATTGACCTGACGTTCGAGCACCAAGGCCGTTACTACGTGGCTGACTACAAATCCAACTGGCTCGGTCCCGACGATTCGGCCTACACACAACAGGCCATGGAACTGTCGATCCTCGATCATCGTTACGACCTGCAATACGTGCTTTACCTACTGGCCCTGCATCGCCAGCTCAAGGCTCGTCTGCCGGATTACGACTACGATCGCCATGTCGGCGGTGCGTTGTACCTGTTCCTGAGGGGCACCCATTCCGCGAGCCAGGGTGCGTATTTCACCCGTCCGCCTCGGGCATTGATCGAAAACCTGGACCTGCTGTTCCAGGGTAAACCGCTACCACCCAAAGCCGAGCCCGCCTGGGAACAAGGAGAGCTGCTATGAGCCTGTCGCCGTTACCGCTCGAGGCGCTGACGCCCCTCAGTCGCGCCGCCGACCTGGTGCAATTGCTCGACCTTTGGGTGCAGCGCGGCTGGTTGCGCGCGTTGGATAAAGCCTTCGTCGGCTTCCTCCACGAGCTTGATCCCGAGGCTGATCCCCTGGTGTTGCTGGCCGCCGCCCTGACCAGTCACCAACTGGGCCATGGCCATGTGTGCCTGGACCTGTTCGAAACCCTCAAGGCTCCGGATTTCGCCCTGTCGCTGCCGCCTGAAGGTGATGCGCAAACGGGTGTCATGCTGTTGCCATCGCAATTGCTCGACGGCCTGGATGGCGCTCACTGGTGCAACGTCCTGGCCGCTAGCCGCCTGGTGGCACCGGCCGTCGACGGCAGCGCGGACGCGCAAAGCCGGCCACTGGTGCTGTCGGGCACGCGCCTGTACTTGCGCCGCTACTGGACTTACGAGCGACGTATCGACAGCGCCTTGCGCCTGCGACTCGCCACCACCGAAAGCGTTGCCGACGATTTGCCCGAACGCTTGAATCGGCTGTTCGACCAAGCCCCGCCAGACGGTGTCGTCGACTGGCAAAAACTCGCCTGCGCCCTGGCCACACGCGGTGCATTCAGCATCGTCACCGGCGGCCCGGGCACTGGCAAGACCACCACGGTGGTGCGCTTGCTCGCGCTGCTGCAGGCGCCAGCGGTGGAGAACGGCAGCGCATTGCGCATCCGCCTGGCAGCACCCACCGGCAAGGCGGCCGCACGCTTGACCGAGTCCATCAGCCAGCAAGTGCTGTCGCTGAAAGTACCGGATGCGGTGAAGGAAAAAATCCCGACTCAGGTCACCACCGTCCACCGTTTGCTGGGCAGCCGACCTGGCACCCGACACTTCCGGCATCACATCGGCAATCCGTTGCCGCTGGATGTATTAGTGGTGGATGAAGCCTCAATGATTGACCTGGAAATGATGGCCAACCTGCTGGATGCCTTACCACCCCATGCCCGCCTGGTGCTGCTGGGTGACAAGGACCAGTTGGCCTCGGTCGAGGCCGGCGCGGTGTTGGGTGATTTGTGCCGCGACGCCGAAGCCGGTTTCTACAGCCCGCAAACCCGCCTGTGGCTGCAACAGGTCAGCGGCGAAGACCTCCGCGCCAGCGGCCTGCAGGAAGACCTCGACGGCAGTCATCCATTGGCGCAACAAGTGGTGATGCTGCGTTACTCGCGGCGTTTTGGCGAAGGCAGCGGCATCGGCCAACTGGCCCGTTGGGTCAATCAGCAAAATCCTGAACAGGCCCGCAAACTGCTGGCTGCCCGCAGCCATGCCGATCTGTTTTGCGTCAGCCTCAAGGGCGAGCACGACCATGCACTGGAGCGCCTGGTGCTGGACGGCCATGGTGACGGAGCCCACGGTTATCGCTATTACCTGAAGCTGCTGCAGGCCGCGCGCCCGTCCGTAGAGACGCCACGGGATGACGAGGCCTGGACGCTCTGGGCGCAAAAGCTGCTGACAGCCTTCGACGCGTTCCAGCTGCTCTGCGCCGTCCGCAAGGGCCCGTGGGGTGTCGAGGGCTTGAACCTGCGCATCACCGCGGCGCTGCTCAAGTCCCGGCTGATCGACAGCGATCAGCAGTGGTACGAAGGCCGCCCGGTGTTGATGACTCGCAACGACTACGGCCTTGGCCTGATGAACGGCGACATTGGCATCGCCCTGAAACTACCCGAAAGCGACGGCGGGCCGCAGGTGCTGCGGGTGGCGTTCCCGCGCAACGATGGCCAGGGCGGCGTGCGCTTTGTGCTGCCCAGCCGGCTCAACGACGTCGAAACCGTTTATGCGATGACGGTGCACAAATCCCAAGGCTCTGAATTCACCCATACCGCACTGATTCTGCCGGATGCGCTGAACCCGGTGCTCACCAAAGAGTTGATCTACACCGGCATCACCCGCGCCAAGGACTGGTTCAGCCTGATCGAACCCCGGGGTGGCGTGTTCGAAGAGGCGGTGAGTCGCAAGGTGAAGCGCTTGAGTGGGCTGATGCTGGAGCTGGGCACTTGATCGTTAAAGAACCTGACCAATGGGTCATCTAAATTTTCTGATCCAAATGTGTGATTTTTCTTAATAAAATGTCGGAATCCTCCTAGGTGTCGCCTCGGGGGTTTTCCGCCGTTGTGCTATCGTTGCGGCATCATCCCGAGAAGATCTTAGAGAATCGCTGCATGAACGTGGCTGTCTCGCCCACAGAGCGAAGTTTGAGCTGGAGACGAATGCTGCTGTTGGCGCTTCTGTGGATCTTCACGCCTCTCGCTTTTGCCCAGCCCCCTGCCGACATGGCTGATCACCGGGCCAAGTCTGTCACGCAGGTGGTCCTCGGAATCCTCAGTTATGCCCGCTGGCCGGTAGAGCCCGCGCAATTGCGCCTGTGCATCGTCGGGCCAACCCAATACACCGATGACCTGGTCAAAGGCACCACCCAGGCTACCGGCCGTCCGGTAGTGGTCCAGCGTTTGCTGGCTGACCATCCCGACATTGCCAGCGCATGCGACGCCGTCTACATCGGCCAATTGACCAGCGAGGAGCGCAGCCGGCTGTTCACCACATTGGCCGGCCGTCCGGTGCTCAGCATCAGCGAAGGCGGTGACCAATGCACCGTGGGTAGCCTGTTCTGCCTGCGAGTGGCCGACGAACAGGTGTCCTTCGAGGTCAACCTGGACTCCGTTGCCCGCAGCGGTGTGCGCATTCATCCGAGCGTACTGCAACTGTCCCGCCGTCGAGCGCCGGGCTCATGAGAGTTGATAAGGCGCCAGTGCGCCCTACTTTGCGTTCGGTGATCGGGCGTGGGCACCTGAGTCTGGCGCTGATGGCCGTCAGCATGGCCAGTATCTCCCTGACCCTGCTCGGCGTGCTCGCGCTACGGGTGTATGCCGACCACAACCTGCACCTGATCGCCCGCTCCATCAACTACACCGTGGAAGCGGCGGTGGTGTTCAACGACAGCGCGGCGGCCACTGAAGCATTGGCCGTGATTGCCTCGGAAGAAGAGGTGGCCGAGGCAGAAGTCTTCAACGTTGAAGGCAAGCAACTGGCACATTGGGAGCGCCCGGAAACCGGGATGCTGTCGATGATTGAGCTGCAGTTGGCGCATGCGCTGCTTGAACAGCCCATCACCCAGCCGATCCTGCACCAGGGCCAGGTCATCGGCAGCGTGCACCTGACCGGCCATGGCGGCAGCCTGTTGCGCTTCCTGCTCAGCGGCCTTGCCGGGATTTTGGTGTGCACCGCTCTCAGTGCCTGGGTTGCGCTGTATCTGGCGCGGCGCCTGTTACGCGGCATCACCGGGCCGTTGCACAGCCTGGCTTCGGTGGCCCACGCCGCCCGCAGCGAGCGGGCCTTTGACCGGCGCGTACCGCCGGCGCAAATCGCCGAACTCGACAGCCTGGGCAACGACTTCAATGCCTTGCTCGACGAGCTGGAAGCCTGGCAGACCCACCTGCAAAGCGAAAACGAAACCCTCGCCCACCAGGCCAGCCACGACAGCCTGACCGGACTGCCCAACCGTGCTTTCTTCGAAGGTCGGCTGATTCGCGCCCTGCGCAGCGCCGCCAAACTCAACGAGAAGGTCGCGGTATTGTTCCTCGACAGCGACCGCTTCAAAGACATCAACGACAACTACGGCCACGCCGCCGGCGACGCAGTATTGGTGGCAGTGGCTGCGCGCATTCGTGCGCAACTGCGCGAACAGGACCTGGTGGCACGCCTGGGCGGCGATGAATTCGCCATCTTGCTGTCGCCCCTGCATAGGCTTGAGGACGCCCAGCGCATTGCCGAAAAAATCATCGCCAGCATGGACGCGCCCATTGCGCTGCCCGGCGACACCCACGTATTGACCTCACTCAGTATTGGCATTGCCATCTACCCTGATCATGGTGCCACCCCCGGTAACCTGCTCAACGCCGCCGACGCGGCGATGTACCAGGCCAAACGGCTCTCCCAGGGTGGCCAGCAAACGGCGGAATCCGAGTCTCCCGCCGCCAACGTTCAACACAGGAGTTGATCCCTTGTTCTCGACCGCACGCTTTTTATTCATCACCTTGCTCGTGGCCATGCTCGCCCTGAGTGGCTGCCAGACACCGCCGCCCAAAGGCCTGACACCGGCGCAAATCGCCGTGCTCAAACAGCAAGGCTTCGAACTGACTGACGAGGGCTGGGCCTTCGGCCTCTCGGGCAAGGTCCTGTTTGGCAGCGACGTCGAAAGCCTGAATGCCCCCAGCACCGAGATCGTCCAGCGCATTGGCAAGGCGCTGCTGGGCGTAGGTATTGAACGCGTACGGGTCGACGGCCACACCGACGCCTCGGGCAAGGAAACCTACAACCAGCAACTGTCCCTGCGCCGGGCAAAAAGCGTCGCACAGGTGTTGGTGGGCGTTGGCATGAAAGAAGAAAACGTACAACTGCGCGGGCTGGGCAGCAGCGAGCCGGTGGCGTCCAACACGACAGCGGCGGGGCGCACCGAGAATCGCCGGGTGTCGATTGTGGTGATTGCGGACTAAGCCGACGCCCTGGTTCGCTCTATGGAATGCGTTCAAAAATGTGGGAGCGGGCTTGCTCGCGAAGGCGGTGGATCAGTTGATGTATTTGGCGACTGACACGCTGCTATCGCGGGCAAGCCCGGCTCCCACATTTATTTAATCCGCAAACCTCATCTCCCGCGTTTCCCCCATCAACAACGGCTGATTCTGCTCCGTCACCTCACGGATGTAATCCCACAGCAGGGTGATCCGTTTCAACTTCCTCAGATCCTCGCGGCAGTACATCCAGAACTGCCGCGTAATGTTGATCTCCTTCGAAAGCACCGGCAGCAACCGCGGATCCTGCGCCGCCAAAAAGCACGGCAGGATCGCCAGCGACCGCCCTTGCTGCGCCGCCACGTACTGCGCGATCACGCTGGTACTGCGCAAGCTCGCGCTGGCGCCGGGCACCACATTCGCCAGGTACAACAGCTCCGAGCTGAACGCCAGGTCATCCACGTAGCTGATAAACGGGTGTTCGGCCAAATCCGCTGCCCGGCGGATGGGTGGGTGCTGGTCCAGGTATTCCTGTGTCGCGTACAGCTGCAGCTTGTAGTCGCACAGCTTGCAGCACACATACGGCCCGTGTTCGGGCCGCTCCAGGGCGATGACGATATCCGCCTCGCGCTTGGACAGGCTGATGAAGTGCGGCAGGGGCAGGATGTCCACAGAGATCGCCGGGTAGGTGTCGACGAAGTGGCTCAGTTGCGGGGTGACGAAGAAGCTGCCGAACCCTTCGGTGCAGCCCATGCGTACGTGGCCGGACAACGCCACGCCGGAGCCGGAAACCTGTTCGCAGGCCATGTGCAAGGTGCTTTCGATGGACTCGGCGTAACCCAGCAAACGCTGGCCTTCGGTGGTCAATACGAAGCCGTTGGTCCGGGACTTTTCAAACAGCAGAGTGCCCAAGGATCCTTCAAGGGAGGTAATGCGCCGCGACACGGTGGTGTAGTCCACCGCCAAGCGCTTGGCGGCGACGCTGGCCTTGCGGGTGCGGGCGACTTCGAGGAAAAACTTCAGGTCATCCCAGTTCAGGGAGCCTAGTGACGTGATGTTTTTTTGCATATTGGACCGGCTTTTATGTGCGTTCTTATTAGAAGTTTGCACATCTATACTCCAAAAACAGTCCGAACGCCTCATGTGTAGGAGCAAGCTTGCTCCTACAAAAGTCCGAACGCCTCATCCTCAAGGCGATTCAACGCCTTGGTTCTCTGCATACCTACAAGAATTGGAGACCACATGAACGCATCTGCCGATATTTCCGTGAAACAGGTCAAGCTGCTGATCAACGGCGAGTGGGTCGAGTCCAAGACCACCGAATGGCAAGACATCGTCAACCCCGCCACCCAGCAAGTACTGGCCCGTGTGCCTTTCTCCACCCCCGAAGAAGTCAACGCTGCCATCGACGCCGCCCATCGCGCCTTCCAGACCTGGAAGCTGACGCCGATCGGTGCGCGCATGCGCATCATGCTCAAGCTGCAAGCCTTGATCCGCGAGCACTCAAAGCGCATCGCCGTGGTCCTCAGCGCCGAGCAGGGCAAGACCATTGCCGACGCTGAAGGCGATATTTTCCGTGGCCTGGAAGTGGTTGAGCATGCGTGCTCCATCGGCACCCTGCAGATGGGCGAATTCGCTGAAAACGTCGCCGGCGGTGTGGATACCTACACCCTGCGCCAGCCGATCGGCGTGTGCGCAGGCATCACCCCGTTCAACTTCCCGGCAATGATTCCGCTGTGGATGTTCCCGATGGCCATCGCCTGCGGTAACACCTTCGTGCTCAAGCCTTCGGAACAGGACCCGCTGTCGACCGTGCTGCTGGTTGAGCTGGCAGTCGAAGCCGGTGTGCCAGCCGGTGTGCTGAACGTGGTTCACGGCGGCAAGGATGTGGTGGATGCGCTGTGCACCCACAAAGACATCAAGGCTGTGTCCTTCGTCGGCTCGACCGCCGTGGGTACTCACGTCTATGACCTCGCCGGCAAACACGGCAAGCGCGTGCAATCGATGATGGGCGCCAAGAACCACGCCGTGGTGCTGCCGGACGCCAACCGTGAGCAAACCCTCAACGCCCTGGTAGGTGCCGGATTCGGCGCGGCCGGTCAGCGTTGCATGGCAACTTCCGTGGTGGTGCTGGTGGGCGCGGCCAAGCAATGGCTGCCGGACCTCAAGGCCCTGGCGCAAAAACTCAAGGTGAATGCCGGCAGTGAAGCCGGTACTGATGTGGGCCCGGTGATCTCCAAGCGCGCCAAGGCACGCATTCTCGACCTGATCGAAAGCGGCGTGAAAGAAGGCGCCAAGCTGGAGCTGGATGGCCGTGACATCAAGGTTCCAGGTTTCGAAGACGGCAACTTCGTCGGCCCGACCCTGTTCTCCGGCGTGACCACCGACATGCAGATCTACACCCAGGAAATCTTCGGCCCGGTGCTGGTGGTGCTGGAAGTCGACACCCTCGACCAAGCCATCGCCCTGGTCAACGCCAACCCGTTCGGCAACGGCACCGGCCTGTTCACCCAGAGCGGCGCGGCAGCGCGTAAATTCCAGAGCGAAATCGACGTCGGCCAGGTCGGCATCAACATCCCGATCCCCGTACCAGTTCCGTTCTTCAGCTTCACCGGTTCCCGCGGTTCGAAACTCGGCGATCTGGGCCCGTACGGCAAGCAAGTGGTGCAGTTCTACACCCAGACCAAGACCGTCACCAGCCGCTGGTTCGACGATGACAGCGTCAACGATGGCGTCAACACCACCATCAACCTGCGCTGATCGAGGAGACGACCATGAAGATTGCATTTATTGGCCTGGGCAACATGGGCGCGCCGATGGCGCGCAACCTGATCAAGGCCGGCCACGCGCTGAACCTGTTCGATTTGAACCAGACCGTGCTCAAGGAACTGGCCGAACTGGGCGGCACCATCAGCGCCTCACCGCGTGCGGCAGCAGAAGGCGCCGAGCTGGTGGTGACCATGCTCCCGGCCGCGGCCCATGTGCGCAGCGTATGGCTCGGTGAAGATGGCGTGCTGGCCGGCATTGGCAAAGGCGTGCCGGCGGTGGATTGCAGCACCATCGACCCGCAAACCGCCCGCGACGTAGCGGCGGCGGCCGCGAAACAAGGCGTGGTGATGGCCGACGCCCCGGTGTCTGGCGGGACCGGCGGTGCCCAGGCCGGGACGTTGACCTTCATGGTCGGCGCCACTCCGGAACTGTTCGCCACCCTGCAGCCAGTGCTGGCGCAGATGGGCCGCAACATCGTTCACTGCGGTGAAGTCGGCACCGGGCAAATCGCCAAGATCTGCAACAACCTGCTGCTGGGTATCACCATGGTCGGCGTCAGCGAAGCCATGGCCCTGGGCGATGCGCTGGGCATCGACACCCAAGTGCTGGCGGGAATCATCAACAGCTCCACCGGGCGCTGCTGGAGTTCGGACACCTACAACCCATGGCCCGGGATTATCGAAACGGCGCCGTCGTCGCGGGGCTATACCGGCGGGTTTGGTGCGGAACTGATGCTCAAGGATCTTGGCCTGGCCACTGAAGCCGCCCGCCAGGCGCACCAACCGGTGATCCTCGGTGCAGTGGCGCAGCAGTTGTATCAATCGATGAGCCAGCGTGGGGAAGGGGGCAAGGACTTCTCGGCGATCATCAACAGCTATCGCAAACCCCAATAGGGGATTTTCCGGGAACTGTGGCGAGGGGGCTTGTCCCCCGTCGGGCTGCGCAGCGGCCCCAAAAAAAGCGGGAGCGCTACGCACTGGAGCGCCAGCCCGGTCCAACGGGGGCAAGCCCCCTCGCCACAATGGCTGTCAGGCAAACACAAAATACTTACGCACCGTCTCCACCACTTCCCACGTTCCCTTCATCCCCGGTTCCACCACAAAGATATCCCCAGCCCGCAAATGGATTGGCTCCAGGCCGTCGGGGGTGATCACGCAGTAGCCTTCCTGGAAGTGGCAGTATTCCCACTTCACGTACTCCACTCGCCATTTGCCCGGGGTGCAGATCCAGGTGCCCATGATCTTGCTGCCGTCTTCGCTGGTGTAGGCGTTGAGGTTGACGGTGTGTGGGTCGCCTTCGAGTTTTTCCCATTTGCAGGCGTCCAGCACCGGCAGTGGATGGGTATCGCGCAGTACGGTGATCGGCTTGGACATGATGGTTCCGAGGCAGTGGATGGGAAGTCCGAACCCTATCGCCTTGGGCCGCCCGCCTGTGGTCTGAACTCGACATCGGGATGCCCAGAAGCGCAGGCGGCCGTTGATCTTGATCCCCTGTAGGAGCGAGCTTGCTCGCGAAGGTCGTTAACGATGACGTTGGCATTCTGACTCCACGCGGGGGCCTCGAGTTTTTCGCGAGCAAGCTCGCTCCTACAGGGGGCAATGCCTGACCGGGCGCTTTGAAACATCCAATCACCAATCAGCCATTTCCTCGCAGTAAGTGCGAAAGATTTCCCGCTTTGCGCTGGTATTCGCAAGAATATTTACAGCTGGCCCTCGTATCATTCACCCCAGTAACGACCGAGAGCCTTGAAATGAATCCAATAACAACGTGGTGGGACATCAGCCCGCCCTTGAGCACCGCGACCCCGACCTGGCCGGGTGATACGCCGTTTCAGGAAGAGCGCGTGTGGCAGTTCGGCCCCGAGTGCCCGGTAAATGTCGGGCGCATCACCCTGTCGCCCCACACCGGCGCCCATGTGGACGCGCCGTTGCACTACAGCGCTGACGGTGCGCCCATCGGCGAAGTGTCCCTGGATGTGTACATGGGCCCGTGCCGGGTGCTGCATTGCCTGGGCTGCGGCGCGCTGGTGCAGCCACATCAGTTGGAAGGCCGCCTGGAGAACCTGCCGGAGCGTGTGCTGCTGCGCACTTATCAACAGGTGCCGCTGGATACCTGGGATTCGAATTTCACCGCCGTTGCCCCGCAAACCGTCGAGCTGCTGGCCAGCCTCGGTGTGCGCCTGATCGGCATCGACACGCCGTCCCTGGACCCGCAACAGTCCAAGACCATGGACTCCCACAACGCCGTCGCCCGTCATGGCATGGCGATTCTCGAAGGCATCGTCCTCGACGAGGTGCCGGAGGGCGATTACGAGTTGATCGCGCTGCCGCTGCGTTTTGCCAACCTCGATGCCAGCCCGGTACGAGCCATTCTCCGCCCGCTCAAGGAGCCCACGCGATGAGCCAGTGTCCTTTCTCCCCTGACTACCAGCCGCCGGAAGAATGGCATAACGCCGAGCTGAATTTTTCCGAGTCCATGAGCTATGGCGACTACCTGGACCTGGGCAAAGTACTCAGCGCCCAGCATCCGCTGTCGCCGGACCATAACGAAATGCTGTTCATCATCCAGCACCAGACCTCGGAGCTGTGGATGAAGCTGATGCTTCACGAACTCAAGGCCGCGCGTGAACACGTACGCCTGGGTGAGTTGCCACCGGCGTTCAAGATGCTGGCGCGGGTGTCGCGAATCTTTGACCAACTGGTGCACGCCTGGGCGGTGCTGGCGACCATGACGCCGTCGGAGTACAAGTCGATTCGCCCGTACCTGGGCCAGTCGTCGGGCTTCCAGTCGTTCCAGTACCGGGAAATCGAATTCATCCTCGGCAATAAAAGCGCGGCGCTGTTGCGGCCCCACGCCCATCGCCCGGACTTGTTGAACGAGTTGAAAGTGGCGATTGCCACGCCGTCGCTGTATGACGAGGCGATCAACCTGATGGCCAAGGCCGGGCTGGCGATCGACCCCAAGCGTGCCGAATGCGACCCGACGGCGCCGACGGTCCACGATGAATCCGTGGAGGCGGCGTGGCGCGAGGTTTATCGCGATCCGAGCCGTTATTGGGACCTGTACCAACTGGCCGAAAAGTTTATCGACCTGGAAGATTCCTTCCGCCAGTGGCGGTTCCGCCATGTCACCACCGTGGAGCGGATCATCGGCTTCCAGCCCGGTACGGGCGGCACCGAAGGCGTGGGCTACCTGCGCAAGATGCTCGACACCGTGCTGTTCCCCGAGCTGTGGCGAGTGCGTTCCACGTTGTAATCAAGGCCCAACAAAAAGCCCCGGTACTCATCAGTACCGGGGCTTTTCATTTGGAATACGATCAAAATGTGGGAGCGGGCTTGCTCGCGAAAGCGGTGGGTCAGTCAATACATCAGGTGACTGACACGACGCCTTCGCGAGCAAGCCCGCTCCCACACAAGCCCGCTCCCACATGGGTTATTGCGCTGTTACTGCCTTCGCGTTATTCAACCGCAACCGGTACGCCACATAGATAATCCCGACCCAAACCGGAATCGCATACACCGACGCCCGTACACCCGGAATCGCCAGCATCACGCAGATAATCATCAGCATGAACGCCAGGCACAGGTAGTTGCTGAACGGGAACCAGAAGGTCTTGAACGTCGGCACCACGCCTTGCTCGCCCATGGCCTTGCGGAACTTGATGTGGGTCAGGCTGATCAGCGCCCAGTTGATCATCAGCGAGGCAACCACCAGCGCAAACAACAGCTCCAGTGCGTCATGCGGTGCGACGTAGTTGATCACCACGCACAGCAGCGTCACCAGGGCCGAAATACCCAGGGCACGCAGAGGCACGCCTTGCTTGTTCAGCTTCATCAGCGCTTTCGGCGCATCGCCTTGCTCGGCCAGGCCGAACAGCATGCGGCTGTTGCAGTACACGCCGCTGTTGTACACCGACAGCGCCGCGGTCAGGACCACGAAGTTGAGGATGTGGGCGGCGGTGTCGTTACCGATCAGCGAGAAGATCTGCACGAACGGGCTGCCGCTGTAGGCATCGCCCGATGCGCCGAGGGTTTGCAGCAGTTGATCCCATGGGTACAACGACAGCAGCACGGTAAGTGCGCCGACGTAGAAAATCAGGATCCGGTACACCACCTGGTTGATCGCCTTCGGGATCACCTTGCGGGGCTCGCTGGCTTCGGCGGCGGTAATACCCACCAGCTCCAGGCCGCCGAACGAGAACATGATGAACGCCATGGACATCAACAATCCCATGCCGCCGTTCGGGAAGAACCCGCCGTGGCTCCACAGGTTGCTCACCGAGGCTTGCGGGCCGCCGGTGCCGCTGAACAACAGGTAGCAGCCGAGCACGATCATGCCGACAATCGCCACCACCTTGATGATCGCGAACCAGAACTCGGTCTCACCGAAGAACTTCACGTTGAGCGTGTTGATCAGGTTGACCAGCACAAAGAACACCACCGCACTGGCCCAGGTTGGAATTTCCGGCCACCAGAACTGGATGTACTTGCCCACCGCTGTCAGCTCGGCCATGCCTACCAGCACGTAGAGTACCCAGTAGTTCCAGCCGGCGAGGAAGCCTGCGTAACCGCCCCAGTATTTGTGGGCAAAATGGCTGAAGGAGCCGGCTACCGGTTCCTCGACGATCATCTCGCCCAGCTGGCGCATGATCAGGAACGCGATGAAACCGGCTACCGCATAGCCCAGGATCATCGACGGCCCCGCCGACTTGAGCACGCCCGCCGAGCCGAGGAACAGCCCGGTCCCGATCGCCCCTCCCAAGGCAATCAGCTGAATATGCCGGTTCTTCAGGCCACGCTTGAGGCCCACCGGGTTAACCATGTCATCCGCCATTAACATTCCCTTCTACTTGTTTTTTTCAGGGTTGATCGCACACCGAACCAGCCCCTCATACCGCTGAGGGGTCAGATATTACTCTCGGTAAACTTTTCGTAATACAGCTGAACGCCATCAAGTGCCTGATCCAGCAGCCATTGTTTGATGGATTCGACCATCGGCGGCGGGCCGCACACGTACATATCTGCCGATTGATCCCGCAATTCGGCCAGGTCGAAATGCTCGGTGAGGTAGCCACGCTTGCCGGCCCAATCGGAAGGCGGATCGCTGAGTACTTCGGTGTAGCGAAAGTTTGGGATTTTTTCGGCATAAGCGGCGATGCGGGCGGCCTCGCACAGATCGGCCGCGCCGCGCACGCCGTAATACAGGTGCACCGGCTGTTGGCAGGCGCTGGCGGCCAGGTCGTCAAGCATGCCCAGCAGCGCCGATAAGCCGGTGCCGCCGGCCACCAACACCAGCGGTCGGGTGACATGCCGAAGGTAGAAGGCACCCAATGGCGCCTCCAGCAGCAGCTCATCGCCTACCTGGCAGCGCTCGCGGATGTAGTTGCTCATCACGCCATCGGGCAGCAGGCGGATCAGGAACTGCAATTGATTGCCCGGGCGGTTGGCGAAAGAGTAGGAGCGCCAACTGTCGGTGCCGGGAATCGACAGGCGGGCGTATTGGCCCGGCAAAAAGTCCAATGAGTTTTCCAGCTGCAGGTGCAGGATCGCGGTGCTGGTCGAGATCTGCTGCACATTGCTCACCGTGCTGCGGATTTGCACTGGCCCCGGCGCGTTGCACAGGCTGGAATCAAAATCGAAATAAAACGCCGCGTCGGACTGGACCCGGGTCTGGCAACTGAGCATTTTGCGTTGTTGCAGGTCGAGGCTGGAGAGGGCTTCCTCATCCACATAGTCCTGAGTGAAATCGCCGGACTCGCAACGGCCCTGACAAGTGCCGCACACGCCTTCGCGGCAGTCGAGCGGGATCTTGATGCCGTTGCGCAAGGCTGCGTCCAGCAGGATCTCATTGGCGCCCACCGGGAAAAACAGGGTCTTGCCGTCGGCAAAACTGAAGGCCACTTTGTGATTCATTCGCAGAACTCCGCGAGTTTGATTGTTATGCCTGCGATTTACTTGTGGCGAGGGAGCTTGCTCCCGCTGGGCTGCGCAGCAGCCCCAAAAAACTGGGAGCGCTACGCACTGGAACGCCAGCCCGGTCCAGCGGGAGCAAGCTCCCTCGCCACAGGTGTAATGCATCAGCTCACAGGTGATAGAAATCCAGCACCGAGTTGATGGTGTCGTTGAGCAGCAGCGCATGCTTGCGGGTGATCAGCCAGCTGTCGCCATCGGGCTTGAGGCTGTAAGTGGCGCTGCCGTAGAACTGCTCCGACGTCGCCAGCCGATAGAACAGCGTGTGCCAGTTCAGCTTCACTTCCAGCAGCCCGTCCGGTTGCTCGGCAATCCGCACGTTGTTGATCAGATGCAGCGTCCTCGGCATCGGCGTGGCCGACGCGGCCTTGCCCGTGCGCAACCGAAACACCCGATCCTCCAGGCCCGAGCGGTTGGCGTAGTAGATCAGCGACATCTCGCGCTTCGGGTCGCGGGTGTAGACGTGTTCCGAATCCCACTGCGGCAGATGAAACTCACTCTGCGGGTCGAACAACTGCACATACGCGTCCCAATCCTGTGCATCGCACAGCTCGGATTTACGGTAAAAAAACTGTTCGATTCGGTACTGCAATTGCGCATTCATCATTTCACCTCCCGCAGTTTCAGGGCTTGGGCATCGAGCCCGTCCAGCAGGAATTTCTGCCAGTTGCGGTGCTGGTTGACGTACAGCCCTTCGTGGGTGAATTCGGTGCCGGTCATCGCCGGCTGGATGCCGATGGATTCGCTATTGGGCGTCGGCCCGGTTTCCCAGCGATGGCTGCCACGGGAGATATCGCTCCAGCGCTCCAGGCGGCCCTGGAAGCCGCGCTGGGCTTCGCGAAATTCCACCAGGTCATCCGGCGTGCCCATACCGGAAACGTTGAAGAAATCCTCGAACTGGCGAATGCGGTTTTCTCGGTCGGCGTCAGACTCGCCTTTCACCCCCAGGCACTGGCTGATGATCTCGGTCTTGTTCCAGGCGATGGGGCGGATGATCCGCAACTGCGAGCTGATCTGGTCCAGAAAGAACAGGCTCGGGTAGATGTTCAGGTTGCGCAGGCGGTGCATCATCCACTCGGCTTTTTGCTGACCGTGTTCTTCGATCAGGCGCGGCATGATGGTGGCGTAGCCGGAGCGGACCGTCGGATTCGGCATGTCACTGAACAGCAGGCTGTGGCCATTGTTGAAGGCGAACCAGCCGTCATCGGTATTCGCGTCGCCGGCGCCGAGCTTGCTGTAGTCCAGGGTCGTGCCAGAGCCGGTACCGTTTTCAGTGTTGACCTGCTGGCGGTGCTGCACCGTGGCCACGTAGTTGTAGTGCACGGTGCTGACGTGATAACCGTCCAGGCCGTTTTCGTTTTGCAGTTTCCAGTTGCCGTCGTAGGTGTAGGCCGATTTGCCCGGCAGCACTTCCAGTTCACCGGTGGCCGACTGGGCGACCATCATGTCGAAGAACACTTTGGCGTCGCCGAGGAAGTCTTGCAGGCTATTGGTGCCGTTCACGTCCAGGCTGATAAACACGAAGCCCTTGTAGCTCTCGATCCGCGCCTTTTTCAGGCCGCGAGTGGCTTTGTCGAACCCTTCGGGGTATTCCCCCGGCGCCTTGACCTTCGCCAGCCGGCCATCGCTCTTGTAGCACCAGGCGTGGAACGGGCAGGTGAAGGTGGACTGGTTGCCCTTGCCGACCCGCGTCAGGGTGGTGCCGCGGTGCTGGCAGGCGTTGATCAGTGCGTTGAGCTGGCCTTCGCCGTCGCGGGTGATGATCATCGGCTGGCGCCCGGCGCGCATAGTGATGAAGTCATGCTTGTTGGCCAATTCGCTTTCGTGGCAGGCGTAGATCCAGTTCTTTTCGAAGATCAGTTCCATCTCCAGATCAAACAGCTCCGGCTCGGTGAACATGTCCCGGGCGATGCGGAACACTTCATCCACCGGACGAAAGTCCAGGCAGCCTTCGATAAAGCTTTTCCACTGCTCGACGCTTCTTGCACCACTCATGGGAGGCACCTTTTTGATAATGGCTAAACGGGTAGGCCATTAAGAGGCTGCGGCGGGGTGGCGGGCTATCCGGTTAATGGGGGAAGGTGGGCCACTTAGTTGGGCACCAAATACCCACGGCGGTGCAGGGCAGTGGTGGAATGCGCTACTGTCTAGCAAGGCGATTGTCGGAAAAGTCGGTGCGTTATCCACTTAATCGACGGTTGCTATCCACCCAGTGGCAATGCCGCTGGCGTGGCGCAAAACTTGCTGTTGCTCTACCAGGACGCGCCGTCAGAGCGCGCCGGCCACAATTGCCGTGGGTGCCCCGTGATGAGTAGCAATACACGCGATATACGTATCGAGCGCTTCGACCTTGAAGGCGCCTGCAGCTGGATGTCCGGCATTTGCGGGCCACACCGGCTGCAGACCGCGACGCCAGAGCGCATCCGTTTTCACCACAGTGCCAATGTGTTCAAGTCCCGCGCCACCACGCTGGGGATTATTGAGTACGGCACCGACGTCACGATCGACATCGAAGACGCCGAGCACTTCAGCAGCTACAGCCTGAGCCTGCCGCTGGTGGGCGAGCAGGAACTGAGCAAGAACGGCGAACGGCTCAGTTCCAACCGCGACCAAGGCGTGATCATCTCGCCCAATGAGCATCAAGTGCTGGCGATTTCCGGCGACTGCCGCAAGTTGCAGGTGGTGATCACCCGCGCGGCGATGAGCGAATCCCTGGAAGGCCTGCTGCAACGGCCGATTGAGGCGCCGCTGCGCTTTGAGTCGGTAATGGATGCGGTGGATGGCGCCTCGGCGTCATGGTGGCGTATGGCGCGGTATTTCATTGCGGAGCTGGAGCGCAGCAGCGAGCTGTATGACCAGGCGGCGTTTACCCGGGATCTCGAAAGCTCACTGATCAAGGGCCTGATTCTCGCCCAGCCGAATAACTACTCCGAAGAACTGCGGGACGTGCTGGGGGTGAAGCTGCCGCACTATCTGATCCGTGCGCGGCAGTACATCCATGACAACGCGCGGGAAGCGGTGCATCTGGAGGATTTGGAGGCAGCGGCGGGGGTTTCGCGCTTCAAGCTGTTCGATGCCTTCCGCAAATACTTCGCCCTGTCGCCCATGGCCTATTTGAAGAAATACCGCCTGGGGGCCGTGCGCCAGGAAATCCTCGAACACGGCTCGACCCGCACCATCTCCGAAATTGCCCTGGGCTGGGGGTTTACCCATTTAGGGAGGTTCTCGGCCGAGTACCGCAAGCTGTTCGACGAATCCCCCAGCCAGACGCTGCAACGCAACGACGCACGGCGCATGCGGGGATGAACACTTTACTCAAAAACAACGGAGATCAAATGTGGGAGCGGGCTTGCTCGCGAATGCGGTGCATCAGCCAACTCATTCGGTGACTGACACTGCGCATTCGCGAGCAAGCCCGCTCCCACATTGGATGTGTGGTGTTCTTTTAAATCAACTCTTCCACCAATTGCAGGCAATGATTAAGCCCCGGCGACTGGTCATTGATCCGCCGGCTGAGAATGATCGGCGAAGTGGCGGTGGCTTCCACCACCGGCGTATAGCCGATGTCCGCCCGATGCAGCACCTGCACCGAGGCCGGCACCAAGGTCACGCCCATGCCCGCGCCCACCAGGCCGATGGCGGTCTGCAATTCATTGGTCCACTGCGCCACCTTCAGGCTCAAACCGTGGGCGTCGAACAGCGCGATCACATGGTCGGCGTAGCTGGGGCGCGGGTTACCGGGGTACAGCACGAAAGGTTCTGCGGCCAATTGCGCCAAGGTGGCCGGCGCGCCCAGCAAGGGATGCCCGGCGGGCAACACCGCCACCAAGCGATCCTCCACCAACACCCGCTGCACAATCGCCGGATCGTCGATGCGAATCCGCCCGAAACCCACGTCTATCCGCCCGGCCTTGAGGGCTTCGACCTGTTGCAACGTGGTCATTTCCGACAGGCCCAATTCCAGCTCCAGGCCATCGTGGCTGCGCAGCCGTCGAATCAACTCCGGCAGCACGCCATACAGCGTCGACGGCGCAAAACCGATGCCCAGCCAGGTCTTTTCGCCCAAGCCAATGCGCCGGGTGCTATCGCACACCTTGCCCAGTTGCTCCAGCAGCACATTGGCGTGCTCATAGAAAAACCGCCCGGCCTCGGTCAGGCGCAACGGCCGCCCGCGTTCCAGCAGGACCACGCCCAGTTCGTCCTCCAGTTGCTGGATCTGCCGGCTCAACGGCGGCTGGGCAATGTGCAGGCGTTCGGCGGCGCGGGTGAAGTTGAGGGTTTCCCCCAGCACCTGGAAGTAACGCAGATGGCGCAGTTCCATAAGGACTCCTTTCATACCTTGAGGGTATTGTTCGAGACCAATTCTATATTGGAAGCCAGAAAAAATGCGGAACAGAATCAGGCCAAATCTATAAAGAACCCAACGGGTATTGCCATGCCGATTTGCGCCATCGAGTCGATCGAGACCATCATCGTCGATCTCCCTACCATTCGCCCGCACAAGCTGGCGATGCACACGATGCAGAACCAGACCCTGGTGATCATCCGCGTGCGCTGCGCCGACGGTATCGAAGGCATTGGTGAATCCACCACCATCGGCGGCCTGAGCTACGGCAATGAAAGCCCCGACAGCATCAAGATCAACATCGACCGGCACTTCGCGCCGCTGCTGCTTGGCCAGGATGCGAGCAACATCAATGCCGCGATGTTGCGCCTGGAGCGCAGCATCCGGGGCAACACCTTTGCCAAGTCGGGTATCGAAAGCGCGTTGCTGGATGCCCTCGGCAAACGCCTGAACCTGCCGGTCAGCGAATTGCTCGGCGGCCGTGTGCGGGACGCCTTGCCAGTGGCCTGGACCCTGGCCAGTGGCAATACCGAAAAAGACATCGCCGAAGCCGAGAAGATGCTCGACCTGCGCCGCCACCGCATCTTCAAACTGAAGATTGGCGCCGGTGAAGTCAGCCAGGACCTGGCCCACGTCATCGCGATCAAAAAAGCCTTGGGCGATCGCGCCAGCGTGCGGGTTGACGTCAACCAGGCTTGGGACGAAGCCGTGGCCCTGCGCGCCTGCAAAGTGTTGGGCGACAACGGTATCGACCTGATCGAACAACCGATTTCGCGCAATAACCGTGGCGGCATGGTCCGGCTCAACCTGTCGAGCCCGGCGCCGATCATGGCCGACGAATCCATCGAATGTGTGGAAGACGCCTTCAACCTGGCCCGCGAAGGCGCGGCCTCGGTGTTCGCCCTGAAGATCGCCAAAAACGGCGGCCCACGTGCGGTATTGCGCACCGCGGCGATTGCCGAAGCGGCGGGCATCGGCCTGTACGGCGGCACCATGCTCGAAGGTGGTATCGGCACCCTGGCCTCGGCCCATGCCTTTCTCACCTTGAACAAACTGGCGTGGGACACCGAGCTGTTCGGCCCGCTGCTGCTCACCGAAGACATCCTCGCCGAGCCGCTGGTGTACCGCGATTTCCACCTGCATGTCTCCACCGCTCCGGGCCTGGGCCTGGCCATCGATGAAGAGCGCCTGGCGTTCTTCCGTCGCGACAAATAACCCGAGGACACTTGCGATGTTGTTCCACGTAAAAATGACCGTGAACCTGCCCGTCGACATGAACCCCGAGCACGCTGCCGGCCTCAAGGCTGAAGAAAAAGCCTTCTCCCAGCGGCTGCAACAAGAGGGCAAATGGCGCCACCTGTGGCGCATCGCCGGGCTGTATGCCAACTACAGCGTGTTCGATGTCGACAGCGTGCAGGAACTGCATGACCTGTTGATGCAACTGCCGCTTTATCCTTACATGGCCATCGAAGTGAATGCCCTGTGCCGGCATCCATCGTCGATCCGTGAGGATGACCGCTGAGTCTGTTTTTTCACCTAATAATTACAAGATGAGGATTGCACCATGTCCATCCGACTTTCCCAGACTGCTCACGCCCAACAGTTTCTCGAAGAAGCCAGCGGCAACCTGAACGACGGCGGCAACCCACGGGCCAAGGCGCTGATCTACCGGATCCTGCGGGACACGGTGAACATCATCGAAGACCTGGAAGTGACCCCGGAAGAGTTCTGGAAGGCGGTCAACTACCTCAACGAACTGGGCAAGAACCAGGAAGCCGGGTTACTCGCGGCCGGCTTGGGCCTGGAGCATTACCTGGACATGCTGATGGACGCGGCAGACGAAGAAGCCGGCAAGTCCGGCGGCACCCCGCGCACCATCGAAGGCCCGCTGTATGTGGCCGGGGCGCCGCTGTCCAAATATGAAGCGCGGCTGGACGACGGGCAGGACCCGGGTGTGCCGCTGTTCATGCAAGGCCAGGTGCGTGACACCAACGGCAAGCCGCTGGCGGGCGCGATTGTCGATGTGTGGCAGGCCAACACGGGCGGCACGTATTCGTGGTTTGACGGCACGCAGTCGGAGTTCAACCTGCGTCGGCGGATAGAGACCGATGCCCAGGGCAACTACCGTTTCCGCAGCATCGTACCGTCCGGGTATGGCTGCCCGCCGACCGGTCCGACCCAGCAGTTGCTCGACCAGTTGGGCCGCCATGGCCAGCGGCCTGCGCATATCCACTTCTTCATCTCGGCGCCGGGCCATCGGCACCTGACGACGCAGATCAACCTGTCGGATGATCCGTACCTGCATGATGATTTTGCCTATGCGACGCGGGACGAGTTGATCGCCGAGATTCGTTTCAGCGAGGACGCAAACCTGGCGAAAGAGTTTGGGGTGGAAGGGCAGTTCGCGCAGATTGATTTTGACTTTGAGTTGCAGCCGGCGGCGGCGCCGGTGGAGCAGAAGCGCATGCAGCGAGTGCGCGCGCTCGAAGACTGAACGCGGTAAAAAATGTGGGAGCGGGCTTGCTCGCGAATGCGGTGGATCAGTCAATATTTCCGGTGACTGACACTCCGCCTTCGCGAGCAAGCCCGCTCCCACATTGGATCTGTATCGTTTGGCCTACTTGCGAACAACCAGATCGAGCAAATCATCCCGATCCTTGATCTTCTGCAACACGATCTCCGACCGAATATCCATCACCCCCGCCGTGCGGTTCAGGTGGTTCACGATAAAGTCCGAAAAGTGCTTCAAATTACGCGCCTGCACCCGCAGCACATAATTGCTCGCGCCCGTAATTACATACGCACTGGCCACCTCCGGCCACCCCTGCACCTTCTTGATAAACGTCTCGTGCCAATCCTCCACATCCTGGCGCAACGACAGGTGGACGATGGCCTCCAGCTCAATCCCCAACTGCTCGGCGTTCAACACCGCCCGATAACCGCTGATGATTCCTTCGCTCTCCAGCAGGCGCAAACGCCGCAGGCAAGCCGAGGGCGACAGAGCGACTTTCTCCGCCAGTTCCTGGTTACTGATACGGCCATCCTGTTGCAGGAAATGCAGAAGGCGCAGGTCGGTGGCGTCGAGAATCATGGTTAGAATAAATCCGCGTGTTTGGGGGTTAAATTCGAATTTCCTACAGCTTAATTAGCCTGTTGCCCACCACTTTGCACGAAAATTCTCTAAAGCTTCGTTCATTATTTGGCTCATTGTTACTACAAGAACAGGACTGACCATGACCACCCGCACCCATTGCCTGACCCTCGACGCCCAGGATCCGCTGGCGCCACTGCGCAACCAATTCGCCTTGCCCGCCGGGGTGATCTACCTCGACGGCAACTCCCTCGGCGCGCGCCCGGTGGCAGCGCTGGCGCGGGCGCAAGCGGTGATCGCCGAGGAGTGGGGCAATGGCCTGATTCGCAGTTGGAACAGCGCCGGCTGGGCCGACCTGTCCCAGCGCCTGGGCAATCGCCTGGCACCGCTGATCGGCGCCCGCGACGGCGAAGTGGTGATTACCGATACCACCTCCATCAACCTGTTCAAGGTGCTCAGCGCGGCACTGACCGTGCAGCGCGAACGGGCGCCAAGCCGCAAGGTAATCGTCAGCGAAGCGAGCAATTTCCCCACCGACCTGTACATCGCCGAAGGCCTGACCGAACTGCTGCAACAGGGCTACTCGCTGCGCCTGGTCAACAGCCCGGACGAACTGCCCCAAGCCATCGACCAGGACACGGCGGTGGTGATGCTCACCCACGTCAACTACAAGACTGGCTACATGTACGACATGCAGGCCCAGACCGCGTTGAGCCATGAGTGCGGCGCGCTGACGATCTGGGACCTGGCGCATTCGGCGGGCGCGGTGCCGATCGACCTGCATCAGGCCGGTGCTGATTATGCGATTGGTTGCACCTACAAATACCTCAACGGCGGGCCTGGCTCCCAGGCGTTTGTGTGGGTCAACCCGGCGTTGGTGGATGTGGTCACGCAGCCGCTGTCGGGCTGGTTCGGGCATACCCGCCAGTTCGCCATGGAGTCGCGTTATGCGCCAAGCCAGGGCATCGCCCGGTACCTGTGCGGCACACAGCCGATTACCTCGCTGGCGATGGTGGAATGTGGCCTGGATATTTTTGCCCAGACCGACATGGCCAGCCTGCGCACTAAATCCCTGGCGCTGACCGACCTGTTTATCGAGCTGGTGGAATCCCGTTGCGCCGCCCACGAACTGACCCTGATCACCCCGCGTGAACACGCCCGGCGGGGCAGCCACGTCAGCTTCGAACACCCGGAAGGCTACGCGGTTATCCAGGCCTTGATCGCTCGCGGCGTGATTGGTGATTATCGCGAGCCGAGGATCATGCGTTTCGGGTTTACCCCGCTGTACACCAGCTTTGCTGAGGTCTGGGATGCGGTGGAAATCCTGGGTGAGATTCTCGACCAGAAAACCTGGGACGAGCCGCAGTTCAAAGTGCGCCACAGCGTCACCTGAGTAAACACAGAGCAAAAATGTGGGAGCGGGCTTGCTCGCGAATGCGGTCTATCAGTCCCTGATGTATTGACTGGCACACCGCTTTCGCGAGCAAGCCCGCTCCCACAGGGGACAGTGTTTCAACCAGAAAGCAGTGCAATCACAATAATAAAGGGGCACGCCACGTGACCACGCCAGACCAAGGCTTTGCCGCAATAACCAATCGCGAACTGGGCCTCAGGCGCCAGCTCACTTCCGGCCAGATGAGCATGATCGCCATCGGTGGCGCCATCGGCACCGGGCTGTTCATGGGCAGCGCCTACGCCATCGGCTATGCCGGGCCCAGCGTGCTGGTGAGCTATGCCATCGGCGCACTGATCACCTTGTTGCTGATGGGCTGCCTGGCAGAGATGACCGTGGCGCATTCCACCTCGGGCTCCTTCGGCGCGTATGCCGAATTTTACGTCAGCCCGCTGGCCGGTTTCCTGGTGCGCTATGCGTACTGGGCGGCGATTGTGCTGGCGGTGGGCGCCGAGGTCACGGCGGTGGCGATGTACATGAAGTACTGGTTCGCCAACGTGCCGGAATGGGTGTGGATCGTGTCGTTTTCCAGCGTGTTGATCGTGCTCAACGCCATCAGCGTCAAGACCTTCGGCAACTTCGAATACTGGTTCTCCACGATCAAGATCAGCGCCATCGTCGGCTTCATCATCCTCGCGGTGTATGTGGTGTTCGGCTCCGGCAATCCGGATTACGGTATGCAGAACTACACCGCCCACGGCGGCTTTTTCCCGAATGGCTTGAGCGGCATGTGGATCGCGGTGATCGTCTCGATCTTCAGCTACCTGAGCGTGGAGATGATCGCGGTGGCCGCCGGTGAAGCGGCCGACCCGGAGCAGGCGGTGAAGAAAGCCTTCCGCGCGACCATCGTGCGGCTGGTGGTGTTCTACCTGCTGACCCTGGCGCTGATGCTCGCCATCGTGCCGTGGAACCAGGCCGGGCATGCTCAGAGCCCGTTCGTCACGGTGATGCAGACCATCGGCATTCCCGGCGCCACGGGCGTGATGAACTTTGTGATCCTGATCGCGGCCTTGTCGGCGATGAACAGCCAGCTCTACATCACCACCCGCATGATGTTCAGCCTGTCTCGCGCCGGCTTCGCGCCCAAGTCCATGGGTGCCTTGAGCAAGAGCGGCATCCCGTTGAACGCCTTGCTGCTGTCCAGCTCGGGCATTGCCCTGGCTACCTTGCTGAACGTGGTGTATCCGGAAAGCTCGTTCACCTTGATGATGGCGATCTCGATGTTTGGCGCGATCTTCACCTGGTTCATGATTTTCCTTACCCACCTGTTTTTCCGCCGCTACCGCAAGCGTCACGGCGGGCCGAAGCTGTCGTTCCAGCTGGCACTGTTTCCCTACAGCACGCTGCTGGGCCTGGTGCTGATGGGCGCGGTGATGATCACCACGTTCTTCACCGAGGCCTTCAAGATGACGCTGGTGTTCGGGGTGCCATTCCTGCTGATTCTGTCGCTGGTGTACTACGTGTTTTTTCGCAAGGGTCGCCAAAACCCTGTAGGCGCGAGCTTGCTCGCGAAAAACCCGAGGGCGCCGGGTTAAATCAGAAAGCCCGCGTTATCGTTGACGTTCTTCGCGAACAAGCTCGCTCCTACAGGGGGAAAGGGCGTTTAGCAGTTGGGCGGCGTAACCGGGCAATTGGTCGAACCCGCGCGCGCATAACAGCAGTTTGCGACAGGCCCAATCCTCGGTCAGGGGTTGAGCCTGGAAGCGCCGCTCCAACGGCCAGCGTTCCAGCGCGGCCAACGGCACGATCCCCAGCCCGGCGCCCCGGGCGACCATGCGAATCAATCCATCAAAACCGTCCGCGCGGATGCGGGTCTGCAAGCGAAAGCCTGCGTGCAACGCCTGTTCTTCCAGGTACACCGCCAGCGCGCTGTCGGCAGCCAGGCCTACGTAGTCGTGCTGCAAGCTGTCGATAAAACTCACGGTGCGGTCTGCCAGCGGGTGATCGAGGGGCATGATCAGCACCAGCGGGTCGTCGCGAAAGGGCAGGGTCTGCAAGCCGTGGGTGTCCACCGCATCGGAAATGATCCCCAGGTCTGCCGCACCCTGGCGCAAGGCGTGGGTGATGCGCAGGCTCGGCAGTTCCTGCAGGTCGATATCCAGGTTGGGGTGTTCCCGCAGAAAGTCCGCCAGCAATTCCGGCAGGTATTCGCTCAGGGCCGTGGTGTTGCACAGCAGGCGCACCTGGCCTTTGACGCCGTTGGCGTACTCCGCGAGGTCTTGCTGCAGGTGCTCGGCCTGCTGCAACAGCAGGCGGGCGTGGCGGGCCAGGGCTTTGCCTGCTGCTGTTGGCGTTACGCCACGGCGGCCACGTTCCAGGAACGCGATGCCCAGCGAGGCCTCCATCGCCCGAATCCGCGCACTGGCGGCGGCCAGGGACAAATGGCTGCGGCTGGCGCCGGCGGTGATGTTGCCGGTGTCGAGGATGTGCAGGTAGAGGCGCAGGTCGATCAGGTCAAAGTGCATGGGCTGGGGATCTCGGTGTCTGGACGGGCCTCTTCGCGAGCAAGCCCGCTCCCACATTTAGATCTGTGAACCCTTTCAAAATGTGGGAGCGGGCTTGCTCGCGAAGAGGCCATCTGCCTCATGCAAAACAAGAGGCTGCCTCAGTATATGGCGAATTTTCAGACATCACCCAAACCTGCAAAATCCGACCCATGAATACCTTACTCGCGTTCTACCAAAATCTCGGCCCGGCCCTGACATTGCTGGTGATAGGCACCTTCCTGCTGGCCGGTACGGTCAAGGGTGTGATCGGCCTGGGCTTGCCCACCGTCGCCATGGGGATGCTCGGCCTGGCTATGTTGCCGGCGCAGGCTGCGGCCTTGCTGATCATCCCGTCCACCGTCACCAACCTCTGGCAACTGGCGTTCGGCGGTCATCTGAGCGCCTTGATCAAACGCCTGTGGCCGATGCTGCTGCTGATTTTCCTCGGCACCGGGCTGGGCTCGTTGTGGCTGGGTATGGACGGCGGGCACTGGGTGGTGCGGGCGTTGGGCGGGGCGTTGCTGGTGTATGCCTTGAGCGGGTTGTTGTTGCCAACCTTCAAGGTCAGCCCGGCCAGCGAGCGCTGGCTGGGGCCATTGTGCGGCGTGCTGACCGGGGTCATCACCTCGGCCACCGGAGTATTCGTGATCCCGGCGGTGCCGTATCTGCAAGCGTTGGGCTTGAACCGCGATCAACTGGTGCAAGCGCTGGGGCTATCGTTCACCGTGTCGACCCTGGCGCTGGCGGCCGGGTTGTTCTGGCGCGGCAGCCTGGGCGGTGGGGAATTGAACGCCTCGTTGCTGGCATTGGTGCCGGCGCTGCTCGGCATGTGGCTGGGCCAGGCCCTGCGCCAGCGCATCAGCGCGGTGCTGTTCAAGCGGGTGTTTTTTATCGGGATGGCCGCGCTGGGTGGGCATCTGCTGATCAGTGGTTAAGAATCTGTTGTTGATTTGTGTATTTTGGTCAAATGCGTTTTGACCGTCCGGTACGTATTCCAAAGCACAGGCCCCGTTATCCTGAGTCTGTAATGCGGCTAGTATCCGTGTAGCCGCTATAAAGAGGATTCACGTTGAAAGCCCGATCCGATGAGCTACAGATCTTCGTCTGCGTAATTGAATGCGGGTCGATTTCCGCCGCCGCCGAACAGGTTGGGCAGACGCCGTCGGCAGTCAGCCGCACCTTGTCGCGCCTGGAAGCCAAGCTCGACACCACCCTGATCAACCGCACCACACGGCGTATGGACCTGACCGAAGAGGGCAAGTATTTCTTCGAGCGGGCCAAGGTGATCCTCGAGCAAATGGACGACCTGGAAGAGCGCCTGTCGTCGCGCCAGCAAACCCCCTCGGGGCGCCTGCGGATCAACGCGGCATCGCCGTTCATGCTGCATGCGATCGTGCCGTACATCGCCGAGTTTCGTGGCCTGTACCCGGACATCCAACTGGAGCTGAACAGCAACGACCTGATCATCGACCTGTTGGAGCAGAGCACCGACATTGCCATCCGCATTGGCGCCCTCGCGGACTCGACCCTGCATGCCCGCTCACTGGGATGCAGCCCGCTGCATATCCTCGCCAGCCCGGCTTACCTTGAACAACACGGCACGCCCACCACCGTAGCCGAACTGGCCGGACACAGCTTGCTCGGGTTCACCCACACCGAAACCCTCAACCACTGGCCGCTGCGCCATGTGCACGGCGATCGCTGGCAGATCCAGCCGAGCGTCGCCGCGTCCAGCGGTGAAACCTTGCGCCAGCTGGCGCTGGAAGGGCAGGGCATCACCTGTCTGTCGGACTTCATGACCGCCCAGGACATCAAGAGCGGGCGCCTGATACCGGTGCTGGCGGAGTTCAACAGCGGCTATCGCCAGCCGATCAACGCCGTGTACTACCGCAACTCGCAGTTGGCCTTGCGCATCCAGTGCTTCCTGGACTTTATCCAGGGCAAGCTGGCCAGCTATGCCAGCTGATTCGTGACCCCGGCGCAAGAGTGAATTGGGCAATACGGACTTATTCGGAATGGATAGGTCCGCAATACTGACGCCATCAATTACTCACGCAGGGAGACACCTCCATGAACGTATTCATTACCGGCGCTGCCGGTTTTATCGGCGGCTCCATCGCCACTGGCCTGGTCAAGGCCGGCCATAAAGTGATCGGCCTGGTACGCAGCGCCGAACAAGCCGAAGAAATGACTGCACTGGGCATCACGCCGGTGATCGGCACGTTGGATGACAGCGCACTGCTGACCGAGCAGGCGAAGAACGCTGACGCCGTTATCAACGCCGCCAGCAGTGACCATCGCGGCGCCGTGGAAACCTTGCTGGCCGCGTTGCGCGGTTCCAACAAAACCTTCCTGCACACCAGCGGTTCGAGCATCGTCGGCGATGCGTCGGGCGGTAAGTCCAGCGATGTCATCTACTTTGAAGACAACTTGCCGGAGCCGACTGTCGACAAGGCCGCTCGGGTGGCTATCGACAATTTGATCCTCGCTGCCGCCAAAGACGGCGTGAACTCGGCGGTGATCTGCAACACCCTGATCTACGGCCACAGCCTTGGCGTTAAGCGCGACAGCGTGCAGTTGCCACGGTTGCTCAAGCAGGCGCGTAAAAGTGGCGTTGTGCACCATGTGGGCACCGGCCAGAACATCTGGTCCAACGTGCACATCGAAGACGTGGTCGCGCTGTACCTGCTGGCGCTGGAAAAGAATGTGCCGGGCACGTTCTACTTTGTGGAAAGTGGCGAAGCGGCGTTTGTCGACATGACCACCGCGATTGCCGAAGCATTGAAGCTGGGCAAGCCACAGGATTGGCCGTTGGCAGATGCTGAAGCCGAGTGGGGCTATGAAATGGCCAACTACGGTTTGGGCTCCAACAGCCGGGTGCGTGGCAAGCACGCCCGCGAACTGCTGGGTTGGGCGCCGAAGCGCACTTCTGTAGTCGAGTGGATTCGCAACGAGATGGTGTGATGTTCGCTTGAAACCGAGGCGAGCCCTTCGCGAGCAAGCCCGCTCCCACATTTGACCGCATTCCAAAGTTGGAACTCGGTTAAGTGTGGGAGCGGGCTTGCTCGCGAAAGGGGCGACTCGGTCCAACGGTCTTATCCAACACTAGCCCCACTTCACTCATTTCCGTACCATCCCCCGCCTTATCCCTCGCAACTCCCCGGTACTTCAATGAACCTCACCCGTCTGCGCGCCGACGCCCTGGCCGGACTCACCACGTCTTTTGCCTTGCTCCCCGAGTGCATCGCCTTCGCCCTGGTGGCTCACCTCAACCCGCTGATGGGCCTCTATGGCGCGTTCATCATCTGCACCCTCACCGCGCTGTTCGGCGGCCGACCCGGCATGGTCTCCGGTGCCGCCGGTTCGATGGCGGTGGTGATCGTTGCGCTGGTGGTGCAGCACGGCGTGCAGTACCTGCTTGCCACGGTGTTGCTGGGCGGCTTGATCATGGTCGCCTTCGGCCTGTTGCGCCTGGGCAAGCTGGTGCGCATGGTGCCTCACTCGGTGATGCTCGGGTTCGTCAACGGCTTGGCAATCATCATCGCCCTGGCGCAGTTGGAGCATTTCAAGAGCGGTGACACCTGGCTCAGCGGCACGCCGTTGTACGTGATGACCGGGCTGGTCGCGGCAACCATGGCCATTGTCTACCTGCTGCCGCGCCTGACCCGCGCGGTGCCGCCAGCCCTGGTGGCGATCCTCGGCGTGGGCCTTGCGGTGTACCTGCTCGGCTTGCCGACCCGCACCCTGGGCGATATGGCTCACATCGCCGGCGGCCTTCCGACCTTCGCGTTGCCGCAGATTCCCTGGACCCTCGAAACCCTGCACATCATCGTGCCTTACGCGATCCTGATGGCCATGGTCGGCCTGCTGGAAACCCTGCTGACCCTCAACCTAACCGACGAAATCACCGAAACCCGTGGCTACCCCGACCGCGAAAGCGTGGCCCTGGGCGCGGCGAATATGGTCTCGGGCTTGTTCGGTGGCATGGGTGGCTGCGCGATGATCGGGCAAACCGTGATCAACCTCAGCTCCGGCGGGCGCGGGCGGTTTTCCGGTGTGTTCGCCGGGGTGATGATCCTGTTGTTCATTCTGTTTCTGTCACCGCTGATCGAGCGCATTCCGCTGGCGGCGCTGGTAGGCGTGATGTTCGTGGTGTCCCAGCAGACGTTTGCCTGGGCTTCGTTGCGGGTGATCAACAAGGTGCCGCTGAACGACGTGCTGGTGATCATGGCGGTGACGGTGATTACCGTGTTCACCGACCTGGCGACCGCAGTGCTGTGCGGGATTGTGATTGCGGCGCTGAACTTCGCCTGGCAGCAAGCGCGCGAGCTGTACGCGGACGAGCATATGGAAGCGGACGGCAGCAAGCTCTATCGGCTGCATGGCACGCTGTTCTTCGCCTCGACCACGCCGTTCCTGAACCGGTTCGACCCGGCCAACGACCCGGCCCAGGTGACGCTGGATTGTCGTCATTTGAGCTTTGTCGACTATTCGGCAATTGCGGCGTTGATGACCCTGCGGGAGCGCTACACCAAGGCCGGCAAGCACTTGCGGGTGCTGCACCTGTCTGAGCGCTGCCGCAAACTGCTCAAGCGTGCGCGGGTGCAGCACGACTGACAGTTGTGATCGTTCCCACGCTCTGCGTGGGAACGCCGCCCTGGACGCTCCGCGTCCGCTCTTAAAGTCGTGACGCGGAGCGTCACAGGATGCATTCCCACGCAGAGCGTGGGAATGATCATGGCCCGACCAGGTTTTCCAGCTCCTGGGCGCGGGTCTGGGTCATGTCCAGCACGCAGCCGGAGCCGTTGACCTGATCAATGGTGCCGCCGGTTGCTGAGCCGATGAACCCGCAGTTGGCATCGCGAAACTTGATCCACTGGCGTTGCACGTCTTGCAGCTGCTGCTTGCGGTTGCCTTCCATCGCGGTCATGGCGGCTTTGTAGGCGGTGTTCAGGCGTGCGTCCTGCACCTTGGTTTCCTTGGCGTTGCAATCGACCATGTCGGCGGTGGTGTTGGCGCCGTCCATGCATTTTTTCAGCGCCGGATTCTCGTCGGCTGAAGCCGTGCCGCAAAAGGCCAGCAGCAGTGCTCCGGCAGCGAAAGGAACAAGCAGGTGGTTACGATTCATTCTGGGTTTTCCTGGTCATGAGTCGGTGTGCAGTTTAAGACTCGGCCTGCGCAGTTGAGTTTCCAGCCCCGGCGATCTTCATGTAAGAACGCCCCCCGAATTTTCATCCACTGACCCAGGGCATATCCCTGTGCGACAGGGCTTGTCTGTGGGCGAAAATTACTTTCATAAAAATTGAAAATCCACCTCGGTAATGATTTATGACTTTCACAACCTATTCGACGTGACCCTTTCCGAGGAGTACCGCATGGCCGCATCACCGGGGTATTGGCTGCTGATCTACGCCGCCATCGCCATCATTGCATTGATCGTATTGATCGCGCGTTACCGGCTCAACCCGTTTATCGTCATCACCCTGGTGTCTATTGGCCTGGCGCTGTTGGCCGGGATGCCGGCGGATACGATCATGGGTTCCTACGAGGCCGGCGTCGGCAAGACGCTGGGGCATATTGCGCTGGTGGTCGCGCTGGGCACGATGCTCGGCAAGATGATGGCCGAGTCCGGCGGCGCCGAGCAGGTGGCGCGCACGTTGATCAACCGGTTCGGCGAGCGTAATGCGCACTGGGCGATGGTGTGTATCGCGTTCCTGGTGGGGCTGCCGCTGTTCTTCGAGGTCGGTTTTGTATTGCTGGTGCCGATCGCCTTTACCGTGGCGCGGCGGGTGGGCGTGTCGATCCTGATGGTCGGTCTGCCAATGGTGGCCGGCTTGTCGGTGGTGCATGCGCTGGTGCCGCCGCATCCGGCGGCGATGATGGCGGTGCTGGCGTATAACGCGTCGGTTGGGCAAACGGTTTTGTATGCGATTCTGGTGGGTATCCCAACGGCGATCATTGCCGGCCCGCTGTACGCCAAATTCATCGTGCCACGCATTCACCTGCCGGCGGAAAACCCGCTGGAGCGCCAGTTCATCGACCGCGAGCCGCGCACCCGTTTGCCGAGTTTCGCCCTGACCATGGGCACCATCCTGTTGCCGGTGGTGCTGATGATGATCGGCGGCTGGGCCAACCTGATTTCCACACCGGGCACCGCCTTCAACCAGTTCCTGTTGTTCATCGGTAACTCGGTAATTGCGCTGCTGGTGGCGACCCTGGTGAGCTTCTGGACGCTGGGCCTGGCCCAGGGTTTCAACCGCGAATCGATCCTCAAATTCACCAACGAATGCCTGGCACCCACCGCCAGCATCACCTTGCTGGTGGGCGCGGGCGGTGGTTTGAACCGGATTCTGGTAGACGCTGGCGTCACCAATGAAATCCTCGGCCTGGCCCATGCCTTCAACCTGTCGCCATTGGTGATGGGCTGGCTGTTCGCTGCGTTGATGCGCATCGCTACCGGCTCGGCCACGGTGGCCATGACCACCGCCTCGGGCGTGGTAGCGCCGGTCGCCATGGGGCTGGGTTATCCACACCCTGAGTTGCTGGTGCTGGCCACCGGTGCGGGCTCGGTAATCTTTTCCCACGTGAACGACGGCGGCTTCTGGCTGATCAAGGAATACTTCAATATGACGGTGATCCAGACCTTCAAGACCTGGACCGTGCTGGAGACCCTGATTTCGGTGGTTGCCTTCGGTCTGACGTATGGTCTGTCCTGCATCCTGTAACCGGAGACCTCATGGACATCCTCTACCAGATCCGCGCCCGCCAGGATTCCTTCAGTGCCGGCGAAGGGCGTATCGCCAAGCTGATGCTTGATGACGTTGGTTTCGCAGCGTCCGCCAGCCTGGAAGAGTTGTCCCAAAGGGCCGAGGTCAGCACCGCCACCTTGTCGCGTTTTGCCCGCAGCGTCGGGTGTCGTGACTTGCGTGACCTGCGCCTGCAACTGGCCCAGGCCAGCGGCGTCGGCAGTAGGTTTCTCGACCCGGCGGGTTTGCCTGAGCAGTCGGCCTTTCACCGGCAGATTCTCAGCGATATCGAATCGACGTTGCGCCGGCATTTGTCCGGTTTCAACCAGCGCAGTTTTGTCGACGCCGTGAGCCTGCTGGGCAAAGCGCGGATGATCCACGCGTTCGGCATGGGTGGGCCGTCGAGCCTGTGCAGCGACGAGTTGAAAGTGCGCCTGGTGCGGCTGGGCTACTCGATCGCCGCCTGCCACGACCCGGTGATGATGCGTGTGACGGCCGCCACCTTGGGCCCGGAACACGCGCTGATTGTTTGCTCGCTGACCGGCATCACCCCGGAGGTATTGGGCGTGGTGGCGCTGGCGCGTAACTACGGCGCCAAAATCATCGCCATCACCCTGCCGGATTCCCCGCTGGCGCAGTTGGCCGATGTGCTGCTGCCGCTGCAACCGGCGGAAACCAGTTTTATCTACAAGCCAACGGCGGCGCGCTACGGAATGCTGTTGGCCATCGACGTACTCGCCACCGAGCTGGCCTTGGCCATGCCGGACGACAACCAGGAGCGCCTGCGACGGATCAAGCTGGCCCTGGACGATTATCGCGGCGGCCCCGACAGCCTGCCGCTTGGAGATTGAAATGAAGTACCACACGTTGATCCGCCAGGCGCTGATCATTGATGGCAGCAACACCCCCGGCTATGTCGCCGATGTGGCCGTGCACGAGGGCCGTATCGAGAAGATCGGCGACCTGTCCCGGGACAGCGCCGAGCATGAAATCGACGCCACCGGGCGCGTATTGGCGCCGGGGTTTATCGACGTGCACACCCACGACGACACGGTAGTGATCCGTCACCCGCAGATGCTGCCAAAGCTGAGCCAGGGCGTGACCACGGTGATCGTCGGCAACTGCGGCATCAGCGCTTCGCCGGTCAGCCTGCGGGCCGATCCGCCGGACCCGATGAACCTGCTGGGCAAGCGCGAGGCCTTCGCCTATCCGCGGTTTGCCGATTACCGCGCGGCGGTGGAAAGTGCCCATCCGGCGGTCAACGTGGCGGCGCTGATCGGCCACACGGCGCTGCGCAGCAACCATATGGACGAGCTGCACCGCACCGCCACTCCCGATGAAATCGCCGCGATGCGCGTGCAGTTGCAGGAGAGTCTTGCGGACGGTGCCCTTGGGTTATCCACTGGGCTTGCCTACGCCAGCGCCTTCAACGCCGAGACCGATGAAGTGCTGCAACTGAGTGAAGAACTCACGGCGTTCGGCGCGGTGTACACCACCCATTTGCGCAGCGAGTTCGAACCGGTGCTGGAGGCCATGGACGAGGCGTTTCAGATTGGCCGGCATGCCAAGGCGCCGGTGATTATTTCTCACCTCAAGTGCGCGGGCGCCGGTAACTGGGGACGCAGTCCGCAGTTATTGGCTTCGCTGGAGCACGCGGCGAAGACTCATCCGGTGGGTTGCGATTGCTATCCCTATGCGGCCAGTTCATCGACCCTGGATCTGAAGCAGGTTACCGACGCGTTTCGCATCACCATCACCTGGTCCACGCCGCATCCGGAAATGGGCGGGCGGGATTTGCACGACATCGCCGCCGAGTGGGCGGTGCCGCTGATGGACGCCGCCCGCCGCCTGCAACCCGCCGGGGCGGTGTATTACGGGATGGATGAGACCGACGTGCAGCGCATCCTGGCGCATCCACTGTCGATGATCGGTTCGGATGGTTTGCCGGAAGACCCGTTCCCTCATCCGCGTTTGTGGGGCGCGTTTCCACGGTTGCTCGGGCATTTCAGTCGAGACCTTGGCTTGTTCCCGCTGCACACCGCCGTGCACAAGATGACCGGTTTGTCGGCGGCGCGCTTTGGCCTGGCCGAGCGCGGTGAGATCCGTGAAGGGCATTGGGCGGACCTGGTGCTGTTTGACCCGTTGCGGGTGCGGGATGTGGCGGACTTCAAGGAGCCGCAGCGCGCGGCGGAAGGGATTGACGGAGTGTGGGTCAATGGCGTGCTGAGCTACAGCGACGGGCAGGCCAACGGACAGCGGCCCGGACGGTTCCTGGCGCGAAACGGGGATTTGCGTAAGGGGTTTGCGGCCGTATAGTGGCCGCTCTCAAACACGGAGCAATCGCCATGCACTTAGGAAAAGTCACCCCCATTTTGCGCAGTTTCGACGAGGCCAGGACACTGGAGTTCTACGTCGACTTCCTGGGGTTCAAGGTCGATTGGCAGCACCGGTTTGAAGACAACTTTCCGCTGTACCTGCAGGTGTCGCTGGGGGAATGCGTACTGCACCTGTCCGAGCACCATGGCGACTGCACGCCGGGTGCGGCGGTGCGGATTCAGGCTCAAGGGCTGGAAGCGTACCAGCAACAATTGCTGGCCAAGAATTACCGCAATGCCAAGCCGGGGATTGAAGACACGCCATGGGGCAGCCGCGAGATGAGCATCAGCGACCCGTCGGGGAACCGGTTGGTGTTTGTTGAGGAAGTAGCGGTTTAAACCCGTTCTAATGTGGCGAGGGAGCTTGCTCCCGTTGGGCTGCGCAGCAGCCCCAAAACCAGGCGCCGGGTTTACCTGAACGGTCTCGGTTGTTTGGGCTGGAGCCGCTTCGCGGCCCAACGGGAGCAAGCTCCCTCGCCACAGTATGAGGGTGCTTGCGTTGAAGGTGTGTTTACACCCGGAAATGGCTGACCATCTGCTGCAACTGCCCGCCCAAACGCGCCAGTTCCACACTCGACTTGGCCGTTTCATCGCTGGCCGCTGCGGTCTGCTCCGACACGTCCCGCACGTTCACGATACTGCGGCTGATCTCTTCCGCCACGGCACTCTGCTGTTCGGCGGCTGCGGCAATCTGCTGGTTCATCGACTGGATGTTCGACACCGTACGTGTGATGTTTTCCAGTGATACACCGGCCTTGCGCGTCAGTTCGACGCTGCTGTCGGTGAGGCTGCGGCTGTTGTTCATCACGGCAGCCACTTGCTGGGTGCCGTTCTGCAAACCGGCCACCAGGCCTTCGATTTCTTCGGTGGATTTCTGGGTGCGCTGGGCCAGGCCACGGACTTCGTCGGCGACCACGGCAAAACCCCGACCGGCTTCACCGGCACGAGCCGCTTCGATGGCGGCGTTGAGTGCCAGCAGGTTGGTCTGTTCGGCCACGGCCTTGATCACGTCCATCACGCTGCCGATCTTGTTGCTCTCTTGTTGCAGGTGCGTCATGGCGTCGGTGGAGCGCGCCACTTCGGCTGCCAAACGCTCGATCTGGGCGATGGCTTCGGCCACCACCTTGTCACCGGCGCGGGCTTCGCCGTCGGCGGCCGAGGCAGCCTGGGACGCTTGTTCGGCGTTACGGGCGACTTCCTGCACGGTAGCGGTCATCTCGTGCATGGCGGTGGCCACTTGATCCGTCTCGATCTTCTGGCTGTTGACCCCGGCGCTGGTCTGTTCGGTCACGGCCGACAGCTCTTCGGCGGCAGCGGCGATCTGGGTCACGCCGTCGCGGATGCCGCTGATCAATTCACGCAGGGTGGTGCCCATGCGCTGGATGCCTTGTTGCAACACGCCGAGTTCGTCGCGGCGGGTCACCTGGATGTTGTGGCTAAGGTCGCCGGAAGCGATGCGCTCCACCACGGCGAGGGTCTCGCGCAATGGGCGGGTGATCTGGCGGGTGATGATCACGGCAGCCACGATACCCACCAGCAATGCCAGCAATGTGCTGATCAGTTGCAGGCTGCGGGCCTGGGCGCTTTCGGCGTCGCGGCGTTGCAGTTGGATGTCGTACAGCTTGTCGCTGATGGTGACGATGTCGGTGCCCTGGATAGTCATTTCTGCCCGGGCCGAGACGATGTTGGCGTTGGCTGCCTTGTAGTTCTGGACGGCGCTGCGATAGGCGCCGAGGGCGGTTTCCAGTGAGCTCAGGGCGGTCTGTTGGCTGGCGCCGAACACCGCATGCAGGCCTTTCAAACCGTCGATGGCTTTCTCGATCTGCGCGGCGGCACGGGCTTCAGTCTCGGCGTTGACGTTGCCGGTGTAGCCGCGCACTTCGTAGCGGGCCAACTGGAACTGTTCCTTGGCGGAGTTCACGGCCTCGAACTGAGCGAAGCGTTCGGTGCTCTCAGGCATCTGGCGCACGCTGGAGTCCAGGGCACTGATCTGCGCGTTGGCGATGTCAGCCTTGTCACCCATGACCTGGCGCGCGGCGTTACCGTTGCGGTAGGCCTCGCGCATTTTGTTCAAGGACTGCTGGTAAGCGGTGATGATCGCTTTTTGCTCGTTGAGCAGCTTGAGGTTGTCCGGGCTCTTGAAGCTGTCCAGCAGCTTCTGTTGCTGGGCGACAAAACCGTCAAGGTTGGTCTGCACGTTTTGCGCCACGGCTTCGTCGCCGTTGGCCAACATGTATTGCAGGCGCACGATTCGCAGTTTGGTCAGCGAAGCGTTGAGCTGGGTGATGTCGCTCATCCAGTTGCTGCGGTCGATCAGGCCGCCCAGGCTGGTCCAGCCGGTGAGCGCGAGGATCGAGGTGAGTACCAGTACCAGGCCGAAGCCCAGGCCCAGTTTCATGTTGACGCTGATGTTGCCGAACCAACTATTCATCGCATTCCTCCAGGAACAGATTTGCGGGTACATCCGGTTGCTGGAAGTAGCGACCAGCCGATGGGTAGTCAGGAGGTATCGGCAGCCCTGGCGAGAGCTGAAACGGTTTTTTCGTGAGGGGAAGATTTATGGACCGTGAGCGACGAGCGGTCGCGCCGCCCTCATGCAGAGGGCGGTACGAGGGTCATTGGACTTGGCGCATTTTTTTGATGGTTGTGATGATGTCGATCAACGCTTCCCTGCTGATGAAGCGGCGGTCATCCAGGTTCCAGCGATTGACGAAGTGACCCCTGGCGTCCTGCTGCAACGCAGTGTGGACCAGGACGCCGTCGCGGTTTTTATGAACCATCTCCAACCCGTCGTCCAGCGTGCGCTGAAGCAGGTAATCGCCTTTGCGCCGCAGGCGTTGTTCGAGGCTGAGCGTTAACGCGGGCACGACAGGTTGCGGCAATGGCGCACCGGCGACTTCGACGTTTTTCTTGAAGTCGTAGCGCACCAATGGCCATTGCTGCTCGCGTGTCATTGCCAGCACTGCTGCGGGTTCGCGCAAAAAACCTGTGGCCGAGCCTGGAGGCACGTCGTCCAGTAGTACGCTGATACCCTTGTTGAGGTCGGCAATGCCCGGTACGCCACGATGAGTGTTGAGATGCGTCTCACCGACCAGTGCAACCCACTTGTGTGGCCCGTGTTGAAGCTGGTCGGCGCGTATCACCTGGGTCGCGAAGTAGTTGAACATTGATGTTCTGGAGGCGGTCATGCCGTCCACCCGCAAACTGGCGACACAATCGAGTGCACGGATCCGAACGTTATGTTTCATCGCCACCTGTACCAGGCTGACAAAGCTATAGGGGTTGTCGGCCGGTACGCCGTGGCCTTTGTCCAATGCGTTGAGGTAGCTCCACAGCTCATCTGGCATAAAGCCCAGGCTGTGGACGATATCCAGATCGGCCTGATGCAACTCGGTGGTGAGTTGCTCCATGTACAGGGTTTTTACCTCGCGCTGGCCTTTCAGGTATTCCATGTGCCGGCTAAGGAAGCCTTTACTTGACGTACTGGAGTGCGCTTCGCCGACCACCAGGCCATCGGCAATGTCCAGCAGTTGGTCGATAAACCTCGCCTCATCCAGAGCGGCTTCGACCGGGGGGACTACCACCCGCGCAGGCGGTGTGTGTTCGGTAAAAAACGCCTGGGCCTGGGCCCGAAGTTTTGTGCGGGTCTGGTCGAAAGTGGTTTGCGCTGCTCGACGGCTGCTGGCGGTCTCCCGGTAGGCAGTAGCGAAGAGCGCGTCACGCGTGCCCATTGGCAGGGTGATTTCATCGCTGATCAGGCTCAGGTGTTCCTGTGGCAGGTCAAAGGTGCTGAAGTGGCGCGGCGCTTCGGCAGGAAGAGGGCGGGTTGGCCGTAACGAGTGCGAGCGTTCCACCCAGGGCCCTGGGCGCTGCGCGGGTGCGGCGACCCGGCCGGCGCTGCTCAAAGACAGCTTCAGATCAGCCTTGGCCAATACATCACCCGGAATGCCGCCCGCCACATCCGCAATGACTTGGGTAGGTTGCTCGAAGGCATCATCGACCCGCAGGGCAATGCTCTTTTGCAGGTCGGCCAGGCCCGGCGTACCGCGATAGGTGCTCATGCGTTTTTGATCAACCAATGCTATCCAGCGTTCGCCCGGCTTTTTGGTTTGGTCGTCGTTAATGATCGTGTGGGAGTAAAAGTTGGTCAGGCGGGTGGAGCGAATCGGGGCCGGGCGTGAATCAACCAGGCACAGGGTGTTTTCCAGGTCGTAGGAGCTAGAGGCATTCAACGACCGGACCTCAATCCCGTGCTGTTGCGCGGTTTTTACCAGCATCCAGTGGCCGTGCAACCCTTCGGGGTCGCGGTAATTTTCCTTGTCGATGGATTTGAGCTGGCCCTCGGCCCGTTTGGAGAAGCCACTGGAAAACCGTGAGTGGGTTTTCAGATGATGAATGTCGCGCCACAGCGGTTCGATATAGAGGACCGTCACGTCGAGTTCGCGCAGGTACTGCATGTTTTCGATCAGCACCTGTTTAGCTACGGTGGAAAACGGTGCCTCGCCCACCACCAGGTTGTGCGCGTCATCGATCAGCAGCTTGAGCAGGTCGCGCACCGCAATGTCTGGCGCGGGGTTCAAGGTTTCGGCCCGGGGAACCACGGCCGGCAAACGAGCAAAAAAAGCGTCGGCGTCATCCGTCAGCGCCTTGACGTTGTCCAGGTGTTGCCTGAGTGCCGGGTCGAGTTGCCGGCGCGAGATCCAGATGCTGTGGGTATTAAGGTCACGATCCAGGAAGGCGATCTGCAAGAACAGCGCCGACCTGTCTTCGGGGGCGATGACGGCCGCTACGTTCGTGCGATATTTTTCCGACAACTCGTAGGGCTGCCCGAGCCTTTCAGGGCCTGGCATGCCACCGATGACACCAGAGCGCTGCCACTGGCCGTCTGCTGTGTGGCTCACCAGCTTGCCAGTGGAGCGCAGCTGCCCGCTGGTGGTGTCATAGCGAAACAGCAGGAATCGTCCCAGGCTGTCCGGGGTATGTGAGGCCCATAAGTTGGCGCCGCCCAACAGCACGGGCTGCATGCCCTGAGGTACCGGGGATTGCGGTTGCAGTTGCTTGATCAGGGTGATTGCCTGCTGCTCCTTGGGGGCACGAGCGATATGGCGCAGCGGCGGGCGGATGAGCCGGGTGGGCGCGAACAACAGTGGCCGCAGGTCGGTCAACAACGCCCCGCCGGCATTGAGCAGCGCTCCCAGGTAGTGGCCCAGTGCGACGGCAGTCTGGTTGCGGCTATAGGCATGCAGCGCGAGCATTGAATCCTTGAACACCAGCAAGCCGCCCAAGGCCAGGCTCAGGGCCGGGAAGGGAGCGGTGAGCACGGCAATGGTGATTTCACCGATGACGCTGACCAGTTCCATGATCATCTGCAGGCGCCCGGACGTGGTGTTTTTGACTTCATCGATGCGATGGCGCAGTGGCTTGTCGTAGCTGTGATAATGCAGGTCTTTGAGTGGCAGTGCGGTGCGGGGCACTTCGTCGAATACGGGCTTGGAGTAAACCCCCTTGAGCTGTGCTGGCAGGCCGGTCACCAATGCTTGCAACTTGGGTTCGAACGCCGCGCGTTCAACGCTGGCAACCCGGCTGATGTAGTAGGTATCCATGCCCTCAAGGTTTTTCAGGCGCTCGTTGAACTCCCGTTGCGGCCTGAAGGCGATACCGTCGGGCGCGTTGGGGGTGTAGAGCAAGGGCAGGTTGTTGGCGTGGTGGAACAGGTAGCAGCCATAGATCACTTGGCCGCTGATGTGGAGTGGGTAAAGGCGATACAGGTTGCGCACGGCATTGCTGTTGTCGGCCAGACTGTCGATGCTCTTTTCCAGCCAGACCAGGTCGGCCGATGCCAGGTAGCCTTGCAGGCAACACTCCAGCGCGGCGACTCGCATGTGCAATTGGGTGACTTCCAGGGCCATCCCACGGTGCCAGCCATAGCTGGCATGTTGCGGGTCCAGCAGGGTTTTCTCGACCTCGGCGACGTAACGATCGCCGACCCAGATGCCCCTTACCGAGTTGCTCACCGTTTGCGCGGTGAGTCGACTCAGGTCGACGCCGGGCGGTCCCTTGAACTGTGCGGTGGTGCTGGCGTCAGGGTTGATAAAACCCAGGCTCGCGTCATAACCATTGCGGTACAGCGTGGTGTAGCTGACGCGTTCGCGCGGGGTGATTACGCCCACCAGGTTTGGGTCTACCGCGGGGGTCGGATTACCCAGCAGTTGGTTGAGTGCGGTTTTTGCCGCCTTGTGCAAGTAACGGTCGAAGTCGGGAAACTGTTGCGGGCTACCCGGGCTTGCGCCGTAGGCCTGTGCAGCGCCCAGCGCCTGTTCCTTGAGGTCGGCGAGTTTCTGTCGGTCAGCCGCTGAAGCCTGGCTCAGCCAATTGGGCATCTGATGCAGGTATTCATCGGCCTGCATGGCCAGCGTCGTGGTGCTCATTTCCACCAGGCAGGCCTCATAGGTGGAGGGCGCGCCGAAACTGATCATCAAGTAATCGCGGTTGGCCGGGATAAAACCCAAAGCGGAAAGCATCGCGCTGTATTTGGGCCGGATCCGGCTTACCACTTGTTCAAGCAGGTAGTCTTTCATGCTGCGCGAGCCTGGAGCGGACGTCACCTCCTGGCTCCAGCCGAGGATATGCGCCTGCAATTCCCGCTCGCTGCCAAAGGCCTGGAACTGTTCGGCGCGAGGCGCGTGAGGCGTGCACAGCAGCAAGCGTTTTACAGCGCCCGTTGCATCGGTCTGGCGCAGGGCCCAGAGGTCTTTGAGCGGTGCCTTGTGCAGGAACAGGCAGCAGGCGGTGAGTGTGAGTGAGGGGCCTTCACTCAGAGTCTGGAGCAGTACGTAGTCGTCAGCACTGATGTGGTTTTGCAACGATGCACAGTAGGCCAGCGCGTGCAGACGGCTGTCGAGCATTTGCTGCATGGCTTCCTGCACCGCGGGGAAACTATGGGCCCGCTTTTGTTCTTCGGCGAAGTTGAGGCTCGGCTGTACCCTGGCCAGCAGGTCGGCCAGGTAGGCAGGTGTTATGTCCTGGAACTCGGGCGGTAGTGACTGCTGGGCGTAGGTCAGTTGGGTGTGTTTGAGAAACGCGGAGTCGGCGTGTTCATCTCCACGGTGCAAGCCACGTACCGCCAGTTGCACCAGGTTGTTGTACTGACGGTACGAGTTGCCTGACTTCAGGGTGCGCTCAGTGCTGATTTGCAGCTGCTCGGGGATCAGGCCCTGGATATCCAGGTCTTCATCCAGGTGCTCAAGCAATTGCACACGCGCCATCGCTTCGGGCGAGGCCGCCGGGCCTAGCCGCGCAAGGACTTGCAGGCTGAGATGTTCATAGGTGCGCAAGTGCGCGGCGAGGGTGCTGCGCTGTGCCTCGCTGGCGCTGCGGTACCAGTCGGGGGCGGATTGGAGCAGCAGTTTTTCGAGCAACTGCTGCGCGCGCAACTCCAGGCGAGACGTCAGGTGCCACGGTGAATTGCGCAGCGCCCGGTCCAGTTCGAGAGCCATTTGGGCGACGTCTGTCGGCGCTGGGTGACCGTCCAGGCCAAGGGCAAACGCGATGTCCTGGCGCTGTTTGTCCTGCAGGGCGCTGTAGGTGTGTTCGTTCAGCGGTACGCTGTCGACAGGGCTCAGCACCAGGGGCCAGATACTGGCGGTATGCAGATGCTGGTGGCGGCGCGGCAGGTGTTGCAACAGCTCCTGGCGCCAGGCCGCCTGGTCCATGCGCTCTCGCAACGTGCGGTCCAGATGCTTGAGCGAGGTGAAGGCTTCCAGGCCTCTGGAGGGGGTGAACAGCACCACATCGCCGTCTTCCGTCTCCAGGTGGGTGACCGCTGCCTGGCTGCGGGTGAGGACAAACGCCCCGGCGAACTCGATGGTTTGTTGACGGTAGCGAAAGGTCAGGCGATGGATCCCCGGACGAAGCTCGGGGCCGCTGACGATGTTCATCACCAACTGTTGGTCACCGGGGTTGAGCAGGCGATCGGCAACCTTCAATTTGACTTCGGCTTCCAGCATCTGCTGGTGGCTGTCGAGTATCCAGTTCTTGCGCAAATGGCCGTTGGGCCGCCGTTCGATTTCCAGGGCGGCCAACTTCTTGTGCAATGCCAGGCTGATGCGCGTGCGGTTCAGCAGGCCCGGCTCGCCCTGGATCACCCAGTCGCGGGGCAGGGTGTAATGCACTTGTGCGTTCTGCAGGACCCAGCGGCTTTCCTCTGCCAGCGCTGCGTGCAGCACCTGCACCGCCAGCAACTCGGCAGAGGACTGCGCTGAGGGCGCTTGGCCATTGGGGAAAACCTGCAAACGATGACCGATTTGCAGCAGGTAGTTGTTCAGTTGTTCGGGGGTTAGCGATGTTGTTTCAGGGGGCTGGGCGGGCATGGCCGGTCCTCAGGGTTGATTGAGCCCTGAGGGTGCGCAGTCTTGCGGTGTGGATGGCGGTAGTTAGTTACTCGTACTCCACACCTCTTTCATCACTGCTCGACGAAATAGTACGGCTGACGGTTGATCGCCATTTCCTTGACCACCGTCACCGGTACGTTCAGCCGGTCAGTATTGTCCACCAATGCCACGTTGCCGGGCTTGGCCGCGAGGTAGCGCTTGAGCTCCTCCGGCGTCTGCAGGATCGTCAAATAACCCTGCATGTAAAACACCCCGGCGCCGGCGATTCGTTCGTTCGCCTGGTACAGCACCACCTCTTTGCCTTGCGCCTGCATGGCCTGGATCTGGCTGATCACCGGCACAAACGACTGACGCACATCGGCCTTGGGAGCGAACCAGAAAGCGGCAATCAGGTAGCAGGCAACCACGACGGTGAAAAAGCCGCCCACCAGGCCACGGCGATGCTCATAAACGTGTTCGGCGATGTTGGAAACCTGCCCGCGACTTTTCAGCCAGCCCAGCAGGACACCGCCATACTCGGCGGCCAGCACTGCCGCGGCGGGCGTCAATGCCATCAAGTAAACCGTGCGCTTGCTGGAGGCGAGCGTCAGCAGGGTGAACTGCGCCACCAGCCATAGGCTGAAAAACAGCCGGTAGCGGTTGCGCACCAGGCTTTTACGGAAGTGCCACAGCCCCAGGTACACCAGGATATTCCACGGCAAAAAGGCTTCGGGCAATTTGACGATGTAGTAATAGAACGGCTCGTAGTGACCGGCTTCGACAAACGAACCGCTGAAGCGCCCGACGCTGTTGGTCAGCAGCACTTCACGTACCGCTTGCAGCCCGTCGCGCTGGTACAGGAAACCCAGCCAGATCATCAGCGGCACCAGCGCCAGCAGCGTGAACAGCCCGGGTTTGATCCAATCGCCGAGCTTGAATCGTTTATCCATCAGGCTGGTGCTGGCCAGATAGACGAAGATCACCACGCCCGGCATGGCCAGGCCTAGAACGCCTTTACTCAGCGTGGCGATGATCATCCCCAAGGTGAACAACAACCAGGTGCCCAGGTTGGAACAGTCGCGCTCCGACTCGGGGCGGTTGGCCTGATAGAACGCCAGCAAGGCCATGGTGACCCCGAGGGTGAGCAGCGAGTCTTCACCCACACCGCGCACGTTGCTCCAGTAACTGGCCATGGTCGCCAGCATCAGCCCCGCGACAAACGCCAGCGTTTTGGGCCGGCCAAACTTGCGCAGCATCCCGTACAGCAGCATCACACTGAACAGCCCGGCAAACGCCGACGCCAGGCGCACTGCCCAAGTGGTACCACCAAACAACCGGATCGCCCCGGCGTCGAGCCACAGGCTCAGCGGCGGTTTTTCCAGGAAGGGTTCACGGAACAGTCGCGGAACCACCCAATCGTTATCCAAGTGCATGGCCATGGCGATCCCGGCCACACGGGCCTCGGTCGAGCCTTGCAACTCGTGATTGCCAAGGGCAAAGAAAAACAACAGCGCAGCAAGCAGGAGCAGCAAAGGAGCGGAACGCGTCATGGATTCTGGCTACCGGGGCAGGGGGCTGTTCGGGGGAACAGTCCGGGCGATCGGCGAGTATACGAGGGCGATTCTTAATAATTCGTGAATGAATGTGAGGTTTTTGTAGGGTTAGGGTTGTTTCAGCAGTGGCCAGCGGGTTAGCCAGCGTTTGGAGGTGATGCGTTGTTGGTAAATGGCGTGTTTCTCTTGGGTGAAGCGGTGCGTCGGCCTGAGTTGAAGATTGAATAAATCTTCCAGGCCTAGTGGTGCCGATACTTCGCAAAAATCTTCAGCGGTTCTTCTGACGGCCACTGCGGTGGCTGTTTCTGGCCAGTGGCGCATGGCATCGCTGGCGTCGCGATAGGGCGCATCGCCGTTTCGCAGGTGCATGCGGGCCTGGTTCTTTACCGACCAGTCGATGGAGGGTTCTGCTGCGCGTAACAGGGCTTCGAGGCGGCGGTCTTCGTTGGGGTCTGTACAGGAGGCGTCAAACCACAGCACGTCGACGTCCCCCGACGGTGCCGATAGCGGGCGCCCGTGCAGGTGATCCCACACGGCGTTACGGACGAAGCCGGCGCCGATCCAGCAGTCGGGGAGGGCGAGGGAGCGGACGACGTCCAGCAAACGCCAGCGCAAAGGATCGCCGCCGATCAGCATCTGCACCATCGCGTGATGGTTATGCACTCAAGGCATCTTCAGGCTGGCCAGTGCGGCTTTACCCTTGGCCGACAAAACAGGCTCCAACTGCTCCCAGGTGAAGCTCAGGTCATTGTCGCAACCGTCGCCATTGGCCGGCGTCGACAGCTTCATGCCTTGAGTGTCGAAGCTCAGGTCGAAGCTCGAGTAACTGGTGATCGCCGGGCAACCTTCATCGGTGGTGGTTTGCTTCTCCAGCCATGCGCTGAATGTGGCGGGCAGTTTCAGATGGCCGGAGTAAGCGTCATACCATTCCTGGTGCCCGCCGAGCCAAGTCCATGGGTCAACGCTCTCGCCGGTTTGCAGGTTCCAGGAATGCAGCCCCCAACTGATACCCCTGGCGCCCGTGCCGGCGGCCCATCGGTAAAACCTGACGGTGATCCACTGGGATGACCAATACGTGGGTTCGACGATGATTTCGCTGGTATAGACCGCGCCATGGCGTCCCAGGTATTCCCGTCGTTCGCTGAAGTAGTCGGCTTGGCCATCGGCGCTGACGGCCAGGCTCGCCAACTGCCGGTTGATCTTCTGAATCGCCGGGCTATCGCCCTCAAGCTTGAGCGTCACCTGGGCGCCTTGGGTCTTTAGCTGGTAGCTGTGCCCGGCGAAGGATTGCTTCTGCGTATTGACCGGTAGGGGCGCGGCTTCCATGGGAGCGTTATACGCATCGCTGGCACAACCTTCGGGCGGCGTTGCCACGCGCTGCAATGCCAGGGGCAGAGGATTGCCGCCCTTGGTTTTGCTCCAGACGCCCTTGAGGGATTCGCCCTGTGGCGTCTCCAATTGCCAAACACCGCTGTTGCCTTCTTCGACCCAGGGAGCATCGGGTGTTTCCTGGGTGAGCTGGATCGGAGTCAGGAAGCGCTGGTAGTAGTAGCTCCCGCCGGTATTGGGCGCGGAGTTGAAACAGGCGGTGATCGGCGTCTTGCCGAGCGTGCCTTGCCAGACCCCGCCGAGGTCGGCGTTGGCGAGCGTGGAGAGCGTGGCGAGGGCCAGGAATAAGCAGGGCTTGAACATGAGATATCGGACTTCCGGTTGTCTGATAGAGGCGAATTCGGGTGGAGCTGCGCTGGGCATGGGATGGAGAAGTATCACAACCATCCCCAATAGAAAAAGGTGACGGATTTATTTTCGAAGAAAACAGCCGGCTCACCCTTTGGTTACTTTTTGGCGATTTCCTGCTGGGTCGCTATTTTTAATACTCGGACGCTGTCCTTCCCTGCGTTTTCGAGTCTGCCGTTGGCACAAGAATGTCGAGTGCGCGCGTTACCAGCAACTCGCCCAGGACGCTCAATTGTTGAGTGGCCAGAAGTTTATGGCGAAAGGCGCCGTCAAGTTCGAAAGCCAGGTCAGTAGTGAGCGCGTTTAGCGAGGCGAGGGTTTCGCAGGCCTGTACGAGCAGGGTTTCGGGGTCGATGCCTTGAGCGATGCAGAAGATATCCGTGCAGGATTGGTCCGGGCTCGGAGGATTGGGACTGTTCTTTTTCATGAGTGCAACTCCTTGATTGGTGGAGTCGCCAGACATCGCTGCTAAACGAAAAGGGTGGCGACCGTACGCGGGTTAGCAGACCAGGAATCAAGGAACCCAGCGCACTCGAAAGTGCCCCACGCACAGCCGCCATAACGTGGACAAGCGGACGCAAGATGCTCGCTTGAACGGATGGTGGCATTGCATGCCTTGATATTAACCGAGCTGCTAAACCCGGTCGCTGATTTTGCAGCGACGTTTCAAGGCTAGTCGTGTCGATTGATGAGCACCAGTTCACCAAGGGCGCGATGTCTTGCGGGAAAAATCCGAAGGCCCATTCGGCGGGGTGTTTACAGGGTCACAGAAACAGCAAAACCCGCACGAGGCGGGTTTTGGTGGTGCTTTGTATTTGGTGGGCCGGGGTAATCTGAATTGATTCTGTATCGTATTGATTTTTATTAATTATTTTCGGTTAAATTTTCTATTGGAATACCTTATGGAATACCATTCGTGAATCTTCTTAAATTCCTGCCTTTACGTCGACCAAAGCTCAATTCCACAGCTGTACTTCGGATTTCGCCGTTGAGCGGAACCAACGGCTACTGATAGCGATTGCTGGCGCTTGATTCATTCCTTCACTCGCTCTGGCGAGTCGGCGCGTGCCATATTGCTGTCGCGTACGGCAAATGCGCTCGTGCTCCAACTCCTCAACCCAATCCTCGCCATCGGGAGACGCCTCGGCGTAAGCGAGCCTACGATTCTGACGCAGAGTCGTCAGGGAAGCCTGCTTGAATTGTTTACCTGTGCGCACGTCCAGCCTTGGCGACGGCGGCTCAGGGGCTTAATGTGCGCGGAAATTCGCAAACACGGGGCTGACCGTAGCTCAATGAAGGGCTGGAACTTGGATGTAAAAAGTGCTCTGGGCGATTGATGCCAATGTGAATAGAAGGATCCAGCAAATTGTATGAAACCTTCAAAGAACTCGAGGAGCAATCATGACATGGGTCATCCCTGAGGCCACCGCTTACGGCGGCATCCTCTTGAACCCCGGTGGTCAGGTTCTTCTGCGCGAGCCAGCCGATCATTACGATGGGTATGTCTGGACATTCGCCAAAACGCGGCCCCAGGGTGATGAGAAACCGGAGCAAACGGCTCGTCGTGGAGTGCGCGGAGAGGTTGGGCACGATGCGAAGGTTATAGGCGTACTACCAGGTGTCTATAGGGGTGGGACCACGACCAACGCATATTTCTTGATGATTTCCGACCACGGGCATGGTTCGGCCAGTCAAGAGACCCAAAGCATTCGCTGGGCAAGCTACGAAGAAGCATGGGTGTTGATAAAAATGACCACCAACCACGTAGGCCGGCAGCGTGACCTGCAGATACTCGAGGCCACTCAGCGATGGTTGGAGGTCAATTACAAAGGGGTGATTGCGTTTGAACAAAGAGGCTCAAGCGGATGGGCCATCAAAGGAGACTGGATGACCGAGGAAATGCCGGACCGTTTTGTGACCTTGCCCCTGGACTTCTATCTTGGGCCTAAGGACGCTGAGGCGATCCGCAAAGGTTACATTCCGTCTGCGATGGAAGAGAAATGGTTTAGCTATTTTGTGAACAACAAGCTTTACCAGCACCGGAGCTGGACAGGCTTCTTAATTGATAGCATCAGTTTTGTCGAGGAGCGGGGCGGATTGCGCGCGGTGCAGGCCGATGTGAATAGGCTGCGCGAGCAGTACTCACAAACAAACGATGCAGAAGATGTCGCTCGTATTGAGCTGATGGTTCGCGAATTGGCTGTGCAGAATCAAAGTTTCGACACGGATTAAATTGCAGAGGGGCTGGAGGGGATTTGGTGTCTCTGTACAGTGGTCGCGGAGCACACACCCGATAAGCCTATCGGATCTCTCAGATCAGGGATCCATTGATCGCGTCCGGCTTTACGACGGTCAAGGCTCAGGCTAAGGTGCTGGCATAAGGACATGATTTTCTAACATTTGTCCACGGAAGGTTCCTGATCAGTCGTAGTGAAACTACCGCCCTTCCTTTCCGACTTTGTTGTGCCCTGAAAAACGCGTGCCGAGCAAGGTGCTGTCATCGATCACCAACGGGATTGGCGATTGACGCATCAATGTGGTTGTTGCAAGCGTCCCGAACATCAAAAAATTGCTAAATTGAAGGCGGAAAGTATGGATTTTTCGACGCTGTTGCATCTATGGGGTGCAGCAAGCTCCGAGCAGCTGATCGCGCCAATAACGGTAGTTGGCTTCGTTTTCATTTTGTGCGCTTGGTACTTTGTCCGTTATTTTTGTCCATCCTTCAAACTTAGCAGTCAGCTGAAAAAACTGACTAAACGTGTGCACGGTGTGAAAGCGCTCGCCCCGTCTCAACGGCGCTCTGAATTGGAGCAACTGTTCAATGGAAGTAAGCTGGAGCACTCTTGGCACGAATACGCTGAAACGCTGCACGACCAGTTTGAGTTTCAAGAAGGAGAACAGGTTCTTGTCCGGTCGCGCGCCACCGCCGGAGCCGCGCATTTTTTCTCACCTCAAAGCGTGGTTGATACCCCGCTGGGAACCGAGTTTTATAAACACCTGCCTGGTATTTTGACCGGCATCGGTATTGTCGGAACCTTCTTCGGCTTGATGCTAGGCCTACAGCATTTTGATCCAAGCACCCCTGAGCAGGTAAATGCCAGCGTCGATAAGCTGCTCAAGGACGTGTTGTTTGCGTTCATCGGCTCCTTTATTTCAATCATGGCCTCTATAGCCGTCACGATTACTGAAAAGTGGCGTCTGGGCCAATGCTACAGGCTTCTTGAAGCGTTCAACGAAACCATCGACGGGCTTTTCGACAGCGGTGTCGGTGAGGAATATCTAGCGGAGCTTGTGCGCTCGAGTGCTGAAAGCTCCGTGCAAACCCGTCAGCTCAAGGACAGCCTGGTAACCGATCTGCGGGAAATGCTGCAGAACCTCGTTGATACCCAAGTCCGCGAAAGCCTCAAATTAGCGGATACCTTGTCAACGACTTACCGTGACTCTGGGCAGTTGTTGGCCGATCAGGTAAGCAGTGCGATTGAGAACAGTCTCAAATCCCCCCTTGAAGCTATTGCGGGTGCGGTTCAGGCCGCAAGTGGCGACCAGTCAGGGCAAGTACAGAACCTTCTTCAGGATGTTCTAGTTGCCTTCATGAATAAGCTGGAAGGTACGTTCGGCCAACAGTTCAACGGTCTACACGAACTGATGGGTCAGTCCGTTGCCGCAATGCAGTCGATGCAGCAAGGCTTTTCGACGCTGATCCAAGATATGCGTTCGGCTAGCGAGTCCTCGACCCAAAACAGCTCGACTATGATCGCTCAGTTACTCTCCGATATGCAGGCCGGACAGAACGCCATGCAAGCGGGGATGAACGAGATGCTCGCCAATCTCCAGGCTTCGGTTGCCCGTATCGGCAACGAAGGGGAGGGGGCAGGTGCTCGAATGGCCGAGCAGTTGGAGAAGTTGTTTGCTCAAAGCGAGGCTCGCCAACAGGCAATGGCTGAGAATCTCCAGGCTTTTGTTGAGTCGATCAAGCAGAACATCGGCCAAGGTCAACAGGAAACCATGGCGAAAATTGCGGGCTCCGTTGAGGTGCTGGGTGAGCAACTCTCGGCAGTCTTCAAGCAATTGGAGCACGGCCAGCAGCAGATGGATCAAACCACCCGCGCTGCACAGGCTGACCTGCATCAAGGCACCCGTGACTTGGTGGGCGGTCTTGACGAACAGGTCAAGGCGTTGCTGCAAACAGTGTCAGAGCAACAGAAATCTGCACAGGACACCGTTAAGGCATTGAGTGCCCAAACAGAGCAGCATTTGCAGAGCATGCAGCTAGGCGCAGACAAGATGCGGGCGGCGGCTGAGCGGTTTGAAACGGCCGGACAAAGCGTTGCGCGTGCCAGTGAGTCGACTGCGGGGCTGATGGGCACAGTCCAGGGCGCAGGTACTGAGCTTGCACAGGCATCACGTGAGTTGAACACTGTGGTTGCGGACTATCGAAACAATCGTGAAGCGCTGGCGAAAACTCTCGCGGTCATCGAAGGGGTTGTCGCAAGCGCACAAGGGGAGGCCAGCGGCCGCAGCCAGTATCTCCAGGACCTGAAGGTTCAAAGCGAGCGAATGCAGGCGCTTAACCGTGAAGTTTATGAATACCTGGAAAACATCAGTGGTGTGTTGGGTAACGGCTTTAAAGAGTTCGGTGATGGCATGGATCGGACCTTGAGACAAACGCTGGGTAGTCTGGATGCCGAGCTCGATAAAGCAGTCAAGAGCCTCGCTGGCGGTGTAGAAGGGGTCAAGGAAAGTCTCGAAGACTTCGGCGACATCATGGAACGAATCAGGCAGTAACGGAGGCTAGTCGATGTTTGGTAAGCAAATGCCTTCGGTTGTCCGTTCAAAAGACGAGGGAGAGAAGCCGTTCTGGATCTCCTTCGCTGATTTGATGACTGCGATGATGATTCTATTTCTGGTGGTCATGGTGGCGGCTTTGAGTTCTGTGACGCAGCGTATTAACCAAGCGGAGCAAGGAGAGAAGCAACGTAATAGGGACATCAGTCAGATCTGCGAGCACCTGAGCCTTAAGGCGAAGACTGCCAGTAAAACCATCGTTGTGGACTGTAAGGACAATCGGATTAGCTTCGGCGATGCTGGCCGATTTGGGCATAACCAGTACGCGCTGAGCAACGATGGCCAGTCGGCACTTCAGGAGGTTGTGCCGATGATTCTGGACGCGGCTAACAGTGAAGAAGGCCGAAAATGGTTCAAACAGGTTGTGATCGAGGGATCGACAGACACCGACGGCTCTTATCTTTATAACCTGCACCTTTCACTGCAGCGTTCAGAGTGGGTGATGTGCAGCCTGCTCGATAGCCGCAGTCCGCTCCAAGTCGGATTGTCGCCGGAGCACCAACAGCAAATCAGATCGATTTTCCTGGCGGGCGGTGTGTCGTTCAACAATGCAAAGGACACCAAAGAAGAAAGCCGGCGAGTGGAGTTGCGCATGCAGTTCTTTGGCTTGAAGGAAAAGGAGGACAACCTCAAGCCAGAGGTACCGGTGTTCAATAACACTGATATGGAAAAGTGTCAGTTGGCGATGAGCCGATGACTAGCCCAATCGCGAGGCTTTCCGCCGCTATTAACCTGAGTCTGTTGGCACATCGCACGGGGCCGGCGCCTGAACCGTTGGCGCGATTCCCCCGTCTGGGTGCTGCGGGAATTGATCTTTACGAAAGATTCGAACGCGCTGAAAAAGCTTTGCCGCCACCTCAGGAAAAGCGCCGCGCTGCGATAAACAAATTCCGCAATGTACTCCCACTCAACGCCTCAGAATGGCGTTTGGTTTTTGCCGGTCTCTCGGACAAGAGTGAGCGAGTCGGACCGATACTGGATGATGACCAGCTTTTTGACCGAGTGCATAAAGAAATCCATCACCGCATTGAAAAACGGAGACTGAGCCGCCGAGATTGGTTGGCGCTGTGCTTTAGCTACTTTGGGTACGAGGCCGCCACGCCTGATCAGAACGCCAATTGGTGTGTGTTGCGGGCAGACGTTCAGCTTGGCTTCGAATGCGTCAGAGGTCAGCAAAAACGCGAGAAGGAATGGGTGCATATCGTCCAGCAGCATCAGGAGCTTTTTTCCGAGCAGGCAGGTGCCAGGCTGGGTGACCAGATGTTCAAGGGAGAGATCAGCGACCTTTCGGCATTGCAGACGATTGCGCAGATCCCTGACAGCAGTTGGCTGTGGCGAAGGATCTTTAACGTACTTATCTCTCGTATTTTTATGTTGGATGACGCCGAGTTTTCTCAGCGCTTAGCCGAACTTGTCGACATCGGCCGGCAGCATCCGCGGTACATGAACGACATTCTGAGTGCATGCCTGTCGCGTTATCACTTGGCAGCGTATCGAGAGAAACCGTCGTCGCTGCTCAAACAGGTCGCCCTCGACAACTGGGGTAGCCCTCAGATCCGTTCCAGACAAAACAGCTGGCTGCAGTACGTTGAAAAAGATGTCTGTGCAATGGTCGTTGCGTGGTTCGCGAAGGAAGATCTGGAGCACTTCTTCAACCTGTTGAAGGGAGACTCCGAGGTTGATCAGTCGCGCCTGTATTACTGGCTAAGATTTGCCAACCAAATGAGCTACACCCGAATCGTCATGGGCTCGGACGCCTGGCAAGACAGTGGGCGGGACTTCGTTCATTTCCGTGAGAAGAACAAAGGGCGCTTGAGCAAGTTGGTAGGCGGTCCCGGGCACAATAATGCTGTAGTCATGCAGATTGGAAACTACTTTTTCGTGGAGTTTTCTGGAACAGGTAATGCCTGCTATGTGTACAAAGCAGATAATTCACCGTTCAATCCGGACAAATCTCAGCTTGCACTTAAAGCAGATCTGAAGCAGGCAAGTGCTTTCAATCCTATGCGGCATTCACCTGCACCTAGCCGCCCAAATCGCGTAGAGGGCTGGCTCAGCAAATTCGATGATGCCCTCGAGAAATTGGATATTCGTGTGCAAAGTCAGGCCGGAGCGCCAGGTTCAGCCAAACCATTGCCTTTCGAAGACCAAGTCCGTGACGCCCTGAAGTCGGTCAAACACAAAGTCTATGACCAGCGCGCGCGCGGCGGTGCGTTTCAGGTCCAGCTCGATGACAACGACCTGGCCGCTGTTGCTGCGCTCCAATGCCTGGGCTTCAAGCCCGTCAATCACCAGCCACTCCGGTTCTGGAGACAGTAATGCTCAAGCGTTTCCTAAAAGGCATTGGCCTGCAGCTGAATTCGGCGTTAGAAAATACTGAGCCTGTTTTTTCCATTGAGGAGCAGGGCATTTGTTATCCCTTGAGCTTGGCGGAAAATACGGAGTCCTGGCCGCTGGCAAGCTATCTGGACCAGTTGGAAGAAGAGGAGTTCGTCTCCCAACTCAGCGATCGCTGGCTGCTGACGTGGGATGAGCTCTATCGGCTTCTAGATGAGCCAGAGCACTTAACAAGTCTGCCGCTATTGGGGTTACCGCCACAGACAACTCTCATCCCTCAACTGAGCAGCCAGGGCAGTCTTGCCTCCGACGACTTCAAAGTCTCCGTCAGTGGATGGCGTGACCCGCAGTCCAATGCAAATGTGCAGGTGCAGCGTACGGGGGCCATCGTCCAGTACCACGAAACAATGGAAATTCTGCCTGAGTCATCGTGGAAACTGACCGGTGCGGTACGGCAACTTTATCTGGCTCAGCAAAATGAGCCGGGTGAAGTAACTAACCAGATTGGCTGGGCTAGCATTAGGAAGTTGGCGCGCAAGGCTGGTGCCGGTATGGATAGCTTCTTGGATAAGACCGTCGTTATCAAACCTGAAAGCTTGCGACTCAACCCGCGAAAATCGACAGTAGGTAATACGCCTGTTATCGAGCTGAAACCAAGCTTCGAAGGCCAGCCGGCAAACTGGCTTGAAAGTTTCGACGGTGCCAATCAGGTTCAGGATCGATATCGGGTGACTGGTGATGATGGATCGCTGACACACGTCCTGATTGATCCCGAAGTCAAATCTGTATTGGACTACGTGCGCTCGTTGCCCGGGCGTCGGGTCGCAGGCGACGATGCTCTTTCTTTCGTCCGCAACCCTTACAGCGCACTCGGCGAAAGTGCCGCGCAAGTGTTGGATGCCGAGACTTATGAAGACGACCTGGCCGAGGCTGGGATTTTCTTTCATCGCTTTCATCTGGAGCCCAAACTGGATGAAGCGGGACAGCGCATCGAGCAGGTAAATCTGACGCTCGAACCGATCTCGCCAACGCCGCAAGCGCCCATCGAAGTTGAATTCAAAGCGGCCTATGAGCTCGCGCCGTTCGTGCATGAACTGCAACTGAAGTTGGCCGCTGGAATGCCAGCTGGTTTCTGGCAGGGCTATGAGCTGGAGCTCAGCGATTTTGATTTGCGCCAGTTGGCAGGTATCAGCGACCTGCTTAAGCGTTGGCAAAACGAAGCGGCCGGTATTGAGTTCGACTCAGTCCTGGACCTGTCTCTTTACGGCGACCGTGTGACTGGCATCGGGGAAGCGGAAAGAATTACTTCGCCTTTCCTCGTCAAAGAGGCGACCGAGAACTGGTTGCCGAAGGATGTGGCGGCACTGGGCATTGACGCAGAAATCCTTGGGCGTTGGGATCCTTCCGACCGAGCTCAATTTGAAGCGTTTGAGCAGCGACTGGACGAAGCTCGCGCTGCTGGTGATGAAACGGTCTGTTTGCCAGAGTCCGAAACACCGCTCTCGATTGCCGCTGCCGAGCAACTTTTTGATGCCTGGTCAAAGAAGATCGCCCCTGTCGAGAGCTGCCTGGTCCAGCCGCTGGAAAAGGTTGGCCGCGCCGTACTGCAAATCGGCCACAATATCGACGAGCCGACCTACGTTCAGATACGCCAGGCAGCATTTCGCGGCGCTTTGGACGCAACGCCAGAGTTGCCCAGCTTGCTCAAGCCTGAAGTCGTCTTGCGTGAGCACCAACTTCAAGGCGTCGCGTGGTTGCAGCACTTGTTCCGTTTGTCCCCCTCAGACGTATCTGGCTGCTTGCTCGCTGATGACATGGGGCTGGGGAAAACGATCCAGTTGCTCACCTTCCTGGTCTGGTACCTGGAAAAGTACCCAGAGGACAAACCGACACTGATCGTTGCACCAGTTTCGTTGCTCGATAACTGGGAGCGAGAGCTTCATCGGTTCTTCTTCGCTGATGCGCTGCCAGTGCTGAAGTTGTATGGCTCAGCCTTGAGCGCAGTTAAGTTCAAGAAGGAAGAAATCCCTGCGGACTTGAAAGCCAAAGGCATCAAGAATTTGCTGCGCCCAGGTTGGATGGGCGGCGCCCGAATCGTCCTGACGACTTACGAGACACTTCGCGATCAGGAGTTTTCCCTGGCGCGCCAGCAGTGGTCGATCGTCGTGTGCGATGAAGCACAGAAGCTGAAGAATCCCGCGGCACTGGTAACTCAGGCGATTAAGGCCATTCCTGCAAGATTTCGAGTGGCGTGCACCGGTACGCCCGTCGAGAACACCCTGATAGATCTCTGGTGCCTCTTCGACTTCATTCAGCCAGGTTTTCTGGGGGGATTGAACCAGTTCGGTCGTGAGTATCAGCGCCCAATCGAAGCCGCGTTGGAGCGCGATACGGCTGCACTAGAGCGCCTGCGTGGGCTTATCGATCCGCAGACGTTGCGCCGAACCAAGCAGGACATTGCCAAAGACCTGCCTGCCAAAATTGAAGACACGGAATGCCGTTCACTGAGCATGCATGCCTTGCAGCGCAATCTGTACCTGTCCGAAATAGCCGCGTACAGCCAGAAGCAGCAGATCGAAGAACAGCTCGATCAAAAGACCTCCGGCATGCTTGGGTTGCTGCACAAGCTCAAGCTCATTTGCGCCCACCCGTATAGCGTCCAGCCCGACAAGCGACTGCGCGACAATTCGCCAAAACTGCAGTGGTTGATGCATACGCTTGAGTCGATCAATAAAGCTGGGAACGGCGACAAGGTCATCGTCTTTACCGAGCTGCGTGATATCCAACGGGAATTGCAGCACTCGATCCAAGAGCATTTCGGGTTTCGGGCTACCGTCATTAACGGCGATACCAGTACCAGCAGTCAGAGCGCCAATAGTCGACAGAAGTTGATCGACCAATTCCAAGAGCAGCCTGGCTTCGCAGTAATCATCCTGTCCACTATCGCAGTCGGGTTTGGGGTGAATGTGCAGGCAGCCAACCACGTTATTCACTTCACTCGTTGCTGGAACCCAGCCAAGGAAGATCAAGCGACGGACCGGGCCTATCGGATTGGGCAGGTAAAGGATGTGTACGTGTACTACCCAACGGTTCGGGATGCGGCGATGCCGACGTTTGAGGCAACGTTGGATGAGTTGCTAAGTAAACGACGGGCGTTGGCGCGAGATATGTTGAGTGGGGCGTCGGAAATTCAGGCTTCGGATTTTGAGGGATTACTGGGCGCGCGATGAAGGTCGAATCAGTCGATTTAAGATACTGAAGGTTAATGTTGATACAACAAAAACAGAGTTGTGATTAGCAGGGTGAGAGCTCGACAATGTGTCAATTATGGGGGCAGGTGGTTCACTGGAATCCGCTAAGGAAACAGTTGTTTCAGTGTGCTAACGCTTGCCTAGCGCAGTAGCGTCAGCAAGATCTGAGTGGATTATTTACCTGTGCGTACGTCCAGTGTTGGTGTTGACAGTTGAACGGCTTACTGTGCGCGGAAATAGGCATCATGAGTTGCATAAGCCGAAGCAGTCATTGCGTCGATGAGTGCTGAGGGAGTCAGACGAAAAACCATCCACCAGTTATGATGCTGCCAATCCTCTCCCGGGCCTCTATGGCCGGGTTTTCATTTTTTACCGCGCATTTATCTGTGCCGAATTTAGGGAATTCTCCATGACGGATCAAAAGGGGGCCGAGCAGGCCACCAACAGCCTCGCCGAGCAGGCACTTAATCAGGCCAGGGCGCGTTTTTCGCCAAGCGAAAACGGTACCGAACTAGAATCAGAGCCGCTGAAAAAGAAGTCAGGCCGCAAAGCAGCGGTGAGTGCCACCAGTAGCACCTTGCAAGACTTGGAAAAGACCTTGTGGGCCACTGCCGATAAGATGCGGGCCAACATGGATCCAGCCGAGTACAAGCACATCGTCCTCGGTCTTATCTTCCTCAAGTACATCTCCGATAGCTTTGCCGGCCGTCGCGCCGAACTTGAGCGTCGTTTTGCCGATGCCAGCGATGACTACTACCTGGGCAGTGAAGATCCGACTTATCTAGCCGCAGAGCTCGAAGAGCGCGACTACTACAAAGAAGTGAATGTGTTCTGGGTACCGGAAGGGGCGCGTTGGGAATCTATCCGTGCTAACGCCAAGCAAGTCGATATCGGCAAGCGCATTGATGAAGCCCTGGCCGATATCGAAGCAGAAAACCCACAGTTAAAAAACATTCTCGACAAGCGCTATGCCCGCGCCCAGTTGCCGGATGGCAAGCTCGGCGAACTGGTCGATATGATTTCCATCATTGGTTTTAGCAGCGACGCCAACAAAGCCCGCGACCTCCTGGGCCAGGTCTATGAATATTTCCTTGGCCAATTCGCCAGCGCGGAAGGTAAACGCGGCGGGCAGTTCTATACCCCAGCCAGCATCGTCAAAACCCTGGTGGCGGTACTGAACCCGCACCATGGCAAGGTGTACGACCCTTGCTGCGGCTCGGGCGGCATGTTCGTACAGTCGGAAAAGTTCATCGAAGCCCACGGCGGCAAGCTCGGTGACGTTTCTATCTATGGCCAGGAGTCCAATCCGACTACCTGGCGTTTGGCGGCGATGAACCTGGCCATTCGCGGCATCGACTTCAACCTAGGTCGTGAGCCGGCCGATACCTTCATCCGCAACCAACACAGCGATCTGCGCGCCGACTTCGTCCTGGCCAACCCGCCGTTCAACATCAGCGACTGGTGGCACGGTAGCCTGGAAGGCGACCCGCGGTGGGTTTATGGCACGCCGCCGCAAGGCAATGCCAACTACGCCTGGCTGCAACATATGCTGTTCCACCTTAAGTCCAGCGGCCGTGCTGGTATCGTGTTGGCCAATGGTTCTATGAGCTCCAATCAGAACACTGAAGGTGAGATTCGTAAGGCCATGGTTGAGGCCGATGTGGTGGAAGTGATGGTCGCGTTGCCCGGCCAACTATTCTTCAACACCCAGATTCCAGCCTGTCTGTGGTTCCTTGCCAAGCAGAAAATTGCCCGTCCCGGCGAAGTGCTGTTTATCGACGCACGCAAACTCGGTACTAACGTCAGCCGGGTGCAGATCGAGTTGACCGATGCCGACATTGAGCGCATCGCCCAGACCGTCGCCAATTGGCGTGGAGTGCCGATGGATGTCGGCGGTGAAGTTGGCGAATATGCCGACTTGGCCGGCTTCTGCCGCAGCGTGCCCCTAGCTGAAATTGCCGAGCATGGCCATGTGCTGACCCCAGGCCGATATGTCGGCACCGAAGAGGTGGAGGACGACGACGAAGCCTTTGCTAACAAGATGCAGTGCCTCACAGGACTATTAGGCGAGCAGTTGGCCAAAGGCTCAGAATTGGACCAACTGATCCGTCAGAAGCTCGGAGGGCTGGGCTATGAGTTCTGAGTGGACTTTTGCACCTTTGGAAAACTTTCTTGAGGCTCTCATCGACTACCGAGGAAAAACTCCTGAGAAGACAAGTGAAGGAATCCCGCTGATTACCGCCAAGATCATCAAGGGTGGGCGTATCGAAAAACCTACCGAATTCATCGCCGTGGATAACTACGATTCCTGGATGCGGCGTGGGATACCTAAAGAGGGCGATGTTGTACTTACGGTTGAAGCTCCGCTAGGAGAAGTCGCTCAGCTTGGCCCAGAAAAAATTGCTTTAGCTCAGCGAGTAGTTACTTTACGGGGTAAAGAGGGGATTCTTGATAATTCATATCTTCTGTATCTGCTACAAACAGAGGAAATGTTAGAACAATTAAAGTCCCGTTCTACAGGCACAACTGTGCTTGGCATCAAGCAAAGTGAGTTGCGAAAGGTGCCGCTTTCTCTGCCGCCAATAAATCAGCAGAGAACAACGGCTCAAACACTCAAAGCCCTTGACGACCGTATCACTCTGCTACGCGAAACGAACACTACTCTGGAAGCTATCGCACTAGCGCTGTTCAAATCCTGGTTTGTCGATTTCGACCCAGTGCACGCTAAGGCAGAAGGGCTTGACCCTGAGGGCATGGACGCCGACATCGCCGCGATGTTTCCTGATAGCTTTGAACAGTCCGAGCTGGGGTTGATTCCAAGAGGGTGGGTTGTTAAGCCGATTGGTGATGCTGTCGATTGCATTGGCGGTGGTACACCTAATACCAAAGATTCAAGATTTTGGGAGCCGGCTGAGTACGCCTGGACAACACCAAAAGATTTGTCAGGACTGCAATCTCCAGTATTGCTAAGTACGGAACGTAAGCTCTCGACATTAGGGCTGGCGAAAGTGAGTTCGGGGTTACTGCCTGCGGGTACTTTATTGCTGTCTTCTCGTGCACCAATTGGCTATTTGGCAATAGCACAAATGCCTATCGCGGTGAACCAGGGGTACATTGCCATTCCGTCCGGTGGCGAGTTGTCACCACTGTACATGTTGTTCTGGTGCCGGCAGAACATGGAAGGCATCAAAGCACGCGCCAATGGCTCGACTTTTATGGAGATTAGCAAAAAGGCGTTCCGTCCAATTCCGGCATTGGTGCCATCAGCTAAGGTATTGGTCGCTTTCGCGAACGTTGCAGATCCTCTCTTCGAGCGCCTGATCGAAAACGAACGCCAAGCCCAAACCCTAACCAAATTACGCGATACCCTGCTGCCGCGTCTGATCTCCGGCAAGTTGCGCTTGCCAGAAGCCAAAGCATTGGCCAAGGCTGCCAATCTATGACGTCTGCTGATCACCGAATTCATGCCCCACTACCACCGAAGTGGTCGAGAATGGCCGTTGAGGTGAGAATTTGATGGAGAAAAATTTTTGTAAGGCCGATCTGTCTGGATGGCTATCACCGGATGAAGACCGCTTGCTCAACCTTTATCGGAGCATGTTACAAGATGAGCGTCAGACATGCCTATTCAGCCTAAGTCGTCAACGTTATTTACCGTGGTTTGCTGATGAGTACGATCCTCTGCGTGGTGCAGTCGACAGCACCTATTTGATCCAAGAGTTGGAGGACCAGCTGTTTTTGCAAGCACCCTGGTGGCTTTTTGGGGAGTTTCTTGGGGAGGAGCCTCACAGAAGAGAGCTTGTGCGGACGGCTTGGAGCTATGTCGCTCCTGTACTACTGGGAGTAACGGAAAACGATGGACTGAGGGCTGATCAGTTGTTCAATTCCGCTGTCCGGTTGTGGGACTGTCTCGGCGACGGTCCATCACGCCGGGCGCCGATGGATTTCACCCGGCAAAAGGCATTGGTTTTCTTAGAGAAATGGCGGGAAGAGATCATGCTTCAGCTCTTTGCGGATACCTGACAGCCGTGGACGCGCTGATCAAGGCTGACGACGATAAGCCTATTGGTGTCGCTGAATATAAACCCCTGCGCGACCTGCCCTAATACTAGGGCGCAACCTGCCAAGCATTGCCGAAATCGAGGCCGAGCTGGTAGATGAACTGGACACAGGAAGTGAGCTCTAAATGACCGAAGACCAATTGGAACAGGAAACACTAGGCTGGCTGGCAGAGGTGGGCTACACCTACCTATACGGGCCGACTATCGCCCATGATGGCGAGAGCCCAGAGCGTGGCAACTACCGTCAGGTGGTCCTGACCGAGCGTCTGCGCAGCGCCATGGCCAAGCTCAATCCCAAGGTGCCACTGGCCGCGCGTGAAGATGCCCTCAAGCAAGTGCTTGAGCTTGGTTTGCCTGTACAACTGTCTGCCAACCGTTTGTTCCATCGTATGTTGGTCAGCGGTGTACCGGTGCAGTACCAAAAAGACGGCGAGACTCGTGGCGACTTCGTCCGCCTGATCGACTGGGCCGACGTTAAGGCTAACGACTGGCTGGCCATCAATCAGTTCAGCATCCTAGGGCCGAAACATACCCGGCGCCCGGACATCATCCTGTTCGTCAATGGCCTGCCATTGGTGTTGCTGGAGTTGAAAAACCCAGCGGATGTGAAGGCCGACCTAGGCAAAGCCTTCGATCAGATTCAGACCTACAAGGAACAAATCCCGGATCTGTTCCAGTACAACGAAATTCTGGTGATTACCGACGGAAGCGAAGCCCGTATGGGCTCCTTGTCGGCAGATGCTGAGCGCTTCATGAACTGGCGAACCATCGACGGAGAGACTCTCGATCCGTTGGGGCAGTTCAACGAGCTTGAAACCCTGGTGCGTGGAGCATTGGCCCCGGAGATGTTGCTCGACTACCTGCGCTACTTCGTGTTGTTTGAAGATGACGGTCGGCTTGTAAAGAAGATTGCCGGCTATCACCAATTCCACGCCGTGCGAGCCGCCATTCAGCAGGTGGTCATCGCCTCGCGTCCCGGCGGCACCCAGAAGGGCGGGGTAGTCTGGCACACCCAAGGCTCGGGTAAGAGCATCACCATGACCTGTTTCGCCGCCCGGGTGATGCAGGAAACGGCGATGGAGAACCCAACCATCGTGGTTATCACCGATCGCAACGACTTGGATGGCCAGTTGTTCGGTGTGTTCTCGCTGTCCCAGGATCTTCTGCGCGAACAGCCAGTTCAAGTGGCGTCACGCGGTGATTTGCGCACCAAGCTGGCCAACCGCCCAAGTGGCGGCATTGTGTTCGCCACTATCCAAAAGTTCATGCCTGGAGTGGATGAAGACACTTTTCCAGTGCTGTCTGACCGCTCGAACATCGTGGTCATCGCCGACGAAGCGCACCGTACCCAGTATGGGTTTGGCGCCGAAATGAAAACGTCGGAGGGTTCGCAGACCACCGAGAGCCAGACCCGTTACCAGGTGGGCTATGCCCAGCACCTGCGCGATGCGCTGCCAAATGCCACCTTCGTGGCCTTTACCGGTACGCCGGTATCCAGCGAAGACCGTGATACACGTTCGGTCTTCGGTGAATATATTCACGTCTACGACATGCAACAGGCCACTGAGGATGGCGCAACTGTCGCCATCTACTACGAATCGCGTTTGGCCAAATTGTCGTTGAAAGACAGTGAGCTGCCTGCCATCGATGATCAGGTCGATGAGCTTGCTGAAGATGAAGAGGACGACCAGCAGTCTCGCCTGAAAAGCCGTTGGGCCGCACTGGAAAAGGTGGTCGGGGCCGAACCTCGGATCCACAGCGTTGCGGCAGATCTTGTCGCGCATTTTGAGGAGCGTAATCAGGGCCTGGTAAGCGTGGGGCAGATGCCCGGCAAAGCCATGTTGGTGGCCATGAGCCGCGAGATCTGCGTGCACCTGTACAACGAGATCATCGCCTTGCGTCCAGAATGGCACGACGAAGATCCCGAAAAAGGCGCGATCAAGATCGTCATGACGGGTAGTGCCTCGGACAAGGCCTTGTTGCGGCCGCACATTTACTCTGGACAGCAAAAAAAGCGTCTGGAAAAACGCTTTAAGGATCCGCTTGATCCTCTCAAGTTGGTCATCGTCCGTGATATGTGGCTGACTGGCTTTGATGCACCCTGCGTCCACACCCTATACGTGGATAAGCCAATGAAGGGCCATAACCTGATGCAGGCCATTGCCCGGGTTAACCGTGTCTTCAAGGACAAGCAAGGCGGCCTGGTGGTGGATTACATCGGTATCGCCAATGAGCTGAAAGCAGCGCTTAAGGAGTACACCGGAAGTAAGGGCAAAGGGCGGCCGACAGTGGATGCTCATGAAGCCTATTCAGTGCTGGAGGAGAAGCTCGATATCCTGCGAAGCCTGTTGCATGGCTTTGATTACAGTGACTTCCTAGCCGGCGGCCACAAGCTGCTCGCCGGGGCAGCCAACCATGTGCTGGGCCTGGAAGACGGCAAGAAGCGCTTTGCTGACAGCGCGCTGGCCATGGGCAAGGCCTTTACCCTTTGTTGCACCTTGGATGAAGCCAAGGCAGTGCGCGAGGAAGTTGCGTTCTTCCAGGCGATCAAAGTGATCTTGATCAAGCGTGAAGTCAGTCAGCAGAAAAAGACTGATGAAGAGCGAGAATTGGCCATTCGTCAGATCATTGGCAATGCCGTGGTTTCTGGCGACGTGGTGGACATCTTCGAGGCGGTGGGCCTGGACAAACCCAATATTGGCTTGCTCGACGACGCGTTTCTCGCCGAAGTGCGCAATCTTCCAGAGAAAAACCTGGCGGTAGAACTGTTGGAGCGTTTGCTCGAAGGCGAAATCAAGAGCCGTTACAGCACTAACCTCGCCCAGGAGAAGAAGTTTTCCGAGTTACTGGCCAATGTGATCAAACGCTACCAAAACCGCTCTATCGAAACCGCTCAGGTCATTGAAGAACTGATCGAAATGGCCAAGAAATTCGCTGCCGCTAGCAAGCGCGGTGATGAGCTGGGACTCAATGATGACGAGCTGGCGTTTTACGATGCATTGGCCAATAACGAGTCCTCGGTGCGCGAGTTGGGCGACGAGATCCTGGCAAAAATTGCCCACGAGCTGACCGCCAGCTTGCGGGCCAACGTCAGTGTTGATTGGAGCAGTCGTGAAAGCGTGAAGGCCAAATTGCGTATCCTGGTACGGCGGATTCTGCGCAAGTACAAGTATCCGCCGGATCAAGCAGAGGAAGCGGCGCAGTTGGTGCTCAATCAGGCAGAAACGCTCTGCGAGGCATGGTTGTAGCGGACTTAGCGTATTTCCGTACGGTGCGCGACCTAGGCGGTCGAAACTTAGTCTTTGGCGCTTCCTGGCCGAAGCGAGCGAATCATGGAAAATGGGATTCGTTGGGCAATTCCCGAAGAGGAATTTTAGATGAAGGAATGACTGCAGGACGCAAGGATAGAAGCTATTCAATGGTTTTTATCAGCGCAGCACGCACGTTTCAGCGGGGTGGCAGGTAACTGCCACCCTACCGTGACCAGTCGGATCTAAACCGGGGAGATGTATCGATTGGATGACTATCCCCCCTCGGCTCAATGTTTATCTCCTGATTAGCCATTACCCGCCAATAGCATGGTCTGGGAAATACGTTCCGAATCTGTTCAGTTCAGGCGCGGAACAAACGACCGTCAGCCAGCTTCCTTCTTGGCTCCGCTTCAGCCGCGTCAGGCCTGCATAGACTAGCGCCAAGCTTTGCGCATTTGCAGCCTCTGTCACATAGACGACCAGTAGGCGAGACTCCCATCCCTTGAAGCTATGCAAGGTGGTTGCCTTGATCTTGGCATCGCCCATATAAAAGCCCATCTTCCTGCGGCGATGGTCAGAACCAAACGTATCAACAGCGCGAATATTGTATTCATTGAGACGACTTACCACCTCGGCCCCAGATGCCATATTTCCGGTCAGCATGGTGATGTCAGCATTGGCCAAACCGTTCTTTCCGGTCTGATGCATCAGGGCGAGGATTTCTTCCGAACAAACCACCTTGGCATTATCCGGGCTACATTGCACCCAGCGAAGGTGGCACGGGTACAGATCAAGTGATCCTTGCTCTGGCTGCGGTAAATCGACGACATCTTCAGGAAGGAACATCTCCGCAAAACTTCGTGCAAGGTTTAGCGCATCTGGAGGCAATCTGTAGCTGACACTAAGCTGCGCCCAGCGTCCCCCTGGGAATCCGGCTCCCTTCATCACGTCATCTGTCCACGCTTTAGCAGTGCCGTAAATGTCTTGCGTCGCATCTGCGACTAAGAGCATCTCTCCGCTCGGTTTGCAGGCCTTGCGCAATACATCCCACCACAGCGGGCGATAATCCTGCCCTTCGTCAACTAGAATGGCATCGTATCGTGAAGCCCCTGGCTGCATGACACCTTCTGCTGCCAAAAGTGGTAATTCGGTATTCAGAACATCCTCTCGGCCGTTGGCCCACAGAGCGTCATACCTCAGCTCCCATCCCGCTTCATAACAGACGTGCTTGCACCACAAATGGAAGTGAGTGAATCGAACATTCCTTATCTGTTTTGGTGCATCGAGGTCGCGAACGATGAGGTCACGTAAATAATGCCAAAGTGTGATGTTGAAAGTAGCGACCAGTACAGACTTGCCTTCGTTAGCAAGCCTCGCGGCACGTGCCGCAAGCACTAAGGACTTCCCCGAGCCTGCCGGCCCTTTGATCCGACGATAGCCGGATTCAGTGCGAGTTTCGGCTAAAGACCGCTGGTTACGATCCAAGGTCAGAGGCGCCCTCTGCGTCGATGAGAAGTCCGGCTCTACAAGCCAGCTGCGTAGATCTTTAGCCAAATCTTCTGACATGAGGAAGGAGTGGCTGCGGCTGGCTTCCGGGAATACGAGCTCCATATTTCCTGTTGAAATTTCGCTGAAACCGCTGACTGGTTGATATTTTGCGTGATCGTCACCTTGCGTTGTCTTTAAGAAAGGAGACAGGAGGACTTTGACCTGCTCCGCCGGTGCGAAAGGGAAAATGACACCCGCGGTTATAGTTGCCCATCCTCTCTCTGACTGAATACGTGGGCAATAAAGGTCGAAAATTTCCTTCTTATAAAGATTTACCTTGGTGACAGGATTCTCGCTCTGGAGGCAGAACTCTTTTCCGTCCTTCTCAGCCCAGAGCGTCGGATGTCCCCATTCATCCAACTTTGTGAAGTACCTCATGGCGTTCAGGTTCCAGTCTTTCACCTCGAACACCGCGATGCCAACCTTCGGATTCAACAGAACGAAATCCGGGCGTAAGCCATTCAAATGGGGCTGAATGTAAATCTCCCAATCGGGCGTAAGACTCTGGTTGAACATCTGAAAAACCTGTTGCTCGCCAGCGGTCAGTGGCTGCCTTAATTTTGCGTGCTCAAGCAAGGGCGGATGGATCACTCTTTCATTAGACATTTAGATCATTCTTCCCTGAGAACTCACTCTGCTTGCAAGTGAGGCAGTCTTTTAGGTTTTATGGAGTTATTTCTGAAAGTAATTTTCAACTTTGAGAGCAGCCGCTTTCTTTAGGTTATTCAATACACATCGAGGCTAGAACACCCCTGCTTAATCGTCTCTTCCGCAGCATCATGATCGCGCCAGCACAATCGACGGATTCCTACAGTAGCCTAACCTGGATTGTCTCCAACCATGGCTTTGGCTGCAGCCGGAGCAAAGTACAGGGGGGCAGACAAAAAATTAAGTGAGAGCTAACAGTGCCGATAGCCCCTCGGCATCGGCCAAGGGAGTCTATCGGCCGCAGTGACCTCGGAGTTACAGATAACCTCGTTCTGCTAACGAAACACAACCTTCATGACCCACCACCACATGATCCAATATCCGGGTACCAACCAAGTTGAGAGCGTTCTTGAGGGTGGTCGTAAGGGTTCGATCGGCTTGGCTGGGCTCCGGGTCACCGGAGGGATGGTTATGAACCAGAATTACGGCCGCGGCATTGTGCTCTAGGGCTATCTTGACCACTTCCCTTGGATACACGTTGGCACCATCCAGCGTGCCCCGGAATAGCTCCCTGAAACCAATCACCCGGTGTTTGGTATCGAGCAGCAGTAATGCAAAGATTTCGTGCTCGTGGTACCGCAGCAGTGTTTGCAGGTGGCTGAAGACCTGCTTCGGTTCAGTCAGGGCCCGACCTTTAGCTAGGCGACTCATCGCCAGTTGTTGAGCCATCTGCAGGATGTCAGCTTCGGTGACAGGGGAGTCCATGACATAGGTACCGGTCGTTTCACCGGCTATTAGCTTGTGATATTTCATGCGGATATTCCTGTACGAGTGCGTGAGAACGGAGGGGGATTGAGTAAAGACTTAACGGTTGATACTGAAGCTGTAACCGCATTCCAGGCACAGATAGTTATCCAGCACCCTGTCATCAATCTGTTCACCCAGCGTGGCCCCAGCGATCCCGCCGGCAGCACCACCAAACAGCCCTCCAAGTATGGCGCCAGCGATGCTGCCCACAGCGATCCCAACAGGCCCTCCGACTATGCCGAGTACTGCACCGGCTTCCGCTCCCGACAGGGCTCCGGCGGCCCCACTGACTGCACCGCCTGCAGCGCCAATCAAACCACCCGTTTGCTTACCGATATTTTTCGTTACGACACGTCCAGAGTTGCAGCTAGGGCAAGGGGTATACATACGTAAATCCTCTCAAGTGATGAGCGTACTGAGCCAAAGAAGCCGGCACGCCAAAATCCCTGCCGCAGTTGATGCGGTGGGCGTTCACAGAGGTGATATAGGTTTGAATTTTTTTTGAATGAGATTTTGACCAATTCGGAGAGTTGTTTGCCCCTAAAAAGTCATCTAGGAGCTGTTGATCTACGAGAGACGTTGGATATTTTGAGCTGTTTCATTTGAGCATCACTTGCCGTTGGTGGAATTGGGTATCCGGCCGTGGGCTGTCAATAAACAGCACAGATTTTTCCGCCTTTTAATTTCTTTCTAACTGTCGTCTCAGCAGAAACGGTTGGGTATGTGCGTGAGAAGTTGACCTGTGCAAACAACCAGCATTTGCTCTCCTCCTTGGGCAACCTATGCTCGGCTCCTGTGGATGGTTGTGCTGACCTTCTTCGGGCTGGTGGCGTGTAACCATATCGTTTTAAAGTGATGGCCTTTTGCTGCTCTGCACCACAGAGCTGCGTATTCAGATCTGAGGGTGGCGTATGCAGGATGCGGACTCGTTGAAGCCTGGCTTCATGATTATTCACGGCAATCGCTTGGACGATTTGCGTGAGCTAGCGGTGAGCTGGATGCAGCGCTACCCGTTGGCCCCGCTGGAAAACGAAGTCGTGCTGGTGCACAGCAATGGCATTGCCCAATGGTTGAAGCTGGCGCTGGCTGAAGATCCTGATAACGGTGGCTGCGGTATCGCAGCAGCGTTGGATGTGCAACTTCCTGCGCGTTTCCTTTGGCAGACCTACAGGTCTGTATTGGGGGCTGAGACGACACCAGAGTCCTCCCCGCTGGACAAGGCGGCACTGAGTTGGCGACTCATGCGCTTACTGCCTCAATTACTAAGTAAAACCAATTTCAGCAGTTTGCGGCGATTCCTTCAGGAGGATGACGATCAGCGCAAACTCTACCAACTCTCCGAGCGGCTGGCGGACCTGTTTGATCAGTATCAGGTCTATCGAGCCGATTGGCTGGAGGACTGGGCGGCCGGGCGTGATCAGCTAAAGCAAATCAAAGGCGGTGTGAAACCTTTGGATCCCGACAACCTTTGGCAGGCGGAGCTGTGGCGTGAAGTATTGGCGGATGTTGGCGAGGGCGCTCTTGAGCAGAGCCGTGCCGGTGTTCACAAGCGTTTTGTCGCACGCCTGCGTGAAGCAGGGCAGGCCCCGGCTGGGTTGCCTCGGCGTGTGGTGGTGTTCGGTATTTCGTCTATGCCGGCACAGGTTCTCGAAGCTCTGGCCATGCTCTCGCGCTACAGCCAGGTTTTGCTGTGCGTGCACAACCCTTGTCGCCACCATTGGGGCGATATCGTCGCTGACAAACATTTGTTGGGCCATGCCTATCGCCGTCAGCCAAACAGAAGTGCCCCTATGGCGACGAGCCAACATGGCCAGCCTTTGCTCGCCGCGTGGGGTAAGCAAGGTCGCGACTACATCAATTTGCTCGACCACTATGACGAGCCGACTAGTTATCGACACCTGTTCGAGGGCCTGAACGGCGGACGTATCGACCTGTTCAATGACGAGCCACCTTCAAGCCTCCTAGGTCAATTGCAAAGCGACATTCTTGAATTGCGCCCTTTGGCTGAAACCCGCGAAGTATGGGGCCCTGTCGATGTTGCACAGGATCGTTCGGTACGCTTTCACGTGGTCCACAGTGCGCAACGTGAAGTGGAAGTGCTGCACGATCAGTTGCTTGCTCGCTTCAGTGCCAATCCTGAGCTAAGCCCGCGTGATGTGATTGTGATGGTGCCGGACATCAATGCGTATGCACCGCATATCGAGGCCGTGTTCGGTCAGGTGCCGCGTCATGACCCTCGTTATCTGCCCTTTACCCTGGCCGACCAGGGGCAGCGTGGCCGCCAGCCATTGCTGATCGCCCTAGAACACTTGCTCAAACTGCCCCATAGCCGCTTCGCCGTCAGCGATATTCTCGACCTGCTGGATGTGCCGGCGCTGCGGGCGCGCTTCGGCATCAAGGAAGCGGATGTGCCGATCCTGCAGCGCTGGATCGATGGTGCCGGTGTGCGCTGGGGACTCAATGCGCAACAGCGCGAGAGCCTGGACATGCCCGCAGGCCTTGAGCAAAACACCTGGCGTTTCGGGATGCGCCGCATGCTGCTGGGCTACGCAGCCGGCCAAGGGCCCGAGCTGAATGGCATCGAGCCTTACGATGAAGTGTCCGGGCTGGAGGCGGCATTGGCAGGGCCTTTGTTGACCCTGCTCGATCACCTGGAAGTCGCCCGCGAAGACCTGCAGCAGCCAGCGACACCGGTGCTCTGGGTCGAGCGCCTGCAATCGCTGTTGAAGGTGTTCTTCCGTCCGGTGGGGGATGGCGAAGAATTACTGGTCAACCAGTTGCTCAAACTGCTCGATGACTGGCTGCGCACCTGTGAGTCCGCGCAATTCAACGAGCCTTTGCCGCTGAGCGTGATGCATGAAACCTGGCTATCCGGCATCGAGGATGGCGGCTTGTCGCAACGTTTTCTCGCCGGTGCGGTGAACTTCTGCACGTTGATGCCGATGCGTGCGATCCCTTTCAAAGTGGTGTGCCTGCTGGGCATGAACGATGGCGATTATCCGCGCCAACAGTCGCCAGTCGATTTCGATCTGATGCGCAACGATTACCGTCCCGGCGATCGCTCGCGCCGCGAGGATGACCGCTACCTGTTACTGGAGGCCTTGTTGTCGGCCCGGGAGCAGCTGTATGTCAGTTGGGTTGGCCGCAACATCCGCGACAACAGTGAGCGCGTACCTTCGGTACTGATCGGGCAACTGCGTGATCACCTGTCCAGCGGCTGGCGCTTGGCGCAGCCTGGCAAATTGCTGCATGCCTTGACCCAGGAGCACCCGCTACAGCCTTTCAGCGCCGCCTACTTTGCCGACAAGCCGGGGCCGGACGGGCTGTTCACTTACTCTCACGAATGGCGTGAGGTGCATGATTCGCCAGATCAGCAGCCATCGGAAAACCTGTTGCCAGCACTCGCCCAAGACACGCCTTTAACCCTGCGCCAACTGGCCGGGTTTGTGCGCGACCCCGTCGGGGCGTTCTTCCAGCAACGGCTCAAGGTCAACTTCGACAATGACGAATTGACCAGCCGCGACGACGAAACCTTTCAGCTCGACGGCCTTGAGAACTGGCAGCACCAGGACCGGCTCAGCCAGGCGCTCAAGCGTTGGGTTGAAGAGGATTATCAGCCTGAAGGCGCCGGGGCTGAGCTTGATCTGCACCTTCAGCGTTTGCAGCGCGAAGGCAAGTTGCCGTTGGGCGGCTTCGGCACGTTGAGCGCATCGGCCCTGGCCGAGCCGCTGCCGGATATGCTCGAGCGTTACCACGTGCAGTTGCAGGCGTGGCCGGAGGTCGAGGAGGGCCAAACCGCCGCAACGATCGCCGCCCACGAATCGGCCCCGGGATTGAGTGACTGGCTGGGCGGTATTCGCCGCAATGCCCAAGGTGAGCGTGCCTACTTGCAGCTGGACAGCAAGAAGCTGTGCAACGACGACAGTTGGCGCTGGCACAACCTGGTTCGTCCCTGGGTGCGCCATCTGGCGTTGCAGCTGAGTGAGCCGGGCTGCACCTCGATTCTGGTCAGCTTGAATGGAGACGTGGTGTTCCGGCCAATGGCCCCGCAAGACGCGCAGAAGCAGTTGAAGTCGCTGCTCGAGGCCTGGGTGGCGGGCATGCGTGAACCGCTGCCGATCGCCTGTAAAAGCGCATTCGCCTGGCTCGAAGAAGCGAAGGAGGGCGGGGAAGACAACGACTCGGCGTCCGAAAAGGCCCGCGAGACGTTCGAGGGCGGGTACATGCGCTCTGGCGAGGCAGATAGCTCCTTCGCCTTGCGCCGTGCGTACGCGGATTTCGACCAACTGTGCGCCTCCGGTCATTTCACCTCATGGGCCAAGCGCCTGTATGGCGGCCTGTTCAATCATCTTTCTTCGAGCCGCGCAGGGAGCGACCAATGAATCCGCTGAATCTGAACCCCCTCGACTTTCCTTTGCATGGCAGCCGACTGATCGAAGCGAGTGCCGGTACCGGCAAAACCTTCACCATCGCCTTGTTGTACGTGCGCCTTGTGTTGGGTCATGGAGGCGAGGCCGCCTTCAAGGATCAGCTGACACCTCCGCAGATTCTGGTCGTAACCTTTACTGATGCCGCGACCCAGGAACTGCGCGACCGTATTCGTGCGCGCTTGACCGAAGCGGCGCTGTGCTTCCTGGAGCCTGATCACGAACACGACAATTTACTGGAGCAACTGCGTGCCGATTACCCGCCGCAGGAATGGCCCAATTGCGCGCGCCGGTTGCAACTGGCAGGTGAGTGGATGGACGAGGCGGCGGTCTCGACCATTCATGGCTGGTGTTATCGGATGTTGCGTGAGCACGCCTTCGACAGTGGCAGCCTGTTTACTCAAACACTGGAAACCGACCAGAGCGAGCTGCTGGCGGAGGTGGTCAGGGATTATTGGCGTCGGCATTTCTATGCCTTGTCACCGGCGCTCTCCAAGGTGGTGGCCGATTGCTTCAAAACCCCGACTGATCTACAGAAGGCGCTCAGTCCTCTTCTATCGCGGGCAGACGCGGAGTTCCGGCAGGCAGGGGCATCGATCAGCGCTCCGGCACGATTGGATGCGCTTCTGCAGTCCCCTATCGATTGGGAGCAGCGATGTGTTGCGCTTGAGGACCGTGCCAGAGCTGAGTGGTCGCGAGATGTCGCCGGGATAAATACGCTGCTGCGTGATGTACGAACGAAGTTGAGCGGAAAATCCTATCCAACCAAGACTCCCGAAACTTTCGAGCAGATGCTTGGTGAAATCGCGAAATGGAGCCTGGGAGACGAAGCCTGTGCTCATGTTCGCAAGTGTGGGCAAACCCGGTTCAGTGTTAACAAAGGCGGCGTTGTCAGCGTGCACCCCGCTTTTCAGGCCATCGATACGTGGGTCGATCATCTGGAGTCAAAAACCGAGGTGCGCGCGCAACTGCTGCTGCATGCACTGCGTGAGGTGCAATGTTCGTTCAATGCCGAGAAAGTGCGCAGGGCGCAAATCGGTTTCGACGACCTGCTCAATCGCCTTGACCAGGCCTTGCAAGGCCCGTCGGGCCCGCGTCTGGCCGAGACCATTCGCAGGCAGTATCCGGTCGCCCTGATCGATGAATTCCAGGACACCGACCCGGTTCAGTACAGGATCTTCGAAACCATTTACCGCATTCCCGACAACCTGGATGACTGCGGCGTGTTCATGATTGGCGACCCGAAACAGGCGATCTATTCCTTTCGCGGTGCGGATATTTACACCTACCTCCAGGCGCGAAAAGCCACGGCTGGCCGTCACTACACACTGGGGACCAACTATCGTTCCACCAAGGCGATGGTCGAGGCGGCCAACCATTGCTTCCGCTACGCCGAAGCCCAGCCTCGGGGCGCGTTTCGGTTTGCCACGCAAGATCAGGACAACCCGGTACCGTTCATCAGCGTCCATGCCAATGGGCGCGAGGATGTGCTGCAGGTCATCGGTACGAATCAACAGGCCCTCACGTTCTGGCAGCTGAAAACCGAGGGTGTGATCAATAACGCCACCTACTTGCGTAAAGCCGCTGAAGCTTCGGCGTCGGCGATTCAGGCCTGGCTTGATCCCGCTGCAACCCAGCGTTCCGGTTTACTGAAGGGCAACGGTGAATTCGTTGCTCTGCGGCCCGCCGATATCGCCATTCTGGTGCGCAATCGCAAGGAGGCCGAAGCCATCCGTAAAGCCCTGGCCCATCGGCAACTGGCCAGCGTCTATCTCTCCGACAGAGACTCGGTCTTTGAAAGCGAAGAGGCCAAGGACCTTTTGTATATCTTGCGTGCCTGCGCTCAACCCACCAGCGATCGGCTGCTGCGAGCGGCAATGGCGACCCGCAGCGTCGGGCTGACATGGCAGACCCTGGAGCAATTGAATCAGGATGAGCTGTTCTGGGAACAACAGGTTCTGCTGTTCAGGGATTTTCGCGTGTTGTGGCAGCAACAGGGCGTGCTGCCGATGCTGCGAAAACTGCTTGCCACGTTCAAGGTCCCGGCCCGTTTGCTTCTGGAAGACCAGGGGGAGCGTCGCCTGACCAACCTGTTGCACCTGGCCGAGTGGTTGCAGCGCAGCGCCGCCGAACTCGATGGCGAGCATGCGCTGATCCGTCATCTGGCCGAGCAGGTGGATGGCCAGAGCGAAGAAGAAATTCTGCGCCTGGAAAGCGATTCGGACCTGATCAAGGTCATCACCGTGCACAAATCCAAAGGCCTGGAATACCCCTTGGTGCTGCTGCCGTTCGCCTGTAGCGCAAGGGAGATCGATGGCAAAAGCACAACACCGCCGATGTTTCACGACAACATGGATCTGGTCATCGAGCTGGCCAAAGGTAAACAGGCCGAGACGGCACAAGGGTGTGCCAACGATGAGCGCATGGGCGAAGAAATGCGCCTGCTTTACGTTGCCCTGACCCGAGCCCGTTACGCCACCTGGATCTGCGTAGCGCCCAAGGGATTTAAGACCGGAGGAAAATCGACAGATCTGCATAAGGCAGGCCTGGGTTACATGCTGGCGGGGGAGAAGCCGATAGCCCCAGAGAGTCTGCCCGGCGTGGTCGAGGCACTGGCCAGTGGCTGCCCGGACATTGAGGTGTGCGCAGCGCCAGCACCATCGGAAAATGTCCACACGGCACCCACTCCACCACCGGTGGGGCCAGCCTTGCGGCCCTTGCACAAGCTCGCGGCAAATTGGTGGATTGCCAGTTACTCGGCCTTGGCCATTGCCGACGGATATGTCCTGATGGGGGCGGAGCCGGGTATCAGCCTGGAGCCGGCGACCGCGCTGGAAGCCAACTTGCAGGAAGAGGACGAAGCTGAAGCCTTGCCGGCAGGGGCCGGGATTCACGGTTTCCCTCGGGGCGCAGGACCTGGCACCTTTCTCCATGGACTGTTCGAATGGGCCGGTCGCGAAGGTTTTGCCAAGACCGCTGGAGATCCAATAACCCTCCATAACACCGTTGCCCGACGCTGCAACCTGCGCGACTGGGAAACCTGGATCGAGCCACTGTCCGCCTGGCTGGGCAGCTATCTGAATGCACCGCTGCGGTTCAACGGTACCCAATGCAAACTCTCGACCCTGAGCACCTATCAGGTGGAGATGGAGTTCTGGTTTTCCAGCCGGTCAGTGAACGTTCAGCGCCTTGATGCACTGGTGCGCCAATACACGTTGGGTGGTGCACCGCGTCCAGTACTGGCCGCCAACGAGTTGAACGGCATGTTCAAGGGCTTCATCGACCTGACCTTTGAGCATCAAGGGCGCTACTACGTGGCGGACTACAAGTCCAACTGGCTGGGCGGTAACGATCAGGCCTACGACGCCGAGGCGATGGCCGAGACCATGCTGAACAAACGTTACGACCTGCAGTTGTGCCTCTACCTGCTGGCGTTGCATCGTCAGCTCAAGCTGCGCCTTGCGGGGTATGACTACGAACAGCACATGGGCGGGGCGGTATACCTGTTCGTCCGTGGGCACCAGGCGCCCACCCATGGTGTGCATTTCGAACGACCGCCACGGCAGTTGATTGAACAACTGGACCAACTCTTCATGGGCCAACACGCGGAGGTCAGCGCATGAGCCAGACCCTTAAGCAACTGAGCAACAGCCAGCGCAACGTTGATCACCCGCCGTTGTTCGTTGGCGATGCCGACAGCAGCGAGCTGCTGCATCAACTCGACAATTGGGTGAGCCGAGGCTGGTTGCGCGCACTGGATCGCTCATTCGCCACCTTCATTTTTGAACAGGATCCTCAGGCCCAGGCCAGTGTGTTGTTGGCCGCCGCGATGACCAGTCATCAACTGGGTCGCGGGCATTCCTGCCTAGATCTGGTCGCTACCCTGCAAGCGCCTGACTTTGTGTTGTCGTTACCTCCTGAAGGGGAGGAGGGCGGCCAATTACCGTCGCAATGGTTGCTGGGCCTGGATGTCGCGCAATGGCGCCGGGCGTTGGCCTTGAGCCCGCTGGTGGAGGATCGGGACGGGGCACAGCGTTTTCCGCAACGGCCGTTGGTGTTGACCGGACAGCGCCTGTACCTGCGTCGTTACTGGAACTACGAGCGCAACATTGCCCAGGCGTTGAGTGCCCGCTTGAGCGTGGACGCGGTAACACCGGAAAAACTTTCCAGTCGGCTCGATGCCTTGTTCCCTGACACCTTCGAAGTTAACGGTGAACGCCGCAGCGACTGGCAAAAAATTGCCTGTGCGCTGGCGGCACGAGGCAATTTCAGTGTCATCACCGGCGGCCCCGGCACCGGCAAGACCACTTCGGTCGTGCGCTTGCTGGGGCTGCTGCAAACACCGGCCGTGGAGGAAGGAAAACCGCTACGCATTCGCCTCGCCGCCCCCACCGGCAAGGCAGCAGCACGCTTGTCCGAATCCATCGGCAAGGCAGTCCGTGAATTGCCTGTGAGCGTCCCGGTGCGTGAGGCGATTCCGACCGATGTTTCTACTTTGCACCGATTGCTGGGCAGTCGACCGGACTCGCGCAACTTCATTCACCACCGGGATAAGCCACTGGAACTGGATGTATTGGTGGTCGATGAAGCGTCGATGATTGACCTGGAAATGATGGCTTGCCTGCTCGATGCCTTGCCTCGCCAGGCGCGCTTGATCCTGCTGGGTGACAAGGATCAGTTGGCATCGGTGGATGCAGGCTCCGTGTTGGGCGACCTTTGTCGCAACGCTGAAGCCGGCGGCTATAGCGAGCAAACAGTGGCCTGGCTGGAAGCCCACAGTGGCGAGTCGGTCAGCGCTCCGGGGTTGCAAACGGCAGTCGGTGCCGGCGATCCGCTGGCCCAGCAAACCGTCATGCTGCGCTACTCCCGACGCTTCGACGCCCAGCAGGGCATTGGGCGTCTGGCCAAACTGGTCAATGAGAAAAATGCCGCCGAAGCACGAAGCCTGCTTAATCAGCAATTGCCTCAGCTGTTCAACCTCAAGTTGCGAGGCGAGCATGATGCCGCACTCACCGAGTTGATTATCAACGGCAAAGGCGATGCTCCTGGTTATCGCCATTACCTTGAGCAGCTACGAGACCAGCGTCCTGCGAAAGACACTCCCTGGGACAGTGCCCTCTGGGCCGGTTGGGCTGGCAAAGTATTGGGCGCGTTCGATGAGTTCCGCCTGCTCTGTGCGCTGCGTCGCGGGCCCTGGGGGGTTGAAGGGCTGAACCAGCGAGTGGCCGCCGAACTGCGCCGCTGTGAGTTGTTGTCGGGGGATCAGGGTTGGTACGAAGGGCGACCGGTACTGGTCACCCGCAATGATTACAGCCTGAGCTTGATGAATGGTGACATTGGCATTGCACTCTGGGTACCAGGCCCCTCTGCAGAGCGTGTTCTACGTGTGGCCTTCCCGCGAAACGATGGCAGCGGCGGCGTACGTTTCGTGATGCCGAGTCGGCTGGTGGAGGTTGAGACCGTTTTCGCCATGACGGTGCACAAGTCCCAGGGGTCGGAGTTCAACCATACGGCTCTGGTATTGCCCGATGCGCTTAACCCTGTGCTGACCAAGGAGCTGTTGTACACCGCCATCACCCGTGCCAAGCAATGGTTCAGCCTGGTCGAAGCCAGTCCGGGCGTATTTGAAGGTGCGGTGAGTCGCAATGTGCAGCGAACCAGTGGGCTGGCGCTGCAACTGCAAGATGAGCTGGCAAAACTTCAACGCACCTGAGTGGGGGCGTTCAGGCATTTGTAGCCTGGGTACTGGGCTTCAGCGGTGACCTTTGCCATGGCAGAGGTCACCGCTTGAATCGTGATGGTGAAGTTGGCTTGGGGGCCGGCGGTGGCAACCACACGTTGCATAAAGGCTTTGTAGGTTTTCATGGCGCTGTCCTCGATGGTGATGGTATTACGCTGCTTCACCGTTGCCGCGTTTGCTGGTGATCTTTACCGCTCGACCGAGCGCGAAGAGCGCCATGTCGATGTTCACCACGAATCCAGGTTCGGCATCCTGACGCTCTTTGAAGTGCTCGCAGAGCCAGCGTTTGTAGCGTTCGATGCAGGCGACATCCTTGTCCCAGTTGATCTTCTTGCGAATGGTCTTGATCTTGGAAAAGTCTGGGTCGTTGATCTGCTCATAGAGTTCGAAGGCACGAAGCACGTGCTGATCGACAATGGATTCCGAGCGATCAGCCAGGTGCCGGCCGAACTGTCTGAATACCTGGCCTGGGCCGTTAGTCAGCGATGTTGGTCTGACATCGGCTGCACCTTTGATGATGTGCGCCACCTTTTGCAGGTCGCCATTTTTCCAGACCAGGGCGTAGAGCAGCTTTTCCAGAGGAGTTTCCAGTTTGGCGCTGAGGTCCGCATGCAAGCGAAGATCGTTGCCAACCTTAGTCATGAGGGAACTGATGTCGTGGTCCGTCAACTTCAACTGCAATTCTGGGTACTTGTTGCGGTCCATCTGCCATTTTTCCAGCAGGGAATCGGACGTCAGTATCTTTTGCAGGTCGGACACTTTGTCGGCGTTCAGTATCTCGGTGAACGTGGTTTCCACCAGCTTCAGGGCTTCCAGATTATTCAATATCGCGTTCTCTCGTGGGGTCTGATACAGAGCTTGATTCACTCGTGCGACAGATCATGTCGCACTGCGTCAGGGCTCGGTATTTTTTGGAGTCGTGTGCCAGCGGCAAGGTTGTCGCGAACAGGGCAGTCGAAAGGGACCGGTATCAGTCATACAGCCAGGGTTTCAACTCCTTCAGGTTCTCCACCACGATCTGTTGCGCCTCTGGTTTCGGGTCCATGTTCTTTGGATCAATCTGATAGCGCTGCAACACATACTTGACCAACGCCTGGCGACAGGGAATCTGCAGTCGCCCATCGACCATCCCGAAATCCTCCTGGATTATCGCTTTTTGCATCACCGTCAGACGCTCATCGGGTTTGATGATGACTTTGACTTCGCTATTCCACTGGTCGTCGTCCGAGAGGCCATTCTCGGTCTCGCCGTCCATCAGTTCAGGAACCCCACGCAGTCGGCTCAGTACAAAGTCCCGGTACTCGCGGTTTTTTTCGCAGTAGGCGCGCACATGCCAGCGCATGCCTGTGTAAACCAGCGTATGTGGTGCAATGGTTCGCCCTTCAGGTTCGGGACTGTTGAGCGAAACGTAGTCGATGTCCAGGCGTAGATGCTCCCGGCAAGCCTTGAGCAGTGGGCGCAGTATCTCGGCCTTGATCGAGCGATCAGGCACCTCCAGTACTTTGGTGTGGGCGTAGGCTAACGCCAGCCCCTCAACGTGTGGCGCCCGAGCATTGTTCTGGTAAAGCAGGTGTAGGTAGGCGCTGGCGCTGTCATCGATGAACAGTGGCTTGAACTGTTTGCTCGGCACGTAACCCTTGATCTGTCGATCATATGTAAGGTTTTTAGGCGCATGCTCGGTGATATAGGTATTGATGTCCTTGGATGCTTGCTGACGGCTAATGCCGAAGCTCTGCGTCAAGTGCACCGTAGTCAGCCGGCCTTCCCACCACGCGACGGTTTCGATCAGTCGGTAGCGAAGGGCGAGGTCCCAACGGACCTGCTCGATGGTTTGCTTGCGTTTCATGTCGCCTCCATGTGAGTGAATACTTTACCTGTATAAGTCTACATTCTAGACGTGTCGTTTAACACTACATATCGTGACTCTGGCAAGTTTGGAGTTGACGACATGAGGGACATGTTTATGGATGGTTGGGATTGGACGGCGTCGGTAGCGATGCTGATGCTGTTGATGATCCTGCTGATGCTTTTGGTGCAGTATCTGCAGACAAACAAAGCCTGGAGATTGCTCGAGCATTGGCATGCGACCACGAAGGAGCGCCAGCAGCGGCTGAGCTGGCACGCCGAAGAGAATCGCGAGTTGAAATCGGCGCTTCGGGCGGAGAAGGCTCATGTGGAGCAGTTGCAGCGCAAGGTGGAGATTCTGCAGGCTTTGTTGCCTTAAGTGTGAGGCACGAGGGCCTTGATTCGAGGTTCTCGTGATTGGCGCCGATACGGTATTAACATCAGGAGGGCGCATGCTCGATTCGCTGGAAATTTGCAGGCTTCTGGAAGGCCATGGTTGCAGCTTGAAGTACAAAGAAAAGGCCTACGCTAGAGGCTATGAGCACCCTGCGCTTGAGTACCCGCTATTCGTCAAGCATAAAGCTATCGGCGCTGTCGGACTCCAACCATTGGTTTTGCACCCGGCATATCGCAAATCAGTGCATTGGGAGCAAATCAAGGCATTGACGCAGGGCGCTCCCAATGAGACCTATAAAAGCACCAGCCTGGAAGTATTTCCGCTCGCGCTGGATTCAACTAGCAATACCGGTATCGCGGTCAATTGTGCGGATGATGAAGACTTGCGCAGCCTGTTCGCAGTGCTTACCGGCGAATCGACGGCCATCGAGCAACGATTGGAAGATGAATTCAGCCTGATTGAGATATTCGAGCAATCATCATTTGGGCAGCAAATTGAGAGTACCGAGCGCGAAGCCATTATTCGAGCGCGAGTAGGACAAGGCGTTTATCGCCAAGCTCTGCTCAAGCATTGGCAAGGTTGCGCCGTCAGCGGTATAGCGCTCGCTTCCATGTTGCGTGCTTCTCACATCAAGCCTTGGCGTGACGCGACGCATCCGGAGCGCCTCGATCCCTTTAACGGACTGCTTCTGGTGCCCAACCTGGATCAAGCCTTTGACCAGGGGCTGATCAGCTTCACCGACGAGGGCGATATTATTATTGCGCAAACCTTGACAGCTGAACTGCAACTGGCACTTGGTATTAACCCGCAATGCCGGTTGCGGAGCCTTCATGACCGTCATTTGAACTACTTGGCTTGGCATCGTGAGCACGTATTCAGTGGCTAGTCGCTCGTGTTAATCGTTTGCCCGAATGATGATGGGTCAGGAGCCCGTGTCACAGGCTGGATTCTCCTGGGGTTGGTGTAACTCCGCATGCAAATATATAGCAAAGACGATATTGGGCGCGGTCGCCCAACAGGACAATAAGGGGCATGGCTTGTGGCGGTAGATCTGAAGGATGACGCAAATCTCAAGGCAGCCTGTGAAGCAGTGTTGGCTCAGCATCGTGAGTTGTCGTGGTATCAAAACTGGTTGAAAAAGCTGTCGGAGTTCCTGCGCAAGGTTCAGGACGCCGATCAAGACGAGTTTTGCAGCCCCGCGTTTCAGGAGCAGCTATGGGAAAGTGAGGTCATCACTAAAACGGGCATGGGAACGGTCAAGGTGTCCGAGGTAATCGCCGACCCTCTCGTCGCCAAATGCCTTTGGAGTATTCGGGCATCGCTTAAAACGGGTGATGCTCACCTTCATGATCAAGTGCTCAAGGAAGGCTGGCGCGAGTTGAACCAACTAGTGGCCCCACCCCTTGTACGGCGCAACCCTCGGCTTAAAAAATATCGTCTGTTCGCCGCGCTGTGCCCAACTGAACTGACCACGCTTGCGCACTATCCGAAATTGCGTACTTTGGCGTCGTTGATAGGTGTGGGAAGCGCAGAGCGTGAGCTTTCTCTGCATCAGCGTGTGCTTGAGCGTCTGGACGATGTTTTGGGTAAGCGGGAAAAAGGACTGTCAACTCCGTCGCTGGAGCGCATGACTCTGCCTTGGCTGCTCTACAGGAAATTCGTACAGGAGCAGGAAGCCGAAGCCACGGAGATCGCTGACCCCACAACAGGCCAGGAGCGCTTGAATCCATTACCTGCTGAGCGTCGCCGCCGAGGCATGCTCGCCATTGGTGGTGGTATCGCGACCATCAGGGCGATCATTGAGTTCGCCAAAGAAGGGTGCAAACGAGAAGACCTGGTGGAGCACATGCGCTCGATCAACCCAAGTCACGCGACGTCGAGTATCCGAACGCAACTCAACTCACTCATTGCCGAATGGGGTGTTCTGCGTGCTCTAGGCGACGAGATCTATCTGACGCCGCGAGGTGAGGGACTGCTGGAGACTGGCGAGCCTGATGAAGTATCGGACTGGCTGCTGACCCGCGTTCTTGGGTTTGATCACATGCTCTATGCATTGCACAGCGCTCCAATGTCCGTCAGTGCGTTGAATGAAGCGTTGAGAAAGGTAAACACCGGGTGGACCAGCGATCGGGCATTGACCAGTTTGACCTTTTGGCTGCGTGCCCTGCAATTGGTCGAAACCCGTGCAGACAAACTGCAGCACCTGACCGAGCTCGGTGAGGCCTGGGCAGCGCAAATCCACTGGGAACCCCAATCACTTACTCCAGACCCTGTGGCTGTTTCAACCAGCCTGGTGCCATCCAGTGGCGACGCTGTGCCGTTTGAGCGTCCCTCGCTGGAAACCATCCAGCGTAGTTTTCCCGAAGATATCGCCTTTCCGATCAGCCTGGTGGCTCGTCTTGATGCAGGACTCTGGAGTCATCCGCGCCGCCATTTTGCTGTCCTTACCGGGCTCAGTGGCGCCGGTAAAACGGTACTGGCTCGGGGTTATGCGCTGGCGTTGCACGAGGGGCAAAGCCAGCCATCAGAGGGACTGCTTACAGTCCCTGTCCAGCCTGGCTGGCATGATCCCTCTTGCCTGCTGGGTTACGTCAATCCATTGAATAGCGAGAGCTACGTACGCACTGCATTCATCGATTTCCTGCTTAGGGCCAGTGCCGACTCCGAACGTCCATATACGGTTGTGCTGGACGAAATGAACCTGTCGCACCCGGAGCAATATCTGGCACCGCTGCTTTCGGCCATGGAGACAGGTGGCCACATTGAGCTCCATGCTCAGGATAATGACATCAGCGGCGTGCCGGCGACCATCACGTACCCGAGTAACCTGGTGATCATTGGTACCGTGAATATGGATGAAACGACACACGGCCTGAGCGACAAGGTGCTCGACCGGGCGGCAGTGATTGAGTTCTGGGAGATCGACGTTGAAGCGTTCCCCGGCTGGAAAACCAGTGCTTTGCCTGAGGCAAAAATTACCAAAGTCCGTGACACGCTCAAGGGGCTGGTCAAGGCCTTGCGCCCGGCACGCCTGCATTTCGGTTGGCGCACCATCCACGATGTCATTGGTTACATCGAGCAGGCCGGACGCGGCGGTGTGATTGATTTTGATGCGGCACTGGATCAAGCCATCTACGCCAAAGTCCTGCCCAAACTGCGCGGTGAAGACACACCTCGGGTTCAGGCTGCATTCGCAGACAGCCGTACCTTGTTGCGGGATATGAAGCTGGAGGAATCGGCAACCAAAGTCGGCGAGTTGCTGGATGATTTGCGTTCTTTGGGTTCCGCCCGGTTCTGGCGCTGAAACATGGCGATTATCCGATGCGTTGACAAACAAGGCAGCATGTTTAACGTCAGCCCCGAAGCCTTGGCTTCGGGGTTCATGGAGCGCGGCACTTATTATTTCGAGATTGTCCCCGAGTCCCGCTTGTTTGTTGATGATGAACCGTTGGAGAGCTCGCGCCATGAGGCATTTGATGCATGGCGATGGGAGCCGGGTTTTTATGCGGGCAAAGTCGTCGCTGAGTTGATTGATACTGACGGCAAGGTTTTAGCGAGCTACCACTTTGATGTGGCTCCGGATCAAAACAAGCTCGGCGAGACTTCGTTTGCCGCGATGTTCGACGAGCTCCTTGCCTTCGATATACGTTTGCTGATGGGCAACGAATACGCCCGTTTGGAGGTGGGTCGTGAAGGTCTGACCAGCAACCCGCACCTGCAATATGCCCGACTGAAACGTTATGGCCCGGCGTTGTTGTCAGCGTTTATCGAAGTCTTGCGCAAGCCGCTGACACGGCTGCACCGAGAGCGAACATTACGGCCAGCGCATCAATTGCGTCGTATTGATCGCCAGACCCTGCGACGCGCCTTGCAAGACCCTGCGGCGACGGCGTTGCTCTATAACCTCGAACAGGCCAATACCAGCGGTGAGGTGTTGCACTTTGATGTGCCCACTGTGTTCGAGGACCTCGATAATCCGGCCAATCAGGCGTTGGCTGTTGTCCTTGGCGAAATCCTGCGACGCAGCCGTTACGTCATTGCCGCCTTGCAAAAGATCATTGATGGGGAGGGCGATACGGGGGCTCGCTCCGCGTTGACTCCTCGGCTTGGACGGCGGATCGAGTTCCTCGAAGGCTTGCAAAGTGACCTTCGTAGAATTCAACGCAGGGAGCCGTTCTGCTCTCTGCGCCAGCCTCGAATTTCCGCTGCCGGGCTCAACGCGGTTTCCGCTCATCCTGCTTACGCTCGGGCCTATCGTCATGGATGGTACGTGCTGCGTCCTGGTATTGACGGCAGTAGCGAGGGAGAGCGCTTATGGATCAGCCCGACATGGGAGATATACGAGCGTTGGTGCTACCTCCAGGTGGTGGCCATGATGAAGTCGATCTATCCCGACCTGCAGTGGCGTGATCGTTGGCCCGGCACGAGTCTGGACTACATACGTTGTACCGGGCGAGGTATCGATACACAGGTCGATGTCTGGCTGCAGGTACACTGTCCAGCGTTCGACCAGCGAGCTAGTCACGGATTTTCCAGCATTTCCGGGGCGCGTTACCCCGACATTGTTGTCACCGTGGAAAGCCCGGCGGGGAGCTCGTTCCTTGTGATGGACGCCAAGTACCGGGTTGAGCGCAAGTGGGTGCTGGAGGGCATGGTGTCTGCGCATTTGTACCGGGACTGCTTGCGCTGGAAGGGCCGCAAGCCGGATTTATCGATATTGCTGGTGCCTCGTGCAGGAGGTGCTCCCTTGTTGGAGACGATGACGTACCAGAAAGCCAATGGGGTTGGCGTCGCGGTGCTGAGCGTTGAACACAACGGATTGCAAGCGGTGTTAAAACCCTTTGCAAGGGGCTGCACAGATTCAGAATCAGTAGAGCTTCCTAGGGCCGCAACTCCTTTGCCACTGAACTGAAACTTACGTAACGCTCAAAAAGGAAGCGCAATGACAACAATAATTACAAAGGCCCAAGCCGAGTTGGAGCTTGCACTCATGCAAGCCGAAAGTGATTCCATGGCCAGCAGCGATCTTTATATCTGGTTGCGCGAATGCGGACTGTCGCCCGAAATCGCCGTCCGAGTCAAAGAGCTGCTCAACGTGACTCAGCGCATCGGTAACAAGGTTGTTTCCATCGGCAAGCTGATCGTAATGAAGTTGCGCGACTTCATTACGGCGCATAAGAATCTGGCCATTGGCACCGTTTTGGGTGCTGCTATCGCTTCGCTGGTCGCTGCGATTCCGTTGCTCGGTTCGATATTGGCGCCATTGGGGGCACTGCTTGGCGTGACGATCGCGGCCACCGGTCATCAACGCGATAAGCATCCGGACCGGAACGGCAGAGGGGTGAGCCTGGAGGAGCTTCCGCAGAACCTGATCGAAATGGCCCGGACGTACTTTGATCTGTTCATTGAGACGCTCCAGATCATCATGGCTGAATTTTCTTCGGCGAAAACATCATGAGTCGGCCACCGAAGGTCAGCAAAAAGCAGCTGCTCAAGGTCATCGATGAGCTTGAACGAGCCCCCCAAGACCGTGTTCGCATTCTGGGGGAGGTGGGCATCAGCACGCTCGGTATCGGCCTCGGTGCCGCCGCAGCTGGCACTGTGGCGGGTATCGCGGGTGCGACCAGTATTCCGGTCCTCACGACGGCCGCCGGTTGGGTCGGTGTTACTGCCGTGGCGGCGACGCCACTAGGCTGGGCTCTCGGCGTTGCGGCGGCCGGTGGTGTTCTGGCCTACGGCGTCTCGCGCTGGATTCGCGGCGGTGCGATGTCAGAGGGGCGCAAGCAGGAATTGTTGTTGGTCTACCAGGAGCGGTTGGCCGAGATGGAGGCCAAGGAGCGCATGGGGGCGGTCACGCTGTTGGACAAGTCCGGTTTTATTTCGTCACTTCGTGAGGTGATCGAGAAAGATGTCATCAGTGCCGATAAGGCGCTACGGCTGATCGAGGCGGTGGAAGGCGGAAAGCTGGCGTTGCCTGAGGCTTATCGATTGGTCAATGGGCTCTTGCTGGAGTAGTCCGCGCAGGGTGCAGTCTTCAGCAAAGCGCCGATGAGTCATCCGGTCACGACACGTCTTGTCGCCCTTCGCCCTCATGCTCGCCTCATCAGCAGGACGAATGGTTTACACCGAACCGAACCGCTTGAGTCAGGCAACCATAAGGGACCGCAGCATGAAAAATCTGTTCGCAATTATTGGCGTCATCGTCGTTGTAAAAAAAGGCTACGAGTTCTTCCGTGAATACAACGAGATGAAACAGGAATTGGACAAACGCGCCGGTGATTCGGCCTGACGCCGTGTAGCGTCGACGATTTTATTTTTCTACGACTGACGGGTTATCTCCATGCCTTGGCCGCCCCATCCCTTCACTTTCACCTGCCCCCAATGCCACTGGAAAAAAACAACGGTGCCGCCCAGCGATGCGCTGCGTGAGGGGATCGACTGGTTTTCCAATTGCCCCTCATGCCGACACACTGCATTGGATGTCCGGCCGGCTACGCGTCTGGAAATTTTCAAGGCCAGGCTGGCGCGACCGCTTCGCTAGAGTCGGCAAAGTGCATTGATCCGCCAGGCTGGAGCCCTCCTGGCGAGTTACACCAGGCTCGCCTTGCCTTCCTCATGCTCATACGCTGCAGCCGCCCGCCGCAGTGTGTCTCCCATCTGTTGGCGCAACTCCGGCGGTTCCCGCACGACCAACGAATCACCCAAAGACAAAATCCACCAGTGCAGCTGCCAGGTATTGTTGACGGTCGCCTGCACCTGAAAACCATCCGTCAGCACCTCCAGCACCATGTCCGTGCTCAAGGGCGTTTCACGAATCATCCTTGCCTGGTGTTCGCTCACCCAGGCCTTGAGCCGGATTTTCTCCGGTTTGCCAAACTGCAAGGCGTCGGTGGCCAGGTAGGTTTGCAGTTCGAACGTATCCAGCCCTTGGCACGGCGTGTCGAGTACCGTTACCGCGCGAAAGCGATGCACCGCGAACTGACGGACATCGGTATAGGGCGCAGCGGTGGCGATGAGATAGGTGATCAGCCCACGCTGGACAATCGCGAGGGGGTTGAGAGTCAGTTCGCTGAGTTTGTCGGTGTGTGCCGAGTAATACTGACAATGAACTTGCTGCTCGCTGATCAGGGCGTGCTGCAGTGCCTCCAACGTTTCTGCCTGGATTTCCGGAGCTCGAAGATTGAAATCCGGCCGAACGCTCGCAACTTTGTCGGGCCAGCGGGCGGCGGGGTTGCCGTCTTCGAGGCCTTTGAGTTTTTGCCGGGCATGCTCAAAGCGCGGTTCCAGCACGCTCAACATGCTGCCCGGAAGTAGCGGGCGCACGGCATCTTCGACCAGCGCCAGACTTACGGCTTCAGTCAAGGTGATGCCCTGCAACTCGACGCTCACGCCCGGTTTCCAATACCAACCGAAGGGCGTTCCTCCATCGTTGCACTGCAACGGAAACACCAGGGACAGGTCACGCAGGTCGCGCTCGATGCTGCGGCGGCTGATGGAGTAGCCTGCGCTCGTCAGGCGGGTCAGCAACTCACTCACTGTGATACCAGGGGCGCGTTTGGGAAGCTGTTGCAGCAACTCCCATTGACGACTCAACGCGGTATGGGTCTTGGCTGATGGCAAGAGAAATCATCCTTGTAGTGTTGAAGCTGGCCTGTGGCTAGCGAATTTTCCGGGTTGTCTGCCTATCGGCGACAACCCGGCAACCTTTAGTCTGGTTAATGTATGAAACCGATTGGGCGCTGCTGCCCGGCGGATTTGAGCCGGCACTCGGCCAGCAACGCCTCCGCCAGCTCGTCGGCACTGGCGAATGGCTTGAAACGCCCTCGGCGCGCCACTGCCGCAAAGTCACCCGGGGTCAGATGCGCCTCACCTCGCAAGCGATTAGCTGCGCTGTGCTGCGGGTCTTTCAAGGCCAGCGCTTTCAAGTGTGCGGCAAATAACGCCTGGGCCTGGGCGGTGGCCAGGTAGCCGAAATGTACCTTCAGATCGAAGCGCCGCAAGGAAGCCTCGTCCAGGTCTCGGATCAGGTTTGTCGAGGCAATGAACAGCCCTTGATAGCTCTCCATTTGCGTGAGCATTTCATTGACCGCGGTCACTTCCCAGCTCTGCCGCGCCTTGCGCCGGTCCTGCAAAAAACTGTCAACCTCATCGAGCAGCAGCACTGCGTCTTCCTGTTGTGCGCGCTCGAAGGCGCCCGCCAGATTCTGCTCCGTCATTCCGACATAGGGTGAAACCAGGTCGGAGACGCGCTTGACCATCAACGGCTTGCCCAGCTCTTGCGCCAGCCATTGGCCAAAGGCAGTTTTACCGGTGCCTGGCGGACCGTAGAAGCACAGGCGTGCCTGGGGATGGACACGTAGTCCGTCAACCAGGCCGTCAAGAGCATGGTCTGCGTTGATCCATTGCGGAGAGTAGAAGGTGGGCAAGCTGCTACCGCCGTCATGTTGCAGCTTCTCGAGACCCTGTGCTTTCAACGTTCCGTCGACGATGCAACGGATCGTCGTATCCAGCGTCTTGCTCGCGCGGTTTCCTACGCTGCGGCCTACTCGCACGGCTCGCTCCAGCACCGCCGGTGTTACTTGTTCATGGGCACTGAGGTGCTCGATCAACTGATCACTCAACTTGCCCCCGCCACACTCACGCAGCATCTGTTTGCGCTGCGCCAAGGGCGGGTTGGGGATCTCGATCACTAGATCGAAGCGACGTATATGTGCCGCGTCGATAGCCTCAATGCTATTGCTCAACCAGAAACACGGCAGCGCATTCTCCTCCAGCATGCGATTGATCCAACCCTTCTGCGAGCGGCTATGAGTGTCGGTGCTGGAGGTTTGAAAGATGTCCTCAATCTCATCCAGTACGAGCAGGGCCCGCTGCGAGCGCAGTACGCTATTGGCTGCACGCAGGGAACACAGGCGCTGTTTTGCCTGCACGGGGTCGCCATCGCTGTCCGTGCAGGCCACTTCATAAAGCGCGCTGTTCAGGCTCTTTGCGAGCAGTCGACTGAGCTGAGTCTTGCCGGTGCCTGGTGGGCCATAAAGCAGAATGTTTACGCCTTGACGGCCCTGTGCCAAGGCTTTGGCCAGGTAGCGTTCAGCGATGTTCAGTGGCTGCTTGATGTGTCGGTAGTGCTCCAGGCTCAGGCTGCCTGGCGGACTCAGACGGAAGGCATAAGCAAACAACTCCAGCGATGTGCCCTTGCTGAATCGCAGCAGTCCAGGAAGCTCCTGATTGCTCACCGATAACATCGAGCTCAGCGCTGTAGAGGCGCGGGAATTGCTCCCCACCTCCAGCAAGCCTGCCCGGATCAGGGGGCTGTTACTCGCCAGGCAAGCCTCGACCTCGGGGAGCTCCAGGCCCAACAATACCGCCAGCACTTTCATGGCGCGATTGAATCCCACCATGCCCAACTGATCGGTAGCATCACTGAGCACCGGGTCGATATGAATCAGTACGCAGAACCCCAGTACCCGCAACTCTGACTCTCCCAGCCCCAATAAAGTCCCCAATGCTTCAAGATTGCTCCCCAGGCGATCCGGGTAGGGGGTATCCGGATGGCTTGCCTCGAAAGCGCGAGCGGCTCGACGCAGGGCCGATAAGGCCTGCAGCGGGCTGTACTCGTCTCGGTCTACCCATTTAGCCAGGCCTAGCCCACGGGCCAGATCATCATCGTTGAACCCATGTCGACTGATTAAATTCCGATGCCCCCCCAGGTCCAGCAGCAGTTGGAAACTCCACTTCAGCGAGAGTGCACAAGTGTCGCAAGCGCGGCGGCTGTCGTGGGCGAAGGGGGTGAGGCGGGTTCCCATGCTGAATGTCCTGATGCTGTGGAGGCGACAGGATGGGGCGAGGGGTGGTCAAAATGTGTCGTGGTAATTGTGGCCAGTGATGATCCAGGCTCGACACAATCTGTCGTGCCTGAGTCTTAATCTGAAATCCACAAAATGGACCAGAGAGATGGGCAATGCTAAAGAACGTACTGGCAACCGTGGGTTTGGTCGTGGTACTCAAAAAGAGCTTTGATCTTTACCAGAAGTACAAGCAGATGGAGCGAGAGAACGATGTTTGGCGCAAGGCAGCCAGTGGCAGGGATTGATTAACCCTGACACTCAGGACTGCACGACTGGATAGCAGGCGTCACCCCAGAGCGTATCGGGATTTTCCAGCATCAGATGGATAATCAATGGCACCAGCTTGCCGAGCAGTTTGCCGCAATCGCGCAATTGTGGTCGGTTGATACTGCTATCCCAGGTCGCACCGCCATGCATGATTTGATTGCGCAGGGTGTAGATGCGATTGAAAAGCACCGCAAGTACATCGGCGGTATCGCGTTGTGCCAGGGCAGACTGCGCTCTGCGTCGGCCGTCGGCGAAACGCTCGCTCCATTGTTGCTCGGTGATCTTGCCGTTCTGATGATCCCAGAAGCTCTGGAAAACGTACGGGTTATCCAGCAGCACGCGGATGCTTCCCGAAAACTCGGACCAGACCAGTTTCTCTATCTGCCGTTCGCGATCCAGATCGCAAAGCTTGCGCAGAAAGGCGCGGAAGGTTTCCTGTTCGGATAGCCGATAGTTCTCGTCGATGTCAGTTGCGTAAGCGGCGTTGAAGGCAATCCATAGGAACACGAAGCGACCGTCCGGATCGTCAGCTTGTTCGGCGCGTTGCAACCAGCTCAAGGATCGGTGTACACGCAATGTCAGGTTAACGTGATGGTTGTCGCGTTCAAGTCGGTGACGCGCCTTGAGGGTTTGGTAATCCATGGGGCTGACTCTACAGGAGGAGTGGGGGGGCATGGTTCAGGGCCATGCCATGACGCTGATGGTTGTATCTGTTCATAGTGAAGCCTTACTTCCAAACGGGACCGAAGTAAGGCTTCCACTCATATCAGGAAAACCACTGATTCAATGTTTCCTTCGCCTTAGCCACGTGTTCGGCTTTGATATGGGTAGCGGTCGCTGCCAACGCTGCGCACAAAACACCGATGTCGTCGGAATAGCCCACGATTGGCGTGATGTCGGGTATGACGTCGATCGGAGAGATAAAATAGCCGAGCGCACCATAGATGGTGGTTTTTGCCCAGGTCGGGGTATCTGAGTCGGTTGCGGCGTAGTACATCTTCAACGCCGGTTCCAGTGCTGCCTCGCCGGCGGATTTCGCATAGTTTTTTACTTTGTCCCAGAACGAGTCGTCTGAGTAATCCTTTTCAAATGCGCTGCCTGACATGGTTTGCTCTCCACGATTTTTTGGTTTTGACGAGGTGTGTGATTAGTAGGGGCGTTGGGGCAGTTTTCGCCAAACCGGCTTCACACCTCTGTTTCAGGTATTTCTGCGGTCAGCCGAACCGCATCGCTGAAGGCCTCGAACAGTCGTCGTGACTCCTTGAGCCAGCGCTCCAGAGGCGCGATGTCCAGCTTGCTGTCGAGCTTATCGATGGGGCCGAGCATTCGCTCGTAGACGTCCTTGCCACCAATTTCCAGGCTGTCGAGCCGAAGTCCGTTAATGGCTGTTTTTTGCGCGCGTATCGTGGCGATATCCGCCTTGATGGCTTCGTCATACATCGAGAAAACCTCCCGCAGACGCCCATCCAGATGCTGCCGTGCATCACCCTGCTGGTTGATCTGGGAAAAAAACTCCAGCAGCGGTACGTCGCGATAAGCCACTTCGTTGCGCAGGGTAGAGCTGTATGCGCTGATCCCGACAACCGAAATTCCCTCCGATTGCAGGATGTCCTGGACCTCATCCATGACGTACTCGATGTCGTCTTCGGACTTGAGGTCGGCCTTGGTCAAAACGATATACACCGGCCGCTGCTCGACGCCGATCTGCTGGATAAAATCCAGGTCTGAGTCAGGCACCGTGCCGTTGGAATCCAGGCCGATCAGCCAGATGATCGCGTCGGACTGCTGCGCAAACTGGATGGCGGTGCGTTTGTCACCCTGGCTGTGTTCGGCTGCCGTCGCCGGTGGGTTATAGCCGGGGGTATCGATGAAGCAAATGTCGCGGAAGTATTCAGGGTCCATCTGAACACCCACACACATGAATGGCATCAAGCTCTTCAAGTCGAAGCTGAATGAGTTGATGAAGGCATGGGAAATGCTTTTGTAGAAGTCCACATCCAGGTTGATATGGCCGCCGTTTGCCGAGTACCCGCGAATCATCCGCTCGTCAGTCGCCAGCACGTAGCTAGGGATCGCGGTAACTGGCTGCATGCCGACTGCCAGGCGTACTTCTGGATCACGGATAAAACTGTTGATGAACTCGGACTTGCCGCTGCTGAAGCCACCGACAATGCCGACGATGGTGCGCTCATGAACGTCTGGAAAGCCTACGAGTAAGGCCAGTTCCTGCTGGATCGACTGCAACATCGTGAGGGCCTTGGCTTCAGCAGCCAGGGACGATTCATTGTCTGCGAACACCATGTAATCGTTCGCCAGCAACTCTCTGAAACGGGCCAGGCTAGCACTTTCCCGTGGGCGAGCGGCGAGCAGCCGGGAGATGAGCTGGAAGCGCGTCCAGGTGTCCCCGTGGCGTTGATTCAACGCCTGAAACTCGTCCGCCAACTGAGCGTGCTGTTGTTGTTCCTCTTCATGGCGCTGCTGCAGTGTTTCGTGCGCCTTGAGGCTGACCTGCAGTTCCAGGCGCATCTGTTCCAGCGTCTGCTCAAGAGCCTGGCGTTGCGACTCTATGGTGTTGCGTTCCTGTTCGAGTCGGGCATGTTGCATCGACAGGTTGTCGAAGCGTTCGCGGGCCTGTTCCTGGTCGCGCTGATGCTGGTCAATGGCATCTTCTAGCGACTGCTGCATACCTTCGAGTGTCTGCCGGGTGTTGGTCAGCTCGGCAGCGGTGTTGGCCTGACGCTCGGTCAGTTGTCCATGTTCCGCTGTCAGTGTTTCAAGGCGTTCCAGGGTGTTCTGGTGCTCTTGGGTCAGTGCCTCGTGACGCTCATCCGCCGTCTTGAGCGCTTCGGCACCGGCTTGCAGTTCAAGGCGCGCTTGCTCGATGTTTTGTTCGAGGACCTGGCGAGCGTCTTCAATGCTGTTACGTTCCTGCACCAGTTGCGCATGACGCGTCGACAAGGTGTCGAAGCGTAGCCGCGCTGTCTGCTGAGCATGCATATGCTCAGTATTGGCCTGCTCCAGCGACTGCTGCACCCCCTGCAAGGCTTGCCGGGTGTCGGTCAGCTCGGCGGCGGTGCTGGCCTGGCGCTCGGTCAGTTGCCTATGGTCGGCGGTCAGCGCCTCAAAACGCGCCACTGTGCCCTGATATTGTCGGGTCAACGCATCGTACTGATCATCCGCAGCCTGGAGTGTTTCGACCACACCGTCACGCAGCAGCTTGCGACGCCGGATGAACAACTGGCCGAGTTTGTCCAGTTGGGTCATCAGCGCCGGCGGAAACAATTCAGTCTTCATGCCGCCTCCAGTTCCTTGGCCATGCGTTGCAGGCGGTCCAGGGTCAGAAGAGCATTTTCGACCTGTTCTTCCAGCTGTTCCATCCGCGCCTGCATATCTTGGAAAAATGCGCTGCCGTAGGAGTCTGGAAGCTTTTCAGTCACGTCATCCATCAAATGACGGATTTGTTTTTTGGCCTGTCCCTTGAGGTCGTCCAGAAGATGCCGGGCTTTGTGCAGGAAATCTCGTGCCTCATCGTCCAACAGGTAACTGCCAGTGCCTTTGAGTTTGCTGAGTTCCTGGCTGCTGAGTTCAAAGACAGGGAGCTTGAGGCGGGCAGCCAGACCCTGGTTGGTTCGGATGATCAACGCCGTGTCCAGATCATCACCAAGGTGACGCCTGGCGACTGAAGTCGACTCCTTGACCAGGTTATCGCGAAACTTTTTGGTCAGGGCATCGCTTGTGCTCTTCAGGTTGCCTGTCAGACCTTCGGCAAACTCCTCCAGCTCGTTGCAGACCTGGCGCCAGTACAACTTGAATACGGTGTAGTGGTGAGTTTCCGTGCCGCCCCCCCAACCCCAGTTGGCAAATTTTGCCACGATGCTGTCGCGCACCACCTCTCTGGATTTCTCCTCTTCAGTAGCTGATGCACCGACTTCCTTAAGCGTGGAGCGATAGGCAGACTCAAGTTCCTTTGTGAGGTCCTTTTTCAGATCCTCGCAAAACTCTTTTGCGCAATTGTTCAATACGCTATCGAGCTCGTAGGTGCCCACTACCATCAGACTGTCCAGCTTGCGCCGCTGAGCCTTCAGGTCTTCAATATCGGCATTGCGGACTTCCTGATACTTGGCCTGGGTAAAGTTCAGCAAGTCGGCCCGGAACGCTTCCAGTGCCGAGGACTTGGCGCGAATGAGCTCCTCGTGTCGATCTTCGATAATGCGGTCCTTCTGCGCACGCACGCTGTCCAGCACCGCCCGCAACGCTTCGGTGTTGGCTAGCAGGTCCAGATTGCCTCGGCAGCGTTCGGCATGCTCTGGCGTAAAGAAGTCAGGGTAATTTGCTTTAAGGTTTTCCCACGCCTTCTGCTCGCCACTGTCCCATTCGTTCTGTTGGCCAAAACGTACCGAGAGGCTGTGGCACATGCCTGAGGTATGCAGGACCTTGCCGGCGCCTTTATCAATTAAGTTGTCGAAAGTCGCACCGATCTCCGGATGCTGGACCTTCAAGCGTTGCAGGGTATCGACCATGTGTACGCTGAGCGTCTGGGTGATCTTGTCCAGCGATCCCTGAAGTGTGGGTTGACGCGTGTCGCTGCCATACAGCTGGTTATCGACCTGGCTGGCGATCAACACCAGTTCCTGGACACCCTCTTTCTGGGTGATCCGGCTCATCATCTCGATGTCCTGCTCACTAAGAAACTGGCCGGCAGGGCTGACGATAAAGACCACATCGCAATTCTTGAGCAAGGCTGTCGTGCGTTCTTCGCGGGATTGCACGGGGTCATTCAGGCCCGGGGTGTCAATGATGCGCACGTTACGCAACGAGTCCAGCGGCAGGAAGATATCGACGCTTTTGGTCAACGGCATGTAGTTGCCGCCGACGCCGACATAGTCGAGCAACTTGTCGGCTAATGATTGAGCATCAGTTGCCTGCAGGCGACCCAGGCTGTCGAGGGATCTGAAATCGACATTGGAGCTGCGAATGCTCTGCCACTGGTCATGGGCAGCCGCCAGCGCATGTTCCCCTTGCAGGGCTCGCCGGGCCGTTTTCTCGACGTCAGCATGGAACTGCTCGTCTTCTACGTGTCGGCCACTGCGCTGACGGCGCTGGCTCAGCGTTTCGTGGGCGCGAGACTTTTCTTCGCGAAGTCGTTGCTCATACCGCAGGGCGTTTTGCTCGATGTTCTTTCGGTCATCCTCGCTGTAGAACTGGACTTCAGCGCCGAATGTATCGCCATAGGTCAGGGTGGTCAGCGCCGCGGTCATCGGAGTGGCCGCCCGCGGGAGAATGGCGTGACCGTCGAAAATAAGGGCATTGAGCAATGAGGATTTGCCGGCCTTGACTCGCCCCACGACACCGATCTGCAGCAGACGATTTTCCTCGACCAGCTTGGCGAAGGCTTTTTCCAGATATTCGCTGCGGTCGATGGCATGCTTGCGCAGCCATTGAGCGATGTCTTTTTCCAGCTCCGGGTTGTACTTTTCCATCCATTGATGGAGACGTTGGTTCAGATCCAGGACGTGTTGTGCGTTCATTGCTGCGACTCGTAGAGGGCTTGTTTGGCGAGTTGTTGCAGTTGTTCTCTGGCGCGGGTCAGCAGCGCGATCTGATGCTCGGAGGCCTCGGCATCGTGATTGCGACTGGCGACCAGTTCATCAATGAGCTTCTGCTTTTCACCGATTTCGCGCTCGAACTCCGCGCTGACTTGTGTCACCAGCACTTCCATCTGTTCGGCGAGCAAAACGGGCAGACGATCCCGCAATTCCCGTTTAACCGAAGGAATGATTTCATTGATCACTTTTTGCCGGAGTTGCTCGCGTTGGCGCCCCTCATTGAAGAAGGCCAGAATCTGGGGAAGAAAGATGATGGCCAACTCGATCAGCGGATTGACTACCGACGTAGTGACTGCAAGCACGGTGGCCAGGCCTTGATAGCTCACTCTGGGTAGCGGGTTTCCTTCCTTCCAGCCGCCTTCTTTTTTCAGTCTTTCCAGTTCGTGTGTATTGCGGTCGGCCAGCGATTTGCTCCAATGGCCCAGGGTCTCTCCGGTTTTTTGCAGGGTGCGGTTGATCCTGTCGGTGATCTGGTCCAGCCAGTTAGGATCACTGCTGAACTGGCCCATGCTTTTGCCTAGGTCACCCACGGCTTGAGCAAAGTCGGTGACGACTGAGCGGCTGAGAATGTCCATCTGCTCCTTGATAGTACGGGTCATCGAGCTTCGAACCACTTCAGATACGATCCGCGAGAAAGCGTCCTGATTACCCGCCAGGCCGGCGCTGACCAATTCCGACTGAGCATTATCAAGTTCACGGCCGACAGCATTGAGGCAGCTATCTACAGCGCGGTCCAGCTGCTTGTCGCGAAGGTCTTCCAGAATGCCGTCGCGTTTGCGCTCAATCTGTCGAATACCATTGGCCAGCTCGCTCAGGGCATGTTGATTTTCGGCCTGGTTCTTTTTCAGTGAGGTCAGCGCAAGGTTGATCTGGCTAAGCAGCGAATGGGTCAGATCTTTCAATCGATCTTCAAACACCTGGCGAACGATTTGTTCGGGTTGCAGGCGTGCAAGCACTTCGCCTAGCCGGGCATCACCATCGAGTCCTACCTTGACCAGGGGACGCGTGTCGACAAAGTTAATCCGGATCTGCTCGTCGACCAGTTCCGCGACTTCTTGCACTTGCTCGTCCGAGCGCAGGTTGACCTTGTTCAGCAGGAAGGTGAAATCACGCCCGTAAGTCTGCAGGTCATCCAGTTGACGCAACATCGACTGAGTGATGTTGCCGTCTTCCACGCTGGTCACCACGATGAAGTGCACGCCGCGGGGCAGGTAGTACGCGATTGCTTTGTTGTGGTTGGCCAATGAGGAGCCGAACCCGGGCATGTCAACCAGCACCAGTGAGGGCGAGGCTTTGAGTCGCGGGTTATCCAGGTACAACTGAAGGTGGGTGAATTCTTTGGCGCGAGTCTTGATACCGGCAATAGCGCTGACGTCCAGGCGTTCACTGCCGCCATCCAGGCGAATAGCCAGCAGATGCGGGTCATTGCTGTAACGCAACTCAGTGGCCAACTCGGTTTCGGGTGTCAGGCCAATACCCAGGACGTTTTCGCCAAGGAAAGCGTTCAGCAAGCTGCTCTTGCCAGCGCTGAACGCACCAATGACGGGGACGAGCAGTTCGGTATGTTCGATATCGTTCTGCAGCCGCGTCACCTCATCGGGCTGAATCGAGGTTTCTACAATGAGCGGCAGAATGGATTTCAGATAGTTGAGGTAGGTGCTTTGGGTTTTCAACATGATCAGTACGAATCCTTGCGTATATCAAAATAGTTTATGGGCATCGTTGTGGGTGAGGGGCTGCAGTCGTTTCACAACTTGAGCTCCCTCCATTCATAGCCGTTGTATTTCTCCCAGACTGCGCCGTTCTCAAAGTGCAAGTACACCCGCCACTCATCCGGATTGACCTGGATTTCTCCACCAATACGGGCGCAGTTACCGAACTCTGAGCGTAGAAAACTCTCTAGTTGCTGATAAAACGCATCGGGCAACCTGGAGCTGCCGGAGACGTAGCAAGACGATCCATTGGCGAAAAGGCTGCAGGGTTGAACGCTTGACCATAACGTCGCCGTTGCCTGGTCTGGATGTTTCTTGCTCCAGTCCAGAGCGAACTTGTGAAGCAGGACATGCCAGTTTCCGTCGGCGTACTCACCTTCAATCCCCCACATATCGATGGCCAGGAACAAGGTGGGCTGCTTCGAGCGTTTCTGCGACGGATAGAAGGACTCATGCATGGGGATATCTCTCGCTGGTTCAGATGTAAAACAAGACAAGTAAATGTCGAACATGCCCACGACATATTGTGTCGTGCGCGACATCTGGATCGTATGAGCAGCGGTGTGTAGTACTCACCGGGAAGTCAGCCGGGTTGTGGCCAGTCGTTCAGCGGCAGGGCAGCGGGGTACGAGAAGAGAGATGAGGCGTGGATAAATCAGAATGGCCACAGACATTCGCAACTTCCTTGTGCGTGTAGGCGTGAGTGCCTGCGAGAGAGATCTACTGCACGATATCGGCATGGGGCAGACAAGCTTTAGTTGGGACTTGCAAGGTCGATCATGAAGATCCCTGCGAAGCCGACGTGGACGAGATTATGGCATTTTGCTACCGTCGACGGCCATGCGCCAGCTCACATGCTGACTCGCTGCAAACGCAAAGGAAGCCTTTTATGAGCATGACCTGGGGACTCTCTGGTCCTGAACAATTGGATGGCGAGAGACGCACCCGCACGCTTGATATTGGCGCCGCAGTGCGTGAGTACAACGAGCGCGCTGTCCCTGGCATGGGCGGCGTGTGGTACGCCAAACAGCTGTTTTTGGCGATGCTGGGTATCGCGGTCGCGCAGAAGTTGCGCGAGCGCAAATCGAATGTCTCGAACATTGACGCGGCCAACGCCATTGAAGCGTTGGGCTGCTACTACGCGCTCAAACAGAACAAAGGCCAGGGTGATGCCCGGGTGCGGGGTTCGGAGAAACTGCGCGGCAAGGCGAATTTCAACTTCAAGACCCTGTGCAAGCCAGGGTTCTATGTCAGCCAACCGATGCGAATGGGGACCGGCCAGGCATTGTTGGCCCTGGGGCTGGTGCGCGCGCAGGGTGAGCGATTTAATGCCTTTGCCTGCACGGCCTTTGGTCATGAATTCGTTAACGCCTGCTGTGGGGATGACGGAGCGCTGTTAGAGGAGTTGGTGCAGTGGGCACAACGAGGCGATTCTGTAGATAGGTTGAAAGGCCCCGTTTCCGGGCTGCTCTCGCCTCTGCAAGTATTACCCGCACAGGCCCGTGCGCTGTTGTCTCGCCGCATCGATGCGGAACTCTCGCCAGCCAGCGGTGGCTTGCGACGTGCAGCCATACGTGGCTGGGTACGGGCTCGTCACGCCAAACCGGAAGCCGTGTTCGATTGGGCCGAGCGACCCGATGAAATCGATACCGAACACTGGAACGACTTGCATTATGGCGCTCTGTTTTTTCAAGTGCAGGATGCCGCCTACGACGTGCTGAACGCGGTGGAGCAGCACATGGCGGTGTTGAGCACGCAGCGGTTCGAGTTAGGGCGTGTCCTGCCCGAACGCATCTCGACGCAAATCACTCATTTGCGCGAAATGGCCCGATTGTTTTTGGATAACCCTCAGCGGCAGCGAATCGATCCTGTCGCCTCGACCTTCTGCCATGAGTGTATGGATCCTGATAGTTCGAGCCTGTTGGCCAGTCTGGTGAGCCGCGACGGTCGGGTTCTGCGTCTGCAAGGCAAGGACATTCTGCCTGGCGGTGCGTTCCAGCATCAGGTTTTGGAGGTCGATACTGGCCAAGCCGTTATCGAGGCCCAAGGCGAGGCTTCCCACGCCGCTTTGCCAGCCTGGATTTCCCATCGTGTAGGTCGTTTGCATCGACTGGACCTGGATCTCCGGGGCCAATTGAGCGCCTGGCTCACCTCGGCTCCAGCAGTAGCCCTTGAAGAGGTAAGTTTATGAGTCATGCTCCTGCCTCTCTGGCCCAACACTTCGAAACGCCGGACGGTTTTACTGGCCACTTCGGTTGGCTGTGCGGCTTCTCGGCTGACGACATGTTTCTCAACGATGCGATTGAGCGTTTCAGCCACCAGCAAGCCAATCAGCGTGCCTATGCCGGGGAAACGCTATTGGCACTGATGCTGGACCCGCGCGCGATCCAGATTACCCCGGTCGAAGTGCCGGGCCTGTTGCATTTACCCTGGGCGAAAGCTGAGTTGCCATTCAACCTGATGCACGCCAAGGTCGCGGTGCTGGGTTACCGCAGCACTGACAAGAGCGACGCCTGGTGCTTGCGTTTGCTTGTGTCCACCGGCAACTGGACCCGGCAGACATTAGAGCAGAGCCTTGACCTGATCTGGCGCCTGGACCTGTGCAGCGACGAACTGGCAGCACCCACCGAGGCAACGCAGCAGGTACGGACAGATATCTGCAGCGCCTGGAGTCTACTGCTGTGGCTACGGGAGCATTACGACTGCCGTGCGCTGCTCGCCAACCCGCTGACAGCCAAGGCTGTGGCGGATATTGACGCGATCCTGCACAAGCAGGTCAAGCCGAAAGCTTGCGGATTGAACGCCCGTTTCTTCGATAACCGAAAAGCGTCGCTGCTCGCCCAGCTGCCAGCCAAAGTCGTTTATGCCTCGGGTCGAGAAACTGCGCGTAACTACTTGGCCATGGGCTCGGGTTTTTATGAATCTTCAATGCCCGGTGAGCATGCATCGGTCCCGTTGAGCATCATCAGGTGCTTGCGCGGTGAAGCGGGAGAGCCGCGTCTGCTGACGGCGACCAGCACTGTAGATCTGTTTGTCAACGAGGCGAGCTGCCAGGGCATTGCAGCGGCAGCCGCGACCTTGACGGCTGCCAGCGTCAGCGTACGACCTGCGGCTCAGCCGGCCTACTTTCCTGACGTGCAAAAACGCACCTTGCATGCCAAGTTCATTTTCAGCGCCAGCGAGACTGGGCATTCGGAAAAAACAGCCAGCCCATGGCTGTACCTTGGCTCGGGCAATCTTACTCGGCAGGGCTTCACCCTGAAGATGGGGCGATCGACGGGCAACCTTGAGGCCGGGGTGGTATTCGCTCCGACGCCGTTGAACTGGTACCCGGCAAAATTGGGGGGCGCTGATCCCGAATCGATTGGCTATTACCTGCCGATTCAGTGGGAGCAGGAATGCGTCCCTGAGACGCTGCAGCAAGGCAAGGATCTTGAGGTGGGGAGCGAGGTGTTCAGCGCAGCGCCCGTGGCTTACTTGATGTGGCGCGACTCGGATGCATCAGAGCAAGGCTGGTTGAGCGCCGATGATCGCTCGCTCGGCAATTACTCAGTGCTGGATACGTCGCAACAGCCTTGTGCATATGTTGAGGGTCAAGGCTTCGCCTGGTGCGGACCACGACCGCGGCAGGTGGTTGTCAGTTGGCAAGAGGCGGGTGCAACGCATGTCATGACGGTGCCGGTGCTGGATGGGTTTGGCCGATTGGCGGCCACCGAGCTGCCAGAAATCAGCCTGGAGGATGCGTGGATGCAACTCGACAGTTTTCCACACTCGCCCGGTGAAGAAGAACTGCCCAACGCATTCGACGATAGCAAGCGCTCTGCCGACAAACAGGGAACCATTGCGCCAGGAAAAGAAGCGGCGCGTTACCCGATCCGGCAAATGATGGAACTGATCGAAGGTATCGCCGCGAAACAAACTGCGCTGGAGCCTCGGGATTGGCCGGTGTGGTGTGCCCGACTGGAGCAATCACTCATTCAGGCCGCCGGTTGTGGGTTGTTGCAGCAGTTTCTGACACTCGAAATCAACCCCATCCATGCCTTGCGCCAACCTGCGTTCAGGCCTTGTTTTGCCGAGACAGCGGACCATCCGCAAGGGCAGCGCTACGAAACCGCACTGAGCAATATCGAGGCCCACTGGAAACTCGACACCTCACATCCCCTGGGAGTCCTGCCATGAAGCGGATAGCCTTCAGTTGGGCAACCGTTGCGGCTTCACTGCGCGAACGGGCGATGCAACAGCAACAACTTGCAGATGACGCAGGTGAGGCGGCTGCGCACCTGAATCCAGGCCAGCGAGCCAGCCTGCATGCGTTGGCCGATCGTATTGGCGAACACGGGGTAGTGCTGGCCGACGAAGTGGGAATGGGCAAGACCCGTATCGCTGTCGAGCTGATTCGCGCAGTCAAGGACGCTGGCGGTCGAGCCGCCGTCATCGCCCCGCCAGGGCTGGGCTATCAGTGGCAGGCAGAGCTGAAGCTGGGAGGCGTCGCAACTCCCGCGATATTGCGTGGTCTGCTCGGCTACTTTGAAGCCTGGAGTGCCGAAGAGGTCCTTGATCAAAAGCCATGGTTTCAGGAGTCCACCCTGGTGCTGTCCCATACCTTTGCCAACTGGCGTATGGGCGAGAACGCAACGCCCTGGCGCAGAGAGTTGGTGCCGGAAGTCTTCGCACGCTGGCGCAAAGAGACAGGTTTCAAGTATCCAAATGGCTACCACCTGTCAGGCTCTGATGATGAAAGGGTCAAGCGAGCCGCCGCCAGTATTGTGGGGCGTATCAGCGAAGACGCCGCGCAACCCGCTTACACCTGGTTGACTGACGTCACGACCGGGCATGCCTGGCCAAACCCTGATACTCACACCAATTACCGCCGCGGTACTCCTCACCGGAGTTGGCTTGAACAGGTGGTCGGGTTTGGCCTGGGCTCCTTCGACCTGCTGGTGATCGACGAAGCCCACAAAAGTCGCGGCACCGACAGCGGCCTGAGCCGGTTGCTCGATAACCTGGTGCAGGGAACTCAGCACAGCCGTCGCTTGTGCATGACAGCGACTCCTGTGGAGCTGGATGTCGAGCAATGGCGGCAAACCTTCGAACGGCTTGGTCTCGACGAAAAAGTGCGCGATCAACTTCAGCCTGTGATCAACGACTTTGCGCAGGCCATCCGTCATCTGCGCGTTCATTGGCGTTCCAGCGACACGGCCCGTCAACAATATCAGGCAGCTGCCAGTGCCTTTCAATCGACGTTGAGCCCTTATCTGCTGCGCCGGGATAAACGTGAAGACGCCGACGTTTCACGCTTCGCCCAAGAAACTCAGGGGGAAAGCTATCGCAACACCCAAAAGCCCGTCAGTGTGGATGTACGCACGCTGAAGTTACCTTGGCGACAGGCCGTGTGCGCAACCGAGGCGCTGTCCGTGGCCTCGCGACTGGACGAAAACTCAACAGCCAAACGCTTGCGATTGACCCTGGCCAATGGGCATGGAATCGCTGACCTCCTAGCGCAAATTAATGAACCAGCGGAGCCTTCTACCCTGCCGAATTACGGACAGTCCAGCGCGGTGGATGACAAGCGCCAGCAACGCGTGCAGTGGTGGTTGAAGACGGCTGCGCAGGCGTTTCAGCATCCCCACCACTTGTTTGAGCACCCGGCAATTCTGGCCACCATCACGGCCATTGAAGCCGCACACGAGCAAGAGGAAAAGGTGCTGGTGTTCGGCAGTTTCACCGCACCCATGCGAGCCTTGGTCCGGCTGCTGAACGCACGTGAAATGCTTCGCAGCCTTGAGGCCGGCCGTTACTGGCCGCAAAGCGTAATCCAGGCTCGTGCCGACGAGCCCGATGACCATTCGGAATGGGCAGCAGTGGAGATTGCGCACCGTCAGCTGAATTGCCGGCTGAAACTCAACTCCATCCCTGAGCTGCTGGCCAATCAATACAGCACCCACAGCACACGTCGGGAGCAGCTACGCCGGCGTCTGCTCGGCTGGCTGGATGCGGGACTGCCCGAACATGAGCAGGTACCCCGCGCGATGTTCAAACACCTTCAGGAGGCCGAGCTCAACAAGGAGCTGGTGGGCACCGCCGAGAAACATCCCGTGGCGCTGTTTACCCGGGCAATCCTCGACTTCACTGGCGGGGACGTCGAACATCTGACGCCTGAGCAAGCGTGCACCGCCTTTTGCCAACTGCTGAGCGCTGCCGGCGACCAGCACACGGACGACAATCCCCACACACCGGATATCGGCGAAATTGCGTTGCAATGGGAGCTGCTACTCGCCCGTCTGCAGCCCGAGTTTTCCCACCAGGAGGGTGGTTTCGCTCGCCTGATGTACGGCGGCACTGAACAATCTACCCGCCGCTTGTTGCAACTGGCCTTCAACCGCCCGAACAGCTTTCCCCGTGTTCTCGTGGCCCAATCCACCGTCGGCCGCGAAGGCCTCAACCTGCATCAGGCATGCAAGACCGTCATCCTCATGCACCCGGAGTGGAACCCCGGTGTGGTCGAACAACAGATCGGCCGAGTCGATCGAGTGGGCAGTCATTGGAGTCGCCGGTTGGGTGAAGCGCTGGATAGGGGGAGTCCAGCGTCAGAGCTGCCGCGCATTGATGTGCATCCAGTGATCTTTCGAGGGACTTACGACGAGCATAACTGGCAGGTCCTGTTGGAACGTTGGGATGACCTGCGTGCTCAGTTACATGGAGAAGTGATTCCTGCTCGTGAGGCGGAGGGGGACTTGGAGTATGAGGAAGTGTTGACGGAATTGAAGGCCGGAGCGCCTTGTTTTTCGCCGTTGGGGCGAAAAATTTAAATCGGTCTCAGCTCTCCACCGGCCCCTGAAGATAACTTGTATGGGGTTGGCGAGAGCATGATCATGGCTTGGCACGCGGGTTGAGTGTTTTGAGTCCGGGTTTACAGTGCGCTGCGATTGTTTTTATCTGTCCGCAGGGAGTGAGCACTATGAGTTTTTCAGCAGTGAACAGCTTCGCGGCAATCTGGCTAACCGTTGATTAGCGGCTTGACTGAGTTGAACACTCGCGGTGGTCAAGCCTCATAGCCGCCTGCGATGTATCTGGGACACAAACCCGAATGAGGAGTAACTGTAAACTGCACGTGAGTATCTTCTCTTTAGTCCTGCGGACTATACGAGTGCTAGCCTGCCTCTTTTATGGGCTTGGATTGCGGACAGTGAAAGGCTCCCCGTCCCCGCTTGCTGTATATGCTCGCTCCACCAAGCCATCATCGGGCGTCTTCTCTCAATGTAATCCGCACGATTGTAGGCGCTACGCACTTCGTCTTTGTCCACGTGTGCAAGTGCGACCTCGATCAGCTCCGGATCCCATCCTTGTTCGTTCAGGATAGTACTAGCCATCGAACGCATGCCGTGGCTCACTAAGCGCCCTTCAAAGCCCATTCGCTTCAGGGCCATGTTTGCTGTCTGGCTGTTGCAGTGAGTCCGCGGGTCTCTATCGGCGGGGAACACATACTCTCTGTGGCCGCTGTAGGGTTTGATCGTCTCAAGTAGAGCCAGTGCGTGTTCGGTGAGTGGTATGACGTGAGCGCGTCGCTTCTTCATCCGTTCCGCTGGGATCGTCCAGGTTTTCTTGTCTAGATCGATGTCAGCCCAGGAGGTCGTGGCGGCTTCCGCAGGACGGGTCATGGTATGGAGCTGCCATTCGATCAGGCAGCGTGTTGTTCTTTTTATACTCGCATTGGCGATGGCGACCATTAGCTCTGGCAGCTCTTCGGGGCGTAGGGCAGCCATGTTTTGCTTTTTCGGCTTTTTGAACACAGCCCGAATGCCGCTGAGCGGGTTGGCAAAGATCATTCCCGAGTTCACGCCGTAGGTCATGATCTCGTTGAGCCGTTGGGTCAGTCGCTTCACTGTCTCCAGGCTGCCTTTGGTTTCAAGAGGACGCAGCAGTTCGATGACCGTTGGGGCATTGATCTGCGAGATAGGTGTTGTTCCCAGTGTGGGAAAAACATGCAGTGTGAGCGAGCGCCAGATGTCCTCGGCATAAGCCTGGGTTACAGAATCCTTTTTCAGTTCAAACCAGGCAGACGCCACGTTCTCGAATGTGTGCTCGGTTGCCTGCCTTTTTGTCTGCTCCAACTCGCTACGTTGTTCTTTCGGGTCGATGCCCTGGGCGAGAAGCTCTCTGGCTTCGACCGTTTTCTTCCTGGCTTGCGCGAGCGAGAGTTCTGGGTAGGTTCCGAGGCCCATATTGATGCGGTTTTTGGTAATCGGCTGCCGGTAGTTGAAGTTCCATAGCGTAGAGCCATTAACCCTCACACGCAGCTGTAGACCGTCTCCATCACTGAGTACGTAGTCCTTGTCTTTCGGCTTTACCGCTTTGAGTTGGCGGTCAGAGAGGCGGGTGGCTTGGGCGCACATGAGGTGTTCCATGACATCAATTGGTATTCCAAAAATTACCACTGAAGGGCTTGGAATACCATCTGGAATACCCGATGTCGTGGATTGTGCCGGACGTCCATGGACGCCGGTAGACCCAAAAGCCTTGATTTTGCTGGGTTTTAGGCACAAAAAAGACGTCCGTGGACGTCTTTAGATGTAAGTTTGGTGGAGCCGGGGGGATTTGAACCCCCGTCCGCCAGTACTCCGCTGTCGGTACTACATGCTTAGCCGTATCTATTAAGTTAACCCTCAGCGACCCGAAGGGCAGGGTGCTTTGGGCGAGTTGTGTAAGTTTTAGCCGATTCGTCCACAACGTACTGCACGGCGATTCTGTTCTATATGACAATCACTTTGGGTTTACAGACATCCCCTGGTGATTGCTGGACCCGAAGGTACCAGAAGCTCAGGATCTAAAGCTGCTTACGCAGCGAGAGAGAATTCCTGGCCGTAGGTTTCGTCATTGGCAACTATAAGAAGTTGCAACAGTGGATTTACGAGTTCTGTTACCAACTCGGCATGCACCTAAAGTTTCGCGACCGGCGTCGAATCCTAAACGGCCCCGTGCTTGTAACTCGTTGTTTCTTAGTGAGTGACAAGCCTGTGCAGTGTACGCCAATCGCTCACAGAAGGCCAACCCGAAGGTTGGCCTGAGCAGTCAGCGGGTTACTGATTGCCGCCTTTGTCCGTGTCTTGCAGGCTTTGCAGCGCCTTGGAGGTGATCTCGATGCATTTTTTGTCATCGCCTGCCGCATGGGCTGCCTTGGCTTGGGAAACGGCGGTGTCGATTTCGCCAGATTTGCCGCTGGTGTCGGTGGCGAGCAACGCTTTCCCGTTGTTGATTTTGTCCAGGTTGATTTGGCACAGATCGTCTTTTGTTCCGGCGGCAAACGCGGGGGACGCCAGCATCGCAGCGGTAATGAACAAACCAGCAAGAGCGGAACGCTTCATGGGTATCTCCTTGTGCAAATAGGGCTCGATGCTGCCGGTTTTCCGTGCAGCCAGCGAGGTCACTGATGAGCCTCGTTTGTCGAGGCCTATGCAGATGACTACGCCGGCGCGCAGGGGTTCTGTTTTGTCACTGGATTAGTCGAAAAACCCCGAAATCATTAGGTTCGGCACCAAAAAGGGGCGGCTCTAATGGGCCCGCGCCTGGGTCACTCGGTCCACCAGGTACACCAGGCCGTGGTAATCAATTCCACCATGTTGCGTCAGGCCAATCTCACACGTACGGCTGGTGGAAATGCCCTCGCTGCAATACTGCACGGCGTCCTTCAGGCTGCGCAGTGAGTGCGCATTCAGCTCCGGCGTGGTGAAGCCTTTGTCGCCGGCAAACCCACAGCAATGAATGCCTTCGGGGATCACCACGTTTTTGCTGCACTGCCTGGCCAAGTCGATCAGCGCCTGGCTTTCTCCCAGGTGCTGGGTGCTGCAGGTGACATGCACGGCGATCGGGGCTTCCTGGGGAGTGAAGTCGAGGCGGTCCATCAGGTGAGTGCGGATAAAACGCACGGGGTCGTAGAGGTCGAGACGGGTTTCGGCCAGGTCCTGGACCAGGCGCAGGGTGCACGGGCTGGTGTCGCAGTAGATCGGGTCGAGGCCGCCACGGCTGGCGTGGAGCAGGGCGCCGATCAGTTCCTGGCGTTTGTGTTCGGCTTGTTCGGCGTAGCCTTTGGATGCGAAAGGCTGGCCGCAGCAGAGGTTGTCCTGATTGTCGGGAAAGACTACCTGGTAACCGGCTTTTTCCAGCAGGCCGCGGGTTTTGTCGTACAGCGACATCTGCTCGTGGTCGCCGGCTGCCGGCCCCATCGCACGTGATACGCAGGCAGCGAGGTACACCACCCGTGGTCGCTCATCGCTCACGGCGGGGCTGAAGCGAATGGCCTTTTCCGGTTGCGGCATGGCGTTGGTCCACTGGGGGATTTGCCCCTTGGACAGGCGGGTTACCGTGGCTGAGAGCTTCGCCAGTCGCGGCGCGCCCAGCAGCATGCGCGCGCCGTTGGCTACGTGCAGGGTGAGGCGCGCACCTTGCAGTGCCGTGGCGAAATGCGTCGACAGCCATTCGGCTGTTTTCGTGCGGTCGGCGTCGCGGCCGCGCAGCTTTTTCACCAGGTCGCCGGTATTGATGCCTACCGGGCAGCGTTGGGCGCAAAGCCCGGTGGCCGCGCAGGTGTCGATGCCTTGGTATTGATAGGCCGCTTCCAGTTCGGTGGTGTCGATGCCGGCACGTTTTCGGGCCTGGATATCGCGCCAGATCACAATGCGCTGGCGCGGGCTCAGGGTCAGTCCCTTTGATGGGCAAACCGGCTCGCAGAAGCCGCACTCGATGCACTTATCCACAAGCTCGTCGGCGGCGGGCAGTGGCTTGAGGTGCTTGAGGTGGATTTGCGGGTCTTCGCTGAGCACCACATCCGGGTTGAGAATGCCGTTGGGGTCGAGCAGGCGCTTGAGTTGCCACATCAGTTGGTAGGCATCGCTGCCCCATTCCAATTCGACGAAGGGTGCCATGTTGCGACCAGTACCGTGCTCGGCCTTCAGCGAGCCGCCAAACTCCACTGCCACCAACTGGGCGACGTCGTCCATGAACGCCTGGTAGCGTGCGACTTCCTCCGCGCTGTTGAAGCCTTGAGTGAACACAAAGTGCAGATTGCCTTCCAGGGCGTGTCCGAAAAGTATCGCTTCGTCGTAGTGATGTTTGTCGAACAGATCGATCAGGCGATTAACGCCAATGGCCAGTTGTTCCACCGGGAAGGTCACGTCTTCGATGATCACGGTGGTGCCGGTTTTACGCACGGCGCCGACGGCGGGGAAGGTGTCTTTGCGGATTGCCCACAGGCGGGCGTTTTCAACCGGGTCTTCGGTGAAGTCGACCTGTTTCTCCACCGGGAAGCTGGCCAGGGAGGCCATGATCAGCGCCAGTTGCTTATGCAGCAGCGAGGGCGAAGCCGCGCGGGACTCGATCAGCAGCGCGCAGGCATTTTCCGATAGCTGCTGTACGAAAGCCGGCATGCCGGGTTTGTCCTGCACCGAGCGCATGCTGCGTCGATCCAGCAGCTCAACGGCTGAAACAGGTTGGGTTTTGAGGGCGGTGACCGCGTTGCAGCAGGTTTCCACATCGGGGAATACGATCAGGGCCGAGGCTTTGTTCGGGTGATCGATCACCGTGTCGTAGGTCACTGCGCTGATAAAGCCCAAGGTACCTTCGGAACCCACCAGCAGATGGCTGAGGATATCCAGTGGCTCGTCGAAATCCACGAGGGCGTTGAGTGACAACCCGGTGGTATTTTTCAGGCGGTATTTGTGGCGGATTTTTGCAGCCAATTCGGCATTGGCCCGCGTTTCGCGGCCCAGTGTCGCCAGGCGCTCAAGCAGTTTGCCGTGATGTTGGCGAAAGGCCGCAACACTGGCCGGATCTTCCGTGTCCAGGCGGCTGCCGTCGGCCAGCACCAAGCGAATGCCTGCCAGGGTGTGATAGGTATTCTGCGCCGTGCCGCAGCACATGCCGCTGGCGTTGTTGGCGACGATGCCGCCAATTTTGCAGGCATTGATCGACGCCGGATCCGGACCGATCTTGCGCCCGAATGGCGCCAGCCAAGCGTTGGCCTGCGCCCCGATCACACCGGGCTGCAAGCGGATTTGTGTGCCCTGGCCGCGAATTTCGCGCCCGTTCCAGTTGTCCCCCAGTACGATCAGTACCGAGTCGCTGATGGCCTGACCCGAAAGGCTGGTGCCCGCTGCACGAAAGGTCACCGGCACACGGTCGCGCTGGGCCAGTTGCAGCAGGGCCACCACTTCATCTTCCGATTCAACACGGATCACCAGTTGTGGGATCAGTCGGTAAAAACTGGCGTCGGTGCCGAAGGCGAGGGTGGAAAGTGGATCGTCGAAGCGACGATCTTGCGGGATCAGTTGTGCGGCGTCGCTCAGAAAAGCAGCAGGCAGGCTCATCGGTCCTCCAGAAATAGCTGACGCCGGAATCGCTGTCCGGCGTCGGTTCTTACCCTATTACGTGCAGGTCTTAGTGCACCAGCATACCGGTGAACCAGTAGGCCTGGGCCAAAGTGATCAGCCCGACAATCGTTGCGAAGAACAGGCTGTGCTTGAGGGTAAAGCGGAACAGGTCGGATTCCTTGCCTACCAGGCCAGTCGCGGCGCATGCCACGGCGATCGACTGCGGCGAGATCATCTTGCCGGTCACGCCGCCGCTTGTGTTCGCTGCCACCAGCAAGGTGTCGCTGACGCCGATCTGGTGCGCGGTGGTGGCTTGCAGCGAGCTGAACAGCGCGTTGGACGAGGTGTCGGAGCCGGTCAGAAACACACCGAGCCAGCCGAGGAATGGCGAGAAGAACGGGAATGCCGCGCCGGTAGCCGCCAGTACCAGAGCCATGGTCGATGACATGCCTGAGTAGTTGGTGACGAAGGCAAAGGCCAGCACCATGCCGATGGACAGGATCGGCCAGCGCAGCTCATAAAAGGTTTCTTTCAAGGTGGTCAGACCAGTTTTGAAATCGATCTTCAGCACCAGTATCGAGACCAGGGCGGAGAAGAAAATCGCCGTGCCGGTCGCGGAAATCGGATCAAGCTTGAATACCGCAGGGATGGCCGTTGGCGTAGCAACGATGGGTGCAACCTTGATCACCAGTTGATCGAGGTGCGGAATCGCAAAGTTGAACACCGAGCTGTACATCGCGCCGCCAGCGGCGAACATCGCCTTGAACGGCTTCAGGGTCCAGATGGTAACCAGTACGGTCAGGATCAGGAACGGCGACCAGGCTTTGAAAATTTCCCCCAGGCTGTAAGGCGAAGCCACAGTATTGCGGGGCAGGCCAAAACCACCGGCGCTGGCGGTGATGGCGGTGCCGGACGTTGCGCCAGCGATTTGCGCGCCGGCACTGCGCTTGGGCTGCCAGACTTTCAGGAACAGGGTCAGGGAAATCAGGCTGGCCAGGGCCGAGGTGATGTCCGGCAGTTCAGGCCCGATGTAGTTCGAGGTGAAGAACTGGGTAACGGCGAAGCTCAGGCCCGCAACTAGCGCGGCAGGCCAGGTTTCCTTGACGCCGCGCAGGCCGTCCATCATGAACACCAGCCAGAACGGCACGAACAACGACAACAGCGGCAATTGGCGGCCGGCCATGGCGCCGATCTTGAAAGCGTCGATGCCCGTCACCTGGCCCGCCACGATGATCGGAATCCCCAGTGCGCCGAAGGCAACGGGTGCAGTGTTGGCAATCAGGCACAGGCCGGCGGCGTACAGCGGGTTGAAGCCCAAGCCTACCAGCAATGCGGCGGTAATCGCCACCGGTGCACCAAAGCCGGCCGCACCTTCCAGGAAGGCGCCGAAGCAGAAGCCGATCAGCAGCACTTGCAGGCGCTGGTCGTCGGTAATCGACAGCACGGAGCTGCGGATGATTTCGAACTGGCCGCTCTTGACCGTCAGTTTGTAGAGGAATACAGCGGCGACGATGATCCAGGCGATTGGCCACAGGCCGTAGGCAAAGCCGTAACCGGCGGCGGCGAGCGCCATATCGACCGGCATCTGGAAGGCAAAGATCGCCACCAGGATCGACAGTGCCAAGGTGATGCTACCCGCAACGTGGCCTTTGAGGCGGAACACCGCCAGGGCCAGGAAGAAAAATACGATGGGAATGACGGCGGCCAGTGCGGACAGGCCGAGGCTGCCGAGCGGGCTGTAGAGCTGTTGCCAGGTTTGCATATGGGGTGGCCCCTAATTGTTGTTGGTCAGGCACTGCTTTAGCGATTTGGATAATTGGTATTACCAATTTACAATCGCTGTTGGCTAGGTTAAAAGCCTTCAGGGGGATGTGTCAATTTGCCGCTTGTGAATCTTTGGTCGTAGGTCGGCCTAAACGGGTACTGATCGGATGAAACGAGAGCGTTCTGATAGGTGCCGGATGCGCGGCGATAGGCCAGAATAGGGGCCCCGGCGAGTGGTCGGGATGGTGGAGAGTGAGTTATGGGGTTTGATCAGGTGCGTCAGCGCCGTTTGTCTGACGATATCGTCGAGCAGCTTGAGGGCATGATCCTTGAGGGCACGCTGAAGTCGGGCGAGCGCTTGCCGGCCGAGCGCGCACTGGCCGAGCAGTTCGGGGTGTCGCGACCGTCGTTGCGCGAGGCGATCCAGAAGCTGGCGGCCAAAGGTTTGCTGATCAGTCGTCAGGGTGGTGGCAATTATGTGGTGGAGTCGCTGGGTTCAACCTTCAGTGATCCGCTGCTGCATCTGCTGGAAAATAATCCCGAGGCTCAGCGCGACCTTTTGGAGTTCCGTCAGACCCTGGAAGCTTCCTGCGCGTACTACGCAGCGTTGCGCGCCACTGAGGTGGACCGAGAGCGGCTGACGGCGGCTTTCGAAGAACTGCAGGATTGCTATACGCGGTCAGACGAAGTGAGCCGGGCGGAAGAGGGCGCGGCGGATGCGAGGTTTCACCTGGCCATCGCCGAGGCCAGTCATAACGCGGTATTGCTGCATACCATTCGCGGCCTGTTCGATCTGCTCAAGCGTAACGTGGTGACCAACATTGGTGGCATGTATCAGCAGCGTACCGAAACACGGGACATGCTGATCAATCAGCACCGTGATCTGTACCTGGCGATTATCGAAGGGCGTGCCGAGCAGGCGCGGGAGGTTTCAACACGTCACCTGCTGTATGTGCAGGAAGTGCTGGAAGAAGTGCGTCAGGAGGTTCAGCGCATGGCGCGGGCAGAGCGGCGCAAGGGGATATAGCGATTGTTGTGGCCGAGGGAGCGGGCGCCCTCGGCCACACCAAGTCACAGGAAAATCAGTCTTCCTTGCCCTTGTTACGCACGGCACGTTGCAATTCCCGGTTGGAATCGCGTTCGCGCTCGGTGTCACGCTTGTCGTATTCCTTCTTGCCCTTGCCCAATGCGATCTCGCACTTGACCAGGTGCTTGCTCCAGTACCACGACAGGCAGATGCAGGCGTAGCCTTTTTGCTGCACCGCAGCTTGGAGTTTTTCCAGCTCGCGAGCATTGAGCAGCAGCTTGCGCGTGCGCACCGGATCGGCAATCACGTGGGTGCTGGCTGTCATCAGCGGCGTGATATGACTGCCGAGCAGCCATGCCTCACCGTCTTTGAGCAGCACATAACTGTCGACCAGTTGCAGCTTGCTGGCACGCAGACTTTTTACTTCCCAGCCGGCCAGGACCAGACCAGCCTCGAACCGATGTTCGATGAAGTAATCGTGTCGCGCCTTTTTATTTTGCGCGATGGTCCCTGTTGGGTGTTTCTTTTGTTTAGCCATAGGGGCGGCATTATAGGGAGTTGCGAGCGCGTCGGCTACGGTCAACCTGCGTGCTTGAGCGTGTTGAATGAATCCCGGACAATGTAGGCTGTTTTTTGATTTTTTCTTTCGCGAATCCTGTTGTCCTTTCGCGATGTTTGCCGCTCAGCTGTGGAAATAACGCTCACATGACGACGCATATTCAACGTTCGGCCCTGCTGCCTTATCCGGCACAGGCGCTCTATGACCTGGTCAACGACGTGGCGCGTTACCCGGAGTTCCTGCCTTGGTGTTCAACTGCTGAGGTATTGGAGAGCAGTGATGAGCATATGCTCGCCAGCGTGGGTGTCGCTAAGGGCGGCTTGAGCCAGCACTTTGTCACGCGCAACACGCTGGTGCCCGGGCAGTCCATCGAGATGAATCTCGAGGAAGGCCCGTTCACTCAGCTGCATGGCGTGTGGGTGTTCAAGGCTTTGAATGAAAAGGCCTGCAAGATCAGCCTGGACCTGTCGTTCGATTATGCCGGCCCTATCGTGCGTGCCACCTTGGGCCCGTTGTTCAATCAAGCGGCCAATACGCTAGTGGACGCGTTCTGCCAACGCGCCAAGCAAATGCATGGCTGAGCCATTGGTTGAAGTCGAGGTGGTGTACGCCGCGGTGGATCGCCAGGTGTTGATGAGCCTGGCAGTAGCGTCGGGTTCAAGCCTCAGGGCGGCGGTGCAGGGTTCTGGAATGGCCGCGCAATTCCCGGAGCTGAATCTGGAGAGTTGCCCTTTGGGGGTTTTCGGCAAGGTGGTTGCGGACGCGGATGTTCGCTGTGTGCGGGATGGAGACCGAATCGAGATCTATCGGCCATTGCTGGCAGATCCGATGGAGATACGTCGCTTGCGTGCGGCGAAGGCTGCCAAGGCAAAACAGCAGAATTCATAGCTTGCGAAACGGCAGGCAACAAAAAGCCCGGCATGCCGGGCTTTTGATCGAACGTTACAAACTTACTGCGGGCTGGCGTCCAGAGGTTCTGGAGTTGGCACCGGAACGGTTTGCACGCCGTCGACGCCTTTCTGGATCTCGTCCAGCAAGGAGCCAGGCTTGGCCGGTACTTCGGACTTGGGCTTTTCCTCATTCTGCGCGGGCGCAGGAGTGGTGGTGCCGGTGTCCTTGCCCAGCAAGGCTTCATCGCGGCTTACGCCCGGTTTGAAGTCCCCCGACAGGCTGGTGAGCTGATCATTGCCATTGAAGATGACGCTGACCCGCTCCTGCTGGCGTTCACCGCCACCAGGTTGGATGCTATAGAGATAATCCCAGCGATCGGCATGGAATGTGTCGGTCAGCAGGGGATTGCCCATGATAAACCGTACTTGCCGTCGGGTCATTCCCGGGCGTAACTGGTCTATCATGTCCTGCGTGACGACATTGCCCTGCTGGATGTCGATTTTGTAAACCCCGGGGAATGAACAACCGGCGAGTGCGAGCAGTCCCACAAAGGTGAAACTGGTTAGCAAGAGCTTGGTGTTTTGCATCGGTGGGCGACTTCCACTATCTTGGCTGGGACAACGTAAACGCCGATCATACCCGTATTAAGAGAAGCTGCGAAGCAGCATCCGCGAGAAAGCTAACCATGGTTGAAAATAGCGAACTACGCAAAGCCGGTCTTAAAGTGACTCTGCCACGAGTCAAGATTCTACAAATGCTCGATTCTGCTGAGCAGCGCCACATGAGTGCCGAGGATGTATACAAGGCACTGATGGAGTCTAACGAGGACGTCGGCCTGGCCACGGTTTACCGTGTACTGACCCAGTTTGAAGCAGCAGGACTGGTGGTTCGTCATAATTTCGACGGCGGTCATGCAGTGTTTGAATTGGCCGACGGCGGTCATCACGACCACATGGTTGACCTGGATACCAATGAGGTTATCGAGTTCACCAGTCCGGAAATCGAGAAGCTCCAGCACATGATCGCTGAGCAGCATGGATTCGATTTGGTGGACCACAATCTGGTTCTCTACATACGTAAGAAAAAGTAAGAAAGCTACGCAGATTCACTCTGCGAAACGATCGAAGGCGACCCTAGGGTCGCCTTCGTGCTTTCTATAGAAAGAAAAGGATCAGTGAGCTGAGCCTTAGACCTTCGCGGTGACCACCATTTTCTTCGCGTGAGCCAAGGATTCTTTGGTCAGGTCAATGCCTCCGAGCATCCGCGCGACTTCTTCTACCCGTTCGGTCTTGTTCAGCTTGGACACGGCGGTATGAGTGGCATCGCTGCCCCGTACCTTGTGCACGAATAGGTGCTGGTGCCCTTGAGCAGCCACTTGTGGCAAGTGAGTGACGGTCAGTACCTGGCCGCGATCGCCCAGTCGGCGCAATAGTTGACCAACAATCTCGGCAGTCGGGCCGCCGATCCCGACGTCCACTTCATCGAATACCAGCGTTGGCACGCGTGAGGTCTGGGCCGTGATCACCTGGATCGCGAGGCTGATCCGCGACAGTTCGCCGCCGGATGCCACTTTGGCCAGCGCCTTGAGTGGTTGGCCTGGGTTCGCACTGACCAGCAGCTCTACCTGCTCAAGCCCGTTAGGCAGCAGCTCGTTGCTGGTGTTGGTGTGCAGCTCGATGGTGAAACGCCCGCCGGGCATGCCCAATCGCTGGATTTCCTGTTCTACCGCACTGGCCAGGCCAGTGGCAGCCTGATGACGCAGGTCGCTCAGCTCTCGGGCTTTTTCCTGATAGTGGCGAGCAAAGGACGCCAACTCTTCGCCCAGTCGCTCAATGGATTCATCATTGGCATTCAGGGTTTCGATTTCATCCAGCAGCTTTTGCTGCATGGTCGCGACTTCGGTCGGCTGGATCCGGTGTTTGCGCGCCAGGGTGTAGATGGTGTCCAGGCGCTCTTCTATATCCTGCAGGCGAGCCGGGTCGGCATCGAAGTGATCGAGAAAGCGGTTCAGCTCGCCGACGGCTTCTTCTACCTGAATTTGCGCGCTGGTCAGCAACGTGGTGGCTTCATTCAGTGAGCCGGAGGCATTGTTCACGCTGGACAGGCGATTGAGGCTCGCCGTCAGGGCGTTGAGCACATTGCCGGAATCACTTTCGCTGCACTGTTCCACCACTTGCCGGCAAATGCCCAGCAGGGTTTCGGCGTTGGTCAGGTTTTTGTGTTCCTGCTCCAGTTGCTCCAGTTCCGTCTCGCCGAGCCCCAGGCTTTCCAGCTCTTCCAGTTGATAGCTGAGCAGTTGGTGGCGGGCGCGCTGCTCATCGCCGGAGTTGGAGAGGCGCTCCAGTTCCTGGCGGGTTTGGCGCCAGCGCTGAGCGGCCAATTGCACCTGGCGTGCAAGGTCGGTGGCACCGGCATACTCGTCGAGAAGTCGGCGATGGGTGTCGGTTTTCAGCAGGGATTGGTGTTCATGCTGGCTATGGATATCGATCAGCAGCTCGCCCAGGGCTTTCAAGTCGCCAAGCGGGCAGGGTGTGCCATTTATATAGCCGCGGGAGCGCCCTTCGGCAGTGATCACCCGGCGCAGGATGCACGGTCCTTCATTATTAAGGTCGCGCTCGGCAAGCCAGACCTCGGCTTCCGGGATGTCGGCCAGGTCAAAGGTGGCGAGGATGTCGGCCTTATCGGCGCCCGGGCGAACCACGCCGCTGTCGGCGCGATCACCCAGGGTCAGGCCCAGGGCGTCGAGCATGATCGACTTACCGGCGCCGGTTTCGCCTGTGATTACGCTCATCCCGCGATCCAGTTCAAGATCCAGATGTTCAACGATGGCGTAGTTATGTACGGACAGGTGCACCAGCATGACGGCCGCTCCCAGGCTTTAGGTCTGGTTATTTATACAGTGTTTTGTTTGGGGGTGACAATCCTGATGCTTAGTCCGATTTGCTTGAATGGCTGGCTTTTTAAGTGCGACGGGGAATGACCGGGAAGAATTGATCCAGGGCAAGTGAAAGACTTTTGGTAACGCCTCAACCCTTGAACCTGAAAATTGTGGCCCCATATACCGGAACAGAAGCGCGAGTCGAGTTCGCGCATGATTTTGAAAGGAGAAATCTATGGCTGACGAACAGACGCAGGATACGCAAAATCCAGACGCCAACCAGGCAGCAGGTGAAGACCTGGCAGCTCGTGTGCAAGTGCTCGAAGAGCAATTGGCCGGCGCACAGGATCAATCGTTGCGTGTTGCCGCTGATCTGCAGAACGTCCGCCGCCGCGCCGAGCAGGATGTAGAAAAGGCTCACAAATTCGCCCTGGAAAAATTTGCCGGTGATCTGTTGCCGATCATCGACAGCCTGGAGCGTGGCCTTGAGCTGTCCAACCCGGACGACGAAAACATCCGCCCAATGCGCGAAGGGATCGAACTGACCCTGAAAATGTTCCAGGACACCCTGAAGCGTTATCAGCTGGAAGCCATCGATCCGCAAGGCGGTGAGCCGTTCAATGCCGAGCATCATCAAGCGATGGCGATGCAGGAAAACGCTGATCTTGAGCCGAACAGCGTATTGAAGGTGTTCCAGAAGGGTTACCAGCTCAACGGTCGCTTGCTGCGCCCGGCGATGGTTGTAGTGAGCAAGGCTCCTGCACCTGTTGCACCTTCGATTGATGAGCAGGCTTGAAATAAGTCGTAACGGCCCCATCTATAAGTCAAGCGTTTAAGTCATGCCGCAGTTAGCCACCACTGCTGCGGCAAAAAAATCCAAGTTTCGGGAGAGTAAATCATGGGCAAAATTATCGGTATCGACCTGGGGACTACCAACTCCTGCGTCTCCGTGCTGGAAAACGGCGTATCCAAAGTTATTGAAAACGCCGAAGGCGCACGTACTACCCCGTCCATCGTGGCTTATGCCAACGACGGCGAAATCCTGGTAGGCCAGTCCGCCAAGCGTCAAGCTGTGACCAATCCGCATAACACCCTGTATGCGGTGAAGCGTCTGATCGGTCGTAAGTTCGACGAAGAAGTCGTACAGAAAGACATCAAGATGGTCCCGTACAAAATCGCCAAGGCTGACAACGGTGACGCCTGGGTTGAAGTGAACGGCCAGAAAATGTCGCCGCCACAAATTTCGGCTGAAATCTTGAAAAAGATGAAGAAAACCGCCGAAGACTACCTCGGTGAAGCAGTGACTGAAGCGGTGATCACCGTTCCGGCCTACTTCAACGACAGCCAGCGCCAGGCGACCAAAGACGCCGGCCGTATTGCTGGCCTGGACGTAAAACGTATCATCAACGAACCAACCGCGGCCGCTCTGGCTTACGGTATGGACAAGGCCAAGGGCGATCACACCGTGATCGTTTACGACCTGGGTGGCGGTACCTTCGACGTTTCCGTGATCGAAATCGCTGAAGTCGATGGCGAGCACCAGTTCGAAGTGTTGGCCACCAACGGTGACACGTTCCTGGGCGGTGAAGACTTTGACATTCGTCTGATCGACTACCTCGTCGACGAATTCAAGAAAGAAAGCGGCATGAACCTCAAGGGTGACCCGCTGGCGATGCAGCGCCTGAAAGAAGCCGCTGAGAAAGCCAAGATCGAACTGTCTTCGAGCAATTCGACCGACGTGAACCTGCCGTACATCACTGCAGACGCCACCGGTCCTAAGCACTTGAACGTGAAAATCTCCCGCGCCAAGCTGGAGTCGCTGGTAGAAGACCTGGTTCAACGCACCATCGAGCCTTGCCGCATTGCGTTGAAAGACTCGGGTATCGACGTTGGCGCGATCAACGACGTGATCCTGGTCGGCGGTCAGACCCGTATGCCACTGGTTCAGAAGCTGGTTACCGAATTCTTCGGTAAAGAAGCGCGTAAAGACGTGAACCCGGACGAAGCGGTTGCCATGGGTGCTGCCATCCAGGGCGCGGTATTGGCCGGTGACGTGAAAGACGTTCTGCTGCTGGACGTCAGCCCGCTGACCCTGGGTATCGAAACCATGGGTGGCGTGATGACCGCGCTGATCGAGAAAAACACCACGATTCCTACCAAGAAATCGCAAGTGTTCTCGACTGCCGATGACAACCAGGGCGCCGTGACCATTCACGTGCTGCAAGGTGAGCGTAAGCAAGCCGGTCAGAACAAGTCCCTGGGCAAGTTCGACCTGGCCGAGATTCCACCAGCACCACGTGGCGTGCCACAAATTGAAGTGACCTTCGACATCGACGCCAACGGCATCCTGCACGTAGGCGCCAAAGACAAGGCCACCGGCAAGACTCAGTCGATCGTGATCAAGGCTAACTCGGGTCTGTCCGAGGAAGAAATTCAGCAGATGATCCGTGATGCTGAAGCCAACGCTGACGAAGACCGCAAGTTTGAAGAGCTGGCCGCTGCCCGTAACCAGGGTGATGCACTGGTTCACTCGACGCGCAAAATGATCGCTGACGCTGGCGACAAAGTGACTGCCGAAGAGAAAACTGCAATCGAAGCAGCCGTAGTAGCCCTGGAAGCCGCAGTTAAAGGCGACGACAAGGCCGCTATCGAAGCCAAGGTTGAAGAACTGTCGAAAGTCTCTGCGCCAGTGGCTCAGAAAATGTACGCCGAACAAGGCCAGCCGGCTGACGGTGCTGCACACCAGGCAGAACCTGAAGCCAAGCACGACGATGTTGTCGATGCCGAGTTCGAAGAAGTCAAAGACCAGAAGTAACTTGGTCGCCCGGTTGACCGCTTACAAGCGGTGACTGGTAGGATGTCGCCGCGCGGGAGCTTGCTCCCGCGTTGGCGTGTCTGGGGTACGCGAATTTTTACAGCATGCGACAACGCTCGGATGCTGGCGGTGTGATCGGGAATGCTCCTGCTTTCCGGACGACAGTCACCGCGTTTTTGGCCGGTTGCCGGCTGAAAGCAGTAACGACCAGGATCGTTGAATTGACGTGAGTTGGGTCCGGGCCTGTATTGGGGCTCAACGAGTTTGGCAAGGCTCAGGAGGGTTTTGCCGGACGTCCTTAAGAGTGCAAAGACTTATGGCAAAGCGTGACTATTACGAAGTGTTGGGTGTGGAGCGCGGCTCCAGCGAGGCGGACCTGAAAAAGGCTTACCGTCGCCTGGCGATGAAGCACCACCCGGACCGTAATCCGGATAACAAAGAATCCGAAGAACTGTTCAAAGAGGCCAACGAGGCCTACGAATGCCTGTGTGATCCAAACAAGCGTGCCGCGTACGATCAGTACGGCCATGCCGGTGTTGACCCAAGCATGGGCGGCGGCGGTGCCGGTTTCGGTGGCCAGAACTTCTCCGATATTTTCGGCGACGTGTTCAGCGACTTCTTTGGCGGCGGCCGCGGTGGCCAGCGTGGCGGTGCCCAGCGTGGCAGCGACCTGCGCTACACCCTGGAGCTGAACCTGGAAGAGGCAGTGCGTGGCACCAGCGTTAATATCCGCGTTCCGACGCTGGTGAACTGCAAGCCGTGCGACGGTTCGGGTGCCAAGAAAGGCTCCTCGCCGATCACTTGCCCGACTTGCGGCGGCATCGGCCAAGTACGCATGCAGCAAGGCTTCTTCTCGGTGCAGCAAACCTGCCCGCGCTGCCATGGCCAGGGCAAGATCATTTCCGACCCGTGCGATTCGTGCCACGGCGAAGGGCGTGTCGAAGAGTACAAGACCCTCTCGGTGAAAGTGCCGGCGGGTGTTGATACCGGCGACCGCATTCGTCTGTCGGGTGAAGGCGAGGCGGGTACTCAGGGCGGCCCGACGGGCGACCTGTACGTGGTGATCAATGTGCGCGAGCACTCGATCTTCCAGCGTGACGGCAAGCATCTGTTCTGTGAAGTGCCGATCAGCTTTGTCGATGCAGCCTTGGGTGGCGAGCTTGAGATTCCGACGCTGGACGGTCGGGTCAAGCTGAAGATCCCTGAGGGCACGCAGACCGGCAAGCAGTTCCGTATCCGTGGCAAAGGCGTTGCGCCGGTGCGCGGTGGCGGTGCTGGCGACTTGATGTGTCGTGTGGCGGTAGAGACGCCGGTGAACCTGGGTCGTCGTCAGCGTGAGCTGTTGGAGGAATTCCGCAGCTCCCTGGCCGGCGATGACACTCATTCGCCAAAGACCACTGGTTGGTTCGAAGGCGTGAAGCGCTTCTTCGGCGACCTGTAAGGAAGTGAGTATGCGACGTATCGCGGTGATGGGCGCTGCCGGGCGCATGGGCAAAACCCTGGTCGAGGCCGTACAGGCGCGCTCGCCGGCCTCCGGGCTGACGGCGGCGATTGTGCGTCCCGGCAGTACCTTGATTGGTGCCGACGCTGGTGAGCTGGCATCCCTGGGGCGGATTGGCGTTTCGTTGTCCGGTAATCTGGAACATGTCGCTGACGAGTTCGACGTGCTGATTGATTTCACCCTGCCGGAAGTGATGCTGAAAAACCTGGCGTTCTGCCGCAAGGCGGGCAAAGCCATGGTGATCGGCACGACCGGTCTGAGCGCCGAGCAAAAGCAGCTGCTGGTGGAGGCGGGCAAGGATATTCCTATCGTGTTCGCGGCCAACTTCAGCGTCGGCGTCAATCTGTCGCTGAAGCTGCTCGACATGGCGGCGCGCGTGATGGGGGATGAGGCAGACATCGAGATCATCGAGACTCATCACCGGCACAAGATCGATGCGCCATCCGGGACGGCGCTGCGCATGGGCGAGGCGATTGCCGATGCCCTTGGGCGTGACCTGTCGAAAGTGGCGGTGTATGGCCGCGAGGGTCACACCGGTGCTCGTGCTCACGACACCATTGGTTTTGCCACTGTGCGCGGTGGTGACGTGGTGGGTGACCACACGGTGCTGTTTGCAACCGAGGGTGAGCGTCTTGAGATCACCCATAAGGCGTCGAGCCGCATGACGTTCGCCAAGGGTGCCGTACGTGCGGCGCTGTGGCTGGAGGGTCGTACGCCGGCCTTGTACGACATGCGTGACGTGCTGGACCTGCATTAAGAAGTAGCTAAAACGGGGCCTCAGGATTATTCTAAGGCCCCGTTTTTACCCGCTAAGCGACGTCCTGTCGCATTCCCCTGCCTTTAAGGCTCATTAGCGGTGGACCAAAAAAGCCTTTTTCTGTAAGCTACAGCTTTAGTGTGTCCACTAAAAGCGCGCAGAATAATTCGGTGAAGAAGCGGGGTGACGTGTCCATACGTCACTCCGCTTTTTTACAACCTGCGATCGCCCTTTCAGGCTTTATTTACGGGAGGTCTTCTTGACTAAGCCAGCCATACTCGCCCTTGCTGATGGCAGCATTTTTCGCGGCGAAGCCATTGGAGCCGACGGTCAGACCGTTGGAGAGGTGGTGTTCAACACCGCCATGACAGGCTATCAGGAAATCCTTACCGATCCTTCCTACGCCCAACAGATCGTTACCCTGACCTATCCGCACATCGGCAACACCGGTACTACACCGGAAGATGCCGAGTCTGATCGTGTCTGGTCGGCTGGCCTGGTCATTCGTGACCTGCCACTGGTTGCGAGCAACTGGCGTAACACGATGTCCCTGTCCGATTACCTGAAAGCCAACAACGTTGTGGCGATCGCCGGTATCGATACGCGTCGCCTGACACGCATCCTGCGTGAAAAAGGTTCGCAGAACGGCTGCATCATGGCCGGTGACAACATCTCCGAAGAAGCAGCGATTGCAGCGGCCCAAGGTTTTCCTGGCCTGAAAGGCATGGACCTGGCGAAAGTCGTCAGCACCAAGGAAAAGTACGAGTGGCGCTCCACTGTATGGGACTTGAAGACCGACAGCCACGCAACCATCGAAGCTTCCGAGCTGCCGTACCACGTTGTTGCCTACGACTACGGTATCAAGCACAACATCCTGCGCATGCTGGTCGAGCGCGGTTGCCGCGTGACCGTGGTGCCGGCGCAAGCCCCGGCCAGCGACGTACTGGCTTTGCAGCCGGACGGCGTGTTCCTGTCCAACGGCCCGGGTGACCCGGAGCCTTGCGACTACGCCATCAAGGCCATCAAGGAAGTGCTGGAAACCGAGATTCCGGTATTCGGCATCTGCCTCGGCCACCAGCTGCTGGCCCTGGCCTCCGGCGCCAAGACCCTGAAAATGGGCCACGGCCACCACGGTGCCAACCACCCGGTGCAGGATCTGGACACTGGCGTTGTGATGATCACCAGCCAGAACCACGGTTTTGCCGTGGACGAAGCGACGCTGCCGGGCAACGTCCGGGCGATTCACAAGTCGCTGTTCGACGGTTCCCTGCAAGGCATCGAGCGCACCGACAAGAGCGCGTTCAGCTTCCAGGGCCACCCTGAAGCAAGCCCGGGCCCGAACGACGTAGCACCGCTGTTCGACCGTTTCATCAATGAGATGGCCAAGCGACGCTAAGTGAGCGGCCTGAGGGTGGCCCGGGAAACCGGCGGCCCCCTCGGGCTCTTCAAAGATTGTTCAAGACGGCTTGCCGACTGACCTGCGGATTTGAGTGACAAACCCATGCCAAAACGTACAGACATAAAAAGCATCCTGATTCTCGGCGCTGGCCCGATCGTGATCGGCCAGGCCTGCGAATTCGACTACTCCGGCGCCCAGGCCTGTAAAGCCCTGCGCGAAGAGGGTTATCGCGTCATCCTGGTGAACTCCAACCCGGCCACCATCATGACCGACCCGGACATGGCCGACGCCACCTACATCGAGCCGATCAAGTGGCAGACCGTTGCCAAGATCATCGAAAAAGAGCGTCCGGACGCGCTGCTGCCAACCATGGGTGGCCAGACCGCTCTGAACTGCGCACTGGACCTTGAGCGCGAAGGCGTCCTGGAGAAGTTCGGCGTAGAGATGATCGGCGCCAATGCCGACACCATCGACAAGGCTGAAGACCGTTCGCGTTTCGACAAGGCCATGAAGTCCATCGGCCTTGATTGCCCGCGTTCCGGTATCGCCCACAGCATGGAAGAGGCCAATGCGGTCCTCGAGAAGCTTGGCTTCCCGTGCATCATCCGGCCGTCCTTCACCATGGGCGGCACCGGTGGCGGTATCGCCTACAACCGTGAAGAGTTCGAAGAAATCTGCGCCCGCGGTCTGGACTTGTCTCCGACCAAAGAGCTGCTGATCGACGAATCCCTGATCGGCTGGAAAGAATATGAGATGGAGGTTGTCCGCGATAAGAAGGACAACTGCATCATCGTTTGCTCGATCGAAAACTTTGACCCAATGGGCGTGCACACCGGTGACTCGATCACCGTTGCGCCGGCACAGACCCTGACGGACAAGGAATACCAGATCATGCGTAACGCCTCTTTGGCGGTACTGCGTGAGATTGGCGTGGAAACCGGTGGCTCCAACGTCCAGTTCGGCATCTGCCCGGACACTGGCCGCATGGTTGTGATCGAGATGAACCCGCGTGTATCGCGTTCTTCGGCGCTGGCATCGAAAGCTACCGGCTTCCCGATTGCGCGCATCGCTGCCAAGTTGGCGATCGGTTACACATTGGACGAGCTGCAGAACGAAATCACTGGCGGCGCGACGCCGGCATCCTTCGAGCCGTCGATCGACTACGTCGTCACCAAGCTGCCACGCTTCGCTTTCGAGAAATTCCCGAAAGCCGACGCCCGTCTGACCACTCAGATGAAGTCGGTCGGTGAAGTCATGGCCATCGGCCGGACCTTCCAGGAGTCCCTGCAGAAAGCCCTGCGTGGCCTGGAAGTGGGTGTTTGCGGCCTGGACGAGAAACTCGACCTGAGCAATCCGGAAAGCATGAGCGTGCTCAAGCGCGAGCTGACCGTGCCGGGTGCCGAGCGTATCTGGTACGTGGCCGATGCTTTCCGCGCCGGCATGACCGTCGAAGACATCTTCGGCATGAACATGATCGACCCGTGGTTCCTGGTACAGATCGAAGATCTGATCAAGGAAGAAGAGAAGGTCAAGACCCTCGGTCTGTCTTCTATCGACCGCGACCTGATGTTCCGCCTCAAGCGCAAAGGCTTCTCCGACATGCGTTTGGCCAAGCTGCTGGGCGTGACCGAAAAGAACCTGCGCACGCATCGCCACAAGCTGGATATCTTCCCGGTCTACAAGCGCGTTGATACCTGTGCGGCCGAGTTCGCAACCGACACGGCGTATATGTACTCCACCTACGAGGAGGAGTGCGAAGCAGCGCCGTCGGGCCGCGACAAAATCATGATCCTGGGTGGCGGTCCAAACCGTATCGGCCAAGGCATCGAGTTCGATTATTGCTGCGTACACGCCGCTCTCGCCCTGCGCGAAGACGGGTACGAGACCATCATGGTCAACTGCAACCCGGAAACTGTTTCCACCGACTACGACACTTCCGACCGTCTGTACTTCGAGCCGGTAACGCTGGAAGACGTACTGGAGATCTGCCGCGTCGAGAAGCCAAAAGGCGTGATCGTTCAGTACGGCGGCCAAACCCCGTTGAAACTGGCTCGCGCACTTGAAGCTGCTGGCGTACCGATCATCGGTACCAGCCCTGACGCTATCGACCGTGCCGAAGACCGTGAGCGCTTCCAGCAGATGGTTGAGCGCCTGAACCTGCGTCAGCCGCCAAACGCCACTGTGCGCAGCGAAGACGAAGCGATCCGCGCAGCGAGCAAGATTGGTTACCCGCTGGTGGTGCGTCCGTCCTACGTACTGGGCGGCCGGGCGATGGAAATCGTCTACGAAGAAGACGAACTCAAGCGTTACCTGCGTGATGCGGTGAAAGTGTCCAACGACAGCCCGGTGCTGCTGGACCACTTCCTTAACTGCGCCATCGAGATGGACGTGGATGCGGTCTGCGACGGCACCGATGTGGTGATCGGCGCGATCATGCAGCACATCGAACAGGCTGGCGTTCACTCCGGTGACTCCGCTTGCTCGCTGCCGCCGTACTCGCTGCCTGCGCACATCCAGGACGAGATGCGCGAACAGGTCAAGAAAATGGCCCTGGAACTGGGTGTGGTTGGCCTGATGAACGTACAGTTGGCGCTGCAAGGCGAAGACATCTACGTCATCGAAGTCAACCCGCGCGCTTCGCGTACCGTGCCATTTGTTTCCAAGTGCATCGGTGTGTCCCTGGCGATGATTGCAGCCCGTGTGATGGCCGGTAAGACCTTGAAGGAAATCGGTTTCACCAAGGAAATCATTCCGAACTTCTACAGCGTGAAAGAGGCGGTGTTCCCATTCGCCAAATTCCCTGGTGTGGACCCGATCCTGGGCCCAGAGATGAAGTCCACCGGTGAAGTGATGGGCGTGGGCGATACCTTCGGTGAAGCGTTCGCCAAAGCCCAGATGGGCGCCAGCGAAGTGCTGCCGACCGGCGGTACTGCGTTCATCAGCGTGCGCGATGATGACAAGCCACTGGTTGCGGGCGTGGCCCGTGATCTGATCAACTTGGGCTTCGAAGTCGTGGCTACTGCCGGGACCGCCAAGCTGATCGAGGCTGCCGGACTGAAAGTACGTCGCGTGAACAAGGTGACGGAAGGCCGTCCACACGTGGTCGACATGATCAAGAATGACGAAGTTACCCTGATCATCAACACCACCGAAGGTCGCCAGTCGATCGCGGACTCCTACTCCATTCGTCGTAACGCCTTGCAGCACAAGATCTACTGCACCACTACCATTGCTGCTGGCGAAGCTATCTGCGAAGCGCTCAAGTTCGGTCCTGAAAAAACCGTGCGTCGCTTGCAGGATCTACACGCAGGATTGAAGGCATGATCAAATACCCAATGACCGTCCAGGGCGCAAAAGCCCTGGAAGAAGAGCACGCTCACCTGACCAAGGTCGTCCGTCCGAAGCTGAGCCAGGACATCGGTACGGCCCGTGAACTGGGTGACCTGAAGGAAAACGCTGAATACCATGCTGCCCGCGAGCAGCAAGGTATGGTCGAGGCGCGTATCCGTGACATTGAAGGCCGTATGCAGAATGCGGTGATCATCGACGTCACGACCATTCCGAAGACCGGCAAGGTGATTTTCGGCACCACCGTGGAAATCGCCAACGTCGAGACTGACGAAAGCGTGGTTTACCACATCGTGGGTGAAGATGAGGCCGACTTCAAACTCGGCAAGATCTCCGTCGGTTCGCCGCTCGCCCGCGCCTTGATTGCCAAGGAAGAGGGGGATGTGGTGGCCGTCAAGACGCCTGGTGGCGTGATCGAGTACGAGATTGTCGAAGTTCGTCACATCTGAAAGACGGCGCCCGCTTCATGCGGGCGCCATGCTTTGGCAGTTTGCCCAGATGCTTTGGGTCGGCGGCCTATGGCTGTTACACATTGGTGTTCTGCCGGTGCTGGGCCTGATAGGCCTGGCACCGTTGCTGATCGATGAGGTCGGCGGATTACTGAGTGCGTTGCTGGTGGGGTTTGCAGCGGCGTGCGTGACGCTTCAGGCGCTGGTGCTGATCAAGGCCGAAGGCTTGGAGAGTTTGTGGCGGGATATACGCGGGCAACTGCTGTTGATGGCGCTGTATGCGTGCGCAATGTTTTGCGTAGTGCGCATCTTTCTGCCGGAAGCGTTGCGCTGGCAGCTGTTCAGCTATCTTGTGCTAGGGTTTTCCGGGTTGGTGCTGGTTGTACAGCCGGCGCCAGGATGGAGTGGCAGGGCGCGCGAAGCACGCCCGTGACCCTTATTTCACTTGAAGCGGTGTACGTTCGACAGTTGCTTGTTGACGCTGAAGTTCTTGCGATACAGCAGCGCCATCTTGCCGATGACCTGAACCAGGTCCGCTTTGCCAGCCTTGCACAGTTCTGCAATGGCTGCCAGGCGCGCCTCGCGATCAAGGATGCTGACCTTGATTTTGATCAGTTCGTGATCGCCCAATGCGCGTTCAAGTTCGGCTAACACACCTTCAGTCAAACCGTTGTCAGCCACAGTCAAAACTGGTTTCAGATGGTGGCCAATGGATTTGTACTGTTTCTTCTGCTCTTGAGTGAGCGGCATAATCTGACCCCTGCGTCTGATCTTGTAAAAAGCGGCGGCCAGTTTACCCGAGCGAGTCCGGGACCGCCCAGTTAATCACGACCCGTTTTATTTTCGAGGTGGCCCGTGGCCCGTTCCAAAACTAGCCTTAAGTGGCTGCAAGAGCATTTCAACGACCCTTACGTCAAAATGGCGCAAAAGGATGGCTACCGCTCCCGGGCCAGCTACAAGCTGCTGGAGATCCAGGAAAAGGACAAGTTGATCCGCCCTGGCATGAGCGTTATCGACCTGGGTGCCGCCCCGGGTGGCTGGTCCCAAGTGACCAGTCGTCTGATTGGTGGACAAGGTCGTTTGATTGCTTCCGATATCCTGGAAATGGACAGCATCCCGGACGTGACCTTTGTTCACGGCGATTTTACCCAGGATGAAGTGCTGGCACAGATACTGGAAGCCGTCGGTAATTCGCAGGTAGACCTTGTGATTTCCGATATGGCCCCCAATATGAGTGGATTACCAGCTGTTGATATGCCGCGAGCCATGTTCCTCTGCGAATTGGCACTGGATCTGGCGGGACGGGTACTACGTCCGGGTGGTGATTTTCTGGTCAAGGTCTTCCAGGGTGAAGGCTTCGACGAGTATCACAAGAACATCCGCAAGCTGTTCGACAAGGTACAGACACGTAAACCTGACTCTTCCCGGGACAGGTCCCGTGAGCAGTATTTGCTGGGTCGCGGCTTCCGTGGCATTGAAGGCGCTGCGAGTGAAGAGCGTTTTTGAGAAATTTGACGGAGGCGATAGGTTTTTTTATATCGCTTTCGTCACGAAGCTTTACGAATATTGTGTAGTCAAAGTTTCACAAAGGGTTACAGACGGCGCCTGCCAGAGTTGTAGGTAATGTAGTAAGTTAGGCCGGTGAATATCATGCGAAGCACGCGCCAGTAGCGGAGCTTGCTTCAGAGGGTAGTTAATTGAACGATATGGCAAAGAATCTTATCCTGTGGTTGATCATCGCGGCTGTCCTCGTGACGGTGATGAACAACTTCTCCAGCCCTAACGAGCCGCAGACCCTCAACTATTCCGACTTCATCCAGCAAGTTAAGGATGGCAAGGTCGAGCGCGTAGCAGTTGACGGCTACGTGATTACCGGCAAACGCAACGATGGCGACAGCTTCAAGACCATTCGTCCGGCAATCCAGGACAATGGCCTGATCGGCGACCTGGTGGATAACCATGTGGTCGTTGAAGGCAAACAGCCTGAACAGCAGAGCATCTGGACCCAGCTCCTGGTGGCCAGCTTCCCTATCCTGGTGATCATCGCCGTATTCATGTTCTTCATGCGCCAGATGCAAGGTGGTGCGGGAGGCAAGGGCGGGCCGATGAGCTTCGGCAAGAGCAAGGCGCGCCTGCTTTCCGAAGATCAGGTGAAAACCACCCTGGCTGACGTTGCTGGTTGCGACGAAGCCAAGGAAGAAGTGGGCGAGTTGGTTGAATTCCTGCGGGATCCGGGCAAGTTCCAGCGCCTGGGTGGTCGTATTCCTCGCGGCGTGCTGATGGTTGGCCCGCCAGGTACCGGTAAAACCCTGTTGGCCAAGGCCATTGCGGGCGAAGCCAAAGTACCTTTCTTCACCATTTCCGGTTCCGACTTCGTCGAAATGTTCGTCGGTGTCGGTGCCAGCCGTGTTCGCGATATGTTCGAACAGGCCAAGAAGCACGCGCCATGCATCATCTTCATCGATGAAATCGACGCCGTTGGTCGCCATCGTGGCGCCGGCATGGGTGGCGGTCATGATGAGCGTGAGCAAACTCTTAACCAGTTGCTGGTTGAGATGGACGGCTTCGAAATGAACGACGGCATCATCGTGATTGCTGCGACCAACCGTCCAGACGTACTCGACCCTGCGCTGTTGCGTCCGGGCCGTTTCGACCGTCAGGTTGTGGTTGGTCTGCCGGACATCCGCGGTCGTGAACAAATTCTGAAAGTGCACATGCGCAAAGTGCCAATGGGCGACGACGTGGCTCCGGCCGTGATTGCCCGTGGTACTCCAGGCTTCTCCGGTGCTGACCTTGCCAACCTGGTGAACGAGGCGTCGCTGTTTGCCGCGCGTACCGGCAAGCGCATCGTCGAAATGAAAGAGTTCGAACTGGCGAAAGACAAGATCATGATGGGCGCCGAGCGCAAATCCATGGTCATGTCCGAGAAAGAGAAGCAGAACACTGCTTATCACGAAGCCGGTCACGCCATTGTTGGTCGCGTTGTGCCTGAGCATGATCCGGTCTACAAGGTGTCGATCATTCCTCGTGGCCGGGCGCTGGGCGTTACCATGTTCCTGCCGGAAGAGGATCGCTACAGCCTCTCCAAGCGTGCCTTGATCAGCCAGATCTGCTCGCTGTATGGCGGCCGGATCGCGGAAGAGATGACCTTGGGCTTTGACGGTGTTACCACCGGCGCCTCCAACGACATCATGCGTGCCAGCCAGATTGCACGGAACATGGTGACCAAGTGGGGCCTGTCGGAAAAACTCGGTCCTTTGATGTATGCCGAGGAAGAAGGTGAAGTGTTCCTGGGTCGCGGTGGTGGCGGTCAAGCTGCCAGCTTCTCCGGCGAGACAGCCAAGCTGATCGATTCCGAAGTGCGCAGCATCATTGACCAGTGCTACGGCACGGCCAAGCAGATCCTCTCCGATAACCGTGACAAGCTCGACGCCATGGCGGATGCCCTGATGAAGTACGAGACCATTGATGCCGAGCAGATCGACGACATCATGGCCGGTCGTACGCCTCGCGAGCCTCGCGATTGGGAAGGTGGTTCGGGTACTTCGGGCACTCCGCCAGTAGTACAGAACGAGCGTCCTGAAGCCCCGATCGGCGGCCCGGCTGCTGACCATTAAGGTTTGAAATGACTTCTGCGTTGTCCTCGACCCGGTTGCCTTGCGGCAGCCGGGTTCTTGATTTGGCCCATACACACGTCATGGGCATTCTCAATGTAACCCCTGATTCCTTTTCCGACGGCGGCCGCTTCAGTCAGCTTGATGCTGCGCTGCGCCATGCGGAAGCTATGGTGGCTGCCGGGGCGACCCTGATTGATGTCGGTGGCGAATCGACCCGTCCCGGGGCGCGTGCAGTTTCTCCTCTGGAAGAGCTGGGGCGGGTTGCGCCGATTGTCGAGCGCATCCACCGAGAGCTGGATGTGATCATCTCTGTCGACACCTCGACGCCGGCCGTCATGCGCGAAACTGCGCGGCTGGGCGCCGGGTTGATCAACGATGTGCGTTCCTTGCAGCGAGACGGTGCCTTGGATGCCGCTGCCGCCACGGGCCTGCCAGTTTGCCTGATGCATATGCTCGGTGAGCCGGGGACGATGCAGGATGACCCGCATTACGACAACCTGGTCGGTGAGGTGAAAGGCTTCCTTGCCGAGCGCATGGCTCAATGTGCAGCCGTGGGGATTGCCCCTGAGCGGATAATCCTCGATCCGGGGTTTGGCTTTGCCAAAACCTTGCAGCACAATTTAAGTCTGTTCAAGCATATGGAATCCCTGCATGCCCTTGGTCGCCCTTTGTTGGTCGGCGTTTCGCGCAAGAGCATGATAGGTCTGGCGTTGAATCGTCCGGTGGGTGAGCGGCTGCATGGCGGCCTGGCACTTGCGGCACTTGCCGTGGTCAAGGGTGCACGTATCTTGCGCGTCCATGACGTGGCCGAGACGGTAGATGTGGTGCGAATGATCGCAGCGGTTGAATCAGCCGAATAAGAATGATGGAGCACTTATGACTAAAAAGTATTTTGGCACGGATGGCATTCGCGGTCGGGTCGGCGAATTTCCGATTACTCCCGATTTCATGCTCAAGCTGGGCTGGGCTGCCGGGATGGCGTTCCGCAGCATGGGTGCCTGCCGCATCCTGGTGGGCAAAGACACGCGTATCTCGGGTTACATGTTTGAGTCCGCGCTGGAGGCGGGTCTTTCTGCTGCCGGCGCTGATGTGATGCTGCTGGGGCCGATGCCTACGCCGGCGATCGCTTACCTGACGCGTACCTTCCACGCTGAAGCCGGTATTGTGATCAGTGCTTCGCACAATCCTCACGATGACAACGGTATCAAGTTCTTCTCGGGCCAGGGCACCAAGCTGCCGGACGAGATCGAGCACATGATCGAAGAGTTGCTGGATGCGCCGATGACCGTCGTTGAATCGAGCAAGCTGGGCAAGGTTTCACGAATTAACGACGCTTCTGGTCGTTACATCGAATTCTGCAAAAGCAGCGTACCAAGCAGTACCAATTTTGCCGGACTGAAAGTCGTCATCGACTGTGCTCACGGCGCGACCTACAAAGTGGCTCCGAGTGTGTTCAAGGAGCTTGGCGCAGACGTTACTGTGCTGTCGGCCCAGCCGAATGGCTTGAACATCAACGACAACTGCGGCTCGACTCATATGGGGCAGTTGCAGGCGGCTGTACTGGCTGAACATGCTGACCTGGGCATCGCGTTCGATGGTGATGGTGACCGGGTCTTGATGGTCGACCATACGGGCGCAATTGTTGATGGCGACGACCTGTTGTTCATCATTGCCCGCGACTTGCACGAGCGTAACAAGCTGCAAGGCGGTGTCGTCGGCACCTTGATGAGCAATCTAGGGCTGGAGCTGGCCCTGGCAGATCTGGGTATTCCGTTTGTGCGCGCCAATGTCGGTGACCGCTACGTGATTGCTGATCTGCTGGAGCGTAATTGGCAAGTGGGTGGCGAAAACTCTGGTCATATCGTCTGCTTCCAGCACACGACTACCGGAGATGCGATCATCGCCGCGCTGCAGGTGCTGCTGGCGCTGCGTCGTCGCGAAGAAAGCCTGGCCCAGGCGCGCCAAGCACTGCGCAAGTGCCCTCAAGTACTGCTCAACGTGCGCTTTGCGGGCGGTGACAACCCTATCGAGCATCCGGCCGTGAAAGAGGCCAGTGAGCGCGTCACTGCTGCGATGGCGGGTCGTGGTCGGGTCTTGTTGCGCAAGTCGGGTACCGAGCCTTTGGTGCGTGTCATGGTCGAAGGCGAGGACGAAACACAGGTTCGCGGCTATGCCGAAGAGCTGGCAAAACTGGTAACTGAAGTTTGCGCCTGAATTCGGCTTGCCAGTGATGATGTGGTTGGGTAACATCTGCGCCCACTTTGACCGACGAGGTACAGCATGCGTCGCACTATGGTAGCTGGTAACTGGAAGATGCACGGTACCCGCGCCAGTGTCGCTGAGCTGATCAACGGCCTTCGTCACTTGGCCTTGCCTGGCGGTGTTGATGTCGCGGTATTCCCGCCTTGCTTGTATATCAATCAAGTGATTGATGGCTTGAAAGGTAAGTCGATTCAGGTCGGCGCGCAGAACTCTGCGGTGGAATCCATGCAAGGTGCGTTGACCGGTGAGATTGCACCGAGTCAGCTGGTTGATGCGGGTTGCTCCCTGGTGCTTGTTGGGCACTCCGAGCGCCGCCAGATCATGGGCGAGCGTGATGGGACACTCAATCGCAAGTTCGCAGCGGCACAGGCTTGTGGCTTGATTCCGGTGTTGTGCATAGGGGAGACCCTTGAGCAGCGTGAGTCAGGTAAAACTCTTGAAGTTGTCGGGCGTCAGCTGGGCAGCATCATCGAGGAGCTGGGAGTCGGTGCCTTTGCAAATGCAGTAATCGCTTACGAGCCGGTCTGGGCCATTGGCACCGGGCTGACTGCTTCGCCGCAACAGGCGCAGGATGTGCACGCAGCCATCCGCGCGCAGTTGGCGGCAGAGAATTCTGAGGTCGCACGAGGTGTGCGGCTTCTATACGGCGGCAGCGTGAAGGCGGCCAATGCGGTCGAACTGTTCGGCATGCCGGATATCGATGGGGGGCTCATTGGTGGAGCTTCCCTGAATGCAGATGAGTTCGGTGCGATTTGTCGCGCCGCGGGAAACTGAAAAAATGCTGGAAACAGTCATCGTTGTTTTTCATCTGCTGGGTGCACTGGGCGTAGTTGCTCTGGTTTTGCTGCAGCAGGGTAAAGGTGCGGACGCTGGTGCGTCTTTCGGGGCAGGTGCTTCAAATACTGTGTTCGGAAGCCAAGGTTCCTCTACCTTTCTTAGTAAGTTTACTGCTATACTTGCCGCCGGTTTCTTCATAACCAGCTTGGGGTTAGGTTACTTTGCTAAAGAGAAAGCTCATGTGCTGACTCAAGTAGGTCTCCCAAATCCAGCAGTGTTGGAAGTACCAAAAGCAAAACCGGCTTCTGATGATGTCCCGGTGCTTCAAGAGCAAAAGTCGGCTACTCCAGCGACTGACGTACCTCCAGCTCAAGAGCAGAAGTAAGAAGGTTGTAAACGCTGTATTGCCGAGGTGGTGGAATTGGTAGACACGCAACCTTGAGGTGGTTGTGCCCATAGGGTGTAGGGGTTCGAGTCCCCTTCTCGGTACCAATTATCAGGAGAGCCCGCTGTTGCGGGCTTTCTTGTAGGTGGAAGGTTACATTGACCCTGTAAGGGATCGGTCGTATACTTCCGCCCCAGCTTTGTCGCGGGGTGGAGCAGTCTGGTAGCTCGTCGGGCTCATAACCCGAAGGTCGTCGGTTCAAATCCGGCCCCCGCAACCAGTTTTAGCGGAGCCCCTTTTAAGGGGCTTTTTGTTAGCTGGACACTTTCAACGCCGCTGTTCGACGGCGTTTCAAGGATGGGCGTTTCGCCCATTTTTTTATTTTGCACAGCATGCACATACATGCACGAGGGGGTTCAGGTGTCGAGCAAGCTAGAAGAGTTGCAGGCCTTGTTGGCCCCGGTGATCGTGGCCCTAGGCTATGAATGCTGGGGTATTGAGTTTTCGGCTCAAGGTCGCCACTCAATGTTGCGCGTTTATATCGATAAAGAGGGCGGCGTGCTGGTGGACGATTGTGCCATTGTCAGCCGTCAGATCAGCGGTGTCCTGGATGTTGAAGATCCGATCTCCGTTGAATACACCCTCGAAGTTTCCTCGCCTGGCATGGAACGCCCACTGTTCACTATTGATCAGTTTGCAAAATTTGCCGGTGAACAAGTGAAGATCAAGCTGCGTTCTCCCTTTGAAGGGCGACGCAACTTTCAGGGCCTTCTGCGCGGTGTAGAAGAGCAGGACGTCGTGGTGCAGGTAGAAGACCATGAGTTCCTGTTGCCGATCGATATGATCGACAAGGCCAACATTATTCCCAGTTTTGACTGAGACGCGGATCCCGCGGATCCAATGGCTTGCGAAAGGCGAGGCGTACGATGAGCAAAGAAGTACTGCTGGTTGTTGAGTCGGTATCCAATGAAAAGGGCGTACCGGCAAACGTGATTTTTGAAGCGCTGGAGCTGGCCCTGGCCACTGCTACCAAAAAGCGTTTTGAAGACGAAGTTGATCTGCGTGTGRAAATTAACCGCCACACCGGTGCCTACGAGACTTTCCGTCGCTGGACGGTCGTCGAAGAAGCCGATCTTGATGATCCGGCCATCGAAACCTGGCCGAGCAAGGTTGCTGAAACGCATCCGGGTGCCCAGGTCGGTGATGTCGTCGAAGAAAAGATCGAGTCCATCGAGTTCGGCCGCATCGCTGCACAGACTGCCAAGCAAGTCATCGTGCAGAAGGTCCGCGAAGCCGAGCGCGCTCAAGTCGTTGACGCTTATCGCGAGCGCCTGGGTGAAATCATCTCCGGCACCGTGAAAAAAGTCACCCGCGACAACGTGATCGTCGACCTGGGTAACAACGCTGAAGCGTTGCTGGCCCGCGAAGACATCATTTCTCGCGAAACTTTCCGGGTTGGCGTGCGTTTGCGTGCGCTGCTCAAGGAAATCCGCACCGAGAACCGCGGCCCTCAGTTGATCCTGTCGCGTACCGCGCCGGAAATGCTGATCGAGTTGTTCCGCATCGAAGTGCCGGAAATTGCCGAAGGCCTGATCGAAGTCATGGCTGCGTCCCGCGATCCGGGTTCGCGCGCCAAGATCGCGGTCCGCTCCAAGGACAAACGCATCGACCCGCAAGGTGCTTGCATTGGTATGCGCGGTTCGCGCGTCCAGGCAGTGTCGGGCGAATTGGGCGGTGAGCGTGTGGACATCGTCCTGTGGGACGATAACCCGGCGCAGTTTGTGATCAACGCAATGTCGCCAGCTGAAGTGGCGGCAATTATCGTTGACGAGGATGCCCATGCAATGGACATCGCCGTTGGCGCAGACAATCTGGCTCAGGCCATCGGTCGCGGTGGTCAGAACGTACGTTTGGCCAGCCAGTTGACCGGCTGGACCCTGAACGTGATGACCGAATCGGACATCCAGGCTAAGCAGCAAGCAGAAACCGGTGACATCCTGCGCAACTTCATCGACGAGCTGGAAGTCGACGAAGACCTGGCACAGGTGCTGGTAGATGAAGGCTTTACCAGCCTGGAAGAGATTGCCTACGTACCGTTGGAAGAAATGCTCAACATCGACGGCTTTGACGAAGACACCGTCAACGAGCTTCGCGCTCGGGCCAAGGATCGTTTGTTGACTAAAGCCATCGCTACTGAGGAAAAGCTGGCAGACGCCCATCCGGCCGAAGACCTGCTCTCGCTTGAGGGTATGGACAAGGATTTGGCGATGGAACTGGCGGTGCGCGGCGTAATTACCCGCGAAGACCTGGCCGAGCAGTCTATTGACGACCTGCTCGACATCGACGGCATTGACGATGATCGTGCCGGCAAGTTGATCATGGCCGCCCGAGCCCATTGGTTCGAGTAATTAGGCGCGGCCTGAGGAGAGAAGTGCATGACGCAAGTCACGGTGAAACAACTGGCCGATGAGGTCAAAACACCGGTAGAGCGCCTGTTGCAGCAGATGCGTGAGGCAGGTCTGCCGCACACCGCCGCCGACGAAGGTGTGAGCGATAGTGAGAAGCAGTCTTTGCTGACTCACTTGAAGAGCAGCCACAAGGCGAAAGTGGAAGAACCGCGCAAGATTACATTGCAGCGCAAAACCACCAGCACCCTGCGTGTTGCTGGTAGCAAGAGCATCAGCGTTGAAGTACGCAAGAAGAAAGTCTTCGTACAGCGCAGCCCGGAAGAAATCGAAGCCGAGCGCAAACGCGACCTGGAAGAACGTCGCGCAGTAGAAAATGCTGCTCGTCAGAAGGCTGAAGAAGAAGCCAAGCGTCGCGCCGAAGAAGAAGCGCGTCGCCAGCCTGCTGCTGCGCAACCTGCTAACACTGACGCAGTTGCCGCGCCTAGCGCGCCTGTAGAAGCTGTTCGTGAGGCCGCTCCGGTTGCCGCCGCGCCTGCTCCTGCAGCCGACGCTCGCAAACGCGAAGAGCCTCGTCGTCCGGACAAACCACGTGCCGACGATAACAATCGTCGTGGCAGTGGCGATGGTGAGCGCAAAAACGCTCCACATCGTGCTTCGGTCAAAGAGAAGGCGCCAGCGCCACGCGTTGCTCCACGTACTACCGACGAAGAAAGCGACAGCTTCCGTCGCGGTGGTCGCGGCAAGGCCAAGCTGAAAAAACGCAACGCCCACGGTTTCCAGAGCCCAACAGGCCCTGTCGTGCGTGATGTGCAGATCGGCGAGACCATCACTGTTGGCGACCTCGCCAATCAGATGTCGGTCAAGGCTGCTGAAATCATCAAGTTCATGTTCAAACTGGGTACCCCAGCGACCATCAACCAGGTACTGGATCAGGAAACTGCCCAACTGGTTGCTGAAGAGCTGGGCCACAAAGTGACCCTGGTCAGCGACACCGCCCTGGAAGATTCCCTGGCCGAGTCCCTGAAGTTTGAAGGCGAGACCTTCTCCCGTGCGCCAGTCGTGACCGTAATGGGCCACGTTGACCATGGTAAGACTTCGCTGCTCGACTATATCCGTCGTGCCAAGGTAGCTGCAGGCGAAGCCGGCGGCATCACCCAGCACATCGGTGCATACCACGTTGAAACCGAACGCGGCATGGTCACCTTCCTCGACACCCCTGGTCACGCCGCGTTTACCGCAATGCGTGCCCGTGGTGCCAAGGCGACTGACATCGTGATCCTGGTAGTTGCAGCGGACGACGGCGTAATGCCGCAGACCATTGAAGCTGTCCAGCACGCCAAGGCCGCTGGTGTTCCACTGGTTGTTGCAGTTAACAAAATCGACAAGCCGGGCGCCGATCTCGATCGCATCCGTAGCGAGCTGTCGGTTCACGGCGTGACTTCTGAAGAGTGGGGCGGTGATACGCCATTCGTTTCGGTTTCGGCGAAAGTCGGTACCGGTGTAGACGAACTGCTCGAAGCTGTTCTGCTGCAAGCCGAAGTTCTCGAACTGAAAGCAACTCCATCGGCCCCGGGTCGTGGTGTTGTGGTTGAATCGCGTCTCGACAAAGGTCGTGGCCCGGTTGCAACCGTTCTGGTTCAAGACGGTACCCTGCGCCAAGGCGACATGGTCCTGGTCGGTTCGAACTACGGCCGTGTACGTGCCATGCTCGACGAGAACGGCAAGCCAATCAAGGAAGCCGGTCCTTCCATCCCTGTCGAGATCCTCGGCCTGGACGGTACCCCGGACGCTGGCGACGAGATGAGCGTGCTGTCGGACGAGAAGAAAGCCCGTGAAGTGGCTCTGTTCCGTCAAGGCAAGTTCCGCGAAGTCAAGCTGGCCCGTGCTCACGCCGGCAAGCTGGAAAACATCTTCGAGAACATGGGCCAGGCAGAGAAGAAGACGCTTAACATCGTCCTCAAATCTGACGTTCGTGGTTCCCTCGAAGCGTTGAACGGCGCCTTGAATGGCCTGGGTAACGACGAAGTGCAAGTGCGTGTTGTCGGTGGCGGTGTCGGTGGTATCACCGAATCCGACGCCAACCTGGCACTGGCTTCCAACGCTGTACTGTTCGGCTTCAACGTGCGTGCCGATGCTGGCGCACGGAAGATCGTCGAGCAGGAAGGCCTGGACATGCGTTACTACAACGTCATCTACGACATCATCGAAGACGTCAAGAAAGCCCTCACCGGCATGCTTGGCAGCGACGTCCGGGAGAACATCCTGGGTGTGGCCGAGGTGCGTGACGTGTTCCGCTCGCCGAAATTCGGCGCGATCGCCGGTTGCATGGTTATCGAAGGTGTTGTGCACCGTAACCGTCCAATCCGTGTGCTGCGTGAAGACATCGTTATCTTCGAAGGCGAGCTGGAATCCCTGCGCCGCTTCAAGGATGACGCTTCCGAAGTACGTGCCGGCATGGAATGCGGTATCGGCGTCAAGAGCTACAACGACGTCAAAGCGGGTGACAAGATCGAAGTCTACGAGAAGGTTCAGGTTGCTCGCAGCCTCTAACTCGCGCACTTCAAGGGCCACGCGGCGCCCTGGCATGCAAATGCCTGGCGCCGTGTTCGGACTCTAAACGCAACGCCCGGTCTGGCTTTTGTCAGGCCGGGCGTTTGCCGCTTTCAGACCCCACGGGTTTCACCGTGTGGCAGTAACAGGTAACAAGACATGGCAAAAGAATACAGCCGTACCCAACGTATCGGCGATCAGATGCAGCGTGAGCTGGCACAGCTGATCCGTCGTGAAGTAAAAGACCCACGTGTTGGCCTGGTCACCATCACCGCCGTTGAAGTCAGCCGTGACGTTGGTCACGCCAAGATCTTCATCACCGTGATGGGCCAGGACAGCAGCGAAGAAATCGCGCAAAGCATCAAGGTGCTCAACTCTGCCGCAGGCTTCCTGCGCATGCAGTTGGCCCGTGAGATGAAGCTGCGCAGCGTCCCTCAGTTGCACTTCCACTACGACGAAAGCGTCGTGCGTGGCGCGCACCTGTCGGCACTGATCGAGCGGGCCGTGGCTGAAGACAATCAGCACCCGGTATCCGCCACGCCTGAAGACGCCAAGGAGTAATCGGTGGCTCAGGTCAAACGTATCCGTCGTAACGTCAGCGGCATCATTCTGCTCGACAAGCCCATTGGCTTTACCTCCAATGCGGCGTTGCAGAAGGTCCGCTGGCTGCTCAATGCCGAGAAGGCAGGGCACACCGGCAGCCTCGACCCTTTGGCCACCGGCGTGTTGCCGTTGTGCTTTGGCGAGGCCACCAAGTTTTCGCAATACCTGCTCGATTCCGACAAGGGTTATGAAACCCTGATGCAACTGGGCAAGACCACCACCACGGCAGACGCCGAAGGTGATGTTTTGCAGGTTCGCGAAGTGACCGTTGGTCGTGCTGATATCGAGGCTGCCTTACCTGCTTTTCGTGGGCAAATCAGTCAGATACCGCCGATGTACTCGGCTCTCAAGCGTGATGGCCAGCCGCTTTACAAGCTGGCACGTGCAGGTGAAGTGGTGGAGCGCGAACCGCGTTCTGTTACTATTGCGCGCTTGGAATTGCTCGCCGCTGAAGGCGACACTGCCCGGTTGGCGGTGGACTGCAGCAAAGGCACCTATATCCGTACCCTTGTGGAAGATATCGGTGAGCAACTAGGCTGTGGCGCATACGTTGCAGAACTGCGACGCACCCAGGCAGGCCCTTTCACCCTGGCCCAGACGGTCACGCTGGAAGAGCTGGAAGCGGTACATGCCGAAGGCGGCAACGAAGCGGTTGATCGCTTCCTGATGCCATCGGACAGCGGTTTGCTGGATTGGCCATTGCTGCACTTCTCGGAGCACAGCGCGTTCTACTGGCTTAACGGCCAGCCAGTACGTGCACCGGATGCCCCGAAGTTCGGCATGGTGCGGGTACAAGATCACAACGGTCGCTTTATCGGTATCGGTGAAGTGAGCGAAGACGGGCGCATCGCGCCGCGTCGACTGATTCGGTCAGAATGACCGAACGAGGGTGGCTGTTAACAGGCACGGTCACTACTCATTTTTAGATACAGGGATTTGTCCCTGGCCTGTTGAAACCGCCCTTTGGGTGGTTTCCTGAAAAAAGGATTGCCTCATGGCTCTCGACGTTCAAGAAAAAGCTCAAATCGTAGCTGACTACCAGCAAGCTGTTGGTGACACTGGTTCGCCAGAAGTGCAAGTTGCACTGCTGACCCACAACATCAACAAGCTGCAAGGTCACTTCAAGGCCAACGGTAAAGATCACCACTCCCGTCGTGGTCTGATCCGCATGGTAAACCAGCGTCGTAAGCTGCTGGACTACCTGAAAGGCAAGGATCTGGGTCGTTATCAGGCTCTGATCGGTCGCCTGGGTCTGCGTCGCTAATAAGCGATTGCGCTAGAGGTTGGTTGGCTGTCGTGTGTCAGTGGGTTTCCCGCTGGCCCATGGCAGGCTTCCAGCCTCAAGTTTTATCTGGATACACGTTTTACCCTGGACAGGCGTTGGGCCGATTCCCGACATTGCCCAAGAATTTCGCAAGAAGACAAGTTCCCCAAGAGCCACAAAGAAGGTAGGACACCGTGAACCCGGTTATCAAAAAATTCCAGTTCGGTCAGTCGACCGTTACCCTCGAGACAGGCCGTATCGCCCGTCAAGCCTCCGGCGCAGTGCTGGTTACCGTTGACGACGACGTCACCGTATTGGTGACCGTTGTAGGCGCCAAGACCGCTGACCCAAGCAAAGGCTTCTTCCCTCTTTCCGTTCACTACCAGGAAAAGACTTACGCTGCCGGTAAGATCCCTGGTGGTTTCTTCAAGCGCGAAGGCCGTCCTTCCGAGAAAGAAACCCTGACTTCCCGACTGATCGACCGTCCGATCCGTCCGCTGTTCCCAGAAGGCTTCATGAACGAAGTGCAGGTTGTCTGCACCGTCGTTTCCACCAGCAAGAAGACCGATCCGGACGTCGCTGCGATGATCGGTACCTCGGCTGCCCTGGCCATCTCCGGTATTCCTTTCGATGGCCCGATCGGCGCTGCCCGTGTTGCGTTCCACGAAAGCACCGGCTACCTGCTGAACCCGACTTACGAACAACAGAAAGCTTCGAGCCTGGACATGGTCGTTGCCGGTACTTCGGAAGCCGTTCTGATGGTTGAATCGGAAGCCAAAGAGCTGACCGAAGACCAGATGCTGGGCGCAGTACTGTTTGCTCACGACGAGTTCCAGGTTGTGATCAACGCGGTTAAAGAACTGGCCGCTGAAGCTGCCAAGCCAACCTGGACCTGGGCTCCTCAGCCAGAAGCTACCGCACTGCTGGGCGCTATCCGCTCCGAGTTCGGCACCGCTATCTCCGACGCCTACACCATCACCATCAAGGCCGACCGTTACGCTCGCCTGGGTGAGTTGAAGGACCAGGTTGTTGCCAAGCTGTCCGGTGAAGAAGGCCAGCCTTCTTCCAGCGAAGTCAAAGCAGCCTTCGGCGAAATCGAATACCGCACCGTTCGCGAAAACATCGTTAACGGCAAGCCACGTATCGACGGCCGCGACACTCGCACCGTACGTCCGCTGAACATCGAAGTCGGCGTTCTGCCAAAAACCCACGGTTCGGCCCTGTTCACCCGTGGTGAAACCCAGGCTCTGGTAGTCGCGACGCTGGGTACTGCCCGTGACGCACAGCTGCTGGACACCCTGGAAGGCGAGAAAAAAGACCCGTTCATGCTGCACTACAACTTCCCTCCGTTCTCGGTAGGTGAGTGTGGTCGCATGGGTGGCGCTGGTCGTCGTGAAATCGGTCACGGCCGTCTGGCCCGTCGTTCGATTGCTGCGATGCTGCCTGCCGCCGACGTGTTCCCGTACACCATTCGTGTTGTGTCGGAAATCACCGAGTCCAACGGTTCCAGCTCCATGGCTTCGGTCTGCGGTGCTTCCCTGGCTCTGATGGACGCTGGCGTACCGATGAAGGCACCTGTTGCCGGTATCGCCATGGGTCTGGTTAAAGAAGGCGAGAAGTTCGCCATCCTGACCGACATCCTGGGTGACGAAGACCACCTCGGCGACATGGACTTCAAAGTAGCCGGTACCGCCAAAGGTGTTACCGCGCTGCAGATGGACATCAAGATCAAGGGCATCACCGAAGAAATCATGGAAATCGCTCTGGGCCAAGCCCTGGAAGCGCGCCTGAACATCCTCGGTCAGATGAACCAGATCATTGGTCAGTCCCGCACCGAACTGTCGGAAAATGCTCCGACCATGATCGCGATGAAAATCGACACCGACAAAATCCGTGATGTTATCGGTAAAGGCGGCGCGACCATTCGTGCGATCTGTGAAGAGACCAAGGCTTCGATCGACATCGAAGACGACGGCTCGATTAAGATCTTCGGCGAAACCAAGGAAGCGGCTGAAGCTGCACGTCAGCGCGTCCTGGGTATTACCGCTGAAGCCGAGATCGGCAAGATCTACGTCGGTAAGGTTGAGCGCATCGTCGACTTCGGCGCATTCGTCAACATCCTGCCTGGCAAGGACGGTCTGGTTCACATCTCCATGCTGAGCGATGCTCGCGTTGAGAAAGTGACCGACATCCTGAAAGAAGGCCAGGAAGTGGAAGTGCTGGTACTGGACGTGGACAACCGCGGCCGTATCAAGCTGTCCATCAAGGACGTAGCAGCAGCCAAGGCTTCGGGCGTTTAATCACCCCGTCGCTGTAAGCTGAAAAAAGGACTCTTCGGAGTCCTTTTTTATGCCTGCGGGAAAGTGTCGCGAAATCAGGCGTTTAGCCAATCTCAAAAGCCGCAACTTGCATGCAGGCACGGTCTTCTTCATGCAAGTTGCACGATTTCGAAAATAGCCTGTTTTCATAACGTATTGTTTTATAAGGGTTTAATCGCGAGTCTGGAGTTGGCACACTGCCTGCAATATCCCTGTTAACGCTGCAGCATCAAGGTTTACGTACTGCAGACTTTTAATAAAACAGGAGTTACTCGTATGAAGAAGTTCGCTCTCGCTACTGCTACCGCTCTGACCCTGGCCATGGGTGCTAACGTAGCCTTTGCTCAGACTTCCCAAGCCCCAATGACGTTGGCGGCCGGTGAAGTCACCAAGGCTAAAGAGTCCACTTCGGATACCTGGATCACCACCAAAGTCAAAGCTGACCTGCTGACCGAGAAAGGTATTCCTGGTTCGGACATTAAGGTCGAAACCAACAAAGGTGTGGTTTCCCTGTCCTCGACAGTCGCTATCTCCGACGCGCAGAAAGCCACTGCTGTAGCAATCACCAAAAAAATCAAAGGCGTAACCGCAGTTTCGGCTGACGGCCTGATGGCTGGCGGCGCTACCAAGGCTGATAACGTCGACAAAACCAAAAGCGCAGCTGCTGGCGCCAAAGAGTCCACCTCGGACACTTGGATTACCACCAAAGTGAAAGCTGACCTGGTAACCGAGAAAGGCATTCCTGGCACCGACATCAAAGTCGAAACCAACAAAGGTGTAGTTTCCCTGTCTTCGACCGTAGCGGTCACTGAAGCGCAGAAAACCACCGCGGTGAACATCACCAAGAAAATCAAAGGCGTTAAAGCTGTATCGGCCGATGGCCTGAAAGCAGAGTAACGTTTAACGAATCGCCTGAGCTAGGCAGAGGCGGCCACGAGCGAGTTAGATATCCGCTCAATGCACCTCACAGGTTCATGCGACCGACCACACGGATGTGGTCATTACAGGCCCCGGCACTTGTGCCGGGGCCTGTTCTATTGTGGGTAGAAAAGTAGGGAGGTTAGCGAGGCTCTTGTGGCGAGGGGGCTTGTCCCCCGTTGGGCCGCGTAGCGGCCCCTTGGTATGACGACGGTGACCTGCCTGAATGACCGCGACGCCCTGATAGGGGCCGCTGCGCGGCCCAACGGGGGACAAGCCCCCTCGCCACAGGTGCTCAGCGGGCGCCGGGTTATTCGGCATCCAGATGCATCGGTGTCACCACCCGACCATCTTTCTCCGCCTGTCCAAGATTGGCGTCGATAAAGTAAACCCGATCATCTTCCAGCTGGCCTTTGTCCACCAGGTAGTCCTTGATCGCGCTGGCGCGGTCCTGGCCCAGTTGGCGCAGCAACACGTCGCTGCCACTCCAGAACTTGATCACACCGTCCCGCAGCTTGGCGGTGCGCTCGTCACTGCTCAGGTCTTTCCACTCGGCCGGTGGCTGTTGTTTCAGGCGGGTACGGTAGATGCCTTCCAGCAGCGGCGCCTTTTCCTTTTCCGGGACTTCAAGCAGTGACGCCTGGGCCGGGACCTTATCGCCACGGCGCTGGAGGATCTTGTAGTAGTTGTACTGGTATTCGCGTTCCAGCCGCTGTGCGGCCAACAGCGGACCGTCACTGCTGGCAGCGGCGGTGCCTTCGATCTCCAGGCGCAGGGCCGGGCGCTCCTTAAGGGCCTTGGCCAGGCTGTCCAGTGCCGACTGGGAATCCTTGCTCAGCTCGCTGGAACCTGCGACGAACGACACGTTGCCTAGGTCTTGTGCACCACCACCGCTAACCAACCCGCCAATGAACTTGAAGGGCGCTGTGGCCGCGCGTACCACCAGGTTACGCAGGGTCTGCCAGACAATCGGCATCACGCTGAATTGCGGGTTGTTCAAGTCGCCGGTCACCGGCAGTTCAATGGAGATCTTGCCGTCGGAATCCTTGAGCAGAGCAATCGCCAGGCGTATCGGCAGGTCGACGGCATCAGCACTGTCGACCCTCTCACCCAGTTGCAGCTGCTCGACCACCACCTTGTTCTCGGCCTTCAACTGGCCCTTGGTGATGACGTAATGCAGGTCCAGGTTGAGCCGGCCCTTGCGGATACGGAACCCGGCGAACTTGCCCGAGTAGGGCGTCAGGTTGGTCAGTTCGACACGTTTGAAGCTGGTGGCGATGTCCAGCGCCGCCATTGGGTCAAACGGGTTCACATTGCCCTTGATGGTCACCGGCGCATAACGGTCGACCTTGCCCTTGATGTCAACGCTCGCTGGCTTGGCCTGGCGACTGTCGATGGTGCCGATCTGGCCGTTGAGCTGTTGAATCGCCGTGGCGAAGTTCGGGGTCAGGCTGAAGTCGGCGAAGTTGGCCGAGCCGTCGTTGATCGCAATTTGACCAATATGAATGCCCAGGGGCTTTTCTTTGCCGGCCGCAGGTTTGGCCGCGGACTTGGTGCCGCTGTCGGCCGGCTGTGGAATCAGCAGGTCATCGATGTTGGTGGTGCGGTCATCGTTGATCATGAAGCGCGCATAGGGCTGCAGCAGGTTGACCTTGTCGATCGACAGGCTGTCGCCATGTTGATAATTCACGCCTTCCAGCACCAGGCGCTGCCATTTCAGGAAGTCACGGGTCTTCAAGGTGTCCAGGGTGTGCAACTGATCGACCTGTGCCCGGCCGGTCACCTGGAACGCCAAAGGCTCGGTGCTTTTCAGGTTCACGTCGAGGTTGCTGCCGAGCATGCCGCTACGCAGTTCCAGGCGGATAAACGGGCTGATGTAGGACTGGGCGACGCGCAGGTCGATGTCCTTGGTATCCACTTTCAGCTTGGCGCTGACCGGGTTCAGGTTGACCTGGCCGGTCGCCTGGAGCTTGCCCTGTTTGCCTACGCCGGTATCCAGCTTGAGGGTAAACGGGCTTTGGTTGAGGCTGTCGAAATCCTGCAGGTCAAGGTTCAGCGGCCCCACTTCCAGGGCGACTGCCGGCTTGGCGGAACGGTCCGCCAGGTGCACTTGATAGTTGCGCAGTTGCACGTCCTTGAGCAGCACTTGCCATGGTTTGCTCGGCGCTGCCGGTGCGGGCTTTGGCGAGTCGGCGGTGGCGGGTGCGGTGGCAGGCTCGGCGGCGGGTGCCGGCTTGCTCGGTTGGCTGGCAAACAGTTTCTGCCAATCCAGTTGGCCGTCTGCTTCAAGGGCTGCCCAGGTTTCGAGCTTGTTGCTGCGGATCTTGCCGACAATTACCTGCTGCTTGGCCAGGTCGACAGTGGTGTCGCTGACTTCCAGCTTCTCAAGGCGGGCAAGTGGCCGGCCATCCGGGGCTTTGATCGCAAACGGCGCGACACTCAGGGCGACGTTGGTCAGGTTCAGCTCGGTTTCCTTGGCCAGGCTCAGCTTGTAGTCGGTGCTGAAATTGAGGATGCCGTCTTCCAGAACCAGCGGTAACGCGTCTCGCACATAGGGCCACCAGACTTTCATCTTGCCGTCGGTAACCTTGAGTTTGCCCTCGGAGGCAATCGGGATGAGGCTGAAGTTACCGGTCCAATCGATCTGCCCGCCTTCAGGGCCGGCCGCAACCAGCGTCATATCAGCGTTGTCTTCGGGCAGCGTGCTGAGGTTTTTCAGCTCGAAATCCAGCTTGTCGTAGAGAAACTCGATCGGTTCGCTGGGGCGCAAATCCTGGAAGTGTACATAGCCGGCTGCCAGCTTGATGTTATCGATGCGCAGCGGGAACGGCTTGGCGTTGGGGTCGGTGGGCGTCGGCTCGCTGGCTGGCAATTTGAACAGTTGCGCCAGGTTGAGTTGGCCGGACTTGTCGAACAACAACTCGGTCTTGGGCTTGTCGAGCTGTACGTCAGCCAGGTGCAGGGCGCGGGTCCATAGGCTGTCGATCTGCAGGTTGGCATAGAGGCGTTCAAAGCCCACTTGCTCCTTGCCAGGCTCACCGATATTCAGGCCCCACACGGTCAATTCGAGGCTGAACGGGTTGAGCTCGATACGCTCGATGCGCGCTGGCACGGTGGCGTAATTGGCCAACTGTTGGTTGGCTACGCGAAGGGCGATGCCGGGGAGAATAAGGAAGCCCAGCAAACTGTACAGAGCAAGGGCGGTCAGCAAGGCGCCAGCGGCGCGAATCAATCCTTTGGGCATATGTGACGCCATCTATGTCAATCAAGAGTGCCTTGGAGTATGGCACGGGTTTACGGTTCCGAAGCAACGGTCCTTTATTCCTGCGGCCAGGCTCTTTTGGGACAGATCTTACAGCTGCAGGATCAGCGTCTTCAGCGGGGGCTGCTGGTCTTGCGACGGGAAGTCCGCGCCTGGGGTCATGATCTGCCAGTCACGTACCGGGCGCCCGGCCTTTTCGGCGCAGCGCAGGACCTGGTCGCGCCAGTCGTCCATGCTGACTTTTGCCAGGTTGTTGCAGCAGATCAGCACGCCGTTGTCGGCGGTGGCCAGCAGTGCCGGCTTGAGCAGGCTCTGATAGTCGCGCAGCAGGTCGACGGTGCCGAAGGCGCTCTTGGCCCAGGCCGGAGGGTCGAGCAGTACCAGGTCGTATTGGCGTTGCTCCAGGCGTGGATAACTCGGCAGTTTCTGGCCGCGACGCTGGCTGATGGGCAGGCCGGCCAGTTGGCGGATTGCCGGGAAGTAGTCGGACTGCACGAATTCCATCGTCGGCAATTGCGGATTGAGCTGGCCGTTTTCGCGACCGACCGCGAGATTGCCTTCGGCAAAGTCCAGGTTGCACACCTCACGGGCGCCACCGGCAGCCGCGCTCAGGCCTACGCCACAGGTGTAGGCAAACAGGTTCAGCACGCTTTTACCGGCGCTGTGTGCCTTGACCCAGCCGCGGGTGTTGCGCAGGTCGAGGAACAGCAGCGGGTCTTGCCCTGCATGGCGGCCGCGCACGCGGTAGTTGAGGTCCCATTCGTGGCCGATCAAGTCTTCCAGGGCCGCAGGTTCCGCGCGGTACACCGTGTCTTCACGGTCGATGCGCGAGTTGCCCCGGGAGCGGTCGTTGTAGACCAGCAGCAGTTCCAGCCCGAGGTACTGGTTGATCGCCTGGTGCAGTTGCAGCAGGTCGTCGCTTTCCAGCGACTGGTGAAAGCTTTGCACCAGCAGTTGCGGGCCGTAGCGGTCGATCGTCAGGCCGCCGGCGCCTTCCTGGCTGCCGTGAAACAGGCGATAGCAATCGGTGCCTTGGGCATGCAGCTCAGCGAGCAGGTCTTGGCGATGATCGAGGGCGGCGCGCAGCGCCTGATTCAAGGAAGACATGTTGCGCGCCTTGCAGAGTAATGGGGGCGCGGGAGTTTAACAGTTATGGCTCCAGCAGGCCCATTCGCCTGTGGGCCCGTTGCACCGAACCGTTGCGCATGGCCCAGCGTAGCAATGGCGCGCTGCGCTTGACCCCGGCGCGAATCATCTGGCGTTGCAGCGGGCTTTGCTTCTGCCCGAGCATGTCGCTGGCCCAGTCCGGCAGCAGGTCGATGCCAGCCTGCATCATCAGCGAGCCAAATGGCTTGGCCAAGGTGCTGGGGGATGGTGCATTCAGCAGCAGACGCAGCACTTCGTGGCTGCGGTCGTCACACAACAGTTGCGGGCGAATGCGCTCAAGGTAGTCGGAAATTTCCTCACGTGAGCGCGGCACATGGCGCGCCCCCAGTTGCTCAGCCACCAGGGCGATTTCGCTGTAGTACCGGTCTTGATCCCTGAGGGATAGTTCCGGGTTGCAATACCGCAGGTGGGCCGCCAGAAAGTTACTGACCTCCGCCACATGCACCCACGTCAGCAATTCCGGATCGCTGGCCGCATACGGTCGACCATCAGGCGCATGCCCCACCACTTGCAGGTGAATGGTGCGCACTTTCTCGATCAGCCATTCGGCGTCGCGGCGCGAACCGAATGTGGTCCCGGAAATGAACTGCGAGGTACGCCGCAAACGCCCCAGCATGTCTTGCCGAAAGTTCGAATGGTCCCACACGCCGGCCAGGGCCAGCGGGTGCAACGCCTGCAACATCAGCGCGCTGATGCCGCCAATCAACATGCTGCGGAAGTCGCCATGGACCTTCCAGCTCACCGAGTTCGGGCCAAAGAGACCTGGATCGCCCTTGGGGTTTTCCAGGTCGAGTTGGCCGAGCGACAAGCCGGTCAGGCTCATCAGCTGGTTTTCGATGCAGCTGCGAATGAATTCCATGGGTTCCTATCGGTTGAGGCGTTTGTCGATCAGGCCATCCACCACGCTCGGGTCGGCCAGGGTGGAGGTATCTCCCAGGCTGTCCAGTTCGTTGCAGGCAATCTTGCGCAAAATCCGCCGCATGATCTTGCCTGAGCGGGTTTTCGGCAAGGCCGGTGCCCATTGAATCAGTTCGGGCTTGGCGAAGCTGCCGATTTCCTTGCTCACCAGGTCCAGCAAGTGTTTTTTCAGCGCATCGTCGGGCTCCACGCCATTCATGGGCGTGACGAAGGCATAGATGCCCTGGCCTTTGACGTCATGGGGATAACCCACCACGGCGGCTTCGGCGACCTGATCATGCAGCACCAGGGCGCTTTCCACCTCGGCGGTGCCGATACGGTGCCCGGACACGTTGATCACATCATCGATACGCCCGGTGATCCAGTAATCGCCGTCCTCGTCCCGCCGGGCGCCGTCGCCGGTGAAGTAGTAGCCGGGGTAGGGTTTGAAATAGGTGTCGATCATCCGCTGCGGGTCGCCGTACACGCTGCGGATTTGCCCTGGCCAGCTGGACTTGATCGCCAGCACGCCGCTGCCGGCGCCGCTGATTTCCTTGCCTTGCTCATCAAGCAGCACCGGCACTACGCCAAACATCGGCTGGGTAGCGCAGCCGGGTTTGATGCGCTGGGCGCTGACCAGCGGGCTGAGCATGATGCCGCCGGTTTCGGTCTGCCACCAGGTGTCGACAATCGGGCAGCGTTGTTCGCCGACCGCGTTGAAGTACCAGTCCCAGGCCTCCGGGTTGATCGGCTCGCCGACACTGCCCAGCAGGCGCAGGCTGGCGCGAGATGTATTTTCCAGAGGGCCGTGGCCTTCACGCATCAGTGCGCGCAAGGCGGTAGGCGCGGTGTAGAAGATGTTGACCTTGTGTTTGTCGATCACCTGCCAGAAGCGCGAGCTGTCCGGATAACTCGGCACACCCTCGAACATCAGCGATGTGGCGCCATTGGCCAGCGGCCCGTAGACGATATAACTGTGGCCGGTGACCCAGCCGACATCAGCGGTGCACCAGAATACTTCGCCGTCGCGGTAGTCGAGGACGTACTTGAACGTCATCGCAGCCTGCAACAGGTAGCCGCCGGTGGTGTGGAGCACACCTTTGGGTTTGCCGGTGCTGCCGGAGGTATAGAGGATAAACAGCGGGTCTTCCGCCTCCATCGGCTCGGGCGGGCAGTCGTCGCTGGCCGTATCCAGGGCCTGTTGATACTTGAGGTCGCGGCCTTCGGTCCAATTGACCGCCGCGCCGGTGCGCTGCACCACCAGCACTGTGCTGACGCCCGGGCAACTGGCCAGGGCCTTGTCGACATTCTGTTTCAGCGCCACAGGCTTGCCACCGCGCACGCCTTCATCGGCGGTGATCACCGTGCGGCAGTCGGCGTCGAGAATACGGTCGCGCAGGGCGTCCGGCGAGAAACCACCAAACACCACCGAATGCACCGCGCCGATCCGCGTACAGGCGAGCATCGCGTAGGCCGCCTCGGGAATCATCGGCATGTAGATACACACCCGGTCGCCTTTCTTTACGCCGCGGCTTTTCAGCACGTTGGCCAGGCGGCTGACGTTTTGGTGCAGTTGGCGGTAGGTAATTTTGGAAGAGGTTGCAGGATCATCGCCTTCCCAGATGAAGGCCGGCTGGTCGGCACGTTGCGCCAGGTGGCGGTCGATGCAGTTGTAACTGACGTTCAGTCGGCCGCCGGCAAACCATTGGGCGGCGCCGGTCTTGATGTCGGATTTCTGAACGGTTTGCCAAGGCGTGGACCAGTCGAGAAAGCGTTTGGCTTGCTCGGCCCAAAAGGTATCGGGTTGTTCGACGGATTGGCGATAGAGGCGCTGGTAGTCCTCTTGACTGAGTTGCGCAGCCCGGCGGACGGCATCGGCGGTGGGGAACGTGCTGATATCGAACATGAGGGATCCTTATTCTTGTTTTTGCGACAAGCAATAAAGATGCACCCTGTGGCAGGCGGGTTCAAGGCCAACGTCCAAACAGACGTTGGCCTTGCAGGCATTACATCAACCGCGGTGACGACCGCGGAAGTAGTTGATCAACCCTTGGGTGGACGCGTCGTCCGCCGGCTGCTCTTCAGTGCCGGTCAGGCGGTTGTAGACGCCTTTGCCCAGCTCCTTGCCCAGCTCCACGCCCCATTGGTCGAAGGCGTTGATGCCCCAGATGACGCTTTGCACGAACACTTTGTGCTCATACATCGCCACCAGCGCGCCGAGGCGGCGAGGGCTGATGCGTTCAACCACAATGGTGTTGCTCGGACGGTTGCCCGGGATCACCTTGTGCGGTGCCAGCTTCTGCACTTCGGCCTCGTCCATGCCTTTGTCGCGCAGCTCGGCTTCAGCTTCGCTGCGGGTCTTGCCGAGCATCAGCGCCTGGCTCTGGGACAGGCAGTTGGCGTACAGCCACTGATGGTGGTCGGAGACCGGGTTGAAGCTGACGATCGGCACGATGAAGTCGGCCGGAATCAGCTGGGTGCCTTGGTGCAGCAGCTGGTGGTAAGCATGCTGACCGTTGCAGCCGACGCCGCCCCAGATAACCGGGCCGGTGTCGGTGGACACCGGCGTACCGTCCTGGCGCACGCTCTTGCCGTTGGATTCCATATCCAGCTGTTGCAAGTGCTTGGTGATGTTACGCAGGTAGTGGTCGTACGGCAGGATCGCGTGGCTCTGCGCGCCCCAGAAGTTGCCGTACCACACGCCCAACAGGCCCAGTAGTACGGGCATGTTCGCTTCGAACGGCGCGGTTTGGAAGTGCTGGTCCATGGTGTAGGCACCGGACAGCAGTTCCTTGAAGTTGGACATGCCGATGGCCAGCGCGATCGGCAGGCCGATGGCCGACCACAACGAGTAACGACCGCCAACCCAGTCCCACATCGGGAAGATGTTTTCTTCGCGAATACCGAAGGCCACGGCGGCGGCGTTGTTGCTCGAAACGGCGATGAAGTGGCGATACAGCTCGGCTTCCGAGCCACCCTGGGCCAGGTACCAGGCACGTGCGGCCTGGGCGTTTTTCAGGGTTTCGAGGGTGTTGAAGGATTTCGACGAGACGATGAACAGCGTGGTCTCGGCGCGCAGCTTCATGGTCAGCTCGTGGAACTCGCTGCCGTCGATGTTCGCCAGGTAATGGCAGCGCACGCCTTTGTGGGCGTAGGACAACAGCGCTTCAGACACCAGCTCCGGACCGAGGAACGAGCCACCGATGCCGATGTTCACCACGTCGGTGATCGGCTTTTCGGTGTAGCCACGCCACAGGCCGTCGTGGATGCGGCCGACCAGGTCAGTGATCTGGTTCAGCACCTTGTGCACGTCCGGCATGATGTTCACGCCGTTGACCGACAGCTTGTCGCCGACCGGGCGACGCAGCGCGGTGTGCAGCGCCGGGCGACCTTCGGAAGAGTTGACCGGCTCGCCGTTGAACAGCGACTTGATCGCGCCCTGAAGGTCGACTTCCTTGGCCAGGCCTACCAGCAGGTCGCGGGTTTCGCTGGTGATCAGGTTTTTCGAGTAATCGAGGAAAAGTCCGCAGCTGCTCAAAGTGAACTGGGTAAAGCGCTGGGGATCGGCATTAAAGGCTTCGCGCATGCTGAAATCCTGCATGGCTTGGCGATGTTGATTGAGCGCTTGCCAGGCGGGCAGAGCGGTAACGTCATGAGGAGTGCGGTAGTACGCCATCGCTGCGGGTTTCCTTTTTATTGCTGGGACTGCTGGTAGGACACTTTAAAGCCGGGAATGTGCTGTCTTTGTGAAGATGACAGGCTCCGGTCGACGCCAACGAATAGCGTAGGGCGAATACATTAAACCTAGCGTGTCGATCTGTCTTGGCTTTGTCTGCGCTGTGGCCGGTACTTTTTTATACCGGCCGATCAGGCAGTGCAACAGGAGGGGTGTGCCGCGGGGTCAGTTCAGGTGCAAATGCAGGTTGTCGATCAGCCGGGTAGCGCCCAGGTAGGCGGCGACCAGGATCACCAGATCCTTGTCTTCAGCGGTGGCCGGACGCAGGTGCAGGCCCTGGCGGACCTCCAGGTAGTCCATGCGAAAGCCCGCGGCTTCAATCTGCTGGACCTGTGCTGCGCGCAGTTTGGCGAAATCAAGGTCGCCCGCTTCAATGGCGGTAGCAATCTGGCTGAGGCTGCGGTACAGCACCGGCGCGATGGCGCGCTGCTCTTCGGTGAGGTAACCGTTGCGCGACGACAGCGCGAGGCCATCGTCGGCGCGAACGGTCGGCTCGCCGATAATCTGGATCGGCATGTTCAGGTCATGGACCATGGCGCGAATGACTGCCAGTTGCTGGTAGTCCTTCTGGCCAAAGATCGCCAGGTCTGGCTGGACCATGTTGAACAGCTTGCTGACCACCGTGGCCACGCCTTCAAAATGCCCGGGACGGCTGGCGCCGCACAGGCCTTCGGACAGTTGTGGCACGCTGACGCGCGTCTGGCCGGCCATGCCGTCGGGGTACATCTCGTCGACGGTCGGGGCGAACAGCAGGTTGCAACCGGCTTGCAGCAGCTTCTCCTGGTCGGCGGCCAAGGTGCGCGGGTACTTGTCCAGGTCTTCGCCGGCGCCGAATTGTAGCGGGTTGACGAAAATGCTCGCGACCACGAAGTCCGCTTGTTGCGCAGCCTTGGTCACCAGCGTGGCATGACCGCTGTGCAGGTTGCCCATGGTGGGCACGAAGCCGATGCGTTTACCCGCGCTGCGGGCATGGGCGACGGCGGCGCGCAGTTCGCGCACGGTCTTGACGGTGTTCATGCAGAGAATCCGTGTTCAGCGCCGGGGAAGGTAACGGCTTTGACTTCGCTGACGTAGGCGGCGAGGGCCGATTGAATGCTGTCCTGGCCAGCCATGAAGTTCTTCACGAACTTGGGTACGCGACCGGTCAGGGACAGGCCCAGCATGTCGTGCAGCACCAATACCTGGCCGTCGGTGCCGGAACCTGCGCCGATACCAATCACCGGGATTTTGACGGCCTGGGTGATTTCCGCTGCCAACTCGCTTGGCACGCATTCCAGCAAAATCATGCACGCACCGGCCTGCTCCAGGGCGATGGCATCGGCCCGCATCTGACGCGCCTGGGCTTCGCCGCGGCCTTGCACCTTGTAGCCGCCGAGGATATTCACCGACTGGGGCGTGAGGCCCATGTGCGCGCAAACCGGCACACCACGTTCAGCCAGCAGGCGAATCGACTCCGCAAGCCACGCGGCACCTTCAACCTTGACCATGTGTGCACCGGCACGCATCAGTTGAGCGCTGTTGGTCAGGGTCTGTTCGATGGTGGCGTCTGCCATGAAGGGCAGGTCGGCGATGATGAAGGCGCCTTCGTTGCCGCGTTTGACGCAGGCGGTGTGGTAAGCGATTTCGTTGTTGGTGACCGGCAGGGTGCTGTCATGCCCTTGTAGAACCATGCCCAGGGAGTCCCCCACCAACAACACTTCAACTCCTGCCTGGCAGCTGGCCTGGGCAAAAGTGGCGTCGTAGCAGGTCAGCATGGTGATCTTTTCACCTTTGAGTTTGAGGCTCTGCAAGGTGCTCAGGGTAACGTTTGGCATGAAAAGGGTCCTCATTCAGGCGCTTGGAAACAGCGAGTAACGCGCGTGAGTCTTCGTTTATACAGGCGCACTTTCTTAAGGATCAGTGCTTATAAGGCCTGGATTGCGCCCTTTAGCGCCGGGTAGGCGGCAGCGGGACGCCTATAGTCGTGAGGAGGACTCTGGAAGTCAATTGGATGTGTTACCGCATTGTTACGCGAGGGGTGTTACCGCTGTTACTGATGCGATTCAGCAGTAAATGATGCGTAGGAGCGAGCTTGCTCGCGAGGGTCGTTAACGATGATGCGGGAAGCCTGACACCCAGCGGTGTTCTCAGGTTTTTCGCGAGCAAGCTCGCTCCTACAGGTGTGAAGGCAGGCGTTCCAGGCCGGCAAACGGGCAGGCGTCCAACAGGTCGCTGAGCAGGCGGCCATCGGCGAGTTGCAGGCTGGCGGGGGCCAGTTCTGCCAATGGGTAAAGCACGAATGCACGCAGATGCATTTGATAGTGCGGCACCTTCAGGCGCGGCTCGTCGATAAGCCGGTCGCCAAAGATCAGGATATCCAGGTCCAGGGTGCGCGGGCCCCAGCGCTCGAGGCGCTCGCGGCCCTGGTCATTCTCGATGGCTTGCAGGGCATCAAGCATTTCCAGAGGCGCAAGCGCGCTGTCCAGGGCCGCGACCGCATTGGTGTAGCGCGGCTGGCCCGGGAGCAGGGAATCACTTTGATAGAAGGCGGAGACGCCCGCCAGCGTAGTGCTCGGCAATTGCGCCAAGGCCGCGATGGCATAGCGCAATTGTTGTTCAGGGGCCGCCAGGTTGCTGCCCATGCCGATGTAGATACGTTCCACGGGCTTACTCGCCAGACACGCTCGAGGCGTCGCCAGCGCTGCGTTTGCGCTTGCTGCCACTGCTGCGGCGACGTTTTTTCGGGCCATCGCCGGTGGCTTCGCCTTTGCTGCTGAGTTCTTTGATCATCTCGCGGCGCTGGCTGTCGTTGGCGTCCTGGTAGTCGGTCCACCATTCACCCAGGCCGTCGGTCTGCTCGCCGGCGCTTTCACGCAACAGCAGGAAGTCGTAGCCGGCACGGAAGCGCGGGTTGTCCAGCAACAGGTCGGCACGTTTACCGCTGCGCCGTGGCAGGCGCTCCTGCATGTCCCAGATCTCGCGGATCGGCATGGTGAAGCGTTTCGGGATGGCGATGCGTTGGCATTGTTCGGCGATCAGCTCATGAGCCGCTTCCTGCATGGCCGGAATTGCAGGCATGCCGCGATCCTGCAAGCGCATCACGCGCTTCGGCAGCGCAGGCCACAACAGGGCGGCAAACAGGAACGCCGGAGTGACCGGTTTGTTCTGCTTGATGCGCAGGTCGGTGTTGATCAAGGCTTCGCTGATCAGCGTGTGGGTGTAGGTCGGGTTGTACTCCAGTGCCTCGGCGCTGGCCGGGAACAATGGGTCGAACAGCTGCAGGTCTACGAGCATTTCGAACGTGTCGGCGGCATAGCCGGAGAGGAACAGCTTGAGCACCTCTTCGAACAGCCTGGCCGAGGGGATTTCCCGCAACATCGGCGCCAGGTCGCGAATCGGCGCGGCCGTGTGCTTCTCGATGCCGAAGTTCAGCTTGGCCGCGAAACGTACGGCCCGCAGCATCCGCACCGGGTCTTCCTGGTAGCGTTGCGTCGGGTCGCCGATCAGGCGCAGCAGGTTGTTGCGAATGTCGTGCACGCCGTTGGCGTAATCGAGGATGCGCTCGCTGACGGGGTCGTAATACAAGGCATTGATGGTGAAGTCGCGGCGTTGCGCGTCTTCTTCCAGGGTGCCGTAGACGTTGTCCCGCAGGATGCGCCCGCTTTCATTGCGGGAAGACTGGTTAGTGTCTTCTTCTTCATCGTTTTGCGGGTGGTTGGCGCGGAAGGTCGCGACCTCGATGATCTCGCGACCAAAGTGGATATGCACCAACTTGAAGCGCCGCCCAATGATCCGCGCATTGCGGAATTCGGCACGCACTTGTTCCGGCGTGGCACTGGTGGCGACGTCGAAATCCTTGGGAGTGATGTTGAGCAACATGTCGCGCACGCAACCGCCAACCAGGTAAGCCTGGTAGCCGGCGTTCTGCAGGCGTTCGACGATGTTCACCGCATAACGGCTGAACTGGGCACGCTGCAACGAATGCTGGTTGGCATTAAGCACTTCAGGCGTGCTGCGGATGTGTTGCGTACGACGCAAGGGAGAACGGAATGACTGGAACAACTTCTTCAGCATGGGATGCACTGTTTGAAGGAATGTTCGGCCATAACGAAGAATGACCGCATGATGGGCGGGGATTCTAGCATTTAGTCAGGGGATGGTGTAGGAACTAGCTGCAAGGCTTGAGCCAGAAGCTTAAAAGAAGGGTGGCAGGTGCCAAATCGCGGAAACTACAAGGGGAGCCGAAGCTCCCCCAGAAGTAGTTGCGTGCTCTATTTTTATTATTGGTTTCGGGCTTCTTGTTTTTGTTGATCGCCCTCGCCATGAAGCTTCACCTTCATGACACTCCCAATCGGGAGCCAAGAGCAAACGGATTGCTTTGGTCGCTGTGTTGCTGATCTACGATCCAACCAGTTCAGGCTCTGCCTTAGGGCAGTTTTTGTTGTTCTCGGCCTGGTTGCGGGGCAAGCCCCAAATGCAACGCCTCTCCAAAAGAATCAGTTAGCTGCGCCTCCGCCGTGTTGTTTTTGTTATGCGTGAGTCGATTCGTCTTATTTTTATTGTCTTGTACATTTGCTTGTTATTGTTTTTGTACTAAGCATATAGCAGGGTGCGTGCCAACTTTTGCGAGGCCCAGCAAAATAAGGGGTTCGGAGCGCTTTCGGGTTTTTGAGGGCGAAAAAAAGCCGGGGCTTCGTTACCGTAAGCCCCGGCTTTTGTTACGTGAAAAATCAGCGGTAACAGTTTTTTCACATCTGAGGGTGTTACCTGTGGGGGCGCCCCCACTCAGCTTTCGCTGGCAACCCCGGTTTTGCGCCGTGGGATACCCAGGCGCTGGCGCCGTTCCCACAGGCATTTACGGCTGACGCCCAGTTTGCGCGCCAGTTCGGTCTCTGTCATATGGTCCTGATGCTCGAGGACGAAGTGCTGGAAGTAATCCTCCAGTGACAAATCTTCCGTCGGCTCGTGGCTGTTGTTACTGCCACCCTGCTGCGGCGGCAGGCCGATGAAGTCGTCGTCATCCAGGTCGCTGAGCTCGATATCGATCCCCAGCAACTCGGCGGAAATCTCCGGGCTCTCCGACAGAATCACCGCGCGTTCTACCGCGTTCTCCAGCTCCCGCACGTTACCCGGCCAGGAGTAGTGACGGATTGCCTGCTCGGCATCGGCAGCAAACTTCAGGTCGGTACGGTTGATCCGCGCACTCTGGCGGGCCAGGAAGGCCGTGGCGATTTCGTTGACGTCGGCGCCACGCTCACGCAGGGCCGGCAGTTTGAGCGCGATCACGTGCAGGCGGTAATAAAGGTCTTCACGGAACTGGCCGATCTTGGCCAGGCTTTTCAGGTCACGGTGCGTGGCCGCGATCAGTCGTACATCGACCTTCTGCGACTGTACCGAGCCGACGCGGCGGATTTCGCCTTCCTGGAGTACCCGCAGCAAACGTGCCTGAGCTTCCAGTGGCAGTTCGCCAATCTCGTCGAGGAACAGCGTGCCGCCATCGGCGGCTTCAACCAGACCCGCACGGCCAGCGCTGGCGCCGGTAAAGGCACCTTTTTCATGGCCGAACAATTCGGATTCGATCAGGGATTCGGGGATCGCCGCGCAGTTCACCGAAATCATCGGTGCCTTGGCGCGCTTGGACAGGTTGTGCAGGGCGCGGGCCACCAGTTCTTTACCGGTGCCGGATTCGCCCTGAATCAATACATTGGAGTCTGTTGGCGCCACTTTGCGGATCTTGCTGTACAGGTCCTGCATCGGTGGGCAAGAGCCGATAATGCCGATTTCGCCATTGCTGTTATCCACCCCGGGCTTTTCAGCGCCGTTGACGGCCTTGCCCGCTGCCGGGCGTTCAGCCGGTGTGCTGCTGGCGGATTGACGGTCACGCAGGATGCGCGCCACGGCCTGGAGCATTTCGTCGTGGTCGAAAGGCTTGGCGATGTAGTCCACCGCGCCCATCTTCATCGAGTCCACTGCCGAGCGCAGGCTGGCGTAGCTGGTCATGATCAGCACCGGAGTGCCTTGGCCGAGTTTGATCAACTCGGTGCCAGGGGCGCCCGGCAAACGTAGGTCACTGACGATCAGGTCGAACGTGGGAATGCTGAAACGCTCTTGGGCTTCCTGCACCGAGCCGGCTTCGCTGACCTGGTACTGATTACGTTCAAGCAGGCGACGCAAGGCAGAGCGGATAATGGTTTCGTCTTCGACGATCAAAATGTGCGGCATTGATTCAACTCTCTCGACGGTCTCAGTTCACAGCGGACGTCGCTTCGACATGACGCGGCAAGGTCACCCGAATACGGGTGCCGCGTTGGCTTTCGGTGTCAGCCGGGCTGTCGATGGTGATTTGTCCATAATGCTCTTCAACGATGGAATAGACCAGTGCAAGGCCCAGACCGGTACCTTCACCCGGATCCTTGGTGGTGAAGAAGGGTTCGAACAATCGATCCATGATGTTCTGTGGAATGCCGCTGCCTTCGTCCTCGACGATCAGGTCGACCGTGTGCTCGAAAGCCTCGCTCTTGACCCGTACGGCGCTGCCGGCCGGCGACGCGTCGCGGGCGTTGGACAGCAGGTTGATCAGCACCTGGGCCAGGCGTTGTGAATCACCGTCGACCCAATGTTCCGGGTCGCACAGGTTAAAGAACTGTACTTCGAAATTGCGCCGGTTCAAGGCCAGCAGCCCAATGGCATCCTGGGCGACTTCGGCCAGGCACACTGCTTCGTCGTGATTCTGATGGGCACCCGCGTGGGCAAAGCTCATCAGCGACTGCACGATGCGCGAGACACGCTTGGTCTGCTCGAGAATCTGCCCGCTGATTTCGATGATTTCGCCGTCTTCCTCGCGCTCTTCCCGCAGGTTTTGCGCCAGGCAGGCGATACCGGTGATCGGATTGCCGATTTCATGAGCCACACCCGCCGCCAGACGACCGATGCTGGCCAGGCGCTCGGAGTGCACCAGTTTGTCTTCGAGCATCTGGGTGTCGGTCAGGTCTTCCACCAGCAGCACCAGGCCGCTGTTACCGGGTGCGAGGGGCTCGTCGATGGCGGCCTTGTGCAGGTTGAGCCAGCGGGTCTGGCCGTCCAGCGCCAGGTGTTGTTTGTGCAAGTGTTCGTCGGGCAGGTTGATGAAGCCCTGGAGCAGTTCTTTCCACGGGTCGCCAATAGTGTTCAGGCGCGAACCCACCACGCGCTGGGCGGCGATCCCGGTGAGTTCTTCCATGGCCTTGTTCCACATCAGGATCTCTTGATCCTTGGCCAGGGAGCAGACGCCCATCGGCAACTCCTGCAGTGTCTGGCGGTGATAGCGGCGCAGCGCGTCGAGTTCGGCGGCCAGGCCGGTGAGGCGCGAGTGGTAATCCTCCAGCCGGCTTTCGATGAAGTGGATGTCTTCGGTCACGTAGTTTTCGCCGCCGGCCTTGTAGGGCAGGAAGGTCTCGACCATGTCTTGGGACACACTCGGGCCCATCAGGCCGGAAAGGTTGGCCTCGATGCGGTCACGCAGGCGGCGCAACGCGTAGGGGCGGCGCTCGTCGAATGGCAGGTAAAGGTCGCGCAGGGCCTGCTCGACTTCCTTTTGCGCAGCCTTGGCGCCCAGCGGCTTGGCCAGTTGCGTGGCGAACTCCTGGGGCGAGGCCGCGTGCAGCTCGCGGCGTTGCGGGCGGCGCACGTTGTCCACGGCGCAGGCTTCGGCGGCGCTGGTTTCTTCCGGGCTGGCGTTGGTGAACAGCGAGATCAGCGTGAACATCAGGACGTTGGCCGCCAGCGAAGCAATTGCCGCCATGTGCCAACTGGTGTCATCCAGCACGTAGATCATGTTCAGCAGCGGGATGTAGAAACCCTGCAGATTGCCCACCAGGGGCAGCAGCATGGTTACGGTCCACACCAGGATCCCGGCCAGCAGCCCGGCGATAAACCCACGGCGGTTAGCGGTCGGCCAGTACAGCACCGACAACACGCCCGGCAGGAACTGCAAAGTGGCGACAAAGGCCACGATGCCCAGGTTGGCCAGGTCCTGCTCGGCACCCAGCATCAGGTAGAAGCCATAGCCAGCCATGATGATTGCGACGATCAGGGCGCGGCGGGTCCATTTCAGCCAGCGGTAGATATTGCCTTCGGCTGGCGGCTGGTAGAGCGGCAGTACCAGGTGATTGAGCGCCATCCCCGACAGGGCCAGGGTACTGACGATGATCAGGCCGCTGGAGGCCGATAATCCGCCGACATAGGCCAGCAGGGCCAGTGATTTGCTGTTGGCGGCAATGCCGATGCCCAGCGTGAAGTATTCCGGATTGGTGGTGGCGCCAAGCTTCAGGCCCGCCCAGAGAATCAGCGGCACCGCCAGGCTCATCAGCAGCAGGAACAGCGGTAAGCCCCAGCTGGCGCTGACCAGTGAACGCGGGTTGAGGTTTTCGGTGAAGGTCATGTGGTACATGTGCGGCATCACGATGGCCGAGGCGAAGAACACCAGCAGCAGTGTGCGCCATGGGCCTTCCTGCAACGGCGTGTGCAGCGCGGCCAGGGCGGTCTGGTTTTGCAGCAGCCATAGTTCCAGCTGTTGCGGGCCGTCGAATACACCGTAGAGCGCATACAGGCCAACGCCGCCAATGGCGATCAGCTTGATCACCGACTCAAATGCGATCGCGAACACCAGGCCTTCATGTTTCTCTCGGGTAGCGATATGCCGTGAGCCGAAGAAGATTGTGAACAGGGTGATCAGTGCACAGAAGCTCAATGCAACGCGGTGCTGCACCGGCTCGCGGGTGAGGATGCTGATGGAGTCGGCCACCGCCTGGATCTGCAACGCCAGCAACGGCAGCACGCCGATCAGCATGAAGATCGTGGTCAGCGCACCGGCCCAGGTACTGCGAAAGCGGAACGCAAACAGGTCGGCGAGTGACGACAGCTGATAGGTGCGGGTGATTTTCAGGATCGGATACAACAGCACCGGCGCCAGCAAGAACGCCCCGGACACCCCGAGATAACTCGAAAGAAAGCCGTATCCATACTGATAGGCCAGGCCCACCGTGCCGTAAAACGCCCAGGCGCTGGCGTACACGCCCAAGGACAAGGTGTAGGTCAACGGATGGCGAATGATCGCCCGCGGAATCATTCCGCGCTCACTGATCCAGGCTACCCCGAACAGCGCGGCCAGGTAGGCGGCGCTGATCAGCAGCATCTCGGTCAGGCTAAAGCTCATCGGCATCTTTTTGGCTCTGCAGGATGAAAGTCACGACGATCAGAATCAGCCAAAGCAGATAGGGCCGGTACCAGGCGCCTGTGGCGTCGATCCACCAATCCATGATGGCGGGAGAAAACAGGTAGATCCCGACGACCAACAGCAGGACCAATCGATAGATGTACATGTTGGCCCTTGATTGAAATTGCGGAAATATAACGATTTTTTGTATGAGCGATGGTAACGGATGGCTCGCAAGCTGCAAGCGCCTTCAGCGCAATTGCGCTTCGGGCACTGTGAGCGTGCGCGGGATCTGCGTGGCGTCCCAGTGCGCAATGCCCCAATCCAGCAGTTCCCGTGGGCTGGCGTGGTTCAGTTCGTCGCCCGCTGGCTGGCCCAGGGCACGCAGTGCTCTTAACAGCAAAGGCGTGGCCTGGTCGGTGGCCAAGGGCGGTGAACGATAGGATTTGCCCAGCTTGTTACCGTCCGGCTGGATGATCAGGGGCACATGCAGGTAGCGCGGTTGGCGCAGGCCCAGCAGTTCTTGCAGATATAGCTGGCGCGGCGTGGAGTCGAGCAGGTCGGCGCCACGCACGATGTCGGTCACACCTTGCCAGGCGTCATCGAGCACCACCGCCAGTTGGTAGGCATACAGGCCATCGCGACGGCGGATGATGAAATCGCCTACGTCGCGACCCAGATGCTGTCGGAATTCGCCTTGTACACGGTCGGTAAAGTGGTACTCCAGCTCCGGCACCCGCAGACGTATGGCGGCATCTTGCTGGTCATGCCCGGCATTGCGGCACAGGCCGGGATAAATCCCGTTGTAGGGTTCCAGTTGCTTGCGCGAACAGGTGCAGGCATAGGCCAGGCCGTGGTTGAACAGGCGGTTGAGCACTTCGGCATACGCATCGTGCCGCTCGCTTTGTCGGACCAATTCCCCGTCCCATTCGAAGCCGTAGCTTTCAAGGGCATTGAGGATTGCGGCCTGGGCGCCGGGTTCTTCCCGTGGCGGATCGAGGTCTTCCATGCGCATCAGCCAGCGGCCTTGATTGGCGCGGGCGTCGAGGTAGGAGGCGAGGGCAGCGACCAGGGAGCCGAAGTGCAGGTGTCCGCTGGGCGTGGGGGCGAAACGCCCGATATAGGAGGAGGCTGTCATGGGCCGGATATTACTGGAAAACCAGCAAACGCCAGAAACAAAAATGGAGCGTTCGCACGCCCCATTTGTACAGCTCGGCGGTGATTACTTGCCGACCTGTTTTTCCTTGATTTCAGCCAAGGTCTTGCAGTCCACGCACAAGTCGGCGGTAGGACGCGCTTCCAGGCGGCGAATACCAATCTCGACGCCGCAGGACTCGCACCAGCCATACTCTTCGTCTTCGATGAGTTGCAGGGTTTTGTCGATTTTCTTGATCAGCTTGCGCTCGCGATCACGGGCGCGCAGTTCAAGGGCGAACTCTTCTTCCTGGCTGGCACGGTCTGCCGGGTCCGGGAAGTTGGCCGCTTCGTCCTTCATATGGTCAACGGTACGGTCAACCTCTTGCATCAAGTCCTGTTTCCACTGTTTCAGGATCTTGGAGAAGTGTTCGCGCATGGGCTTGCCCATGTATTCCTCACCCTTCGATTCGACGTAGGGTTGGAAGCCGCTGATGCTCTGTTGCTTTGCTTGGGTGGGCATGAATGGACCGCCTCTCACTCTTCTAATCCATTGCGCAGGATTGCAACATCACCGACACCTGCCGGCCCTGCGGCTGCAAGCGGGCGAACTTACCAGATAGATTCAGGGTGCGCCACTCCCGGTTGTCGAGGCACCTTCTCTTGAGGGTTGAAAACCGCCGCAGGCCCCAGCAGGGCGGGCTTGTACGGTCTCAAATGTTGATTTTAGCTGTTTTACAGGTAGTTGCTCGCCGTGCTTGCTACATGGCTTCGGGCAATAGAGCAGGTTTTGCGCGGCGGGTTGGGTAGAATCAGGGTTTGTCCTCACAGTTAAGGAAGGCTAATGGCTCAGCCCTACAGTGCGCGCAGTCGCGCTATCGAACCTTTCCATGTCATGGCGTTGCTGGCGCGGGCCAATGAATTGCAGGCCGCCGGTCACGACGTGATTCACCTGGAAATCGGCGAGCCGGACTTCACCACCGCCGAGCCCATCATCAAGGCCGGGCAGGCGGCGCTGGCCAATGGCAAGACCCGCTATACCGCGGCCCGTGGGCTGCCGGAGTTGCGTGAGGCTATCAGCGGTTTCTACAAGCAGCGCTACGGGCTGGATATCGACCCTGAGCGAATTTTGATCACCCCGGGTGGCTCAGGTGCCCTGCTGCTGGCGAGCAGTTTGCTGGTGGATCCCGGCAAGCACTGGCTGCTGGCAGACCCCGGTTACCCGTGCAACCGCCACTTCCTGCGCCTGGTGGAAGGCGCGGCGCAATTGGTCCCGGTCGGCCCCGACGTGCGTTATCAACTGACCGCCGACCTGGTGGCTCGTCACTGGGATCAGGACAGCGTGGGCGCGTTGGTCGCTTCGCCTGCCAACCCTACCGGCACCATCTTGACGCGGGAAGAATTGGCCGGACTGTCGAGCGCCATCAAGGCGCGCAATGGGCATTTGGTGGTGGATGAGATCTATCACGGCCTGACCTACGGCACCGATGCCGCCAGCGTGCTGGAAGTCGACGATGAAGCCTTCGTTCTAAATAGTTTTTCGAAGTATTTCGGAATGACCGGCTGGCGGCTGGGCTGGCTGGTGGCGCCGCCGGCTGCTGTGGGCGAACTGGAAAAGCTCGCGCAGAATCTCTACATCAGCGCACCGAGCATGGCCCAGCATGCGGCCCTGGCTTGCTTTACCCCGGAAACCTTGAACATTCTTGAAGACCGTCGGGCCGAGTTTGGTCGTCGTCGCGATTTCCTGCTGCCAGCCCTGCGGGAGCTTGGCTTCGGCATCGCCGTTGAACCGGAAGGCGCGTTCTATTTGTATGCCGATATCAGCGCATTCGGCGGTGATGCCTTCGCTTTCTGCCGCCACTTCCTTGAAACCGAACATGTCGCCTTCACCCCGGGCCTGGATTTCGGTCGCTATCAAGCCGGTCACCATGTGCGTTTTGCCTACACACAAAACCTTGATCGCCTACAGGAAGCCGTTGAACGGATTGCCCGTGGCTTGCGGATTTGGCAAGGCTGATGCGCTTTAATCCTCCCCTCGAAGAAGGCCGGCTGATCCGCCGCTACAAGCGTTTTCTCGCTGATATCGAAACCGTTACCGGCGAGTTCCTGACCATTCACTGCCCGAACACCGGCTCGATGTTCAACTGCATGGTGGAAGGTGGCCAAGTCTGGTTCAGCCGCTCCAATGACCCCAAGCGCAAGCTGCCCGGCACCTGGGAAATCAGCGAAACCCCGCAGGGGCGCCTGGCGTGTGTGAATACCGCGCGGGCCAATCAGTTGGTGGAAGAGGCGCTGCGGGCCGGGGTTATCACCGAGCTCAACGGCTTTACCGCGCTGAAGCGCGAAGTAGCCTACGGCCAGGAAAACAGCCGGATCGATTTCCGTCTGGATTACCCAACGGGCCCAGCGTATGTCGAAGTCAAAAGTGTCACTCTCGGGTTTGATGAGACTTCGACAGCGGCGTTTCCCGATGCCGTCACCCAGCGCGGGGCCAAGCATTTGCGGGAACTGGCGCATCTGGCGCGTGAGGGTGTGCGGGCGGTGCAGTTGTATTGCGTCAACCTCTCGGGGATTGATGCGGTGCGTCCTGCCGAAGAAATTGATGCCGCTTATGCGGCTGCATTGCGTGAGGCCAAGGCGGCGGGCGTCGAGGTGCTGGCCTATGGCGTGCGGGTGACGTCAGAGGAAATCTGCGTCGACCGTCGCCTGGAAGTATTGCTCGGCGATTAGAGTTGCACCCATAGGCCCTGTTCGTCCTCACGGCCGGGCAGGGCTGTCAGGCTCTGGCCGGCGCAAGGCCCGGCGACGCACTCACCGCTCTCGATCAGGAACAGCGCGCCGTGGGTGGCGCACTGGATCAGGCTCGCGCTCGGGTCCAGAAACTGGTGCGGCTGCCATTCCAGCGGCACCCCGCGATGTGGGCAACGGTTGATATAGAAGTAGGCAATGCCTTCGCGGCGCACGGCAAACAGCTTGCGGCCGTCGATATCGAAACCGCGGCTGGCGTTGGGTGCGAGTTCGCTGGAGGCGCAGAGAAACTTCATATCGGTCCTTAAGTGCCGCCGTTTGCGGGCTGCAAGGCTATCCTGATTTGGCCGAAGAGCCCGGCGCTTGACGTGCAAATGCAAACAATTATCAAATGCCGGCTTCGCCCGTTAGCTGACTGGGCGCTCTGTACGATGTCGGGCAGCCTTGATCTGTCACATTGCGAGTGTTTCAGCGGGCTCACCCCTTGGAAGGAAACCCTTTTATGCGCCTGAGTGCCAGTGCTATCGCGCTCGTTGTCGGACTGCTGGTCAACGCTGGGGCCCAGGCCTCTGAACTGCCACAACGTTGGGTCAGCGCCGGTGGTGCGTTGTCGGAATGGGTAACGGCCCTGGGCGGTGAGTCAAAGCTGGTGGGTGTGGATACCACCAGCCAGCATCCAGAATCCCTCAAGGCGTTACCGAGTATTGGATACCAGCGTCAGTTGTCGGCAGAGGGCATTCTGAGCCTGCGCCCGCAAATCCTGGTCGGCACCGAGGAAATGGGCCCGCCGCCGGTATTGGCGCAAATCCGCAATGCTGGTGTGAAAGTGGAGCTGTTTTCGGCCGAGCCGGATCTGCCGACGCTGCAGGGTAACCTTCAGCATTTGGGCAAGTTGCTGGGCAACGAAGCGAAGGCTGCGGAGCTGTTCGGCGACTATCAGCAACAACTGGATCAACAAAAGAACTGGGTGACCAAGGTCCAGACCACGCAAAAAGCACCTGGAGTGTTGTTGCTGCTGGGGCATGCCGGCGGCAAACCGCTGATTGCGGGTAAAGACACGGCGGCTGACTGGATGTTGCAGCAGGCCGGCGGCCATAACTTGGCGACCCACAATGGATACAAACCGTTTTCCGTGGAGTCCCTGGCGGGTCTCAATCCTGAAGTGCTGGTGTTTGCCGATCGTGCCCTGACGGGCGATGCGGCCCGCGCCGCGCTGTTCAAGGAGAACCCGATCCTGGCTTCGACACCGGCGGCCAGGAATGGACGCGTCTATGAACTGGACCCGACGCTGCTGGTGGGCGGGCTTGGGCCGCGCTTGCCGCAAAGCCTGGTGAAGTTGTCCGCCGGGTTCTATCCGTCCCAGGCTAAAACCGCCCCATGACCACTCTGGTTAAACCGCGCGCCCTGTTTATCGGCTTGAGTCTGCTGTGCGTATTGGCGATCTGGCTGTCATTGGCCCTGGGGCCGGTCAGCTTGCCGTTGATGGACACACTCCGCGCGGCGTTGCGCTTGTTGGGTGTGCCCATCGACGCGCACGGCCTGGAGCAGGCGGAGTTGATCCTCGGGCAGATTCGCCTGCCGCGCACGTTACTGGGCTTGGCCGTTGGCGGAGTTCTGGCACTTTCCGGCGTTGCAATGCAGGGGCTGTTTCGTAATCCCTTGGCCGATCCCGGGTTGGTCGGGGTTTCCAGCGGTGCAGCGTTGGGCGCGGCGATTGCGATTGTCGGTGGTTCGTTTTTTGGCGGTTTGTCGGATGCCCTCGGGCCGTATCTGCTGTCGTTGTGTGCCTTCCTCGGTGGTTTGGGGGTGACGGCGCTGGTCTATCGCCTGGGGCGGCGCAACGGCCAAACCAATGTCGCGACCATGTTGCTGGCGGGTATCGCCCTGACGGCGCTCGCCAGTTCCGCGGTGGGCCTGTTCACCTACCTGGCAGATGACGCCACCTTGCGCACCCTGACGTTCTGGAACCTGGGCAGCCTGAATGGCGCCAGCTACTCGCGGTTATGGCCGCTGTTGTTGGTGAGCGCTGGCGTCGCCCTTTGGCTGCCGCGCCGGGCCAAGGCGCTGAATGCACTCCTGCTGGGTGAGTCGGAAGCCAGCCACTTGGGCATTAATGTTGAAGGCCTCAAGCGCGAGCTGGTGTTCTGCACCGCGCTGGGCGTGGGCGCCGCGGTGGCGGCGGCGGGGATGATCGGCTTTGTCGGGTTGGTGGTGCCGCATCTGGTGCGCCTGCTGGCGGGGCCCGATCATCGGGTGCTGCTGCCAGCCTCGGTGTTGGCGGGGGCGAGTTTGCTGTTGTTTGCCGATCTGGTGGCGCGCCTGGCCTTGGCGCCGGCGGAATTACCTATCGGCATTGTTACCGCGTTTATCGGTGCGCCGTTTTTTCTCTACCTGTTGTTACGAGGGCGCGCCTGATGCTGCGAGTAGAAGACCTGCAGATCCGCCGTGGGCGCAAAACCGTGTTGGCGGACGTCACCCTGGACCTGCTGCCAGGTGAAGTGCTTGGCGTGTTGGGCCCCAACGGTGCGGGAAAAAGTACATTACTCGGTGCGTTATGCGGCGAGTTGCAGCCCGACCAGGGCCGTGTGTGGCTGGACCAGCGCGAGTTGAAGGACTGGGGCGGAGCGCAGCGTGCCCAGCGCTTGGCGGTGTTGCCGCAGACCTCGACCCTGGACTTTGCCTTTCGCGTCGAAGAGGTTGTGGGCATGGGGCGCTTGCCCCATCAGACCGGCCGGGTGCGTGACGATGAAATCATCAACGCCGCCTTACAGGCTGCCGACGTCGGCCACTTGAGCGGGCGCAGCTACTTGGCGTTGTCGGGCGGCGAGCGGCAGCGTGTGCACCTCGCACGAGTGCTGGCGCAGCTCTGGCCAGGTGAGGCGGGGCAGACCTTGTTGCTGGATGAGCCGACGTCGATGCTTGATCCGCTGCACCAGCACACGACCTTGCAGGCGATCCGCACCTTTGCCGACCGTGGTGCTGCGGTACTGGTGATTCTTCACGACCTGAATCTGGCGGCGCGCTACTGTGATCGCATCCTGTTGCTGGAGGATGGGCGGCCCCATGCGTTGGATACACCTGTGCAGGTGCTGCGGCCTGAGCCGCTGAAGGCGGTATTCGGGTTGGATGTGTTGGTGCAGCCGCATCCGGAGCGCGGCCATCCGTTGATCATTGCACGCTGAAATCGCCGCAGTTTTTCATAGGCAAAAAAAGACCCGGCAAGAGCCGGGTCAAATAACCGTGATTAGCCTGATGAGGAGATAATCTGAGAGTCCGAACCAATGGTCTTTCAGTTATCGGCTGATCTCGCGACCAGTTGTGATAATCATAACGATTCTCATTTAAGAGTCAACATTTGTTTTTGCGACCTTTTCGAATTTCCTCAAACATTCGTTTGGAACCCCCTGAAACGTGGGGGCAAGTTGCCGTCTCAATTCTTTTGGCGTGCCGATAGAGCGTCCAGCTGACGGTTTAAAGCCTCCTTGCGTTCAACGGGAATGTCATTCCAGTGCACATCCATCAGCGCGCCTTCAATGGCGTACAGCAATACCTTGGATGCCCTGAAGCCACGGGTGCGTACGGCACGGTACGCGTCTACTGCCCCCAGACGGCGTAAGTCGGACGCACTGTGGATGCCCACCGCATGCAGCCATTGCGCCGACGTCTTGCCAAGGTTTTTCAGGTGTTGCAGCTCATCATTCATCAAGCCTCCTTGCGACGGCCGAATGGTTCGGTGGGTATCGTGACCAGGCAAGCCTGAAAGGAGTGTAGCGCTCAGTAGGAAAAGCGTAGTTCTTTGGTCGGCAACGACCTAAAGCTTCTAAGGCAGGCGGGGATTTTGGCGTAGGAAAGGGTGAAGCTCCCGGTACGCCTTGGGCGTAGCCGGGAGGCGATACAGCGGTTTTACCGTGTACGGTAGCGCAAGCGCGTGCCGAAATTGACGGACATCAGGATCTCGTCAGCGCTCAGCTCAGGGGGGAAATAAGTGCCGGAAATCTGGGCATGCGCCAGGCTCGCGCCTTCCAGTGGGCAGTCGCGTAAATCCAGGCCGCGCAAGTCGGCGGAGCGGAAATAAGCGTCGGTGAAATCTACGCCCTCGGCATTCAGGTCGCGCAGGTCCAGGCCGCGAAAGTCCCCGCCGCGCATATCGATCGGGCCGTCTTTCGGACGCTCCTGGTTGAAGCCGCGGATGTCATCTTTATGCAGAAGCGCGTACAGCGGGGTATCAAGTAGCTTCGGATGGCTCACAATGGCGACTCCCGTGTTGGAATTATGACGCCATTATAGTGCCACTATTACTCGGCCGTGAGCCCCGGAAGGCTACACGACCAAGAAATATTTCTTACAGGCCCGGCAGGCGCTGGCGGATATGTGCCACCAATGCGTCCAGGGTACCGCTTTCATTGGTTTCCACGCGTTTGCTCAGCAGTAGCTCTTCAGCGCTGAGTGGGTCGCGGGTGGCCTGCTGCTCTTCGATGATGGTCAGGGTGGCGTCGGACGGATCATTTTTGTCCGCCTGACGCTGTGCCAGCCAAGCGGCGATAACAGCCTGTGGCGCATTGCAGTCGAGGATCAGGAACGGTGCGCCGGTGGCCTCGGCGATCTTGGCTGCAGCGTCGCGTTGTTCACGCTTGAGGAAGGTCGCGTCCAGTACCACCGGGAAACCGGCGCGCAGCACGGTGTCGGCGACCTCGTTCAAGCGCGTATAGGTGGCGGCGCTGGCGTCTGCGGCGTAGATCCCGGCCTGTGGCGTGTTCTCGACCTTCTGCTCACCGAACAGGCGCTTGCGCTCTACGTCTGAACGCAGGCGAATCGCTCCCAATGCTTCTACGAGGCGCATGGATACATGGCTTTTGCCAACGGCCGATACGCCGTGGGTGATGGCCAGGAAGCGCGATGGGATAGTGCTGTAGCTTTCCGCGAGGTTGGCGTAGTTGCGGTATTGGCGCAGGGTGGTAGCACGCTGCACCGCGTCCGCCTCGGACGGCATGCTGAACAGCGCGACCTTGGCGCGCACCAGGGCGCGGTAGGCTTTATAGAAGTTCAGCACCTCCAAGCCTTGATAGTCGCCGGTCAGCTCCAGGTACTGGCTGATGAAGCGTCGCGCCAGGCTCTTGAGGCCACGGTCTTCCAGGTCCATCGCCAGGAAGCCGGTGTCGGCATACACGTCGGTGAAGCGGAATGGCTCGTTGAACTCGATGCAGTCGAAGATCACCACGTGGCCATCAATCATCGTGGCGTTACCCAAGTGGATATCACCGTGGCATTCGCGGGTGAAGCCGTTGAGCTTGCGTTGTTCGAACAGGGGCTTTAGGCGCTCGAAGCTGCTTTCGGCCCAGGCCTGCAAGGCATCCAGTTGCGCCAGATCGGCCTTGTCGCTGAGGAACGGGCGGATCTGCTCGAAGTTCTGCAGCACCGGCGCCATGACGTCGTGCGGGGTGCCGGCGGAGTGGGTGGCCGGGACTTTCGGGGCGTTCAGGTGAAAGTGCGCGATCTGCCTGGCCATTTCGTCGATGTGCGCGTGGGTCAGTTCACCGTTGGCTTGCAAGGTACTGAGCAGCTGGCTCTGCGGAAACTGGCGCATTTTCAGCACATAGTCGATCACCGGGCCGTCGCCATCCAATTGTGGTGCTTCGGCGCTGCCGGTGATTGGCAACACTTCAAGATACAAATCATCGGTCAGGCGCTGGTTGAGGCGCAGCTCTTCATTGCAGAAGTGGCCGCGGGCTTCCAGGGTGGTGAAATCGAGAAAGCCGAAATTCACCGGCTTCTTCATCTTGTAGGCGTAGTCACCCGTGAGCAGGACCCAGGAAATATGGGTCTCGATGACTTGGAACTGATCCACCGGATGGGGAAACAGGGCCGGGTTTTGCAGGGCAGCAATCAGGGACTGGCTCACGGGCGATCCTTCAGAGTCTGGGAAAATTCATGGCGGGCATTATGGCGGCTACGGACGGTCATGCAAACCGCTGTCCGGCTCATGTTGGTCATCAATAAAGTGCGTATAATCCGCCGCCATGACTCGTACCCGATCTCCCCGTTCCCGTAAAAAACCTCCTTCCCGCGGCCTGCGCCCTTGGCTGGGCTGGGCGCTTAAGCTCGGCCTGGTAGGGCTTGTAGTGATCGCCGGCTTCGCGGTTTACCTCGATGCTGTGGTCCAGGAGAAGTTCTCCGGCAAGCGCTGGACCATTCCGGCCAAGGTATACGCGCGCCCGCTGGAACTGTTCACCGGCCAGAAGCTGAGCAAGGATGACTTCCTTACCGAACTCGATGCCTTGGGCTATCGCCGCGAACCCGTGAGCAATGGCCCCGGTGCCGCTGCCGTCTCCGGTAACACCGTCGACTTGAACACCCGCGGCTTCCAGTTCTATGAAGGCCTGGAAAAACCCCAGCCGGTGCGCGTGCGTTTCTCTGGCGACTATGTAGCCGAACTGTCCTCGCTCAACGGTTCGAAGCTGCCGGTGGTGCGCCTGGAACCCTTAATGATCGGTGGGATTTATCCGAAAAACCTGGAAGACCGCATCCTGATCAAGATCGATCAGGTGCCGCCTTACCTGCTGGATACCCTGATTGCCGTAGAAGACCGGGATTTCTACAGCCACTGGGGCGTATCACCGAAGTCCATCGCTCGCGCCGTTTGGGTCAATACCTCCGGCGGCAAGATGACCCAGGGCGGCAGTACGCTGACGCAACAATTGGTCAAGAACTTCTACCTGACCAACGAACGCAGCCTGACCCGTAAACTGACCGAAGCCATGATGGCGATGCTGCTGGAGCTGCATTACAGCAAGCAGGAAATTCTTGAGGCGTACCTCAATGAAGTGTTCGTCGGCCAGGACGGCCAGCGTGCGGTGCACGGTTTTGGTCTGGCCAGCCAGTTCTTCTTCGGCCAGCCGTTGTCCGAGTTGAAACTGCATCAAGTGGCGCTGCTGGTGGGCATGGTCAAGGGGCCGTCCTACTACAACCCGCGCCGTAACCCGGAGCGCGCGCTCGAACGGCGCAACCTGGTACTTGATGTACTTGAGCAGCAAGGCGTCGCCACTCCTGAACAAGTCGCTGCCGCGAAGAAAATGCCATTGGGTGTGACCACCCGCGGCAAGCTTGCCGACAGCTCATTCCCGGGCTTCATCGACCTGGTCAAACGCCAGCTGCGTGAAGACTACCGCGACGAAGACTTGACCGAGGAAGGCCTGCGGATCTTCACCAGTTTCGACCCGATCCTGCAGATGAAGGCTGAAGCTTCGGTCAATGACACCTTCAAACGCCTGGCAGGCCGTAAAGGCTCCGACGATGTCGAGGCCGCGATGGTGGTAACCAACCCGGAAACCGGTGAGGTCCAGGCCATGATCGGCAGTCGCCAGGCCAGCTTTGCCGGCTTCAACCGGGCGCTGGACGCGGTGCGGCCGATCGGCTCGCTGGTCAAACCGGCGGTATATCTGACTGCGTTGGAAAAACCGAGTAAGTACACGCTGACCAGTTGGCTGTCCGATGACCCGTTGTCGGTCAAAGGTGCCGATGGGCAGATGTGGACGCCGCATAACTTTGATCGTCGCTCCCACGGTACGATTTTCCTGTACCAGGGCTTGGCGCATTCCTACAACATCTCGACCTCCCGTCTTGGCCTTGAGCTGGGCGTGCCGAATGTTCTCAAGACACTTGGTCGGCTGGGCATCACTCGCGAGTTCCCGGCGTTCCCGTCGATGCTGCTGGGTGCGGGTGCGATGAGCCCGATGGAAGTGGCGACCATGTACCAGACCCTGGCCAACGGTGGTTTCAATACACCGATGCGCGGGATCCGTAGTGTGTTGACGGCTGAAGGCGAACCGCTCAAGCGTTATCCGTTCCAGATTCAGCAGCGCTTTGACCCGGCCTCGATCTACCTGATCCAGAACGCCATGCAGCGCGTTATGCGTGAAGGTACGGGGCGCTCGGCCTACAGCGTGTTGCCAGCCAACCTGACGCTGGCCGGCAAGAGCGGTACCAGTAACGATTCGCGGGACAGCTGGTTCGCAGGTTTCAGCCAGGACCTGCTGGCGGTGGTCTGGCTGGGGCGCGACGACAACGGCAAGACGCCGTTTACCGGTGCCACCGGCGCGTTGCAGGTGTGGACCAGTTTCATGAAGAAGGCCGATCCACTGCCGCTGAACATGCCGCAGCCGGACAATATCGTTCAGGCCTGGATCGATCCGCATACCGGACAGGGTTCCGATGCCAACTGTCCGGGCGCGGTGCAGATGCCGTATATTCGCGGCAGCGAACCGCCACCCGGTGCAGCGTGCGGTGCCAGTGCACCCGCGAGCGCTGAATCGGTGATGGATTGGGTCAAGGGCTGGATGAATTAAGCAAAGAGGGTTTCACGTGAACAAGTTGTTGATTCCAGCTATTACAGTTTTGGCATTGCTCGGTGGTTGCGCCAGCGTGGAGCGGGGTTCTATCCCGGTGGTGGATTCCAGTACAACGGTATCCAACAACGACCGGATCTCGGCCAATGGCGGCTTCCGTCAAACCGTCACCAACCGCCCAGCCCAGGCTAAGGCGCAAGCCGTGCCTCAGGATTCGGGCGTAGTGGTGATGATCCCGGGTGCTGGCGCAGCCACCTCGGCACCGATCAGTACTCAGTCGTGGACTCCAGGCCCGAGCACCTCGGGCCCGGCTGACTCTGCGCCGATTCAAACGGCGCCAATCAACCAGGGCACCTACAACATGCCGTCGACGCCAAGCGGGATTCCGTCCGCCAGCAGCGCCGGTGGCTTGTCGGCCGATGAGCAGCTGGACGGCCCGGTGCTGGCGTTGCTGACTACTGCCCAACAGCAGCAGTCTGGTGGCGACTTGAACGGCGCATCGTCGAGCCTCGAACGCGCCCAGCGCGTAGCGCCTCGCGAGCCACAAGTGCTTTACCGCCTGGCTCAGGTGCGCATGGCCCAAGGCGATGCTCCGCAAGCAGAACAATTTGCCCGCCGTGGCCTGACCCTGGCCAATGGCCGTCCTGATCTGCAGGCCAGCCTGTGGGGCTTGATCGGTGATGCCCGTGAGAAGCAGGGCGATGCCGCCGGCGCTGCCCAGGCTCGGCAAAAAGCCAAGGTAAGCCTCTGATGGATGCACGCTTTCCGGCGATTGCCGAACAGTTGTTGTTGATCGAGCGCGAACTGCGCTTGCAGGGCTGGTGGGACGAAGTGTCCCCCAGTGCTGAAGCCTTGAGCAGTGTTGAACCCTTTTCCGTCGACACCCTGGACTTCCACCAGTGGCTGCAATGGATTTTCCTGACACGGATGAAGCAGATCCTTGAGCAGGACCTGCCATTGCCCAATGCGTCGGGGATTCTGGAAATGGCCGAGATGGTTTACGCCGATCGTCCGCTCGAGAGCCTTGGCCTACGGACTGCGCTGAAAAAGTTCGATCAACTGATCGTCGACGCTCGTTAATTGCCTGGCTGCCGGTTTTTCCGGCAGTCTTGCGCATATTTCTACCGCTTTGCGCCATTCAGGCGAGTTTTATCCCTCCTCAAGCCGCTTTCTTCTACGTTCTCATGCGCTTAGTTGGAAAAAAGCGCAATTATTGCTTGACTTGGAGAGGCTGAAACAGAAGAATCCAAAGTCCGCTGTAGAGGGACTGCCAGAAGCAGACCCACTCAGCAGATCATGAGGCGCACACCCGCGCCGACCTGTTACACCCGCAACGCGTTACCTCGCGCTGGGTGGGAAAATCCCGCAACACTTGGGACGCTCCCAATACTTGCTCAGTCAGTGCTGACGTAGTCGGCGACCACCGTCGCTCATGCTCTGCTGAGAAGTAAACCTATTAAGACCCGTCGGTTTTTAACGGACGGTATTCTGGCGTTTTAGAGGTGAACAACGTGGAGCTTTTATCTGGCGGTGAGATGCTCGTCCGCTTTTTGCGTGACGAAGGCGTCGACTATATCTACGGGTACCCAGGCGGTGCTCTGCTGCATGTCTACGACGCACTGTTCAAGGAACCGGCTGTTACCCACATCCTGGTTCGCCACGAACAAGCTGCTACCCATATGGCTGACGGTTACGCCCGTGCCACCGGTAAAGCCGGTGTCGTGCTGGTGACTTCCGGCCCTGGCGCGACCAATGCCATTACCGGCATCGCGACGGCTTATATGGACTCCATCCCGATGGTGATCATTTCTGGCCAGGTGGCGAGCACCATGGTCGGTACCGATGCATTCCAGGAAACCGACATGATCGGTATCTCCCGGCCGATCGTGAAACACAGCTTCATGATCAAGCATGCCTCGGAAATCCCGGAAGTCATGAAGAAGGCCTTCTACCTCGCACAGTCCGGTCGCCCGGGTCCTGTGGTGGTCGATATCCCGAAAGACATGACCAACCCGGCGGAAAAATTCGAATACATCTTCCCGAAGAAAGCCAAGCTGCGTTCCTACAGCCCGGCTGTTCGCGGGCACTCGGGGCAAATCCGCAAGGCGGCAGAAATGCTGTTGGCGGCCAAGCGCCCGGTGCTCTACTCGGGTGGTGGCGTGATTCTGGGCGGCGGTTCTGCACCGCTGACCGAACTGGCCAAGATGCTTAACCTGCCAGTCACCAACACCTTGATGGGCCTCGGCGCATTCCCGGGTTCGGACCGTCAGTTCGTCGGCATGCTCGGCATGCACGGCAGCTACACCGCCAACCTGGCCATGCACCATGCTGACGTGATCCTCGCCGTCGGTGCGCGGTTCGATGACCGGGTGATCAACGGCGCGAGCAAGTTTTGCCCGAATGCAAAGATCATCCACATCGATATCGACCCGGCATCGATCTCCAAGACCATCAAGGCCGACGTGCCTATCGTAGGTCCTGTGGAAAGCGTGCTGACCGAAATGGTTGCTGCGCTCAAGGAAATCGGCGAAGCCCCGAACAAGGATTCCGTCGCCAGTTGGTGGAAGCAGATCGACGAGTGGCGTGGTGACCGCGGCCTGTTCCCTTACGACAAGGGCGACGGCAGCATAATCAAGCCGCAGACCGTGATCGAAACCCTGTGCGAAGTGACCAAGGGCGATGCCTTTGTGACCTCCGACGTGGGCCAGCACCAGATGTTCGCGGCGCAGTACTACAAGTTCGACAAGCCTAACCGCTGGATCAACTCCGGTGGCCTGGGCACGATGGGCTTTGGTTTCCCTGCGGCCATGGGTGTGAAGCTGAGCTTCCCGGATACCGATGTTGCTTGCGTCACCGGCGAAGGCAGTATCCAGATGAACATCCAGGAACTGTCGACCTGCCTGCAATATGGTCTGCCGGTGAAAATCGTCTGCCTGAACAACGGCGTACTGGGCATGGTTCGCCAGTGGCAGGACATGAGCTACGGCAGCCGTCACTCCCATTCCTACATGGAGTCTCTGCCGGACTTCGTCAAATTGGTTGAAGCCTATGGCCATGTCGGCATGCGCATCACCGATCTGAAGGATTTGAAGCCGATGATGGAAGAGGCGTTCGCCATGAAGGACCGCCTGGTGTTCCTCGATATTCAGGTCGACACCAGCGAGCACGTCTATCCGATGCAGATCAAAGACGGCTCCATGCGCGATATGTGGCTGAACAAGACGGAGCGTACCTAATCATGCGGCACATTATCTCCCTGCTTCTGGAGAACGAACCGGGCGCTCTGTCACGTGTGGTCGGACTGTTTTCGCAACGCAACTACAACATCGAAAGCCTGACCGTGGCGCCGACCGAAGACCCGACTTTGTCGCGTCTGACGTTGACCACCGTTGGTCATGATGAGGTGATCGAGCAGATCACCAAAAACCTCAACAAGCTGATCGAAGTGGTCAAGCTGGTCGACTTGTCGGAAAGTGCCCACATCGAGCGTGAACTGATGCTGGTCAAGGTCAAGGCAACGGGCGCCCAGCGCGCCGAGATCAAGCGCACTACCGATATTTATCGCGGGCAGATCGTCGATGTGAGCGCCAGCGTTTATACCGTTCAATTGACCGGTACAAGCGACAAGCTGGACAGCTTCATCCAGTCGATCGGGACGGCCTCGATTCTGGAAACTGTACGCAGTGGCGTCACCGGGATTGCTCGTGGCGACAAAGTACTCAGCATCTAACCCAATTAGTGAATGGCCTAACGGCCTGGATATATAGAGGAACCTCATGAAAGTTTATTACGAAAAAGATTGTGACCTGTCGATCATCCAGGGCAAAAAAGTCGCCATCATCGGCTACGGTTCCCAGGGCCACGCTCAAGCGTGCAACCTGAAAGATTCCGGCGTTGACGTGACTGTCGGTCTGCGCAAAGGCTCGGCCACTGTTGCCAAGGCTGAAGCTCACGGCCTGAAAGTAACTGACGTTGCTTCTGCTGTTGCTGCTGCCGACCTGGTCATGATCCTGACCCCGGACGAGTTCCAGTCCGCGCTGTACAAGAACGAAATCGAGCCGAACATCAAGAAGGGCGCCACCCTGGCCTTCTCCCACGGCTTCGCGATCCACTACAACCAGGTTGTGCCGCGCGCTGACCTCGACGTGATCATGATCGCGCCGAAAGCACCGGGCCACACCGTGCGTTCCGAGTTCGTCAAAGGCGGCGGCATCCCTGACCTGATCGCGATCTACCAGGACGCCTCGGGCAACGCCAAAAACGTTGCACTGTCCTACGCCGCTGGCGTTGGTGGCGGTCGTACCGGCATCATCGAAACCACCTTCAAGGACGAGACTGAGACCGACCTGTTCGGCGAGCAAGCCGTTCTGTGCGGCGGTACCGTTGAACTGGTTAAAGCCGGTTTCGAAACCCTGGTTGAAGCTGGCTACGCGCCAGAAATGGCCTACTTCGAATGCCTGCACGAACTGAAGCTGATCGTTGACCTCATGTACGAAGGCGGTATCGCCAACATGAACTACTCGATCTCCAACAACGCCGAATACGGCGAGTACGTGACTGGCCCGGAAGTGATCAACGCCGAGTCCCGTCAGGCCATGCGCAACGCCCTGAAACGTATTCAGGACGGCGAATACGCCAAAATGTTCATCAGCGAAGGTGCAACCGGCTACCCTTCGATGACCGCCAAGCGTCGTAACAACGCCGCTCACGGTATCGAAATCATCGGCGAGCAACTGCGCTCCATGATGCCGTGGATCGGTGCCAACAAGATCGTCGACAAAGCCAAAAACTAAGTCGTACGTATCAAGGGAAAACGCGGCTTAGGCCGCGTTTTTTCGTTTGCGGGGCAGGTTCTGGTATAAAGCTGCATCGTTTGCGGGCGAACACTCGCCGCAAGTTTCTGTCGAAATTTTTCACACCGTTGCAAGGTAAAGTCCATGAGCGAACGTCCCGAAGAGCCAAACCAGGCCTCTGACGCCGAAAGCCTGCTACCGATCGATGAACATGTCGAAGAGGGGCACGATGCTGAAGGCCGTAAAGTCCGGCATCGTGGCATCTATCTTCTGCCCAATCTGTTTACCACTGCGAACCTGTTCGCGGGGTTCTACTCCATCATCAATTCCATGAGTGCCCAGAGTGCATTGGCGGCCGGCGATGCTGCCGGGGCCAGCAAGTATTTTGGTTTCGCCGCGATTGCGATCTTCGTCGCCATGGTCCTTGATGGCCTGGATGGGCGCGTGGCACGCATGACCAATACCCAGAGTGCCTTCGGCGCCGAGTATGACTCGCTGTCAGACATGGTTGCCTTTGGTGTGGCGCCGGCGTTGCTTGCATTCGCCTGGGCGCTGGGTGACATGGGCAAAGTCGGCTGGATGGTCGCCTTCATCTATGTGGCTGGCGCGGCATTGCGTCTGGCGCGGTTCAATACCCAGGTAGGGACTGCCGACAAGCGCTACTTCATTGGCTTGGCCAGTCCGGCTGCGGCGGGTGTGGTAGCCGGTATTGTCTGGGCATTCAGCGACTACGGTATCCAGGGCTCGAAGATGTCATTCCTGGTGGCCTTGATGGTTGCGGCGGCCGGCATGCTGATGGTCAGCAACATCAAGTACAACAGCTTCAAGGAGCTGGACCTCAAGGGGCGCGTGCCATTTGTGGCCATCCTGGCGGTGGTGCTGGTGTTCGCCGTGGTCTTCAGTGACCCGCCGCGAATCCTGCTGTTGGCGTTCCTTGTCTATGCCGCGTCGGGCCCGGTGCAGTATTTGCTGCATCTTCGTCAGCGCAAAACGTTGCCTTAATGTAATTTCCCCCATACTCCGCAGTCTATTGGTGCATCTGTCCTCCAAAGCTGCGGAGTTGCCATGTTAATCAAGTTCCCCAAAGCGTCTGATTGCCAAGAATCGGACGTCACGCCTGAATCCCTCTATTTCTCCCGTCGCAGCTTGCTCGGTGGTGCGCTTGCCGGCCTGGCTGCCAGCAGCCTGCCGCGTTGGGCCAGTGCGGATGATGCTGCGCGTTACGCGGATGTTGAGCCGGGCAAGGCGCCCGGATGGTTTGCCGAAAAGCTGCCGGGTACGAAATGGCAGGCGGTCACCGTCAAGGACGAGGCGATCACTCCGTTCAAGGATGCGACCCACTACAACAACTTCTATGAGTTTGGTACGGACAAGGGTGATCCGGCGGCGAATGCCGGGTCTCTGAAGACTGAACCGTGGAGCGTGGTGATTGATGGCGAGGTCGCCAAGCCCGGGCGTTACGCGCTTGAAGACTTCATGAAGCCGTATCAGTTGGAAGAGCGAATCTATCGACTGCGCTGCGTAGAGGCGTGGTCGATGGTCATTCCGTGGATAGGTTTCCCTATTTCGGAATTGCTCAAGCACGTCGAGCCGACGTCCAAGGCCAAATACATCCGCTTTGAAACCCTGCAGGATCCCAAGAGCATGCCGGGGCAGCGGTCTAACTTCGCTTTGATCGACTGGCCTTATGTAGAAGGGTTACGACTGGATGAGGCGATGAATCCCCTGGCGATCCTGGCGGTAGGTATGTATGGGCGGGAGTTGCCAAATCAGAATGGTGCCCCGTTGCGGTTGGTGGTGCCATGGAAGTATGGATTCAAGAGCGTGAAGTCGATCGTGCGCATCAGTCTCGTCAGCGAACAGCCGAAAACCACCTGGCAAAGCATTGCGGCGAGTGAGTATGGGTTTTATGCGAACGTGAATCCTACCGTCGACCACCCTCGCTGGACTCAGGCGCGGGAGCGGCGTTTGCCCAGTGGGCTGTTCAGTCCCAATGTGCGTGAGACGCAAATGTTCAACGGCTACGCCGATGAAGTCGCCTCTCTATATACGGGCCTTGATCTGCGGAAGAGCTATTGATGCGCTACCCGGTTTGGCGCATCAGCGTCTTTATAGCAGCGGCGGTGTGGCCGCTGTTCTGGTTGTACGAGGCCTGGAGTTTTGCTCTGGGGCCTGACCCGGGGAAGGTGCTGATGGATCGGCTCGGGCTTGGGACCTTAATTTTGCTGCTGGTCACTCTGGGCATGACGCCCCTGCAGAAGCTCAGTGGTTGGGCGGGGTGGATTGCTGTGCGGCGGCAGCTGGGGCTGTGGTGCTTTGCGTATGTGGTTTTGCATCTTGCGGCTTACTGCATCTTCATCCTGGGCCTTGATTGGTCGCAGTTGGGCGTCGAGCTGCAGAAGCGGCCTTACATTATCGTCGGTGCCTTGGGGTTCCTTTCTTTATTAGTGCTCGCAGTCACGTCCAACCGCTACAGCCAGCGGCGGCTTGGTACGCGCTGGAAGAAGCTGCATCGCTTGGTTTACGTGATTCTCGGGCTTGGACTGCTGCACATGTTGTGGATCGTACGGGCAGATCTGAAGGAGTGGGCTATCTATGCATCTATTGGAGCGCTGCTTCTAGTCCTGCGTGTACCACCTGTAATGCGCAGGATTCCCCGTCTTATTGCTAAAAAACCATCTTCTGCAACAAAAGCGTAATTAACCCTTGACGGCAGATTCTGGAAGTCTATAATTCGCCCCACTTCCGGCGCAGTCGAAACGGAAAACTCCTTGGTAAACAAAGAGTTATGTTGGTTTCGACAGCGGGCTGCTTCAGATCATCGAAGCCCAGAAGGAGTTAATAAGGCAGTGTTGTTTAGCCCTATTAACGGTTCGATCTTCTCGGTCGAAAGCGGAGAAAAAGAGGTGTTGACAGCAGCGTGTAACGCTGTAGAATTCGCCTCCCGCTAACGAGAGATCGGAAGCGCAAGTGGTTGAAGTTACAAAGGAAACTTTGAAARCTTCTTAAAAAAAACCGCTTGACAGCAACAGAGGCTGCTGTAGAATGCGCGCCTCGGTTGAGACGAAAGATCTTAACCAACCGCTCTTTAACAACTGAATCAAGCAATTCGTGTGGGTGCTTGTGGAGTCAGACTGATAGTCAACAAGATTATCAGCATCACAAGTTACTCCGCGAGAAATCAAAGATGTAACCAACGATTGCTGAGCCAAGTTTAGGGTTTCTTAAAAACCCAAAGATGTTTGAACTGAAGAGTT
>NZ_LPNO01000002.1 GCF_001952855.1 Pseudomonas sp. ATCC PTA-122608 | reverse complement strand
CCGGTAGGCCGCTGTGCTGTTGATCTGCTTTTGATCTTGATCTTAGGCGCCCCGTTAAACCACGCTGGCCGAACGTAGGCAGTACGGAGCGGGTAAACCGGCAGGACGCCGGTTTAGCCGCGACGGGGCAGGGACGCCCCGTCGCGGCGGCCCGCTTCGTGCTGCCGGAGTGCGGGCACACCGAGCCCAAGCGAGGTGCCGAGTGGTGGGGCAAGAGCGTTTTGCTTACTTTTGCGCTTTTCAAAAGTGAGCCGCTGTAAGAGCGGAACCATAGGCGGCCATCACCCAAATAACGGATATTCACTCAATCAACCCAGCCCCAACCGCCCATGCCACTGGGCAATCGACTCCTGCGGATACTCCTCAAACTCCAGATCCCCCGGCCGAACACTCACCTCAACCCAAGGCGCCTTCGACCCCAACATCAAATGCGTATGCTCCGGCGGCACCGGCAACGGCGTATCAATCGCCGAAGCAAACGGATGAATCAACTCCGGCCACTCCGGACTGAACAACCACAACCCCGACCCACACTGCGAACAGAAATGCCGCTCAGCCGTACTCGCATGCGCCCGACTATCCCCCGGCCCTTTCATCCGCGCGTGATAAACCGAAATCAACTTGCGCCCCCGCACCCTCAGGCTCTTGGCATCCCCCCCAAGGTTGATCGCATACCCGCCACCCCCTTGGGTCTTGCGGCAAATCGAGCAATAACACCGCTGATAAGGGTAGGGATGAGCACTCTCAAGACTGAACGTAACCGCGCCGCAATGGCAGGAACCGTCGAGCTGCATGGCAAAACTCCTTCTCCTGATGATGTAACAATACTTTGCTAATACCTTAGCCTCAGGCAAGATTCCCCGCTTTGGTTTCAGGGAAGACGCCCATGATCGCTTCATTGCAGAGCGCTGCCGCGCAAATTCGCCATGCCGTCCGCGCGGCGACTGAAGGGTTGGTGGGGCGTGAACAATTGGCCGAGCTGATTGTGTTGGCCGCCGTCGCCCAGGAACACATCCTCGTTGTCGGTCCGCCCGGCACCGCCAAAAGTGCGGTCGTGCGGCGAGTGGCGCAGTCCATGGGCGGGCGCTATTTCGAGTACCTGCTCGGGCGTTTTACCGAACCGTCGGAACTGTTCGGCGCGGTAGACCTGAAAAAACTCCGGGAAGGCACTGTCGAAACTGACGTCAGCGGCATGCTGCCGGAAGCCGATATCGTGTTTCTCGATGAAGTATTCCTGGGCTCTACGGCGATCCTCAACACCTTGTTGGGCGTACTCAACGAACGCCGCTTCCGCCGTGGCCATACGCAAATTCATTGCCCGTTGCGCGTCTGTGTGGGCGCCGCCAACGGCCTGCCGGACGACGAGGCCTTGGCGGCCTTCGGTGATCGTTTCCTGCTGCACCTGTTTGTCGAGTCGGTGCCGGACAACCAACTGGAAGCCATGCTGGCCGGTGGTTGGCAGTCCGAGCAGCGACCGGTCCAGCAGTTGCTCGGCCTGACTCAACTGGACACCCTCGGCCAGGCGCTGAAAAACGTTGATCTCACCCTCGTGCGCCCGGCACTCGCCCAGGCGATTCGCCGCCTTCGGGAAGCCGGCATTGCGTTGTCGGACCGGCGCATCGTCAAATCCCAGCGCCTGATCGCGGCGGCGGCCTTGCTCGGTGGCCGGCTTGAGGCCAGCGAAGCGGATTTGTGGCCGTTGCTGTATGTGTTGCCGACCAAGGAAACCCAGCAGCATGGCCGCGAGGTCTTGCGGGACCTGTTCGCCGCTTCCAGCAATAGCCATCTGTTCAGCGCGGTGGAGGAGGCGACCTTGCAGCCGATGTCACGGCTCAATCGCTTGCTGGAAACGGCTGAAGACTACCTGAACTGCAGCGAACCACCGGCGAGCCCGGTACTGGAAAGCCTGCTGCGAGAGATCGACGCCAACTTCAATAGCCAGACCATGCCGGAGTCGCTGCAGCAGGCGCGGGAGAAACTGACCCATCTGCTGACGCCCATAGCATGACGGCTGCGGCTCACACCTGGGGCTGGCGCTCACGCCGCTCGCCCGCTGAACCGCGTGCTGCCGTGGCCTGGGGCGAGGCTGCGCGGCGCTTGCATGCGCGGCTGTTGCTGATCCCCGCCGAACAGGCCGCGCGCCTGCAAGCCACCGCCAATGCGCACGTGTTGGTGGTGTCCGGCGTGGCCGACGATTTGCCGTGGGTCGACGGCGTCGAATATGCCGCTCCCGAGGACGGCGCGCCGGGGTTGTGGTTGCCCACCAGTTGGGAGCCGGACGTGCCGGCGGATGTGCTGGGCCAGGCACTTGCCGTGGGTTTCAAACGTGCTCCCTTGTTAGTGTGGCGCAGCCCCCAGGCGGTGATTCCGCTGGACCGCCAATTGCCGCTGACGCCTGAACATTTACAGCGGATTGCCGCTTATTGGGTGGGCCACTGATGCAACTGCCAGACTCGCTGCAACCCTGGAGCCAATGGCTGGAATGGTTTGCTCCGGACCACTTGCCGCTGTTCGCCGACCTGCTGGGCCGGCTCAATCCACTGCTCGGCCCGCTGCGTGGCCGGCAACAAGGTGGTGTGCCGGAGCCCGATGGGCTGGGTGATTTGCAACGTCGTGGACCCTATGAGCGCTTGCTGTCCAGCGAGTGGTTGTTGGCTGAGGAAGTACCCGATGAGTTCCTGCGTCGGGCGGCGGTCGGTGAGCATATGTTCCTGGCGCCGCAGTATCGGGCACGGGAAGCCAATCGGTTGATGGTCGTGCTGTTCGACGCGGGCCCCTTGCAGTTGGGCGCGGCCCGCCTGGTACATCTGGCTTTGCTGATCCTGTTGGCGCGCCGCGCGGCGGAGGCCGGGGCCGAGTTGCGCTGGGGTATTTTGCAGCGTGAACCGGCGCTGTATGAGCTGGGCGCTGCGTCGAACCTCAAGCAACTGCTGAACGCCCGGACCTATGAAGCGGTCAGTGAGCAACATGGGCAGGCCTGGCGTGACTGGATGGCCGAACAGCCGCAGACCGTCGGCGAATGCTGGCTTGTCGGCCAGCGTCTGCCGGAGGCTGTACCGGCGTGCTGCACCCACCGGGCCCATGTGCAGCGCAGTCTTGACGGGCAAAGCCTGTTGTTTGAGTTACGGGCCGGGGGAACACGGCAGGTGAAATTACCGATGCCGGATGAGCGCCAAGCCTTGCAACTGCTCAAGGGCCGCTTCGAGGGTGAAGCGGCAGAGGCGCCCGTGATCAACGCTCAGGTACCTCGGGTGGCCCTGACGTTGCCGCCGGTGATTTCCGGTGCCGGCAACTATGTGGCGCTGCGTCTGCTGGATCAGCCCGGGATGGCGGTGATCAAGCTGCCGTCGCCGAATCAGAAAAAGCCTTTGAGTGTACGCACTCAACTCTGGTCCTCTTATCAGCATGCGCTGGCGGTGACCTTCCTGAGTCGCGAACTCGGCGCGGTGTTGAGCAGCGAGGAGGCCTTGGCTTTCTGGAATATTCCCGGCCTGGCCCCGGTAAAAAAACCAAGTCGCGAACAACTGCTGCTGCCGCCGGGTACCGCGACGTTTCTGCCTGCCGCCTGGCTGCGCAATCCCAACGCCGAGCGCGTTTACTTGCTCGATAGCCAGGGCCGGCTGGCTTACTGGGAGTCGGACCGGGCCAAGGCGCTGGACCGTTCAAAGCCGCGCCAGACCCATGAACTTGCCAGCGGCGTTTTGGGCCTGGCCAGGGTCGATCAATTTACACTGGCCTATGTCCGTAACGCCGGCGGGCGATTGTTTGCACAGTCGGCGGCGGCAGATGAGGCCAGGACTGAGAGTTACGCGCTGAGTGTGGCAGAAGGCGTGAGCCAGGTGCTGTTTGCCGGCAACTCGTTGTGGCGGCGTCATTTCGGCGGCTGCGCGCTGCTCACGTCCAAGAGTGGGAATGAAAGCTGGCAGGTGATCACTCCCAAAACTGTGCCGGTCATCAAGGAATACATCGACCTGGCCTCTGGCTGGAAAGCCATCGGCTTGCTGCTGGACGTGGGCAAGGACCAACCGTCACTGCTGCTGGTCAACGCCGGCCAGCGCGCTATCGGCCTTTACAGCAACGGGCAGCAGAAACTGCTTTTCACCACCTCGGATGTTATTTCCCGGTACAGCTTTTGCCCCATGAGTGGTCTGCTTGCGGTCCTCACCAGCTCCCGCGAACTGCTGGTGTATCACGTGGCGTCCGGTGACTTGCGCCTGCAGGTCACATGCGACAAAGAGCCCGAACACACCAAGGAAGGCGGCGATGCTTGAACGCAATGAGGCGTTGATTCGCCGCCCGGTACTGGCCGGCCACCAACAGATTGAAGGGCTGTGGTTCTCCTGTGAACGCTTCGACGCGTCAGAGCGCGAACGCTTGATCCTCGAACACTGGCAGTTAGGTGCCGGTGCCTACCGGTTTGCCGAAGGTGACTTGTTGCGCTTCTGCACTGCATTGTCGGTGCAATGCGAAACCCTCGCGGGTTGGCCGCTGATTCGCCAGGGTGCTGGTTTGTGTTCGGCGCTGCTGGCCCCGGAAGAACTGCACACCCTGCCGGCGGCGGATGTGTGGCTGGTGCGTGGCAGTCAGGTGCAGGCCTTGCTGTTGCGCGATGCCCAGGCGTTGTCGCCGGGGCAGTGGCTCGATATCAGCGGCTATGCGCTGCTCGACACCTACGACTGCAACGCCACCCTGGCCGAGCCGGTGTTGGAGGCGCGGGTCACCGACGTGCGGACCATCATCGGCGGGCCGTTGGGGGCAGTCAGTCCGGAGCGGGAAGGGGTCATGCAGGCCTTGATTGAACGTCAGCGCGCCGCTCCCCAACAGCCTGCCGCCAGAGCCACGGCTCCCGGCAAAAGCGCATGGAATCCCACGGAGCCTGTCTCGTTTCCCGCCTTGAAACTCGGCGCCACCTTTGCCTTGGTGGGGGCACTGATCTGGATGGCCAGCTATGGCAAGCAGCAGGCTTTCTCTCCGTTGCCGCCCCCCGTCCGCGAGGACTTCAGCGGGGTGATCCTAGGCACGCTGGTGGGCGCGATTGTCTTTACCGCGCTGCTGATGGGCTTGAACAAGTTTTTGCGTCGTGGCTCGCCTGGCGTGGCGGCGCCGCCCCCAGCAAAAGCGGCCCAAGGTATCGCACCGCGTGCCACGCCGGTGGGGCACAAACCTGCCGCCTGGCGCCGCTGGCTGACCCGCCTGACCCAGCATTCAAAGCTTTCGGCGTTGTACGGCAAGCGTCAGGCCGCCTATATGCAACGCATGCTGGAGATGTTCGAAGACGGCGACTTTGCCGAAGCCCTGCGCCACGCCATCCCGCTGGGCGGCGAGCACGGCAGTAGCGAGCAGATGTTCGGCACCCCGGAGCGCCGGCAGGACCTGCGCCTGAGCGAGCAAAGCGGGCCCCGGCGCGCGATGCTGTTCGAGGAGGGCCTGGAGGCCCACTTGCGGCTGGTCTACCGCCAGACTTTCACGCGACTGGACCGTGAAGGGCGCATCGAGGAAGCGGTGTTTGTGCTGGCGGAATTGCTGAAAGTGCGCCAGGAAGCGCTTGATTACCTGGAAAAACACGGTCGCTATCAGCAGGCCGCCGACCTTGCCCTTGCCTGGGACATGCCCGCTGCCGTGATCGTGCGCTTGCTGTGCCTGGCAGAGCAGTGGGAGCAGGCCTTGTCGGTAGCGCGCCGGGATAACGCGTTCGGCGATGCGGTGTTGGCACTTCAGGCCAAGTCGCCTGAAAGCGCCAACCGCTTGCGTCTTGAATGGGCGCAATCGCTGACCGAAAAAGGCCTGTGGCTGCAAGCCGTGGAAGTGATCTGGAGTTTGCCTGCCGAGCGTGGGCGAGCGGCGCAATGGCTGCTGAATGCCGAAGCGGCAGGCGGGCGGTTGGCGATTGATGCGCTGGTCAAGCGCGCCATCCTGCTGCCTGAGACGCTGCATGCCTACGGGCCATGGGTCGAGCAATTGCGCAATGATCCGCAGCGCGGCCGTGAACGCGCGGCCCTTGCCCAGGCGCTGTTGGCCCATAAGGCCGAGGCGGGTGCGCTGGCCTGGCTCACAGGGGCGACGGTGCATGCGATCGTGGCGGACCAGCTCGGCGGCGAGGGTGGCTTGACCCACCAGCAGTTGCAGGCGCTGGTGAAAATGAGCAAGGACAAATTGCTCTTGGCGGACCTGCCCGGCCAGGCGTTGAAGCGCTCTGCTGTCGTCCCCCTGAGCCAGGCGGGCGAGACCCAGGAGTGGTGGGTCCCTGCCCGAGGCAATCGAGGGATCCGCGATGCGGTTGCGCTTGAAGATAGCCGCTACCTGTTGGCCCTCGGTGAAGCCGGCGCGGTGGTAATTGATGAGTTTGGCAACACGCTGTTCCATTTCGCCGTGCCGGCGCAGGAGATTGTCCTGGCCCACGGCCGGCAAGTGGCGCTGGTGCTGATTCGGCGTAATGACGCCTGGCGGATCAGCAAGTTGGACCTGGTCAATCGTACCGCCACGGACCTTGGGGTGCTGGTAGTGGACGTGTTTGCCAAAGTCTTCGATGGCACCGCCTGGAGTATCGGCCGTGAGAAACAGATGCGGGTGGTGGATGTTGATCGAGGGTTTGCCACCCTATGGCACGTGAGTGATCTGCCTGGCCGGGTCCACCGACTGCAGAGCGATGAGTGCAACGAATACTTATGGCTGTTTTCTGTGCCGGGGGTGGGCATCGAGCGCTGGCATTACCGGTTGCCGGAGCGGCGCCTGATGGGGCGCGAGGTTGTGCCGGCCATCAATCCGGACCACAACCAGTTGCTTTGCGCGGTCAGCATGATCACCGAGTGCTGGATCAAGGACCTGTACGCCGAGGAACTGATTCTGGTGGTCAACGTTGCCGGTAATCACCGGGGCTATCGTTTGCCGGGCGCCGCGGCCGAACTGATCGAGGAATACCCGGTGAGCGTCCATCTGGAGCCGGAGTGGCTGCTGTTCCATTATGCCGTCGCAGACAACCAGAGCCGTTGGCATATGATTCACCGCGCCAGCGACCGTCTCTGCGCTGCTTGGACGTGGCCACTCGATGACGCCAATGTGCGTCAACAGGGCGATGACTGGCTGCTGTTCGATGAACAAGGCCGCCTGTCCCATATCAACGTTGCCAATGGCAGCCAGCGCAACATCACCCTTAACTGACCGTCTGCGGCATCAACGTGGCTATCAACGCACGAATGGTGCCGGGCAACGCCTCCAGTTCCCGCACCAGAATACTGCGCTCGCGTACCGCCCAAACCTCATCCAGCTTGACCGTCACCAACTGCATGGTCCGGCTGTGGCGCACCGCCGCCGACTCTGGAATGATGCCGATCCCGACGCCAGCCTCGACCATCCGGCAGATCGCCTCGAAACTCGACATCTGGATCCGCAACGACAGGTGCTTGCCCAACCGCTCCACATGCTCACGCAGGAAACTCAGCAACGTGCTGCCGTCATGCAAACCGATATGTTGGTAGGCGAGGGTTTGCTCCAACGTCACCGAAGGCAGGCTCGCCAGCGGATGCCCCACGGGTACCGTCAGCACCAGGTGGTCGGTGCTGAAATGCAGCACCTGTAGCCCCGATGCTTCCACGGGCCCGGCGATGATGCCCATGTCGCTGGTACCGTCGAGCACGCCTCGCACGATGTCTCGTGACAGACGCTCCTGAAGGTCCACGGTGACGCCAGGACGCGCTGAAAGAAAGCCAGCCAGCACTTCCGGGAGAAACTCGGTCACGGCGGTGGTGTTGGCAAAAATGCGGATATGCCCGGCCGAATCGATGCCGTATTGGGTGAACTCACTCTTCAGGTAATCCACCTGGCGCATGATCAACCGCGCGTGGTGCACCAGCCGTTCGCCCGCCGGGGTGATTTCCACGCCACGGCTGTCGCGATACAGCAGGCGCGTGTCGAGCTGGCCTTCCAGGGCTTTGATCCGCGCACTGGCGGCGGCCGGCGAGAGGAACGCGCGCCTGGCGCCCTGGGTCAGGCTGGGGGATTCGGCGATATGGATAAACAGGCGTAAGTCAGCCAGATCAAAGTGCATGCAAGGCTCCAGGTGGACGAACTCTTGTGGCGAGGGGGCTTGTCCCCCGTTGGCCTGCGTAGCGGGCCCAAAAAAAGCGGGAGCGCTTCGCACTCCAACGGGGGACAAGCCCCCTCGCCACAGGCACGCGCCATCACCACAGAAAGCCTCATGATCAATTCGGGGGCTGTGCTCTGTTCGGACAGGTCAGCGGCGTTCAGCATAGCCGAACGCTGCTTTATTGAAATGCAAATTCTCAGAACGGCCAAGGCCCAGCATGATCCGGCTCAGATTCCCTGCCCGAGGACATGCACCTGATGAGCGCCACAGACTGGATCGGCCGTAGCGAAACAGCCCACGACCACTTGAGCCACAACCTGCTCAAACGCATCGCCGCCACCTTTGGCGAAGCGGCACCGGCAGATGGCGAGGCGGTTCCGCCTTTGTGGCAATGGTGCTTTTTCCAGGACCCGCTGCCCGAATCCGCCCTGGGCGGTGACGGCCATCCGGCCCGTGGCGGGTTCCTGCCGCCGGCGGATAACCGCAATCGCATGTGGGCCGGCGGGCGTATCGAGTTTTTCCATGGGTTGCGTGCCGGTGAGTCCGCCACCCGCGTTTCGACCATCACTCAAGTGGAAGAAAAAACCGGCCGCACCGGCTCGCTGCTGTTCGTCACCGTACGCCACGACTACTCCCAGGACGGCCGCCTGGCCATCCGCGAGGAACAGGACATCGTCTATCGCGAACCCACGCCGCCCAAGCAGGGCAGTGGTGATGTATTACCCGAAGGTGACTGGCGCGAAGCGGTCGACCCGACGCCAACCCTGTTGTTCCGCTACAGCGCCGTGACCTTCAACGGCCACCGCATTCACTACGACTACCCCTATGTCACCGGCACCGAAGGTTATTCGGGGCTGGTGGTGCACGGGCCGCTGATCGCCACTTTGAGCCTGCGCGCATTTTGCCGCGCAAATCCTGTGGCCACGTTGCGCCGTTTCTCGTATCGCGGCGTGCGGCCATTGATTGCCCCGCAACGCTTTGAAGTCGGTGGGCGCATCACCGCGCCGGGCGTCGCCGAACTGTGGGCGGGCAACGCTGACGGCCTGGCCCAGCGCGCCGAACTGCATTTCGAATAAACCTCCAAGAACAACAGGCGGAGAGCCGTTAATGAACCCGAATGACAACGAAGAACTGAATGCCATCCGCGAAGGCGTCCGCGCACTCTGCGCCGAATTCGACGCTGCCTACTGGCGCAAGGTCGATGAGGAAAAAGGTTTCCCGGAAGCCTTTGTCAAGGCCCTGACCGACGCCGGCTGGCTGTCGGCGATGATCCCGGAAGCCTACGGCGGCTCGGGGCTTGGGCTGGCGGAAGCCTCGGTGATTCTTGAGGAAGTGAACCGCTGCGGCGGCAACTCCGGCACCGTCCATGGCCAGATGTACAACATGTTCACCTTGCTGCGCCACGGCAGCGAAGCGCAAAAGAGCTTCTACCTGCCAAAGCTCGCCAGCGGCGAACTGCGCCTGCAGTCGATGGCCGTGACCGAGCCCACCACCGGCACTGACACCACCAAGATCAAGACCACCGCCGTCAAGCGTGGCGACAAGTACGTGGTCAACGGCCAGAAAGTCTGGATCTCGCGGGTGCAGCATTCCGACCTGATGATCCTGCTGGCCCGCACCACGCCGCTGGCCGAGGTGAAGAAAAAATCCGAAGGCATGTCGATCTTCCTGGTGGACCTGCGGGAAGCCATCGGCAATGGCCTGACCGTGCAGCCCATCGCCAACATGGTCAACCACGAGACCAACGAACTGTTCTTCGACAACCTGGAATTGCCCCTCGACAGCCTGATTGGCGAGGAGGGCAAGGGTTTCCGCTACATCCTCGACGGCCTGAATGCCGAGCGCACCCTGATTGCCGCCGAGTGCATTGGTGACGGCCGCTGGTTTATCGAGAAAGCCAGCGCCTATGCCCGTGACCGCGTGGTGTTTGGCCGGCCCATCGGGCAGAACCAGGGCGTGCAGTTCCCGATTGCCGAAGCGCATATCGAGATCGAAGCGGCCGACTTGATGCGCTGGCGTGCCTGTGAGGAATACGACAGCGGCGCCAACGCCGGGGCCAGCGCGAACATGGCCAAGTACCTGGCGGCCAAGGCTTCCTGGGAAGCCGCCAACGCCTGCCTGCAAACCCACGGCGGCTTCGGGTTTGCCTGTGAATACGACGTGGAGCGCAAGTTCCGCGAGACCCGCCTGTACCAGGTCGCGCCGATTTCCACCAACCTGATCCTGTCCTACGTGGCCGAGCATTTGCTCGAACTGCCACGCAGCTTCTGAGGGCCCGACCATGAGCCATACCCAAGCGCTGTGCCGGTTCCTCGCCGAGTTGAGTTACGAGCAATTGCCGGACGACGTACTCGCCCGCACCGAAGACCTGTTCCTCGACTGGCTCGCCTCGGCGCTGGCCAGCCAAGGCGCACATCCGATCCCGCTGTTCGAGCGTTATGCCCGCGCGATGGGCCCGGCCAATGGCCCGGCGCAGATCATCGTCAACGGGGGCAGCAGCAGTGCCTATTTCGCCGCGCTGGTGAACGGCGCATCGTCGCACCTCGTGGAGCAGGATGACTTGCACAATAGCTCCGTCTTGCACCCAGCCACCGTGGTCTTTCCGGCTGCCTTCGCGGCAGCGCAAGACCTTGGCAAGTCCGGTCGCGAACTGCTGCTGGCTTCGGTGGCCGGTTACGAGGCCGGGATTCGCATCGGTGAATTCATGGGCCGTTCCCACTACCGAATCTTCCACACCACGGCCACCGTCGGTACCCTCGCGGCGGCTGTCGCGGTGGGTAAATTGCTCGACTTCAATCAAGAGCAATTCATCAATCTGCTGGGCAGTGCAGGCACTCAGGCGGCCGGTCTTTGGGAGTTCCTGCGGGATGCCGCCGACTCCAAGCAACTGCACACCGCCAAGGCGGCCGCCGATGGTTTGTTGGCCGCGTATTTGACGGCGGACGGGCTGACCGGTGCGCGCAATATTCTGGAAGGTGATCAGGGGATGGCGGCCGGCATGTCCACCGACGCAGACCCAAGCAAACTGTCGGATCGCCTCGGAAGCCGTTGGGCGCTGCTGGAAACCTCGTTCAAGTTCCACGCTTCGTGCCGCCACACCCATCCGGCCGCCGATGCGCTGCTGGACCTGATGCAGCGCGAGGGCATCAGCCATGAGCACATCACCCGTGTGGAAACCCGCGTTCACCAAGGTGCCATCGACGTATTGGGCCGGGTAACGCTGCCGCAGACCGTGCACCAGGCCAAGTTTTCCATGGGCACCGTGCTGGGGTTGATTGCCGTGCACGGCAAGGCCGGGCTGACTGAATTTCATGAACTGGCGCTCAACGACGCAGACGTGGCGGCGTTTCGTGAAAAGGTCAGCATGACCCTCGACGCCGAGGTCGACGGGGCCTATCCCCAGCGCTGGCTGGGCCGGGTGATTGTCACCACGGTCGACGGCCGCGTGCTGCACGGCGCCATCGACGAGCCCAAGGGCGATCCCGGCAACACCCTGAACCGTGCAGAGCTGGCCGAAAAATTCCAGCGCCTGACCCAATTCAGCGGCGCCCGCACGCCCGCGCAAACCACTGGGCTGATCGAAAAGGTTTGGGACCTACGCAACGCCACGTCCCTGGCTCACTGGCTTTAAGGAGTCGTCATGACAGCTAATCAACGACCGCTGGACGGCATCACCGTCGTCAGCCTGGAACACGCGATTGCCGCACCGTTTTGCACCCGCCAGTTGGCCGACCTGGGCGCCCGTGTGATCAAGATCGAACGCCCGGGCGCCGGTGACTTTGCCCGAGGCTACGACGAGCGCGTGCGCGGCCTGGCGTCGCATTTTGTGTGGACCAACCGCTCCAAGGAAAGCCTGACCCTGGACCTCAAGCACGACGATGCCGGGGACATCCTGGAAACCCTGCTGGCCGACGCCGACGTGCTGGTGCAGAACCTGGCACCGGGCGCCGCGGCGCGCATGGGTCTGTCATTCGAAGCGCTGCATGAGCGCTTCCCGCGGCTGATCGTCTGCGATATCTCCGGATACGGTGAGGGTGGGCCTTACGAGAAAAAGAAAGCCTACGACCTGCTGATCCAGAGTGAAGGCGGCTTTCTCTCGGTTACCGGCGGCCCGGGCGAGGACCAGATGGCCAAGGCCGGTTGTTCCATCGCCGATATCTCCGCCGGGATGTATGCCTACAGCGGCATCCTCTCGGCGCTGCTGCTGCGGGGCAAGACCGGGCAGGGCAGTCGCATTGACGTCAGCATGCTGGAAAGCCTGGTGGAGTGGATGGGCTACCCGATGTATTACGCCTTCGACGGCGCGCCCCAGCCACCGCGCGCGGGTGCGGCGCATTCCACGATCTACCCCTATGGGCCGTTTCCCACCGGCGACGGCGGCACGGTAATGCTCGGTTTGCAGAACGAACGGGAGTGGGCGGCGTTTTGCGACAAGGTGCTGCTCACGCCAGAGCTCGCCACCGACGGCCGTTTCTCGGCCAACTTCAAACGCTCGGAAAACCGCGACGTGCTGCGCCAGATCATCGTCGACCGCTTCGCGCAGATGAGTGCCGAGGCCGTGATCCAGCGCCTGGAAGACGCGCAAATCGCCAGCGCCCGGGTCAACGATATGCAAGGCGTGTGGGACCACCCGCAGCTCAAGGCCCGCAACAGCTGGCGGGAAGTCGACAGCCCGGCGGGCAAGTTGCCGTCGTTGCTGCCGCCGGCGCGCAATGCCGCGTTTACCCCGCGCATGGACGCGGTGCCGGGGCTGGGGCAGCACAGCCAGGGAATTCTGGACCAGTTGGGTTACTCCGCTGAAGCCATCGACAGCCTGCGTGCACGCGGCGTTATCTGATAAGGAATTGAGCGATGCCAACTTCTCTTGTGCGCTCTGCGCTGTTTGTACCGGGCAGCCGGCCGGAACGTTTTGCCAAGGCCTTGGCCAGTGGTGCCGATGCGGTGATTGTGGATTTTGAAGACGCGGTGGAAGAGCCGCTCAAGCGTCAGGCACGGGACAACCTCGGGGTGTTTTTGCAGGCAACGCCGGATGCACGGGTGTGGGTGCGGATCAATGCGCCGGAGCACCCCGAGCATTTTGCCGATGTAGCGTTCTGTCAGGCCCACGCCGGGGTGGCGGGGGTGTTGCTGCCCAAGGTTGAAAGCGCGGCCCAGGTGGCGGTGGTAGCTGCCACGGGCAAGGCCATTTGGCCGATTATCGAAAGTGCGCGGGGCTTGCTGGCGGTGGCGGAAATCGCCCATGCACCGTTGGTGGAGCGCTTGTCATTCGGCGGCCTGGACCTGGCGCTGGACTTGAACCTGAGCAGCGGCTCCCCTGCCGCGCAATTTGCCCTGGACCAGGCCCGCCTTGCCTTGATCGTGCATTCCCGCGCCGCCGGGCTGGTGGCGCCACTGGATGGCGTGCACCCGGCCATCGACGACCCCGAAGGCCTGCGCCGCGCGATTCGGCATGCCTATGAAATGGGCTTTGCCGGCGCGCTGTGTATCCATCCCAAGCAAGTGGCGGTGATTCACCAGGCGTTGGCCCCCAGCACCGAAGACCTGGCGTGGGCCAAACGGGTGGTGGACGCCGGTGCCCATGGGGCAGGGGCCTATCAACTGGATGGGCAAATGGTGGATGCACCGGTGCTGCTGCGGGCCCAACGATTATTAGCCGCGCAACCGTAGAAATGTGGGAGCGGCGGTGCGACGGTTCGACTTGCTCGCGAAAGCGGTGGGTCAGCCAGTGCATCTGGTGACTGGCACACCGCTTTCGCGAGCAAGCCCGCTCCCACATTGGATCTCTGTTATTTGAGAAGTCGGCGTTCGTCCACGCCGAACGCAGGTATCTAAAATTCGAAATTCTCTATACGCGTGACATCAGGCACCTTGCCCTATAACACAACAATAAGAAGGTGATTTTCCATGCTCAAGCTTTCTCGGGCGCTGTTCTGCGCCGCCACCTTGTTTGCCGCGGGCCTGGCCCAGGCGGCCGACCCCATTGTGATCAAGTTCGCCCACGTCGTCGCTGAAAACACCCCGAAAGGTCAGGGCGCATTGCTGTTCAAGAAGCTCGCTGAAGAGCGCCTGCCCGGTCGGGTGAAAGTCGAGGTGTACCCCAACTCCTCACTGTTCGGCGACGGCAAGGAAATGGAAGCGCTGCTGCTGGGCGACGTGCAGATGCTGGCGCCATCCCTGGCCAAGTTTGAGCAATACACCAAGCAAGTACAGATCTACGACCTGCCGTTCCTGTTCAACGACCTGGCGGCGGTGGACCGTTTCCAGGCCGCCCAGGGCAAGGCGTTGCTGACCTCCATGCAAGACAAGAACATCCTCGGCCTGGCTTATTGGCACAACGGCCTCAAGCAACTGTCATCGAACAAGGCATTGCGTGAGCCCAAGGATGCCCGTGGCCTGAAGTTCCGCGTGCAGGCCTCCAGCGTGCTGGAAGAGCAGTTCAAGGCGATCCGCGCCAACCCGCGCAAGATGAGCTTCGCCGAGGTGTACCAGGGCTTGCAGACCGGCACCGTCAACGGCACCGAGAACACCTGGTCGAACTATGAAAGCCAGAAGGTCAACGAAGTGCAGAAGTACTTCACCGAATCCAACCATGGCCTGATCGACTACATGGTGATCACCAACGCCAAGTTCTGGAACGGCCTGCCGCCGGATGTGCGCACCACCCTCGACCAGGTCATGGTTGAAGTCACCGTCGAGGTGAACAAGCAGGCCGAAGCGCTGAACCAGTCGGCCAAGCAGAAGATCATCGACGCGAAGACCAGCGAAATCATCGAACTGACCCCCGAGCAACGCCAGCTCTGGCGCGAAGCCATGCGCCCGGTGTGGCAGAAGTTCGAAGGTGAAATCGGTGCCGACCTGATCAAGGCGGCCGACGCGTCGAACCAGTAATTTGGAGGGCACCGAGATCAAAATGTGGGAGCGGGCTTGCTCGCGAATGCGGTCTTTCAGTTTATGCATTCAGTGACTGACACACCCTCTTCGCGAGCAAGCCCGCTCCCACATTTTGATCCGGTTCCCGCCTCCAAGCCTTGCACACACCTATCTCCGCTTCGCGAGGTTTTGCCATGCAAACGCTAAGGCGCATCTGGGAGCACCTGGAGGAAGGCTTTATCGCCATCCTGCTGGCCGCCATGACCCTGGTGACTTTTGTCTACGTCATGCTCAACAACATCTACACCCTGTTCTTTGCCCTCGCTGATAAGTGGGCGTGGAGCAGCGGTTTCTTCAACGCCCTGGGTGACCACACCATGGGCTGGGCCCAGGACATGACCTGGAGCGTGGCGCTGACCAAGGCCATGTTCGGCTGGCTGATTTTCTTCGGTATTTCCTACGGCGTACGCACCGCCGGCCACCTCGGCGTAGACGCCTTGGTCAAGCTGACCCCGCGCCGTGTGCAGCGCCTGCTGGGCATGCTCGCTTGCCTGTGCTGCCTGGCCTACGCCGGGTTGTTCATGGTCGCCAGCTACAAGTGGCTGAGCGCGGTGATGACCGCCGGCATCGGCGCCGAAGACCTCGACAAGTTCGGCATCGACGTCGGCGACATCGTGGTGATTGTGCCCGTCGGTTTTGCCTTGGTGTTCATCCGCTACCTGGAAATTTTCTACCGCATCTTCACCCACCGCCAAACCGGGCTGGGCCTGGCCGACGAAGCCGGTGAAGCCAGCAAGTTGGCCGGCAGCCATGAGGAGCGTCACTGATGGCCGTTCTGTGTTTGTTTTTGCTGCTGTTCGTGTTCATGTTCCTCGGTGTGCCCATCGCGATTTCCCTGGGGTTGTCGGGCGCGGTGTCGATCCTGATGTTCAGCCCGGACTCGGTGAGTTCCCTGGCGATCAAGCTGTTTGAAACCTCGGACGCCTACACCTTCCTGGCGATTCCGTTCTTCCTGTTGTCGGGTGCGTTCATGACCACCGGCGGCGTGGCGCAACGGTTGATCGACTTTGCCAACGCCTGCGTCGGGCATATCCGTGGCGGCCTGGCAATTGCGGCGGTGTTGGCGTGCATGCTGTTTGCCGCGCTGTCGGGCTCATCGCCTGCAACCGTGGCGGCGGTGGGTTCGATTGCCGTGGCGGGCATGGTGCGCTCGGGCTATCCGAAGGAATTCGGCGCCGGGATCATCTGCAACGCCGGTACCCTGGGCATCCTGATTCCGCCGTCGATTGTGATGGTGGTGTACTCGGCGGCGACTGAAACGTCGGTAGGCAAGCTGTTTATGGCCGGGGTGATTCCTGGCCTGCTGCTGGGCTTGATGTTGATGGTCGCGATCTACATCGTCGCGCGCATCAAGAAGCTGCCGGCCCAGCCTCGGGCGACCTTTCGCGAGTGGCTGACCTGCGCGCGCCGGGCATTCTGGGGCTTGTTGCTGTTGGTGATCATCCTTGGCGGCATCTACAGCGGCATGTTCACCCCGACCGAAGCGGCGGCGGTGGCGGCGGTGTACTCAGCGTTTGTCGCGCTGTTTGTCTACAAGGACATGAAGATCAAGGATTGCCCCAAGGTGCTGCTGGAGTCCGGGCGCCTGGCGATCATGCTGATGTTTATCATCGCCAACGCCATGCTCTTCGCCCACGTGCTGACCACGGAGCAAATCCCCCAGGAAATCACTGCTTGGGTGATCTCCGAAGGGCTGACGCCGATTGGCTTTTTGATCATGGTCAACGTGGTGTTGTTGGTGGCGGGCAGCTTTATGGAGCCGTCGGCGATCGTGCTGATCCTGGCGCCGATCTTCTTCCCGATTGCGATGAAGCTGGGGATCGACCCGATTCACCTGGGGATTGTGATGGTGGTCAACATGGAGATTGGCCTGGTGCACCCACCGGTGGGGCTGAACCTGTTTGTGACCTCGGCGGTGACCGGGCTGACCCTGGGGCAGACCATCCGCGCGGCGTTGCCGTGGCTGATGATTTTGCTGGTGTTCCTGATCATGGTGACCTACCTGCCGTTCATCTCGCTGGCCTTGCCGCACTGGTTGGGGATGTAAGCACCTGTGGCTTTCTGTAGGAGCGAGCTTGCTCGCGATGGTCGTCAACGATGACGCGTGCATCCTGAATGAACGCGTTGTTTGACGGTTTTTCGCGAGCAAGCTCGCTCCTACAGGGCAGACGCTATTGGTCCATCGCACTCAGGATCGTATGGGCCGCCTTCACCCGTTCGGCATTCGGGTAGTTTTTGTTCGCCAGGATCACCACCCCCAGGTCTTTACCCGGTATATAAGCCACGTACGCCCCAAAGCCACCGGTCGAGCCTGTCTTGTTCACCAGCGTGTCGGCGTGGGGTGCCTGCGGTGGTGTCAGCCAATTGACCTTGTGGGGCTCCATGGCCATTTGTGTCGAGTTGCCTTCCACCAGGGCATCCACTTTGATCGGGTAGGGGTACATCTCCCAGCCGAGGCCCTGGGTCATGCCATCAACCGTGTAGTACCCGGTGTGGGTCGCGGCAATCGCCTGTTGCAGCGGCTTTTCCAGCTTCGCCGGGTGCATGTTCACTTCAACGTAGTGAATCAGGTCCGAGGTGCTGGTCTTGATGCCGTAAGCCTCGGCGTCCAGGGCGCCAGGACTGACGCGCACCGGTTTGCCGGCCTTGTCGTAACCCTGGGCGTACAGGCTCATTTGCGTCTCGGGCACGCTGATAAAGGTGTGCTTGAGGCCGAGTTTCGGCAGCACGGTCTGCTCCATCACGCGGTTAAACGGCTGGCCCAGGCTTTGCGCCGCCAGGTGGCCGAACAGGCCGATACTCGGGTTGGAGTAGAGGCGTTGGGTGCCGGGTGCAAAAGCCGGTTTCCAGTGCTGGTAGTAGCTGATCATCTTGCCGGTGTTATCGGACTCATCGGGGAATTGCAGCGGCAAGCCACCCGCGGTGTAGGTGCCGAGGTTGAGCAGGCTGATGTGGTCAAACTTGTCGCCGCGCAATGCCGGCAGGTATTGGCTGGCCGGGTCTGACAGTTTCAGCTTGCCGTTGGCCAGGGCATAGCCTGCGAGGGTGGCGGTGAAGGTCTTGCTCACCGAGCCGATTTCAAACAGGGTGTTTTCGGTGACCGGCTGCTGGCTGTCCTTGTTGGCGACGCCGTAGTTAAAGTATTGCGCCTTGCCGTTCTGTATCACCGCGACCGACAGGCCGGGGATGTCCTGTTGCTGCATCAGGGGTTCGACGGTACTGTCGACTATCTGGCGAATATCGGTGGCGGCCATGCAGTTGCCGGCGCCGAGCAATAAGGCGAATATCGTGGTGTTGCGCACGGTTGGGAAAATGGATGGGTACATGATGACGTGACTTCCATGAAGGTGATCGGGTGAATACCGTTGCCTGCGCAGGCGCCGCAAATTTAGGCAGTTTGTGATCCGGCGGCAAACGATGATATCTCGCAACAGCCATTAGAAAAATTAAGGTCAAGCCATGCTCCGTTCCCATTTGCCTCTCAACGCACTGCGGGCCTTCGAGGCTTCCGCGCGGCATTTGAGTTTTACCCGGGCGGCGATTGAATTGTGCGTCACCCAGGCGGCGGTCAGTCACCAGGTGAAAAGCCTGGAGGCGCAGCTCAATGTCACGCTGTTCAAACGCTTGCCCCGGGGCCTGATGCTCACCAGCGAAGGCGAGACCTTGCTGCCGGTACTGCGCGAATCCTTCGACCGGATTGCTCAAACTTTAGGCCAGTTTGAAGCTGGGCATTACCGCGAAGTCTTGACGGTGGGCGCGGTGGGCACCTTTGCGGTGGGCTGGCTGTTGCCGCGGCTTGCGGACTTCCAGGCGCGCTACCCGTTTATCGACTTGCGCCTGTCCACCAACAACAACCGGGTCGATGTGGCTGCCGAAGGCCTGGATTACGCGATTCGTTTTGGTGCCGGCGCGTGGCACGGCACCGAGGCGTGCCAGTTGCTGGAAGCGCCGCTGACGGTGTTGTGCGTGCCGCAACTCGCTCGGCAATTGCAGACGCCGGCGGACCTGTTGAAGCACACGTTGCTGCGCTCCTACCGCGCGGATGAGTGGACGCAATGGTTCCAGGCCGCCGGCTTGCCAGCCGATACGCTGGTGCCGCGCAGCATTGTGTTTGATTCATCCCTGGCGATGATGGAGGCGGCGCTGCAAGGGGCGGGCGTGGCCCTGGCACCGGCGATGATGTTCAGCCGACAGTTGGCGACGGATGTGATCCGGCAGCCGTTCGAGGTGGGCATCACCACCGGCAGTTATTGGCTGACGCGCTTGCAGTCGCGAGCCGAGACACCGGCGATGCTGGCGTTCAAGGTGTGGTTGCGTGAAGTGGTGAGCAGCCGGCGTTAGTCAGGACAGGTCGTGCAGGGATTTACCGTTGGGCGCCCCCACCCACAGTTCGGAAAACTCCACCTCCAGCCCGCCACGCTCTGGCGTGCAGCAATAAGGCCCGACCTGATACGACAGCGCCACCGGGAACGGCGCCAGGCGCACCAACGGCCAGCTCGCGCCATCCACTGATACCTGCACGCGCAACACACCCTTGGCCACGGTGACGCGAATCCAGAAGGCTTCGGGATCACCCGGGAACACGCCGGTAGCCCAGTCCGACACGCCATCGGTCAATACGCTGCTCAGCAGCGTCGCGCCGTCGGACAGTTCCGCACCGATCTTCACCCAACGCGCTTCATCCACTCGTACCATCAACCCGGCCTGGTCATACAGGTGGGTGAATTCACTGTGGATTTTGACCTGAGCGGTAAAGTCGCCGTCGGTTTCGACAAACAGGAAATGCCCGTTATCGCGAATAAAACCATAGTGGGTTTCACGCCAGAAATCGGTACTGGCGTCGGTGCGCACCTTGAGACGCTCGCCTTCTCGGCTCCAGTGCTGGGGTTGATTGAGCCAACTGGCCTGTTCAAACATCGGGAAGCTCCTTGAAGGTGGCAAAACATCGGAGAAGGCGGCGGTGCCATTGTTAAGGCGCGTGCGCAGCGAAAACAACCACTGCGGCACGCCGACGCCGAGTGTAACCCCGGCAGTGATGGCGCCGATGTGGCTCATTAATGGAAACCTCTGAAACAAAATGAAACATTTGTCGCGGCCCAGCCTCTACCGTATCTCCACGACGAGTACCTCTATGAAAACGCCGCGTCCCTCTTCGCGAATGCCCCACCTCACACAACTGCGCAACCTGAAGATGGCGCGCTCCGCCCACGCCTACGTGCGGGGCAGTACGGTTCAGTTTTATGAGTGGCTGCACAGCCAGCGCGGGCGGCGCTTGCCCCATGGGCCGGCGATCTGGATCTGCGGCGACTGCCACGCCGGTAACCTCGGGCCCACGGGCGATACCAAGGGCCGGATCGACATGCATATCCGTGACCTTGACCAGGCGGTGATCGGTAACCCCACCCATGACTTGGTGCGCCTGGCGCTGTCCCTGGCCACCGCCGCCCGGGGTTCGGACCTGCCGGGGGTGACCACCGCCCGCATGCTTGAAGAGATGATGGTGGGCTACGCGCAGGCGTTTAAGGACAAGCCTGACGAGGCGCCGCCGCGTCCATCCCAGGTCAAGGCCGGAATGCGCAGTGCGGTGGAGCGTACCTGGAAGAATCTGGCCCGCGAACGTATTGAAAACACCCGGCCGACGATTCCGATGGGCAAGCATTTCTGGTCGTTGTCGCGGGCGGAAAAGTCGGCCCTTGAAACGTTGTGCGCCTCGGATGATATCCACCGGCTGGTGACTTCGCTTAAAGGCCGGTCCAACGATGACCAGGTCGAGCTGCTGGACTCCGCTTATTGGGTCAAGGGTTGCAGCTCCCTTGGGTTGTTGCGGTATGCAGTGTTGTTGGGGGTAGGGAACCAGGACGATCAGGAATACTGCCTGCTCGATATCAAGCAAGCGGTGGGTGCGGCGGCACCGCGTGCGGCACGGGCGAAAATGCCTCGGGATAACGGACGGCGAGTGGTGGATGGCGCCAGGCACCTGTCACCGGCGTTGGGGGAGCGGATGCTGGCGACGCGGTTTCTGGATCACGGGTTTTTTGTCCGCGAGTTGTTGCCCCAGGACATGAAGCTGGAACTGGATGAGTTGAGCGAGATTGATGCAATGCACGCGGCCGGGTACCTGGCGCGGGTGGTCGGCGTGGCGCATGCACGGCAGATGGACCGGGATACGCGCAAGGACTGGATGGCGGTGTTGCAGGAGAACCGGTCGAAGCAGCTGGATGCGCCGTCGTGGTTGTGGACCAGTGTGGTGCAGTTGGTGGGGAACCATGAGGAAGGGTATCTCAACCACTGTCGGCGGTATGCGTTGGAGCACTGATGACGATCCCACTGTAGGAGCGAGCTTGCTCGCGAAAAAACCGAGAGCGCTGCGATAAACCAGATACGCTGCGTTATCGTTGACGTTCTTCGCGAGCAAGCTCGCTCCTACAATGAGGTTGGCATCAGGCCAGGTATTTGCGGAACCAACCCAAGGTCCGCTCCCACGCCAGATTCGCCGCCGCCTCGTCATACCTCGGCGTCGAATCATTGTGAAAGCCATGGTTGGCGCCCTTGTAGATAAACGCCTCATACGTTGTACCCGCGGCCTTCAACGCCTGCTCATACGCCGGCCAGCCCTCATTGATCCGCGTATCCAGCTCACCGTAATGCAGCATGATCGGCGCCTTGATCCGTGGCACGTCCTTGGCTTCCGGCTGGCGCCCATAAAACGACACCGCCGCACCCAATTCCGGATACGCCACCGCCGCCGCATTCGTCACGCCACCGCCATAACAGAACCCGGTGATCCCCACCTTGCCGGTGCTTGCATCGTGGTGCATCAACCATTCGATGGCCGCGAAAAAGTCGTTCATCAGCTTTTCGGGATCGACTTTCTGCTGCAGCTCTACACCTTTCTCATCGTTGCCGGGATAGCCGCCCACGGAGGTCAAGCCATCCGGTGCCAGGGCAATAAACCCGGCCTTGGCCAACCGGCGGGCGACGTCTTCGATATATGGGTTCAACCCACGGTTCTCATGCACCACCACCACCGCCGGCACCTTGCCGCTGGCTTTGGCCGGGCGCACCAGGTAGCCGCGTACCGTGCCGTTGCCCTTGGGTGACGGGTAGGTGATGTAGTCGGCGACGATCTCCGGGTCGGTGAATTTCACCTGTTCGGCCAGGGCGTAGTTGGGGCTCAGGGCGGCGAGCAGGGCCGAGGCCGTGAGCCCGCCAAAGGTGAACAGCGCCGCGCGGTCGAGAAACTCCCGGCGGTTGATCTTGCCGTGGGCGTAGCCGTCGTAAAGCTCCAGCAGTTCAGGGGCGAAATCTTTGGCGGTCAGACGAGTCATCGGTAGCGTCCTCGATTAGCGGTGGGACTGAATGTAGACCAGTATCAGGCTTCCCGGCCATGGGCTGCGGCTGCCAACTGCCCGGTGTCGACCCGCACGAAGACCGAATCGCCAATGGCCGTCAGCACGCCATCGGCGTACACCTCACACACCACGCGGCTTTTGCGGCCCACGTCACCTTCGACTTTTGCGCGCAAGGTCAGCGGTACGCCCATCGGGGTCGGCTTGATGAATTTGATCCCGAGGTTGCCGGTCACGCAGTCGATACGCGGCAGGCTGCCGGGTTCGCGTTGCTCGGCCCGGTAGTGGTAGGCCATGGCGGTCCAGTTCGAGTGACAGTCCACCAGCATTGCGATCAAGCCGCCGTAGACCAGGTCTGGCCAGCCGCAGTATTGGGCGTCGGGTTGGTGCTCGGCGATCACGTGGATGCCGTCGGCGTCCCAGCGGCTCTTGATGTGCAGCCCGTGGGGGTTGCGGCTGCCGCAGCCATAACAGACGCCTTCGGGGGCGGTGGTGTCTTGCAGGGAAAGCGCGGGCATCGTGGCTCCTTGTTGTTTGAGTTCCGTCGGGGCACGAGCCTAATGCCAGGCACGTGAATAAATCCAGCACCTACGCTGTTAGCAGTGCACAGCGTGTTCATTCCCGGTTGAGAATCCCATGAAACCTCGATTGCTAGCGGCCTTCCTTACCCTCGGCACCTTGTCCAACGCGTATGCCGTGGAATACACCGACGTGAATCCGGCGGCCAGCACCCTTAGCTTTACCTATGACCAGATGGGCCAGCAGGTGTACGGCACGTTTGGCACCTATTCGGCGACCCTGAATTTCGACACGCAAAACCCGGCCGCCGCCAGCACCGTACTGACCATCCAGCTGCCGAGCATCAATGCCGGCAGCGACGACGCCAACACCGAACTGCCCAAGCCCGGCTGGTTCGACATGACGACTTACCCGTTGGGCACCTTTACCTCGACCCACATCACTGACCTGGGTGGCAACCGCTACCTGTTCAGCGGCAACCTGACCCTCAAGGGCCAGACCCGGCCGGTGGAGGTCAAGGTGGCGCTCAAGGAGCAGAGCGGCATTGGTGTGTTCGATGGCGAGCTGGTGCTCAAGCGCGACGACTTCAAGATCGGCGCAGGGGAGTGGGCGGACAGCGTGGTGTCCAATGTGATTGTCATCAAGTTCAAGATGGTTGCGCCTGAGCGCTGATGGCTAGCGGGCAAACTTCTTGGCCCCCGCCACACACGCAATTACCGCGACCGTCACCACCAGCATGCCCAGGCTCACCGGTTCATGCAGCAGCGTGGCGGCCAGTGCCAGGCCGAAAAACGGTTGCAGCAACTGCAATTGCCCGACGGCGGCGATACCGCCCTGGGCCAGCCCGCGGTACCAGAACACAAACCCGATCAGCATGCTGAACAGCGACACATAGGCCAGGCTCAGCCAGGCCGGCAGGCTGATGTTAACGAAAGAGCTTGGCGCGAGGATCGCCGTCAGAGGCGCCACAATCGGCAGCGAGATCACCAGCGCCCAGCAGATCACCTGCCAGCCACCCAGGGTGCGCGAAAGTTTGGCCCCTTCGGCATAACCCAGGCCGCACGCCAGTATCGCCAGCAGCATCAGCAAATCCCCGGCGGGCGCGGCGCTCAGGCCCTGGGCGATGGCGTAGCCCACCACCAGCAGGCTGCCCAGGATCGAAAACAGCCAGAACACCGGCTTGGGCCGCTCGCCGCCACGCACCACGCCGAACACGGCGGTGGTCAGCGGCAGCAGGCCGACAAACACGATGGAGTGGGCGCTGGTGACGTACTGCAAGGCCAGGGCGGTGAGTAGCGGGAAGCCGATCACCACGCCCAGCGCGACGATTGCCAAGGGCAACAACTGGCTGCGGGCCGGGCGCTTTTCCTTGAACAGCCACAGCAGGCACAGGCCCAGCAGGGCGGCGATGGTGGCGCGGGCGACGGTCAGGAACACCGGATCAAATTCCAGCACCGCCAGGCGTGTGGCGGGCAGCGAGCCGCTGAAGATCACCACGCCGATCAAGCCATTGATCCAGCCGCTGGGGTTGTGTTCCTGGGTGTTCAGGTGCGTGGTGCGTTCCATGGGTGTTGGCTCGATAAGGATAAGTTGCGTCTCCCGCATCCTATGATTCACCATTAAGACAATCAAAAAATTGTCATGGATACATCGCCTATGCCTCGCGCCCGCTACAAGACACTGGTGGACACCTTCGCCCGGGATATCCGCTCCGGCACCCTGTCGGCGGGCACCCGTTTGCCGACTCACCGCCAGTTGGCCGCCAGCCACGGCCTGGCGCTGGTCACGGCCAGCCGGGTGTACACCGAACTTGAGGCCATGGGCCTGGTCAGCGGTGAAACCGGGCGCGGGACCTTTGTGCGGGAAATCGCGTTGTCGCCGGGGCAGGGCGTAGGCCAGATCGCGGTGGCGGCGGGCATGATCGATCTCAACTTCAACTACCCATCGCTGCCGGGCCAGACTGACCTGCTGCGCACTGCGTTGCGTCAACTGGCGTTGTCCGGCGATCTGGCCGCACTGCTGCGCTACCAGCCCCACGCCGGTCGGTTGCACGAGCGGGCGGCGGTGGCGCGCCACTTGGCGAGTCGTGGGTTGACGGTGCAGGCCGAGCAGGTACTGATCGTCAGCGGTGCCCAGCACGGGCTGGCGGTGACCATGATGTCGCTGCTCAAGCCCGGCGATGTGGTGGCGGTGGATGCATTGACCTATTCCGGGTTCAAGGTGCTGGCCGAGACGTTGCACCTGGAAATCGTTGCAATCCCGGTGACCGCGACGGGCCCAGACTTGGTCTTCCTCGAAAAACTCTGCGCCCGGCGCCCGGTACGCGCCGTGTACAGCATGCCGACCCTGCATAATCCGTTGGGCTGGGTGATGAGCAGGGAGCAGCGCGAGCACCTGGTGGCGATTGCCCGCAGGCACGATCTGATTGTGATTGAGGACGCGGCCTACGCGTTTTTAGCCGAGGACGCGCCGCCGCCTGTGGCCGAGCTGGCACCGGAGCGCACGGTGTATGTGTCGGGGCTGTCCAAGAGCGTTGCCACTGGCCTGCGGGTGGGGTTCGTGGCTGCTCCGCAGCAGTGGATGGCGGCGCTGGAACGTACGGTCATGGCCACCACCTGGAACACTCCGGGGGTGATGACTGCGGTGGCTGCCGCGTGGATCGACGACGGCACGGTGCTGCAGCTGGAAGCGCGAAAGCGTGAAGACGCCCAGGCGCGCCAGGCGGTGGCCGATGAGGTGTTGGCAGGGTTGAATGTGATCCGCCATCCGTCTTCGTATTTTCTGTGGCTGCCCTTGCCGGAAGATGCCCGCGCCGACCAGATCACCATGGCGCTGGCACGGCAGAATATCTCGGTGTCCACCGCCGAGCCGTTTGCCGTCTCGGCCCACGTGCCCCATGCCTTGCGAGTGGCGCTGGGGTCGGTGGACCGGGAGGTGTTGCGCGAGGCGCTGCTGAAAGTGCGCTGGGCGGTGGAGGCGTACTAGATCGAGCTAATCGTGGCGAGGGAGCTTGCTCCCGCTGGAGTGCGCAGCGCTCCCAAAGATTTTGGGGCCGCTGCGCAGCCCAGCGGGAGCAAGCTCCCTCGCCACAGGAGAAGCATTCGTGTGTTATCAGAATTTGTACGCCTGACGCCCAATCAGCAGCCACTTGCCTTTCTGCTTCTGCCAGACCTGGAAGTTTTCAATTTCGGTGGGCACCTCGACGCCGCTGTTCACCGCCTGGGCGGAAAAGTGGTTGCGCACCAAGGCGGTGTCGCCATTGAGGGTGATGGTCTGTTTCTGCATTTCCAGGGTCTTGAAACCGCTTCTGCCGGTTTCAATGTCGGCGATAAATTCCTGCTTGTTCTGGACCTTGCCGCTGGAATGGCCGTAGGTGAGGTTGTTCGCGGTGAGGGCCTGCAGCTGCGGGATGTCCTTGTGCAGCATGGCTTGGGTCAGGTGATCGACCGCGACGGCTACATCCTTGTCGGCTGCGGCAGGCGCGGCGGCCGCTGCATAACCGCTGAACAGGCACAGAAAACCAATCAGAACCTTGACGTTTTGCATGGGTGTTTCCTTGTTGTTGTGGGTACTTGGACGAATCAGGAGGTATGCCTGAGTCGTCGTACAACCATGCCGTATTTCGCGGGATCAAGGAAAGTGAAATTTGTAAATTGCCCGAATATAAGCGCTGCTTGCCAGTATTGGTCGTCGTATCACTGGTGAAATAACGGTCGGCACTTCCCGTGGAAATGGCACATGGCTATGCTGTGGCCGGCGACTTCATGGTGTGGATTCGCAACAGCCAGTGAGGACAACAACAAAATGACACCAGATCAAAAGTACGCGGCGGCCATGGTGCGCCTGGGTTATCAACTCAACGAGTTCAAGATCGGCGGTAACTACACGCCGCTGCTGAGGGACGGCAACCATGTTTACATCAGCGGCCAGATCCCGCGGGTGGGTGACACGATCGTGTTGCCCGGCAAGGTCGGCGAAAGCCTCAGCCTGGCCGACGCCCAAATCGCCGCCGGCGTCAGCGCGCTGCGTTGCCTGGGCTTGCTCAAGCAGGCACTGGGCTCCCTGGATCAGGTCAAGGCGATCCTGAAGATCAATGTGTACGTGCGCAGTGCGGATGACTTTGACCAGCAAAGCGAAGTGGCCAACGGTGCGTCAGACCTGTTGAACGAGATCCTGGGGGCTGCCGGTTCTCACACGCGCACCTCGGTGGGCGTGCTGCAACTGCCCAAGGGTGCCGCCGTGGAAGTCGACATGATCGCTGTGGCACAGGGCTGACGCCGAGTGATCGCCGACGCTTTTACAGTGCTGATTCACTATGGGATTTATCTGCTGCCAGGGCTGATCCTGTTTGGCCTGTGGTTCGGCCTCACCCCGAAAACAATGCCGGGCGTGCGCATCGTTGTTCTGCTGTTGGCGTTCGTGCTGATGCGCGATGCGATGACGCCGCTGGGCATGTGGTCGCTGAGCACTGAGGTGCAGATCCAGTTTACGGCCAACCCCTTCGTGCTGGCTGCGCTCGGCGGCTTGTCCCTTGGGCTGATTGCACTGCTCGCGCGCCTGGCTCCGGAGTTATGGCAACTGACGGTGCTGTTCAAGGGTAATCGCGGTGCAGGCCTGGCAGTGGGGCTGGTGGCCGGTTGTTTGATTGGCTTGCCATTGCGGCTGTATCAAGGCATCGAACCGGCGGCGATCGCGGCTTACTGGACCTGGATGATGGGCATGCTAGTGCTTGCCTACTGCGCCAATGCGCTGGAAGAGGTGTTGTTTCGCGGCTTCTTGCAGGGTTATCTCGAACAGCACGTTACGCCGCTGCGTGCGGCGTTGCTCAGCGGGTTGGCGTTCGCCGCGTGCCATTCATTTCTGGCGTTGAGCGTGACGCAACTGGGCTGGCCAGTGTTGGCCTTTACCCTGATTGAAGGCGTGGCCTTCGGGCTGGTGCGGATGCGTTACGGCGTGGTGGCGGCGACGGCCACCCATGGCACGGCGATCTTGCTGATTGCCGTGCCGATGGTGTGAGCCGTCTCAGGCCTGTACATCAACGCCGATGTGGGCCTGGAGCCAGTCCTTGTAGACCGCGATGTTATCGGTCGACTGGTCGCCATTTTTCGCGGTGACAGTCCTGCCGTCCAGGCGCCCGATATCGAGCAGGTACTGAAGACCATTGGCCACATGGGTGGCGTCGCTTTTGCTGAGTGACTGAACATCGGGCAGTTCGACGTCGTTGCTTTTATCGTCGAAGGTCGCCCAGGAAGGGCTGGCCCTGGCGGTGGCAACGGTTTGCGCGGTCGAGCGCACTTGCTCCTGATAGCTGGCTTCCAGCGTGGCCTTGATCTCGGGCGTGGCGTTGGTGACTTCAATCCTCCCGGCCCGCAGGGTGCCGTTTTCCATGGATTGTGTAAAAGCCCTCTGTCCCAGCGCTAACAGACTTATCGTGCTTCCTATCATGGTGCCGCTCCCTTATTGGTAGCAGCAACAGAGCAAAACCCGGGCCATGTGCTGCATGCTCTGTGCGGCGTGGGCTGGGTGGTATTGCCGGGGCAGGGCGCAGGCCAGGAGTTGCCGGGGCTGGCAAAGGGTTGCCACGTCGGCTCGCGCGAGCGCATTTCAGAACGTTGGAAACTAAGTTCAGAATCTCCAGTCTGTAATAGCGTATCGCCACCCCTACAAGGAATTAACATGAAGCTTAAGGTCGTTTTGCTGGGCACGGTTTTGTTGGCTGCGCCGCTTTACCAAGCGGTTGCCGAGACGTGCAGGGCGAACAGTTATGGTGGGTCCGATTGCGAATACGACAATGGCACCTCTTCCAAGAGTCGCGCCAATAGCTACGGTGGGCAAGACACCCAATACAGCGATGGTACTTCCTCCAAGAGCCGCTCCAATAGTTATGGCGGGCAGGATATCCAATACGGCGACGGCACCTCGGCCAAGACCCGTTCCAACAGCTATGGTGGGCAAGACACYCAATACAGCGACGGCACCTCAGCCAAGAGCCGCTCCAATAGCTACGGCGGGCAAGACACCCAATACAGCAACGGCTCCTCCTCCAAGAGCCGCGCCAATAGCTATGGCGGGCAAAATACGACAAATAACTAATGGCCCCGACGCGGCTTTCTACCTCACCAATGACCGCTCATACGCGGCGGTCATCACCTGCCACGTCTGCGCATCTGCCGGAATCAAATGCTCGATGCGCAACGACGTTACCGTAATGTCCTGAGGCATGCCGAAGGTGGTGAAGGTCGACATGAAGTTCAGCTCACCTTCACGCGAGTTGACCCGTGTCAGCACCAGTGGCGGCGGTTCATTGACCAAGGCTTCGGTACTTTGCGGTGCCGGCAGGCTGTCCAGAAGCCTGGCAAGTTCGGGATTGCCCAACGCCTCGCGCGTCGCCCGTTGCCAGGCGATGGTGCGGATTTCTTCAGCGTTGATCAAATGATCACCCAGGCCGCCAGGCTGAAGCAGGGTGACCAGCAAATTCAATCCATCAGCCGCCTCCGGCTTGATCCCCACCAGCTCGAACAGCACCTGCGTACTGGCGTTGGCGGCGAGCACTTCCCAGTGGCTGCCCAGCACGATCGCCGGCGCAGGATTATTCGCATGGAGCACATGGCTGATCGCCTCGCGAATGGCCTCCATCGACGGCGAGGAAAGCGGGGTTGCCTCATAACGCGGGGCGAAGCCGGCGGCGAGGAACACGCTGTTGCATTGCTCCAGCGGAACCTCCAGCGCCATCAGCAAATTATGCAGGGTGCCCGGGCTCGGCTTGGCGCGCCCGGTCTCGATGCAGCTCAGGTGGCGTTGGGAAACCCCGGTGATCAGCGCCAGTTCCAGCTGGCTCAATCTGGCGTGCCGACGCAGCACGCGCAGTTGCATGCCGGCGCTGGTGTCGGGGTTGGCGCGGGGGAAGGGTTGGCTGCTCATAGGCTGACTCTGGCCGGGCGGGTCGATGGTGTCGATGACCTTTGAGGTCATTGAGAGGGGAGCGACGTTATCACTAATGTGCAGCTTCCCGAACCGTTGTCTCCAAGGAGGAGAACATGCGCAGACCCTGGATTGCCCTGGCCGGGTTGTTGGCTTTTGCCCTGTACACATTGATCACGATGCTTATCGCCGATCAATCGCTCATGGCGTTCGGACTTGAATTGATATCGAGGCCGGACACTGCCCAGGTGGTGATTGACTTGTATCTGATGGCGGCCTTGGCGGGCGTATGGATGTACCGGGATGCGCGGGCCAGGGGCAAATCCCTGGCGTCGGTGTTGCCCTATTTACTGGTAACGGCGGTTTTCGTATCCATCGGGCCGCTGCTGTATATCGTGGTCAACGGGTTCCGCGAACCTTCAAGGGGCCGGTGATGGAGGTTTATGCGCTGTGCGTGCTGGTGCTGTTCTTGAAGATGCTGGCGATCTCCTGTTACCAGGGTTTCTTTCGGCTCAGATACCGTGCATTCACCAACCCCGAGGACGCCGGTTTCTTCCATCGCGATGCGAATCCCCGGGAATTACCGCAAGTCTCCCGGGCCGCGAGAGCCTGGGCCAATGACCTGGAAAATATTCCGTTGTTTTTCGTTTTGGGTGGGCTGTGCATTGCAGTGGAGGCGACCGGCGTTGCCACGACTTGGCTGTTCTGCACGTTCACCGTCGCGCGGGTGATGCATACGGTGATGTAGCTGAGCGGCCGCCAGCCATGGCGTACGGTCGCTTATGGCGTGGGCCTGATCTGTTTATTGGGACTTGCGGGTGCCATTGGATTGAGATTCATGTGGCGATGACAACCCACTGTAGGAGCGAGCTTGCTCGCGAAGAACCGGAGGGCGCCGCGTTGAAACAGGGTGCGAGCGTCATCGTTAGCGACCTTCGCGAGCAAGCTCGCTCCTACAGGGAGGCAGTTTTTTTAGATCCGCGCCAACGCCTGCGCCAGATCCGCCCGCAGGTCTTCCACGTCCTCAACTCCCACCGACAACCGCACCAACCCATCTCCAATCCCCAACTGCGCCCGCGTCGCTGCCGGAATGCTCGCATGGGTCATGATCGCCGGGTGTTCGATCAAACTTTCAACGCCCCCCAGGCTTTCAGCCAACGCAAAGATCTTCACGCTTTCCAGGAAGCGCGTCGCACCCGCCAGGTCGCTTTTCAGGTCCACCGAAATCATCCCGCCAAACCCACGCATTTGCCGGCGTGCCAGCTCATGCTGCGGATGCGATGCCAGGCCGGGGTAGTAAACCCGTGCCACCTGCGGCTGGTGCTCCAGCCATGTCGCCAGCTCCAGCGCATTGCTGCAATGGCGCTCCATGCGCAGCGCCAATGTCTTCACCCCACGCAGGGTCAGGAACGCGTCAAACGGCCCGGCAATCGCACCCACGGAGTTTTGCAGGAAGCCCACGCGCTCGGCCAGCTCAGGATTCTGGCCCACCACGGCAATACCGCCAATCACATCGGAGTGGCCGTTGAGGTACTTGGTGGTGGAGTGCACCACGATGTCGAAACCCAGTTCCAGCGGGCGCTGGATCCATGGGCTGGCGAAGGTGTTGTCGGCCACGCAGATGATGCCCCGGGCTTTGCAGATACGGGAGATGGCACTGAGGTCGGTCAGGCTCAGCAGCGGGTTGCTCGGGGTTTCGACCCAGACCATCCGCGTGTCGTCCTGCAACGCGGCTTCGAAAGCCGACAGGTCGGTCAGGTCGACGAAGCTGAAACGATGCCCGGCGCTGCGTTGGCGAACTTTGTCGAACAGGCGGAAGGTGCCGCCGTACAAGTCGTTGCCGGAGACCACGTGGGAACCGGCGTCGAGCAGTTCCAGCACGGTGGAAATCGCCGCCAGGCCGGAGGCGAACGCGAAGGCCTGGGTGCCGCCTTCCAGGTCGGCCACGCAGCGTTCCAGGGCGAAGCGCGTCGGGTTATGGGAGCGCCCGTAGTCGAAGCCTTTGTGAACGCCGGGGCTTTCCTGCAGGTAGGTGGAGTTGGCGTAGATCGGCGGCATCAGCGCCCCGGTGGTCGGGTCGGGGGATTGCCCGGCATGGATCACGCGGGTGGCGAAGGCGCTCTTATCGTGCTGGGTCATGCAAGGGATCTCCGTAGGTGATTAAGCAGGTCGACGCGGGTGATCAGGCCGTGAAAGCCCGACGCGTCAGCAATGATTGCCACCAGTCCGCGATCCAGTTCGGCCTGCAATTGCGCAAGGCTGGCGCTGGGCGCAAGGGTGTGCAGGGCGTTGGTCATGGCGCTGGCCACGGTCATGGAAAAGTGCGCGGCGTTCTGATGCAGGCCGAGCAATACATCTGACTCGTCGAGCACCCCCACCAGTTTTTGGCCGTCCACCAGCACCGGCAATTGCGACACGTCCGCCAGGCGCATACGCTGGAAGGCGGTGAGCAGGCTGTCGTCGGGGCCGACGCTGATCACTCTGCCGTCCTCGAAACGGCGGGCGATCAGGTCGCGCAGGTCGCCGTAGTGTTTGTATTGCAGCAGGCCGGCGTCGTTCATCCATTGGTCGTTGTAGACCTTCGACAGGTAGCGGGTACCGGTGTCGCAGACGAAGGTGACGACGCGCTTGGGCTCGGTCTGTTCGCGGCAATAGTGCAGGGCGGCGGCGAGCAGGGTGCCGGTTGAAGAGCCGCCGAGAATGCCTTCGGCCCGCAGCAGTTGGCGGGCGTGGTCGAAGCTTTCTTCGTCGCTGATGGAATAGGCGTGGCGCACGCTGGAGAGGTCGGCGATGGAGGGGATGAAGTCTTCGCCGATCCCTTCCACGGCCCATGAGCCGGGTTCGGTCATGGTGCCGCTGCGGCTGTACTCAGCCATTACCGAGCCGACCGGATCGGCCAGCACCATGGCCAGGTCGGGTTGTACGCGCTTGAAGAAACGGGTCAGGCCGGTGAGGGTGCCGGCCGAGCCGACGCCGACCACGATGGCGTCGAGATCATGCTGGGTCTGAGCCCAGATTTCCGGCGCAGTGCTGGTCTCGTGGGCCAGGGGATTGGCCGGGTTGTTGAACTGGTCGGCGAAGAACGAATCGGGAATGTCCTTGGCCAGCCGCGCGGCGACGTCCTGGTAATACTCGGGGTGGCCCTTGCCGACGTCGGAGCGGGTGATGTGCACCTCGGCGCCCATGGCTTTCAGGTGCAAGACCTTTTCGGTGGACATCTTGTCCGGCACAACCAACACCACACGGTAACCTTTGGCGCGACCCACCAGCGCCAGGCCGAGGCCAGTATTGCCGGCGGTGGCTTCGATGATGGTGCCACCGGGGCGCAGGCGGCCGTCGCGTTCGGCGGCGTCGATCATGGCCAGGCCGATGCGGTCCTTGATCGAGCCGCCGGGGTTCTGGGATTCAAGCTTGAGGAACAGCGTGCATGGGCCGGTATCGAAGCGGCTGACCCGCACCAGCGGGGTGTTGCCGATCAGTTCGAGCACGGCGGGGCGGGAAGCGGTGGGCATGTCGTCACCTGGCTACGGAATGGGCGTATGGGATGGACAGCAGTTTTTAAAGCATGGTTTCGAACATAGGCCGGTATCGACCCGCTCGCAACCGCGCGGCCGCCTGAATGTCTTTTTTTGGCGCATTGCTGCTTCATCACGGAGCACGGTTGAGGGCGGCCAATCCGGCGGTTTTCTGCCAACGCCACGTATTCATTGGCTTGCAGCTGATTGGCCCAGCGCTTGCTAAAAGAAATCCAAACTTGGATACAAGATGGAATCCTCAATGCGCAACGAACAACTTGGCTGGACCCTTGGCGAATGGCAGGCCGCTTACCGCAGCCAGGCGCTGACCCCCGAAATCCTGTTGACCCTCGCGGGCACGTTTCCCGCCGAGGACAACGCCTGGATCAGCCGGGTGCAGCCGCAGCAACTGCGTGACCAGTTGGCGCAACTGGCCGAGCGGCTTGCGGCGGTCGGTGGCGATATCGACAAGCTGCCGTTGTATGGCGTGCCGTTTGCCATCAAGGACAACATCGATGCGGCGGGTTGGGAGACCACGGCGGCGTGTCCGGAGTTTGCCTATCGCGCTGCGGCGGATGCCACGGTGGTGGCCCGGCTGCGGGCGGCCGGGGCGATCCTGATGGGCAAGACCAACCTGGATCAGTTCGCCACCGGCCTAGTCGGTACGCGCTCGCCCTACGGTGCAGTGGGCAACAGTTTCAATCCGGATTACGTCAGCGGCGGCTCCAGCTCAGGTTCTGCGTCGGTGGTTGCCCGTGGCCTGGTAGCGTTCTCCCTGGGCACCGACACCGCCGGTTCCGGCCGGGTGCCGGCGGGCTTCAACAATATCGTCGGGTTGAAGCCGACCAAGGGGCGTTTGTCTAACTCCGGGTTGGTGCCTGCGTGCCGTACTGTGGACTGTATTTCGGTGTTTGCGCTGACGGTTGAAGATGCCGAGACGGTTGCGGGCGTCGCTGCTGCTTACGACGCCAGCGACGCCTATTCACGCGTCAACCCCAACACCGCTCCCGTAGCGGTCGGCGCCACAATCAAGCTGGCGGTGCCGGCCAGCCTGGAGTTTTTTGGCGACGCGCAGAACCAGGCCGTGTTCGAACAGGCGCTGCTCAGGTTTCAGGCACTCGGTGCCGAGATAACGGAGGTGGATTTCAGCCCGTTCCAGCAACTCGCCGAGCAACTCTATTACGGCTCCTGGGTCGCGGAGCGTACGGTGGCGCTGGAAGGCATGCTCGCCAGCAACCCCGGAGCAATCAACCCGGTGGTGCGCGGCATCGTTGAAAACGGCCACCAGTACAGCGCCTGCGATGCCTATAAAGCCGAATACCTGCGCGCCGAACTGAGCCGACGCATCAACGACAGCCTGGCCGGTTTCGACGCCTTGCTGGTGCCGACCTCGCCGACGATTCGTACCCTGGCGGAAATGGCCTTGGAGCCGGTGCTGTACAACTCGCAGTTTGGCTTCTACACCAACTTCACCAACCTGGCCGATCTCTCGGCGCTGGCCGTGCCCGCCGGGCTGCGCAGCGATGGCCTGCCGTGCGGCGTCACGCTTATCGCGCCTGCCTGGCACGACACGGCCCTGGCGCACCTGGGCAAACGCTGGCAGGCCGGCCTCGATCTGCCGTTGGGCGCCACCGGACGCCACCTGCCACAACCGGCCCCTGCACGGCAGGCTCCGGGCAGCGTGCGGGTGGCGGTGGTGGGTGCGCACCTCACCGGGATGCCGCTGAATTTCCAACTGACCACCCGCAACGCTGTGCTTGTGGAGCAAACCCTGACGGCGAGCCACTACCGCTTGCATGCACTGCCTGGCACGGTTCCGCCCAAGCCTGGGCTGGTCAAGGACGATTCGGGCAGCGCGATCATCGTCGAGCTGTGGGACATGCCCATCGCTCGCTTTGGCGAGTTCGTCGCGGAGATTCCCGCGCCACTGGGCATCGGCAACCTGACCCTGGCGGACGGGCGCAGTGTGAAAGGGTTTATCTGCGAGCCCTGGGCCCTGGCAGGCGCCACCGACATCACCGAATTCGGCGGCTGGCGCGCCTACATGGCGAGCAGGAAATAGGCATGCAGCTCTCAACCACGAGAAAACCCAGCGAACGCCCGGACAGCCTGGCAGAGCGGGTCTACCAGCAGTTGAAGGACGACATCTTCGACTTTCGTTTGTTACCGGGTGATCGCTTCAGCGAAGGTGACGTGGCCGAACGCATGCAGGCCAGCCGCACGCCGGTGCGCCAGGCGCTGTATCGGCTGGCGCGGGAAGGGTACCTGGAAGTTTTTTTCAGGAGCGGCTGGCAGGTGCGGCCGTTCGACTTCAACTATTTCGAAGAGCTTTACGACGTTCGGATCGTGCTGGAGTTAGCCGCCGTCAATCGCTTGTGTGGCATGGCGGAGCAGGGCCTTGAAGGGCTTGAGGCGATTTGGCAGGTGGACGAAAGTGCCCGGCTGGATGACGCTCAGCTCGTTTCGGCGCTGGATGAGGCGTTCCACTGCGGGCTGGTGCAGGCCACGGGCAACGCAGAAATGGCGCGCATGCATTACGAGATTACCGAGAAAATCCGCATCATTCGGCGGCTGGATTTCACTCAGCAATCGCGAATTGCGGCGACGTATGAGGAGCACGGAAGAATCCTCGATGCGATCTTGCAACGGCAAAGCGACCAGGCGCAGCAACTGCTCAAGACCCACATTGAGGTGAGCAAGCAGGAAGTGCGCAAGATCACGTTGCACAGATTGGCGGTGGCGAGAGGATAAACCGCACCCCTGTGGCGAGGGAGCTTGCTCCCGCTGGGCTGCGCAGCAGCCCTAGTCCAGACACCTCTTTTCGGCAGATAAAATGGGGTGTCTGGTTTTGGGGGCGCTTCGCACCCCAGCGGGAGCAAGCTCCCTCGCCACAGGTTATTCGAGCGTGGCCAAGACTTGCTGCAATTGATTCACCACCGTCTCACTCGCCGCCAGCATCGGCGCCCGCAACTCACTGCCGATCAACCCTTCCATCGCCAGTGCCGCCTTCACCGGCGCCGGATTGGGCTCCACGAACATTGTGTGAATCAACGGCAGCAAACCGAAAAACGTCTTACGAGCCGCCATCAATTGGTTATCCCGAACCTGCCGATGCAGCGTCACAAAATCCTCGGTCCGCACATGCGCCGACGCGGCAATCGCACCGGTCGCTCCCAGGCACAGTGCGTTGAATATCTGCACATCCTCGCCACACAACACATCAACCTTCCCACTGGCCAACAACGCCAGGGTGTTGGCCAGGTTGCCGCCGCAATCCTTGATCGCGACGATCCGTTCATGGGCAACGATGTTCAGCAGCGTCGCCTGTTCGAAGGCAATGCCGGTGCGATAGGGAATGTCATACAGAATGATCGGCACACTGGAGGCATCGGCCACGGTGCGGAAGAACGCCTCAAGGCCCGCCTGGGACGGGCGTATGTAGCTCGGCGGCGGCACCAGCAAGCCGGCCACCGGGCGCTTCAGGATTTCGGCCTGGAACTGCAACAGCTCAATCTGGTTATACCCGGCCAGACCCATCACCACTTGCTGCGCCGGTACCAGTTCTAGTACTGCATCCAGCATCGCCAACTGCTCATGGCGGCTCAACGAGGCAGCTTCGCCGGTGGTGGTACAGACCATGATCCCGGCCACGCCTTCTTCCAGCAGATGGCAGACCAGGCGGCGCAAGCCAATGAAGTCGATGGCGCCGTTATGAAACGGTGTAACCACGGGAACCCAGATACCTTGAAATGATGACATGCGCTTTCTCCTGATGGTTGACCGATTTCGTCACCGTCAGAAGGGCAGAGGGAAGTAAGCAAGAGGAGGGGGCCTTCGCGCTCAATGTCCTGTCAGCTCATCTGACGGGACAGCGCGCCCCGGTCACATGAGCGACTGTTTCTTCGATTTGAGGGCGTGCGCAACGCAACCTTGCGCCTTGGCAATCAAGCCAATGACGGAAAAGTTGAAGGTCGTTGCAGACATTGAGGACACACCCTGAATAAGACGCTCATCTTTATGGATTATTACAGGGTGTGTCAACTCGCAGCGATCAGGCGCGGTTCAACCAGTGGCGCACAAAACGCACCTGTTCCGCCGACAGTTCTGCGTCTTCCGGCGCGCCCATGAAACCGCCGTGGGGCATCGCTTCAAAAATATGCAGATCCACCGGCACCTCGGCCCTTCGCAGCGCGCGATGCAGGCGCACGGCGTTGGAGAGGAACAGGTCACGGGTGCCGCTTTGCACGAACGTCGGCGGGAAGCCCTTTGCGAAATCTCCGAACAATGGCGACAGGTACGGGTGAGACAACTCCGCGCCGGCGGCGTACAGCAGGTTGGTGCTCATCAGCGGGTTGGGCAGCACCACGTCGACGGTGCGGTTGACCTGGAAGCTGTCGCCCGATTCGGTCAGGTCCACTTCGGGTGACAGCAATACCAGCGCGGCCGGCAGCGGCAAGCCTTCGTCGCGGGCCCGCAGCACCGTTGCGGCGGCAAGGTTGCCTCCGGCCGAGCGGCCGCCGATCACGATCTTGTCCGGGGTGTGGTGCGCCAGTACGTGCCGGTAGGTGGCCATGCAGTCATCGAGTGCCGCCGGGTACGGATAGTCAGGCGGCATGCGGTAGTCCACGCCGTAGCAGGTCATGCCATGCAGGTCGGCATGTCTGCCGGCGGCGAGGCGGGCGTTTTCGCCGCCACCGAACACCAGGGCGCCGCCGTGCAGGTCGATATAAGCGAACTCGGCGCCGTCGGCTGGGGTTGCCCGGTACACGGTGGCGCTTGCGACGGTGATCGTCTCGACGAGGGCGCGCAGGCTCGCCGCTTGCCCCACCTGTGACGCGGCGTAGTTTTGGGCGACGGCGGCTTGCATGCGACGCCAGCCATCGTGGTCATCGGCGGCGGGCATGGCGTACAGGCTGTTCAGCGGCACGCCCTCGTCATTCACCGAGCGACGCAGCATCGCCTGGGCCTCGGGGCTGATGGATTGCGGGACCGGGAGTGTTCGCGGGTCGATCCTTACACCGTTACTCATTATCTGCACCGTGGGGTTAAAGCGGGGGGCGTGCCAGGACGCGAACGCATTCTTGTCGGTAGCGGTACTACACTGCAAGTCCGAACCTCCACGCTGGAGAACACTCATGCTCAGCAAAAACACGGTGTGCCTTTGGTACGACGGCAGCGCACTGGACGCTGCCAACTTCTACGCCAAGACCTTCCCGGACAGTGCGGTGACCGCTGTCCATCACGCGCCCGGGGATTACCCGGCGGGCAAGCAGGGCGATGTGTTGACCGTGGAATTCACGGTCATGGGCATTCCTTGCCTTGGCCTGAACGGCGGCTCTGGCGTGCAGCACAACGAGGCATTCTCGTTCCAGGTGGCCACCGACGATCAGGCGGAAACCGATCGCTTGTGGCACGCAATTGTCAGCCATGGCGGCCAGGAAAATGTCTGCGGCTGGTGTCAGGATAAATGGGGTGTGAGGTGGCAGATTACCCCGAGGGTGCTGAGCACGGCGATCACCCATCCCGATCCGGCAGCGGCCAAGCGGGCGTTTGAGGCGATGATGGGGATGACCAAGATCGATGTCGCGGGGATTGAGGCGGCGCTTAAAGGTTGAGCGGCTGAACGCGTCCGCCACGCTTGGATTCATACAGCGCCGCATCACTTTGTTCAATCAAGCCGACGCGGCCCAGCGCGACGGTGCGCTCGTTCGAGGTGTTGTTAAGCAGGATCACAAACTCGTCACCGCCCAACCTATTTCCCCGGCAACTCGTTGAATGGAATGATCGACCTGGGCGGTGTTGATCCATCCAGTGCCTTGCGCCAATAACCTACGTCATGCCACTGACCATGCTTGAATCCGACTTCAGGATACGTCCCGATATGCGTGAAGCCCAACGCTTCATGCAACCCCACACTCCCGGCGTTCGGCAGGGCGATCCCGGCATAGGCCGCGTGGTAGCCCTGGCGCACGAGCAGGGGCAATAACTGTTGGTATAACGCTCGGCCGATTCCGTTGCGATGTGCCGCAGGATCGATATACACCGTGACATCCACCGACCAGCGATACGCTTGCCGGGCGCGATGCGGGCTGGCATAGGCGTAGCCCACGACCTGACCGTCGCGCTCGGCTACCAGGTAGGGATAAAGATCCAGCGTGGTAGTGATCCGCTGGGCCATCTCTTCGATGCTCGGAGCTTCCTGCTCGAAAGAGATCGCCGTGCGTTCAACCATGGGTGCATAAATCGCCTGGATGGCGGGTGCATCTGCTACGACTGCCACCCTTACATTGACGGTGAAACTCATCCTTTATCCTCTTTTTCAGGCTCTGCGTGCCATCAGCAACACCGTCGCGGCGGCCGACAACAACCCCGCACAGCAGCGGTTGAAAATCCGCTTGCCCCGAGCCTGCGAAAACCAGCGGCGCATATGCAAACCCATATAGGCGTAGGCGCTGATGGCGATCCATTCCAGGGCCAGGAACATCACACCCAGCAGGGCGAATTGCGGTGTGATCGGCTGTGCCGGGTCGACGAATTGCGGTAGGAAGGCGGTAAAAATCAGGATTGCCTTGGGATTGCCGGCGGCCACCAGGAACTCCTGTCTTGCCAATGCCCACAAACCGGCCTTGGGCGCTGTCGACTCAGCCTCCGCTTGCGGGTTGGCCCGCCACAGTTGATACGCCAGATAAAACAGATACGCGGCGCCCAGGATCTTGATCCCGTAGAACAGCAATTCTGAAGTTTGCAACACCACCGCCAGCCCGGCGGACGCGAGGGCGATCATCCCGGCGAAGGCCAGCAAGCGCCCGACGCCCGCCAGGCACGAAGTACGGTAGCCGTAGCGGGTGGAGTTGCTCACGGACAGCAGGTTGTTCGGGCCGGGCGCCATGTTCAGGGCGAAGCAGGCCGGGAGGAAGAGGGTTAGGGTGGCGAGGTCCATGAGGGCTCCGGCGGGCGTTGGCAGGTAAGGCCACGAGGATAAGGGATGTGAGGCGGTTGAACAATTTGCGCTAATGGGTAGAACCGATGGCGCTCTGCCCATGTCTGTGAGTCGCGGATAAATAGGCCGTTACCCGTGACGCTCATTCGTTAATATGCCCGGCATGCCAATCGGGTAAAGGAAGTTGGCGTGAAGCACGAAGTGCTTTTCCCGGGAATTTAAAAATAGAGTAGGCAGGGAATGGAATATCCTTCATTTGAAAACAAATCAAAGAAAAGAACCTTGTTGTTGGTGGTGTGTCTGGTATTTGGAGCATGGATTGCTTATATGCTCTGGGCCGCTCGTATTGGAATGCGAACGGTTTTAATGCCATCGATTCCCGAGTGGACGACCTATATAGTCGTTGGTTGTCTGGTTGGACTCTTTTTTGCTGCAAGGGCCACCTACTATCGTCCGGCTGTAAGAAACCCGAACCGTGTTGGAGAATCTTTTTTTGGTGGTTTTTGCCTGGGTCTGATTTTGTCCTTACACAGTTATGACGTCGTTACGTACCTGTTGCCCGGCGACATTGTTCAGTATGCGTCACCTTACGAGCTGGATACTCCGGGGCCCTACGTTGGAAAGTTCAGTCGTTGTGAGGCGGGTCTGCGGATTAAGGATTTAAAGACTGAGCGCTGGGTTGAGCTTTGTACCACTCAGTCGGAACTCAACGATCAAAGAAAGAAAGGCATGAATGCAGTGTGGGTGACTGCTCATTCAAACAAGATAGGTTCTTATATTGAGGCGTATGAATTTATTTATAAATAAATCATGTCGTCGTTTTACCCACCCTCGTTCATAAACCAACGGCTCATTGTGAGCCGGGAGGGATAGGTTTCGGTTTGCCATCAGTCACTTGTGACCGGAAGCTGGTTGCAAGGTACCGGTGAATAACTGGCTTAGCTTAGTTGCCTTGCATATCGGGCGACCTGTTCAGGAAACAGCTCACCATAAGGGGGGTGGGAAATGCCAAGAACGTTAACCTCAATTAAGTCAGGTAGAAGCGCTTCCGAGTAATCCAGGATACTAACGCCTGCACACTGAATGACTTGGCCCGTTTCGGTTTGAACCGAAAGCCCCAGAGCCGACTGATCACGGTGGTTCGTACGGCACTCGTTTTGGATCAATCGGTATCCATCGACTGGCTCGAATCTGCCGAATGCGACACCCATAGGAGGGTCGCCCTCATCGAGTGCCGAGTACCCGGCTAGAACCGTCCCGCTGTAAATTGAAAATCGCGGCAAGTGATTACCCATTCAGTTAAGGCTTGTAACGGCGCATCCGCGCTCCGTAGTCGATTAGTTTCCTGGGTGAATCCATATCGGCAATTAAAGCCTAATTCTGCAGGTTCAACAGGTGGGTGGCACAAGGCCGCATCTTGCCATAAACCTGCTGCGTTGCATTATGCAATCTTGCGCACTGTTGAAAGCCTCAGATGCATAGATCCGCCCCTTACCTTCAAAGAGCCGCATAGACAAGGGATGAAAGCAGGCCGGGACGGGGATCAATCATCGAATGGCTGCCCGAGGTGGTGGTGACAAAGCCAAAGCTCACTTGCCTTTCGGGATCGGCGAAACTGATCGGGCCGCCAAGCCCGATATGGCCGAAGGTGTTTGGGCCCATCGCATGGGAAGCCGTCGGGTCTCGTTGCTGCTCCAGCATGCAACCCAATCCATAACGCATGGGGCGCATCCATACCCGATCCATGCCGTGACTGTGCTCTCGAGTGAACTCACTAAGCAGTTCGGGACCGATAAAGTTTCCCGCCATCAGTGCGCTGTAGAAACCGGCCAAGCCGTGAGCCGAACCGTGTCCACACACGGCGGGTTGCCGGTAGGCCCACCAGCGCGGGTCACTGGTTCGTCTTGGCACCATTCCGGGATTGGTGAAGGCGAGTGTCGCGATATGTGACGGCTCGTTTTTCACCACGGTTCGCAATGCCTGCGAGTAAGGATCACCGACCCGTCCCGTGGCACTGTCGAAACGCGCGATACGATGAAAGTGTTCTGCGTCCACGCCAAGGTGCACGTCCAACTCATGGGGATCCAGAATCTCTTCGTGGATAAACACACAAGGATCTCGCCCGTCCACCCGACGAATCAATTCACCGAGAATCCAGCCAAACGTGGTGGTGCCGTACCCCAGGTCTGTTCCCGCTTCCCACCAAAGCGGCTCGGCTTCCAGGACCCGCAGCATATGTTCCCAGTCATACATCATGGGGTTATGGTCGGGTGCTCGCAGCGCCGGCAGGCCTGCGGTGTGGTTCATCACTTGGCGCAAGGTGACCCGTGCTTTCCCGCTCTGGGCGAATTCAGGCCAGTAACGGGCCACGGGCGCATCCAGCTCCAATTTGCCGTCCTCGACCAACATCAGGACGGCCACCGCGACATAGGGTTTTATAACGCAAAAGGTATTGGCCAGCGTATCGCGGGTCCAGGGCTTCGTGCCTGCCAGATCCGCCATGCCCGCCCAGAGGTCGACAACTGTCTCTGCGCCTACCTGCACGCATAGGCCGGCCCCACGTTCCTGCGGATCATCAAACATGTCCTCGAAGGCCTGCTTGACCGCTTCAAACGGCTTCGCACACATCCCTTGCGCTTTCATACCTCAATGTCCTCTATTTGAAGTGCGGCCCTTGATACTTGCCGAACACCGATAATGGTCGTGGGGGACTTCACCCACGAGACCGAGTTTGGGAGTGCTCCATGGAGAAGCGGTTCGCTCGCTTGTAGGTGCCGAAGTCATTGAACCTGACACCGGCCTGGGCCATGACTTTATGAGCATACGGTGCCGTCATCTGGCGCAGATAAAACGGGTCTCTCACCACGAAGTGATGGATGCTGTGGGTGCTGCCAAAGTTAAAACAGAACAACTGGAACGGCCACAGCCACCAAGGGTTCATCACTTGGGTTTGTTGTAATGCGTTACGCGGGGCAACATCGCCGTAGTAGTGCATATTTGAGCTTATAAAGAATAGGCAGAACTGCCGTATCATATTGGGCGCTATAAGAATAACTACTGCGCTATTGATGATGCCCATTAATTCCAGCGTCGTGGCAGAGCTGTGAACCTCCATCCCAATCATTGACCCAAACCAGACATACAGGTGGTAGCCGAGGAACACATACCAGCACCCCCAATACAGAAGCCCGAATGGTGTATTGAGCCGAATAATCTTGCCTAACAATTTTACCTTTTGCCCCCATCCCGGGGCAAAAACCGCATTTAGAAAACCAAATACAAATCCGTCCACCAGTTTTAATAATCGCAGTATTCCCCAAGGGCTGCCGCTCGTGGTGATCCAGGCCTCGACATCCGAATCAGTTCCGGACTCCTTATGGTGATGAAAGTGCAGATTGCGCCTTAGCCACGGACTGGGCATTCCCGGCCGAGCCAGCCAGCAGAAGAGCATCATGGCATTATGGGCAAGCGGCTGCTTTCTAAAATAAAGGCGATGAATCAGGTCATGTTCGATTTCATGAATGAACGAAGTCAGCAGCGCATTGACCAAAATACACGTCCATGCGGGGATAAAACCCTTTATATAGAGCCCTCCCGTAATGACCATCCCTAGCAGGGAAAACGCCATGACACTCGCGCCCAGAGCATCCTGGTGCTGCAGGATCGGATAACGCTTTCGCAGGTAGTTCCCATGATCCGTAATACTCCGAGTTACCTTGTCAATCTTTTGCTGATCGGTAGTTGGGTGATCAATTTCGATGGTGTTTTCCATGACCTTCATCCATTCATCCTCTGATTGCATCGATAAATACCAGCGCGTCAAGTCGGTCAAGTCAATTGTTGAGGCTATAAAACAGTAGTTGCTCATATGGGTTGCTTGAATTGCGCGGGTCATTCAAGAAATACGAAATCGACTTTTTTGCGAAAAGCTTGTTAGAATTCCATGCTTCAAAATGATAGGGCAAGTTCAACTCTTTGCAACTGTGTATTTTGGGTGGGTTCAATGTTACAAGTGTTGGTGTAAGGAATTGATGATTTAGTTACAGTTTGTACAGGTATAAAATGACGCTGTACAAGTATTGCCAAGGAGGCACCATGAGATTGCATCGCATCAAATATTTCCGGCGCGCTCTACAAGAGCCCGAGATCGCCGTAGAGAAAATAACAAGCGATGATGTATTTGATGCCGTGTTTTGCGATGAGCCGGCAGACAATGCCGCGAATCCTGCAGGCCTGGAGAGGCTACTCCGCCACCTGCAGTGCGGGGATACCGTGGTGGTGGACAGCATGGCAGCGCTCACCTCCAACACGGACCAGTTGTGCACCATCATTCGCCGGTTGATTGAAAAGCAGGTCACGCTGGAGTGTTTGAACGAAAACCTGGTGTTCCGGCATGACTGTCTTGAAGTCGTGGAGTCCATCATTGCGGTAATGGAGCTGATTGCAGAGTTCGAGCGCGCTGCGATGAGGGAAAGACAGGCGGCGGGAATTGCCAGCGCAAAGCATCGTGGGACTTATAGAGGTCGCAAGAAGAAACTGTCTGACAATCAGGTTGTAAACTTAATTGACCGGGCCGGTGCAGGAGAAAGTAAATCCAAGTTGGCGCGTGATTTTGAAATCAGTCGGCAGACGCTCTATCGGTACTTGAGATCTGGATAGGGGCTTCTTCAGGTCGCACGCGGGAGCGGGTGCCAACAAGCCCCTACCGTTGAAAAAACCTTTCAGGACGGCATGGCCCGAAAGCGGCGGAGGTCTTGCCATCAGTGATTTCTTCACTGGCAAGACGTCCCACTATTGCGGCCAACGCAACCCCAGGGTGCATCACACATATGTACACGCCCTCGACGTTGGGTAGATAACCGATGATGGGGATGTTGTCTGCGGGGATGGGCCTGAGGCCGATACACGCCAACTCCGGCTCAATCGAATCAACGCCATGGAACTCGTGCCGAATGGTGTTGGCCGTGCGTAGCGCGATCGCCATCGGCTGGTTTTCCACGGCATCGCCCAGGTAATCCTCTGCCGCCAGCAACGTACCGTCGGCCGCTTGCCTGACTTCCATTTCCGGGCTGGAGATAAGTGTCTGCACCAGGTTGGATTGCGCGGTGTAGCGGATGAAAATGGACGGCGAGGCGTGTATGGGAAGGGTCGCCCCAAGCATGTCTGCCAGCGTCGAGATGCCTGTCCCGGCGGCCATTACCACAACGTCGGCATCGATGATGCCCTTGGCGGTTTCGACGCCCGTCACCCGGCCATTCGCGGTTTTGAAGCCGAGAACCCGGGTCTGTGTGTGTACCTTCGCGCCCAGCTCCTGGGCGCCAGCGACCAACGTATGGGTGACGTGCACCGCATCCAGGGCGCCTTCTTCGGCCACATACAGGGCATGTTCAGGAGGGTTTTTCAGGTTTGGCTCAAGGTCGAGAATCTGCGAGCGCGACAACCGGTGCGCCGAAGGCTGCTGCAACGCCCTTGAGTTCGCGCCGTAAGACAGGGCGCCTGTCCAACGAATGTTCAGGCCCGGCAGTTGGGTTTCAAGACGGTGATAGTCGTTGATGGCCTCGCCACGCAGGGCGGCGATCGGGTCCGGCCCTCGGTGTGAAGTGGTGATCCAGGCAAATGAAGTGGCCGTCACGCCGGAGGCGACTTCTGCAGCCTCGAGCAGGGTCACGCTAGCGCCTTTGACGGCAAGGTGATACGCCAGGGAAGCGCCGACGATGCCTGCGCCAATGACCACGATGCGCTTTTCTCCTTGCTCCTTCATATCCCGCTCCATCTATTCAAGGCCGCCTTCAGCCGCTGCGGGCAAGCGGTCGAGCTTATCGCTAAAGCCGACGGGAATTGTGCAGGTTTTGCATGACCGGTTAAAGCCATTTGCGGTAGGTTGACCACCCAGGGAACGGACCCTGTCGACCAAGGAAGCGCCTTCATATGCCAACCGCCTTTCCCCAAATCAGCGAACGCCTGAACAATCGCCGGTTTATCGTAGCGGGCAACACCCACGGGCTGTCCGGTACGGGCACCGTGTTTGAATATCACGTCGATGAAGACGCCATCTGGGGCACTTACCAGGGCGGCCGGATTCGCATGGGCAATCAAGTCGGGCGCGCTACAGGCCCCGATACCATCGAGTTGCTGTATCAGTGCCTGACTACCGAGGGCGAGATTCTTGCCGGCTGGTCAAGGGGCACCGTAGGCGTTGATGACGCCGGGCATACCACTCTGACCTTCGTGTGGGGTTGGCTGTCGGGCGCGGAGGGCGGCGGGGAGTCCAGCTACGTCGAGCTTGTTGCACAGTCGTGACGGATTACGACCGCAGGGCCCCGGAAAAATCGGCGCCCGCTATTGTTTTGCCCTGATCATCAAATCCAGGTTCTGCACAGCAGCACCCGCAGCGCCCTTGCCGAGGTTGTCGAACACCGCCGCCAGCAGGACCTGGCCCGTCTCGTGGTTTTCACACACGATCAGGCGCACATCGTCCGTGCCGTTCAGCGCTTGAGGGTCAAGGTAGGTCAGCTCCTTGGCGGCCTGCATCGACAGCACCTGGACGTGATTCGTATCGCGGTAGTGCTGAGTCAAACAGTCATGCAACCGCGAGCCATCCACACCCGGCGCCAATAACCGACGTTGCAGCGGGATGGTCAATACGATTCCCTGGCGAAAAGCTCCGTAGGCCGGCACAAAGGTCGGCCGCTCCGTCAGCCCGCTTTGCAACTGAATCTCCGGCACATGCTTGTGTGCCAGCCCAAGCCCATACACCAGGAAGGCGGGCGCTTGTGAGGCGTCGGCGCCCTCATGCTCCTGCACCCCGGCGCGGCCCTTGCCGGAATAGCCCGACACGGCATGAATGGTCGTTGGGTAATCCTTGGGCAGCAACCCGGCCTCAAGCAAGGGGCGCAACAGTCCAATCGCTCCGGTGGGGTAGCAACCGGGATTGCTGACCCGCTGCGCCGTGGCAATGCGTTGCGCCTGTTGCGGGCTCATCTCGGCGAAACCGTAGGTCCAGTCAGGATGAGTACGGTGGGCCGAACTCGCGTCGATCACCCGCACAGCCGGGTTCTGGATGCTCGCGACGGCGTCGCGTGCGGCGTCGTCGGGCAGGCAGAGAATCGCGATGTCGCAAGCGTTGATCATCTCGGCGCGCTGCTGCGGGTCCTTGCGGTGTTCCGGGCTCAGGGTGATCAGTTGCAGATCGGTGCGGTCGCGCAGGCGCTGATGGATCTGCAACCCGGTGGTGCCTTGGTCGCCGTCGATAAATACAAGAGGATTTGCCATGGGATGCACTCGCAGAGGAAATCAGGTGTTCCAATCTTCGGCGAGCCGCTAGGATAGGAAAAGTTGAATTTCCAAACGATGAAATTCAGATTTTCTGAATGAGGAATTAGCCTTGCGCGAAATCAGCCTGGACCGCCTGCGCACACTCGTGGCGATTGCCGACCTTGGTTCGTTCGCCGAGGCGGCCCGCATGCTCAACCTGGCGCCACCCACCGTCAGCCTGCACATTGCTGATCTTGAGTCGCGAGTGGGCGGCAAGCTGTTATCGCGTGCCCGTGGGCGGGTTCAGCCTTCGGCGATTGGCGAAACCCTGGTGGAGCGCGCACGCCGGTTGTTGGCGGATGCGGAACAGGCGCTTGAAGACGTGGAGCGTCAGGTGCTGGGCCTGGCCGGTCGCGTGCGGCTGGGCGCATCCACCGGGGCCATCGCACAGTTGCTGCCGCAGGCCCTCGAGACCTTGAGCCAACACCACCCAGCCATCGATGTGCAGGTTGCAGTGCTCACCTCGCAGGACACGCTGAAGAAACTTGCCGAAGGCGCACTCGAAATCGGCCTGGTGGCGCTGCCGCAGGCGCCAGTGAAGGGTTTGCGGATCGAGCCCTGGCGGCGGGATCCGGTCATGGCGTTTTTGCCAGCGCGCCGGGAATGCCCGGAGGTGGTGACACCTGCTTGGCTGGCCGCCCAGCCGTTGATTCTGAATGACACCACCACCCGGCTTTCACGCCTGACTTCGGAGTGGTTCGCCAGTGACGGGCATCAGCCCACGCCGCGTATTCAACTCAACTATAACGACGCAATCAAAAGCCTGGTGGCTGCCGGTTATGGCGCTACGTTGTTGCCCCATGAGGCGTCCACGCCTTTGCCTGACAGCCGGATCGTGATGCGCCCAATCCAGCCCTTGCTGTGGCGCCAACTGGGGATTGCCCACCGCGCCGGGGACATCGAGCGGCCAACGCAACATGTGCTGGATGTGTTGTGGGGGTTGAGTGCGGGGTAGCCGCCTTTAAGTTGTGTGTTCAGGGCGGGACGGGTAGCCTTGCGCCCCGATGTAACTAGCCATTTCAAGGAAGGAAGCGCGCGTGAAGATTTTTCGAGGAGTGACCGGGTTGGCGGGATTAGGCCTGTTGCTCGGTTGCAGCGTTGCCGAGGCTAAAGACGGTGTCTCCTTTGGCGACGATCCGCTTGGGTGGTCATGCCTGAAGTTCTCCACCTTCACCTTGCTGACTTCGGAACTGACCACACGTCCAGGTAGTTTTTTTTCAGCCAAGAATGACGCATTGGCGTTTGTAGGGTCCGAGGGCAAGATCCGGGGTGCATATTTTGAGCAGGCGTTGCGGGATTTTCGCGGTGCTGGCGGTAACGCGGATGTCAGCGATGCGCAGTTTGCCGAGGCGGTGGCGATCATTGAGTAAACACGTTTCAACCCTGAACCTGACCTGCTCATGGAGAGCTTATGCCATTTCGTAACGTCCCCGTTTTTACCCATCTCGCCGTAGCGCTGTTGCTTTCAGGCTGTGCAAACCCTCAGGTCGCTGTCGCACCGGCGGCGCCCTTTGATCTTGAACCCCTGGGCCAGCCGATGGCGCAGACCAGCGTCCGTACTGCGCTGATCGACCAGATCATCGTCAAGGACCCAGTGGTGATCTCAGCGCAAAAGCCGGTTCTCGCGCCCTCTGATAACGATGCGCGCATCGCCAAACTACGCAAAGCAGACGGCGGCGCACTGCCTGACGGTTACTGGGCACTCTATAAGCAAAACCTTGAAGCGATGCAGTACGACCTCAATCACCAGCATGACGCCGCCCGCGTGCAGTACGAGCAGACTTATCGTGATGAGTTGGGCCGAGTCGACGACAGCACGCTGCAAGTCATGGCCACGGCGCCCACGACGCTGGATGAGCAGACGCGGCGTCAGTGGAACGCCCGCATGGCCGATAGACTGTCGCAGTACATAAAGACCAGTGAGCAATCGTTGCGCGCCGCTGCCGATACGCATATCAATCGTATGGCCTTGATGGACCGACAATACAACGTGTGCGCACGTAACCCGGAGTGCTGGGATGCGCCGGTTAAGAAGTAATGCGTTGTCCTTGACCATGACGCGCTGAATCATACGATTGGGCTATGAGTGCCTTACTGACTCAGGAATTTACACCGGTCTGAATCTCCTTGAGATTGGCGGCTTTGGGCCGCCAATCCGCTTAGCGCGGTCGTTTTTTTCAAGGAGTCAGCCATATGCCCCTACCCGAACCGTTCACCCATGCACAGCTCCCCATGACGGTCGACGGTGTGCCGTTGAACATCGCAACGATCCACCGCGCGGGCGGCCTGGCGCCAATCGTGTTCCTGCATGGCTTTGGCTCCACCAAGGAAGACTACGCCGACATCGTCCAGCAACCTGCATTCGATGGTCACCCGTTTGTGGCCTACGACGCCCCCGGTTGCGGTGAAAGCCAGTGCAGCGACCTGTCGAAGATCTCAATCCCGTTCCTGCTGCAAACCGCCAAGCAAGTGCTTGACCACTTCAACATCGAGCGCTTCCATCTGGTAGGCCACTCCATGGGCGGGCTCACCGCTCTGATGCTGGCGCACCAGTTCCCGGGCAGGGTGCTGGGCTTTGTCGATATCGAAGGCAATATCGCTCCGGAAGACTGCTTCCTCAGCCGGCAGATCGTCGACTACCCGGCAGATGATCCCGAGGCGTTCTTCAGCGCTTTTATCGAGCGCACTCGCCAGGCACCGGCCTACGCCAGCGCGCTGTACTCGGCGAGCCTGAGGCACAAGGTGCGCGCCGGTGCGGTGCGGGGGATTTTCCAGTCCATGGTCGAGCTGTCCGATAACGCCGACCTGATGGGCAAGTTTCTCGGCCTGGAATGCCCGCGCCTGTTCATGTACGGCGAGCAGAATGCACACCTGTCGTACCTGGCGCATATCCAGGCGCAGGGCGTGCGGCTGGCACCGATTGCCCAGTGCGGGCACTTCCCGATGTACTCCAACCCGATCGCGATGTGGCAGCAGATTGCGGACTTTCAGCACAGCTGATCTCAACCACCAGCGATCAGACAAGCCCGAAAGCACAAGACTTACGCCTCGAAACCCGGATAATGGCGGCCATATTTTGCTCGCTATTCTGGTAAACCCGCATGGAAATCAAGGTCAACTTTCTCGACAACCTTCGACTTGAAGCCAAGTTCGACGACTTCACCGTGGTGGCCGACCAGCCTATTCGCTACAAGGGCGATGGCTCGGCCCCGGGTCCGTTCGATTACTTCCTGGCTTCGTCGGCGTTGTGTGCGGCTTACTTTGTGAAGTTGTACTGCGAAACCCGCAACATCCCCACTGACAACATTCGCCTGTCCCAGAACAACATTGTCGATCCGGAAAACCGCTACAACCAGATATTCAAGATCCAGGTCGAGTTGCCGGCGGACATCTCCGACAAAGACCGCCAGGGCATCCTGCGTTCCATCGACCGTTGCACCGTGAAAAAAGTGGTGCAGGCCGGGCCGGAGTTTGTGATCGAGGAAGTGGAAAACCTGGATGCCGATGCCCAGGCATTGCTGATGCCGAGCGCGGCGTCGGATGCAGGCACCTACATCGCGGGCAAGGACCTGCCGCTGGAAACAACCATTGCCAACATGTCGGCCATCCTGGCGGGCCTGGGCATGAAGATTGAAATCGCGTCGTGGCGCAATATCGTGCCCAACGTGTGGTCGCTGCATATTCGCGATGCGCACTCGCCGATGTGCTTTACCAACGGCAAGGGCGCGACCAAGGAAGGCGCGCTGGCGTCGGCGTTGGGCGAGTTTATCGAACGACTGAACTGCAACTTCTTCTACAACGACCAGTTCTGGGGTGAAGACATCGCCAACGCGGCGTTTGTGCATTACCCGGACGAGCGCTGGTTCAAGCCGGGCCGTAAAGACGAACTGCCGCCGGAAATCCTCGACGCGCACTGCCTGCATATCTACAACCGCGACGGCGAGCTGCGTGGCTCGCACCTGTACGACACCAACTCCGGCAATGAAGAGCGCGGCATTGTTTCGCTGCCGTTCGTGCGCCAGTCCGATGGTGAGGTGGTGTATTTCCCGTCCAACCTGATCGAGAACCTGTACCTCAGCAACGGCATGAGTGCCGGTAACACCCTGGCTGAAGCGCAGGTGCAGTGCCTGTCGGAGATTTTCGAGCGCGCGGTAAAACGCGAAATCATCGAAGGCGAATTCGCGCTGCCGGATGTGCCGCAGGAAGTGCTGGCGAAGTTCCCGGGCATCCTCGCCGGTATTCAGGGCCTGGAAGCCCAAGGCTTTCCGGTACTGGTGAAGGATGCGTCCCTGGGCGGCGAATTCCCGGTGATGTGCGTGACGTTGATGAACCCGCGCACCGGCGGTGTATTCGCCTCGTTCGGCGCCCACCCGAGCCTGGAAGTGGCGCTGGAACGCAGCCTGACGGAACTGCTGCAAGGCCGCAGCTTCGAAGGCCTGAACGACTTGCCGCAGCCGACGTTTGAAGGCCACGCAGTGACCGAGCCGAACAACTTTGTCGAGCACTTCATCGACTCCAGCGGCGTGGTGTCGTGGCGCTTCTTCAGCTCCAAGTCGGATTACGAGTTCGTCGAATGGGACTTCTCCGGCCAGGGTGAAAACTCCAACGCCGAAGAAGCTGCAACCTTGTTCGGCATCCTCGAAGGCATGGGCAAGGAAGTCTACATGGCGGTGTACGAGCACATCGGCGCGACCGCCTGCCGCATCCTGGTGCCGGATTATTCGGAGATCTATCCGATCGACGATCTGATCTGGGACAACACCAACAAGGCGCTGTTTTTCCGCGAAGACATCTTGAACCTGCATCGCCTCGACGAAGCCGAATTGAAGGGCCTGGTTGAGCGTCTGGTGGAAAGTGAGCTGGACGATTACACCGACATCACCTCCTTGATCGGCATCGAATTTGATGACAACACGGCGTGGGGTCAACTGACCATTCTGGAACTGAAGCTGCTGATTTACCTGGCCTTGCAGCAGTTCGAGGAAGCGAAAGAACTGGTGGAGATGTTCCAGCAGTACAACGACAACACGGTCGAGCGTGGCTTGTTCTACCAGGCCGTGAATGCAGTGTTGGAGATGGAGCTGGACGAAGATCTGGAACTGGCGGATTACGAAGTGAATTTCCGCCGGATGTTTGGCAACGAGCGGATGGATGCGGCGATTGGTTCGGTGAACGGTAGCGTGCGGTTCTATGGTTTGACGCCGACGAGCATGAAGCTGGAAGGGCTGGATCGGCATCTGCGGTTGGTCGACAGCTACAAGAAGCTGCACGCGGCGCGGGCCAATACGGCCAATTAAAAGCTAACACCGTACCTGTGGTGAGAGGGCTTGTTGTGGCGAGGGGGCTTGTCCCCCGTTGGACTGCGTAGCAGTCCTTTTTTTGGGGCCGCTGCGCAGCCCAGCCGGGGACAAGCCCCCCTCGCCACACGCTGACCTCAGCGCTTGCTGAACGCCAGCCGGACTGCGAACAGCACAAAAATCATGCCGGTGGTGCGGTCCATCCACTTGATCACCTTTTCGCGCCGCAGCACGCCGGCGAGTGGCTGCGTGGCGCCGATCAGTATCAGTGCCCAGATCAGGCTGATCACCACATGGATGCTCACCAGGCCGAACGTCCAGGCCACCAGGGAATGCCCCTGGGGAATGAACTGCGGCAGGAAAGACACGTAGAAAATCCCGATCTTGGGGTTGAGCACGTTGCCCATCATGCCCTTCAAGAACCAGTTGGCACCGGGTTTTCCGTCGGCCTCGACGGGCGCCAGCGAGCTGCGCGGACGCATCAGCATGTTCAGGCCCAGCCAGGCCAGGTAAGCGGCGCCGCAATACTTCAAGACGTTGAAGGCCACCTCGGACACGGCAATCAGCGCCCCCAGCCCAAAGGCCACCGCTGCACCCCACAACAAACAACCGGCGTTGATGCCCAGGGTGGCGCGCAGCGCTTGCTGCTTGCCCTCGACGGTTGCAGTGCGCAGCACCAGGGCCGTGTCCAGCCCTGGAGTCAGCGTCAGCAGTGTGGCGGCGAAGGTAAAGGCCAGCAGGTTATCGGTGATGGACATGGATAGTTACCTGAAATCAGAAGCTCTCGAGACGGGTGTTGATACCCGCTACACGCGCCAACTCAATGGTTGCTTCGACCTGTTCAGCATCGATGATAAAGCCCTGGAAGTCGTCATCTCCCGAGTCCAGGTGGACGTAACGCTTGCCGAATCGAGCCAGCCATTGGTCGAAACGGCCCAGCACCTCAGCCATTGATGACTTGCCGTCATGCACGTAGACGTAAGGTTCTTGCACGCCGCTGGCACTTGCCAGGTAGGGCGCGAGGTATTCAAAGCTGTCATACCCACGCCAATCGACCGCCAGCAGCGTCAGGTAGTCGAGTTTCTGTCCGCGGGTGTCTTCAAGCAAACCCAACGACAGTGCCGTGGCTGCGTCTTGCCGGACGGCGTACTGGCGCAGCACTCGCCTGACCAGCCTGGCGCTTTCCTCTTCCGGTGCACGGGCCAGCAGCGTTTGGGTCAGTGTTTTGAGCGCCTGCTTCTGCTGCGCGAATTCGGGAGGGCGCATCTCTCGCATGATTGCGGCATGGCTGGCGTTGGTTTCCTCGGGCGGCGGCATGGTAAAGCGCCCACCAAACAGACGATCAAAAATGCCCATGCTGCGCTCCCTGGATACGTGGCTTTCCTCATCAGTGAGGCAGGTTACTGTCATGGACGCAGGGCTGTCGATACTGTGCAAGAATATGGCGCTTAGCCACTTAGGGAACTCAAGGATGAAAACGCTGTGTGCTGCGCTGTTGTTGACGGTTGTAACCGGTCTGGCCCAGGCCAATGAGGTTCGGATCGGTTTCCAGGAAATAGTGATTCCCGACGCGGAGCACGGCAGGCCGTTGCAGGTGGCGGTGTGGTACCCGACCCATGCTTCCGGCACACCAGAACTGATTGCTGACAATCCGGTGTTTGTCGGCGCACCCGCCTTGAAGGACGCCACGCCGGCTGCCGGTGAGCATCCGCTGGTGGTGATCTCCCACGGCATCTTTGGCAACTGGATCAACCAATCGTGGCTCGCCAGTGCGTTGGCCGGGCAGGGTTACATCGTCGCCTCACCCAACCACCCCGGCACCACCAGCAAGGACCGCACCCAGCCTGCGGCCTCCGAGCTATGGAAACGTCCCCTGGATATCCATCGGGTGATTGATGCCGTGATCGCCCAGCCCAAGCGTTTTGGCGCGGTGGCCGACCACAGGATCGCGGTAGTGGGGCATTCCCTCGGTGGCTGGACCGCGATGGAAGTTGGCGGCGCACGCTTCGACCCGCAGCGCTTCACCGAGGATTGCAAAGTGCATCCCGAGATCGCCCCTTGCAAAGCGTACGACCTGATCGAGGTGGGTCGCACGGAGCAGGCCAAACAGCGCCTGGCCGAGGACTTGAGCGACAAGCGTGTGGCCGCCATCGTCTCCCTGGACCTGGGCTTCGCCCGCGGCTTCAGCGACGAAAGCCTGGCGGCGCTTAACCGCCCCACGCTGGTGATTGCGGCGGGCACGCCGTCCCCGGAATTGCCCGCAGCGCTGGAGTCGGCCGACTTGGCCAAACGCCTGCCGCAGAAGACTTCGCGCTACGTGGAAATCAGCGACGCCACGCACTTCAGCTTCCTGCCCCTGTGCAAGCCGGGCGCGGTGGAGCGAATTGAACAGAGCGACCCCGGCGAAGGCTTCATCTGCCTGGATGCCAAGGGCGCCCGTCCCAAGCCGCAGATTCAGCAACAGATACTCAGCTTAATCAGCGAGTTTTTGCAGCAATCCCTGCGCTAGCCGTCACATATCTTCGGACAACACACAACCTGTGGCGAGGGGGCTTGTCCCCCGTTGGGCTGCGCAGCAGCCCCGGCAATCCGTCCAACATCATGCCCTGGCATAAAACCACTTACCCCGTGGCGAGGGAGCTTGCTCCCGCTGGGGTGCGAAGCGCCCCCAAAAACAGGACTGCTACGCAGCCCAACGGGGGACAAGCCCCCTCGCCACAGTCGTTTTGTGTTGCTGGGTTGCCGACTCGGTTGCGGCCTCAACCGTTTCCTGCAAGCGCTGGCCAATCACATCCATCGCGGCTCTGGCCTAGGGTCGCCGGCATAGAAAACAAAAGCTGATTTCCCACTGGATCACTTTCCCACCCGCCCAGGAATCGCCACCCGACTCGTCGCCTTGACCTCCCTTAACGCCAAACTCGACTGAATCGACGCAATCCCCAACTGTCGCCGCAACACGCTCTCCACAAAATCGCTGTACGCATCCAGATCCTCCGCCAACACCTGCAACAGATAATCCGCATCCCCGGTGATCTTGTGGCACGCCTGCACCTGCGGCAGTTCCTTGATCACTGCTTCAAAATCTTCCGGCGTGTGGTCGGAATGCACCGCAAACCGCACGTGCACAAACGCCATGATTTCCAGGCCCAGCATCTTCCGATCGAGGTTGGCCTGGTAGTCCTTGATCACGCCTTCTTCTTCCAGTCGCTTACGCCGTCGCCAGCACGGCGTGAGGCTAAGGGACAGGCGCTCGCTGAGTTCGGCGTTGGAGATACTCGCGTCTTCCTGCAGCAATGCGAGGATGGCGAGATCGGTGTCGTCAAGTGCGACCTGTTTGGTTTTATTTTTCTTCATGACGGCTCTTTGGGGTAAAAATACCCGATTACGCTAGCATCGGCGCACGTAAAAGCAAAGAAAGCCCACCGCAGCCAGAACAAAATAATCACCTGTCTTTCACGGGTGGATGTCTTTTATGTTGACTGTTTTTAGCGACTCTCATCGTTTGCACCATGGCACCGAACTCAAGGATGGCGTGCTCAAGCCGTCCTTCGAACAACCCAGCCGGGCCGACACCGTGCGTGACCGGGTCAAGCATGTGGGCCTGGGCGATATTATCGTCCCGCGCAAGTTTGACCGGGCCTGTTACGTCAACGCCCACAGTGAACGCTACGTGTCTTTCCTGGAAACCGCCTGGGCTGAATGGACCGCCATCGGCCGGGCCCATGATGCGTTGCCGCTGGTGTGGCCGGTGCGTGACTTGGCCAATGAGCAGGTGCCGGAATTTATTGACGGCAAGCTCGGATTCTTCGCAATGGACGCCGGTTCGCCCATCACCAGCACCACCTGGGAAGCGGTGAAGACCAGCGCCGATATCGCGCTCACCGGCCTGGCGTTGATCGATGAAGGCCACAACAGTGCCTTCGCCCTGTGCCGTCCACCGGGCCACCATGCGGCGCGGGAATACATGGGCGGTTATTGCTACCTGAATAACGCGGCCATCGCAGCGCAACAGGCGATCACTCAAGGCGCCAAGCGTGTTGCGGTGCTGGACGTGGATTTCCACCACGGCAATGGCACGCAGAACATTTTCTACGACCGTAGTGACGTGATGTTCGTCTCGCTGCATGGCGAACCGTCCGTGTCGTATCCCTACTATTCGGGCTTCAGTGCCGAGCACGGCGCAGGGGCGGGCGAGGGGTTCAACCTCAACTATCCGCTGGTAAAAAACACCGGTTGGAGCACCTATAGAGACGCGTTGCTCGACGCCTGCATCCAACTGCGAAAGTTCTCGCCGGAAGTGTTGGTGATCTCCCTCGGCGTCGACACCTTCAAGGACGATCCCATCAGCCATTTCCTCCTCGAAAGCCGCGACTTCCTGGGCATTGGCGAGATCATCGCCAGCGTCGGCGTGCCCACCCTGTTTGTGATGGAAGGCGGCTACATGGTCGATGAAATCGGCATCAATGCCGTCAACGTGCTGCATGGTTTCGAGAACAAACAAGCCTGATCCCGATGCCATTTCAACAATAAAAAACGCCTGACTTTTTTCTGCCAAAACTCAAAAACATAACAAGAGGTTTTGTGATGAAAACAACCGCGCCCGGGCTTATTGAAAAGCCCGCTTTGCAACGCACCCTCAATAACCGACATATCCAACTGATGGCCATGGGCGGTGCGATTGGCACCGGCCTGTTTATGGGCTCGGGCAAGATTATTGCGCTGTCCGGCACCTCGATCATCCTGATCTACATGATCATCGGGCTGTTTGTGTATTTCGTGATGCGCGCCATGGGCGAGCTGCTGTTATCCAACCTGAACTTCAAGAGCTTCGCCGACTTTGCCGGTGCCTATCTGGGGCCGCGTGCGGCGTTTTTTCTCGGCTGGTCGTATTGGCTGAGCTGGAGCGTAGCGGTGGTGGGGGATGCGGTGGTGGTCGGGGGCTTTTTCCAGTACTGGTTTCCGGATGTGCCGGCCTGGATCCCGGCGATCGCCATGCTGCTGACCCTGTTTGCGCTGAATGTGCTGACGGTACGGCTGTTTGGTGAGGTGGAGTTCTGGTTCGCGATCATCAAGATCATCGCCGTGGTGACCTTGATCAGCGTGAGCGTGGTGCTGATTGCCAGCTCGTTTGTTTCGCCCACTGGCGTCACGGCTTCCCTCAACCATTTGCTGGATAAGCAGGCGGCGTTTCCTAATGGCTTGTTCGGGTTCTTTGCCGGGTTTCAGATGGCGATCTTTTCGTTTGCCGGCACTGAGTTGATCGGTACGGCGGCGGCGGAAACCCGCTCGCCGGAGAAGACGCTGCCCAAGGCGATCAACTCGATTCCGCTGCGGATCATCCTGTTCTACGTGCTGGCCCTGGCGTGCATCATCGCGGTGACGTCCTGGCAGCAGGTGTCGCCGAGCAAGAGTCCGTTTGTCGAGCTGTTCCTGGTGGCCGGCTTTCCCGCCGCCGCCGGGATTGTGAATTTTGTGGTGCTGACGTCAGCGGCGTCGTCGGCCAACAGCGGGGTGTTTTCGGCCAGTCGGATGCTGTTTGGTTTGGCGGACCTGGGTGATGCACCGGGAATCTTCCGGCGCCTGTCGAAACACAGCGTGCCGTTTATCAGCCTGGCGTTTACCACCTTCCTGATGTTGCTGGGCTTGTTGCTGCTCTTTATAGTCCCGGAAGTGATGACGGCCTTTACCATCGTCTCCACCGTTTCGGCGATCCTAGTGATTTTTACCTGGTCGACCATCCTGGCGTCCTACATTGCCTATCGTAAAAAACGACCGGAGCTGCACGCAAAATCCCTCTACAAAATGCCCGGTGGCGTACCGATGGCCTGGGTTTCACTTGGGTTCATGGCGTTTGTACTTTGCCTGCTGGCACTGCGACCAGACACGCGGCTGGCCCTTTGCGTGATGCCTGCGTGGTTTGTGTGGCTGGCAGTTGCCTACCAATTTTCGCATTTTCGCAGCCGACTTCAGCCTGATCAGCGCGCAGCGCTCTAGCAGTCGTCATACCACTCACGGGCACTCAAGCCTCAAAAAAGGCCGTCTTTTACGGCCTTTTCATGACGGTTTTTTCATCACCACATGACAAAGATTTCACATTCTGCGCCATAAGCCCCATGCCACAATCCGCAGCGTTTGCAGGGCCGCAACGGTATTCGCTCGAAGGACAGTAAAAAAATAATGTTCACAGGGGCGCAGTAAATGAAACTCTCTACATTAGCTTTGGCTATCACCGCGGCTGTCCTCGCACAACAGGCCTGCGCAGATGACTTTGGGCTTGGTTCACTCGGCACGGGCAACGGTCATAGCGGCTTTCTCGAAGACAGTCACTCGTCGATCAGTTCGCGCACCATGTACTACAACGCCGACGTTCACTCCGGCACCGCGAACGACCTGCGCGAGGCGGCTCAAGTACTGCGTTTCGACTACAAATCCGGCTATACCCAAGGCACCGTAGGCGTCGGGTTCGACGTGATGGCTTTCGGCGCGTTGCGTCTTGACGGTGGTGATGGCCACGCAGCGGGTGCCGGCCTGTCGGGTAACGGCAACAGCTTCTTCCCGGTCAAGAACAACGGCACCGAGCCTGCTGACAGCTTCGGTCGCGCAGCCGGCAACGTTAAATTCCGTATTTCCCAGACTGAATTGCACGTGGGCGGTGGTTTGGCGCCGATCCTGCCGATCCTGGTGTCCAACGATAGCCGTGCCGCACCGCAAACATTCGACGGCGGTATCCTGACCTCCAAGGACATTCCTAACGTCACCTTCACCGGTGGCGAGCTGAACAAGGCTGAAGGCCGTGCATCGAGTAACTCCACTGGCCTGAGCGTCGCCGGTGCGACGCGTGACAGCGACAGCTTCCGTTTCGGCGGCGTTGACTACCAGCCGTTTGGGTCTTCTGACAACGTCATCGCTAAAAACCTGACGTTGCAGTACTACTACGCCGACCTTGAAGACTTCTACAAACAGAACTATTTCGGCCTGGTGCACGTACTGCCGTTGGGCAATGACCAATCGTTCAAGACCGACCTGCGCTATTTCGACAGCACCAGCGACGGCAAAAACGGTTCGGCTGGCTACGCGTTCAACAACAACGGTGGCTATGCCAAGCACGCCGGTGAAGTCGACAACAAAACCTACAGTGCTGCATTCACCTACCAGTTGGGTGGCAGCCAGTTGATGCTCGGCCACATTGGCGTAAGCGATGACGGCGGCTTCGTCTGGGTCAACCAGGGCAGCATCGCCGACCCCACCGCACAAGGCGCGGCGGGCTCAGACTTCTACCTGTTCACCGACGCGGTGGTTGGGCAGTTCTCCCGTGCGGGAGAGCAGGTCAATTTCGGTCAGTACCTGTATGACTTCAGAACCCTGGTGCCTGGCTTGAAAGCCTCGATTGCCTACCTCAACGGTAGCGACATCAAGTCCAAGGTTGCCGGCGGCAGCGATCAGTCGGAACGCGAAACCGATTTCCGTCTGGATTACGTCGTGCAAGCAGGCCCGCTGAAAGGCTTCGGTACCACCTTCCGTACCGGTAGCTACCACGGCCATAACACCGGCACTGCTGACCAGGATCAAACCCGCCTGATCCTCAACTACACCTACGCGATCTTTTAATAAGACGCCGGTAAATGCTCTAAAAGAGGGCCGCCTACTGGGCGGCCCTTTTTTTGCGACCCGCGATGCGGTGGCAGGGCCAGGGCCTGATAAAACACCAGCAACGTAGCAGCTGTCGAGCCCAAGCGAGGCTGCTACGGGGGGCCGGTTGCGGCGGCGTTTGTTGGGGGAGCGGGTTATTGCGCTAAGGCGCCAGCCGGGTAAACACGTAATCATGGTTCTTCACCAACGCCTGATGGCAGGCAAAGCACGTTTCATGCTGCGCCTGATCCGCTGGCTTGCCGTTGATGAACCGTCCAAAGCCCCAGCCTCCCGTCGCCGCGTATTTCTTCGAGTCCTTGACCATGAATTGCACGGTGGTGGCCGCACCGGGAATCGATGCCGTCTTGAACTCGGACGACTGCACATGTTTCCAGGCCAGCTTCGCCAGCACGGTGCCGTCCGGGAAGGGCAGCGTGCCGTCGCGGTAGGCCTTGAGCGCGATCTTGTTGCCCAGCACCACCCGCAGTTCATTCAGCGGGTCGGCTTCCTGGGCCGGTGCGATCAGCTCCCATTGGCGGTAGCCGTCGGGAATGGTCACGCCGTAGATCGGTGACGGTTCGCTGGTGGGTGAGCCGCCAAAGGCGAATCCGGTAGCCGTGGCCACAATGGCCGCTGTCGCTGCGACGAGTGCCGCAAGATGCAGGCGCTTCATCACAAATGGTCCGCATCAATCACAGCCTTGGCAAAGGCTTGCGGGGCTTCCTGCGGCAGGTTGTGGCCGATGCCGCCGCTGATCAACCGGTATTCGTACTTGCCGGTGAAACGCTTGGCGTAGTCTTCCGCCGCCGGGTGCGGTGCGCCGTTGGCGTCGCCTTCCAGGGTGATGGTGGGCACGCCGATGGACGGGGCGGTGGCGAGTTTCTGCTCCAGCGCAGCGTATTTCTTCTCGCCCTGCACCAGGCCCAGGCGCCAGCGGTAGTTGAAGATCGACACGGCGACGTGGTCGGGGTTGTCCAGGCCTTTGGCGCTGCGGTCGAAGGTGGCGTCGTCAAACGCCCATTTCGGCGAGGCGATCTGCCAGATCAGCTTGGCGAAGTCGTGGGTGTTTTTTGCATAGCCGGCGGCGCCGCGGTCGGTGGCGAAGTAGAACTGGTACCACCATTGCAACTCGGCCTTGGGCGGCAGCGGGTTCTTGCCGGCAGCCTGGTTGCCGATCAGGTAGCCGCTGACCGACACCAGCGCCTTGACCCGCTCCGGCCACAGCGCGGAGACGATGTCGGCGGTGCGTGCGCCCCAGTCGTAGCCGCCGAGCACGGCTTGTTTGATGTTCAGTGCATCCATGAAGTCGATCAGGTCGACGGCGAGTGCGGCCGGCTGGCCGTTGCGCAGGGTCTTTGCCGACAGGAAGTGCGTGTCGCCGTAGCCGCGGGCGTAGGGCACCAGCACCCGATAGCCTTGGGCGGCCAGCAGCGGCGCTACCTCGGAGTAGCTGTCAATGTCGTAGGGCCAGCCGTGCAGCAGGATCACCACCGGGCCTTCGGCCGGGCCGACTTCGGCGTAGGCCACGTCCAGCAAGCCGGTCTTCACATGCTTCAACGGGCCAAGCGTGGTGTGGCTGCTTGCGCTGGCAGCCGCTGGCGGCTGGGTGTCCTGTGCACTGGCAACGCCGGGGGCACCGAACTGCAACAGCGCAAGGGCCAGCAGCGACGCGCCCATCAGGCGGCGGGGTGTGAAACCGGGTGAGGTGTTCAACTGTGGGTGCATGGTGAGTCTCCAGCGGCGGGTTGTGTGCCTGGCTCACAGTTGAACGCAGTTGTGTATCCGGCCTGTTTCGAGAAAACCATCGGGTTAAACGTTTTGTATCGCAGGGTGGTCTGGACACACTGCGATACATAGCTCAGAGAGGCCGGGTCGCCCGGTATACGAGGCTCGGCGCCTGCCCGGGCACATCGTCCAACTCATCGATGCGTTGCATGCCGATTTTTTCCAGCACGTTGATTGATGCCTGGTGCGCCGGGCGCACCACGCCGTATACCTCTGGCTGATCCAGCTGCACAAAACCAAATTGCAACGCGGCCCTGGCAAGCTCTGTCGCATAACCCTGGCCCCAGGCGCTGACGGCGAAGCGGTAACCCAGGTTGATCCGCTCAACCTCGTTGTAGTGGTACAGCGTGATGCCCCCAAAGCCGATCACGCGTTGCGGCGCCTCTTGGGTCACGATCGCCCATTGGCCAAAGCCATGTTCTGCCCAATGTTCCAGCCAGCGATCCAGCACGGCTTTTGCTTGATCCATGTCGGCGAGGGGGCCTGACGGGTTGTAGCGGTTGGTCTCGGGATCGCCATAGATGGCGAATACACTGGGCGCATCGTCGACCGTTGGGGGCCTGAGGATCAATCGTTGGGTGCTTATTGGGTGGGTATTCATGGATAGGCTCTGATCCCTGGAGCGAAAGAGAAGGTGATCACCTATATTTATCCTGCTTTCGATGCTCTAGCACGCTTGATTCAGTTGTTAGGGGTACTGGCAGGATGCCACAATGGCACTTTGTCGCGGCAGTAAGATCAGGCGGACCCAATGAATGGCCTTGGACGTGGGCAGGACCAGGATTGCTTCATCGAGGAGCAGGTACGAACCGATCGCTTGCATCAGCTGTTTCGCCAATCATTTTCGGCTGTGTTCGGCAGTTATATGGCAGCCGCCATGCTCTGCTGGCTGTGCTGGGAACGTTTTGATCACTCGGTAATGCTGGTCTGGCTGGTGGTGTTGACGGGCACGTCATTGCTGCGAGTCTCGATGTTCATGGCCTGGTTTCGCTGCCCCAACAGTGATCGCACCCCCGCACGCTGGGAACGGCGCTACTGGGTGACGCTGATGTTGTCTGCCGGGGTCTGGGGCGCAGGCGCACTCGCGCTGATGCCCACCGACGACCGGCTGTCCCAGGCCCTGGTGATGTTGTTCACCGTGGGCATGTCGGTCAGCGCAGTCTCGTGTTACTCGGCCTATCGCTACATGACCCTGGTTTCCATGGGACTGGTCTTGCTGCCGTGCACCCTGTGGCTGCTGTTTCAACCGTCCTCGATGCAAGTCGGCATGGCCCTGGCGGTTCTGGTGTTCTCCTCGTTTGTCGGTGGCGCCACGCGCAAGCTGTCCGACGCCCTGGAGAAGGCCTTTCGCCTGACCCGGCAAATGGAACGTGCCCACAACATCTCCACCCGCGCCGCACAAACCGACGAACTCACTGGCCTGATGAACCGCCGGGCGTTCTTCGAGCACGCGCAGTTGCTCTACGAACAGTGTCGGCATAACCAGCAGCCGTTGTGCGCGCTGATGATGGACATGGACCACTTCAAAAACATCAACGACACCTATGGCCACCAAGCTGGGGACGAGGTGCTGCGGCAGATCGGCGGGGTAATCAGCACGTCGTTTCGCCAGGCCGATGTCTACGGGCGGTTAGGTGGCGAGGAGTTTGCGGTGCTGCTGCCGGATACGTCGCTGGAGACCGGGCGGCACATCGCCGAGCAGTTGATCAAGGCCATCGCGGGGCTGGCCAGCGAGCCGGTCCATGGGTTGACCGCGAGCCTCGGCGTGGCCTGGGCCCGGGCGGTGGACCAAGACCTGCACGGCTTGATGAACACCGCAGACAAGGCCCTGTACCGCGCCAAGGCCCTCGGGCGCAACCAGGTGGCCGTGGCGGAGTAGGGCTCAGCCCTTGAACAGCGCCTTGGCCAGCACCTGAGAGATTTGGTCGGCGGAGTAGGGCTTGGGCAGGAACGCCAGGCCTTCATAGCCGCTCTCAGCCAGTTCTTCGCTGTAGCCCGAGGTCAGCACCACCGGCAGGCCCGGCCTGCGCCGGCGCAATTCCCTGGCCAGCGCCACGCCGGTGATGCCGGGCATCATCACATCGGAAAACACCGCGTCGAACCCCATCACGTCTGAGCCGGCCAGCTCCAGCGCCTGCTCAGCATTGGTCGCCCAGGTGGTCTGGTAGCCCAGGTCCTGGAGGATCTGATTGGCAAAACGGCCCACTTCCAGGTTGTCTTCCACCACCAGGATATGGCGCTGGGCGCAGTCCGCGATCAGGCCACAAGTGTCCTGCGGGCAATGCTCGAAGCCTTCTTCAGGCACCACTTGCGGCAGGTACAGGGTAAACACCGTGCCTTGGCCGACCCTGCTCGCCACATCGACGTTGCCGCCCGACTGCTTGGCGAAGCCGAACACTTGGGACAGCCCAAGCCCGGTGCCCTTGCCGACTTCCTTGGTGGTGAAGAAGGGTTCGAAGATGCGCTCGAACGTCTCGCCGGGAATACCGCTACCGGTGTCGGTCAGTGAAATCGCAATAAACGCCTGGCGCGAGCCGGCATCGCCACGGATGCTCGGCAGCGGTTGGTCAGCATCCAGGCGCAGGGTCAGGGTGCCCTGGCCGTTCATGGCGTCCCGGGCGTTGAGGGCGATGTTGATCAAGGCGGTTTCAAACTGGCTGGAGTCGGCGCGGATATAACATGGCTGGCCAGGCAGTTCGATCCGCACCTGAATCCGCGCGCCGGTGACCGTCTCGAGCATCTCGCCGATGTTCTTGACCCGCTGGGCCGCATCAAACACTTCCGGGTTAAGCGGCTGGCGGCGGGCGAACGCGAGCAACTGGCTGGTCAATTTACTCGCCCGCTCCACGGTGTCGGTGACGGCGCTCATGTAGCGCTGGCGACGTTCTTCGGACAGGGTGGGCATGCGCAGGAAGTCGACAGATGAGCGAATGATGGTCAGCAGGTTATTGAAGTCGTGGGCCACGCCGCCGGTCAACTGGCCGATGGCTTCGAGCTTTTGGGATTGACGCAATGCCGCTTCTGTCTCGGTCAACAGGGTGGTTCTTTCGTTGACGCGCTGCTCCAGGCTCGCATTCAACTCGGTCAATCGCCGGGACAAAACGACGGTGGCGGTGGTTTCGGTGACGGTGTCGAGCATGCCGACAACCTTGCCTTGCACGTCGCGAATCGGGCTGTAGCAGAAGGTGAAGTACGCCTGTTCCGGCGCGCCGCCGCGTTCGACGATTAACGGAAAATTTTCGATAAAGGTGGCGTCACCGGCGAAAGCGGCATCTGCGATCGGGCTGATTTCGCTCCAGGCTTCCTGCCAGATCTGGCTGAAGGGCCGCCCGAGTGCATCGGGTTTGTCGCCAAGAATCGGGATAAAACCGTCGTTATAAAGGGTGATCAGCGAAGGTCCCCAGACGATCGCCTGGGGGAAACTGGAGGCAAGGCACAGCGCGACAGTGGTCTTCAACACGTCCGGCCATTGATCCAGCGGCCCCAGCGGCGTACTTGCCCAGTCGTGATGCCGGACTCGCTCGGCCATTTCGCCGCCGCCTTGCAGCCAGTTTGTCATTCGCTGAACGCCTTCTTTGCCACGGTTTGCTGAGTAGGGGTGCCAAGCAACAGACACCCCTGGACCCCGCCAGTTCAGCGGGATTATCCGCTAGATGGCAATTTAATACCTCCGCCAAATAATGACCCCGCTAACCGCCTTCAAACCACGGTGATCAGCACATCGATATTGCCACGAGTTGCCTTGGAATACGGGCACGTCTGGTGGGCACGATCCACCAGCGCCTGGGCGGCAGAGTGCTCGATACCCGGCAGGCTGACCCGCAGCCGCGCTTGCAGGTAATAGCCGTTTTCCGGGCTGTTCACCAAGTCCACTTCGGCGCTTATCGCAGTGTCGGCCGGCAGGCGGATTTGCAGGGTTTGAGCGGCCTTGCCCATCGCGCCGATAAAGCACGCGGACCAGCCGGCGCCAAACAGTTGCTCGGGGTTGGTGCCGGCCGCCTTGGAACCGGGTGGCGACAGCTTGATGTCCAGTTGCAGGTCATCGCTGTGGGACGCGCCTTCACGGCCGCCAGTGGTGTGGGTTTTGCCGGTGTAGAGCACGGTGCTGTTCTGGGACATGACGGTTTCCTTGTGAGTGGCCCGGGGTGGGCCGGTGTGCACAGGAAACCGTGCTGGCGTATCCGCAATGTGTCATCGCCAGTGGCTGCGCGCCTCGCAGTGTGTCGCCTTGGCGCGAAGATACGTTGGGATACAAACCGCTACTGCTGCACCCCAAACAGCCCCGTCCAGTAGATGCCGGCATCACTTTTCGGGTCCATGGCATAGGCGGCGCCCATTTCGCGGAACTGCGGGTTCATCAGGTTGGCGCAATGCCCGGGGCTGGCGAGCCAGCCGTCGACCACCTTGCGCGGGGTGTCCATGCCGGCGGCGATGTTTTCGCCGATCTGCTGGCCGATGTAGCCCGCCAGCTCAGCCCGGTCCCCCGGCGTGCGGCCGTCGTGGTCGAGGTGATCGAAGAAGTTGCCGTTGGCCATGTTGCGGGCGTGGCCGGCGGCGGCGTTGGCGAGTGCTTCGTTCCAGCTCAGCGGCGTGGTGGCGGCAAAGGCCTGGCCGCCACATTGGCGTGGTTGCTGGCGGGCGGTGTTGATGAGGTCGAGGACCTTTTTACCTTCGGTCTGGCTCTCGCCCAGGCCGCTGGTCAACAGCGGACGGGCCAGCACAATGCGCCAGTCCTGGCCGCTGTTGCTCACACCGATATCAATGAATTGCGGGTCGAGCACCACCCGGCAAAAACTTTCGCGCACGGCTTTCATCGCGGCTTCAGCGTTCTTGGGCCCGGACAGGCTGATGGCCTGGACGTTGACCATCGGGTAGGCCGCGCGCGCCAGCGCCTGTTGCAGGTCGCCGACGCTGTTGACCGGCAACACCAGCCGCGTGTCGCTGGCCAGTGGTGGCAATTCCTGGGAACCCTGGTTGCCGCAGCGCTGGACCTGGCTGCGGTATTGATTGATCGAGTCGACCAACAGGCTTTCTTCACCCGCCTGCGCCTGGGCGGTAAACACCAGACTGGCGGCCAGCGTCGTAAGACCCATCATCAATGACAGAACGCGCATGGACGTTTCCCTTGAGCTTGAAAGTGCCCATGATGCGTGATGAAGGGGCATCCATGCACCCGTTGGTCCGAACTTTTTACCTCAGTTCTTGAATGCCGAGTGTTTACGGCCCTGATCGCACAAGGCAAACACCACCACCAGCAGTGACGAGATGGCGAGAATTATCACAACGCCATCAGTGGAGTGGGTGGCCGATGCCGCGACCATCGACAAGGCGCCTAATGGCGCGAGGCCACCCGCGATCGCGGTGCCGATTTCACGCCCGGTGCCAAAGCCTGAAGAGCGGGTCTGAGTCGGAAACTGTCGGCTCAGGAACGAACCCTGCGGCGCGAACATCATCGGTGCGAGGATGCCGGTGCCTACGCCGATTGCAACGTAGATCATCAGGCTTTCACCGGTGTTGAGCAGCGCCAGGAACGGATAGGCAAACAACAGCGAGAACACGCCACCGAGCATCAGCACGGTCTTGCTGCTCCACTTGTCGCACAACCAGCCGAAGCACGGCACGGCGACGATGGCGATCAGGCTGGCGATGGTCACCGACAGCGACGTGACGTGCACATCAACGCCCTTGAACTGGGTCAGGTACGCCAGGGAAAACGTCTTGAAGATGTAGCTCAGGGCGTTGTAGCCAATCGCCACGAAGAACACCACGGCCAAACCCTTGAGGTCGTTCTTGAACAGCGCCTTGAGCGGCGAGGCCTTGGCTTTCGCGGTTTCCTTGCTCAGCTCTTTGAACTCCGGGGTTTCCGGGATGCTGTTGCGCACCCACAGGCCCACACCCACCAGCGCGATGCTGCAAATGAACGGAATCCGCCAGCCGCCGGCCAGCAGGAACTCGTTGCCGTTGATGGTCAGCAGGTACACGGTCAGGGACGACAGCAGCAAGCCCAGGTTCAAGCCCAGCGCCGGCCACGCACCCTGGCTGCCGCGCTTGCCTTCCGAGGCGTGCTCGTAGGACGTAACCGCCGCGCCGGACAATTCGGCACCGGCGCCCAGGCCCTGGATGATGCGGATAAACACCAGCACGATCGGCGCCCAGATGCCGATGGAGGCGTAGCTGGGGATCAGGCCGATCAGCGTGGTGCACACGCCCATCATGCAGAAGGTCAGCACCAGCACTTGTTTACGTCCGAACTTGTCGCCCAGGTAGCCAAACAGAATGCCGCCGAACGGGCGGGCGATAAAGCCGATGGCAAAGGTGGAAAACGCCATCAGCGTGGCGGCTTTCGGGTCGCTGTTATCGAAGAAGATCTTCGAAAACACAATCGCCGCCATGGTGGCGTACAGGTAAAAGTCATACCACTCCAGCATCGAGCCGAAGATCGTCGCGGCCGCGACTTTGCGCAGGCGTTTCTTGGTTTGCTCGGGCGTTTCAACGTCCGGGGTGTGGGCGGTTGCCGTCATTCTGGAGTTCCTTCCTGGTCATTATATTTATTGTCAAAGTGAGGCGTGTTGCGAGTGTCAGTCGGGCTTGAACATGCGGTCGGCGATCATCGCGCCGATGGGAATTGCGGAGGTGGCAGCGGGTGAGGGCGCATTGCACACGTGGAGCATTCGTGCGGTCTGGGCGAACAGGAAGTCGTGCACCAGGGTGCCGTCGCGCATCACGGCCTGGGCGCGGATGCCGGCTTCGTAAGGCAACAGGTCTTCGATGTTCAGCGACGGACAGTACTTGCGGCATTGCTCCAGGTAGCCGGATTTGAACAGCGAGTTCTTCATCTCGACGCTGCCGGAACCGAGGTTCTGCCAGAGGGTTTTCCAGAAGCCCGGGAAGCTCGCGTACTGCGCCACATCGCGCCAGTTGACCGAGAACTTGCGGTAGTTTTCACGGCCCAGGCCGAGTACGGCATTCGGGCCGACGGTGACGCTGCCGTCGATCATGCGGGTCAGGTGCACGCCGAGGAACGGCAACTCCGGATCAGGGATCGGGTAGATCAGGTGGTTGACGATGTTGTTTTTCGATTCCGGTAGGCGGAAGTACTCGCCGCGAAACGGGATGATCTGGTGGTCGATCTTGACCCCGGCCATCTTCGCCAAACGGTCCGATTGCAAGCCGGCGCAGACCACCAGGTGCTTGGCCTGCCAGCTTTCGCCACGGGTGTTGACGGTGACTTTGTCGGTGTCTTCAACGATCGAGGTCACCGTGCGTTCCAGGCAGATTTCTCCACCGGCACGGCGGATGACCCGGGCCATGGTTTCGCAGACTTCGCGGTAGTCGACGATGCCGGTGGCGTCGAGAAACAACCCGCCCAGCCCGACGATGTTCGGTTCGCGCTGGCGCAACTGGTCGGCGTCCAGGCGTTCGACTTTCATGCCGTTGAGCTGCGAGCGGGCGTACAGCGCTTCCATCCGCTGCACTTCCAGCGGGGTCGAGGCCACCAGCAACTTGCCGCACACCTCAAACTTGATCCCGTGCTCGGTGCAGAACTGCTTGGTGGCCTCGGCGCCGCGTTTACACAAATCGGCTTTGAGGCTGCCCGGCGCGTAGTAGATGCCGGCATGGATCACGCCGCTGTTATGGCCGGTCTGGTGCTTGGCCAGTAGGCTTTCCTTTTCCAGGATTACCAGGGAAGCGTTCGGCTGGCGCTTGAGCAACTCCATCGCGGTGGCCAAACCGACGATGCCGCCGCCGATGATGCAAAAGTCATAAATCATTGTTTTAGGTACCTACGCATTTCAGTCTGCTTATCAGGTTGTCAGACTAATGATTTTGTTAAAAAACCGGCGCGCCCGAAGGCACGCTTCAAACGGGTCTGGATCGTTTAATTGATGGCGGGCAATTCCAGGTGCAAACGCCGTGCTGCCGCGCGCAAATGGGCTTCGGCACAGGCAGCGGCGCCTTGGGCGTCACCGTCGACGATGGCCTGGTACAGCGCGGTGTGTTCCTGGGTGGCGTCGGCTGAACCACTGACAAAACGGGTGGCAGAGTTTTCCCAGGCGGTCTTGCGCGCACTGGCCAGCTGGCTGCGGAGGAAGTCATGGAAGGCCACGAAATAGTCGTTCTTGCTGGCCTCGGCGATGGCGCGGTGGAATTCCACATCGGCCAAGGCGGCGGCTTCGAAGTCGGCGCGTTTGTCGTGCATTTCCTGCAGGGCGGTTTTCATGCGGTGCAGGTCAGCGGCATCGCGGCGCTGGGCGGCAATCGAGGCGGCCTGGGTTTCGATCCACAGGCGTACTTCGAACATCTGCGCCAGGTCCGGACGGCGGCCGTTTTTTTCCGGGAAACGGAACACGGTGCCGGCCGGGGTCTGGGAAATAAATGAGCCCAGGCCACGCCGCGCAGTCAGTACGCCGTCGGCCTTGAGCTGGGCGATCGCTTCACGCACCACCGAACGGCTGACGTTGAGTTGTTCTGCCAGTTGCTGTTCGGTGGGCAGGCGCGCTTCGGGCGCCAGTTGGCCGGAATCGATTTCTGCACGAATGGCGCTGACAACACGCATAACGAGCGAATCAGGGCGCTGGAGCTCAAGCATGGGAAAACCTTGGTAATCAGGTTGTCAGACAATAGTCGTTACGATTTTACCTTGTCAAGACAGCTGTTACGCGGAACCGGGCGTGTAGGCCCAGGAAAAGGCTTACACCAATCAGTGCCAATGCCACGCCGAACGTGGCTTGCATCCCACTTCCCACGTCGGCGGGAGTGGCCGTGGCGAGGTCACCTGAAACGTGCGCAAAGACGTGACAGGGCGGCGACCTGGCCCATCGCTTTGGAAAGCACCAACCCCCCTGTGGCGAGGGAGCTTGCTCCCGCTGGGCTGCGAAGCGGCCCCAAAACCTGCATCCTGTTTCCCGCTGAAAGAACGCGGTGCGCTTAATGGGGCTGCTACGCAGCCCAGCGGGAGCAAGCTCCCTCGCCACAATGGGTGCTTCCGGGTCCACGGCGGCCCTTGAGCAGGTACAATCCGCCGGGCCTTAAAATGAAACACCAGGAATTCAAATGTTCAGCCTTACCCATTATGAAACCCCATGCCCCGAGCCTATCAACGCGCAGATCCTGCAGATGGTGGTCGACTACCTGACGGACATCAGCATGGTCGCCATCCCGCCGAGCAACCTGCTGTACAACGTCTACCAGTACGCGATCGGCTACGAAGTGCACCTGTACCTCGAAGCGCTGGGCGGCTCCAAGGGCATTGCGGTTGAATTGATCGTCGCGCTGGACACACAGGAGCAGGTGATCGGCTTTCTGCTGTACCTGCCGGTGAAGGATGATCCAGAAGCCTGCGGCGTTGCCTACATGGCGGTGCACGCCAGCCATCGGCGCAAAGGCGTGGCGCGGGCGATGATGCAGGACATGCTCGCTCGCTACCCCCATGCCGAACTGACCTGCGCGGTGGAGAAGGTGCCGGCGTTCGAGTCCATGGGCTTTCAACTGCGCGGCGTGCGCGGTACCCAGGTGATGATGAACACCCGCGACTACAGCACTGACGGTCTGATGGGTTTGCTGGATGTGGCGTCGATCTACAGCTCGCTGGAGGTGCGGCAGATCCACACCTACCTGCTGCAAAAGCACGGCAAGCGGGCGATGGTCGATGCCGAAAAACAGCGTGATCGTCACTTCGACCAGATGACCCACAAGGCCCGGATGTTTGTGCACGCAAGGCTGGGTTAACGTACGCCTCGACTCACCATCGACTTGATGCTCGCAAACAGTTCCTCCTGTGCCTCCAGCGCGCTGATTTCCTCGCTCGCTGCGGCATGGGACAAGGCTTCCGCCGCGCCCAACATTCCCCTCAAACCGGCCTGGGTAATCACGCCGTCCACGGCAAAGGGGGCGAGGGCATCGCGGCACTTGCCGAGGAAAATCACGTCGTACTCACGCTTGATGCTCTCCAGTTCCGGGCTGCCGGCCAAGGCCGCAATCACCCCCGGAATTTCACGTCCCTGCAGCAACACACAGTCGACGTAGCACGAGGCGATCACCCAGGCGCGGTCGTCCAGGGTGGGTTCGCTGGCCTCGATTGCGGCGGCAAATACCTGGTTCTGACGGGCGTCGAAATCTTCATACAGCGCGGCCAACAGCCCCGCGCGATCGCCAAAATGGTCATACACCACCGGCTTTGTAACGCCGGCCAACTCAGCCAGATGCCCCAGTGTCAGGGCATCGGTGCCTTCTTCTCGCACCAGTTGCCAGGCCACGTCGAGCAGCTGGCGCAACCGGTCATCCCGGGACAGTCGACGGCGAGGGGCAGGGGATTGATCGCTTGACATGCTTATATACCAAAAGTAACTTACCAACGGTAACTTAGCTCAAGCCTACTCAATTTGCCTTCTCATCGCTACCCCGAAGGAGTCACTGCCATGCACGCGCTGATCGTTGTTGCTCATCACGACTCACACTCCCTGACCCACAGCCTTGCCAAACAGGCCGCCGCCGGCATAACCGCCGCCGGCCACACCTTTGAAATTGCCGACCTCGCCGCCGAAGGTTTTGACCCGCGCTACAGCGCCGCCGACCATAAAGTGCACCGCACCCGCGCCACGCCGCCGGCCGACGTAATGGCCGAACAGGCCCGACTCGACCGCGCCGACGCCTTGGTGCTGGTGTTCCCGATCTTCTGGTGGTCGATGCCGGCCTTGCTCAAGGGCTGGATCGACAGGGTATTCGTCAACGGTTGGGCGATCGACTACAGCCTTGAGACGAAGGTGGTGAAAAAGCTCGGCCATTTGCAGGTTCACTTGCTGGGCGTCGGCGGGGCGGACGAAGGTGTGTTTGAACGCCACGGCTATGCCAACGCCATGCGTACGCAAATCGACCACGGGATCTTTGATTACTGCGGAGCGAAAGTGCTGACATCCGAGCTGCTACTGGACTCGGAAAGCGGCGCTGCCGAACAGCACTTGGAAACGGTGGCGAAGTTGGGGCGACAACTGTTCGTCACCCTGGAACCCTGCGAAACCGCCTAAACCAGGCTGCTCTGTATGAGCGCTGCCAGCTGTGCTACCGCAGGGCCTGGCGCTGGATGGCTGCAATGCAATTCATAGCCAAGGGACGGCACCGGCGGCAGGCCGTCGAGCACCCGCAGGTGCGCGGGCAAACCGATGCGGGTGCGCAAGGTCACGCCCAACCCGGCATCGACCGCCGCCCAGATCCCACCCACGCTGGGGCTGGTCAATGCAATACGCCAGGCAATGCCGGCGCGGTCCAGGGCTTCAGTGGCCGCGCTGCGCAATACGCAGGGCGCCTCGAACATCACCAGGGGCAGCGGCGCATCTTCGGCACGCGGTAGTTGGGGTTTGTCCCGGGGCCCGATCCAATGCATGGGTGTTTGCCCCAGGCGGGTGCGGCAGGACGATGTTTGACCGGTTTCCCAGGTCAGCGCCAGGTCCAGGCTCGCGCTGTTGATCAGGGTCAGCAACTCGGCATTGCGGCCAATCCGCACTTCAAGGCTGATCATCGGATACAGCCTGGCGAAGCGCCGCAAGATGTCACTGAGCACATGCTCGCCAAAATCCTCCTGCAAGCCGAGGCGCAAGGTGCCGGCGGTTTGGGTTTCGTTAAGGCTGCTGAAGACAGTGTCATTGAGGTCCAGCAACCGCCTGGCGTGGCCGAGCAGCGCTTCACCCACCGGCGTCAACACCAGCCCGCGCCCGGATTTGCTCAGCACCGGCGTGCCGACCTGTTCTTCGAGTTTCTTTAATTGCGCGCTGACGGCTGAGGTCGAACGGCCCAGGCGATCCGCCGCCTTGGCAAAGCTGTTCAGCTCGACGCCGGTGACGAAGGTGCGCAGTACATCAAGGTCGAAGGTGGGGCGGCGCATTGAATGGTCCATTAAAACGGGATGGTGGATGCCATTAAATCTGATATTCGGAATGATCCTGGCTTGCTAGTTTTTGCCCGTCAACTGAATTGTCGGAGCGAGCGTCCATGAGCAACAAATTTACCGAGCTGACCCGCGACGTGCTGTTCGCCGATATCTGGGAGCGCGAGGGCCTGTCGCCCAGGGAGCGCAGCCTGATCACCGTGGCGGCGCTGGTGGCGATGTACCGTCTGGAGCAACTACCGTTTCACTTGCAGCGGGCGGTTGGCAATGGCTTGAGCGTAGAGGAACTGGGTGAAGTCATCACTCACCTGGCGTTTTACTCCGGCTGGCCGACAGCGGCGTCGGCGCTGAACCTGTTGGCAGCCATCCATCCTGCGGAGTAACCCCATGCCTTACGCTCGAATCTCCCTGCACCGCGGGAAATCCCCTGAGTATCTGCAAGCGCTTTCACAGGGATTGCATGATGCCCTGGTTGAAAGCTTCAAGATTCCTGACGCGGATCGCTTCCACGTGATCCACCAGCACGAAATTGGCGAGATGATCATCGACCCCAACTATTTGGGCGGCCCGCGCAGCCACGACTATGTACTCATCGCGATCACGGGCGGGAAACCTCGTGATACCGAGACCAAACGGCGGTTTTACCAGGTGTTGGTGGAGCGGCTGGAGGTCGCGATTGGGCTGAGCCCTGAGGATGTGATGGTGGTGATTACGACGACCGCGGCGGATGAGTGGTCGTTTGCGGGGGGCAGAGGGAACTGACTCAACCCTCGCGAAACAAGTCATGGGCATCCAGCAACCGATACGCAATCTCCGGCCGTTTCTCCATGCCCTTGCGAATTGCTGCCGGGATCGACTGCCGGGTCTTGCGACACAACCCCGGCAAGTCATCGATAACGATCTGAATCCCGCGCATTGTCTTCACTTCCGTATGGCCCGGCGCGACATGCACGCGAATCCCCAGTTGCTGGTGCATCAGCTGTTGCATGCGCTCCAGGTCGGGCAGGCTTTGCAGGTTTTCGAGGCGTTCGAGCAGGCGTTTTTCTTCCTGGCGCGTCAGGTGCAGGATGCGTGCATCGGCGCCGGGAAGGTCGAGCAGTTGCTCACGATTGCAGTCGCAGACGCCGGGTGGGCAGGGTTGGCGAATCGTCATGCAGTCTCCCTCCCGTTACCGGCGCCGGCGGCTTACCAGGTCAGATGGACCCCAAGGCTTTCCAGCTCTTTCCAGTACTCAGGATAGGTCTTGCCGACGCAGTCCGGGTCTTGAATCCTGATGCCTGAAACCTTCAGGCCCGCCAAGGCAAAGCACATCGCGATGCGGTGGTCGGCGTGGGTGTCGATCAGCGCGTTGCACGTAGTGCCCGCCAGGGCCGGATCGCTGGCCACCAGCAAGTCATCACCTTCAATGGTCGCCAGCCCCGGACGGATTTCATTCAGGCCGTCATGCAGTGCCTGCACCCGATCACATTCCTTGACCCGCAGGTTGGCCAGTTCCGTGAAACGTACCGGCGTGTTGTTGAACGCGGCCAGTACGGCGAGGGTCGGGATTGCGTCCTGCATCTGCGAGCCAATGACCACCGGCTGCATCTGCGGGAACTGCGCGATCACTGCCTGGGCCTTGGCATCGGGCTGGGTGAAATCCTGCGGGGCGACACCGAGGTCGATGCGGCCACCGGTCAACACTTCGGCAGCCCACAAGTAGGTGGCGGCGGAAGCGTCAGGCTCGATCAGGTAGTCGTGGGCGGTGTAGCCGGTTGGGGCCACGCGCCAGGTGCTTTCATCAACGATGTCCACCTGAGCACCGAAGGCGCGCATGCAGTCCAGGGTCAGGTCGACGTAGCCACGGGCGCCGATGTCCTTGCCGGTCAACGCCACTTCAATCGGCGCTTCGCCGCACGCCGCCAACATCAACAGCGCCGACACGTACTGGCTCGACAGCCCGCCGTCGATCTCGAAACGCTTGGCTTGCACACGGCCAGTGCCATGGACGGTCACGGGCGGGCAACCAGTTGGGCTGTCGACCTTGATGCCATTCTGGCCGAGGGTCGCCAGCAGCGGGCCGATCGGGCGTTTTTGCATGTAGGCGTCGCCATCCAGCACCACGGTGCCTTGTACGGTGGCCACGGCGGCAGTGAGGAAGCGCATCGCGGTACCGGCGTTGCCAAGGAACAGCGGTTGTGCCGGCAATTGCAGCGTGCCAACGCTGGTGACGACGAACGTGGTGTCATCCGGTTCATCGATCACCACGCCCATCTGCCGCAGGGCCACCGACATGTGGCGGGTGTCATCGCTTTTCAACGCGCCGCTCAAGCGACTGGTGCCCTTGGCCAGGGCCGCCAGCAGCAAGGCACGGTTGGTAATGGATTTGGAGCCGGGGGGCGCTACCTTGCCGTTCAATGGAAAGTTGGGCGGTGTAACGGTCACGGTTTTCTGCGAACTCAAGGTACAAGGCTCCTGCTTCAAGGCGGGTGGCGTTTGGCGGACACGAATAATCGGCCAAACACGCCACCCTTGTCGAGGGTGGATCTACGCCTCCAGCCCTGCCACCGGCTTCCAGCCGGCCAATGGCGTCAGGAAATGCAGCTCAAAGCGCCGCTCGCTGAACGCCCAGCGCCCTTGCCGGCGTTCGAAACGGTCGTGATAAAGACCGCTGATCTGCACCTGCCCCAGTTCGTTATGGGTGCACAGGCAATCCACCGCAACCCTCGCGACGGCGGTATCGCCGCTGATGTCGATCAGCGGGTTGGCCATCCAGTGATGCATATGCGGCATGGCTGCCCAGTTGAGGTGGGCTGAAGCAATGATCGCTGCGACGCCGTCATGGCAGCCGAACGCGGCACCGAGGTCCAGCCGTGCGTCGTCGTGCCAGATGCTGCGCAGCAGCGTTTCGTCGCGGGAGTCGAAGGCGTGGGCGTACTCACTGATCAGGCGCTCAAGGGCGAAGCGGGTTTCCAGGTATTCCACGCGGGTGTTGAGGTCGGTCATGACAGGGGCCTTTACTGAGGGAAATCGGTGGAGAGGGACAGCGAGCGCCAGTGTTCAAGATCGGCGTGGACCTGGCCCAGTTTTGCCTCGACAACGCTGACTGCATCGCTGCCGGCGACGAAGCGCAAGGGCGGCGCTGCCAGAGCCGCCAATTGCACAACCGCCAGGCCTAGCCGGTCCGGGTCACCGATTTGCCGGTGATTGCGAGCCTCGAAGACCGCCAGCGTGCGCGCACGAAGTTCGGCGTAATCCTCAAGTGCCCGGGTGCCGAGCTTGAGCATTCGGCTGTCGAGAAAGTCAGTACGAAACGCCCCGGGCTCCAACAGCGTCAGGCGGATGCCGAACTCGGCGACTTCCTCGGCCAGGGCTTCGGAAAACCCTTCAATCGCAAACTTCGACGCCGAATACATCGAGGCCCCACGCACGCCCTTGAAGCCGCCATTGGACGACATCATCACCAGGTGGCCGCTGCGCTGGCGGCGCATCACCGGCAGCACCGCGCGGGTGACGTTGAAGGTGCCGAACACGTTGGTGGCGAACTGGCGCTCGATGGCCTCGGGTTCGACTTCCTCGAAAGGCCCGAACTGTCCGTAGCCGGCGTTATTGACCAGCACATCGATGCGTCCGAATCGTGCGATGGCTGCGGCCACCACCGTTTGGGCCTGTTGCTCATCGCGGATGTCCAGGGCGGCGGTCATCACTTGGTCGCCGCTGTAGGTTTGATCCAGGCGGGCCAGGTCCAGGTCGGTGACCACCACCTGGTCGCCGTGGTCCAGCGCCGCGCGGGCGATGCCGGCACCCAGGCCGCCAGCGCTGCCGGTAATCATCCAGACTCGGCTCATAGCGGCATCTCGCTGCTGATCCAGTCGAGGATCGAGCTATGACGCGGCGCCCAACCCAGCTCGGCACGCGCACGCTTGGCCTTGACCCGGCTATTGGTGCCGAAGGTGTAATGCACGTGCATCGGGTCCCAATGTTGCTCGGCGTCTTCGGCCGGCCATGACTGCACCGCGCCGAGGTTCATGCGCTTGGCCAGTGCGGCGGCCATATCGATAAACGACGCTTCACCGTTCTCCAGAAAATAAAACGCGCCGGCCGGGGCTTTTTCCATGGCCAACAGGAACAGTTGCGCAACGTCATCAATGTGCACGTTTGACCAGCGATTGACCCCGCGCCCAACGATACGCATCACCCCGGTTTCCCGAGCGCGGGCCATCAGGAATGGCAGCTGGAAGCTGTGATCGGTCAGGCCATGGCCCACGCCATAGATATTGCTCGGGCAGATCACAACGCTGCGAATGCCCAGGTTGGCGGCGGCCATCATGCGCAGGTCGATGTCGTAGCGGGCTTGCTTGGGGGCCTCGATGATAAACGGCGTGTCTTCGTCGAAGATGTGTTCGGACAGCGTATTACCCAACGCATCATCGCCGATGATGCTGGAGCCGCTGGTGTGGATCAGCAGTTTGCCTGAGCCACGCAGCGCCTCGATAAACGCGTCGACGGCGCCGGCGTGGTCGCTGTTGGCGGCATCGATCACGGCATCGGCCTGTCGAGCTTCGTCGATCAGTAATTGGCGGTCATCCAGGCTGCCGATCACTGGAGTGATGCCCTTGGCTTGCAGGCGTTCGGCTTTCTGCGGGTCCCGCAGCAGGCCGCGCACGCTGTGCCCTTGGGCAATCAAGTGATGGGCGACGCTGCCGCCAACGAAACCATTGGCACCGGTAAGGAAAATCTTCATGGGTAAAAGCCTGTCGATGGGGAACGAGCCACCACCATAGGCGTGAACAATTAGCGGAAAAACAGGCCTCAGTTCTGTTTAGAATGGACTCCAGAGTCCTTAATGAGTGAGCGTATGGAAAGCCTGAATGCCATCGGCGTATTTGTGGCGGCGGCTGAAGCCCGCAGCTTTGTCGGCGCGGGCAGGGCGCTGGGCATCTCGGCGTCGGCGGTGAGCAAGAGCATTGCCCGGCTGGAGGCAAAGTTTGGTGTGCGGCTGTTCCATCGCAGCACCCGCAGCATCACCCTCACGGCCCAGGGCACGCAGTTTGTCGAGCGCTGCCGGCGGGTACTCGCGGAACTGGAAGTGGCGGGTGAAGAACTGTCGCAAACCCTTACCGCGCCCCAGGGACCGCTGCGGGTTGGCCTGCCGATGATTGCCCGGCCGTTCCTGGGGATGTTCGGTGAGTTCCAGGCGTTGTACCCGCAGATCCAGCTGGACCTGGATTTCAACGATCGCTTGGCGGACGTGATCGCCGAAGGTTTCGATGCAGTGATCCGCAGCGGGGCGCCGAAGGATTCGGGGTTGTCGGCACGCCCACTGGGCACTTATCGAATGTTGGTCGTTGGCTCCCCGGATTATCTGGCTCGGAACGGAACGCCGCGTTGCCCGGAAGACCTGCACGCACATCGCTGCATCCATTTCCGCTTTCCTGCCTCCGGCAAACTCCAGGCCTGGCAGATGCGCCGTGACGAGCGCGCGCTTGAACTTGAGCTGCCGCGCTCGATGATCTGCAATTCGGTGGAAGGGCGCATGGAGCTCGCCGTGCAAGGCCAGGGCCTGACTTATGCAGCGGACTTCGTGGTGCGCGACGCGTTGGCAGACGGGCGTCTGGTGGAGGTGCTCGGGGATTACACCTGGGAGGGTGGCCAATTCAACCTGCTGTGGCCGTCGGGGCGACAGGTGCCGCCCAAGCTGCGGGTGTTTATCGAGTTTATTGTTGCGAATATGCCGTTGGTGCGTGGAGCGCCTTAGCCCGGCATCGCACTGGTTAAACCACCACTGGTCGACATTTCCCATGTTGATGTCGATTAAGCGCCTGATGGATCGACTACAAGCACAACAACCCGTCGAATCAGGAGAGTGATCATGTCTTACGTAGATGGCTGTGTCATCGCGGTGCCCACCGCAAAGCGCGAACAATTCATCCAGCACGCCAAAGCCGCCGCCGTGGTGTTCAAGGAACACGGTGCGCTGAATATCATCGAGTGCTGGGGCGATGATGTGCCCCAAGGGCAGGTGACCTCGTTCCCGATGGCGGTCAAGCTCAAGGACGATGAGACCGTGGTGTTTTCCTGGATTGTGTGGCCGTCACGCCAGGTGCGTGATGCCGGGATGAGTAAGGTGATGGAAGACCCGCGCCTGAAGGCGGACGTCAATCCGATGCCGTTTGATGGGCAGCGGATGATCTATGGCGGGTTTGAGATGATCCTCAACACTTGAGGCCAGGTGTTAACGGACGGCAGCTGTAGTCCGATCGCCTGATGCAGGGTAGGACCGACGACACCTGCGGTGCAAGACCAGTACGAAAACTCCGCAAAACAAGGACATGACGCGATTTGTCTGACAGAACCGTCGGGTAGACAACCCGGCGGGGTGGGCTAAGTTCAAGGCGCTTCCCATGACGGGAGGTCTTCAATCAAGGAGTGACTGAAATGAACAAACCCCAGACTCAACTCAAGCATGGTCGCGTCGTGACCCCGGCCAGCCGTGGCGCGGTAGCGGTAGAACGTGGGCTGCTGGAAGGCTGGCAAGTCAACGAAATGGAAGGCGGCAAGAACTTCCCGGCCCTCAACGCAGGCCCGTTTCCGGCGCCTTACGAAACCGACGATCAAAGTGTCACGCCACCCGCTGACGGGCACATCCTCAGCGGCGGCAAAACCGACGCCCGCGACTGCGTCAACTTCACCGACGAAGAAATGGGTAAAAAGCTCAACACCCCGTTTAACTGGCCGTTACTGAATGTTGAAGCCGGCCAGGTGTTCAAGGTGCAGTGGGCTTACACCGCCGCGCACGTAACCCGAGGCTATCGCTGGTTGATCACCAAGGACGGTTGGGACCCCAAGCAGCGCATCAGCCGCGCTCAACTGGAGGCCAAGCCTTTCTTTGAGGACTTCTACACCCAGGTGCCGTATTACCAGCACTCGGCAGAATTGAAGGCCAAGGTTGAACATCAAGTGACATTGCCCAAGGGCAAGAAGGGCCGGCATGTGCTGGTGTTGATGTGGATCGTGGCCAATACCGGCAATGCGTTCTATCAGGCGTTTGACGTCGATTTCAAATAGCGGCAACTGAACCTGGAGGCAAAACATAACGTGGCGAGGGAGCTTGCTCCCGCTGGGCTGCGGAGCAGCCCCAAAAAATTAGGGGCGCTTCGCACCCCAGCGGGAGCAAGCTCCCTCGCCACAGGTGTTGCGTTCAGCACAAGATCAATCAGCGCTGGGCCAACCAGTAGTCGTGCAACGCGCGGGCGGCCGGTTCGATAGCGGCTACTCGTTGCTGATGGGCATCAACATCCAGGTCTGCCGGCAGTTCGAAGTTGTCCTGCTCGGCGCACCAGGAAATCTTCTCCAGTTGCCCGGCCTGTTCGGCGGGCAGCTCTGGCCAGTTGCCAATGGCGGCACCACGGATATAGCCAAAGCACCATTCTTCCGCCAGGGTCAGTGGCTGGTCCTGATGCTCGGTTTGTTCGAAACGCGCCTTGAAGCCTTGGGCATCGGTCGCCAGTTGCGTGGCAATCGCGTTCATATGCCGCACGCACAGTTCAAGGAACTGCCCGGCTTCTTCCGAGCTTTCCCAATCCGGGTTCTGCCCACCAAAGATCCCCGGGAACCATTCGGCAACGTCCACTTGGGCAGGGCTTGAAACCAGTGCGGTGAAGTAGCCGTCAAGCTCGGCCAGGTTCAGCACCGAATGGTCGTCGCCGTACTTGAGCAGGGTTTCGTCGATGAACTCGAAATCGGCGGGGGCGAGGGGTTGGTCGTGCATGGGCATATCCTTTGTGCGTAGAACGCCGCTGATGGGGCGGCTTAAAGCGCGGAGGATGGCGCGTGTCGGGGTTTTAATCCAGCTTCTTCAACGCTTTTCCCACATGACGCACAGCTTGCTCATGCACATCGAACCCGCCACCGCGAGGATGATCGGCACCAGGAAGTCATGGTCGATGCGGGTGAATTCCGCCACCAGTACAATCGCCGTCAACGGCATGCTCATGCTCGATGCCAGGAACGCCGCCGCACCGATGATCGCGAACGCCCCCAGGGGCACGCCGGGCCACAGCAGGTTCCAGGCGCCACCGAGGATGATCGCGAGCAACGCGCCGTTGGCCAGCGCCGGGGTCAACAGGCCACCTTCGGCACCGGCGCGCAGGCTGCTGGCGGTGATCAGCACCTTGACCACCAGCAGCACGGCGGCCAGGGCGATGGTCAGCTCGTTGTCGAAGCCCAACTGCGCCGGGCCCTTGCCGTTGCCGAGGATTTGCGGCAGGAAAATCGCCAGGCCGCCAATGATGGTGAAGTTGATCAGCGACAGCACCGGCAGCCGCCAGCCCCGGGCGGCGTTGCTGCGGGCTGCGCCGGTCAGGCGGGTGAATCCGTAGGCGGCGAGGCCAAACACCGGGCCGCAGATCAAGGCCCAAGCGATCAGACCCGGGCTGAGCACAAAGTGCGGCACCACGTATTGCGCCTCAGCCCCCAGGCCGATCCAGGCCACTGACGCGCCGATGGCCGAGGTGGCCAACGCGATCACCGCCGCCGGCCAGCTGAACACGCCCACCAACACTTCGAGCACAAACACCGCGCCCCCCAGCGGCACGTTGTACACCGCCGCCAGCCCGGCACCCGCGCCGCAGGCAACAATCAACCGATGCATGTCCGGCGTCAGGCGCGCCCGTTGTGATAACCAGGTGGCGGCCAGTGCGCCGACTTCCCGTGGCGCCACTTCACGGCCCAAGGGTGAGCCGAGGGCCACGGTGACGATTTGCAGCACGGCGTGGGCGAGGGTGGTCTTGGGCGGCATGATCGGCGCGTCGGCCGAGACCGCTTGCTTGATGCTCACCAAGGGGCGGCCATAACGGTAGATCAACCACCAACCCACGCCGGCCACCAGGCCGCAGGTGATCAGCACCAACACCCGGCGTTCGGGCGCGGCGGCGGTGACGCCGAGCAAAAAGGTCTCATGGCTGATCAGGCTGTCGAGGCTGTAGCCGTAGGCCAGGTGCTGGATGCCGTGCAGCAGCAAGGCGAGGAGCATGCCGCCCAGGCCGGCGCCGATGCCGGTGAAGATGACGACGAGGGCAAGAATCAGCAGCGAACGGGTTTTTGAGGGCATGAAGGGTCCAGGGAGCCGGGTTTTCGAGCCCGATTCTATAGCGCAATGGTGACGCCATAGCCCCGAGATGTAATGCAACTGCGCGAGCTGGCCTTCCACAACATTGCATTACGTTCAGATTACTTTAACCGCCCGGCCAATTGCCTGAATCGGACCTGTCGGCTTGCCGGTTTTCGATCCGCCCGGATTTTCCAGGGTCAGCTCAAACAGCTGGTTCGGCGCCAGTGGCGGGAGTTTGTCCAGCGGCACCGACAACGTCTGCCCGGGCTTGACCAAGCCCAGCGACACGGGGCCTTGCCAGTCTTCGCCCTTGGTCCAGAACTGCAAGGTCTTGTCCGCCGGCACTTCCATGACGCCCAGTGGAATCAGCTGGATTTCCTGAGTGTTACTCGCCTGGATCACCCAGCCCGGCGCCTGGTTTTGCGGGGCTACCAGCACCACCACATAAGCGGTCGGGTTGATGGCAGCCGTGCGGGTCAGTAGCAGCGTCGCCAACACCAGGCTTGCCGCGATGCCGGCACCGGCCAGCCCGCGCCACAGGGCCAGCCGGTTCCACCACGAGACGGGCGAATCGTGAGTGGCTGAATGCCCCAGGCTGCGCTCGATGCGTCGCCATAAGTACACCGACGGCGTTGCGGGCGCTGCCTGCTCCGTCAATGGCAGCAGGCGCTGCTCCCAGGCGTCCACCGCTGCGCGCAACGCGGTGTCGGTTGCCAGGCGTTGTTCTACCTCGGCACGCTGCTCGGCGGGCAAGGTGCCGAGCACATATTCGCTGGCCAGTTCATCGATGCTGTTCATGCCATGCACTCACGCAATGCCGCGAGGCTGCGTTTGATCCACGCTTTCACGGTGCCCAATGGGGTGCCGAGTTTGTGCGCGATTTCGCTGTGGGAATAACCGTCTACATACGCATGCAGGATGCAGTTGCGGCGGGCCGGGTCGAGTTGTTCGAGGCAACTGTAGATCCGCCCCGAGCGCGCCTGATAGTCGAAGGTGTCGGTGTGCTCTGCGCTTTCATGCTCTTCGCTGAGGGGCACTTCGCGTCCATTGCTGCGCACGGCATTCAGCGCCAGGTGCCGGGTCACGCTGTACACCCAGCCGCGGGCCGAGCCCTTGTGCGGGTCAAAGCTGGCGGCGCCCTTCCAGATCTTGATAAAGGCGTCATGCACGATGTCTTCGGCGACCGTCTTGTCGCGCACGATGCGCAATGCGACTCCCAGCAGCCGGCTGCTTTCCTGTTGGTACAGTCGGCGCAAGGCCGGTTGTTCGCCACCGGCGCAGGCCAGCAGGCAGGCTTCATAATCAAAATCGGCTTCAGGCAAAGACAGGGCTTCCTGGTGGATGCCCCGGCGGTAAGCCCGGGGCGCTTTCGCAGCAGCGTAGACGAGTTTGGTTAATTGGCCGCCCAGAAGATGTAGTCAGCCTGGTACTTCACCACTGCCTGCTTGCCCTTGTTGGCCGCGGTGCATTCGGTGCTCGGAGCCACGCCACCCTTGAGGGCGACCCGCTGAATGTAGGCGACGCCACTCATCGCGCCCTTGCCTTCGGCGGGGTTGGCCTTGACCAGTTGATAGGGCAGGTTGCCGGGGCTGGACGGCGCCACCGCCAACTGGGTGCCGGTGACTTTCGAACCGTCCTTGGCCTGCCAGGTGGCCGGTGGGCCGAAGTAGCTGCCGACCTGCTGGCCATTGCGGTCATTGAGCACGGCCTTGGGCCCGACGAAAAACCATTCGGTCTGGCCGGCAGCGTTGGCCTTGTCGCGGCACTCGTAAGTGATTTCGCCGACTCCAGTGGTTTCCATTGCCACCTTGTGACCGTCCGGCACCTTGATGCTGTCGGGTAAACCGGTCTGGGCAAAGGCGGTCGGTGCAGCGGCAAGCAGGCAGGTCACGCAGAACAGGGCTTTGGCGTTCATCAGTGTCTCTCCGTAGGGGCAGCAAGGCGCTGCTACCTGTACTACCCACGACACGCAAAAACGGATGCAGCGATTAGAAAATAAATCAGCAAGGGCGCACACTGTGGCCCCCGCACTACCAGAGGAGCGATTGGCAATGACCGGTGTTCACACGTCTGCTCAACAGGGTTTCTCTACTCAAGCCGTCACCTACGCCCAAGGCCGACCGGACTATCCACGGCAACTCACGGGCTGGCTGACGGAGGCCCTGCAGATCAATCCCCATTCCACAGTCATCGACCTGGGGGCCGGCACTGGCAAGTTCACCCGCTTGCTCAATACCGTGGCCCCGACGTTGATCGCGGTCGAGCCGGTGGAGGCGATGGGCGCGCAGTTGAAGAAACTGCTGCCGGATGTGCGCCTGCTGTCGGGCACCGCCGAAGCCATTCCCCTTGAAGCGGCCACCGCCGATGCGCTGGTGTGCGCCCAGGCATTCCACTGGTTCTCCACGGAAGCGGCCCTGGCGGAAATTCACCGGGTGCTCAAGCCGGACGGCCGCCTTGGGTTGATCTGGAATGTGCGGGATGAGTCGGTGGACTGGGTCGCGGCGATCACCGAGATCATCACGCCCTACGAGGGTGACACCCCGCGTTTTCACACCGGGCGATGGCGTGAGGCGTTCACCGGTGAATATTTCTCCGCCCCCGAAATGACCTGCTTCCCCTACAGCCATGTGGGCAGCCCCCAGGAAGTGATCATGGATCGCTTCCTCTCCGTGAGCTTTATTGCAGCGCTACCGCCGGCGGAAAAAGCACGGGTCACCGAGCAGTTGCAGGCGCTGATCAATACGCATCCGGCGTTGCGCGGTCGTGAGACGGTCGCCTTCCCGTATCAGACCCAGGCCTACCGCAGCCAGCGACTGGCCAGAAAGGCATAAAGTCAGAACGTTTTGATATAAGTGGTTATAAGAAAAATCGCTATGCTGCGGCCAGAATTTTATAAGGCCGCAGGTAGTTGTAATGGATGTAGGTAATTTTGGTTTCTCGATTGCTGGCCTGATTGTTGGATTTATCGTGGGTATGACCGGTGTCGGCGGTGGCTCGTTGATGACGCCGATCCTGCTCTGGTTCGGCATCAACCCGGCCACCGCCGTGGGCACCGACCTGTTGTATGCCGCCATCACCAAGTCGGGTGGTGTGCTGGTCCACAGCAAGAATCGCAACATCGACTGGACCATCACCGGCTGGTTGACCCTGGGCAGCGTGCCTGCGGTATTGCTGACCTTGTGGTTCCTCAAGAGCCTGGACACTGATCCGGCGGCCTTGAACGCGGTCATCAAGCAATCCCTGGGCGTGGTGTTGCTGCTGACGGCCACGGCGATCCTGTTCAAGAACAAGCTGTTGGCCTTCGCCCAGCGGCATGCCGGCGACGACTACAAGATGGCGCCGCGCAACCTCAATGCGCTGACCATCGTTACCGGCGCGATCCTCGGCACCATGGTTGCCCTGACCTCCATCGGCGCCGGCGCCCTGGGCACCGTGGCGCTGTTTATCCTGTACCCGTTCCTGGCTACTAAGCGCCTGGTGGGCACTGAAATCGCCCACGCCGTGCCGCTGACCCTGGTCGCAGGCCTCGGCCACGCGAGCATGGGTAACATGGACTGGACCCTGCTGGGCTTCCTGTTGCTGGGCTCGCTGCCGGGGATTTATGTCGGCAGCCACATGGCCGGCAAGGTCCCGGACGGGATATTGCGTCCTTGCCTGGCGTTCATGCTGGTGATGATTGGCTTCAAGCTGGCGCTTTAACGCGCTGGCCCATTGCCGATCTGCCATACAAACGGCGGCTCGGTGCCATTGATCACCCAGTCGCCGACAATCCGCGCCTTGTAGATCACCGGGTTGTGGGACGACACCGTCCGTGCGTTGCGCCAATGCCGATCGAGGGCTTTGCCCTGGCGCACATCCGAAGCCCCCAGCGCGTTGAACAGTTCAGTGGTGGCGCGCTGGATCAGTTCCGAGACCACCACCTGCGCCGTGGCTGACTCAATCTCGGCCGCCACGTTGGCTTCGCGCTCGACGGCATCGTCCCCACCAAACCGCGCCACATAAGCCCGCTGCGCCGGAACCGCGGCCTTCAGCGCGCTGGCTTCGGCGGCATACACCAGTGCTGCGACTTCGCCCACCACCTGCTGTATCTGCGAATCCTGGCTCACATGGGCCGCATTGCCGTGGCTGTAGATCCGCTTGCGGCTGCGCACCTGATGCGCCACATCCTTGAGGGCCGCGCGGCCGATACCGGCCAGGGTGGCGAGCAGTACCAACTGGTAGAACGCAGTCTGGTATTTAAAGCGGGTAGCAAAGTCGATGACGTTTTCTGCCTCCACCACCGCATCGGTAAAACGCGAGGTACCGCTGCCGGTGGTGCGTTGGCCAAAGCCGTCCCAGTCATCGCTTTGCACCACGCCGGGCTGGCGGGTGCGGGTGGCGGCAATCACGTCGCCGCCGGTGTCGCTGCGTTGGGCGTAGACATCGATCCAGTCGGAAAACAGGCTGCCGGTGCTGTAGAACTTCTCACCGTTGAGTTTCCATTTATCGCCGTCGGGGCTGACTTGAGTGACGACATCGCCGATGGCCACGCTGCCGATTTCGGTCCAGGCGCAGCCGACGATGTCGCCGTCGACAAAGCGTTTGAACCAGATGTCCCGCGCTGCGCCAGGTGCGGTGTTCAGGCGGTCTTCGGCAAACGCGAAATGCCCACGCAGGGCCTGGGGCACGTTGGAGTCGGCTTCGGCGAGCTCGATCAGCAGTTCAAACAGCTGGGGCAGGGAAGCGCCGCCACCGCCGTATTCCACCGGAACGCGCACGGCGCCAAAGCCGGCTTGCTTGAGCCATTGGATCGGCTCGTAGGGCAGGGCGCGGGTGTGTTCGCGTTCTACGGCACCCTCGGCGATGCGCTGGAAAATCGGGCGGAAGCGTTCGGCCAGGGCGTGATAATCGACGCCGGTGGACAGTGGATTGATCACGTGGTGTTCGGTCATGGGGACGGTTCCTGGGCAGTTGGACAATGGAGCTATTGCACGGTCCATGCCGGGTGCCAACGACCGTGTTTGCGGGCGCGGGGCGGATTTAACTGTTGCTGCGGCAACAGCAAAACGACAAACCACTGCAATCCATGACACCTTCCCGCAGGTTGCTTTTCGCCCATTTCCGCGCGCCAGGCCACTTGGGCCGGGCTTCTCACGGTCACTGGCACAGTTGCTGCTCCCTACGCTGTACATGCCAATCCGCGAGGTACAGTCCGATGAGTCAGCAAGCCGTTAAATTTGCCTACTGGGTGCCCAACGTCAGTGGGGGGCTGGTGGTCAGCAAGATCGAACAGCGCACCCACTGGGGCATCGACTACAACCGCAAGCTGGCGCAATTGGCCGAAGAAGCCGGCTTCGAATACGCCCTGACGCAGATTCGCTTCACCGCCGGCTATGGCGCTGAATACCAGCATGAGTCCGTCGCGTTCAGCCACGCGTTGCTGGCGGCCACCACCAAGCTCAAGGTAATCGCGGCAATCCTGCCCGGCCCTTGGCAACCGGCGCTGGCGGCCAAGCAACTGGCAACCATCGACCAACTCACCAACGGCCGCGTCGCCGTGAATATCGTCAGCGGCTGGTTCAAGGGTGAGTTCCAGGCCATCGGCGAACACTGGCTGGAGCACGACGAGCGTTATCGCCGCTCCGAGGAATTCATTCGCGCCCTGAAAGGCATCTGGACCCAGGACAACTTCACCTTCCGCGGTGATTTCTACCGCTTCGACAACTACAGCCTCAAGCCCAAGCCACTGGGCGAACCGCACCCGGAAATCTTCCAGGGCGGCAGTTCACGGGCCGCGCGTGACATGGCCGCTCGGGTATCGGACTGGTACTTCACCAACGGCAATACCCCGGAAGGCATCAAGGCCCAGGTGGACGACATTCGCGCCAAGGCCGCTGCCAACCACCATTCGGTGAAAGTCGGGGTCAACGCCTTTGTGATCGCCCGCGACACCGAGGAAGAGGCCCGCGCCGTGCTCGCGCAAATCATCGAGCAGGCCGACCCGGAAGCCGTCAATGCGTTCGGCGATGCGGCGAAGCAGGCGGGCAAGGCATCGCCGGAAGGCGAGGGCAACTGGGCCAAGTCGACCTTTGAAGATCTGGTGCAATACAACGACGGCTTCAAGACCAACCTGATCGGCACCCCGCAACAGATCGCCGAGCGCATCGTCGCCTTGAAAGCGGTCGGCGTGGACCTGGTGCTGGCGGGTTTCCTGCATTTCCAGGAAGAAGTCGAGTACTTCGGCCAGCGCGTGTTGCCGCTGGTGCGCGAGCTGGAAGCCAAGGCCGGGATCAAGCAAGTCGCCTGAACACCACCACCGCCGCACGCAACTTGTTGTTGCCGAACCGGCACATTCGCTCGAACTCCCCGTGGCTGACCGGCAAGTGCTGACAGTCCATGGGTTGGCGGTGCTGGCTGTGGTCGACGTCCGGGTCATGCAGGTAGACGAAGTCTTCGTCGCAGTCGGTGACGATCACCCAATGGGGCGACTTGGAGCGGGTCAGCCGGTAGCTGCTGATCAACACCAGCGGCTGTCCACCGTCGCGCAGTACCTGGGGTAGATCCAGCGGGCCGCCGAGTACTCGCTCAACGTCACTCAAGGCCAACTCTTCCTCGAAGGCGTCATGCACCAAGCGCATGACGTCTTTTTTATGCGCATCACGCACTCCGTCGAGAAACAACGGCCCGCTGACGTTGACCTGCATGCGTACCCGAAAGCCCCGGCGCCAGGCGGCAAGTGCCAGGCCTTGGGGGCTGCAACCGCCATGGCCGGCGGTCATGAACACGGTGGTTGCTTCGCGCCAGATTTGCAGTTCTTCCCGGCGCTGGGCCACACGCGCAGGTTCCAGGGCACCCATGGCCATCAGCAGGCTGGCGGCGCCACAGGTGAAGTCGGTGGTCTGTTGGTAATAGGGCACGCTCAAGGCTCGCGCATCCTGGTGCTGGAGGATGCGTTTCTCCAGGCGCAGTGCCGGGGCGTGGTCTTCGTAGTAGTCGTTGATCAGGGCAAAGCGCCGGTAGCCGTTGCGCTCGTACAGGGCGATGGCGCTGGGGTTGTCGGTGCGCACTTCCAGGCGCAGGTAGGCGCAGTCATGTTCTACGGCGCAGGCTTCGATGCGCGTCAGCAGTTGCTTGCCCAGTCCCAGGCCCCGGGAGGACTCGGCGATGGCGATGGAATACAGGCGCGCCAAGGAGGTGCCCCGGTGGAACAGCACCAGGGCGTAGCCCAGCAAATCGTCATCTTTTTCTGCCACCAGCAGTTGCCCGTGGGCGCGGCTGACCATCCACTGGAAGCTGCGGGTGGAGAGCCGGTCCGTGGTGAAACAGTGCTGTTCCAATGCCACCAATGCAGGCACGTCATCGGGTGTTGCAACGCGAAAGGAAAGAGCCATGTGACCGCCGTAAAAGTTGCGTAACGAAACGGGACTTCTCTAAAAGATCGTGCTTAATAGAAAAGGTCTAGTTCTCTAAAGCGGATCAATCAATATGTCAGCGGTACAAGGTCATTGGCGTGAAGTATCCGAGCAAACAGTGGCGGCGACAATAACTTCCAACGGTTATTTTTCCAGCCCTCCCAAGAGTGCAAGTCAAGTCGTGATCATTGTCGAGCGCAAGGAAGACTGGGCGTCGTACTTTCCCAGCGAAGACATCGTCACCGCCCAGGAATACCTTGAGCAAACCCGGGAAAGCGAGACGGGCAAGCGGGTCCAGGTGATCAACCTGTGCCGCAGCTACAAGTACCTGGGGCACGGTTACTATTGCTCGCTGCTGGCCGAGGCGCGGGGCCACAAGGTGATTCCGTCGGTGCGCACCATCAGCGAGTTGACCAAAAAATCACTGTATGGCCTGGCCCTGGATGACCTGGATAAAACCCTCGACAAAGCCTTGAGTCACCATCTCTACAGCAACACCGAAGGCTTCACCCTGACACTTTACTTTGGCCGAACCAATATTGAACCCTTGCAGGATTTGGCCCGTCAGTTGTTTGAAGCGTTCCCTTGTCCAATCCTGTTAGTTGAGTTTCGCAAGAATAACGGCTGGCACATCGAAGGCATCAAGTCTGGCGTATTGCACAAGTTGCGCGATGACCAGGAAGATCAGTTTGCCAACGCGCTGGACAACTTCAGCCGCAAGATTTGGCGCCAACCGCGCTCCCGACGTTTGGCCCGCTACGACCTGGCGATCCTGCATGACCCGCAGGAACAATTGCCGCCATCCAACGCCCGCGCTCTCGAGAACTTTGTACGCGTCGGCAAGGGCCTGGGCATCGATGTGGAACTGATCGAACGCAAGGACTACGCCCGCCTGGCCGAATACGACGCCTTGCTGATCCGCGAGACCACCAGCGTCGACAACCACACCTACCGCTTCGCCAAAAAGGCCGAGAGCGAAGGGCTGGTGGTGATGGACGACCCTGCGTCGATCCTGCGCTGCACCAACAAGGTCTACCTCACCGACCTGCTGAAAAGCCACCAGTTGGGCATGCCCGCCACCGAAATTCTCTACAAGGAACGACCCGAAGACTTTGAACGGGTGGGCGAGCGCCTTGGCTTCCCGCTGGTGCTGAAGATCCCCGACGGGTGTTTCTCCCGTGGCGTGATCAAGGTCGAAAGCCAGCAAGCGCTGCTGACCGCCACCGCCGAACTGTTCGAGCATTCAGTGTTGCTGCTGGCCCAGGAATTTTTCTACACCGAGTACGACTGGCGCATCGGCGTCCTCAACCGCAAACCGATCTTTGCCTGCCAGTACTTCATGTCCAAGGGCCATTGGCAGATCTACAACCACAAGGCCATCGGCCAGGACATCAATGGCGAGTGCCGCACCCTGGCGGTTCACGAAGCACCCAAGGCCGTGGTGGAACTGGCGGTAAAAACCGCCAACCTGATCGGCGATGGCCTGTACGGCGTCGACCTCAAGCAATCCGGCGACAAGGTGGTGGTGATCGAGGTCAACGACAACCCCAACATGGACGCCGGTATCGAAGATGCCTACCTGCAAGACGACTTGTATTCCCTGGTACTGGAAGAGTTCGTACGACGCCTGGAGTTGAAGCGTCAAGGCCAGGTGTGGTGACGTGCGATGATCCAGCGCTTTGAATTAACCGATGGCAAGTTGTACAACAGCCTGGGGGACGGCGGGGATGTCTTGCTGTTCAGCAATCCGGACCCCCACGAGCGCAAGTACCTGCGCGACTGCTACAAGCTTGATGAGCACGCCCTGGCCTCGGCGCTCGACCCGGACGAAGTGTCCCGCATCGAGTTCCACCCCGATAACCTGTTCCTGATCTGGAAGCGCCCGGAAAACTATTCCGGCGGCGGCAACCTGGTGTTTGAAGTGTCGTCCTGCGGCCTGCTGTTTTCCGGGGACCAACTCTTGGTGATCGCCACCGACGACAGCCAACTCTCCGGGCTGGGCTCACGCCGGCCGTTACGCACGCCACTGGATGTGTTGCTGGACCTGCTGCTCAACAACATCCACCACTACCTGGGCCACCTCAAGGTGATCAAGATGGTCGCCCGGGAGTTGCAGCAGCAGTTCAACGCATCGATGAGCAACCGCCACCTGATGCAGATGTTCAACCTCAGCGAAAGCCTGATCTATTACATCAACGCCTTGCACAGCAACGGCGCGGTGCTGACGCGCCTGCGTAACCATGGGGAAAAGGAGCATTTCAGCGCTGAGACCCTGGGCCTGATCGATGACCTGATCATCGAGAACAACCAGTGCTACAAGCAGGCAGAGATTTACTCCAACGTGTTCTCCGGGCTGATCGATGCCCGGGGCAACCTGATGAACAACAGCATGAACAACCTGCTGCGCAAGCTGACGTTGATCAACGTGGTGTTCCTGCCGCTGAACCTGATTGCGAGTGTGGGCGGGATGTCGGAATTCAGCATGATGACGGCGGGGACGCCGTGGTGGATTTCGTATCCGTTGTTTTTGGCAGCGATGGGGCTGGGGGCGGGGTTGATGGTGTTGGGGTTGAAGCGGATTGCGGGGAGCGGTGATAAAGCGGTTTGACTAAAATCCTGAGTATCACTCAGTTCTAAATGTGGGAGCGGGCTTGCTCGCGAAAGCGGTGTGACAGTCGCCATCTACAGCGACTGATCCACCGCTTTCGCGAGCAAGCCCGCTCCCACAGGGGATTTGCGCCATTCAGACGTCCGGCTGCAACGTCAACACCTCAAACCCATCCCGCGTCACCGCCACGGTATGTTCCCACTGTGCCGACAGGCTGTTATCCCGCGTCACCACCGTCCAGCCGTCTTTCAAGCTGCGCACCTTGGCGCTGCCCTGGTTGAGCATCGGTTCAATGGTAAACACCATGCCTTCACGCAGTTCCAGCCCGGTGCCGGGACGGCCAAAGTGCAGGATCTGCGGCTCTTCGTGCATCTCGCGGCCGATGCCGTGCCCGCAATATTCACGCACCACGCTGTAGCCGTTGCTCTGGGCATGGCTCTGGATGGCGTAGCCGATATCCCCCAGGCGTGCGCCGGGCTTGACCTGGCGAATTCCGGCCCACATCGCTTCAAAGGTCATTTCCACCAGGCGCCGGGCCTTGGGGGCGACGTTGCCGATCATGTACATCTTGCTGGAGTCGGCAATGAAACCGCCTTTTTCCAGGGTGATGTCGATATTGACGATGTCGCCGTCCTTGAGCACCGCCTTGGCGCTCGGCATGCCATGGCACACCACCTCGTTGATCGAGGTGTTGATGCAGAAGGGGTAGTCGTATTGGCCCAGGCTCGCAGGCCGTGATTGCAGGTCGCTGCGGATGTAGGCTTCTACGGCGCTGTCGATCTCCAGGGTTGACTGGCCGGCGGCGACAAAGCCGTCGAGCATGGTAAACACCTGGGCCAACAGGCGGCCGGCTTCGCGCATCACGGCGAGTTGTTCCGCAGTCTTGATCATTGCGCGCGCCCCCGGATCAGGTCGGGTTTGTCCAGCAACAGTTTGTTGATCAGGTCGTTATAGGCCAGGTGCGGATTGAGCTCGGCGAGCAGGCCGATCTTGATCCAGAACTCGGCCTGGGCGTTGATGGAACGGTCCATGGTGGCGCTGGCCAGACGGAGTTGTTCGTGCAATTGGTCGGTGATCTTGACGATGCCCATGAGCTTCACTGTGCAGGGTTGATATACAAAGCGTATACGTTTCGTATGCTCTACGTAAAGCCTGGCGTTTCGCCATTGACTTGCCCGGCACCGCCGGTTAATTTCAATTCATGACATTTCAAACCTATCATTGCCAGCCAAGCATTATTACCGCCATTCCTCATTTGGCGGGATAGCGCACGGCTGTACCCAAACCCGCCCTAGAGGCGGGTTTTGTTTTTYCGTCTCCAGGGCTCTGTAAATTCCCAGGAGACACCTATGAGTACCCACCCGGCGGCGAGCCAGACCGAAGATTCGGGATTGCTTGAGCACTACGTGAAAAAGATCCTGGCCGCCCCGGTCTACGACCTCGCGGTGCGTACGCCGTTGCAGGCGGCGCCGGCGCTTTCGGCGTTGCTGGGCAATCAGATCCTGCTCAAGCGTGAAGACCTGCAACCGACCTTTTCCTTCAAGATTCGCGGCGCCTACAACAAGCTGGTGCAACTCACTGAGGCACAAAAGGCCCGGGGTGTGATCACGGCGTCGGCCGGCAACCATGCCCAGGGCGTGGCATTGGCGGCGCGGGAGTTGGGGATCAAGGCAACGATCGTCATGCCGTGCAGCACCCCGGAGCTGAAGGTGTTGGGCGTGCGCTCCCGAGGCGGCGAGGCGGTGTTGCATGGGGCCAGCTTTCCGTTCGCCCTCGCTCATGCGTTGCAGTTGGCCGAGGCCACCGGCAGCACGTTTGTCTCGCCGTTCGACGACCCGGATGTGATTGCCGGGCAGGGCACCGTGGGTATGGAAGTGCTGCGCCAACAGCTAGGGCCGCTGGACGCGATCTTCGTCCCGGTGGGCGGCGGCGGCCTGATCGCGGGTATCGCCGCCTACGTCAAATACCTGCGCCCTGACGTGCGCATCATCGGCGTCGAGCCTGAAGGCTCCAGTTGCCTGCTGGCAGCACTGCGCGCAGGGAGCAGGGTGGTGCTGCCGAGCGTCGACAGCTTTGCCGATGGCACCGCCGTGGCCCAGATCGGCGCCTATGGTTTTGAAATCTGTCGGCACCACGTGGATGAAGTGATCACCGTCAGCAATGACGAACTGTGCAGTGCCATCAAGCTGATCTACGACGATACGCGCTCGATCACTGAGCCTTCAGGTGCCTTGGCTGTTGCCGGTATCCGCAAGCATGTCGCGAAGACCGGCATCCAGGGGCAAACATGGGTGGCGATCAACTCGGGGGCCAATATTAACTTCGATAGTTTGCGGCATGTTGCTGAACGAGTGGCAGCTCAGGCAGGTTAAACGTTTAATCTAACGAATGTTTAATTTAGTTACATTCACCCGTTTGGATGTCGGTTATCAAAGTAGAAAAAAGTTCTTTAGGTGCACTTATAACGAGCGGTCTTTCATTTTGCATGATGCCAGGGCAGGTGCATTGCAAGACGCATGAACCGGCAGGCGGTTTTTTGTCCGAAAGCTGCGGTTTGTCTGGGGCGCTCCGCCGTGGGCCTGACGGCATGTTTAATGCTTTATAAGATCCTGTTACAACTCTGAATGAGCAACAAACACAGCGGCTAACACCTCGAACGGGTGAGTTAATGGCGGTCTGCCACGTAACTTATATAAGTAACGCTCTTGCTTATGAGGAAAGGATCCAACGCGTTTCAAACGAGCCTAGTACGCTGGGTCAGTGAAGCCGTCTGCCAAGGCTGGTAAGGCGCAAACGGCGAGCGTGTCACCGCGTTCGCCAGCAGTACGAAGATTGATAACAATCGATTGGCAATCTCATAAAAGGAGAGGTCGGCCATGCTTTCGGATCTGGAATTACGCGGCATCATTGAAGGAAGTTTCCTGCCCAAGCGCTGTGAAGTCACTAAGGCGCCAGACGCCTCGCTGACGGTGAAGGTCTATCACGAGATCGACCATGACCGGGTCGACCTGGTGGTCACCGGCATTTGCGCGAACAAGCTCGACAGCAGTCGGGCGATCTGCAACTTGATTACCGAGTTGCGCGAAGACCTCAAGCACACCCACACCCATGCCCCGGCCCTCAAGAGAGCTGGCGCACGTCCCTTCTATTAAACGGACGGTTGAGCTTCAGTCAGTGAAGATTTACGGGCCTGGATAAACACCAGGCCCGATGCCGTTTGCGTGCTCAGAGCGCACATTGGATCAGTTCTGGAAATCACAGGCTTCTGACAGTTTGTGATAACCCACGTCCTGGATTTTGCCGGCGCTGTCCACGAACTTGATATCGGCCTTGATCACTTTGCATTCATTGGTATCGGTTTCGTGCATGGCAAGCACCTTCTGCACATCCATCTTCTCGCCGTAGTGATAAGGCGTGATGACAGGGGCGCTATCAGCCTGTGCCATCCCCGTTACAGCCGTCAGGGCAAATGCGCTACCGAGCATTAACGTACGCAGTTTCATGGTGTTTCTCCGCAAGCCGTTCGCAGGCTCTCGAGGTGATGAGCCGCGGCCGCCCTGGGCATCGGCCGGAGCCGTGCGAGTGCGGTCGATTCGACGATCGTCCCGGGGGATTAACCATCGATTAAGTGAGGCTTTACTGACAAAAGCTTCATCTTCAGCGTAGTCGTAACCTCACGCACACAATCCGGAAAACTCCGATACAGGCCCGGACAACGCGCTTGCTACCGTCGCTCGCGAGTCCATCAATCGGATGGCGTGTGTAAAAGGCGGAGTCGGGTTTGCAAAAGAAAATCGCAGCAGAGTTTCTCGGAACGTTCTGGCTGACCTTCGGCGGCTGCGGCAGCGCGATACTGGCGGCGGCCTTTCCAGAGTTGGGTATTGGCTTTGCCGGTGTGGCCCTGGCCGCTGGTTTGACGGTGCTGACCATGGCCTACGCAGTGGGCGGCATTTCCGGTGCGCACTTCAACCCCGCGGTGACCATCGGCCTGTGGGTCGGCCGCCGGATGGCGGGTATCGATGTAGTCCCCTACATTATTGCCCAGGTGGCCGGTGCGATGGTCGCTGCCGCCGTATTGGCGCTGATCGCCAGCGGCCGTCCGGATTTCGAGATAGGTGCATTCGCAGCCAATGGCTATGGTCAGTTGAGCCCGGGGCAATACAACCTGCTGGCGGCAGTGGTGGTGGAAGCCGTAGCGACGTTCTTTTTTGTGTTCATCATCATGCGCGTCACCGGTCCTGGTTCGGCAGCGGGATTTGCGCCCATCGCGATCGGCCTGGCGCTGACCCTCATTCACCTGGTGACCATGCCCGTCACCAATACCTCGGTCAACCCGGCCCGCAGCACGGGGCCGGCATTGTTTGCCGGGGGGGAATACGTGATGCAACTGTGGCTGTTCTGGGTGGCGCCGATCGTGGGCGCGGTGATCGGCGCCATCGTCGCGCGAGGGGTCACCTGCCCCAGGCAGGCGTGAGCCTACCAGCTCATGCGTACCCCCGCGTTGCCGCTGAATCCTTCCAGGGTGTTGCTATCCAGTTGAGTGTTGTAGTCCGCCGCCAGGTACACGCTGACGGTGGACGACAGCTTGGCCACAACGCCCACACCGAGGTCGGCGGTGGATGATGTGTGATCGGTTTTAATCCGGTCCACGTCATCGTAGGTCACCGTGTCACTGCCACCGAACGTGCGCCAGGCGTTGGCCCGCACATACGGCTCGATTGGCGTGTTCTGCACCAGGTAGCGGCCCTTCAAGCGTGCACCGAGGCGGCCAGTCCAGTAATCCTGGGAGTCGAATGAGACCTTGGAGATGCCGTCGTGCTGGCTGTCCATGTCAATCTGCTGGTTGATCACCTGGACCTGGGGTTCCACCACCCAATGTTCGGAAACAGTAATCGGGTAACCGGCTTCTGCCGACAGGGCCAGGGCGTGGCCCTTGTTGTCGATCTTCACGTCACGGTCGGATTTGCTGTCACCGTCGAGACGCGTGCCCATGGCCACCAGGTCCACGTACCAGCCTTTGGGGTCGGTGAGGGTCCAGTAGGCGCCGAAGTTATCACCGTCCAGCTTTACGCGCCCGGAGCGGTTGTCCTGGAAGCCCATTGAAAAGCCCTTGATGTCACCTTGCAGGCGGCTTTGGCCGATGAACAGGCCGAAACGCTGGATCTGCCCGCCGCTGGTCTCGGAGGCGTAAAGGTCGTGGCCGACTTGATAGCCCTTGATGGAACCGTCGAAACTCGGCGACACCGTGCCCGACCAACTTTTGTTGAAGTCACTGCCATAGGCACGGCCCCAGCCCGCCGGTACCGGCCCGGTTTCACTGAGCAGGCTTTGCTCGCCCTGGCGGTCATGGAAGGTACCCAGGGCTTGCAGCGTCATTAGTTGCGCGGCCGGCACGACCACCGAGTACACCGGCACCTCCAGGCGATACAACGGAATTGGCTCGGCCCCGGCGATGGCGGTAGGCAACACCGGGTTGCTCGCTGCCGACTCCGGTGAGGTTGCCGCCGCTACCTGGCTGGGCGCAGGAGCAGGCGGCTCAACCGGCGCGACGGGTTGCGAGGTGGGCGGTTCCACCGGCGGTTCATCCGGCGCTACCACGGGCGGCACCGGGGGAATGGGCGGCACCGGCACGATCACCGGTGGTGTGGGCGGCGTTGGCGGCACCACCGGCGGCTGCACAGCGACCACCGACGAGCGCAGGTACCAGTTGTTTTCCGTGCCAGCGGTTACACCACCTTTGAATAGAAGATACTCATAGGCCCCGGCGGATACCGAGCCTTTCAGGGCAAAGGCGTCGGTGCTGCTGGTGGCGCCGTTGAGCGCTTGCACCACCTCGATCCCGTTGTTCTGCGTAAAGCCCCCGGCGCCGCCGAGGTTGGTCACGGCCAGTTGGGTATTGCCGCTGATGGACCCATCTGAAACCACCAGTTTGTCACTGGCGGAACTGTCGTCACCGAGTACCGATTGCAACCACAGTTGGCCATTGTTGCCGACGTAGTTGCCATACACGGTCAACGTATCCGTGGCGCTGTTGCTGCGGGTGGTCATGTCGAGGGTGCCCGCGTTGTTCAGGGTGGCCAGGGCGCCCGCGGTGTAGGGGCGGATGCTGCCTTGAGTCACGCCGAGGGTACTGCTGCCATCGATGTTGAAGGTGCCGGTATTGCTGGCACTGTCGCCGAGGAAAAAGTCGCCGGCCAGGTCGAAGCGCGAGTTGTGGTTGAGGTTGACCGTCTCCCAGCCGATGTAGCGTGCAGCGGTGCTGGAGGTGGTGTTGTCGAAGGTCAGTTGGTCGTTGCCCAGGCCGCCGTCAATCGAAGGCGTGGTGCCAAGCAGGGTTTCGTTGAGGCCGCTGAGCAGTGCGGTATCGTCGCCATCGCCCATCAGCACCGCGGATTTGATCTGGCCGCCATTGAGCCAGTTGAGTGTGTCATTGCCGACACTGGCGCGGATCTCGCCATTGATGMCCCCGCCACTGACGGTAATGCTGTCGTTGCCGCCACTGGTGCTGATATTGCCGCCGATGCTGCCGCCGGAGACGATGATCGTATCGGTCCCGAAAGCAGTCACCAGGTTGCCGAGAATTGACCCGCCGGACATGTCATAGATGTTGTTGTCGAGCTTCATGTCGACCCGGCCGATGGTGCCGCCGGTTTGCCTGGCCACGTCGCCATCTTCGAAGGCGCCGACGATGGTGCCGCCAGTCATCAGGAACGTATCGCGTCCATCGCCCTGGGCCAGGGACTGGATCTGTCCGCCGCTCATCACGAAATCATCAATGCCGTTGCCCTGGAAAACTGCGCCGGTCACGGTCCCCGAGCTGATCTGGAAACGATCGGCGCCGTCACCCTGGGTGATGCTCCCCACGATGCGTCCGGAATTCATATCGACGAAGTCGGTGCCGGCGCCGAAGGTGATATTGCCGTTGATGGTGCCGGTGCCGCCGGCGGGCAGGGCCAGGGTGTTATTGCCGGCAAGGTCGGTCAGGCCGGTGGCGCTGGTGCCGCTGTCGCAGGTGAAAGTGTCGTTGCCGGGGCCCGGGGTGAGTACGCAAGCCGCCAAGGCTTGTTGGGGGGCCAGGTAATGCAGTGAGAGGATGCCGACAGCCAAAACGGCGCGAGGATGAAAAGTCCGTTTATTGCGCATTTATCTGCCCTGTGTTTGTTATAAAAACTGCACATGTTTTTTGGGTTTAGTACAGTTTTTGACACAGTGCAGGATTTTCTGACAGATAACCGCAGGGCTGTAAGCCACGTAATACGTGGCTTACATGGTGGCATATTGATTTCTATCGTGTATTTGTCAGTCCAACTGATGACGATAGGGCAGGTCCGGACCGGTCTTGCTGCAGGTGAGAGCCGCAGCGCGGGTGGCGAAGGTGAGCATGCTGCTGATCTGTTCGCGGGACAGCTGTTGCAGGCCCTCGACCGAGTCCAGTTGCTGCTCGGTGAGCCAGGTGATCAGTGCCGCCTGGAACGTATCGCCAGCGCCGACGGTATCGGCCATGACGACCTTAATCGCCGGTGCCGACCAGGTGCCGTGTTGACGGCTGAACACCGTCGCGCCATCGCCGCCACGGGTCAGGAATACCAGTTGGCAACGGTGTTGCAACCAGCCTTGCAGGATGCTTTCTGCAGCCTGGCCGGGGTAGAGCAGGTGCAGGTCTTCGTCACTGACCTTGATCAGGTCGGCATGCTTGACCAACTCGGCCACGCGGGCGCGCCATAGCTCGATGTTCGGCTCGGGGTTCAGGCGTACGTTGGGGTCGAGACTGATCATGCGCTTGCCGCTTTCCCGGCGGACCAGGGCCAGCAGGGTGTCGGCAATCGGCTGTACCACCAGCGAAAAAGAGCCGATGTGTACGCCACGTACTTCATCGCCCAATACGGGCAAATGTTCGAGCTGCAACTGACGGTCGGCGCAACCTTCACCACGAAAGCTGTACTGCGGTGAGCCATTGGCACCCACGGCGACCATTGCCAGGGTGGTAGGCGCGGCGAATTCCAGCAGGAAATCCTCGCGCACACCTTCGTCCTTGAGCACCTGCAACAGGCGCCGGCCGAGGTAGTCGTCGGAGATCCCGGCGAAAAAGCCCGCGTCGATTCCCAATCGACGCAAACCTACCGCGACGTTGAACGGCGAGCCGCCGGCAATCGCCTTGTAATTGACTCTGGACGCCTTGCCGCTGGCATCGTCCTCGCTGAAAAAATCAAACAGCGCTTCGCCACATACCAAATACATATTCGTTCGCTCTTAAAGGGATGCCACGTGCTGTTGATAACGCTCATAAGCCTGCTGGTAGGCGCTGACGCTGTCGGCGTCCGGCAGCGTGCGGCTGGCCGCGTCGACGCTGACGCAACGCTGGCACAGCTGCGCCAGGCTTTCACCGGACTGGCACCACGCCGCCTGGATCGAAGCGCCCAGGGCAGCGGCTTCGCTTTGTTCGGTGCAGATCACTTCGGTGTTCATGATATCCGCGACCATCTGCCGCCACACCGGGCTTTTCGAACCGCCGCCAATCAGCCGGATGCTCTGGCTTTGCAGGCCGGTCTGGCGCAACAGGTCGAGGCCGTAGCGCAGGCCGAAGGTGGTGCCTTCGACCACGGCGCGGCACAGGTTGGCGCGGGTCAGGTTGGTCATGGTCAGGCCGTGCAGGCTGCCGGTGGCGTGGGGCAGGGCGGGCACCCGTTCGCCATTGAGGAACGGCAGCATGCTCACGCCGTCGGCGCCAATCGGTGCCTCGGCCACCCGCGCGTTGAACGCCGCCAGGTCCAGGTCGAACAGCTCGCGGATGACGCCGGTGGCGTTGGTCAGGTTCATGGTGCAGATCAACGGCAGCCAGCCGCCGCTGGAGGAGCAGAACGTCGCGACCGATGCCTGCGGGCTGACGTTGGCCTGATCGGCAAAGGCATACACGGTGCCGGACGAGCCCAGGCTCATGGTGATCACACCGGGGGCGATATTGCCGGTGCCGATGGCGCCCATCATGTTGTCGCCGCCGCCGCTGGAGACTTGCGCATTCGGGTTGATGCCCAGGCGCTCGGCGATGGCGGGCAGGATGGTGCCCACTGGCTGATTGGCTTCGATCAATTCGGGCAGTGCGGCTTCCAGGCGTCCTTCGGGGTCAATGTGGCGCAGCAGTGCCAGGTCCCACTCCCGGGTGCGTACGTTGAAATAACCGGTGCCCGAGGCATCACCGTATTCAGCGCAGGCGCGGCCGGTGAGCCAGTAGTTCAGGTAGTCGTGGGGCAGCAGGATATGCGCGATGCGCGCGAACACCTCCGGGTGTTGTTCGCGGGTCCATAGCAGTTTGGACACGGTGTAGCCGGGAGCGATGGCCACGCCGAGGCGCTCCAGGGAACCGCTTTCACCGCCCAGGTGTTGCAGCAGGCGATCGTTTTCGGGCGCAGTTTCGGTGTCGCACCACAGCTTGGCCGGGCGCAGCACGTGGCCTTGGTCGTCGAGCAGCACCAGGCCATGTTGCTGGCCGGAGACGCCGATGGCGAGGATGTCCTGGCCGTCCACACCGGCTTGTTGCAAGGCGCGGTGGGTGGCTTCGGTAAAGGCGTCGAGCCACTCCTGGGTGTGTTGTTCGCGGCGGCCATTGGCGCCGCTGATCAGCGTATGGCTGGCAGCGCCCAGGCCCAGGACGTTGCCGCTGCTGGCGTCCAGCACGATGGCCTTGGTGCCCTGGGTGCCGCAGTCGATACCGAGATAGAGGTTTTGCTGGGTCATGGTGGGTCGCTCAGCCTATTTTTATGGAGAACTCGGTCGATGTGGGAGCGGGCTTGCTCGCGAATACGGTGTGTCAGTTAACGCAAATATTGACTGATCCACCGCTTTCGCGAGCAAGCCCGCTCCCACATTTTTGATTCGGTTCCGTCAGTTGAGATTGGCGAGCAGCCGCTCCAGCGTTTTGCTCACACCCACATCCTGCAGGCTCTCGAAACACCGCTCAAACGCTGCCACAAACTCGGGCGAGTTGGGAATAGCTGTACCAAAAATCTCCTCCACCCCCAGCAGCCGCTTGCTGATCAACGCATCTTCCGTCACCAGCCCCTGGCAAAACTCGGCGCGGGGATCCGGGATGCGGTAGATCACGCCATTCTCATCCACGCCTTTCAAGTACAGCGCCCACGCGGCCACCACCAGTGCGGCACGCTCGGTCTCGCGCCCGTCAGCAATCAGGCGGTTGATGGTCGGTACGGTGAACTTGGGAAACTTCGACGAGCCGTCGGAGCACACGCGCTCCAGCTGATCGGCGATCGCCTGGTTGGAAAAGCGGTCCACCAGGGTCTGCTTGTATTCGGTCAAGTCGATCCCCGGGACCGGTGCCAGGTTGGGCGTGACATCCAGGTCCATGTAGGCGCGCATATAGGCCACGAACAACGGGTCATTCATGGTCTCGTGGACGAAGCGGTAGCCCTTCAGGAAACCCAGGTACGTCAGCGCCAGGTGGCTGCCGTTGAGCAGGCCGATCTTCATCTCTTCGTACGGCGTCACGTCATCGGTGAACTGCACGCCTACCGTTTCCCACGCCGGGCGGCCGTTGACGAACTTGTCTTCCAGTACCCATTGCACAAACGGCTCGCAGACCACCGGCCAGGCGTCGTCAATGCCGTGCTCGTCATGCAGTTGCAGGCGATGCGCAGTGCTGGTCATCGGTGTAATGCGGTCGACCATGGCATTCGGGAAACTCACGTTGGCCTTGATCCACTCATGCAGTTCAGCGTCATGCAACGCGGCGAAGGCCAGCAGGGCCTTGCGAGTCACGGCGCCGTTGTGGGGCAGGTTATCGCAGGACATCACGGTAAACGCCGGCACTCCGGCCGCCCGGCGCTGGGTCAACGCAGCGCAGATAAAGCCGAACACGGTTTTCGGCGCGCCCGGGTTGGCCAGGTCATGCTGGATCTGCGGCAGGTTAGCCATGAACTCGCCGTTGCTGTCGTCGATGCAGTAGCCGCCTTCGGTGATGGTCAGCGAGACAATGCGAATCTCTGGACTGGCCAGCTTGTCGATCAGCGCCTGGGCGCCGTCTTCGGCCAGGAGCATGTCGCTGATGGAACCGATCACACGCACTTCGGTATCGTCGGTGTCGCCCAGTTCATACAGGGTAAACAGGTAGTCCTGGCCGGCCAGGTCGTCCCGTGCCTTGCGGTCTTCGGCGCGCAGGCCGACCCCGCAAATGCTCCAGTCCAGGCCCACGCCGGTATTCATCAAGGCGTCGGTGTAATACGCCTGGTGCGCGCGGTGGAAGCCGCCGACGCCAATGTGCGCGATGCCCTGGCGGGTGTTGGCAATCGCATAGGCTGGCAGTTGCACTTCAGGGGCCAGTTGCGTGAGGTTTTGCTTATTCAGTTTCATCAGGAAATTCTCGCGAAATCAGGCGGCGGCGCGCAGTGGGCGGGCGACCGCAACGCCGTCAGCGTCGAACAGGTGGCATTGGGTCGGGTCCAGGTACAGCTGCAGGGTTTCGCCATACTGGCTGGCCATGTCGCCACGGATCCGCAAGGTCAACGGCTCCTTGCTGGCGGTAATGACGTGGCAGAAGGTGTCGCTGCCCAGGCGCTCACCGACATCGGCGGTCACGGTCAGGGTGGCTTGGCCAGGGGCGGCAATTTCCAGGTGTTCCGGACGAATGCCCAGGGTCACCGCGCTGCCAGCGCTCAAGGTTGCGCTGCTCAGGGGTAGGCTGATGCGACCGCCGGCGTCCAGTTCGACTTCGCAGCTCTGGGCATCCACGCGGCTGACCTTGCCCTTGAGGAAGCCCATTTTCGGCGTGCCCAAAAAGCCTGCGACAAACAGGTTGGCCGGCTGGTGATACAGCTCCAGCGGCGAGCCCACCTGTTCCACACGGCCGCTGTTGAGCACCACCACCTTGTCGGCCAGGGTCATGGCTTCGACCTGGTCGTGGGTCACGTAGATCATGGTGGCTTGCAGTTCTTTATGCAGGCGCGACAGCTCCAGGCGCATCTGCACCCGCAGGGCGGCATCGAGGTTGGACAGCGGTTCGTCGAACAAAAAGATCTTCGGGTTACGCACAATCGCACGGCCGATGGCGACACGCTGACGCTGGCCGCCGGACAACTGCTTGGGCTTGCGCTCAAGCAGAGGGCCCAGCTCCAGGATCCGCGCCGCTTCGTTGACCTTGCTCTCGACAATCTTCTTGTCGACGCCGGCCAGGTCCAGGGCAAACGACATGTTCTTGCGCACGCTCATGTGCGGGTACAGGGCGTAGGTCTGGAACACCATCGCCAGGTCGCGCTTGGCCGGGGTGACTTCGGTGATGTCGCGGCCATCCAGTTCGATGGTGCCTTCGGTGACTTCTTCCAGGCCGGCAATCAGGCGCAGCAGGGTGGATTTACCGCAGCCCGACGGGCCGACGAACACCACGAATTCCTTGTCGTTCACTTCAAGGTCGATGCCCTTGATGATGGAGAAACCTTCGAAGCCTTTTTGCAGATTCTTGATTTTCAGGTTGGCCATGATGGGCCTCCGCTTCTAAATATTTTTGAAGGAGCCGTTACTTCACGGCGCCGAAGGACAAACCGCGGACCAGCTGTTTCTGGCTGATCCAGCCAAAGATCAGGATCGGCGCACAGGCCAGGGTCGACACGGCAGACAATTTGGCCCAGAACAAGCCTTCAGGGCTTGAGTAGGAGGCGATCAACGCGGTGAGCGGCGCGGCGTTGGACGAGGTCAGGTTCAGCGACCAGAACGCCTCGTTCCAGCACAGGATCAGCGACAGCAACACCGTGGAAGCCAGGCCGCCCTTGGCGATCGGCAGCAGCACCCGGACCATTTCCTGCCACAGGGTGGCGCCGTCGAGGCGGGCGGCTTCGAGGATGTCCTTGGGGATGTCCTTGAAGTAGGTGTAAACCATCCAGACCACGATCGGCAGGTTGATCAGGGTGTAGATGATGATCAGCGCAATGCGCGTGTCCAGCAGGCCGAAGCTCTTGGCCAGCAGGTAGATCGGCATCAGCACGCCCACCGGCGGCAGCATCTTGGTGGAGAGCATCCACAGCAACGTGCCCTTGGTGCGCTTGGTCTCATAGAAGGCCATGGAGTAGGCGGCCGGTACCGAGATCAGCAGGCACAACGCGGTGGCACTGAAGGAAATCAGCACCGAGTTCCAGGCGTAGCTGAAGTAGTTGCTGCGCTCGTTGATGTGCAGGTAGTTCTCCAGCGTCGGCGTGAAGATGAACTGCGGCGGCGTGGCGAACGCGTCGATTTCGGTCTTGAAGCTGGTCAGCACCATCCAGAAGATCGGGAAGAAAATCAGGATCGCGATGGCCCAGGCCAGGGTGCCGAGCAGCACGCTTTGCAGGCGGCGGGATTGTTGAAGCGTCATGGCGCGGCCCTCAAGGCTTGTCAGTCAGGTTTTTGCCGATCATCCGCACCAGGATGATCGCCGCGATATTGGCGATGACCACGGCAATCAAGCCGCCGGCCGAGGCCATGCCCACATCGAACTGCACCAGCGCCTGGTTGTAGATCAGGTAGGCGAGGTTGGTCGAGGCGTAGCCGGGGCCACCGTTGGTGGTGGTGAAGATTTCCGCGAACACCGAGAGCAGGAAGATGGTTTCGATCATCACCACCACGGCAATCGGGCGCGCCAGGTGCGGCAGGGTCAGGTGCCAGAAGATCGCAATGGCGCCGGCACCGTCGAGGCGAGCGGCTTCCTTTTGTTCCTGATCGAGGGACTGCATGGCGGTCATCAGCAGAAGGATCGCGAAGGGCAGCCATTGCCAGGACACGATGATAATGATCGACAGCAACGGGTAATGGGCCAGCCAGTCCACCGGCTGGGCACCGAACAGCTTCCACACGTAGGCGAGAATCCCCGACACCGGATGGAAAATCAGGTTCTTCCAGATCAGCGCACCGACGGTGGGCATGATGAAGAACGGTGAAATCAGCAACACCCGCACCAGGCCGCGACCGAAGAACTCGCTGGCTTCCAGCAGGGCGCTGATCAGTACGCCAAACACCACGCTGATCAGCAATACGCTGCCCACCAGCAACAGGGTGTTGGTGGCGCCGGGCAAGAAGCCCGAGTCGGTGATGAAGTAGGTGAAGTTCTCCAGCCCCACGAATTGGTTTTCGCCGGGGTAGAGCAGGTTGTAGCGAATCAGCGAGAAGTACAGGGTCATGCCCAGCGGCACGATCATCCACAGCAGCAACAAAGCCACCGAGGGGCTGACGAGGAACCAGCCGGGGTTGATCAAGCGGCTTTTATGCGGCTTGTCCGGCGAAGCGGTTTGCACTTGGGCAGTGGTGGTATTCATGGTGATCAGGACCGAGTAGAGACAGGTACGCAAAGCCCCTGTAGGAGCGAGGCTTGCTCGCGAAGGGATTCCAGGCGCATCGCTGCGGTGGATGTACCTTTTTCGCGAGCAAGCTCGCTCCTACAGGTGTTGGGGGTTACTTGGGATAACCAGCCCGCTTCATTTCGCGTTCGGTGAAGGTCTGTGAATCTGCCAGGGCTTTGTCCACAGTGGAGCCACCGGTCAGTGCACTGGAGAAGAACTTGCCGACCTGGGTACCAATCGCCTGGAATTCAGGAATGGTCACCAGCTGGATGCCCACATACGGCACCGGCTTGGCCGACGGGTCTTTCGGGTTCGCGACTTTCAGCGATTCCAGCGTCACCTTGGCGAACGGTGCAGCCTTCATGTATTCGTCGCTGTAGGTCGACGTGCGGGTACCTGGCGGTACGTTGGCAATCCCGTCGGTCTTGGCGACCAACTGGCTGTATTCCTTGGAAGTGGCCCAGGTGGTGAAGACCTTGGCGGCGTCCTTGGCTTTGGAGCTGGTTGGAATCCCCAGGGACCAGGAGTACAGCCACGAAGTACCTTTTTCGGTTTTCTCGTGCGGTGCAAAGGTAAAGCCGACGTGGTCAGCCACCTTGCTTTGGGTCTTGTCGGTCACGAACGAGCCGGCGACGCTGGCGTCGACCCAGATCGCGCACTTGCCGCTGTTGAACAGCGCCAGGTTTTCGTTGAAACCGTTGCTGGAAGCACCCGGCGGGCCGGACTTCTTCATGTTGTCGACGTAGAAGTTCAGCGCGTCTTTCCACTCCGGCCCGTTGAATTCCGGCTGCCATTTCTCATCGAACCAGCGCGCACCGTAGCCGTTGGCCAGGGTGGTGATCAGCGCCATGTTCTCGCCCCAGCCGGCTTTGCCCCGCAGGCACAGGCCGTACTGTTCCTTGTCTTTATTGGTGAGTTTGGCGGCGAACTCGCCGATCTGCGTCCAGGTGGGGTGCTCAGGCATGGTCAGCCCGGCGTCCTTGAACAGGTCGGTGCGGTAATAGGTGATGGAGCTTTCGGCATAGAACGGCAGGGCGTACAGCGAGCCTTTGACGGAAAGGCCGTCACGCACAGACGGGAAAACGTCGTCCAGGTCGTAGGAGGCAGGCAGGTCCTTCATCGGTTCCAGCCAGCCCTTGGCGCCCCAGAGTGCAGCTTCGTACATGCCGATGGTCAACACGTCGAACTGTCCGCCTTGGGTGGCGATGTCGGTAGTGAGGCGTTGGCGCAGGACGTTTTCTTCGAGTACCACCCAGTTCAGCTTGATCTCCGGATGCTCGGTCTCGAAGGTTTTCGAGAGCTTCTGCATGCGGATCATGTCGCTGTTGTTGACGGTGGCAATGGTCAGGGTTTGCGCGCCAAGACTGACGGCGCTCAGGGTCATGCAGGTACAGGCAAGCAGAGCTTTAGCTGTGAACTTCATCGCGCACTCCATTTCTGCGCCCAGGGGCTACAGAAGGACAGTTATTGTTGTTGTGTCTTCCACGACTGCTGGAAGAGTGTGCGTTGATTACAGCCTTCAATTGGCGTGCTGACAAATCCTTGGGAGCACTTTTACTGATACTTTTTTGCACTCGGTCGGAAATGCGCTGAAACGGTTTACCGCGCAGGGCTTTACTGTAGGAGCGAGCTTGCTCGCGAAAAAGGTACATCCACCGCAGCGATGCGCCTGGAATACTTTCGCGAGCAAGCTCGCTCCTACAGGGGGGGGGCGTTGAATTGATTAAGCGAGGTTTTGCTCGGTCAGGCGCTGCACCGCCAAACGCCGGTAGTGCGAGGGCGTCATGCCTTTGAGCTGCTGGAACCGGCGGTTGAAGTTGGAGATGTTGTTGAAACCCGACTCAAAGCACACATCCGTCACGGCCTTATCGCCATCGGCCAATAGCTCGCAGGACTTGCTGATACGCAGGCGATTGACGAACTCGATGAAGGTGCGCCCGGTGGCTTGTTTGAATACGCGGGAGAAGTAGGTGGGCTTCATGCCGAGGTATTCAGCCACTTCTTCCAGGGACAACTCCCGGGCGTAGTGGGCAAAAATGTAGTCCACCGCGCGGTTGGTGCGGTCGATGCTGTGTTCATCGGCCAGTTGCGGGGTGGTCACGCCCGAAAGCAGTTGGTAATCCTCACAGGCACTGAGCACCTCCAGCAGGATGAAGAAGTGCCCGAGGCGCGCCATGCCCTGGGCGTCCTCGATGCGCTGCATCAGGTTCATGGCCTGGGCGATGGTTTTTTTGCAGCGAAATTCGATGCCGTATTGTGCTCGTTCCAGCAGTGGCGTCAGGGTCTTGAGTTCGGCGAATATCTGACCGCCGCCTTCAAACAGGTCGTCTGTGAAGTTCACCAGCATGTCGCGCTTGGGCACCACTTCGTCCTCGGCCACCTGGCTGATCCAGTTGTGGGGCAGGTTGGGGCCAGTGAGGAACAGGCTTTCCGGGTAGAAGTTGCCGATGTAGTCGCCGATGAACACCTTGCCGGAGCTGGCGACGATCAAATGCAGCTCGTATTCCTTGTGGAAATGCCAGCGCACTAAGGGGCACGGGAAGCCGTGTTGGCGATAGATGATGGACAGACCATTGTGATCGTCCATCAGCTCGTAGGAAGGATCGGTGATTCTCGCTGCTCGGGTCATGCTGCAGTCGCTTTATTGTGGGGTCGCAAAAAGGATAATGCCCCCTTGTGCGCCAGCTCGCCAGCGTCGGTGTTTATAGGCTGCGGTTTTTCGCCTCGCAAAAAACGGCGCGATCATCCATAACTGGCCAGGCATCGCGCCGTCTTTTGACTGGGTATCGGCGGGTCAGGCGCTCAAGGCGGGTTGGCTGTACCCATGGTCATCCGGGGTTTTCGGCAAATTGAACAGCGTGTTAGTCCAGTGGTTATCGAGGGGGCTCATGTTTGGGTTTCCAATTTCCCGGATCTTCCACCCCAATGCGTCCCATCTTTTCATGGTGGCCTCCAGCTCGGCGGTGTATTGCCTGGCGGGGCAGGCTATTTCGGCCCAGGGGTCAACGACCCAGGCATCAGCCCATTGGGCCTGCGAAAAGTCGGCAGTACCGCCAGGCAAGATAGACGGGCCGCCAACCACGGTAAACGCGTGAGCGTCGCCCGCTGACCAAGTATAAGCGCGACCCCCACTTTCGTTGATGATGTCCTGGGCGAGCAGGCTCATTTCCCCACAGTTCCCGGCGCCACTTTTCAAGGCCTGGGCTCCAAGGTCATTGGTGCGGGGATTCGCTGTTTTACGCAACCATGCAAGGGCCTCGTTCGCGGCATCGGCGCGTTTTATGTCGGAAAGTGAGCGTATCTGGTTGCTGGGACCCAACCCTGTGGCTTTCATCGCTCGGTCCACCGATTCCTTTGCACTCAGCGCATAAAACCGGTTTTTTTGTTCAGTGGTCATGCTGGCAAAGTCATTGGGTTTTGTCAGGACGGAAATCTTGTTCGGCATCATTGAAACATTGGTTTTGCCGAGCGCGCCTCGCGTTTGCAACTGGAACACGGCCTCACGCTGCTGCTCAGGGGTCATCGTGGCGGTCTTGTTTTTCAGGTCATTGATTTGAGCTTTTGAGTAGCCATTTTTTTCCAGTGACTTATACGCGTCGGTCAGTTTCGGCAGCGCGATGAAGTTGGCGTCGTTCGGATGTGCTGAATTGCCCTGCCGTATATAAAATTTTGATCGATATTTTTGTGCTAACGCCAACTCAAATTCTGTAGCGTTGCATTTGAGGAATGACACATCCGTTGCGGGTGGCGTAGTGAGCTTCACGTAATAGAACTCAGCAGTATCAGCCTCAATCACCAGATATTTCGATGGATCACCCGCTTTAGGGCTGGACACCACTATGCCCCTCATCTCACGTTGATCGTTGACGCTGCGGGTTATGCTGCCGAGCTTCACCACACGCGTTTCTTTTTCAAGAAACGGATTGGTTTTCTCAAAGGGGAGGCCGAAACCTGGATCGTTGATTATTTTTCCATCGATATGCATTTTGTATTCGATGGGTTGGTTGACGGGCAAAGGTACAAGCTTGGTGCCCATTTCAGTGTCGACCATTTTATGTATGCGCCTTTCCCTGACAACGAACCGGTCGCTGTTGAATAGTTTGCGCGGGGAAGGAAAAAGACGCTCATGCTCCAATGCCTGCAACTCCAGCTGCAACTCGTTGCCGGTGCTGACGATGATCCTGGAGAAGCACTCATCGTTGGTGCCGCGTCTTACCCTCGCGCCCGGCGCGGGTGGCACTGGGCAAACGGCTTCGAAGTTCTCCAACTGCGCCTCGTGCCCGGCTGATTCCACGTCCGTCAGTTTGCCAGGCCGTTTGGCGTTATAGCGATAGACTTTCTCGCCATCCACCACATCAAAGCCGTCGGAGCGGGAGATGACATAGGCATCTTCTGCCAATGATTGCTCGGTGACCAACGCCTTGGTGCCGTCAAAGAAGGTTTCAGTTTGCAGCGGGAGGGTTGATGGCGCGCGAGTGCTTGGCTGGATAAAGGGGTCTTCAGGTACGCTGCTTGCACCCACGGAAAACAGGCTGTTGAGTGCGCCATCTACGGCCTTTACAGCGCCATCTTTGCGCTCAGCCAAGGTGTCGCCCGATACCGATTTTTCTATGCCAAGAGCTGTTTCAGCGATCGCGGCGCTTGTAGCAACCCCAGCGACGATGGCGCCTGCTGGCGCAAACTTTGCCAAGAGTCCCGCAGCCACAGAGATGTCGTTGAGCCATGTGTCGCGAATCACCTCGCTGTTTGACTTGATCACCGTGTCTGCGTCACTGCTCATGCGTTTTTCGGTTGCATCAGTGATGTGCTTGAACACATCGCCGTGAATAATGATGTTGCCGCGATCAATGGTGATGCCTTCCAGCGGATCCCAGGCGTCTGTCCCCAACGTTGCCAAGGAGTTATCGACACCGTAATAACTGATGCCGTCTTGCCGGTCGTACAGCGAAAAGTGAGAGGCCAGGGCCTTGCGTTTGTCCGGATCTTTGGCCTGGTCGACGATCCACTGATCCATTTTTTCCAGAGAGTCGAAGCGCACGAAGGCCGGATCACCACCCGGCACGTAGAGTACCTGTCTGCCGTCACGCCGACCATTGAGGAACAGGTACTGCCCGTCATCCTGGGCCGTAAAACGCACGATATCGCTGGAGCCATAGCCGTTAATATCCAGGGCGTGGGCACGGACAAGGCCACGGGTCGATGTTGAAGCTTTCAACTGCTCTACGGTGACAGGGGCATCCTGCGCTACCGAAATGTTCGATGCTGCGGTTATCACCAGACGGTAGTCATCGACAGTGAATTTATGTTCATCCGCAAGTTTTGATTTTTCCGCAGGGGTTTTCGCCTCATAGGCCTTTAATTGCTGGCGGGCCTGGGCAATAAACTCGCCCTTAACGACGGTGCGATAGTCGTCACGGTGCTTGCCCCAGAAGTCGCCGAGCTTGGCAGTAAAGTTACTCTGCATATCGGTTTTCCAGCTTTCCTTCATGACGCTCGAAGGGGCGAGGGCAAACTTGTGGTGTTCACCGTAACCTGCGGCATCCGTGTACAGGCCCGATGTCGCATCGAGCATGCCAGGCACCCCGTCGGCCTCACTGAAGTTTTTCAGTAATGCATCCGGCAAGCGCAGAGAACTGATAATACGGGGGTGATTAAACTCTTCGGACCTCCGGACTGCGCCAAAACGGTTGTGGTAAATCGAATCTGCATCCACGGTTTTGCCCGTGAGCTTCAGTATGATTGCCTCGGCCAATTTCTTTGCTTCGGCACGTGGGTTTGGCAGTGCCTTGCCGGTCGTGTCGGCGATGTTTTCAAAGGTGGCTTTTTCAGCCGTGGCGCGGACAAGTCTGTCGTAATAGATAGCAGCTTGCACTTCATGTTTTTTAAGGGAAGGGATCGAATGCTCAGGGGAGGCCAGCACGGAGTCGAATGCACCCCTTTCTACCAGGTAGTCGGCCCTTTCCCGGGCTTGAGCGACAGTGCTGCTCGGAGGCTCATTGTAAAAACCGGCGACGATACCTAATGGCACGTCAATGAAACGGCTCAAGCGGGGCATTTGTAGTGACTGTTCCGAGCCTGGCACGATTACTTTGCCTATCGTCAGGATCGGGCCGGCGATAGACGCCCAGCCTGAATCATCTGTCAGCTCAAAGGTTTTCGGGGAGCCGTCCACCATGGCTGTCGCCTGACCGGTAGAGGGAACAACCTTGACGGTACCTGGATCAACGTTTTGCCGGACCAACCATTCCTGGACCGCTACGTGGTTAAACAAACCACGGTAGGCTTCGAGCCAGCGGCCCAGCGAGGAGTGACTTGGAACGGTGGCTGTTTCCTCTGATAAACCTTCGGACGCTCGTCTCAGCGCGCGGGAATAGCCGGTTACCAAGAGCGTTTCTTCGGAAAAAAGCTCGGCACCACCTGTCAGGAATGTCACAAGCGCGTCGACTTGTTCCCGGTTCTCCGGCAGTCGCTTGCCCAAGGTTTTCAGGACGCTTTCGACGCTGGCAGTGGCCCCAGGCTCGGTAGTGTGCAGTTGACTGTAGGTTGAACCGGGATGGATATTCACAAGGGAGCTGGCCAATACATGGGGGAGTGTGTTTAGCGTGATTCGGCTCGCGTCCAGGCGAGCACGAATCAGTTTTAGTTCCTTCCCAAGATTGTCCCGATCATAGATATCGCCAACGACTCGACGATGAGAGGCCAGCGCCTGTGGACCGCGGGCTTTCTCCGATTTGAGAATGGATTTGAAACTGGCGTCGTAGAACGCTTTTACCATCGATGTTTTCAGCGTACCGCTCATTACCTCAGGGTAAGACAACGGCGTAGGCTGTCCGCCGCCGATGACGACGGCTTCGGCGATTGCCAGGGTCAGGATCGCGGCATTCGAGATACTTCCATTGCTGAAGGGGATCTTCACCAATTCCCCGTCGACCAACCCGCTGACGCTTGAGTCGCCAGGATGAAACTGGATGCTGGAGGCTACAAAGCGGTTGTCTCGGATAAAGTCCTGAAAAGCAGGGCTGCTCAGTGCGCTGCGCAATTGGGTTAACCATCGCCCCAGCATCGACAAGGGAGGCACCTGCATCGATGCGTCGGGCTGTTGATCGGTGGCTTTTGCCAGGGTTTGCCCCACCTCGGCGTCGGCCTTGGCGCGAGCTTCGTCAACAACGGCCACTGTCGTGGCCAGGGGCGGGCTATGAGATGGTTGCGAGGCGGGTCGCGGGAAGCCGTTTTGCAGGGCGGCGCTCTGTTTGAGTATGTCCAGCAGGTCAGTGCCCAGTGTCGGCTGGGCGTAGAAGCCCAGCACTTGTTCAAGCGTGGCCGGCTTATGAGCAGGGTGATGTACCCGCGCCGTTGAACCACCCACCATGCGTTTGGCGGCCTGCTGGATCGCCTCACCTACTTCTGACCATCCTGAAAGGTCATGGAGGCTGAACGTTTTGTGTGTGCCATTGACCAGGCCGCTCAGCTCACCTGTGGCTGGATCAATACTGACACTGGACATCGAAATGCTGTGCTTCCTGACAAATTGCACGACCGCATCAGAGGACAGTGCGGTTTTCAACGCTTCGCGCGCTTGCCCGAAGCCCGAGTATTCCGGTAGGTCGATCAGCTCGTTCGTTGCCGTTTGGCCATAGGGACGGATTTCAGGGCGAAGGTAGAGCAACTCCCGTGCGCAGATTCGGGCCAGTTGTTGATCAGCCAGTTCTGTCCGCGCTGAAGGTATCAATGCTTCATTGACGGGGGCGAGTGCGCTGAACTGCTCAGGCGATAAACCGACAAGGTGTTGCTTGGCACTTTCCTGGCGCTGGCGAATAGCATCGACGTGTGAATTGCTTGAAGTCTGCGGTTGCAGGGCGTCAAAATCCCCCTGGTTCAGTAGCTGGCCAACGCGACCAAGCAAGGCTGCGGCAGGGTATCTATCCGTTTCACCATAGAACGCAGCAACCACATTGGCAGGCGCACTGTCTTTGCTGAAATATTGAATCGGGCCGTGCTGCCTGTCGACGGACAACTCGGCCAAGGCGGCAAAAACGTCGCCGGTCAGCGTGTTCCAGCCGGGCGTATTGTGGGCGTTGAACTCAGAGGCCTGGCCACTGAGCCGGATGGTTTGGGAGTCGGGATACAGTAATAGTGTGGAAAGGTCGATGTTCTTTGCTTTGGCAAAACTGGCAAAGGGCTCTGAACTCAACGCCCTGTCCAGCCGTGACCAGGGCTGGCTAAACGTTGAGTAAGGCGCGACGCGCACGGCTTCCTTGAGCGGGAGGCTCTGGGTGGTTCTGATGGCAAGCGAGCGCGCACTCAGGGCCTCGGCATACCCCAGGGCCATTTCCTTGTCACCTTGTTCGACCAGTGCACTACGGGTTTGTGTCAGCGTCGGCGGCGGGCTGGTTGGCGGTGGAGTGTCGGTTGAGCGGCGGGTCCGAAGGGTATCGCCATTGTCTTGGGTGAGGATGTATCCGTTGGAGGCAAGGAAACGGGACTCAACACTGCTCATGGAACCACCTTGAATTAATCGACACGTTCTGTGCAGGCCGGACGATACGACCGACTTATCCAACTATGTCGCTTCGCGCTCTGCAGGCGTTCCGAAGAATGCCCGCGGGAGTTTGTCGGTGTATTTCAAGATAAAGTGCGGCCCGCTCGCGGCGCGCCCCGCCAGCGCCTGTGTTATAGGCTGCGGTTTTTCGCCTCGATCCACTGCGCCATGTACTGGGTACTTTTGTGCAGGTGATGGCGCAACATGCTGCCGGTGAAGTTGTTGCGGCGATGCTCGCTCAGCTCATTGCGGCACTGCTCCAGGCGCGCCACCAGTGCCGGGCCGTGCAGGTCCTGGGCGTAACGGCGGGCGAGTAATTGCCGGCCGTCTTCCTGGGCCTGGGTCCAGCGCTCCTGGTCTTGATACAACGCAACCGCTTGCGCCGCCAGCGCAGTGGCGCTGTGCTCGACCACGCCGGGCCAGGGTTCACCCATGGCTTCGGCACCTACTGGCGTGGTGACGCTCGGTGTGCCACAGAGCATCGCATCGGCCAGCTTGCCCTTGATCCCGGCGCCAAACCGCAACGGCGCCAGGCAGATACGCGCAGCAGTCATCACCTGCAACGCATCCTCGGCCCAATTCATCACATGGAAGCCTTGGGCCGGGTTGTGCAGGGCAGCGGCCTTGGGCGGTGTGTAGGCGCCATAAACGTGCAGTTGAGCACCCGGCAGTTGCTGGCGGATCAGCGGCCACACGCTGTTCTTCATCCACAACACCGCATCCCAGTTCGGCGCATGGCGAAAGTTGCCAATGCTCAGGAAGTGCGCGCGGTCTTCAAACGGCGCGAAGGCTACGGTGGGCGGCGTCAGCATCAGCGGGCACCAGTGGAGCAGGGCGGCGGGCACCTTGAAGTGCTCGGTCAGCAACTGGATTTCCACATCGGAGATCATCAGGCTGATATCGCAGCGGTAGATCGCGGCGATCTCGCGCTTGGCCAGGTCAGTGTCGGCCATGTAAGCGAATTCGGCGGCCAGGTCCTGGCTGAACAAAGGGCTGAAGTCGTCAGCCTCGGGTTGCGTCTTCAGGAAATCCTTGAGGCGCTGGTGCCGGGCATCCCGCAGGCTCTGCAGGTCCGAGCTTTCCAGTACGCGAAGGGCATTCGGGCAGCATTTTTCTACGCGCCAGCCGAACTGTTCTTCCATCATGAAACGGTCGAACAGCACGATGTCGGGGGCCAGTTCCCGGATAAAGTCATCGAAGCTGCTGTTGTTCAATTCAATCGCACATTCGCGAATGCCCAGGGCGGGCAAGTCGGCCTTGTGCTCGCCGGCCGCGGCGGGGCTGGCGAAGGTCAGCGCCCAGCCTTGGGCCAGGAAGTTTTCGAGGATCTGCATCATGTGCCCACCCGCAGCCGAAGAGCGAGGTTCTGGCCAGACGTAGCCGATGATCAGAACTTGGATGGCGGATGGGCTCATGAGCAACATGTTCCTGTAGGCAGAAAAAAGGCGATTTAATCACGGCTGGGCATATGCAGGCACCGCTCAGATATTCAGCACGTCATGGCTGACGTGATTCTCTCAATCAAATTTTTTCTTCGCGTCGACGGTACCCTTTAGCCAGTCTGGGTCATCTGCATTGATCCAATCACCGTCGTTGCTACGGATAGCTTGGCCTTTTGCTTTCCACTCGAGCATTTTTTCTTTGAATTTCTTCATGTATTCGGGTGCTGGGCATTCTATTTCTGCCCATGGGTCAGAAATCCAGATGTCCTTCCAAACAGGTTCCGAGAAATCAACCGTTTTCACAGTGGGGCTAATATCCCCTACAACGGTAAACGCATGTTTGTCAGGCATTCCCATTACCCGTGCTTTACCCCCGTTCATTTGAATGATTCTTGCCGCAGTATGGGCCATATGGTCGCAGTTACCTGCGCCCGTTTTGAGGATGGTATTAAAATAGGCATCATTTGAAGCGTCAAACTTCTCATATAACCATGCCGTGAGAGGTTTGGAAGTATTGATCCTTTGCACATCCAAACTATTACCCGCTATACGTAAGTTGGCGGGGCCTACGCCGGTTGTAGAAATTTGTTTATCCACTTCGTTTTTGGCTTCGCGAGCAAAAAAATTATTTTTCTCCGATGGGACCAGTGCATTGAAGTTTGCCGGTTTGTTTAAGGTGGGAAGCCGCACTGGCTCCATTGCGATATCAATGTCGCGAGTAGTTCCCTTGTTCCAGATGTTGAATACAAATTCACGTTGCTTCTCAGGCGTCAGTGTCGCAACTCCGGCCTTCAGTTTATTCAACGTTTCGAGAGAGTGTCCCTTCCGTTTCAGGCTTACGTAAATGGAGTCGATGGGTGGCAAGTTTATAAAGTTGCCGGGTAAGGCTGGACGGCTTAATTGGAATTTTTCTTTGATGTTTTCGTAGTCGTAAATTAAGTGGTCGCTGGGGCTTTTTCCAAACTCTATGTGGGTAAACAGGTCTGTGTCACGATCAAGATCACGATAATAGAAACGTCCTGGATCAACTTCTACGACGAGGTATTTTTTACTTCCGGAAGGTACGATCAGTCCTCTTAACTCTCGCTTGTCGTTACTAATGTCAGAGATCGCGTCAAATTTGATGACTCGGCTTTCAGCGTTTAGCTCATTGGAGAAGTTCTTTTCAGCGAACCCGAAAAATTTATCATTGACAATAGTTCCCGATATGAACGGCTTATACTGTATTGGGGTGTTGAACGGATGCGGGACCAGTTTGTCGTTCACAACATTAAAAAGGCGGCCCTCGTAGACCACGGTTCGGGTGCCGTTGTATCTGATCGGAGCAGGGAATAAGCGTTGGTGCTCCAATGCTTGGGATACCTGCGCAGATTTGGAGAGTTTCGGTTCAATGATTTTTGGAAAGCAAAGATCATTGAGCCCACGCCTCACTCGTCCTCCAACGGCTGGAGCGGGGCAGTACGCTTCGAAGTTATCCAGTTCCTTATAGTGCTCGGCAGATTGCAGATCGGTTAATCGATCTGGACGGGCAGGGTCGTAGCGGTAAACCTTCTCGCCATCAACAAGATCGTAGCCTTTTGACCTATTAATGATGTGTGCATCTTTGGAAAGGGTCTTTTCTGAAAACTGCACCGTTGTGCCGTCGGCCAAGGTTTCCTGCAGTAGAGGTACCGAAGCGTCGCTGCGAAAGCCCACCAGCGGCGCACCGTAGGCGCTGCCGGTATTGGGGTTGACCGCATACCATTTATCGCCCTCGTATTTCGCCAGCAACTCAGTTCTTTCCGCGCCGTTGGCTATCGAACTGATGATCCCTTTGGCGATGCTGGCTTCCTTGAGCAAGTTGTTGGACGCAGCAAATTTGTGCCCGAAGGAGGGAATGGTCGAGTAAAACGACTTGGCGTTTTTGTGGGTTGCCGCCACCAGTCCCATCAAGTCATCGGCGTTTGATGTGGCTTTGGTCAGCATGACTCTCAGGGTGTTCAGCGATTTGGCGCTATGGCGCAGTGCCGTGCCCAAGCCTTTGGGGCCCGGTATCAGCATCATGGTGGCATCGATCAAAAAGCTGCCGATCGCTTCTGCCGCGTTGCCCTCAATTGCATATTTCAGGGTGGTGCCAAAAGGCAGAAGGCTGAGTGCTGCGGCGGCACCGGCCTCGGCGTAACGCTGCTGCAGCTCGACGGCGCTTTCGCCTGCGGCCATGCTCATGAACATCTTTTTGGGCACGACAAGATGTTCTTTTGCGGCGACAGAGGCCAGATAGACGGTCTTGCTGTTGGAGTAAGACAGGCCGGGCGTCTTATCGCGGTGCTGTGGTACCCAGGGAGTCTCGGGTATGAGCTCTTCAATAATCAGTTCCGAACGTGTATTGCGTACCGGTTCTGTACCGCTGCTATAGGCGTCCCAGTCGAAAGCCTGGCGTTTGTCGGTTTCATAATTACTATAGGGCACCACATTTCTGCCCGCCGGCAGGTCCGCCGGCAGATCGGTGCGTACGACGATTTTTTTCAGCCCGGGGAACACCTCGTAGTAGCGCACGTCCGAGCCGAGCTCTGAGCGAATAATGATGCCATGACGACCTTTGCCATTTTCGATCGCCTCCTGGCTGACCAGGTGTGACGCGCCGGAAATAGCCTTCCTCAGCGAGTAGAACTTCTGCGTACCGAGGTTGAGATGTTGCTGATCTGTTTCAGGCAACTGCGATAGCAGGTGCCGGACCAAATAGGCCTCGGACCTCTGAAGATTGTAGTGATGAAAGTCGGCATCGGACTTGAACACCCTTGGAATATTGTTGAGCCGTGAGAATTTTTGCTCAAGGTCGTGCATGGAGACCTGGCTGTTGATGGAACGCCAACGCCCCTTGACCAGTTCGCCCGACATGTGTGCGTCCAGCAGGCTGTAAAAGGCATTCTGGTCGCCGTCGATGCTTTGCAATACGGGTCTTTCAAAATTGATCGACTCTCCATAAACGCGCTTCAGTTCATCAAGCGCCATTTGCCTGCGGGTGGGTATGGGCTTGAGCAAATGTTGGCCGGCAAACCCCAAGTCCGAAATCTCTTTTTTGTAGGCCGATTTAGCGGTGGCGATGTCGCTCGACGAGTAATTGCCGTCATCTTTTTTCGGCAGGGCGCCGTTGGTAATCGCCCAATCGATCATTGATTCGCGCAGGGTGTACAGGTTGAGCCATTCTTCATCATCGGTAATCGGCTCCAGTTCTGCGAAATCGGTGATTTGCGGGTAACTCATGGTGGCGCTTGCGCCGGGTGCCAGGTGCTCTATTTTCGATATGGCGCTGCTCAGCGAGGCCCATTGATGGGTGCCATAACGCAGGTCGTCGGGCAACCCCTGGGCCAGCAGTGCTGGCGCGGCGTGAGACAACATCAGGTAGGCGGCAACATCCTTGTGCGCGGGTTGCACGCGACTCTGGGTCATCAGGTGGTCGCCGACAGACTGGACAATGTCCGCCGGTTTCTTTCCCCAGTTGCCTGGCTGATCAAGTTGATAGTGCGCAATTTTGTTACGGGTGGCTCCGGCATTGGCGTCCAGGCTCAGTACCAGGGCCGATAGCACCAATTCGCGACGGCTTGTGGGGGTGGGCAAGATGCCCAGCTCGGCCTCCAGCGTTTGCCCAAGCGCCAAGGCCTTGGGGTGCGTGAGCATCTGTTCGAGTTGCTCCCGAGGGGACGCGGGCGTCGCAGTGTGGGTGGGTCCCATCAAGGTGGAAAACAGTGTTTGGCCGGGGGCTATTTCTGCTTGTGCTGCAGCGCTCAGTTGCCTGCGCTGAGCAGTGCTCAATGACGCCGGTGTGGACAGAAATCCCCAAAAGTTGGCCAGGGGCGGGCTTTGCGGAACAGGCGTGCGCAATACGTCCAGCAGGTTACCGAATCCCTCGTCGGTGGTCGGCAGCGTCCAGCCTTTGCCGGTGATAAAGTCTTCGGCTCTGGTAAAACCCTTGGGTTGATGGGAGGAGTTGGGGTCAACTTCGAAGCCGGCCAGGCGCATACCTACGAGGTGGTTATGCAGTTTGCGCTTCAGGGTATTACGGTCATTGATGTCACCCAGTACCTCACGCTGATTTTGCAGGGCCTGCTCACTGCGTGAGGCGGCCAGGCGTTCGGTCGGCGGGGCAAAACTATAAGTGCTGGCCAACTGCGCGAGGCTTGTCGGGTCAAGGTCCTGCCCGTAGAAGTGTGCCACCAGCCAATGCGGAACGGCGGTTGCGTCGATGTGGTGCAGTGCGACAGGTCCGTTAATACCGCCGGCAAAGATCTTCGCTGCTGCCAGCACCGGGCCTGCAACCTCTCGCCATCCGGATTGATCGTTCAGGTTGAAGACCTTTGTCTGATTGTTGACGGTGGCCATCAGCTGATTGGTATCCGGGTAAAGGACGATCCCCCAGGGTCGAATGCCCTGGGCTTTTGCCCATTGCTGAAATTCCGGGTTCTTCAATGCATTGTTCAACTGGGCCTGCCACTCGCCCAGGGTCGAGTGAGGCGGGACCACGATATTCGTTTGCCCCTTGAATCCATTTGCGAAGGCACTGCACAGATTTTGCGCCAAGGCCCTGTCGCCCGCTGCACGGGTATTGTCGCTGGTTAGCGGAGGGGTGGTTGGGTTGAGGACTGGCGCCAAGCTCTCGAGGGGCGCAGGGTAAGAGTTCGGGGTGCGCCCGGTGGTCAGGCTGGCGTTGGAGAGTGTCATCAATGAGTTCCCGAATAGGTTTTCAGACTTGGCACAGGCCGCTGATAGCGGTCTGTGGTGTCACCTATGTGGTGAAATCCGAAGGGGTGATTCCAATAAAACGGGAATGAAGCTTGAACGGGTGTTGCGAGGCGGCGCGCAACAAGCCTCGATGACTTTGTTGCGCGGCTTAAGCGCTTAGCGGGGAGCTTTCACTGGCGTCGGCAAGGTGACGAGGTTGACGTAGCCATCCCAGAACTTCTTCTGGTCCACGGCAAACACCACCTTGGCCTTCTGCGTGCCCACCGGAGCACCTTTCTTGTAGCCCAGTGCCCGGCCGTAATCGGCGCCGAAGGTGGTGTCTACGTCCACCCACAGTTCACGGGATTCGGTGACGATCTCGGGGCTCACGAGAAACAGCGCCGGCAGGCTGTCCCAGGTGAAGCTGTGGTAGGTGTGGTCTTTGTCGAACAGTGGGCCGAACTCGTGTTTGTACAGGTCGGCAATCGCGCCTTTGTGGGCAATCACCCGCTCGTACACCGTCTTGTCGAAGGTGACTTTCTCACAGACATCGTTGGGAAAAATCACGTGTTCGATCGGCGAGCGCAACACGATCTTCGCGGCCTCCGGGTCGAACCACCAGTTGAACTCCGCCGCCGGCGTGGTGTTGCCCGGAATCTCAAGGGCACCGCCCATGTACACGATGCGCTTGATCAACGGCACGATGTCCGGCGCCGAACGAATCGCCAGGGCAATGTTGGTCAGTGGGCCGACCGCCAGAATCGTCACCTCGTGGGGATTGGCCCGCACGCTGTCGACGATGAACTGCACGGCGGTTTCCTTGCGCAGCGTGGTGTGGGTCGCCAGCCCGTCCGGCGGTGCTACCCGCTGTGATGCGCTGGTTGGCCGCGGGTTCTTGAATGCGCCTGGCCAGCCGGAGCCGAACAGGGATTTTTCCGCCTCATAGGTGGCGTAGTCATGCAGCAGCGGGTAGGCGGCGCCGGAATAGACGCCGACCTCCTTTTCCACGCCCATGCGCTCTACGGCCTTGAGGGCATCCACCTGTTCCTGGTCGACCCAGGCATTGCCGCTGACCAGGGTCATGCCCAGCAGGTCGACGCGTTTTTGCCCATGTAGCTGGGCAAGCATGATAAAGGCCTGGCCGTCATCGTTGAGCACGTTGAAGTCGGTGTCGAAGATGACCTTTTCTGCGGCCTGCGCCGTACCGGCACACAGGCCGAAGGCGACAAGCAGGGCACAGCGCTTGATGAAACCTTGCATGGAGACTCACCCCAGGAATTGTTGTTATTAACGGTTCACCAGTTTCGCCGGCAAGGCGATGACCAGGAAGCTGCTGAGAATCAGGCAGCCGGCGAAAAACCACAAGGCGCCTGCGCTGCTGCCGGTGACGTCAATCGCCACCCCCATCAACGAGTTGCTCACCAGGCCTGCGATGTTCGCCAGCGAGCAGGCCAGGGCGAACCCGGTGGCGGCTGCGGTGCCTTTGAGAAAGGTCGCCGGCAGGCTGAAAAACACCGGCACCGCACCAATGATCGCCGCCGAGGCAATCGCAAACAGGGCCACGGTGGCGACCACGTTATGGGTGAAGAAGGTGCTGGCGGCCATCGCTGCCGCGCCGATGAAAAACGGCACGATGATGTGCCAGCGGCGTTCGCGGTGTTTGTCGGAGCTGGCGCCGATCAGCAGCATGCCCAACAGTGCGGCCACGCTGGGCAACGCGGTGAGGATGCCGATGTGGAAGGTGTCGGTGATGCCCGCGTTGCGGATGAACGTCGGCATCCAGAAGCCCATGGCGTAGGCGCTGAGCAGGATCGAGAAGTCGATTCCGCCGAGCATCCATACCTTGAGGTTGAAGAAACCGTCGCGGAAGCTGTGCTTGCTGTCGGCACCGTCGGCGTCGTCCTTGCGCAACTCGCTTTCCAGCAGGGTCTTTTCTTGCGGCGAGAGCCATTTGGCTTGCTGGTAGGAGTTGGGCAGTGCCCAGAAGGTCCAGATACCGAGCAGCACGCTGGGTACCGCCTCGATCAGGAACAGCCACTGCCAGCCACGCAGGCCGCCCGTGTTGTCGAAATGGCTCATGATCCAGCCGGACAATGGGCCGCCGATCACGCTGGACAGCGGCAGGCCGATCATGAACAGGGCGATGATTCGCCCTCGGCGATGGGTGGGAAACCAGGTGGTCAGGTAATACAGGACGCCAGGCAGGAACCCGGCTTCGGCGGCGCCCAGCAGGAATCGCAGGATGTAGAACTGGGTGGTGGAAGTGACCAGCATGGTGCAGGCCGAGAGCAGGCCCCAGGTGATCATGATGCGGGCGATCCAGATCTTCGCACCGACCTTTTCCAGGATCAGGTTGCTCGGGACTTCGAAGAGGATATAGCCGACAAAAAACAGCCCGGCGCCGAGGCCGAACGCGGTTTCGCTGAAGTGCAACTGGTCGAGCATTTGCAGTTTGGCAAAGCCGATATTGATGCGGTCCAGGTAGGCTGCGAGGTAGCAGAAACACAGGAACGGAATCAGCTTCCAGGTGATCTTGTGGTAGAGCGTGTTGACCGGATCGGCGACCGTAGTCGCGGGCGCTGCATTCGCAATGGGCATTGGGGTGTCTCCTGGCGGTGACTTATGGTTTTTATACAGCCGCTTTTTTTTCAGCACTTCGGAGTGCTGAGAAAGCGACGTCCAAAGGCAGTGTCAGAAGAGTGCAAGACCGCGCTCTGTGGCGCGGTTCTTAATGAAACATTATTGCTCCTTGAACTTGTTCATCGCCTCCTGCTTGCTGACCACGTCGCCGTACTTGCTGTCGATATCAAACAAGTTGGCTTCATGGGGCGCCGGGTGACGGTCGCCGACGCATTCGCGCACGACGATGGTACGAAAGCCATGTTGCACTGCATCGACTGCGGTGGCGCGGATGCAGCCGCTGGTGGAGCAGCCGGCGAGCACCACGGTGTCGATGCCCTGGGCGTGCAGCATCGGGGCCAGGCTGCTGCCGAAAAACGCGCTGGCGTATTGTTTGGTGATCACCACTTCATTGGCCAGGGGCAGGACTTCGGGGCAGAAGGCTGCCATGGGGTTGCCTTCGACCATGTCTTTCATCACCGGGGCCTTTTTTACCCAAATACCGCCGTCGGCGAAATGGCCGGGATGGTAACGGATATTGGTGTGGACCACGCTAATCCCGTGACGCCTGGCGCACGCCAGCAGTTCGACACTTTCGGCCACGGCGATGCGCACTTCGGGGGCAAACAGCGGCGCGCCTTCGGTGGTATAGCCTTGCATGAAGTCGATCATCAGCAGGGCGGATTTTTTGCCGAAGCCGATTCGGTTGCCCCAGACGCCCTGGTAGTTGGCGTCGGCGGATTGTTCGGTCATCTTTCAGTCCTCGGTAATGGACAGTGCACATACCTTGTGGCGAGGGAGCTTGCTGTGGCGAGGGGGCTTGTCCCCCGTTGGAGTGCGAAGCGCTCCCGGCTTTTTTGGGGCCGCTGCGCAGCCCAACGGGGGACAAGCCCCCTCGCCACAACAAGCCCCTTTGCCACAAAGGTGTTGTCAACTCAGGGTTAGTAGGCGCCGGAGAGCAGGGCGCCGGCGCCGGGGACGATGGGTTCCAGGTCCAGGGCCTTGAGCATGGCGTAGGTGGTGGCGATGGCGGCGGTGAGTACCGGCAGGCCGGTTTGCGCTTCGACCTTGGCCACCACCGGCAACGACTGCATTTGCACGCAGGCCGACAGCACGATCACGTCGACGCCTTCCAGGTTCATCCCGGCAACGATGGCCGGCAGGTTGGCCGGGTCGTGGCGGGCCACTTCGAGGTTGTCGGGGATCTCCAGGGCGTGCCAGTCCACCACTTCAAAGCCTTCTTCGCGAATGTAGTTCACCACCAGTTCGGTCAGCGGTTTCATGTACGGCGCGACGATGGCGATGCGCTTGGCACCCATGACTTTCAGGCCTTCGATCAAGGCGCCGGCACTGGTGATCACCGGGGCGTTGGCGTCGTTGTCGGCGGTGGCCTTGCGCAGGCGTTGCTCGGAGTTACGGTGGTAACCCAACCCCATGGCCATGATCGCCACCAGGCAGGCGTAGCCCAGCACGTCGACCTTGGCGTCGGACAGTTCGATGGCGCAACGGTCGGACTCGCCGTCCATCGCCGCCAGTTCTTCCTTGCGCACTTGCTTCATGCGCATGCGGCTGGAGTGAAAGGTGAAACGTTCCGGGCGGATCGCCTGGCGCGCGTTGAGCATCGCCGGGATCTCGGTCTCCATGGTGGTGTTGGAACTCGGCACGATCTGGCCGATACGGTAAGGCTTGAGCATGATGGTCTCCGTTATGCAGTCAGGGGCTGGCCGAGGAAGTCGCCGAAGGCAGCGAAAAAGCCTTCAAGGTCGTCCCAGGGGATCATGTGTCCTGCATTTGGCACATGGGCGACCTGCAGGGTTGGCTGTAACTGTCGGACTTGCGCGACATCTTCGGGCTGAATAACACCGCCGCGTCCGGCAACAATTAACAGGGCAGGGGCCTCCAGGTGCGGCAGGTCCTGATGGAAGTCGACGGTGTGGAAGTCGTTGAAGGCGCGAACGATGGCTGGCTCGTAGCAGGTGTGCAGCCATTCGGCGCGCAGTTGCAGTTGTTCGTCGGTCCAGGTGGCGCAGAAGGCGCGCATCGCCTCCGCATCCATGCCGACCAGGGACTGACGAATCGAATCGACGTACCACGGCAGCTTGCTCGGGTATTCCCGGCGACCCGGGCCGGACATCGGCGGGTCGATGAGCACCAAACGGTTGACGCCCTGTGGATGGCGCACCGCACTGCGCACCGCAAACCGCGCGCCCATGGAGTGGCCCACCAGGTGATAGCTCTTGAGCTTGAGGGCGTCGGCAAAGGCGCCGATATCATCGGCGCAGGTGTCGGCGCTGTAGTCCAGTTCCGGGCCGGTGGACGACAGGCCACGCCCGCGCACATCCAGCACATAAGTATCGAAATGCAGGCCCAGGCGTTCCGCAACAAAACCCCAGGTAATCGCCGGGCTGGTGATGCCGGGAATCAGGATCAGCGCCGGGCCTTTGCCGCCATAACGCAAGTAATGCTGGCGAATACCGTTGGCCTGGACGTTGCCACCGTAGAGAAAGCTGCTCACGCGGCCACCCCCGACTTCAGCTGCTGGGCATAGAGGTCATAGCCGTAGACCCAGTCCGGATCTTCCTGGGTGCGCAGCCAGGTGTTGGCGTTGGACACGGCCTGTACCCGGGACGCGCGCTCCTTGCGGTTGGCTTCATACAGTTCGAAAGCGGTGCGGTAGTCGCCGATGCCGGTTTCCTGCAGGCAACGGGTGAGCATCGCCGCGTCTTCGATGGCCATGCCGGCGCCCTGGGCCATGTGCGGCTTCATCGGGTGGCAGGCATCGCCCAGCAATACCAGGCGGCCGCGGCTCCACAGCGGCAGCGGGTTGCGGTTACGCAGCGGCCATTTGGTCACGCTTTCAGTGGATTCGATCAGGGCCTGGACGGTGGGGTGGTAGCCCTTGAAGGCGTCGAACATCTCTTCGCGACTGCTGTCGACGAAGGCGCCCTGGAAGTCCCATTCCGGGTGCGGCACGCCGGTGACGTAGTAGTACTCGTCGCGCTTGCCGGTGGTGTAGTAGACCATCATGTGCCGGTCCTCGGTCCACCACTTGATGCAGTCTTCAAACTTCAGGTCGTACTTGGCCAGTTGATCGCCCCGGATCAGCGCGCGGTGGGCGACCCAGCCGCTGTACAGCGGCTTTTCCGCGCCCAGCAGCTCTTCACGAATGCGCGAGTTGATGCCGTCGGCACCGATCACGATGTCGGCGTAGGTCACTTCACCGTCGGCGAAGGTCAGGCGCACCTGGGTGTCGGTTTCCTCGAGGGTTTCCAGGCGTTTGTTGAAGTGCAGGGTGCCGGGCTTGAGGGTAGACATCTGCAGCGCGTGCAGGTCGCCGCGGTGCACGGTGATGTAGGACGCGCCGTAGCCGGTCAGGGGGATGCGGGACAGGTAGTCGCCGGTTTCACCGTCGCGGCTGAACCAGTGCTCGGGGTGAGAGCCCATCAGGTCCAGCTGCTTTTCAATGCCCATGCGCCGGAAGATTTTCATGATGTTGGGGCCCATGTGGATCCCGGCACCGAGACGGGAAAACTCCGGCGCCTGCTCGTAGATGTCCACGTCGAACCCTGCCTGTTGCAGCAGGGTGGCAGCGGCGGCACCGCCAAGGCCGGCGCCGACGATTGCGATTTTTTGTGTGCTTCCCATGGGGCGTGGTCCTCTTTTCGAATGATGGCCGGCGGCGTCAGTCCGCAAGGTTTTTAAAGTGTATACGCTCATTTTTTCAAATGAAAAGCCCGCGCCTGAAAAATTGTTTTTTTGGCCGGATCGATCCCCTGTAACCGATTGTCGCCCTATAACATTGGGTTTGGGTGGATTGGTAACGTTTTGGCGTGGCGCTTGCAGTCCATCCTAAAATCAGTTCTTATCGTGATTAATTGGCGTATACGCTATAAAAACGCACTAGAGTGAAGCGCACTGCAAGATCTTGGTGCAGCAGCTGAGGAGACAGGAAATGCCGGTAAGTGATTGCGAACTGACCCAGATGTTTGAGCACGTGTTGAAGCTCTCTAAGGTCGACCCGACCCAGAGCGTTGCCGTGCTCAAGAGCCATTACTCCGACCCGCGCACCGTGCGCGCGGCGATGGATGCGGCGCAGCGCCTGGGGGCCAAGGTGTATGCGGTGGAATTACCGTCGTTCAACCACCCCCGGGCGATGGGCAATGACATGACCGCCTACTGCGGCGACACCGCGCTGACCGGCAACATCGCAGCCCAGCGGGCGCTGGAGGCGGCGGACCTGATCGTCGACACCATGATGCTGTTGCACTCGCCGGAGCAGGAACAGATCCTCAAGACCGGCACACGCATCCTGCTGGCGGTAGAACCCCCGGAAGTACTGGCGCGCATGCTGCCTACCGAAGAAGACAAGGTGCGGGTGCTGGCTGCTGAAGAGCTGCTGAAAAAGGCCCGCTCGATCCACGTCAAATCCCGCGCCGGCAGTGATTTTCGTGCAGCGTTGGGGCAATACCCGTCCGTCACCGAATACGGCTTTGCTGACGAGCCCGGGCGCTGGGATCACTGGCCCAGCGGCTTCCTGTTCTCCTGGCCCAATGAAGAAACCGCCGAAGGCGTGCTGGTGCTGGATATCGGCGACATCCTGCTGCCGTTCAAGACCTACACCCGCGAGAAAATCACCCTGGAGATCGAGAAGGGCTTCATCACCAAAATCCATGGCGGTTTCGAAGCCGAATACCTGCGCGACTACATGAAATACTTCAACGACCCTGAGGTTTACGGCATCTCCCACATCGGCTGGGGCCTGCAGCCACGGGCGCAATGGACCGCCATGGGCCTGCACGACAAGAACGACGGCATGTGCATGGACGCCCGGGCGTTCTACGGCAACTTCCTGTTCTCCACCGGCCCGAACACCGAAGTCGGCGGCACCCGCAAAACTCCGTGCCACATGGACATCCCGCTGCGCAATTGCGACGTCTACCTTGATGACCAAGCCGTCGTCATCGCCGGCGACGTCGTAGCCCCCAAGGCCTCCCTGGCCCCCTGACACCTCCACCTGTAGGAGCGAGCTTGTTCGCGAAAAACTCAAGGACACCGAGGGAAACCAGACCCCCCGCGTCATCGTTGACGACCTTCGCGAGCAAGCTCGCTCCTACAGATGTAAGATGCCACCCCATCGACCACCGCCTCCCCGAGCCCGCCGTGCCTGATTCCTACGTTTTCTCCGAGCAAGTCGGCCACCTGTTGCGCAAGGCCTACCAGCGCCACCTGGCGATCTTCCAGCAGAACGTCGGCGACTCCCAGCTCACCGCCGTGCAGTTCGTCACCCTGTGCGCCCTGCGCGATCACGGTGCAAGCTCGCTCACTGAACTCGTCAAGGCCACCGCCGTCGACCAGGCGACCATCCGCGGCATCGTCGAACGCCTCAAGGCCCGCGAACTGATCACCCTCGAACCCGATCCCCAGGACAAACGCAAAGTCGTAGTCAACCTGTCCGACTCCGGCGCCGTCCTGGTGCAGCAAACCGTACCCTGCGCCGCCACCATCACCGAACTGACCCTGAGCAACCTCAACCCCGCCGAACGTGTCGCCGTACTGTTCCTGCTACGCAAAATGATCGACGACCCCCAAACCTGAAAGCCCCGCCAACCTATGTAGGAGCTTGCTCGCGAAGGGCGTTAACGATAACGCGCTTAGTCTGGTTCCCCGCGGTGTCCCTGAGTTTTTCGCGAGCAAGCTCGCTCCTACAAAGGGCTGGCACCGTTTTTGCTCTGCTTTGATGTAGTAACCACTTCACCAGTCAAGTGTGTCGCGAGACCCCAGGTACGCGACGTTTTTTTTGACTGTTTGATGTAGTGGACACTTCACCAAACCCAACGGGCGAAGCGAATGATCAGCCAGCACATCACGGTAACGCTTGAGGTCAACGGTCACACCAGCGAAGTCAGCGCGATGGCCGACACCCCGCTATTGCTGATCCTGCGCAATGACCTGCAACTCAACGGCCCCAAATACGGCTGCGGCCTGGGGGAGTGCGGCGCCTGCACGGTAATCATCGACGGTGTGGCTGCACGCTCCTGCGTCTTCCCACTGTCGGGCGCCGTGGGCCGCGACATCGTCACCCTGGAAGGCCTCGGCACCCGCGAAACCCCGCACCCGGTGCAACAGGCCTTTATCGACGAGCAGGCCGCGCAGTGCGGCTACTGCCTCAACGGCATGATCATGACCGCCAAGGCCTTGCTCGACCGCAACCCCAACCCCAGCGAAGCCGAGGTGCGCAGCGAACTGTCGGGCAACCTCTGCCGTTGCGGCACCCATATCGAAATCCTCCGCGCGGTGCTGCGTGCCGCCCGCCAAACGCCTTGAACGTGGATCGATGACCATGACTGACACAATCCCTTCCCGCGACCAATGGCTGGCCAAGGCCGGCGTCCTGCTGATCGTCGACGACGTGCTGCCGCCTTCGGGGCCGGTGGCCAAGGGCGGTACACCGACGGTCAAGCCCAAGGAACTGGGGCTGTTTATCGCGGTGAACGATGACGGGCTGGTGTACGCCTTCAACGGGCATGTCGACCTGGGCACCGGCATTCGCACGTCCCTGGCGCAAATCGTCGCCGAGGAACTGGACCTGACCATGGAACAGGTGCGCATGGTGCTGGGCGACACCGAACGGGCGCCGAACCAGGGTGCGACCATCGCCAGCGCAACCTTGCAGATCTCCGCGATCCCGTTGCGCAATGCCGCCGCCGAAGCCCGGCGTTTCCTGCTGATGCGGGCGGCGCAACGTTGGTCGGTCAATGCACAGAGCCTGAAAGTCGACGCGGGTGTGATTAGCACCGAGGACGGACGCACCATCACCTATGGCGAACTGGTCACGGGCGAGCATGACGAACTGCGCATCAGCGGCGACGCACCGCTTAAAGCCATCGCCGATTACCGCCTGGTGGGCAAGGGCGCAGCCCGGGTGGATATCCCGGGCAAGGCCACCGGAGAGCTGACGTACGTGCACGACATGCGCGTGCCGGACATGCTCCACGGCCGGGTGATCCGCCCACCTTATGCGGGGCTGGATTGCGGTGATTTTGTCGGCAATAGCCTGCTGAACGTCGACGAATCATCCATTGCCCATATCCCGGGCATTATTGCCGTGGTGGTGATTCGCGATTTTGTCGGTGTGGTCGCCCTGCGTGAAGAACAGGCAATCAAGGCCGCCCAGGAACTGCGGGTTCACTGGAAACCCTGGAATAACCAACTGCCGGACATGAGCGATGTGGAGCAGGCGATTCGCGATAACCCACGGGTACGCCGAACCGTGCTCGACCAGGGCCGCGTCGACGAAGCCCTGGCCGCCGCCAGCCAGCGCATGCCGCGCACCTACCTGTGGCCGTACCAGATGCACGGTTCCATCGGCCCGTCCTGCGGCGTGGCGGATTATCAGCCCGGGGTCAGCCGGGTCTGGTCCGGCAGCCAGAACCCGCACCTGCTGCGGGCTGATCTTGCGTGGCTGCTGGAGTGCCCGGAAGAATCCATCGACGTGATCCGCATGGAGGCGGCCGGCTGCTACGGCCGCAATTGCGCGGATGACGTGTGCGCTGACGCGTTGCTGCTGTCCCGCGCCGTGGGCAAGCCGGTGCGGGTGCAACTGACCCGCGAACAGGAGCACCTGTGGGAACCCAAGGGCACCGCGCAATTGATGGATGTCGACGGCGGCCTGAACGCCGACGGCAGCATCGCCGGCTATGACTTTGAAACCAGCTACCCGTCCAACGGCGCGCCCACCCTGGCGCTGCTGCTGACCGGCCGGGTCGAGCCGGTGGCGGCGATGTTCGAAATGGGCGACCGCACCTCAATCCCGCCCTACGACATCGACAACATGCGCGTCACCATCAACGACATGGCGCCGATCGTGCGTGCCTCGTGGATGCGCGGTGTGTCGGCGCTGCCCAACACCTTCGCCCATGAATCCTATATCGACGAACTGGCCTTTGCCGCCGGCGTCGATCCGGTGGAATACCGCCTGCGTTACCTGAAGGATGAGCGCGCCATCGACCTGGTGAAATCCACCGCCGAGCGGGCCAACTGGGCACCGCGCACTGCGCCGATGCAAACCGCCAACGAAGACCACCTGCTGCGAGGCCGAGGCTTTGCCTACGCGCGTTACATCCACAGCAAATTCCCCGGCTTCGGCGCGGCGTGGGCGGCCTGGGTGGCGGATGTGGCCATCGACAAGCAGACCGGCGATGTCTCGGTGACCCGCGTGGTGATCGGGCACGACTCGGGGATGATGATCAACCCGGCGGGGGTGCAGCATCAGATCCACGGCAATGTGATCCAGTCCACCAGCCGCGTGCTCAAGGAACGTGTGACCTTTGAAGAGTCCACCGTGGCGAGCAAGGAGTGGGGCGGTTATCCGATCCTGACCTTTCCTGAAGTACCGCAGATCGACGTACTGATGATGCCGCGCCAGGACCAGCCGCCGATGGGCGCCGGGGAGTCCGCCTCGGTACCCAGCGCGGCGGCGATCGCCAATGCGATCTACGACGCCACCGGGATTCGTTTTCGCGAGCTGCCGATTACCCCCGAGCGCGTGCTGGCTGCGCTGAATGCAGGCACGCTGGGCGAGCCGGCGAAGTCCCCGGAGAAGCGCCGCAAATGGCTGTTCGGTTCATTGTTCGCCGCTTTTGGCGCGGTACTGGGCATGGCCGCCACCGCGTGGCCGTTTCACAGTGAGATCGCCCCGATCGCCCCGCCCAGCGCCGGCACCTGGTCCAAGGCCACCCTGGAGCGCGGGCGTTTGCTCGCGGCCGTAGGGGATTGCGCGGTGTGTCACACGGCGCCGGGTGGCGCCACCAATGCCGGCGGGCTGGCCATGCATACGCCGTTCGGCACGCTGTACAGCAGCAACATCACCCCGGACGAGAAGACCGGGATTGGCAACTGGTCCTACCCGGCGTTTGAGCGGGCAATGCGCGACGGCATCGCCCGCGACGGGCGTAACCTGTACCCGGCGTTTCCCTATACCGCGTTTCGCAATATCAACGATGCGGACATGCAGGCGCTGTACGCCTACCTGATGTCCCAGGCGCCGGTCAGCCAGGCACCGGTACAGAATGCGATGAAGTTTCCGTTCAATATCCGGCCGTTGATGGCCGGGTGGAATGCACTGTTTTTGCGCCGAGGGGAAATCAGCGTGCAACCCCAAAGAAGTGAGCAATGGAATCGCGGCGCCTATCTGGTCAACGGACTGGGCCACTGCGCGGCGTGCCACTCGCCGCGCAACCTGATGGGGGCGGAGAAGGGCGGTAAAGCGTTCCTCGCGGGCGGCAGGGTGGATGGTTGGGACGCGCCGGCGTTGAATGGCTTGTCCAAGGCGCCGACGCCGTGGACCGAGGACCAATTGTTCACCTATTTGAGCACCGGTTATTCCGATGCCCACGGTGTAGCGACAGGACCGATGGGGCCGGTGGTGACAGAACTGGCGAAATTGCCCAAGACCGACATCCGCGCGATGGCGGTGTACCTGGCTTCGCTGAATGACAGCGCGGCGGCAGAAGCGCAGGTGGTGGCGGCCGCGACGGTGCCCAATGCCAATGGGCGAAGGGTATTTGAAGGTTCGTGCAAAGCCTGCCATGCCGACGGGCAGGGGCCGAAACTGTTCGGGGTCAGCCCGTCACTGGCGACCAATACCAACGTGCACAGCGATCAACCGGATAATCTGATCAAGGTGATTTTGCAAGGGATCAGCACCCCGGCGACCAAGGATCTGGGGTACATGCCGGCGTTCAAGGACAGTCTGTCCAATACCCAAGTGGCAGAGCTGGCGTCATACCTGCGTACCCGCTTCGCGCCCAATGCACCGCAGTGGGAAGGCCTCGAGCAAACCGTGGCGCACCTGCGAGCCAACCCCGGCACCCATTGATTCACACGGTCAAAAATGTGGGAGCGGGCTTGCTCGCGAATGCGGTATATCAGTCAATGCATTTGGCGACTGACGAACCGCATTCGCGAGCAAGCCCGCTCCCACATTTAGATCCCGGTTCTACCGTTGGACAGGCGGTGTCAGGCATACCCCACGCAACACCAGATCACTGATAAACCCCAGCCAATCCTGCTGCTGTGTCTTATCCGCCAAATCCTCCCCCAGAAACGAACTCAGCGTGTGCTGGTTGGAGTTATAGAAGTAGCACAACGAAGCAATCATCAAATACACGTGCTTGATGTCCACATCCTCACGAAACAGCCCCTGGGCCTGGCCCGCTTCAATGATCGGCCGCAATACCCCAACTGCCTCCCCAGACAACCGCCGCAGCTCCCCGGACTGCTTCGCATGCTTGCCCTTATGCAGGTTCTCGATACTCAGGATCGCCACAAACTCGGGATGCTTGACGTAGTAATTCCAGATAAACCCCACCAGCGCCTGCAACGCTTGCACCGGCGCAGTCAGGTCGAGCTTGAGTTTGCTTTCGGCCTTGTTGAACTGTTCATAGGTGTGCTCCAGCACACACACAAACAGGTGCTCCTTGCTGCCGAAGTAGTAATACAGCATGCGGTCGTTGGAGTCGGCCTCCCGGGAAATGCTTTCCACACGCCCGCCGGAATAGCCGTCGCGGGTGAAGACCTTGACCGCCGCCTGGAGAATCCGCGCGCGGGTCTGGTCGGCTTGCTGGGCGCGGATACCGGTCTTCTTGATCACCATCGAAAGCCTCTGCTGCGCAGCGTAAAGGCCCGGAATATAGCATGGGCATTATTCCGTTACCGACAGGCTCTGTCACAAACGCGGCATAACGCTGGGGCTTGGATCGGAAACGTATTACTTTCTAGTTCTTCTAATAAACAGAGTATGCAGGGATGAAATACCAACCGTTTACCCGAACTTTGATTGCCACCGCGTGGGTGCTGACCGTCAGCGGTGTACAGGCGGCCTCCCAGGCGCCGGTGGCTGGCGAAAATGGCATGGTGGTCACGGCTCAGCACCTCGCTACCCATGTGGGCGTGGACGTGCTCAAGGCCGGTGGCAATGCCGTGGATGCGGCGGTCGCAGTGGGTTACGCCCTGGCCGTGGTGTACCCGGCGGCCGGCAACCTGGGCGGCGGCGGCTTCATGACCGTGCAACTGGCCGACGGGCGCAAGACCTTCCTCGACTTCCGCGAAAAAGCCCCGCTGGCAGCCACTGCCGACATGTACCTGGACAAGGACGGCAACGTCGTCCCCGACCTCAGTTCCAAAGGTCACCTGGCCGTCGGCGTACCCGGCACCGTGTCGGGCATGGAGCTGGCGTTGAGCAAATACGGCACCCTCAAGCGCGCCCAGGTGATCGCCCCGGCAATCAAGCTGGCCGAAGACGGTTTTGCCCTGGAGCAGGGCGATATTGACCTGCTGCACACTGCCACCGACGAATTCAAGAAAGACAAGGACCTGCGCGGCATCTTCCTCCACGGTGGCGAGCCGATGCTGGTGGGCCAGAAACTGGTGCAGAAAGACCTGGCGAAAACCCTGCGGGAAATCTCCGCCAAGGGCACCGACGGCTTCTACAAAGGCTGGGTAGCCAAGGCGATTGTCGATTCCAGCCAATCGGGCAAAGGCATTATCACCCAGGCCGACCTGGACAAATACAAGACCCGCGAACTGGCGCCCATTGAATGTGACTACCGTGGCTACCACGTGGTCTCCGCGCCACCACCGAGTTCCGGCGGCGTGGTGATCTGCGAGATCATGAACATCCTCGAAGGCTACCCGATGGCCGACCTCGGCTATCACTCCGCCCAAGGCTTGCACTACCAGATCGAGGCCATGCGCCACGCCTACGTCGACCGCAACAGCTACCTCGGCGACCCGGACTTTGTGCAGAACCCGGTCGAGCACCTGCTGGACAAGGACTACGCCGCCAAACTGCGCGCCGCCATCGACCCGCAGAAGGCCGGGATCTCTCAGGACATCAAGCCCGGGGTTTCGCCTCACGAAGGCAATAACACCACCCACTACTCCATCGTCGACAAGTGGGGCAACGCCGTCTCGGTGACCTACACCCTCAACGACTGGTTCGGCGCCGGTGTAATGGCGAGCAAGACCGGGGTAATCCTCAACGACGAAATGGACGACTTCACCTCCAAGATCGGCGTGCCGAACATGTACGGCCTGGTCCAGGGTGAAGCCAACGCCATCGCGCCGGGCAAGACGCCGCTGTCGTCCATGAGCCCGACCATCGTCACCAAGGACGGCAAGGCGGTGATGGTGGTGGGTACGCCGGGGGGCAGCCGTATCATCACGGCTACTTTGCTGACCATCCTCAATGTGATCGACTACAAGATGAACATCCAGGAAGCCGTGGACGCCCCGCGTTTCCACCAGCAATGGCTGCCTGAGGCGACCAATATCGAGCGCTTTGCCCTGAGCCCCGACACCCAGAAAATCCTCGAAGGCTGGGGCCACAAGTTCGCCGGCCCGCAGGATGCCAACCACCTGGCCGCCATCCTGGTGGGCGCACCGTCCCTGGACGGCAAGCCGGTCGGCAATAACCGTTTCTATGGGGCCAATGACCCACGGCGCAATACCGGGTTGTCGTTGGGCTACTGAAGTCAATCGCGCCTGAAAACGGAACGACCGAACACCTTCCGGGCTCTACTCCAAGAGCCCTGGAAGGACCCTTCCCATGAAAGCGCTGAAGATCGCGACCTTCAACATCAATGGCATCCGCGCCCGCCTGCCCAATCTGCTGGAATGGCTGGCGCGGGAACAGCCCGACATTGTCTGCCTGCAAGAACTCAAGGCGCCCGACAGCCTGTTTCCTTTCAACGACTTTGACGCAGCCGGCTACGGTGCGTTGTGCCTGGGCCAGGCCTCGTGGAACGGCGTGGCGATTCTGGCCCGCGACGCGCAACCGCTGGAAAGCCGCCGGGGTTTGCCCGGCGATGACGCCGACCATCAAAGCCGCTACCTCGAAGCCGCTGTGCACGGCGTTCTGGTGGGCTGCCTGTACTTGCCCAACGGAAACCCCCAGCCGGGGCCGAAATTCGACTACAAGCTGGCGTGGTTTGAACGGCTGATCGACTACGCCAGGCACCTGCAATCCAGTGAACACCCAGTGTTGCTGGCCGGGGATTTCAATGTGGTGCCCACTGACCTCGATATCTACAACCCGCGCTCCTGGCTCAAGGGCGCATTGCTGCAACCGCAAACTCGTGACTGTTACCAGCGCCTGCTGGAGCAAGGCTGGACGGACGCCTTGCGCCATCTGTATCCCGATGAGCGGGTTTATACCTTCTGGGATTATTTCCGCCAGCACTGGCAGAAAAACGCCGGCCTGCGAATTGACCACTTGCTGCTCAATCCGGCGCTCAAGCCTTATCTGAAAGGCGCCGGCGTGGATGCGTGGGTGCGCAACGAGCCCCACGCCAGCGACCATGCGCCGACCTGGATTCAGCTCGGCACCCGCAAGAATCGTTAGAGCCCGCGGATCAGCTCAAGCACCTCGGCCTTTTTCAGCGGGTGCTTCATGCGTTGCGAGAGCAGCGCCATCGCCCGCTGATGTTCACAGGCAACCACTGCTTCCACTTCATCGCCACGGCAGAGCAGGGCGATGAAGTGGTGGTGCTGCAGGTCACCTTCCACGTGGAGTTGATTCCAGTGGCGGGGATGGCCCAGCAGTTCGAAGGTCTTGCCGAAGTGATAGGTCCAGAAGAACGGCACATCGGCAAACGCCTGCTCGGCCCCCAGCATGTTGCGCGCCGCCAGCACCCCGAGTTGCTGCGCCACGCGCCAGTGTTCGATACGCACGGGGTGGTCGTTCCATGGGAAGGTCACCATGTCGCCGGCTGCCCATAAACCAGGCGCGACGCGCAAATTCGCGTCTGCTTTCAACGATTGGTCATCGGCGGTTTCCAGCCCGCGGACGAACCCGGTGGCGGGTGTTACACCGACTCCCATCAGCACCAGGTCTGCGGCCAGTCTATGGCCGTTTTTCAGTACGACCGTCGTGACGTCACCATGTCCTTCGAGGCGCGCGGGCTCACTGGCGCTGTGGAATATCACGCCGTTGGCTTCATGCAACTGGCGCAGTGAGGCGCCAATGCGCTTGCCCAGTTGCGCTGCCAGCGGAATCTCGTGACGGCCCACGACCTGCACCGTCAACCCACGCTTGCGCAACGCTGACGCGGCCTCCAGGCCAATAAAGCTGTCGCCGATGACCACCGCGCATTTGCCCGGTTGCGCAGCCTCAACGATGCGCGCCGCATCGTCTCGTGAGCGCAGCACAAAGACGTTATTGAGTACGGTGCCCGGAATATCCAGCGGTTTGGCCTCGCCGCCAGTGGCCAGCAGCGCCGCGTCGTAGTCGAAGCGGCGACCGTCTACGAGTTGGAGGCATTTGGCGTGAGGGTCAAGGTTTTGGACTTCGCCGTGGATCTGGATGTCGCGGTAGCTGGCTTCATCCAGCAACGGTGGGGTTTCGTCGGGCGGCATCTCGCCTGCGATGACGAATTTGCTCAAGGCGGTTCGGTCGTAAGCAGGATTTTGCTCCTGGTCGATCCACAGCAGGCGGCCGCTGAAGCCCTCGCGGCGCAGGGTGGCGACGGCCGCCGAGCCCGCTGCGCCGGCGCCAATCACGATAAAGCAGCGGGAATCACTGGCCTGTGGGGCGGATGAAGAGGGCAGCGCTTTGTCGCCCACACTGACCACGCCATCGTGAATCTCCACCGGGTACTGCGTGAGCTGCACCAATGCGGGCGGCTCGCAGACCTGGCCGTCCTCTACCCGGAAGGCCGCCTTGTGCCATGGGCAAATGATCCTCCCGTCACAGATTACGCCTTGCTCCAAAGGCGCCCCGGCGTGGGGACACTCCGCCTGATAGGCCCGCACCTGGTTGCCCGACCGCACCAGCAGGAGCTTGTGGGCGGCGGTTTCAACACGAACGCCACGGTCTTCGGGCAAGTTGATCAAGCGGGCAACAATGCGCATGTTCATAGGCCAATCTCCTTTTAAGGATTGACCTGTGCCCTGGGTGGAGAGCTGCGTTGACCCGATAACCGGTCTTCAGCCGTGCGCGCTGTGGCTGTGAAAGTGAGCCAGGGAGAGCGCGATATCGTCATGGGACAACTGGGTAGCCGCTGCGTCGGCGCTCTCGCGGGCGATCGGCTCTATGCGCTCGAACATCTCGGCTTCATAGGCCTTTACCGACTCGGAGCATGTGCTGTTTCCGATCAGGTGCCGGGCCAACTCTGCGGCGTCGAGCATCGCCGCATTGACGCCTTCACCACCAAACGGTGACATCAGGTGTGCGGCATCGCCGATCAGGGTCAGGCCTGGGCGGTGTGCCCAGTGATGCCCGACGGGCAGCGCGTAAATGGCCCGGGACAGAAAGCGCTCGTTTGAGGCGTGCAGCAGCGCCAGGATGTCCGGGTGCCAACCTTCGAACTGCGCCAGCAGCGATTGCCGGGTCGCCTGTGGCGAAGACCAGTCCAGCTGCTGCGCTGCCCAGTCAGTGGGAACGCGAAAGATTCCATAGCCGCGCAGATGCGCGTTGGCGTTGCGTTGCACGACCAGCAACCTGGCGTCGCCCGAAACGTCCAGTTTGCCCTGGCCGACGAGCGTGGCCAGGGCCGGGTGGCGGCGGTCGACGTCATCAACCCCGAACTCGATAAACGTCAGCCCGCTGTATTGAGGCTGATAGCGCGACAGCAAGGGGCGCACTTTCGACCAGGCACCGTCGGCGCCGACGACCAGGTCAAACGGGCCGTGGACGGTGTCGCCCTGAAGCACGGTCCAGCACGCGTCCCCGGCCTGGCGGATCTCGCTGACGTTGACGTCCCATTTCACGCAATCAGCAGGCAATGAATCCAGGAGGATTTGCCGCAAGGCGGTGCGGTCGACTTCCGGACGGTCGCCGGCGGCCGGACTGGGGTCTTCAAACAGCAGTCGCGCGTGTTTATCCATCAGGCGCGAGCCTTGGTCTTCATAACGGGCGATGGTGTGGAAGGCATCTTCAAGGCCGGCTTTTTTGAGCGCCAGTTGGCCGGATTCAACGTGTAAATCCAGGGTGCCACCCTGGGGTCGTTCCAGTGGCCCGCGCTCGCGCTCGAACACGCTGGCGGTAAAGCCGTTGATCGTGAGAATCCGTGCCAGGGTCAGCCCGGCGGGGCCGCCTCCGACTATGGCGACGCGTAATGAGCTATTCATGAAAACTGTCCTCGCCGGTCAATCCAATAATTGTTCCACCGCTGAAAACGCTTGGTCCTGACGTGCTTGCCAATCCCCACGGATGATCCGTAACGGCTGATGATGTTGCTCCAGCCAGTCAAGGCTGGCCTGGAAAAATGCCAAGCGGTCGGCAAACTCCGGCTGGCAGCGCTGGCCGTCAGCAGTCCATTCCACGTCCTCCGGAGACAGCAACAGGTGCAGGTCGTAGTGGCGGGCGAGCAGTTCGCTGTCGAGCCAGGCCGGGCAGTCGCCAAACAGGGTCTGGCTCCACAGCTTATTGGTCAGCAGGTTGGTATCCAGGATCAGCAAGTCTGGCTGCCGGGCGCGGGCGGCGTCTTCCCAGGCCAGTTGGCCACGGGCGATGTCGGGGATATCGGCCAGGGTGGTATCGCGCTGGTGGTGGTCGATGAAATGGCGCACGTATTCGCCCACCATCACACCGCCAAAATGCGCCTGCAATTGCGCGGCCAGCCAGCTTTTACCGCTGGATTCCGGGCCGGCCAATACCACGACTTTCATGCGTGCAGCGCCGGGTCGGCGCGCCATTCGCGCCAGCCTTGCACGGCGATCACGGTGAACAAGGCATAGAGTGCGGCGGTGAGGTACAGGCCTTTATAGAGGAACAGCCCGACAAAGATCACATCCAGGGCAACCCACAATGGCCAGCACTGCACACGCTTTTGCGCCATCCACATTTGCGCCACCAGGCTGAAACCGGTCAGGGCCGCGTCCAGCCAGGGTTGTGCGGCGTCGGTCCAGTGGGCCATGGCGGCGCCCAGCAACAGGCTGCCCAGGGCACCCACGGCCAGGCCTTGCAGGATCGGTTGCAGGCCCAGGCTGGTGACTTGCCGGCCTTGCTTGACCTCGCCGGCACGGGTCCACTGCCACCAGCCGTAGAGCTGCAGGCCGGCGTAGATGACTTGCAGGAGCATGTCGGAGTAGAGCTTCACATCGAAGAAGATCCAGGTGTACAGCAGCACCATCACCAGGCCGATGGGCCAGCACCACGGGTTCTGTTTAACCGTCAACCAGACAGCGATCACCCCCAGGGCGGCGGCAAACAGTTCAAGCCCGGACATGGCGGTTCCTTGGGGGAGTCGAAGAGGGCGGTGATTGTAACCAGAGTGGTGGGCGCGGGGGTAGAGCTCACCTGTGGCGAGGGAGCTTGTCCCCCGTTGGGCTGCGCAGCAGCCCTAATAAGGTAAACGCGTTTTTTCAGGAAAACCGAGTGGCAGGGTTTGGCGCCGCTTCGCAGCGCAACGGGGGACAAGCCCCCTCGCCACAGAAGCCACCTTCAGCAGAGATCCGGGTTAGACCTTGAACTGGCGGAGCAGTCCGTCGAGTTGTTCGCTCAGGCCTTTCAAGTGTGCACTCGCGACGCTGGACTGCTGCGCCGCCAGTGCCGTGCTGTGGGACAAGCCAGCTGCCTGGGTGACGTTCTGGTTGATGTCTTCCACCACATGCGCCTGCTGCAACGTGGCGCTGGCAATCGAAGCGTTCAAACCATTGAGATTACGCAAAGCCTGGCCGATGGCGGTGAGGCTCGCGCCGGCCTGGCCCGCTTGTTCGATGGTCAGTTGCGACGCCTGGTGGCTGTCGCTGATGACCTTGACCGCCGCTTCCGAATGGCCTTGCAGGCGCTCGATCATCGCCTGGATTTCAGCCGTGGATTTTTGCGTGCGCTGGGCCAGCAGCCGTACTTCGTCGGCCACCACCGCGAAACCACGGCCTTGCTCCCCGGCGCGGGCTGCTTCGATGGCGGCGTTGAGGGCCAGCAGGTTGGTCTGGTCGGCGATGGAGCGGATCACTTCCAGTACCCCGCCAATCTGCGTGCTTTCAGTCGACAGCGTACGAATCACCTCCACCGCCTGGCTGATGGTGCTGGAGAGCTGGTCGATCCGTTGCAGGCTGCCGTCGATATTGAGCTGGCCCTGTTCGGCCTGTACCTGGGCATCGCGCATTTCACTGGCAGCGTGCTCGGCATTCTTGGCCACGTCCTGTACGCCATAGGTGACTTCGTTGATCGCGGTTGCGACCAATTCCATCTGCTGTGATTGCTGCTGGCTGCGGTCATGGGCGTCACTGGCGTTGCTGCCCAGTTCAGTGGATGACTGGCCCAACGCATTGGCGCAGGTCTGCAACTGGCCGACCACCTGCCGCAACTTGGCGGTAAAGCTGTTGAAGTGCCGGGACAGTTGAGTGACCTCGTCCTGACCGTGGGTGTCGAGGGTGCGGGTCAGGTCGCTTTCGCCACTGGCGATATTGGCCATGGCGTTCACTGCTTGCTGCAATGGGCGCACGATGCTGCGGGCAATCAACACCACCAGCAGGGCCATAATCACGGCAATCACCAGGCCGACCATTGAGGCTTTCCACACCTGGCCCCGGAACTCGCCTTGCACGTCATCGACATACACGCCGGAGCCGATGATCCAGCCCCAGGGTTCGAACAGCTGTATATAGGAGGTCTTGGCCACCGGCGCATCGGCCCCGGGTTTGGGCCAGCGGTAATTCACCATCCCGGCGCCCTTGGCCTTGGCCAGGATCACGAACTCGTTGAACACCGCAAAGCCGTCCGGGTCGCGGATCGCCGACAGGTTCTGGCCGTCGAGCTTGGGGTTGGCCGCATGCATGATCATCACGGGCGTGAGGTCGTTGATCCAGAAGTAATCATCCTTCCCATACCGCAGCCCGCGCACTGCGCTCAGGGCTTGCTTCTGCGCCGCCTCACGGGTCAGGACACCGCTGGTTTCGAGGCTGTGATAATAAGTCAGGATCCCGCTGGCGGTTTGCACCACACGCTGAGTCTGCTCACTCTTGGCCTGGTAAAGGTCACCATGAATCTGCTTGAGCATAAGCAGGCCGAGGGTTAGCAGCATCAGCACGGCGACGATCAGGATCAGCCAGAGACGCCGGCTGATGGACATACTGCGCAAACTGTTCATGGTCCTGGCACTCCGTGTTCTTATAATTTTGGGCGCTGCTTCGACATTTCCGGCTTGTCTGATAGGCTTTCGGCCCAGAATCAAAAAACCTGAGTCCTGCCTGATTTTTCACGGAATTTTCGCAGTTCGGCCTTGATTATTTGCGCTGTGCTTGCAGCGCATTCTTCGTTAGTGAACGTCTAAAAAATATGAACGAGGCATGCCGTGGGCATGACCTTTGGGGGAATCGATGGATCTTTGGACCGCCGTACAGGCACTGATACTCGGCGTTGTAGAAGGGCTGACGGAGTTTTTGCCGATCTCCAGTACCGGGCACCAGATTATCGTCGCCGACCTGATCAACTTCGGTGGCGAGCGCTTTGAAGCGTTCAACATCATCATCCAGCTCGGCGCGATCCTGGCGGTGGTGTGGGAGTTTCGACGCAAGATCCTGGATGTGGTGATCGGCTTGCCGACCCAACGCAATGCCCAGCGTTTTACCATCAACCTGATCATCGCCGTATTGCCGGCGGTGGTGTTGGGGGTGATTTTCGCCGACCTGATCAAGCACTACCTGTTCAACCCGATCACCGTTGCGGCGGCATTGGTAGTGGGCGGCATCATCATGTTGTGGGCCGAGCGTCGCCAACATGAAGTGCACGCCGAAACCGTCGACGACATCACCTGGAAGGACGCCATCAAAGTCGGCTTCGCCCAGTGCCTGGCGATGATCCCGGGTACCTCGCGCTCCGGTGCCACCATCATTGGCGGCCTGTTGTTCGGCCTGTCGCGCAAGACGGCCACCGAGTTCTCGTTCTTCCTGGCGATGCCGACTATGGTCGGCGCTGCGGTGTATTCGGGCTACAAGTACCGCCACCTGTTCCAGCCCGATGACCTGCCGGTGTTTGCCATCGGGTTCGTCACCTCGTTCATCTTCGCGATGATCGCGGTCAAGGCGCTGCTCAAGTTCATCGCCAGCCACAGCTACGCGGCGTTTGCCTGGTACCGGATCGCCTTCGGCCTGGTAATTCTGGCCACTTGGCAGTTCGGCTGGATCGACTGGTCAGCCGTCAAGCCATGAACATCCAGCATCCGCGCTTGAAGGCGCTGGTGTTGGTGCTGTTGTGCGCCGCGCCGCTGTTTGGTTCGGCGTTGCTGGGGTATCGCGGGGTTTCGCTGATCCCGCTGGTGGCCTATGGCGGGGTCAGTGTGGTGGCGTTCCTGCTGTACTGGAGCGACAAGCGCAAGGCCCGTGAAAACAGTTGGCGCACCCCGGAAAACGTCCTGCACGCGGTGGAGCTGGCAGGCGGTTGGCCGGGGGCGTTGATTGCCCAGCAGGTGTTCCGCCACAAGACGCGCAAGGTGTCTTATCAGGTGGTGTTCTGGTTGATCGTGTTGCTGCACCAGGTGTTCTGGATTGACCGGTTGTTCCTCGGCGGCACGCTACTCTCGATTTTCTAGCAACAAGCCGACCTGCGTGCGCTTGGGCAGCTTGCTCACCACCAATTGGTGGGAACGCTGCAACAGGCCACGCAGTTCTTCAGCGCCCAGCGGGTAGGGCGTTTCCATGATGATCCACTGCGCCCGCGCCAGGTACGGCGCCGGATGGATGCCCGGGCGGTCTACGTGGCCCAGGAACAGCTCCTTGTCGACCTTGAACGCCAGCGAGTCACCCCGCAGGTTCTGCAAGGCAAACATCTTGTTGCCGGCAATCGAAAACACCCGCACGCCGCCCCATTTGTAATCTTCCCGCGCACCGGGCAAGCCCAGGCAAAACGTGGCGACTTGTTCTTCGGTCAGTCTCATAGCAAACGGTCTCCACACCCTTTGAAGGCGTTATCCAGGTGGTCGATCCAGGCGCGCACAGCCGGTAATACGCCACGTCGATGTGGGTAAACCGCCTGCAACCAGCCGCCGGGCAATGACCATTCGGGCAGCAACTGCACCAACTGGCCGCTGGCCAATTCCTCCTCGCAATACATCATCGGCAGCACGGTGAACCCCAGGCCGGCGAGGGCGCAGGCCTTGCGTACCAGGAAATCATCGATGCCCAGCCGGGCTTCCATGACTAGGTCGTGGCTGTTGCCTTCCGGGCTGAGCATGCGGAAGTGCACCATGCGGTCTGCTTCCAGGGCGCCCAGCACCGGCAATTGTTTGAGGTCGTCCAGGCTGTTGATCTGCCGCTCACGCACAAAGCCGGGGCTGGCGACAATCGCCGTCTGGGCTTGGCGCAGGCGTTTGGTCACCAGCAACGGGTCTTCATCCCCCAGTTCCCGCACGCGCAAGGCCACATCGATGCCTTCGGCCACCAGGTCGACGCGGCGATTGACCAGGCTCATCTCCAACTGCACCAGTGGGTTGGCGGTGAGAAACTCCGCCACCACGGTCTGCAGGAATTGGTGAGCCAGGCCCACCGGGCTGCTGACGCGCAGCCGGCCACGGGGCTCGCTGGACATGCTGGCCACCGCCTCATCGGCCATTTCCGCCTCCAGCAACATTGCCTGGCAGTGGCGCAGGTAGCGTTCACCCACGGCAGTCAGGGTCAGTTGGCGGGTGGTGCGTTGTAGCAAGCGGGCGCCGAGGCGCTCTTCCAGTTCGGCAATGCGCCGCGACAGCCGCGACTTGGGAATCCCCAGCAGCCGGCCGGCGGCGGCGAAACCGCCGGCTTCCACTACTTTGGCGAAATAGTAGAGGTCATTCAGATCTTGCATGGTTGGCCTATTGTCCTGTCTGTGGGACGAACTATCCGCGTCCCGCGCAGGCAAATCCACCCTAAAATGTAGGAGCGAGCTTGCTCGCGAAAAAACCGCGGATACCGCGTGCATTCAGGATACCCGCGTTATCGTTGACGTTTTTCGCGAGCAAGCTCGCTCCTACAGGGGGAAGCAGGGCTGGCCAGTAAGGTACCGGCGGGTTACCTTTTGGTTTTCCCGTCCAGTGCATTCCAATGAGCCTTGAACATCCGCGTACCCGCCGAATCATCGAGCTGATGGGACAGTTGGCGCCCGTTGAGGGTTACAACCTGACGCCGCTGGATGACGTGCGTTTCCTGCGTTCCAACCGGCCGCTGACGCGAATTCCGGTGCTTTACGACCCGGGTATTGTGATCGTGTGCCAGGGCCGCAAGCGCGGTTACCTGGGTGAAGACATTTATGTCTACGACGCCCAGCACTACCTGGTGGTGTCGGTGCCGGTGCCGTTCACCATGGAAACCGAGGCCAGTGAAGCAGAGCCGATGCTCGCCGTGTATTTGCGCCTGGATTTCAACCTGGCCGCCGAACTGATGCTGGAGCTTGACGCGTTGGCGCCGCAGCCCGAAGCCAGGCCAAAGGGCATGTACTCCTCGCCAATGGACGACAAGCTCAGTGAGTCGTTGCTGCGCTTTCTGCAAGTGATGAGCGTGCCGGTGGAGGCGCAGGTGCTTGGGCCGACCCTTATGCGGGAAATCTACTACCGCATCATCACCGGGGAGCAGGGCGGTTCGATGCGCGCGGCGCTGAATCGCCAGGGCCAGTTTGGCAAGGTGGCCCGGGCGATTCGCAAGATTCACGCTTGTTATGCTCAGCGCCTGGACGTGGAGGAGCTGGCCAAGGAAGCGATGATGAGTGTGCCGAGTTTTCACGCGCACTTTCGTACGGTGACTGACACTTCGCCCATGCAGTACCTGAAGTCGACGCGCTTGCACCAGGCGCGATTGCTGATGCTTAGAAGCGACATCACTGCCGCCACTGCCTGTGCCAAGGTCGGGTACGAGAGCGCCTCGCAGTTCAGTCGTGAGTTCAAGCGATTCTTTGGTCGCACGCCCCATGAAGAAATTGACTGGATGAAGCGCACCTATGCGCTGCCGGCGCCGACCACTGCGTCCATCTATGTGTCATCCCACTAAAAGCACTGTCCTGTAAGTGGGACGAACAATCGCATTTTGCCCGACTAATCGCCGATTGGTTTCATCTGTAGGCTTATTTCCATTCAGTCGCCCTTGGCGATACTTACTTGGAGATGAACCATGAAACTATTGCATATCGATTCCAGCATCCTCGGCGACAACTCGGTTTCCCGTCAGTTGAGCGCAGGTGTAGTCAAAGCCTGGCAGGCAGCAGAGCCGGGTGTCGAAGTGGTTTATCGTGACTTGGCCGCTGACGCCATCAGTCACTTCTCCGGTGTCACCCTGGGCGCCCTGGGCACTGCCGCCGAATTGCGCGATGCCGTGCAAAAGCACGAAGCCGACCTGAGCGCTTCCACCCTGGCCGAATTCCTGGCAGCAGACGCCGTAGTGCTGGCTGCGCCGATGTACAACTTCACCATCCCGACCCAACTGAAAGCCTGGATCGACCGCATTGCCGTCGCCGGCCAGACGTTCCGTTACACCGAAGCCGGCCCGGAAGGCCTGTGTGGCGGCAAGAAAGTCATCATTGTCTCCACCTCCGGCGGCTTGCATGTAGGTCAGCCGACTGGCGCAGCCCACGAAGACTACTTGACCGTGCTGTTGGGTTTCCTCGGGATCACCGACATCGAGTTCGTCCGTGCCCACGGCTTGGCTTACGGTGACGAGGCCCGTACCAAGGCGCTCAGCGACGCCCATGTATTGATCAGCGACCAGTTGTTCGCCGCAGCGTAAGACTTGTGTAAATTTTGCTGTTCCTCGATATCAATCTGATTCGAGGCGCCTAAACTCTGTATTCTGCTCGCCTGAAAAGCGATCGGAGTACGGAGTTTTTTCGTTTACCCGCTGTCACTACTTTGGCCCAGGTTATGCACGCATGGGTAAACCCTGCCCGTCCGAGCGCCTGAACCATGGATATTTCAACAGCTACGCGGGCTTACGCAGCAAAGGTGGACATCCCCATGATGCGTCTTTGTGCAATCCTGGTTCTTTCTCTGCTCGGCGGCCTGATTTCAGTGCAAGCCGCGCCCGCACCGCACCCTCATTGGAGTGTGGGCTTCCATCGCATGACTTTTCTTGATCCGCTGGATTTGCAGCCGATGAAGGCCGTTGCGTTCTATCCGTCCACCGACCAGGAACACGTTACCCAAGTGGGCACTTATCACATCGCGGCCACTGAAGACTCGAAAATCGCCATCGGCCGCTTTCCGATGTTGATGCTGTCCCACGGCAATACCGGCACACCCCTGGCCCTGCACGACCTTGCCACCTCCCTGGCACGCAAGGGGTTTGTCGTGGTGGCGGTGCTGCACCCCGGCGACAACTACAAGGATCACAGCCGCCTGGGCACCTTGAGCAACCTGTATGGGCGCCCGATCCAGATTTCCGAAGCCATCACCGCCACCCTCGGCGACCCGATGCTGTCGCCGTTCGTCAACGTCGATCAGGTGGGTGTCATCGGTTATTCGGCCGGTGGCGAAACCGCGTTGATCCTCGCCGGCGCCAAGCCGGACCTGGACCGCCTGCGCCGCTACTGCCAACAACGCCCCGAAGATCGCGACGCCTGCACCACCAAGGGCGAACTGATCGTCGACCGTGACGATTTGCAGCCCCAGGCCGACCCGCGCATCCACGCGCTGATGTTGATGGCGCCGTTGAGCCTGATGTTTGGCCGTCACACCCTCGCCGACGTGCATGTGCCGGTGCTGCTCTACAGCGGCGACGGCGACAAGCTGGTGGCCGTGGACAAGAACGCCGAGGCCCTGGCGCGCAAACTGCCGGAGCCGCCGAACTTCAAACTGTTGGCCGGGGCAGGGCACTTTGTGTTCATGGCGCCCTGCGACGAGAGCCAGTTGGCCGCGATGCCCGCCATGTGCACTGATGCCGACGGGGTTGACCGTGAAAGCATCCACCGCGACCTGATTTCCGAGGCCGGGCGGTTTTTCAATCACACCCTCGGGCAATCCACCCGGGCGGGTTTGCAGACGGCAGATCAGTAAGCGCGACGCTTGAGCATCAACGTCAGGCCCAGGCCGGTGACCGAGAGCAGGGCGGCGCAAAAGAAGATCCACGAATAGCCCAGGTTCAACGCCACGGCGCCCATCACCGGGCCAGCAATCGCCAGCGCCAGGTCAAAAAACACCGCATACGCACTCAACCCGGCGCCCCGGCTGCTGTTGGGCACCTGCTTGATCGCCTCCACGCCCAGCGCCGGGTAGACCAGCGACAAGCCAAAGCCGGTCAGCCCTGCGCCGATCAAGGCCACGCCGGGGGACGGTGCCAGCCAGAGCAGCGTGAGCCCGAGGGTTTCGATGGTCATGCAGGCAATCGCTGCCGTGAAGCCGCCGAAGCGGTTGATGGCGGAGATGAACACCAGGCGCGACAGGATAAAGCACACGCCAAATACCGTCAGGCACCAGGCGGCGCCGGTCCAGCCGAGGCTCAGGTAGTAGAGGGTGACGAAGGTGGTGAGGGTGCCGTAGCCAATCGATGCGAGACACAGGCTGGTGCCAAACGGCGCGATACGTCCGAACACCGCCCAGAACGGCAGACGCTCGCCGCGCACCACGGGCACTGAAGGCTTGTTGCGGATCAGCAACAGGCCCATGGCGGAAAGTACCGTGAGGGCGATGCCAAGGCTGGTGTAGCCGTAGTCGGCAACCATCACCACGCCCAGCGGCGCGCCGATTGCGATTGCGCCGTAGGAGGCGATGCCGTTCCACGAGATCGAGCGTGCTGTGTGTTCGGCGCCGACTGCGCCCATGCACCAACTGATGGTGCCGACGCCGATCAGGCCCTGAGCCACCCCCAGCAACAGGCGGCTGACAATCAATATGCCGAGGCTCAGCAGGGGCAGGCTTTGCATCAGCGTGGCGATAAATGTCAGCACGCCGCTCAGCAGGATTCCGCTCAAGCCCAGCACGATGGCGCGCTTGGTGCCTACGTTGTCAGACATGCGTCCGGCCATCGGGCGGCTGAGCAGCGTGGCCAGGTATTGCGAGCCGATGGTTATCCCGGCGATTACTGCGCTGAAGCCCAGTTCGCCGTGGACGTAGCCGGGGATCACCGCAATCGGCAGGCCGATACAGATAAACGCGATAAAGGTGTAGAACACGATGGAGACGATCTGCAGGGTGATCGACAAGGAGCTGGGCGCGGCGGGCTGTGTGGCAGGCATGTGAACTCGTTCGCGGGCGGGCGGTGAGCGCATCATGGCAAGGGCTTGGGGTAAAAGGAAGCAGGCTAACTATATTTGGTGTGTTTGAGGTGGGGGTGTATATCCGTTGTTTTTGTGATGGCTGATAGGGGTTCCGCTCTTACAGCCAGCCCTTTCAAGGTCTTTGCCTAAATCGCGTCCTACGCCTATTCCGGGCTGAAATTAAGAAAAAAACGAGTTGAATTTGGTTCAGTTAGCATCTCTTTTGGTCAAAAAATGATCATGTTTTGAGGCTTTTTCCAAAGACCTTGAAAGGGCTGGCTCTTACAGCGGGTCACTTTTGGAAAAGAGCCCCAAAAGTAACCAAAAGGGCTCTTGCCCCACCACTCGGCACCTCGCTAATGCTCGGTGTGCCCTCACTCCGGCTTTGGACCGTGGGCCGCCGCGATGGGCCATCCTTGGCCCAGCGCGGCTAACCCGGCGTCCTGCCGGGTTACCCACGCTCCAAAGCCTGCGTTCGGCCAGCGTGGTTTAACGGGGCGCCTAAGATCAAGATCAACAGCAGATCAAGGGCACAGCGGCCTACAGGCCGGCTTGAGTGTGGTGAAGCAACAGCAACAGCAACAGCAAGATCAGAGCGGGCACGGGCAAATGTGGGAGCTGTCGAGCTTTAGCGAGGCTGCGAAGGCGGCGGCATGGTTGATAAAGAGGTTGCCTGATACGCCGCCATCGCGGCCTCGCTGGGGCTCGACGGCTCCCACAGGGTTTGGGGGAAGACTGGGAGTTGTGTGTTCAGTCGCAAGTACTTGGGTTGCGCAAATCGAATGTGGGAGCTGTCGAGCCCTGGCGAGGCTGCGAAGGCGGCGGAACAGTTGATAAAGAGGTTGCCTGACACACCGCCATCGCGGCCTCGCTGGGGCTCGACGGCTCCCACAGGGGGCGGTGGAAGTTTGGTGATTGTGTGTTCGGTCGCAAGCACTCGGGTTGCGCAAATCGAATGTGGGAGCTGTCGAGCTTTAGCGAGGCTGCGAAGGCGGTGGCATAGTCGATAAATAGGTTGCCTGACACACCGCCATCGCGGCCTCGCTGGGGCTCGACGGCTCCCACAGGGGGCGGTGGAAGTTTGGTGATTGTGTGTTCGGTCGCAAGCACTCGGGTTGTGCGAATCAAATGTGGGAGCTGTCGAGCTTTAGCGTGGCTGCGAAGGCGGCGGCATGGTCGATAAAGAGGTTGTCTGACACACCGCTATCGCGGCCTCGCTGGGGCTCGACGGCTCCCACAGGGGCCGGGGGAAGTCTGGGGGTTGTGTGTTCGGTCGCAAGTACTTGGGTTGCGCAAATCGAATGTGGGAGCTGTCGAGCCCTGGCGAGGCTGCGAAGGCGGCGGCACAGTCGATAAAGAGTTTGCCTGACACACCGCTATCGCGGCCTCGCTGGGGCTCGACGGCTCCCACAGGGGGGCGGGGGAAGTCTGGGAGTTGTGTGTGTGATCGCAGCGCGAATCGACTGTTTGTGGCCCTTGCTCTTGCTTCTACCACTCAGGTCGGCTTTCAGGCCGCCGTGCTGTTGATCTGGCTTTTGATTTTGATCTTAGGCGCCCCGTTAAACCACGATGGCCGCAAGTAGGCACGGTGGAGCGGGTAAACCGGCAGGACGCCGGTTTAGCCGCGACGGGCCAGGGACGGGCCGTCGCGGCGGCCCGCGGAGCCGAGCCGGAGTGCGGGCATGCCGAGCCTGGGCGAGGCACCGAGTGGTGGGGCAAGAGCGTTTTGCTTACTTTTGCGCTGTTCAAAAGTGAGCCGCTGTAAGAGCGGAACCCTAAGCAGCCGTTACCGAAGCAACGGATATGTCCCCAACCCCAACCCCAACCCCAACCCCAAAAAAAAGCCCCATCACATGGGACGGGGCTTTTTGCATTTCAAACAACTAGCAGTGCTTAGAAAACCACACCCTGACTACGCAGGTAATCATCATAAGTACCGCTGAAGTCGATCACACCACTCGGGCTCAGCTCGATAATGCGAGTGGCCAGGGACGACACAAACTCACGGTCATGGCTGACGAAAATCAGCGTGCCCGGATAGTTCTCGAGCGCCAGGTTCAGCGCCTCGATGGATTCCATGTCCAAGTGGTTGGTCGGTTCGTCCATGATCAGCACGTTCGGCTTTTGCAGGATCAGCTTGCCGAACAACATACGGCCTTGCTCACCACCGGAAATCACCTTCACCGACTTCAGGATCTCATCGTTGGAGAACAGCATGCGGCCCAGGGTGCCACGAACCACTTGTTCGCCTTCCTTGGTCCAGCGGCCCATCCAGTCGAACAGGTTGGACTCGTCTTCGAAGTCCGAAGCGTGGTCCTGGGCGTAGTAGCCCAGTTCGGCGGCTTCGGTCCATTTGACGGTACCGGCGTCCGGGGACAGTTCGTTGACCAGGGTGCGCAGCAGGGTGGTCTTGCCGATACCGTTCGGGCCGATGATCGCCACGCGCTCGCCGGCTTCAACCTGGAAGCTGAAGTCCTTGAACAGCGTCTTGCCGTCAAAGCCTTTGGCCATGCGATCAACGATGACCGCCTGGCGGTGCAGCTTCTTGGTCTGGTCAAAGCGGATGAACGGGCTGACGCGGCTCGATGGCTTGACTTCGGCCAGTTGGATCTTGTCGATCGCCTTGGCGCGGGAAGTGGCCTGCTTGGCTTTCGAGGCGTTGGCCGAGAAGCGGCTGACGAAGGATTGCAGCTCGGAGATCTGGGCCTTCTTCTTGGCGTTGTCCGACAGCAACTGCTCGCGGGACTGGGTCGCCACGGTCATGTATTCGTCGTAGTTGCCCGGGAACAGGCGCAGCTCGCCGTAGTCCAGGTCCGCCATGTGGGTGCAGACGCTGTTCAGGAAGTGACGGTCGTGAGAGATGATGATCATCAGGCTCGAACGTTGGGTCAGGATGTTTTCCAGCCAGCGGATGGTGTTGATGTCCAGGTGGTTGGTTGGCTCGTCGAGCAGCAACACTTCCGGATCGGAAAACAGCGCCTGGGCCAGCAATACGCGCAGTTTCCAGCCTGGCGACACTTCGCTCATCGGGCCATTGTGCTGCTCGATGCCGATACCCAGGCCCAGCAGCAATTCGCCGGCGCGGGATTCGGCGGTGTAGCCGTCCATCTCGGCGAAGTCGGTTTCCAGCTCGGCAACGGCCATGCCGTCGTCTTCGGTCATTTCCGGCAGCGAGTAGATGCGGTCGCGCTCGGCCTTGACCTTCCACAGCTCTTCGTGACCCATGATCACGGTGTCGAGTACGGTGAATTCTTCGTAGGCGAACTGGTCCTGGCGCAGTTTACCCAGGCGCACGTTCGGCTCCAGCATGACCTGGCCGCCGGACGGGTCGAGGTCACCACCGAGGATTTTCATGAAGGTCGACTTGCCGCAACCGTTGGCACCGATCAGGCCATAACGGTTGCCTGCGCCGAACTTGACCGAAACGTTCTCAAATAGCGGCTTGGCGCCGAACTGCATGGTGATGTTAGCTGTGGAGATCAATTACTTTACCTATCAATAGCTTGGAGTGCGCTAATTTGAGCCGGGCCCATTTTGTGGCCCGGGCCAACGGGCATACGTCGGCAGCGACATCAAGGCTTGAGGCCCAGTCGCTGAGCAGAAAAATGGGTGCATGTTGGAATTTGGCGCGCATTGTCGCATATGTCAGGCGGGAGTTGTATGGCGCTGCACGGATGGATTCGCCTGAGTCTCGGGCATCGCCACCCACACCAGCCCCAACGCGACGGCAGCCACACACGCCAGTGTCAGGAACGCGGCGTTGTAACCCGCCCACTGCACGACAAAACCCGCCAGGCTGCTGCTCAGTGCTGCGCCCAGTCCGAATACCGTGGACAGCGCCCCCAGGCTGACATTGAAGCGCCCGGTGCCTTGGGTGAGGTCTTTGACAATCACCGGAAACAGCGCGCCGAACACCCCGGCGCCGACGCCGTCGAGCATCTGTACCGCCACCAGCCAATAAGGATCACTGGACAGCGTATACAGCACGCCCCGCAGCGGCAGGATCATGAACCCCGCGAGCAACAGCGGTTTGCGCCCCCACACGTCGGCTTTTACGCCCACCAGCCAGGCCACCGGCACCATCACCAGTTGCGCCGCGACAATGCAGGCCGAGGTCAGTGGCGTGGCCATTTGCAGGTTGATCTGCGACAGCTTCTGGCTGACCAGCGGCAACATGGCTGCATTGGCCAAGTGAAACAGTGCGCAGCAGATCGCGAACAGCATTAATGGCTTGTTCGCCAGAAGCACGGTCATCCCCGACGGCTGTTCGTGTTCGGCACCGTGGGCAGGGTCGAAACCCCGCGCGACTTCGTGATCGATTGCTTCGGCTGACACGCAACTGACCGCAATTACGCTGGCCACCGCCATGACCGCCATCAGGTAAAACACCGCCACGGGGCCAAACAGATAGGCGAACCCACCGGCGAGCAGGGCTGCAACCGCGTTACCGGCATGGTTAAAGGTTTCGTTGCGGCCGGTGCGGCGGGTAAAGGCGCGCGGGCCGGTGATGCCAAGGGAAATCGCCGAGATGGCCGGCGCGAACACCGAGGCCGCCGCAGCACTGGCCGCCTGGGTCAGCGCCACCAGGCTGAAGGAGCTGACAAAAGGCAGGAGCAGGCAACTGGCGGTCACCAACAGGGCGGCGACCGCGATCACGGCCCGCTTGCTGCGGGTGCGGTCAATCAGCGCTCCGGCGGGCGTCTGAGTGAGCAGTGCCGCGATGCCGGCGACGGTCATAACCACGCCAATACTGGCGGAGTCCCAGTGGTGCACGGCCAGCAGATAAATCGCCAGGTAAGGTCCCAGCCCGTCACGGACATCCGCCAGGAAGAAGTTCAGGCCGTCCAGGGACAGGGTGTTGCGCAGGTCAGAGCGAGTGGCCATGGCACGGTCTTCAAGCGAGAGGTCGGTAGCGATAATGACCCATGGCACGTGTTGATAGTTTCTGACGCAAGCGTCGTACAAGCACAAACATTTACAAAGTGGAGCCATGTGTATCGAAAAATAGCGCCGGAGGAGGTTTTTTCAGGGATTTTTATTGTTAACAGTTGAACATCCCATAAGCCTGGCTTATTTTCCGCACGTTCGCCCTACAGTGAAGGCTCTTTACCGGTTCAAGGATGGCGAGGCTTTTGGTGTAGGGCGGACTTCTTTTGTCGCAATGACTAGAACGTTTTGGAGACGCAATGGACATGCTGTCAGCCCAAGAGGCTATATCCAGCAACAAGGACGCTTGGAACGAATCCGCCAGGCTGCATAAAAACACCGCCAACTGGAAGGCCTTGCTTGAGGATGTCGCCAAGCCCGGCTTTTCGCGTTTGGACCCGACGTTGACCGCATTGCTGCGCAAGGTCGGTGTCGAGGGCAAGGATGTGGTGCAACTGGGCTGCAACAATGGCCGCGAAAGCCTGTCGCTGTTCGGGTTGGGCGCGCGCACGGTGGTGGGGATCGATCAGTCCGAGGCCTTTCTGCAGCAAGCTCGTGAGTTGGCCGACGCGTCCCCGTACAAGGCGGAATTCATCGAGGCCGACATTCACCATTTGCCCCGTGGATTGGCCCAACGCTTTGATCTCGCCTTGATTACCATCGGCGTGCTGAACTGGATGCCGGACATCGCGCTGTTCATGGCCCACGTCGCCAGCACCCTGAAGCCAGGCGGCAGCCTGGTGATTTACGAGACCCATCCGTTCCTGGAAGTATTCGACCCGACGGCGCCCAACCCAATGTTGCCCGTCAGCTCGTACTTTCAGCGCGAGCCTTTTGTGCAGCAGGAGGCCATCGTCTACGAAGGTGAGACGGAAGGCGTTGCGGCTGCTTCTTACTGGTTCGTGCACACCCTGGGAGAAATCGTCAACGGGGCCATCGCTGCCGGGTTGCAGATCAGCCATCTGCAGGAGTTCGCGCACTCCAATCGCGAGGAGCTCTACGACCAGTACGAAAACCAGCCTGCGCAATTGCCGATGTGCTACACCCTCACCGCCATCAAGCGTCCGGCCTGACTGGCTGCCGAACAGGCAAAAAAAAGCCCGCGAGGACGGCGGGCCAAGGTGTTCACTGGAGTAGGTAGCCTTCACCCTATAGGCCGATAAGTGAAGGCCATGTGAAAACCATGTCGCAAGAACGGACGTTCAGCCTCTTCAGCTTCTGCGCACAAAGGTCCGCATGGTTTGTCCCGGGCCAGTACTGAAACGGGTAGGGCGGGGCATGCCTTCATCTGCTGCGATGAACATGAAGTGATCACCTTCCAGCTGGTAACTCGCAAGCAATTGCTTGCCAGCATCTTCACCCATTGAATCAACCCAGGTAATGCTTTTGGGTGCCGTGCTGGCATCGAGCGTAAAGCTGCCTGCCAGTAACACCTCACCGTCGACGGTCACCACCTGGAATTGATCACCCGCGATCGTCGTAATAGCGCCTGGAGCGCTGTGCTCATCGGCAGGGTTGAGCACGCCGCTGTCTTCTAGCGCCGTTTGTTCCCAGGCTCCCTGAAGCGCCTGAAAGTCGTCCTTTGAAACAGATGTCATACAAATTCCTTTTTTTGATTAAAAAATGACCAGACAATGCGGCGGATTTCCGAGGCCTGACGGATTAACTGAATCGATTTTGTGAGAAATGTCTTGTTTCACATGACTGCGTACGAATTTTCCTAATAATGCCGGGTGTTTAGCGCTATTTTATGCGCTGTTTCAGACACGGTTCTTTACAAGTTCGTCTACGCTCAGCGCATCGGCAATGACATCCAGGTATCTGAATGGAAACAACCTTCATGTGTGTGGGACTTTTCTGGGTTCTCAGTGGTCCGATAACCATCGATAGATCGTGTGTTTCTTGCGCACAGGGCGTTGTCCCTGGTTTCAAGTGGTTATTCAGTCTTTCATGAATATGTGCGGCCGTTGACGTCGACTTTTTAAGGTGCTCCAGTTTTGAATAAAACTCCTCGGTTCCAAGCTCATCCGGCATCGGACGAAATTGATCTGTTTGAACTGTTTAACGGTATCTGGCGGCAAAAAAAGTTGGTGTTGGGATGCACGCTTCTGGCGGGTGTCCTGGGGGTAGGCTATGCATTTCTGGCGCCACGAGAGTATCAGGTCAGCAGCGTGCTGCGTCCTGCCGCCATCAACGAACTCGATGCACTGAACCGTTCCGAAGTCTATAAGCTGCCTCCGGCCGATGCCCTGAACAAAGTAGGGGCGCAACTCGATTCCTACGAAGCTCGCCTCGGATTCTTCAAGTCCCATGAAGATTTGTTCAAGGCGTTTCAGAAATCCGGACAAAGCCTTGAACAGAGTTTTGAGGAGTTCAACCGAAACTCCATCAACCTGATCCTGCCTGACCCGAAAAAAGCCGACTCCCTAAGCAGCTATATCCGGCTCGAGTTGCAGTACCCGAAAGACATCGATGGCGTTGCCATTCTTAACGGCTTTGTGGACTACGCCATTGATATGGAACGTGCCCAGGTCGGCGCGGACCTGAAAGTGATCGTCAATAACCGCCAGAACGAACTCAAGGGCAAGATTGACGCGGCTCGTTCCAACTACGAAACCGATAAGGAATCGAAGATTGCCAAGCTGCTTGAGGCCGACAGGCTGAAGCGGGCCCAATTGGAAGACGAGCTGGGTGCCCTGCGCCTGCAAATGAAAATGGAGCGAACGGATCGGTTGGCGGAGCTGGCCGAGGCCATTTCCATCGCCAAGTCGATGGGCATCAAGACGCCGACGACGCCTTCCTCTATGGCGGATGCATCGCGCAGCGGCTCGAATCAAGTCATGCGCACCGAGGTCAATAACCAGAAAATCCCGCTGTACTTCCTTGGTACCGAAGCGCTAGAGGCAGAGCGTACGGCCCTGCAGGCGCGTACCAACGACGACTTCACCAACAGCCGCATTGCAGAGATTGGCAAAGAATTGCAGATGCTGCAGGTCAACCGTGAAGTGGAAGTGCTGAAAAAGCGTGGGAATGAAGACATCTTCTTGCAGGATGTTGAACCGTTGCGAGCTGAAGTCGCGCGACTGAAGAGCCTTAACATCGACATGAGTGGCCTGAAACTGGTCACCATTGACCGCCGTGCCCAGGAGCCGCTGAGCCCGATCAAGCCTAAAAAAGGCTTGGTTATTGCGCTGAGTCTGGTTGGAGGAGTGGTGCTGGGTGTGCTGATTGCGCTGGGCCGCCATTTTGTCTTGGCGCGGCGCGAGTCTGTGCCTTATTCGCAGTTGGATGAACAACGGCTTTCCCTGCGCCCACGCAAGGATGACGAACCGCAAGTTTAACCCCGACAGCCCTCGGGCTTGCCGCCTGGCAAGCCCGCTCCCGCCCCTTCGCAGCACACTCAGTGGACACCTTTTCACAATTCTTGATTAACCTTTGGTTACAAAGTGTGGCTAAAATAGCTGCTAATGGCCATGACGGGATTGTCGCCCAGACCGTCGTGTTGCCTATTTGTGAATTGTGATTTCAGGTGCTGCATCTTCAATCCTCGGCCGTCGTGGGCACGCAGGAGCAGCCTGTTCTCTTCTGACTTGTGACGAATACCTTGAAACTCATCATTGTTGCTCTCTACGTTGCCTCCATTGCGTACGTTCACCTGCGTGGCCGGGTGCGTCACAAGTTGGGCCGCCAGCTCAGCGATCACTCGACCTTCCTGGCTCCGGTGAACTGCTTTCTGTACCTCTTCTCCAAACTGCCCAGCCGACCGTACCTGTCCCCCAGCGACTTTCCAGACCTGAGCCCGCTTCAGGAACACTGGGAAGAAATTCGCCTGGAAGGCCAGAACCTGCTGCGCGCAGGCGAGATCAAGCGCTCTGACCAATACAACGACGTGGGCTTTAACTCGTTTTTCAAGTCGGGCTGGAAGCGCTTTTACTTGAAGTGGTACGGCGACAGCCATCCGTCCGCGATGAAGCTGTGCCCGCGAACCACTGAGCTGGTGCAAAGCATTGGCTCGATCAAGGCGGCGATGTTTGCCGAATTGCCACCGGGCTCCAAGCTGGTACGCCACCGTGACCCGTACGCCGGTTCCTACCGCTACCACCTGGGGCTGGACACGCCGAACTCCCCGGGCTGCTACATCAACGTGGACGGTGAAAACTACTATTGGCGCGACGGCGAGCCGGTGATGTTTGACGAGACATTCATCCACTACGCCGAAAACACCACGGAGCAGAACCGGATCATTCTGTTCTGCGATATCGAACGCCCGATGAAGTACCGCTGGGCGGCTGCGTTCAACCGTTGGTTCAGCCGCAACGTAATGGCTGCGGCCGGCTCGCCCAACGATGCCGGGGACAAGACCGGTGGCTTGAACCGTGCCTTTACCCGTCTGTACAAGATTCGCCTGCGGGGCAAAGAGCTGAAAAAGCGCAATCGCACCCGTTACTACCTGGAGAAGTGGGCGATCTTCGCCGGTTTGGCGTTGATCTTCATCCTGATCTGAACCTGGCTGGAGCGCGCATCAGCCTGGCGGATGCGCGCCCAGCTTGTCCCACATCTTCTTGCTGATCTTCTGCCGATTGGCATAGCCCGCCCACGGGTCCTTCTTCAAACCCTGCAAACGCTCGTGCAAGTTGGCGACGGTCCATTGCTGGGCACCGTGCAAACCCTTCAACTCATCACGACTCACGGGTACCGAGACCGGCAGGCCAGGGCGTGCGCGCACCGAGTAGGCCGCCACTGTGCTGGCGCCACGGGCGTTACGCAGGTAATCGATAAAGATTTTGCCGATGCGATTTTTCGGGCCTGAGGTCGCGGTAAAACGCTCCGGCAACTGCTGCGTCATGAACTGGGCAATCGCCTTGGCGAAGGCTTTTACCGTTTCCCAGTCGTCCCGGCGCGCCAGCGGCACCACCAAGTGCAGGCCTTTGCCACCGCTGGTCTTGACGAACGCTTCCAGCCCCAACTCATCCAGCACCGACAGGGTCAGTTGCGCTGCTTCGAGCATGCTTTTCCAGGGCAGGGCCGGGTCCGGGTCAAGGTCGAGCACAAACAGGTCCGGGGTTTCGATCTTGTCTGCGGTGGCGCCCCAAGTGTGCAACTCGACGGTGCCCATTTGCACCGCGCCGATCAGCGCGGCCGGGCTGTCGATTTCCATCAGCCGCGCATGGCCTGGATCCAGGGTCTGGTCCAGTTGCTTGATATTCGGGATCGCCAGGTGCTCGGAGTGCTTCTGGAAAAACTGTTCACCGGCAATGCCTTCCGGTGCTCTTAGCAAAGACACAGGACGGTTACGCAGGAAGGGCAGGATCCATTCGCTGATGCCCTCGTAGAACTGCGCCAGTTGCAGTTTCTGTGTACCACTTTGGGTGTCGATGACTCGGTCGGGATGGGTGATCTTGACCCCGGCCACAGCACCGGCCTCCGTTGTTTTTTTGCGCGGTTTTTCCTTCAGCGGCTTTTCCTTCAGCGACTTGGCTGCTCGCGGCTGTTCATGAACAATCTGCTCCACCGGCTTATCGGTGCGCAATCCGACAAAGGCCGACTGGCGCACCACGCCTTCGCGGGTCCATTCGGCGAATTGCACTTCGCCCACTAATTGAGGTTCGACCCAATGCACGCCACGTGCCTGGGCGCTGGTCAGCGGTTTGGCCAGCGGCGACGCATCGCGCTCCAAGGCTTTCAACTGCTCACTGATCTTCTTTAATGCGGCCTGATCAAAGCCGGTGCCCACGCGCCCGGCATACACCAGCCCGGTGTCGTCATTGACCGCCAGCAACAGCGCACCAAAACCGCTGCGTGAACCTTGCGGACGGGTGAAACCGACGATCACGAATTCCTGGCGCAGCCGGCACTTGAGCTTGATCCAGTCCGGGCTGCGCTTGGAGACGTACAGGCTGCCCGCACGTTTACCGATCACGCCCTCCAGCGCCAGATCACAGGCGCTTTCGAAGATGTCCCGCTGGTTGGCGGCAAACGACTCGGAGAAGCGCAGCAGCTTGCTCTTGCTACGAGGCAGTACTTTCTTCAGCGCGGCGCGGCGTGCTTCAACAGCCGTTTCCCGTTGGTCGCGACCATCCAGAAACGGCGCATCAAACAGGTAGTAGACGATGTCGAGGCTGCGGCCGATATCAAAGGCGTTCTGCAACGCCTGGAAGTCCGGCAACCCATCAGCGTTCAGGCTGACCACCTCGCCATCGAGCCAACTGTCTTTGAGTTTAAGCGCCTCCAGGGCCTTGGCCTGGCGCGGTAGCCGGTCGGTCCAGTCATGGCCATTGCGGGTGAACAGCCGCACTTCACCGTCACGAATACGCGTGAGGATGCGGTAACCGTCGAATTTGATCTCGTACACCCAGTCGCCGTCCGGTGCGCGGTCCACCAGCGTCGCCAATTGTGGGGTGAACTGATCGGGCAGGGCGGTTGAGGATTTGCGCGTGGTTTTTTTCGGTGCGGCGGTTTTTTTCGGGCGTCCCACCGTTGCATCACTCAGCACGCTTTTCGGCTCGGCCTGGACCACGTCGTAATCTGCCGCCGGGCGCGCCTGCTGATCGTTTTCCTTGATCAATAGCCACTGCTCCTTGTCGCCGCTGCCCTTGAGCCGCGTGCGCACCAGCGTCCAGTCGCCAGCGAGCTTTTCGCCGATCAGGGTGAATTTCAGCTTGCCGGCCGCGTAGGCTTTGCGCGGGTCGTCGTGGGGCTGCCACACGCCGCGATCCCAGACGATCACGTCACCCGCGCCGTATTGGCCAGCGGGAATGCTGCCCTCGAAACTGCCGTAGCCCAATGGGTGGTCTTCCACATGCACTGCGAGGCGCTTCTGGCTCGGGTCCAGGCTCGGGCCCTTGGGCACCGCCCAGCTTTTGAGCACGCCATCCAGCTCCAGGCGAAAGTCGTAATGCAGGTTGCGCGCATCGTGCTTTTGAATCACGAAGGTCAAGGCCTGGGCCCGGCTCCTGCCGCGAGGCGCACTGCCTGCAGGTTCGGCGGTTACATCGAAGTCGCGCTTGGCGTTGTATTCACTCAGGGGCTTGGCCATGGCGGTCTACCTCATGAAGCCTTACGGGTTTTTTTCGCGGCAGGTTTCTTCGCCGGGCTCTTGCCTGCCAGGCTGCGCTTGAGCAGTTCCGTCAGGTCGATCACATCGGCTGATTTGCGCTCCTCTTCACCCTCGCTGGATTCCACGTCTTCGATCTTGCCGGCCTTGGCCTTCTTCGCCACCAGCGCCATGATCTTTTCCTGGAAGCTGTCGCGATATTCTTCGGGCTTCCAGTCGGCGCTCATGTCTTCCACCAAGCGCTTGGCCATGTCGAGCTCGCCCTTGGCCAGGGTGGGCTTGGTCACGTCGCTGCCCAGCTCAAGCTCATCCAGCCCGCGAACTTCTGCGGGCCAGCGCAGCATCACCAGCACCAGTGCCGACTCCAGCGGCATCAGCGCCGCCAGGTGCTGCTTGGTGTGCAGCACCACGTTGGCCAGGGCGACCTTGCGGGTTTTTTTCAGGGTTTCCCGCAGCAGCGCATAGACCTTGCCGCCGCGCTTGTCGGGCGCCAGGAAGTAGGGCGTGTCGATGTTCTGCAACGGGATCTGGTCGCTGGCCACAAACGCGATGATTTCAATGGTCTGGGTGGACTTGGGGTGGGCCGAGCGGATTTCGTCTTCGCTGAGGATCACGTAGCGGCCTTTCTCATAGGCCACGCCCTTGACGATATTGTCCTTGGTGACTTCCTTGCCGGTGGCCTTGTTGATGCGCTTGTAACCCACCGGGTCCATGCTGCGCTTGTCCAGCCAGTCGAAGTCGACGCCCTGGGAGGACGTGGCCGATACCAGCGATACAGGGATGTGTACCAAGCCAAAACTGATTGCGCCTTTCCAGATAGCCCGTGGCATGTCGGTTTTCCTGAAGATGTAGAGGTCTTCAGGTGACACGCCGGTTTCGGCAAAAGTTTCCCTGGCCAGCCGGCTGGCACCGGGGTTTCAGACAGATCGTGTTACACCTGATGAGAAACTATTTAGTTACCAAAGCCGAACCCAAGGCGTAGCGTGTTATCGAAAGCACGTATTACTCGCGCCCAGAGAGGCTTTGTCATGAACACCCGTTTGCGTCACCTTGCGGTATTGGCGATGGGCCTGGCCTTGAGTTCGTTGGCACAGGCACAAAACCTGCCTGGCAGCAGCAACAACCCCTACAACGGCCCGATTCACCAGGCCAACCCCAACAGCATGCAGGGTACCCAGCCCAACGCGCCAGCTGCGCGGGGTACCTACATTCCACCGGCGCAGCGGCCACCAACCCTGCAAAACGGCGGCATCGGCAATAGCGTCCAGCGCCGCGACAGCCGACAGACCCCGCCGGCCATCCAGCCCAAAGCTCCCACTCGCGACGCCAATGGCAATCGCGGCGATTGAGTGTGTAAAAACGACAAGGACACCCACCGTATGTTTCTACGCAAAACCCTCCTGGCGACCTTCTGCGCCGCTGCCTTGCTGCCCCTGACGCTGCCCGTTTCGGCGGCCGACACCCAACAGTTCCCCAGCGAGCAGGGGAGTATCACCGTCACCCCGATTGCCAAGGGCCTGGATCATCCCTGGGCCGTGGCCTTCCTGCCGGACAAAAAAGGCTTCCTGGTCACCGAGCGTCCCGGCAACCTGCGGTTTGTCAGCCCGGACGGCAAACTGTCCGCGCCCCTGACGGGCGTGCCTGAAGTGTTTGCAAAAGGGCAGGGCGGTTTGCTGGACGTGGTCCTGTCACCCGACTTCAAGGAGGACCGCCTGGTGTACCTGTCCTACGCCGAAGGCGGGGGCAAGAACGGCACTGCCGGCACCGCCGTCGGGCGCGGACGCTTGAGCGATGACCTGAGTGGCCTGCAGGACTTCAAGGTGATCCTGCGCCAGGAGCCCAAGCTGTCCACGGGCAACCACTTCGGCTCACGGCTGGTGTTTGACCGCGATGGTTACCTGTTCGTGACCCTGGGGGAAAACAACGACCGACCCACCGCCCAGGACCTCGACAAGCTGCAAGGCAAAGTCGTGCGGATCTTCCCGGATGGTCGTATACCCGAAGACAACCCCTTCGTCGGCCAGGAAGGTGTGAGGCCGGAAATCTGGTCCTACGGCCAGCGTAATCCTCAGGGCGCGGCGCTTAACCCGTGGAGCGGCACTCTCTGGGAAAACGAGCACGGCCCGCGTGGTGGGGATGAGATCAACATCATCGAGCGTGGGAAAAACTACGGCTGGCCGCTGGCGACCCACGGCATCAACTATTCCCTGACGCCGATTCCCGAGGCCAAGGGCAAGACCGCCGAAGGCACCGTTGCACCGCATCACGTATGGGAGAAATCACCAGGCGTGACCGGCATGGCGTTCTACGATGCCGACCGCTTCAAGGCTTGGCAGCACAACGTGTTTATTGGCGCACTGGTGAGCCAGGAGTTGATTCGATTGCAGTTCGACGGTGACAAGGTCATCCACGAAGAGCGGCTGCTGGGCGGTTTGAAAGCGCGGATCCGCGATGTGCGTCAGGGACCGGATGGCTACCTGTATGTGCTGACGGATGAAGATAACGGCGTGTTGTACCGGGTAGGCCTGAACCAGGACTGACAACCGTTCAACTGTAGGAGCGAGCTTGCTCGCGAAAAACCTGAGGACGACGCGGGGTGCCAGGCTTCCCGCGTTATCGTTAACGTCCCTCGCGAGCAAGCTCGCTCCTACAGGTTGTTGTTTACAACCCAAGCTCTGACAACCCCGGATGCTCATCCGGACGCCGTCCCAGCGGCCAGTGGAACTTGCGCTCGCTTTCCTTGATCGGCATGTCGTTGATGCAGGCAAACCGGTTCGCCATCAAGCCATTCTCATCAAACTCCCAGTTCTCGTTGCCGTAGGAGCGGAACCAGTTGCCGGAGTCGTCATGCCATTCATAGGCATAACGCACCGCGATGCGATTGCCGGTAAACGCCCACAACTCCTTGATCAACCGATAATCCAGTTCCTTGGCCCATTTGCGGGTCAGGAAACCCTTGGCTTCCTCGCGGTTATGGGCGAACTCGGCGCGGTTACGCCATTGGGTATCCAAGGTATACGCCAGGGATACCCGTTGCGGGTCGCGGGAGTTCCAGCCGTCCTCGGCCAGGCGAACTTTTTCAATGGCCGATTCACGGGTGAATGGCGGCAACGGCGGGCGTATTTCTGCGTTAGATGACATGGGACGGCTCCTTAACAGGTTTAAAAGTCAGGTCAAAGTTGCAATAAAGTTCGCGCCATGGATTGCGCGTTATCGGCAGCGGTTGAGTCGCCCATGACCAGGGCTACGGTAATGGCGCCATCAATCAGGATCAGCAGGTGCGCGGCCTGGCGTTCCGGGTTGGGGGTGCCATGTGCTTGACACAGTTCGAGGGCATATTCGAACAGCTTCTGTTTATGGGCCTTGGCCAGCAGGCGCACCGGGTCTTGCGGGTCGCCGGTCTCGCCGCTGGTGTTGATGAAGGCGCAGCCGCGAAAGTCATCGGAGCCGAACCAGGTTTTCAACGCGCTGAACACACCCAGCAGGCGCTCGCCCGTGGTGGCGTGGTGTTCAACTTCGTTGCGCAGCCAGTGCATCCAGCGCTCGTCGCGGCGTTGCAGGGCGGCAATCACCAGTTCGTCCTTGTTGGCGAAGTAGCGGTAGACGCTCTTTCTGGAGACGCCGGCGGTTTTCACCAGAAGATCCATGCCGGTGGCAGCGATGCCATTTCGGTAGATCAACTTTTCGGTAACGTCGAGGATAATGTCGCGAGTGATATCGTTCATGCAATCTACAGTAGAACGATCGTTCTCCTTGGTCAATTAATTATTTTTAACCCCGGGCGGGAAGACCTGAGCCACCCCATGGTGTAAGCTCTCGAGTCCTTCGGATTCGACCCATTGCGAGCCCTATGCCGTCGTTATTCAAACGCTCCCTGTTGCCCAAGCTGCGCGGTTTTCCCCTCACCCCTGACGCGATCGAGGTGCTGTCCGGCGCTGCGCAGTACCGCCGTTGCCTGTTGGAGAAAATCTCCCAGGCCACCCAGCGCATCTACATCGTGGCGTTGTACCTGCAACAGGACGAGGCCGGGCAAGAGATCTATGACGCGTTGCATGCCGCCAAGGCTGCACGGCCCGGGCTGGATATCGTGGTGATGGTCGACTCGCTGCGCGCCCAGCGCGGTTTGATCGGGGCTGGCAAGCAACCGGGCAACAGCGCCTGGTACCAGGCCATGACCCAGTCCCACAGCACCGAAGTGCCGGTGTACGGCGTGCCGGTGCAAACCCGCGAACTGTTCGGCGTGCTGCACCTCAAGGGCTTCGTGATCGATGACAGCGTGCTGTACAGCGGCGCCAGCCTGAACAACGTGTACCTGCACAAGTTTGACAAATACCGTTATGACCGTTACCACCTGATCCACAACAAGGCGCTGGCCGACTCGATGCAGCACCTGGTGGAGCACGGCCTGGTGGCCTCCAAGGCCGTGCATCGGCTGGACCTGCCCAACCCGCCGACCACCCGCAGCCTGCGTAACGACATCGGCGACCTGCGCAGCCGGCTGAAGCACGCGGTGTATGACACCACGGCCGGGCAGTTGCCAAACGGCAACCTGACGGTCAGCCCGTTGCTGGGCGTGTGCAAGAACAACCCCCTGAGCCGGGTGATCTGCGAGCTGATTGCCAGCGCCCAGCATCAGTTGACCATCTGCACGCCGTACTTCAACCTGCCGCTGCCAGTGACCCGGGAAATCAACCGCGCCCTGGCGCGCGGGGTGAAGATCGACATCATCGTCGGTGACAAGACCGCCAACGACTTCTACATCCCGCCGAGCGAGCCGTTCAAGGTCATCGCCGCGCTACCGTATCTCTACGAAATCAGCCTGCGACGCTTTGCCAAGCGCCATCAACGCATGATCGACAGCGGCCAGTTGAACCTGCACCTGTGGCGCGACGGCGACAACACCTACCACCTCAAGGGCATGTGGGTCGACCAGCGCTACACCTTGCTGACGGGCAACAACATCAACCCACGAGCATTTCGCCTCGACCTGGAAAATGCCTTGTTGATCGATGATCCGAAGGGTGAATGGGTAGGGCTTCGGCGCACCGAGCTTGCGGAGATTTTCCAGCACACCTCGCGTATTGAACGCTACCAGCAACTGGAAACCCTGGTGGAGTACCCGGCGGCCGTCGGCAAGTTTTTGCGTCGGGTCAGCCGGGTGCGGATCGAGCGGTTGTTGTATCGGATTTTGTAGAGGAAGGCCTCTTACCCGGCGTTTTCCACTTCAGCGAGAAACAGCCGCAAGGTACAACGTGTCAATTGCGACGGCGTCATTTCTGCTGTCAGGCGGCGGTTGAATCTGGATCCTGAGAGAGCCAGGGCCGCCTTCTGATTCAACGAGTTTGAAGGGGACGCTGATTGTTGCCTCAGATGTTTTTTTCAATTCTACAGACGTCAGCGTTCGCTGATCAAAATAAAGTGTATACCAGGCATCGACTGTGGCTTTGTATCTCAGTTGGAATAGGTGTTCTTCGCCATGCTTCAGTGAAAAATGTTTGGTCAGGACGGCAATCGCTGATGGTGACGTTGGTCCCGGCTGTGCGTAATAACGCGACCCCTGCTTCACGATTTCCATTGGGTAGGCCGAGTCGGCGTACCAGCCATTCCATTCTTCTTCGTCAAATGTTGTCTCATCAATCAGTTTAGTGTTCATCACGAACTCCCTGGCGTTAGACGGAAGCGTCTACTGTCATGAAGGTTGATTTTGTATGGGCTGTCTACTGTCAAAGTTAACAGGTACCGACCTGCTTCCCCTGCGTCAGGGCGCGGGAGAAGCAGGCAGCATGCCAATCAGTTCAAGCCGAGCTTGCCACGCAAGGTGGACAGGTCTTCCGCCAGGGTATTGACCGGGCCAACCAGGGCTTTACGGTCCGCTTCCTTGACCTTGTCGTAGGTTTCAAAACCGCCATCCTTGGTTTTGTACTTGGCCAGGATCTTGTCCACGGCCGCGAAGTTCTTGTCGACTTTGGCGACGAACGCCTTGTCTTGCTTCTCGATCTGCGGACGGAACAGGTCGACGATTTTCTTCGCACCGTCGATGTTGCCCTGGAAGTCATACAGGTCGGTGTGGCTGTAGCGGTCTTCTTCACCGGAGATCTTGGTCGCGGCCACTTCTTCAAGCAGGGCAGCAGCACCACCGACGACTTTTTCCGGCGGGAAGGTCAGGCCGTCAACCCGGGTTTTCAGGTCCAGTACGTCGCTGCTGAGCTTGTCCGCCAGGGCGTCCAGGCCTTTGGTGGTGTTCTCGGAGAACAGGCTGTACTCGATGCGGTGGAAGCCGGTGAAGTCTTCGGCTTTCACGCCTTTTTCGTGGTCGTCGACACGGGAGTCGATGGAGGCGTCGAGGTCGCTGAACAGCTCGGCGATCGGCTCGATCGACTCATAGTGAACGCGGGTTGGCGCGTATAGCTTCTTGGCGGTGGCCAGGTCGCCTTTTTTTACGGCGTCGGTGAACGCCTGGGTCTGGGTGACCAGTTCGCCGATTTCTTCGGTGACGTAGATCTTGTAGTCCGACACCGGCCCTACCAGGTCCAGCGGCGCGGTGGCGGCGAAGGCGGCCAGCGGCGAAAGGCTCATTAACAACGACAATGCGAGAGACGACTTCTTCATGGGACGATTTCCGCTCTGGGGTTTGTTTTAGGTATTGGCAGTAGTTTGAGGATGTGTCGCATCAAGCAGCGAGCGCCCGATGAAATCCTGGGCACCGGTGACGCCCGGCAAGGTGAAGAAATAACCGCCGCCGACCGGCTTCAGGTATTCCTCCAGGGGCTCGCCGTTGAGCCGGGTTTGCACGCTGATAAAGCCTTTCTCCAGGTCAGCCTGGTAGCAGATGAACAACAGCCCCATGTCGAGCTGACCGTTTTTGTTGACGCCGTTGGAGTAGTTGAACGGCCGGCGCAGGATCAGGTTGGCCTGGGTCTGCGGGGTGCGTGGGTTGGCCAGGCGGATGTGGGCATCGAGCTTGGTCAACTTGCCTTCCGGGTCCTTGCTGTAGTCCGGCACCTGGGTTTCTTTCTGGCCATCCATGGGCGCGCCACTGGTCTTGATCCGGCCAATGATGCTTTCTTGCTCTTGCAGGGGCGTGCGGTCCCAGCGCTCGACGAAGTTGCGGATGATCCGCACCGCCTGGTAGCTGCCATTGACGGCCCAGGCCGGTTCGTCGCTGCCCGGCTGTACCCACACAATCTGGTCCATCGCCTTATTGTCGTTGGAGTTCGGGTTGGCCGAGCCGTCGCGAAAACCGAGGAAGTTGCGCGCACTCTGCGCCGGCTCGCCAGGGCGGGCAGGGGCCTGGGGCGGCACGCTGCCTTCCTGCTTCCAGCGCACCAGCAGCAGGTCCGGCAGGTTTTTCACGATGTCGCGCAGGGCATGGATGTTGGTGTCCGGGGTGTTGGAGCTGAACTGCAGGCTCAGGTCGCCGTGGCACTGCGCCGGTTCCAGCGCATCGTTGGGGAAACCGACCATGCGGATCAGGCGCTTGGGCTTGGCAGCGGCCAGGCCGAAGCGCTCGTCGAACAGCGACTCGCCCACCGACACGGTGATGGTCAGGTTGTCCGGGGTCACCACCGGGCCGAGGATGCCGGAGTCGGTGGGGGGCAGTTTTGGATCGACTTGCACCACAGTGCCGCCGGTCATCAGGAACGCGATGCGCTCGTTCAAGGTGCGGAACAGCCGCTCCAGGTCTTCGCGGTCGCTGGCCAACACGTCGAACGCCACCAGCATGCCGCAGGCCGGGCGCGGGGTGACGATGCCGGTCTGGTGCTTGCCGTGGTAATCGTGATGGTCCTGGGTCTTTTCACTGCTCGGTGCGGTGGTGACTTGCGCGGCAGCGTTGGCAGCCATCGCCGGGCAGCTCAGGCTGCTGCCGGCAATCGCAGCGCCGGTGGCGGCCATGCCCAGCAATACACGACGACGCTGGGATGAAAACTGTTCTGAATCACTCATGTCTACGGTCGTCTTCACTTCAGGCCGGAAAGGCCAAGGGCGGGGTCGATTCCATCGAGTGCAACGGCCAGAGCCTTGGCCTTGTCGGCGATCTGCTTGCGCTGATCGGCGGTAACGCTGTCATACGTGGCGTAGCGGCCATCGACTTTCAAACCGTTGAGTTCGGCGTCGAGGGCGCTGATCGCGCTGTCGATCCCCGGCAGCAATTGCGCGGCAGATTTGGTCAACAGCGGGCGCATCAGGTCCACCACTTTGCGGGCGGCATCCAGGTTGGCGGCGAAGCCGTTGAGATCGGTATGGCTGTAGCGCTCTTCCTCGCCGCTGGCGGCGCGTACGTCAGCCAGGCTGTTGAGGTTGCGCACCACGATGCTCACCAGTTGCTCCGGCGGCAGCGACTGGGCCAGCAGCTGTTGCTTGAGGCTGGTGACGTCGGTGACCAGGCGCTGGGCAATCGGCGCCAGGCCATCGAGATTGCGTTGCTGGAACAGGCCGTATTCGAGACGGTGGAAGCCGCTGAAGGCCGGGTCCTGCTCGCGCTTTTCAAAGTAGTCGGCGCGGGCGTTGATCGCGTTGTCCAGTTCCGCCAGGCGTTGGGAGGCCGGGGCCAGACGCTGGTAGGCCTCGCGGGCCGGTACGTAAAGTGCCTGGGCCTGGGCGAGGTCGCCGGCTTCGATGGCCTGGTCAAGTGCCGTAACGGCCTTGACCAGCGCGCCGCCCTGACTGCTCAGGTACACGCGGAACTCCGACAGCGGGCCGATAAACGCCACCATAGACGGCTTGGCCTTGGCTTGGGCGTCCGACTCGGCAGTCGGTGTCACCTTCAAGGTGCCACGCGGGTTGCTCAGCAGGCCGCAGGTGATCTGGTAGTCGCCGGGCAGCAGGTTGGCGTTGATCACCTGGCTCAGGCCCGGGGCGATATTTTCGCGCTCTTCGACCACCAGCACGCCGTCGAGGATTTCCCACTCCACGGCACGGTCCGAGCGGTTGATGATGCGGAAACTGGCGCGTCCTGCCGGCACTGTCAGCGCATTCGGCTCGCAGCTGTGGGCGTGGATGGTGACGGCAATTTCATTGTGGTTGGCCTGGCGCTTGGAGGCGGCCAGTTGCGAGGCGTAGTAGAACAGGCCACCGGCGGCGATCATCACGACCACCGAGCCGCCCACCGCCCAGCGCAAGGCGCGGGACGGCGGAGCCGGTTGAGGGGTTGGGTTGGACAAGAGGCGGTCCTTACTGGCTGGAAACGGAAGAAGTTGTGCGGGTAGCCGGCTTGCTCGGCGGCGCGGGCAGGAAGAACATCACCAGGGCCACCACCAGGTAAATCAGGTAGGCGCCGAGGGTGCTGATGGTCGGGGCGTCCTGATAGCCGAACATGCCGGCCAGCACCGAGCCCAGCGGGCCATCCATCGGCAGCGTCGCGCTGAAATCGAACAAGACGGTTTGCAGGTGGTTCCACACCCCGGCTTCGTGCAGGGCTTGTACCGAGTTGGCGAGGATGCCGGCGGCGACCACCAGGATAAACAGGCCGGTCCAGCGGAAGAATGCGCCGAGGTTCAGGCGCATGCTGCCGGTGTAGATCAGGAAGCCGACGATGATCGCCAGGATCAGGCCGAGCAGGGCGCCAATCGGCGCGCCCGGGCCTTCGCTTTGCTGGAACACGGCCAGCAGGAAGAACACGGTTTCGAGACCTTCACGGGCCACGGCAAAAAACACCATGGCGATCAGCGCCGTGACCTGGTGTTTGGAGCCGGCGAGGGCATGATCGAGGGATTCATGCAGGGAATGCTTGATGGAGCGCGCCACCTTGCGCATCCAGAACACCATGGAGCTGAGAATGCCCACGGCCACCAGGCCGACGAGGCCTTCGAACAGTTCCTGTTGTTTCTGCGGGAATTCGGCACTCACCAGTTCCAGGCCACCGCCGACCAGCAGTGCCAGGGCTGCTGCCAGAAATACGCCGATCCACACTGCGGGCATGTACTGGCCACGGCCAGTTTGCTTGAGGTAGCTGGCAATAATGCCAACGATCAAGGCGGCTTCTATGCCTTCGCGCAGCATGATTAAAAAAGGAACAAGCATTCGGCACCGAATCGTCACTAGATAGGAAGCTAAGTTGTAACATAATGATACTCATTACTAAACAGTGAATCTTGACCTTTACTGAACCTTGACTGAACGGTGGTGGCAAACCGCAACCCCCACTAGAATGCGCGGCATTGCCCAAGCCACCGGATCGCTCCATTCCCCATGTCGGAAAAAGACACCATTTCCATCCAACTGGTCCGCGAAGCCCTGTTGCAGAGCTGCGCGCCGGGTGCGGCGACCGATGAAGTATTGAATAAAGTCGGAATCGATCCCGCGCTGCTCGGCCAGCCAACCGCACGCGTCCCGGCAACGGCTTACGCGCGTTTATGGCGCCTGCTGGCACGGCGGATGGACGACGAATTTTTCGGCATGGACCCGCGCAAGCTCAAATCCGGCAGCCTGGAATTCCTGTGCCGCGCCTCGATGGCCCAACCGACCCTGGCCACCGCGCTGGAAACCGGCCTGGGCTTCCTGTCGCTGATGTTCGAGCGCATGCCGGCGCAACTGGTGCACCAGCAGAGCCTGGCGGAAATCGTACTGTTGGAACCGGAGCCTGAACCCAAGCGAGCCTTCACCTACTTCGCCTACTGGATGATCGTCCACGGCGTCGCCTGCTGGCTGGCGGGGCGGCGCATCCCGATCCTGGCGATCGAACTGCGCTGCCCGCAGCCAGACTTCTGCGACGACTACCAAGTGATGTTCTCCGACAACCTGCGCTTCGACCGGCCGCGCACCCGAATGATTTTCTCCGCCGACTGCCTCGACCTGCCAATCAAACGCAGCCCGGAAGAACTCAAGCGCTTCCTGGCCCATGCCCCCGCCAACATCCTCGTCAAATACCGCGACCCCGACAGCCTCGCCACCCGCATCAAGACTGACCTTCGGCAAATGCCCGCCGATACCTGGCCGGAAACCGAAGGCCTGGCCGCGTCGCTGTGCATCTCCGCCTCCACCCTGCGCCGGCGCCTGGCGGAAGAAGGGCAGACCTACCAAGGTCTCAAGGACAGCGTGCGCAAAGAACTGGCGATCGTGTGGTTGGCGGACTCCGACATCAGCTTTACCGAAATCGCCACCCGCCTGGGGTTTGCCGATGCCAGCTCGTTCTACAAAGCCTTCCGCAAGTGGTCGGGCTCCAACCCCGGGCACTATCGCAGCCTGATACTTAACGAAACGCCGAACCTGTAGGAGCGAGCTTGCTCGCGAAAAACTTGAGGGCGCCGCGTTCATCCAGAATGCCAGCGTCATCGTTAACGACCTTCGCGAGCAAGCCCGCTCCCACATTTGACCGTGCCCGCTTTAGTTTCTGATTTTGCTCTTCCACACTCAAGCCGGCCGGTAGGCCGCTGTGCTCTTGCTTTTGATCTTGATCTTAGGCGCCCCGTTAAACCACGCTGGCCGAACGCAGGCTTTGGAGCGTGGGTAACCCGGCAGGACGCCGGGTTAGCCGTGCTGGGCCAAGGATGGCCCATCGCGGCGGCCCACGGTCCAAAGCCGGAGTGAGGGCACACCGAGCCTAAGCGAGGTGCCGAGTGGTGGGGCAAGAGCGTTTTGCTTACTTTTGCGCTGTTCAAAAGTGAGCCGCTGTAAGAGCGGAACCCATATCAGCCATCACCCAAATAACGGATATACACACAAAACCTCAGCCCAAAAAAAGCCCCGCGACCGAATGACGGCACGGGGCTAAAAATTGGCTGGATGCGACCAACCAAAGGAGCTCTTTAAATCACATCACTTGGCACTGGCGATGGTGGTACTCGGCTGCCACCCACCCCCCAACGCCTTGTAAATCGCGACAATCCCACGATACAGATCCACCTCGGCCTGAGCCTGCGAATCCTCGGCAGCCAAACGCTCACGTTGCGCGTCCAGCAACACCAGGAAATCCACCGTCCCTTCGCGGTAACGAATCTCCGCCAGATCCGCAGCAGCCCGGCTCGACTCACTCTGACGAATCAGCGAAACCAACCGCTGCTGGCGTTTACCGTAATCACTGAAGGCATTTTCCGATTCTTCCAGCGCCAGCAACACCTGCTGTTCATAGCTCGCCAGAGCGCCATCCGCCTCGGCATCCGCGCCGCGCAACCGCGCCCGCACGCTACCCAAGTCAAACGCCGCCCAGGTAATGCTCGGACCCAGCGACCAGGCATTCGCCGCCGCCGACCCAATCTGCGAACCCCGCCCAGCGGTAAACCCGAGGAACCCACTGAGGCTCACCCGCGGAAACAGATCAGCCTTGGCCACCCCAATCCGCGCCGTGGCGGCTGCCAACTTACGCTCGGCACTGAGAATGTCCGGACGACGCTGCAACAGTTGCCCCGGATCACCAATCGGCAACGCCTTGGCAATCGCCGGCAAATCTTTCGGGCTCAAATCCACGCTCAACTTGTCCGGACGCTCACCGAGCAGGGTAGCGATGCGATTACGCTCGCGAACTTCCTCGGCCTGCAGTTGCGGCACACTGGCTTCTACAGCCGCCAGCCGCGCATCGGCACGCACTACATCGAGCTGATCGCCCACACCGGCATCCCGCAGGCTGACCGTAATGCCGCGCGAATCCTCCTGATTCTTCAGGTTGGCCACCGCGATCTTCTCACGCAGTTGCGCGCCTCGCAGTTGACCGTAAGCATCCACCAGCTCGGCAATCATCGTGACTTGCAGTTGATACAGGTCGGCCTCGGCAACCTGTTGGTCAGCGTCGCTGGCCTCGAGGTTGCGGCGGATGCGCCCGAACAAGTCCACTTCCCAGGCCATGTCCAGGCCCAGGTCATAACGCTCACTGTTGACGCGTTTGGTGGTCTGGCCCGGAATCTGGCCTTTGCCCACGTCGCTGCTGGCGCGGCTGGTGATCACCGGCATCACGTCATTGGCCGCGTCATCACGAATCGCCCGGGCCGCCCGCAGGCGGGCAAATGCCACCCGCAGGTCACGGTTACCGTTCAGGGACTGAGTCACCAACTGGTTAAGGGTCGGGTCCTCGAACTGCTGCCACCAGATGCCTTCGAACTTCGCGTGGTCGTACTGCTTGGCGTCGGCGGCGGCCGTTACGTTGGCCGCCTCCAGTGGCTGGGTTTTATAGTCCGGGCCCACGGCACAGGCGCTCAGCGCCAGTACCAGCAAGCTCGGCAAAAATACTTTCACGCTCATTGCTGTGTCTCCAGCTTCAAGGCCTTGGCCGCTTTGCGCGCCTCACCGCGTTCAACAAACCGGCGGATCAGTACATAGAACACTGGGGTCAGCAGCAGACCGAAGAAGGTCACGCCGATCATCCCGGAGAACACCGCCACACCCATGGCATGACGCATCTCGGCACCGGCACCGCTGGACAACACCAGAGGCACCACACCCATGATGAAGGCGAACGAGGTCATCAGGATCGGCCGCAGACGCAGACGGCAGGCTTCCAGTACCGCGGCGAGCGGGTCGAGGCCTTCCTGCTGTTTATCCTTGGCGAACTCGACGATCAGAATCGCGTTCTTACAGGCCAGGCCCACCAGTACGATCAGGCCGATCTGGGTAAAGATGTTGTTGTCGCCGCCAGAGATAATCACCCCGGTGATGGCCGACAGCAGGGTCATCGGTACGATCAGGATCACCGCCAATGGCAGGCTCCAGCTTTCGTATTGGGCGGCGAGTACCAGGAACGCCAGCAGTACGCAGAGCGGGAACACGAACAGCGCAGTGTTGCCCGAGAGGATTTGCTGATAGGTCAGGTCGGTCCACTCGTAGGTCATGCCGTTGGGCAGTTCGTCTTTCAACAGTTTCTCGATCGCCACCTGGGCCTGGCCGGAGCTGTAGCCCGGTGCGGCGTTGCCGTTGATCTCGGCGGTGATGAAGCCGTTGTAGTGCATCACGCGGTCCGGACCCGAGGTGTCGCTGACCTTGATGAAGGTCGCCAGGGGAATCATCTCGCCTTTGTTGTTACGCACTTTCAGCTGACCGATCTGGTCTTCATCCTGGCGGAACTGTTGCTCAGCCTGCACGTTGACCTGATAGGTGCGCCCGAAGCGGTTGAAGTCGTTGGCATACAACGAACCCAGGTAGATCTGCAGGGTGTCGAAGATGTCACTGATCGCCACGCCATGGGTCTTGGCCTTTTCACGGTCGATGGCAGCATCGACTTGGGGCACGTTGACCGTGTAGCTGGTGAACAGGCCGAACAACTCAGGCACGCCACGGCTCTTGGTAATGATGTTCTGCACTTCTTTGTACAGCTCGTCGTAACCCAGGTTGCCACGGTCTTCGACCTGCAGGCGGAACCCGCCGATCGTACCCAGGCCCTGTACCGGCGGCGGTGGGAAGATCGCCATGTAGGCTTCCTGGATGCTGCTGTATTTGCCATTCAGTGCACCGGCAATCGCACCGGCCGACAGGCTTGGGTCTTTACGCTCATCGAACGGCTTCAAGGTCACGAACACGATGCCGTTGTTCGGGCTGTTGGTAAAACCGTTGATCGACAAACCAGGGAAGGCAATCGCGCTTTCCACGCCCGGCTGTTTCATCGCAATGTCCGACATGCGCTTGATCACGTCTTCGGTGCGATCCAGGCTCGCGGCGTCCGGCAATTGCGCGAAGGCCACCAGGTATTGCTTGTCCTGGGCCGGTACGAAACCGGTCGGCGTGTGGGCAAAGCCCAGCCAGGTCAGGACCATCAGGCCGGCGTACAGGAACAGCGCGATGCCACTGCCGCGAATCACCCGGCGCACAGTGCCGACGTAACCATGGCTGGCCTTCTCGAAGAAACGGTTGAACGGCTTGAACAACCAACCGCCCAGCATCTTGTCGAGGAACCTGGAGAAGCCGTCTTTCGGTGCGTTGTGGCCTTTGAGCAATACCGCTGCCAGTGCGGGCGACAGGGTCAGCGAGTTGAACGCCGAAATTACCGTCGAGATCGCAATGGTCAAGGCGAACTGCTTATAGAACTGCCCGGTCAAGCCGCTGATAAAGGCCGCTGGAATGAACACCGCACACAGTACCAGCGCGGTCGCGATGATCGGGCCGGTCACTTCGCTCATGGCCTTTTCGGTGGCCGGGAACGGTTCCAGTCCAAGCTCGATGTTCCGCTCGACGTTCTCCACCACCACGATGGCGTCGTCCACCACGATACCAATCGCCAACACCAGTCCGAACAGCGACAGCGCATTGAGCGAGAAGCCAAACAGGTGCATCACCGCAAAGGTACCGATCAACGAAACCGGCACCGCCACCAACGGAATGATCGACGCACGCCAGGTTTGCAGGAACAGGATCACCACCAGCACCACCAGAATCAGTGCTTCGAACAAGGTGTGAACCACGGCCTCGATGGAACCGCGCACGAAGACGGTCGGGTCGTAGGCGATTCGGTAGTCCATGCCTTCCGGGAAGCTCTTTTTCAGCTCCGCCATTTCGGCGCGCACTTCATTGGAGATGTCGATGGCGTTGGAGCCAGGGCGCTGGAAGATCGGAATCGCCACCGCCGGCTGGTTGTCGATCAACGAGCGCAGGGCATATTGGCTGGAACCCAGCTCAACCCGCGCGATGTCCTTCAGGCGCGTGATTTCGCCGTTGTCACCGGCACGAATGACGATGTTCTCGAACTCTTCCTCAGTGACCAGACGGCCCTGGGTATTCACCGACAGCTGGAAACTGGTGTCAGTCGGCGCAGGCTGCGCACCCAGTGCACCGGCCGCTACCTGGCGGTTCTGTTCGCGAATGGCTGTCACCACATCAGTGGCGGTCAGGTTGCGCGAGGCGGTCTTGTTCGGATCGAGCCACACCCGCAGGGAGTAGTCGCCCATGCCGAACAGCTGCACATCGCCCACGCCGCCCAGCCGTGCCAGCTCATCCTTGATATTCAGGATCGCGTAGTTGGACAGGTACAGCATGTTGTAGCGCTGATCGGGGGAGGTGATGTGCACCACCATGGTCAGGTCGGGAGAGGCCTTGTCCACGGTGATGCCGATGCGTGTCACTTCCTCAGGCAGTTTTGGCTGAGTCCGGGTTACCCGGTTCTGGACCTGCACCTGCGCGTTGTCCAGGTCGGTGCCCAGGGCGAAGGTGATGGTCAGGGTCAGCTTGCCGTCGGCGGTCGATTGCGAGGACATGTACAGCATGTTCTCGACGCCGGTGATGGCTTGCTCCAGAGGCGCGGCCACGGTTTCACCGATGACCTTGGGGTTGGCGCCCGGGAAGTTGGCGCGTACCACTACAGTCGGCGGCACCACTTCCGGGTATTCACTGATGGGTAGCTGGAACAGTGAAATCGCGCCGGCGATCAGGATCAACAGCGACAACACCGCTGCGAAGATCGGCCGCGAAATGAAGAACTTGGAAAAATTCATCTTGAGTCGTATCCCTTAACCGCGTGGAGTCGCGACACTGGCGAGCTTGGGCGCGGCTTTATCCGGCGCCACTTGCTCCAGGTTGCTGGCTTCAAGCGCTTGTCGTTGTTGTGCCAAGGCGGCGAGGGTTTCCTTGCTGGCCATCGGGATGGTTTCCGGAGCAACCGGCGATCCCGGGCGAACGCGCTGCAAGCCCTTGACGATGATCGTGTCGTCCTTGGTCAGGCCGCTGCGCACAATGCGCAAGCCTTCGATCTTCGGCCCCAGTTCCACGGCGCGATAGGCAGGCTTGTCGCCGTCCATCACCAGTACGAATTTCTTGCCCAGGTCGGTGCCCACGGCTTCGTCGCTGATCAGCACGGCGGAGTAGGTGCCGCTGCCCACCAGCTTCAAGCGGGCATACAGGCCAGGGGTGTATTCGCCCTTGCTGTTATCGAACACGGCGCGACCGCGAATGGTGCCGGTGGCCGGGTTGACCTGGTTGTCGACGAAGTTCATCTGGCCCAGGTGCGGGTTGCCGGTTTCATTCGACAGGCCCAGGTACACCGGGGTGGTAGCGCCACGGCGACCCTGGCGCGCGAGTTCGGTGTACTTGAGGTACACGCGCTCATCGGCGTCAAAGTAGGCGTAGACCTTGTCGGTGGAGACCACGCTGGTCAGCGCGGTGACATCGGCGGTCACCAGGTTGCCGGCGGTGATTTCGGCACGGCTGACACGGCCGCTGATGGGCGAAGTCACGCGGGTGAAACTCAGGTTCAACTTGGCCAGGTCCAACTGCGCCTGGATCCCGGCGACGGCGGCGCGGGCTTCCTGGGCGGCGGTGGTGCGCGAGTCGGCCAGTTCGGCGGAGATCGCATTGCTCTGGCGCAGGCGTTCGCCGCGCTGGGCTTCGTTATCACTGCGGGAGGCAGCAGCTTTGGTTTGCTGCAGTTGGGCTTCGAGGCGGCGCACTTCAGCCTGGAATGGGCGTGGGTCGATCTGGAACAGCAGGTCGCCTTTCTTGACCAGCGCGCCTTCGGTGAAGGCTACCTGATCGATCTGGCCCGACACGCGCGGACGGATCTGTACGGTTTCCGGCGCTTCGAGGCGGCCGGTGAATTCGTCCCACTCGTTGACCGGTTGTTCCAGCACCTTGGCCACGCTGACATGGCTGGGTGGCATGGCGGCTGCTTGTTCCGGCGCTTTGCCGCAGGCGCTCATCACCATCACGGCCAAAATGGCCAAGGGATAGCGCAAATGTTTGAGAGACTGTTCCATGAAGTGCATCCGCCAATGTATTTAAGATGGGCGGATCATGCTCGGCAGGGTGCTATCTCACGAATCGAATGAAACAAAGGTAACTATCATTCGGAATGATATAAGCGTAAAGCGAGCCCTCTAGCATGCAGGTTTCGTTAGGGAGCTATCAATGCTGTTGATGACAAAGGACTGTTGCGCAAGATGCAAGGAACAGCGCGCCCTATAAACTGTCGGGCGTGCTGGCTATTCAAAGGTGCAGAGCGCCGGGTTGGTTGCCGTGCATTCGTTGCCGGCCCATGCGTTGCCAACCGGCTTGGCATTGACCGGGTTTTTCAGGGTCATGCTCACCGGTTCGTGGTTCTGATCCAGGTAGTGGCATGCCACCGACGACTGACCCTGGCCGCTTTGGATCACCGCCTTTTCAAAGTGGACCTGGTGCAGGTCCTTCTGCTCTGTCATCGGGTTTTGCCCGGTCCATTGCTGACCGTCCGGGCCGGACGCGGAGTAGGCAACCACTTCGCCGGTCGGCGTCTTTTTGTACGTATCTTTAAGGGCATGGGTGGGCGGGCAGGCGGCAGTGCCGGCGTAGACGTTGCCCATCAACGCCATCAGGGTAATCACGAGGGCTGAGGTTTTCTTGAGCTGCCTGTTCATCACGCGTGCTCCTGATCTGGAGTAACTGTGAGGTAAAGACTAGCCCAAACAGGCAACGCCGGAAGGTGCTAAATCCACACGTCGTTGATTGCCGTACGCTCGCCACCCTCACTGCCGGTGTTCAGCACGCCGCAGGGCTCGATCAACAGCAGCTTCACCTCACCCAATGCGTGCGGCTTGTGCTCGACGCCTTTGGGCACCACATACATTTCTCCTTGGCCGATGGTCACGGCGCCGTCGCGGAAGTCGATGCGCAGGGTGCCTTCGAGGACGATAAAGGTTTCATCGGTGTCGGCATGGTCGTGCCAGATAAAGTCACCTTCAATCTTTACCACCTTGAACTGGTAGTCGTTCATTTGCGCGACGACCTTGGGCGCCCATTGCTCGCTGAACAGGGCGTATTTTTGCGCGAAGTTGATCGAAGTGTAATGCGTCGAAGCGGAGGTGGCAGGCATCGGAGGTTCCAGGGTTTCAGCAGATCGGAGCCTTACGTTAGGCCCAACGGCCCCATGGATATTGAATGATCGTGCAGTAGGCGGCGGTCTTGGGTGTGTGCAACTGTTGGCTGGGCAACACCAGTCGGACACTTATGGTTTACGTGGGACAGCGTGATGCCAGCCGTTGTTTTTATCTGATTGATTTTATTAGCAATAATTTATGGCATGGGCTCTGCAATGCACACAGGTGAACCCTTTCACCCGTCGCTCAGCGGAGCCTTGTATGCCTTGCACTTTTTTCTCACGTTTCCGTTTCATCTGGCTTGGCGCAGCGCTGTTGCTGGGCCACGCCGCGCTGTCCCAGGCCGCCGAGGGCGACGACGCGGTGCCGTCCCTGGCCGGCAAGCGCATTGCCGTGAGCATGACCGGCACCAGTCACTATTTTGATATCAAAGCGTTCCAGGCCCAGGTCGACGAGATCAAGCGCCTCGGCGGCACGCCGATCACCCTCGACGCCGGGCGCAATGACAAGAACCTGGTGACCCAACTGCAAACCGTGGTCACCCAGAAACCCGATGCGGTGATCCAGACCCTTGGCACCCTCAGCGTGATCGACCCGTGGCTCAAGCGCATCAGCAAGGCCGGCATCCCGCTGTTCACCATCGACGCGCCTTCGCAGTACAGCCTCAACAACACCACCTCTGATAACGTCGCCACCGGCAAGGCCCTGGCCGATCAACTGATCAAGGACGCCGGCGGCAAGGGCAAAATCCTGGTGTTCAATGGCTTCTACGGCGTGCCGGTGTGCGCGATTCGCTATGACCAGTTGAAGCTGGCGCTCAAGGATCACCCGCAACTGGAAATCATCGAGCCGGAGTTGCGGGATGTGATCCCCAACACCGTGCAGGATGCGTATTCCCAAGTGTCCGCGCTGCTCAACAAGTACCCGGCCGGCAGCGTCTCGGCGATCTGGGCGGCGTGGGACATTCCGCAACTGGGGGCGAGCAAGGCGTTGATCGATGCCAAGCGCACCGAGATCAAGACTTATGGTGTGGACGGCACGCCTGAAGTGCTGCAGCTGCTCGGCCAGGCCAATTCACCGGTGGGCGCAGTGGTCGCCCAGCAGCCGGCGCTGATCGGCAAGACCGCGGTGCAGAACGTGGCCCGCTACCTGGCCGGGCAGCGCGACCTGCCCAAGGAAACTCACGTCGCGACGCTGCTGACCACGGCTGCCAACCTGGCGCAGGTTCAGCAACTGCGGGGTGATTAATGGCTGCATTGCACTTGCAGCACCTGCACAAACGTTTCGGCGCCACCCTGGCGCTGGATGATGCGAGCCTGAAAGTCGAGCGCGGCACCATTCACGGCCTGGTGGGTGAGAACGGTGCCGGCAAGTCGACCTTGATCAAGGTGTTGGCGGGGATCCACAAGGCGGACTCGGGGCAGGTGAGCATTGACGGCCAGGCGTATGCCGCGCTATCGCCGCGCCAGGTGGATGCCCTGGGCGTGCAGTTCATCCATCAGGAGCGCCTGTTGCCGGCGAGTTTTACCGTGGGCGAGGCGTTGTTTTTCGGGCATGAATTACGCCGTGGCCCGTTTGTGGATCGGCGTCGGCAGCAGCGTGAGGCCGAGCGCTTGCTGGCGGAATATTTTGAGCTGCAACTGCCGGCCGACGCGTTGGTAGGCGAGCTGAACAGCGCCGAGCGCCAGGTGCTGCAAATCACCCGGGCGTTGATTCGCCAGCCGAAAATCCTGGTGTTCGACGAGCCCAGCGTGGCGTTGGTCAAGCGCGAGGTCGACCAGTTGCTGCGGATCGTCAAGCGCCTGCGGGACCAGGGTTTATCAATCCTCTATATCTCCCATTACCTGCAGGAAATCGACAGCCTGTGCGATGAGGTGACGGTGTTGCGCAATGGTCGTGATGTGGCGGTGGTGGAGCCACGGCATACCTCCAGCGCGCAGATTGCGCGGTTGATGGTCAATCGTGAGGTGCAGGACATGTATCCCAAGGCTCAGGTCGAACTGGGTGAACCGTTGCTGCAGGTGCGCTCGTTGAGCCTGGCCCGGCGCTATCGGGAGATCGACCTGGAGCTGCGCCGAGGCGAAATCGTCGGACTGACCGGGCTGGTCGGGTCGGGCGCTAAAGACTTGCTCAAGACCCTGTTTGGCGTAGCGCGTGCCGACAGCGGCAGCATCCACCTGGAAGGCCGTTTGTTGCGCCTGCGTTCACCCGGCGACGCCATCGCCCAAGGGATTGCCCTGGTGCCGGAAGAGCGCCGCAGCCAAGGGATTTCACCGCTGCTCTCGGTGCTGGAAAACCTCACGCTGGCCGGGCTGGCGCGGTTCAGCCGTTGGGGGGTGCTGAACAAACGCCAGGAACAGGCCGAAAGCCTGCGCCTGATCGACGAACTGGCAATCAAGGCACCAGGTCCGCAGGCCGCGGTCAGCCAACTCAGCGGGGGCAACCAGCAAAAGGTTGCCTTGGGCAAATGGCTGAGTCGACGCTCGGCGGTGTACCTGTTGGATGAGCCGTGCGTGGGGGTGGATGTCGGCGCCAAAGTCGAGATTTATCGCCTGATCGGGCGCCTGGTGGAAGAGGGGGCTGCGGTGCTGGTGCTGTCTTCGGACTTGCCCGAGCTGCTGGGAATTTGCGACCGCATCCTGGTGTTGCATCGAGGCGAGATTGCCGGTGAGTTCCTGGCCGGTGAGGCGGACAGTGATCAATTGCTGGCGTGTGCCACGGGGGCTGTGCCGCCCACGGTATCCGTGCCGGTGAATCGGGAGGTGGCGCATGTCCCTGCTTGAGACGGCTGCGCCGGGCTTGTCCCAACGGTTGTGGGTACTGGTGTTGCGGCGCGGTTCGGTGGGGGTGTTCCTGGCGATCCTGCTGGGGTTTGCCGTGGCCGCGCCAAACTTTTTGTCGGTGGGTAATATCGCCAATGTGTTCAGCCAGTCGGCCATCCTGGGGGTGCTTGCCTTCGGCCTGACCTGCGTGATCATCGGCGGCGGTTCCAATGTCGTCGCTGGCGGGCTGGACCTGTCGCTGGCGGCCAATCTGGGGTTGTGCGCTGCACTGTTCAGCCGACTCAACAATGCCGGTCTCGACCTTTGGGCCAGCCTGCTGCTGACCTTGGGCTGTGGCCTGGCGGTCGGCCTGCTCAATGGCCTGGCTGTGGTGGTACTGCGTTTGCCACCGTTGCTCGCGACCCTGGCAAGCATGAATGTTCTGGCCGGCCTGGAGTTGGTCCTGACCGAAAACACCGTGGTCTCCACCGACTCACCGTTGCTCGACCTGCTCAGCGGCGGGACCTGGCTGGCAGTGCCGGCACTCGCCTGGGTGTTGCTGGTGACGGCCTTCGTGCTGACGCTGTTGATCCAGCACACGGCGTATGGCCTGCGCCTGCATGCCGTCGGGGAATACCCGCACGCCGCTGAGGCTGCGGGCATTCGGGTGCCAGCGTATGTGCTTTCCAGCTATCTGTTGTCGGGGTTGTGTGCCGCCGTGGCGGCTTTGTGTTCAGCGGCATTTTTCAGCGGCAGCACCACCGGCTCCGGCGACATGCTGCTATCGGTGGTGGCGATTGCCTTTCTCGGCGTGGTGTTTTCCCGGCGACTGGTGGCGAGCATCCCCGGCACCTTGCTGGCGACCTTGCTGATCGGCTTTTTGATCAACGGGTTTCAACTGCTGAACCTGTCGAGCTTCTGGGTCAACGGTGTGCAGGGCGTGCTGATTTTGCTGGTGGTCGCGGCTTCCAGTGCATTGAACCGGGGAGAGCCTTCATGAGTCAGGTATCGACGCTACAAGCACATGGCGGTGGGTGGCGTTCACTGTTACCCCTGACGTTACCGTTGGTGTTCGTGGCCATCGTCATGGTGTTTGCCTGGCAGGCACCCGGGTTCCTCAGTGGCGGTAATCTCAAAAGCCTGGTGCTGAACAACTTCGTGCTGCTGGCGATTGTCGCCATCGGCATGACCTACGCGGTGGCGGCCGGTGGCATCGACCTGTCGGTGGGCACCGCGCTGGATTTCGCCAGTTTCAGCTTTGTAGTGTTACTGAACGCCGGGCACGGGTTGGGTGTGGCGATCGCTGGTGCGTTGGCCGCCGGGTTGCTGGTAGGACTGTTCAACGCCGGCTTGATCGCGGGTTTGCGGATCAGCCCGTTCCTGGCGACCCTCGGCACCTTGTTTATCGGCACCAGTGCCCAGCAGTTGCTCTCGGACGGTGGCCAGCCGATCTACATCGCCCAGGGCTTCAAGCCGGAACTGGCGAGCTTCAGCCCGTTGGGTGTGCCGTTGCCGTTGTTGATCGTGCTGGTATTGGCAGTGGTCTACGGCCTGTTGCTGGCCCGTGGACGCCTGGGGCGCGAACTGCTGGCCCAAGGCACCCAGCCGCTGCTGGCGTATTACTCAGGGTTATCGGTACGGCGCATTGTCACCACCACAGTATTGGCCGCTGCGCTAGCGTGTGGGGTGGCGGGGATTCTGCTCAGTTCTACGGTGAGCGCTTATGTGCCGCTGTCGGGCAATGCGTTCCTGCTGAATGCGATTGGCGCGGTATTTATTGGCACCACGTTGAATCGCCAGGGCCGGGCGAATATTCCGGGCACGCTGCTGGGTGTGCTGTTTATCAACGTCATTGCCAATGGCTTGCTGTTGATCGGCTGGAATTTTTACTGGCAGCAGGTGGCCACCGGCGTGCTGATTTTTGTGGTGCTGGCCTTCAGTTTTATCAGTCGCAGGATCGCGCAGAACACCTGAGGCGCGGCGCCCCAGGTGTCAATCTGGCGGTTACTTTTCCCAGTCAGCCTTGGGGATCAACAGGCCATGGTTGCCGTTATAGGCGGCGCGTTCGGGCTGTTTCCAGCCTTCCAGCAGCGCGTCGTCGAGGCGGTAGATCTCAACCCCCAAGGGACGGCAGACCTTCAGCGGGTCTTCCGCATCCGGGCCCCACATCGGCAGCGACAGGTCGCCACCTGGGCAGGTGGAGAGGGCGCACAGCAGATCGATTTCGGCAAAGAACTCCAGGTAGTCGCCCTGCTTGGCCGGGCAGGCTTTCATGAAGTACATGTCGTCGTGATTCAGGCCGGTGCACTGGAAGATGTTCAGTACGTCATGCACGTCGAACTCGGTCAGACCATGGGGCAACACGGCGCGAGTCAGGTTGGAGTGGCAGTGGTGGTGGAAGTCTTCGCCGGTGAGCATCTTGTTCACGTATGGGTCGCAGCGCGTGCCGAGCAAATCGTGCAGGCGCCCGCCGTGTTCGTCGATGCCGTAGTCGGCCAGGCTGTCGTCGGTGATGGTGACCATCGGCCGCAAAAACGGCAAATTCGACCACAGGCGGTCATAGGTCGTGACATGGGCGCCTTGCAGTTGGCGGGTGCGGGCCGCCCACATGCGTTCGCGAGGGTCGTTGGCACTCCACACGTTGAAGTCGCCCACCTGCGGGCCCACCGGCGTGGTCACACGGAACACATGGCCGGCCGGTACTTTCCAGGCGCGGCCGGTGCGGATCGGCACTTCAAATTGTTCGATCAGGGTGCGGCCGTCCCGGGACTCGCGCACGCGGTCATAAAAGGCTTTGTCGACCTGCAAGGCAGCGCCTTTGCTGACTTGGTAGGCCGCTGGATAGTCCTTGTACATGGTAGGTCCTCGCTTCAGGGTTTGGGGATGCTGCTCAGAATGTCCAGCAGCACCGATTCGGAGTCGTTGAGGTAGCTGCCCAGGGCTTCCCCGGCGGCTTGCTTGTGGCCGTCAACCAGCAGGTCGTGAATCTGCCGGTCGCGTTCCAGCCAGGGTTTCTGGAAGGTTTCCTCGCTGGGGGCGTTGGAAAACACCAGGCGCATCTGGGCTGCAATATGGGTAAAGAATTCGTCCAGCAACGGGCTGCGCATCAGCCCGACGATGTGTTGGTGAAAGCGCAGGCTGTGAGTACCGAAGGCCTGCCAGTTCTCGCGATCCTGGGCCAATTGCGCGGCCTCGATGGACTCGAGCATCAAGTCGGACTGGTACTCGCGCAACGGCTTGCTGGCGGCGATGGCCTGCAGCTCCAGGGTGCGACGCACCTTGAAGAGGTCACGCACTTCATCCACCCCGAGCCGGCGCACGATCACGCCTTTGTTGCGCACGTAACTGGTCAGGCCTTCGCGGCCCAGGTGATGCAGGGCTTCGCGCACGGTGTTGCGCGAGGCGTTATAGGCGTTGACCAGCTCGCTCTCCACCAGCGGCATGCCGGGCAGCAGGCGGCCGCCGATGATGTCTTCACGCAGCTCGATGGCAACCTGGTCGGCCAGCGACAGGCTGGGTTCCTTGGCTTGACTCACGTTGGGGCTCCTTGGGCTCACGCCAGTTGGACGTCTTTGAGGAACTTGGTCATGCGTTCGCTGCGTTGTTCGAGCATTTCACGCGGCGGGGCGTCCTGAATAATCTCGCCGCCTTCCATGAACACCACACGATCGGAGAGCTTGAACGCGAAGTTCATTTCATGGGTCACGATGACCATGGTCATACCTTCGCGAGCCAGCTCTTCGATCACCGCGAGTACGTCGCCCACCAGCTCCGGGTCGAGGGCTGAGGTGGGTTCGTCAAACAGCATCACCGACGGCCGCATCGCCAAGGCGCGCGCAATTGCCACACGCTGCTGTTGGCCGCCGGACAATTGATGCGGGTACTTGCCGGCGTGCTCCAGCATGCCGACCTTGCGCAGCAGGGCCAGGCTCAACAGGCGCAGTTCTTCGCCGCCCCCATGGGCATGGTAGACGGGCGCGAGCATCACGTTCTCAAGGGCGGTTTTATGCGGGAACAGGTTGAACCCCTGGAACACCATGCCGACATGCACGATGCCGCGCATATGCACCTTGTGACCCAGCGCACCCTGGGGCTCCTGAGTGCCACGCAGGAACGGCTGGCCTTGCAGGGTGATTTCGCCACGGTCCAGGCTTTCGAGGCCGTTCATGGTGCGAATCAACGTAGTCTTGCCCGAGCCCGACGGGCCGATGATCGACACCACCTCGCCCCAGCGCACATTCAGTTCGACACCCTTGAGCACTTCCAGCTCGCCATAGGCCTTGCGCACTGCGCGGGCCTGCAACGCAAACTCGCCGGGCTCGGCCTGGCCGGAGGCACGACGCGTCGCCACCTGGTCGAGTTCAGCGGGCGCGATTGCCTTGGGTTTGCGGCGGGTCACGTCCAAGTGGTTTTCAAGCACCCGCAGCAGCCAGCTGAACACCGTCACGATGAACACGTAATAGAATGCCACGGCCAGCATGGTCTCCATCACCAGGAAGTTCTGGGTGTAGAGCTGTTGGCCCACCAGCAGGATTTCCGAGAGCGAAATCACCGACACCAGCGAGGTCAGCTTGACGATGGTGATGTATTCGTTGGCCAGTGTCGGCAATGCCACCCGCAGCGCCTGGGGCACCACGATCAGGCGCTGCACGCCGCGATAACCCACGCCCAACGCCTTGCCGGCTTCGCGCTGCCCCTTGACCACCGCCAGCAAGCCGCCCCGATGAATCTCGGCGATGTAGGCCGCCTCACTCAATACCAGGGCGATCAGGCCCGCGGAGTAAGGGTTGGACAACACCACGCTGGTGGACGGAAACACCTGGGGCAGGTTGTAGACAAAGATCAACAGGACCAGTAACGGCAGGCTGCGGAAGAACCAGATGTAGACCCCGGCGCAATCCCGCAGCCAGCGCCGTTCAGACTGCCGGGCCAGGGCCAGGAAAAACCCCAGCACAATGCCCAGCAGCCAGGTTTCCAGGCTCAGTTCGACCACAGTGCCGACGGCGCGCCAGAAGTCGCCGTTCCACAACAGGCCCAGGGTGTAGTGCCAATCGAATTGCATAAAGGTGCTCCGCGTTTCAGTTACCCAGTGCCGCAGTGATTTCGGCGGCGTTCGGCTCGGCCAGGTTGTAGCGCGCAAGCAGCTTGCCGTAGCTGCCGTCCTGCTTGATCTGGCTCAGGGCACTGGTCAGTTCCTGGAGCAGTGCCGGGTTTTCTTTACGCACTGCCAGGCCGACCACCACCGGGTAGATCAATTCGTTTGAGCTGATCACGGTTTTGCCTTGCAGTTTTTCCACAGTGATCTTGGCGACCGCCGCGTCTTCCATCTGCACGTCGACCGCTTGGGCGAGCAGGGCCTGGGCGGCTTCCGGAGACGTCGGGAACTCACGCGACTCGATCGCCGGCTTGCCCGCAGGGAGGCAGTAGTCCGCCGAAACCTTGTTCAGCTTCGGCACCCACGACGCGCCCTTGATCGACCCGACGCGCTTGCCGCACAGGTCTTCCGGGCGTTGGGGTTTGAAGTCACCGGCGCTGAGCACCATCAGCGAAGAGCCGGTCTTCAGGTAGCTGAGGAAATCCACCTGTTTGGCGCGCTCGGGCGTGACATACAGCGCCGAGGCCACCACGTCGAAACGCTGCGCGTTGACGCCGAGGATCAGGTTGGCGAAACGGGTGTCGAGAAAGCGCGGTTTCAGCCCCAGTTGCTTGCCCATCAACTGCATGAACTCCGGGTCGAAACCGGCGGGGGTCTTTTGCTCAAGGTAGGTGTAAGGCGGGTAGGTGAGGTCGGAGCCGATCGACAGCTCGCCCTGCTTGAGGGTGCCCTTGACCTCGGCAGCCGACAGTAGCGGTGCCACACACGCCAGGGTGATCGCTAGCCCCAGGGTGCGCTTGGTGTTCTTGCCCTTCAGACCTTTTTGCATGTTCGTCGCCTCGGTTGCTGGATTCAGGGGGTAGTCATGATTGTTCAACAATCCTGTATTAGTGGGTACGCGTTTATCGTGCCAAGTAGATTGGTTAAGGGTTTTTTGATGAGTTTTGATGGGTGGCGAGGGCTTTTTTTGTAGGCGCGCACACCAAATCGGGGCGATTCGTTACCACGCGCTACGTTGTGGGGCGGGAATATTGCGGGGCATCACGCGCGCACTTATTGATAAAGTGCCGCTACGAAACCCTGAGTGAACAGCAATGACGTCGATCTCCCAACGCCGCTCAACCTTGATTGCCTTGTTGGTCGCCGTCACCTTTTTCATGGAGAACCTGGACGCCACGGTGATCGCTACTGCGTTGCCGGACATCGCCAAAACCTTCGGGGTGGGGGCGGTGGACGTGAATATCGGCATGAGCGCCTACATGCTCGCCGTTGCGGTGTTTATTCCCATCAGCGGCTGGCTGGCCGACCGCTTTGGTTCGCGGCGGGTATTCGGTTCGGCGATTGTGCTGTTCAGCGTGTCGTCATTGCTGTGCGGCTGGAGTGACAGCCTCGAAACCTTCGTTGCCGCGCGCGTGTTGCAGGGCATCAGCGGGGCCATGATGGTGCCGGTGGGGCGCCTGGCGGTGCTGCGTAGCACCGAGAAAAAAGACCTGGTGCGGGCGATTTCATTTATCACCTGGCCCGGCCTGGTGGCGCCGATACTCGGGCCGCCGGTGGGCGGGTTTATCGTCACCCACGCGTCCTGGCCGTGGATTTTCTACCTCAACCTGCCGCTGGGCCTGCTGGCGTTGATTGCCACGCTGGTATTGATCCCCAAGCACGACGAGGTCACTGCCCGCACCTTCGATTTCAGCGGTTTCTTGCTGGTGGGCGTCGCCAGCGCGGCGCTGTTGTACGGTGTCGAACTGCTCGGGCAAAGCCGTGGCAGCTTGTTGCAGGGCCTGTTGCTCAGTGGCGCAGGCGTGATGCTCGGTGCGTTTGCCTGGCGCCATATGCGCCGGCATGCCCAGCCGTTACTGGCGTTGGGTGTGGTGAGCGTGCGCACCTTCAGTGTGTGCCTGTGTGGCGGGTCGATTTTCCGGGTGGCCATCAGCACGCTGCCGTTCCTGCTGCCGTTGATGTTTCAACTGGCGTTCGGTCTCTCGGCCTTCGATGCCGGATTGCTGGTGCTCGCGGTATTTGCCGGCAATCTGGCGATGAAACCGTTCACCACCTGGGTGATGCAACGTTGGGGTTTTCGTCCGGTGTTGATGATCAACGGCATCCTTGGCGTACTGGCGATTGCCGCCTGTGCGTTGCTGGATGAGCGCATGAGCTGGGCGCTGATCCTGTTCATTCTGTTCGTGGGCGGCCTGTCACGCTCCATGCAGTTCACCTTGTTCAACACCCTCGGGTTTGCCGATATACCCAAGGCGCAGATGAGCGATGCTTCAACCTTGTTCAGTATGTTTTTCCAGCTGAGCATGGCCATGGGCGTGGCGATTGGCGCGCTGTTGTTACGTTTTGCCATGATTTTTCACGGCAATACCGGGCAGGCCGCAACCGCCGATTTCCAGCTGACGTTTCTGTTGGTAGCGGTGATTGCCGGCGTGGCGTTGCTGGATAACCTGCGCTTGCCGCCTCAGGCCGGGGAGTCGGTACTGCAACGCAAGTGAACCCACGATACCTTCGGGGTATGAAGCAACACCTATTGAATATTGGACGGTTTGCGTCCCCCGCATCACTCTGCGGTGAAGTACACACGCAGGGCCCATAACAATAAAAGGCGCAACCATGACCGTGCTATTGAGTGAGCGCAGCCAGATTTTCGATCGTGCAGATGCCTATGCCGTGTCCGACTACGTCAACCAGCACGTAGGCAGCCACTGCATCCGCCTGCCCCCCAAGGGCCGCCCGCAGGCGAGCATCAGTCACCGGACCTTCTCCAGCCTGGACCTGTGCCGCATCAGCTACGGTGCGCCGGTGCGGGTGACGTCGGTGGCGCTGGAAACCATCTACCACCTGCAAATCCTGCTGCACGGCCACTGCCGCTCGAACTCCCGTGGCGAAGAGCAGGTGCTGGGCCCGGGGGAAGTGCTGCTGATCAACCCGGATGACCCGGTGGACCTGACCTATTCCGCCGACTGCGAAAAATTCATCGTCAAAGTGCCGGTTCGCCTGCTGGAAAACGCCTGCCTTGAACAGCACTGGACGTTACCGCAGCCGGGCATCCGTTTCGCGGCGCCGCGCCATGCACTCACTGAAATGGGCGGGTTCCTGCAACTGCTGGGGCTGATCTGCCATGAGGCCGAAAACGCTGCCGAACCGGAAGTGCAGGGCCTGTACGAGCGCATCGTCGCCAATAAGTTATTGGCGCTGCTGGCCAGTAACGTCCTGCGGGTGATCCCGCGGCCCGATCAAGGCGGCGGCTTTGAAGCGGTGCGCCAGTTTATCGAGGAGCACCTGACGGACGACATCAGCGTCGAACAACTGATGGCCATCGCCAGGGTCAGCGAGCGGTCGCTGTATACCTTGTTTGAACGCCAGGTCGGCCTGTCGCCCCGGGACTACATGCGCCAACGCAAGCTGGAGCGGGTGCACACCATGCTGCAACTGGCCACGGCGCGCAGCGTCACCGAGGTGGCGCTGGATCACGGGTTTGTACACCTCGGGCGGTTCTCCGAAGCCTATCGCAAACGCTTCGGCGAGTTGCCCTCGCAGACATGGAAGCGTCGGCTTGCGCCAGGCGGATAGCGAATTGCAGTCAGCGGATATTGAGGGGTAGGGCAAGCACATAAGGTGGTGGGGCCTGATACAAGAACAACCGAGGGCCTACCCCATGATCAGCACATTCGACCGACTCGCCCGACAACTGCGCGACTCCGTCCAGGAAGATCCCGCCACCGGGGTGTTCCGCTGCCGCCGCGACATCTTCACCGACCCCGACCTGTTTGCCCTGGAGATGAAGCACATTTTCGAAGGCGGTTGGATCTACCTGGCGCATGAAAGCCAGGTGCCAGAGATCAACGACTACTTCACCACCTGGATTGGCCGCCAGCCCGTGGTCATCACCCGCGACAAGCAAGGCACGCTGCACGGCCTGGTCAACGCCTGCGCCCACCGTGGCGCCATGCTCTGCCGCCGTAAACAAGGCAACAAAGGCTCGTTTACCTGCCCGTTCCACGGCTGGACCTTCAGCAACGCCGGCAAACTGCTCAAAGTGAAAGACGCCAAGACCGGCGCGTATCCCGACAGCTTCGACTGTGACGGCTCCCACGACCTGAAGCGCCTTGGCCGTTTCGAAAACTATCGCGGCTTTCTGTTCGGCAGCCTCAGCGAGACGGTACCGGAACTCAGCGACTACCTGGGCGAAACCCGGGTGGTCATCGACCAGATGGTCGACCAGGCACCGCTGGGCCTGGAAGTGTTGCGGGGCAGTTCGTCGTATGTGTATGACGGCAACTGGAAGCTGCAGATCGAAAACGGCGCCGACGGTTATCATGTCAGCTCCGTGCACTGGAACTACTCGGCGACCATGGGCCGCCGCAACTACGAAGCCGAAGGTACGCGCACCGTCGACGCCAATGGCTGGTCGAAAAGCCTGGGCGGCGTCTACGCCTTCGAGCACGGGCATATTCTGCTCTGGACGCGGCTGCTCAACCCTGAAGTGCGCCCGGTGCATGCTCACCGTGAAGCGCTGGCCGAGCGTCTGGGCCAGGAACGTGCGGACTTTATCGTCGATCAAACCCGCAACCTGTGCCTCTATCCGAATGTGTACCTGATGGACCAGTTCTCCACGCAGATCCGCGTGGTGCGGCCGATTGCGGTGGACAAGACCGAAGTCACGATTTACTGCATGGCGCCCAAGGGCGAAAGTGCCCAGGAACGCACCACGCGCATTCGCCAGTACGAAGACTTCTTCAACGTCAGCGGCATGGGTACGCCGGACGACCTGGAAGAGTTCCGCGCCTGCCAGACCGGCTACCAGGGCGCGACCACCTTGTGGAATGACCTAAGCCGCGGCGCCAAACAGTGGGTGGAAGGCGCCGACGAAAACGCCAAGGCCATGGGCATGAACCCGCAGCTCAGTGGCGTCAAAACTGAGGACGAAGGGCTGTTCGTCCGCCAGCACGCCCATTGGGCCCAGAGCCTGCAACGCGCTATCGAGCGTGAGCAGCAAGGCTTGATCGCCACGGACAAGGAGGTGCTGTCATGAGTGCTTCCCGCGACCGCCTGCTGGACTTTCTGTACCGCGAAGCGCGCCTGCTGGATGACCGCCAGTGGGACGAATGGCTCGAATGCTATTCACCCAAGGTCGAGTACTGGATGCCGGCCTGGGATGACCAAGACACCCTGACCGAAGACCCCCAGAGCGAAATTTCGCTGATCTATTACCCCAGCCGCGACGGCCTGGAAGACCGCGTGTTCCGGATCAAGACCGAGCGCTCCAGCGCCAGCACCCCGGAGCCGCGCACCGCGCACCTGATCACCAACCTCGAAGTGCTGGCCGATGACGGGCAACACGTGGAGCTGCGTTTCAACTGGCAAACCCTCAGCCATCGCTACAAGACCACGGATACGTACTTCGGCACCTCGTTCTATCGCCTGGACATCCGCGCCGAACAGCCGCTGATCACGCGCAAGAAGGTGGTGCTGAAAAACGACTACATCCATCAGGTCATCGATATCTACCACATCTGAGGACACGCCCATGACGTACTCCATTGCCCTGAACTTCGAGGACGGAGTGACCCGTTTCATCGACTGCAAGGTGGGTGAAAAGGTCCTCGACGCGGCCTTTCGCCAACGTATCAACCTGCCCATGGACTGCTCGGACGGTGTGTGCGGCACCTGCAAATGCCGCTGTGAAACCGGCGCCTATGACTTGGGCGACGACTATATCGAAGACGCCCTGAGCGAGGATGAAGCCGGCGAGCGCCAGGTGCTGACCTGCCAAATGGTGCCGCAATCCGATTGCGTGATTGCCGTGCCGGTGCCGTCCGGTGCGTGCAAGACCGGCACCGCGCAGTTTGCCGCGACGGTGGCGAGCATTACCCGGCATGCCGATGCCGCCCTGGAGGTGAGTTTCGAGCTGGACCAGGCGCCGGTGTTCCTGCCGGGCCAATACGTGAATATCGGCGTGCCCGACAGCGGGCAGACCCGCTCTTATTCCTTCAGCAGCAAGCCCGGTGACAAACGCGCCAGCTTCCTGATCAAGCATGTGCCCGGCGGGCTGATGAGTGGCTGGCTGGACCGCGCCCGGCCGGGCGACGCCGTACCGATGACCGGACCACTGGGCAGTTTCTACCTGCGTGAAGTGGCGCGGCCGTTGTTGTTGCTGGCGGGCGGCACCGGGTTGGCGCCGTTCCTGTCGATGCTCGAAGTGCTGGCCGAACGTGGGGAAACCCGGCCGGTCAGGCTGATCTACGGCGTGACGCGGGATCAGGATTTGGTGATGGTCGACGTGCTGGAAGCCTTCGCCAAACGCCTGCCCAATTTCAGTTTTGTCAGCTGCGTGGCCGACCCACAGACAGCGCATCCGCAGCAGGGCTATGTCACCCAACACATGGCCGACGACGTGCTGAACGACGGCGACGTGGATGTGTACCTGTGCGGGCCGCCGCCGATGGTCGATGCAGTACGCCAGCACTTCAAGAACCAGGGCGTAACGCCCGCCAGCTTCCATTACGAGAAGTTCACACCCAACGCCATCGTCACCGGCGACGCCGCCTGAGGAAAGCCCCATGAACCCACGTTTCAACACCAAGGTCGCGCTGGTGACCGGCGCCGCCCAGGGGATCGGCCGGCGTGTCGCCGAGCGTTTGCTGGAAGAGGGCGCCTGGTTGGTGGCGGTCGACCGCTCGGAGCTCGTGCATGAGTTGCAGCATGAGCGGGCGCTGGTCCTCACTGCCGACCTTGAACAGCACGCCGAATGCGCGCGCGTGATGGCCGCCGCAAAGGCGCGATTCGGGCGTATCGACATTCTGGTCAACAACGTCGGCGGGACCATCTGGGCCAAGCCGTTCGAACATTACGCCGAGAACGAAATCGAGGCTGAAGTGCGTCGTTCGCTGTTTCCGACGCTGTGGTGCTGCCATTGCGTGCTGCCCTACATGCTGGAGCAGGGCAGCGGCGCCATCGTCAATGTCTCGTCCGTCGCCACCCGTGGGGTGAACCGCGTGCCGTATGGCGCGGCCAAGGGCGGCGTGAACGCCCTGACCGCATGCCTGGCCCTGGAGACCGCCGGCAGCGGCATTCGGGTCAATGCCACCGCGCCGGGTGGCACCGAAGCACCACCGCGCCGGATCCCGCGCAACAGACAGCCCCAGAGCGACCAAGAGCGCGTCTGGTACCAACAGATTGTCGACCAGACCCTCGACAGCAGCCCGATGAAGCGCTACGGCAGCATCGACGAACAAGCCGGCGCGATTCTGTTTCTCGCCTCCGATGAGGCTTCTTACATCACGGGCGTCACCTTGCCGGTAGGAGGCGGCGACCTCGGCTGACCCATCGCTGTACCTGCAGACACTGACTCACAACAACAATAAAGAGAGCATTGCCATGCGTACCCATGACGTTAATTCGATTATCGACAACGCCCGTTTCAACCGTTTCCACTGGTTGGTAGTCAGCCTGTGTGCCTTGCTGTTGATCTTTGACGGGTATGACTTGTTTATCTATGGCGTGGTCTTGCCATCGATCATGACGGAATGGGGGCTGACGCCCTTACAGGCCGGCGCGCTGGGCAGTTACGCCCTGTTTGGCATGATGTTCGGAGCGCTGATCTTCGGTAGCCTGGCGGACAAGTTTGGTCGCCGCAAAGGCATCGCCATCTGCTTTGCGTTGTTCAGCGTCGCCACCGTGATTAACGGTTTTGCCAGCAGCCCGACTGAATTTGGTATTTGCCGGTTTATCGCCGGGCTTGGCTGCGGCGGGCTGATGCCCAACGCGGCCGCACTGATTACTGAATACGCGCCGAAGAAAATGCGCAGCATCCTGATGGCAGTGATGTTCGGCGGTTATTCGCTGGGCGGCATGCTCTCGGCCGGGGTCGGGATTTTCATGTTGCCGCGTTTCGGTTGGCCGTCCATGTTCTTCGCGGCGGCCATCCCGCTGCTGCTCATGCCATTGATTGTGTATTGGCTGCCCGAATCCATCGGGTTCCTTATCCGTCAGGGCCGACAGGAGCAGGCGCGTGCGCTGCTCAAGCGCCTGTCGCCGCACATTTCGATCAACCCGGAAGATGAGCTGCACATCAGCACCGGAAAAGGCAAAGGTGCCTCCGTGTTGGAGTTGTTCCGCCATGGACTGGGCCTGAGGACGGCGGCGATCTGGGTCGCGTTTTTCTGCTGCCTGTTGATGGTTTACGCCTTGAGTTCCTGGCTGCCCAAGCTGATGGCGGGTGCCGGTTACAGCTTGGGGTCGAGCCTGTCCTTCCTGCTGGCGCTGAACTTTGGTGGCATTGCCGGGGCGCTCGTCGGCGGCTGGCTGTGTGACCGGCTTAACCTGGTGAAGGTGGTGATCGGCTTCTTCATCGCCGCGCTGGTTTCCATCAGCCTGCTGGGGATCAATAGCCCGATGCCGGTCTTGTATCTGCTGATCTTTTTTGCGGGCGCCACCACCATCGGCACACAGATCCTGCTGTACGCCGGTGCCGCACAACTCTATGGCTTGAACATTCGAGCCACTGGCCTCGGCTGGGCTTCCGGTATTGGCCGCACGGGCGCCATCGTAGGTCCGCTGTTGGGCGGCGCACTGATGGGCATTGAGTTGCCCCTGCACCTGAACTTCATGGCCTTTGCCATTCCTGGGGCTATCGCTGTGCTGGCGATGACGGGGTACGCCCTGAATGAACGTCGAGGCCGGCCAGAGGTGGTCGCCGCCCCGGCGCAATAACTGTCGATAACAATAACTAAGAGCAACGACATGAATACACAACGTATCTGGCTGTCCCTGTTGGGCATGCCCCTTGCGGCGACGGCGGCTGAGGGTGGTTTTTTCGCAGACTCCACAGCCACCTTGCAGGCCCGCAATTACTATTTCAGCCGCGACTTTTCGGACATCGTGGGCGCCAACAAGCAATCAAAGGCGCAGGAGTGGGGCCAGGGTTTTATCCTGACCTACAAATCCGGCTATACCCCGGGGCCCGTGGGTTTTGGTTTGGATGCCCTAGGCACCCTGGGGCTCAAACTCGACAGCAGCCCGGACCGGACCAATACCGGCTTGCTCCCGGTCAAGGGCGATGGCAGTGCCCCGGACGACTACAGCCGTTTGGGCCTGACCTTCAAGGCGAAACTCTCCAAAACCGAATTGAAGGTTGGCGAACTGCAACCCAACCTGCCGGTATTGGCCTTCAGTGACATTCGCCTGTTGCCGCCCAGCTACCAGGGCGTGAGTGTCAGCTCCGGCGAAATCGCGGGCCTGACGCTACAGGCCGGGCATTTGACCACCACCAGCCTGCGCAACGAAGCCGGCGACGAGAAGATGATCGCCATGCTCGGCCATGTGCCGCAACGCGGGGCAGAAAGTGATGCGTTCAACTATGTCGGCGGCGACTACACCTTCAACACCAACCGCACCAGCGTCAGCTACTGGCATGGCCAACTCAAGGACATCTACCGCCAGGACTTTGTCGGCCTCAAACACAGCCAGCCGATGGGCAACTGGATACTCGGCGCCAACCTCGGCTACTACGATGCCCGGGAAGACGGCGACAAACTGCTCGGCAAGATCGACAACCAGGCGTTTTTCTCGCTGCTGTCGGCCAAGCATGGCGGCCATATCTTCTACGTCGGCTATCAAGCCATGTACGGCGACAGTGCGTTCCCACGGGTCTTCGCCAACATTTCGCCACTGGGCAACGAGGTGCCCACCTACGAGTTCGCCTACACCGACGAACGCTCCTGGCAAGCGCGGTACGACTACGACTTCGCGGCGTTGGGCATTCCGGGGCTGACCACCACCGTGCGCTATATCTCCGGTAATAACGTGACGACCGGCGCCGGTTACGAAGGCAAGGATCGTGAGCGCGACCTGGATATCGGCTATGTGGTGCAAAGCGGCACGCTGAGCGGCCTGGGCATCCGGGTGCGTAACGTCATGGCCCGTTCAAACTATCGCAGCGATATCGACGAGAACCGGCTGATCCTCAGTTACACCTGGAAGCTGCTTTAAACCCCGCCCTGGCAAGTACCCATGACCTGGTAGTTGACGGTGTGGCTGACGCCCTGGCTGTCGAGATAAACCATCGTCGCCGGTTCTACCTGGCAACTGCCGGGCACGGGTGTGAGTGAAACAACGCGCTGGATATCCGGCGCTTCACTGCTGCCGGCCGCCATGGCGCCGGTGGCGCTGAAGAGCAGGATCAAGCTGAGCCATTTGATATTCATGATGAGTCCCTCTGTGAGTAGGGTTCATTTTAGTGATCGCCACAGCGGGATAAAGACAGGAACAGGTGAATGACTCGTACGTATCAGGTAGCAATCGAGGGGCAACACTGATGGATCTGCTCAATGGCATGCAGGTGTTTGCCCGGGTTGTCGACACAGGCAGCTTTGCTGCGGCGGCCGAGGCTCTGGACATGTCCGGCGCACACGTGTCGCGGTTGATCGCCGAGCTGGAAAAACACCTTGAGACCCGCCTGTTGCAACGCACCACCCGACGCCTGAGCCTTACCGACTCAGGCGAGCGGTTCCTGCTGCGCTGTCGCGACATTCTTGAGGACGTGAGGGAAGCCACCGCGGAGGCCAGCGGCGCACACCTCAACCCGCGCGGGCGGTTGCGGCTGCATTGTATGAGCGGGCTTGGCGTGCTGATCACCCCGTTGATTGCCCGCTACAGCGAGCAATACCCGGACGTGTCCATCGAGCTGACCCTGTCACAGCACAACCCGGACCCGCTTGAAGAGGGCCACGACGTGGTGATCTCCATCGCCCATTCACTGCCGGATTCAGCGCTGGTGAGCCAGACGGTGGGGCAGTTGTTCAGCGTCCTGTGTGCGGCGCCGGGGTATCTGGCCAGATACGGCGTGCCCGAGAGTCCGCAGCAACTGATGCAGCACCGACGCCTGCACCTTCAGGATTTCCAGGAGGATGCCTGGGTGTTCAAAGGTGAAGAGGGCGAGGTTGCGATTGCGCCGGGGGACACCTTCAGGACCAACGTGGCGGATGCGATGGTCAAGGCGACGCAGGAAGGAATGGGCGTCAGTTTGTTGCCGTTTTTCAGTGCAAGCGCGGCACTGCGGGAAGGTTCGCTGGTACGGCTGTTGCCCGACTATCGGCTAAGGGAGCGCAGCATTTTCGCGGTGTATCCGTCGAGGCGTTTTTTGGATGCCAAGGTGCGCACGTGGGTCGCGTTTTTGCAGCTGCAATTGCCGGTGTTGCTGGCGGAGCAGGTGAACGTGATTGAGGCTCCCCGAGGCTAATAGGAATAGGCAAACCTCATAGAGTTACCGGCATAGGTCGACAGTGCTTACCTGACTACCATGGGGGCACATCCACCGAGAGCCATTTTTCATGAGTACTCAAAAAACACTGTTCATCACCGGCATCAGCAGCGGCTTTGGCAAAGCGCTGGCAGCAGAGGCGTTGGCTGCCGGCCACCGAGTCATCGGGACTGTGCGCAATGAGACAGCCCTGCAGGCGTTCGAAGCGTTATCGGCGGAACGCGCCCATGGCGTAATTCTGGACGTCACGGACTTTGAGCGGATCGACAGCGTCGTCGCCGCGGTAGAGACCCGCTTCGGCCCGGTGGACGTCCTGGTGAACAATGCGGGTTACGGCCATGAGGGGATTTTTGAAGAGTCGCCGCTGGAGGACATGCGCCGTCAGTTCGACGTCAACGTGTTCGGCGCCGTTGCCGTGACCAAGGCCTTCGTGCCGTACTTCCGCCAGCGCCGCCGTGGGCACATCATCAACATCACGTCCATGGGCGGCACGATCACCATGCCGGGTATCGCCTACTACTGCGGGAGCAAGTTCGCGCTGGAAGGCATCTCCGACACCCTGAGCAAAGAACTCCGGCCGTTCAACATCTTTGTCACGGCCGTGGCGCCGGGTTCGTTTCGTACCGATTGGGCCGGGCGGTCCATGCAGCGTACGCCACGCAGCATTGCCGACTACGATGCGAGCTTTGATCCGGTGCGCAAGGCGCGGGAAGAAAAAAGCGGCCATCAATTGGGTGACCCACAAAAAGCCGCGCAGGCGATGTTGACGCTGATTGCCAGCGACCACCCACCGGCGCATTTGCTGCTGGGCAGTGATGCGCTGGGTTATGTGCGGGAAAAACTGCGGCAATCCCTGCGGGATATCGATCAGTGGGAGGCGCTGACGCGTTCTACGGATGGTTAAGTCATGGGTCAGAGGCTGTCCGGATCCCCAAAAAACATTTTGACTTGGCTCTAGAACAAGGTTTTTAGCCTTAAATTTATCTTGCATGCCCCCAATTTTGCCCCCAGTCGCACCGACCGAATCCCTGCGCCGGCGAATTCTTGTCGAAAACCCCAGCCGTTTATATGTATTTTAAATGGCTTTTCTGAAGTCAATATGATTTCTCCGGCACTTGGAGTGCAATTTAGATGACTGAAGGGGAAAGCGAAATACGGCTCCGATAATGTCGAGTCCTGGCTGCCAAGTGATTTGTGTTTGAGCACAAAAGGGCCCTGACGGGGCCCTTTTTGCATTTCATTCGCGAGATGCGGTTGAGTCGGCTCATTCGCGATCAGCGCAAGCGTTGGTCGACAAGGCTTAGATATTCTTCATTGAAAAACAGTAAAATAAGGCGCTCGTCCAGACGCGACCTCTCTTATGGCTGAAACTAAATCCGTTACCCCCATTAGCAAATCTCACCACGGCCATTACAAGGTAAGATCTCCTGAGCACGCCATTCTTTAATAAGCTGGCGCCGGTTACGAAAGTAGCGCTCGTCGAGCACCTCTAGCTGTGCGATGTCTTCCAAGGAAATTACTCTAAATTGATCGTCTGCCTCGCACCAAGCCGCTAGAAAGCGTTTTGAATCAATAAAACCCAACATAATCGGCCATATAAATTGTTTATCCGAAGGTGCATGGGCCATCGACAAATTGATCGAAAGTTTACGTTGTTCTCGTAATGCAAACCGGACTTCACTTAGATCGATTGAAATGGAGGGTGGGGAGTGGGCGCCTACGTAGAATGTCTCATCTTCGAAGGTGTTACGCATATCCAAAGGCAAAACGGCGTTAATTTTGGCCAGCGCGTTCTTCACTGCGAAGGCAAATTTATCGTCTGTCTGTCGACTGACCCACTGGGCTCCTACTACAAGCGCCTGTATTTCTTCTTCTGTGAACGACAGTGGGGGTAAAAGAAAGCCAGGCTTCAAAATATAACCGAGCCCTGGCTCACCGTCGATGTCAGCGCCCATCCCCTGTAGCGTCAAAACGTCGCGACGTATGGTGCGAAGTGACACCCCAAGCTCCTGAGCAAGCGTTCGCCCCGATACCGTTCTGCGATGTCGGCGGAGCACTTGCATTAGCTCAAACAACCGGTCACTTCTGGCCATGCCTATTCCATCTCAATAACGGCCTTACCGCCGAGTTTTTGACCTTTTTCGAGCTCCCCGATCAGTTGAATTGCATCGATTAGGGAAACGGTTTTTCCTACCGGGATCCTGAAGATCCTTTCACTGGCAGCTTTTGCAAGCTTATCCAGAATGTCAGCGCGCGGCGACCCGATAATTGGTTTAAGTCTGCGATCAAAAATAGCTCGAATAAACTTGCCGAGATCTGGATTCAGATCTAGAAATACGCCTCCGGCTCGCAACATTGCAACGCCTGTCGAAACCGGTAGCGTCGCGGCAGTGTCGTAAACCACATCGAATCGGGTGGTGATACTCGATACCTGTGTGTTCCTATAATCATAGACTGTCTGCACCCCTAGCGATTTTGCTCGGGGTATGTCGTTTGCACTGCAGCTTCCCGAGACGACAGCGCCATGCATCAGCGCTATTTGAACGGCGGCTTCGCCGACAGCACCAGCACAACCGATTACGAAGACATGCTGATCAGCTTGCAGCTTCGCTTTGTCTATTAGTCCGTTCCATGCGGTTATACCCGGTGTGCCCAGGCACGCGGCATCCTCGAAAGAAACATCCTCAGGCTTATGTGCTAGGAATGCTTCTTTTGTGATGACGGCTTGGCCAAACGCACCGCTCTCCTTGAAACGGGCAAGTCCGAAGACGGGATCACCTACCTTCAGGCGGGTGACGCCTGGGCCGACCGATATAACTGTGCCAGAGAAATCCATACCCATAGCGCGAGGGAATGCCTTGCCGGTGACGATCTTCATTTGCCCGGCGCGCAACTTCCAGTCAATCGGATTTATCGCTGCAAATTTGACCCTTACTCCTACCTCACCTTTGCCCGGGGTGGGTAGGTTAAAGTCGGCAATCCGCATTACCTCCGGCCCGCCGTAGTTTTCGTACTGAATGCGTTTCATCATGCGTCTCCAAGCTCCAAAAATGACTGAGGTAGTCACGGAGACGACTCTATAAGGCTATGTGGACAGTTTTTGTCACCATTCGATCGAGTTGCCATTTTTCTAGAGGCATTTTATGTCGAACTCACCTTTCCAGTATTAATTATTGGTCTTTCATACGGATACACGGTGCGATTGGCTACTGACGGTCTACAGAGATAGGAGGATATTTCTCCAATACTGAATCGATTTCTATTTTAAAGTCATTCCTAGCGAATTGCAGAAATATCTATGAGGCGCGGAAGGCTGCTCATAGTTTGAGATCGGACTGGTCTATAAGTGGTTTCTACTTTATTGCAGGTTGGTGCTCTGCGATGTCTAAGTGTCGAGCACTCCATCTATCCTCAATCTTAGTTCAAAGGTTTAGATAACATGAACCATCAGGTATCAGAAGTAAAACCCGTACTTTTCGTGGTGACCAGTAACGCGGTGAAGGGGGAAACAGGTATTCCTACTGGATTCAATTTGGCGGAGGTCACTCACCCACTTGAAAAGCTACAGGCGGCGGGTATTCGCGTTGAACTTGCTTCGATATTAGGAGGCGCTGCACCTCTCGACGGCATGGAAGATATGGCGGATCCGGTAATTGCTCATTTTTGGGCGGATAGCGATTTTCGTCAGGCATTGGCCAATACCTTGAGAATCGATGAGATTGATCCCTCACACTATTCTGCCATTTTTTTCGCCGGTGGCCACGGCACTATGTGGGACTTTCCTGAAAACGTTTCCGTGCAAAGAGCAATCCGAGAGATTGATGCCGCAGGTGGAATTGTTTCTGCTGTGTGTCATGGCCCGGCGGCCTTCGTCAATGCTCGCCGCACAGACGGAACCCTTTTGATTGCGGGCAAACATCTGGCTGCTTTTACCGACGAAGAGGAAGAGGAGGTGGAGTCCACTCACGTGGTTCCTTTCTTGCTCGCTGCGACGCTCACATCGCGCGGGGCTCTTCATCAACATGCAGCTAACTGGGCAGATAATGTCGTTGTCGACGGTCGACTTATCACCGGTCAGAACCCGCAGTCTGCTTCGAGCCTGGGAGAAGCGCTAAGAGACGCATTGCTGGCGTCATAAGCATTAACTTCAGACAAAGGACAGGGCATATGAAGCTGATTTGTGTAGAAGAACACGTTCTGGATCCAGCAACAGGTGCTGCCTGCCAGGCGCTTGTCGGTGCAGAGGCTCCTTATCTTTCGGGTTGGGGCAGCCGAGTTGTGGATGGCGTAAACTCAAGCACTGATACAAGTCGGCCTCATGTAATTGCACCTGCCGAATCAGCGCGCAAAGGCCTAGACATGGGAGCATCAAGGCTTGCCGACATGAATGCCGCAGGCATCGGTATGCAAGTGCTCTCCTATGGTGGCTTCCCTCAAATGCTATCAGCGGAAAAGGCTGTTGATGTGTGCCGTGCCGCGAACGATAAACTGGCCAAGGCGGCGCATGCCAATCCCGCTCACTTTTCAGGCTTTGCCACACTTCCATGGCAGGCTCCAGAGGCGGCAGCGATTGAGCTGGAGAGGGCGGTTACGCAGTTGGGCCTCAAAGGCGCATTGATTAACGGTCGACCAGGCGAATCCTTCCTGGACGACCCGCAATATGCACCGATACTGAGTGCTCTCAATGAGTTGAATGTTGCGTTGTACGTGCATCCAGGTTTGCCTCTGCCCGCCGTACAAGCGCCGTACTATGGTGGCTTTGATCGTGAGCTGAGTGCTCGGCTTTCCATGTTTGCGTGGGGTTGGCACAACGAAGCGGGGATCCAGGTAATCCGTATGCTCTTGGCGGGTGTATTTGACCGCTATCCCTCACTGCAAGTCATCAGTGGTCACTGGGGGGAAATGGTGCCCTTTTTCCTGCAGCGCTTGGAGGATTCGATTCCACAAGAAGCCTCGGGGCTTAACCGCCCAATCGTTCAGACCTATCGTGAACATGTCTATGTTTCGCCCAGCGGTATGCTCACCCTGCCGCATTTTCAGTTTGTATACTCGTTGATGGGGGCAGAACGCATCCTCTACTCCATCGATTACCCCTACCAGAGTTTGGACGGCGCCCGCGCATTTATTGAGAATCTTCCAATCAGCGAGACGGAGAAAGCGCTGATCGCCCACGGCAATGCCGAGAAGCTATTCAGGCTTTGAGTCCGGGATTGTCTATACGTAACCCCGCGCCAGAAATCATCGAGGTTTTAAGATGTCTGCCAAACCTGATGCCACAGAACTAATTGCTCAAACTGAACCTGGTCACAAGGGATGTGCGCCCCTTATTCGTATTGCCCAGATCCAGGTAGACCAAAAGCAGTTGGAGCAATACCGGGATGCCTCCAGGCGTATTGTGGAGGAGTCGGTAGCCCAAGAGCCTGGCGTTCTGGCTTTTTACGCATTGGAGCAAAGCGATGTGCCAGGCAGCTTCTTCGTTGTCGAAATTTATCGCGATGATGAGGCGTATAAGGCACATCTTGAGACGGAGTCGTTCAGACACTACAAGGCGGAGGTCGCAGGTATCGTCCAGTCTCTAGAGTTGATCGATCTGGACGTTGTGGCGCTTGCAACGAAGCCATTCCGCCTGGATTCAATCTGACGAGGCGGCCGCTGTCGGCCGCACCGTGTCTTAGCTACCTGGGGATGCGCTTGGCATTTCCCAGGAGCATCTGCGTTAGATGTTCAAGGATGCCATGTCGATGACGAACCGGTATTTTACAGCGCTCCGCGACATCCGATCGTAGGCCTCATTTATCTTTTGAATCGGGATTATTTCGATGTCAGAGACGATCCCTTTCTCGCCGCAGAAATCCAGCATTTGCTGCGTTTCTTTCAGCCCTCCGATAAAAGAGCCGGTTACAGCCTTGCGGCCGCTGACCAGCATGCCCGCGTTGACCGCTGTAGACAGTGGGCCCATGTAGCCCACAAGAACCAATACTCCTTCTAAGGCAAGGATGGGTAGGTACGGATTGATGTCGTGATCGTAGGGCACGGTATCGATAATCACATCGAATTGGCCCTTCACCGCGCTCATCTGTTCTGGATCGCTCGACACCACCACATGATCGGCGCCCAATCGAAATGCATCCTCTGATTTGCCCTCAGTTCGAGTGAACAGGCTGACATCTGCACCCAATGCCTTTGCCAGCTTCAAGGCCATGTGACCAAGCCCGCCAAGGCCAATAACCGCGACCTTGCTGCCGGCGCCAACATTCCAGTGCAGCAGTGGTGACCATGTAGTGACGCCCGCACACAATAAGGGGGCAGCACCAGCAGGGTCGAGTCCGGCGGGTACGGATAGCACGAACGCTTCCCGGACTACGATGGATTGAGAATAACCACCAAAGGTAACACTGCCGTCGCGTCTGTCTTTACTGTTGTAGGTAAAGGTCGATCCCTCCAGGCAGTTCTGTTCCCATCCGTGTTGACACGGCTGGCATTGCTGGCAAGAGTCAACCATGCAGCCTACGCCGACTAACTGGCCCACTTGGAAGCGTGATACCTGTGCTCCAACTTGCCGCACTCTGCCGATGATCTCGTGTCCTGGGACGATTGGATACGTTGTATAGCCTCCATGGTTACGAGCAAGGTGCAAGTCTGTGTGGCAGACGCCGCAATACAATATGTCGATGACGACATCGTCATCTCGTGTGTCTTGCCTTGTAAATGAAAACGGCTCGAGTGAGGCCGTTGCCGAGTGCGCTGCGAAGCCCAATACTTTCATGCTGATGATCCTGTTAAAGCGCTTGGTGCTCCATCTGTGTGGAAGAGGGTTTCAAGCGCAGTTGAGAGATACTCAATCGTTCTCGGAGGAAAACAGCGATTCCCAGTTTGTAAATGGCCCCAATGGGATTACTTCCCAACCAATCAAACCAGCCAAGGTAAGAGGGAACTCGGCAAGAGACTTCCTGGCTGCCTCAACAGACTCAAACTCGGCGATGATGGCAACTCCTGGCCGGTCTTGACGGAAGTAGATGTCACGGATCGCACCTTCCTTGTAAAGCTCCCAGCTATGACGGACTTCATCCTTCATGTGTGGCTCATACTGAGCAAAGGTGGCGCCAGGCTGAGGGATGTCTAAGCAAAGCAGCTTCATGATATGTCTCCTTAATTGATGGTATGAGCGTCAAACTGGTAAGAATCGAGCCGCAATTTGAGCCACGCGATGCCCAAAGTATTCGGCTGTGCGCAGGTCGCTGTCTGGCGGCGAGAGTTCTGGGGCCTCGTCAGTGTTTGCTTGCGTCATCACGCCTAGCCAACTTCCTAGACGGTTCAGATCGGTGGCTGATCCAGTGCTACTGCTGTTGCCGGGCATCAAGTCGAGCCCGACCCAAATCATTCCGTGCTGTGCTGCGAACAAGGCCATCGACATAAGGGAGTTCAGTTTGTCTCCGTGTTGGGCACCGGAGTTCGTGAAGCCGGCTGCGATCTTGTTGCGCCACTTCTGCTGAGTCCAGGCTGCCTTGGTGGAGTCTTCGAAAAACTGCTTCAGCTTCGCGCTGATAAGACCGTTGTACGTAGGCGAGCCGAAAATAATCGCATCGCTATTTTCAAGGCGCTCCCAATCCGTGAATCCTTCATTGACGCAAATAGCCTTTACATCTGTTCCTGCAACCTCAGACGCACCTTGAGCTACGTACTTAGCAACGCGTTCGGTGTGTCCATAGCCACTGTCATATACGATTGTAATAATCATCTGCCGCCCTTGATTGCACGACGCGCCTGGCTCAGCAACGTGATACCGGCACGCAGCACATTAAATTTAAAAGCATTTCTTGCTCATCTCCTACTTACTATAAAGTAGAATTTTGATACTCATTGGTGGCGGTTGGTCTCATTAGTGGTTCCAAAAATTCTACAGTTTCGAAGTTTTGAGGACGTGCTATGCGGGATATGTTCGATGGTGTGCAACTGTTTGTTGAGGTGGTGGAGTCGGGTGGCTTTGCCAAGGCTGGCGAGCGTTTATCACTCACGCGTTCTGCAGTCGGAAAGTCAATCGCGCGTCTGGAGGAGCGGTTGGGTGTCCAGCTTTTTAAGCGCACGACAAGGACACAATGCATTACTGAAGACGGTCAGCAATATTATGAGCGTTGTCTGCGAGCTGTTGAGGAGCTCCGCGCCGGCGAGATCATGCTGGAGACGGGGCGCCGTGAAGTGGTCGGAAGGTTGCGCGTTTCGCTTCCGGTACTATTTGGTAGGTACTGCGTTGCGCCGATTCTGCTCAGGTTTGCTCGCGAGCATCCTGGCTTGGAGATCGAACTCAGTTTTAGCGATCGTCAGATAGATTTGGTATCTGACGGGTTCGATCTCGCTGTGCGCAGTGGCTCTTTAGGGAATGGCGCCACCCTGCGTGCACGCCGACTGGTCAGCCAACCCAAGTTATTGTGTGCTTCCCCTTCATACCTTAATCAACATGGGACGCCGGACTCATTGATAGATCTGTCGAGTCATGAGCTACTGCCTTACTGCCGGAACGGACAGGCCCTTCCTTGGCGGCTACCCGAGGAAAATGGGGTATTGGTCGAGGTTCCTATTTCTTCCCGAATACGTTTGGATGATCTCGAAATGGTCGCGGATGCTGCTGCCGCTGACATGGGTATTGCGTGGCTTCCGTATTGGCTGATTCGAGCACGTATTCAACGCGGTGAGCTCATCGAGATTTGGGGCGACCGACCTCGGGCGGCGATGGAATGTAATGTTGTGTGGCCTGACGCTCAGCACCTTCCATTAAGATCTCGCCTTGCAATCGATTTGCTGGCACTTGAGCTTCCAAGAAGCTTGGAAAGCCAGCAGCCGATGAGCTAGATGTCACGGCAGTTGGATGACTTGGAGTGCCGGATCAAGCCCGAGCGAAATCTGACCCGATATTTCGCCATGATATTTATTAGTAGTATCTAGCGACACCGGTTGTGATCCGCATAAAAGCTTGGTAAAAATTGTAAGTCGAAAGAGTGCAGGCCGGATGGTAGCCCGGTCATCGTTCCCCAGAACGCCAACTCCTCCCTAATGGGTATCCGCGACACCTAGCCCGGCATGCCGGTTGCAAAGGTGTGCCTGCGGATATTCTTCTATTGCAGCGCACCTTCTTACTAATGTAGGACACGCGCTCATGAAACTTGATGGCAATACAATTCTGATCACTGGCGGTGCCACCGGCATCGGCTTCTCCCTCGCCAAACGCTTCGCCGAAAACAATACGGTGATCATTTGCGGCCGTAATGAGGCCATGTTGCAGCGGGCTAAAGATGATGTTTCAACGTTAATCACCTATGCATGCGATGTGGCCGACGTTGACAGTCGCCGTGCGATGGTTAAATGGCTTAAATCCACCCATCCAGACCTTAACGTTGTGATCAACAATGCAGGTGTTCAGAGCCAACGTGACTTCAACAGCGACCCGCATATGGATTCGCTTGATGCAGAGGTCGCCGTTAACTTCACTGCGCCTATCCATCTGATTGCAGAGCTGCTGCCAAGCCTCAAACGGCAACACAAGGCTTACATTCTCAACATTAGCTCGGGTCTTGCTTACTCGCCTATGGCTGACGTACCGGTGTACTGCGCAACCAAGGCGGCTATTCACTCTTTCACGCTGAGCCTGAGGCACCAACTGAAGTCATCTAACATCCGCGTCATTGAAATTGCTCCGCCATTGGTCGATACCGGACTCGGTGGCGGTACTCGCAGTGCCGGCGCAGCCAGCCATATGATGATGTCAGCGGATGATTTCGTCAGTGAAACCTTTGCCCAACTCGGGGCGGGTAAAGATGAGGTTCTGGTCGGGGTTTCGGTAAAAACGCGTCAAATGGGAGACGCTATGTTTGAGCTTATGAATACGCGTAATTAAACTCAGCCTATGAACTGCCTTTTTGGGCAGTTCTTCTTCAACGTGGACTTACTATCCAGTCATGGAAGGTTTGACAGTCAGCTTAGTCAAAGCGCGAGGCTCGGGTTCTTGACACCCAGAATGCGCAAAGCAAACAACCTGCACCGCAGACAGCCATTACAGAACCCAGCGGTAGAGGCGTGCCATTGGCAAAAAACGCCACTGCTGCTGATCCGAGCATGGCACAGCCGTATTGCAATGCACCAATCAATGCAGATGCGGAACCACTGGCGTCTGGAAAGCAATTCAGGGCTCCCGACACCGAGTTGGCCAACACCACCCCTGTCGCTGCAACGAAGAGCAGGCAAGCGAAGATCATCAACGGCAGCCCACCCCAATTTGCCCAGGTATTAACCAACAGTATCAAGCCGGCACAGGCTGACAGTGATGCCCCTACCAGCATCATCGTTTCTGTGTCGTAGCGCTTCAGGAGCCTCGCGTTTATTTGGGCGGTGACCATCATACCGATAATCCCTGCTGCAAATAGCAGGCCGTAAAATTGCGGTGAAACGTGGTAATAGGTGATGTACGCAAAGGGAGAGGCGGCGATGTATGCGAATGTTCCCGCGTAAAAAAACGCGCCGGCTGCTGTGTAGCCCAAGAAGCGACTGTCACGAAAGAAACTGCCATACCGTTTGATAATTTGCTTGAGCGAGGCAGGGCTGCGTCGCTGATGTGGCAGGGTTTCCGGCAGCTTGAAGAGGCTGATCAATGTCACCATGGCGATGAACACCAGGCTCCAAAAAATGGCTTGCCATGAGCCGAACCGTAAAATTTGGCCACCCACTGTCGGCCCCGCGAGCGGGGCTACGGCCATGATCGTCATGAGCGTAGACATTTTCTGAGCCGCTTTGCGGCCTTGATAAAGGTCTCGTACCATCGCACGCGCCAGCACGACATTTGCGCATGCCCCCAGCGCTTGCACGACGCGCCAGAAAATAATATGGCTGCCATCCGTGGCCAGTGCGCAACCTGCCGAGCCAATGATGAAAAGAATCAGCCCGATAGCAACGGGTAGTTTTCGGCCGAAGCGATCACTGATTGGCCCCCAGAATAGCTGCCCCGTGCTGAACCCGATGAGGTAGCCCGTGACGGTAAATTGCAGAGTACCGCCACTTACATTTAGTGCCTTTGCCATTTGCGGCATGGCTGGCAGGTATAAGTCGGTGGAGATGGAGGCGAACGCCATCAACAGGCTCAGAATCAACAAGATACTCAGACCGTGATCCTGGTGTGTATCCGACTCTTGTGATTCCAGTTGCCCGGGATTTTGGGATGTTACGTCCAGTTGATTCATGGAGAAAAATTGAAGCTCTCATTCAGGTGCGTTAGTTGGACGTTCAGCCTAATGCAATGGCTGCCAGAGAAAAATATGGCCGATCAGGACGTACCACTGAGCTGTGCTCATGAATCGGCAACATGCTAACTGAGCAGAATTGTTGAGGTGGCACTGGGGTATTGCTGAGTTTTGCTCATCGGTTCATAAACCCAACAGCCGGTAGTTGCACGTAGAGACATCCATTAGGTTGGTCGCAACTCTACTCATTCAGCAAGGAGCTACCGATGCGCCCAAGAGCAGCCATGCCAGGAGTCGCCCTGTTGGCCACCGTCGCATTTGATGTCTGTGCTGCTGATGCGCGCTCTGCACAATCCATGACTATCGTGAGAAATGGTGAGCGGGCATCAGTAATCGGAGCGCCCCAAAATTTCGTCGGCCATGCACGCATTGACCCTCTCTTCGCCGTACCGGCGCCGTCGAACGTATCGGCAGGGTATGTGACGTTTGAACCAGGGGCGCGCTCGATGTGGCATACCCATCCGCTGGGGCAGATGTTGGTGGTCACGATGGGCACCGGATGGGTTCAACAAGAGGGAGCCCAGAAACAGGTCATCAAGCCTGGAGACGTGATATGGACGCCGCCTGGCGTCAAGCATTGGCACGGCGCAACGAGTACAACAAGCGTGACCCACATGGCCATTCAAGAAGCGCTTGACGGCAAAAATGTCCAGTGGCTCGAGCCCGTTACCGAAGCCCAGTTCGGTGCTTCATTATGATTATTCGCACATTTTCAGCAGCAAGCCTGGCGATGTGTTTGTCTGCATGCGCCACCCCCGAGGGAGCGCTGACCAAGGAGATTTCGCACATGCCAACTTCAGCGGATATACAAGCCGCATCACCGGTAATGGCTCACAACGTCAACACATTACTGCTCGGTGAGGTCTGGAAACGCCCAGAGTTGTCTCCGCGCGACCGGAGCCTGGCAACGGTCGCCGTCTTGATTGCACGAGGTCAGACAGCGGAGCTGTCGGCTTACCTGGATCTGGCATTGAAGAATGGGGTGACGCCTTTGGAGTTGTCCGAAACCATCAACCATCTCGCGTTTTATTCAGGTTGGGGTAACGCTGCTGGAGCAGCGCCGATTGCCAAAGAGGTGTTTAGCAAGCACAGCATAACCTCTGACCAACTGGCGCCGGTGTCGCCCGTGCTACTGCCTATCGATCAGGTTGCCGAAGACGCACGCGTCGCGGCCGTCGACAAATCTGTTGGCCCGGTTTCGCCTGGGTTAGTGAAATTCACCACCAGTGCGTTATTCAACGATCTGTGGCTGCGGCCGGGCCTTGCGCCCAGAGACCGTAGTCTGATTACTGTTACGACGTTAGTGGCAAACGGTCAGGTTGCGCAGATCGGTTACCACCTCAATCGTGCTATGGACAATGGCCTGACGCAGACCGAGGCTTCCGAGTTGCTTTCGCATCTAGCGTTCTATGCTGGCTGGCCTAACGCCTTCTCAGCCGTGCCGGTATTTAGTGATGTCTTCACGAAGCGGCAGGCGAGCTGAAATCGCTAGGGGAGTGGCCCCATGGGTTCGAGCTCGCGGATAAGGTCAATCAGTAGGCGAATGCCTACGGGAACCTGTCTGAAGCTTGAGTAATAGATGTGAAAACCTGGGTCATGGTGAGTCCAGTCCTCAAGGACTCGCCGCAGGGAGCCTTCCGCGATCTGTCGTTCGACTACCTTCGCAGGCACATACATTAAGCCGGCGCCGCGCATTGCCATCGCTACACCGACCCGGGTCTCATCGATAGTGATGGCGCCCGGCGCGTCTATCTCCATCTGTTGGTCCTCATTCGAGAATTGCCAGTGGTAGATTCGTGCATTCCCCAGGCGCACGCGTAAACAACGATGTTGGTACAGCTCTTCCGGATGTAGTGGGGTACCGAATCGCTCTAGGTAATCAGGCGCTCCAACGACGGCCCATGCCACATCGGGAGAGAGTCGTTGAGCGATCATGTCTTCGGGCACCGTCCCACCGAATCGAATCCCTGCATCATGGCCATCGCCGATAACGTCGACCATACGGTTAGTTACGGTGAGGTCAACCTCGATGTCCGGATAGCGATCAATGAAAACCGGAAGAACGGGGCCGAGCAGTAGTTTTGCTCCGTCGCTCAACACGTTCAGGCGGATACGCCCGGCGGGCTCATCGCGTAGCCGGTTCAGTGTCTCCAGCGCCTGCCCGATATCATTTACGGGAGTGCTGATGAGGCTTTGCAGTTCCTCGCCAGCCGCCGTGAGTGTCACGCTTCGGGTGGTGCGATTGAGCAGTCGAACGCCAAGCCGTGTCTCCAGACCTTTCATGGCATGGCTCAGCGCAGACGCGCTGATGCCCACGTCCAGCCCCGCCTTTCTGAAGCTTTGATGCCGAGCGATGGCAAGGAAATAAACAATATCTGCCAGGTTCGTGCGGCTCAGTTGCATTGATGACTCCGAAGCAAAAGCGGTAAGGTCAGCCCACAGCGGGCAAGTGGTCAATCAACTTGTCGAGCGTAATGGGGTAATCACGAACCCTTATGCCGGTAGCGTTATAAACAGCGTTGGCAATCGCCGCTGCCGCTCCTGAAATACCGAGTTCGCCTACACCTTTAGCCTTCAGCGGAGTCGCATAGGAGTCAACTTCATCCAGGAAAATAACCTCCTGGTGGGGGATGTCGGCATGCACCGGTACTTCGTAGCCAGCCAGATCGTGATTAACAAAATAGCCCAAGCGGTGATCCACAATCATTTCTTCCATAAGTGCTGCACCCGCGCCCATGGTCATTCCCCCGATGATCTGACTACGTGCTGTTTTGGGGTTGAGTATTCTGCCTGCTGCGCACACTGCCAACTGGCGACGAATGCGAATTTCTCCTGTGGCCGCGTTTACACCAACCTCTACGAAGTGAGCGCCAAAGGTTTGTTGGGCATACTGCTTAGCCAAGTCGCCAAACTCCATGACGTCTTCGGCCTGCAAGTCGCCGTCTCTTGTCGCTTGTGCCAATGGTAGGTTTTTCGACCCTTCACGGACGTGGCCATCGATAAATTCGGCTTTTGTCGGATCGAGGCCTAACTTGGTTGCGACCGCTTCTCTAAGTTTCACACAAGCAGCATAGACGCCCGCCGTGGATGAGGCTGCGCCCCATTGGCCGCCTGAACCCGATGACTCCGGAAGTCTTGAGTCGCCCAGGTAGACGTTCACCTTGTCCATGTCCACGCCCATCATTTCCGCAGCCGTTTGAGCAATGATTGTGTAAGAACCGGTGCCAATATCGGTCATGTCGGTTTCGACGGTGACCATGCCTTTGCGATCAAGCCGTACGCGAGCAGCTGACTTCGTCGTGGGTGCACCTCGAATCGCGGACGCCATCCCCAACCCGATCCACCAGCCGTCATGCAGTTCTTTAGCCGGATGGGTATTACGTCGAGCCCAGCCGAAATGATCGGCTCCCGTATTCAAGCATTCGACTAACTGGCGCTGAGAGAACCGGCGATCCGGCTGCTCCGGGTCTACCTGGGTGTCGTTGATGACGCGAAACTTCACAGGATCCATCGCCAGCTTCTCAGCCAGTTCATCCATGGCAATTTCCAGTGCCATCATGCCTGGTGCTTCACCAGGCGCGCGCATGGCGCTACCTTCGGCAAGGTCAAGTTCGGCAAGATACAAGCGAGTCATGCGGTTTGCGCCGGCATACAAGGTTCGGGTCGATGCGGTGGCGGCTTCTGTGCGACCACCGCGCAGATTGCCCGACCAGCTCTCGTGGCCGATGGCAGTGAGGGTGCCATCCGCATTTGCACCGAGCCGGATTCTCTGAATCGTCGCGGGTCTATGGGTCAGGTTGTTAAACATGAGCGGGCGGGGGAGTGCGACTTTCACCGGCCGGCCGGCCGCTCTAGCGGCAAGAGACGCCAATACGGCGTCGCACAGGATGGTGCCTTTTCCCCCAAAACCACCGCCGATGTAGGGCGAGATCAGGTGAATGTTGTCTTTGGATATACCCAGTGTTTTTGCAAGGTCTCTGACACCCCAGTTCATCTGCTGAATGGATGTCCATAGCGTCAGTTTGTCTCCCTGCCACTGAGCGATGGTAGCGTGAGGCTCCATCATCGCGTGGGCATGATCCGGGGTCGTGTAATGACCGTCGAGGGTGACCGCTGCCAGCTTGAACGCGCCTTCGAAATCCCCGATTGCTGTATGCGGAGGAGGGCCGAACGCACCCGGCGCGGGCGTCATGGCTGACGCTTTTTGTGCGGCGAGGTCGTAGGCGCCAGGCTCTCTTACGTAGTAGACCCGAAGCAGAGCCGAAGCGGCCCTGGCTTGTTCAAACGTCTGTGCGACGACAATGGCTACGGCCTGGTGATAGTGATCGATTTTTGGGCCGGCAAGTGCGCGATCAACGTAAAATTCGCCCCTGTCCAGTTGGCCCGCATTCTCATAGGTGACGATTGTAATCACGCCGTTGGCTTGGCGTGCTTCGCTCGAATCAATTGAGGAAATTCGGCCTTTGCCGATTGCTGAACCGACTACATAGCCGTAGGCGGGGGAACTCACAGCGGCCTGTTGTTCGTAAGCATAGGTGGCCGTGCCGGTTGTTTTCAGTTTGCCTTCAACTCGATCTTTGGGTTGACCAATCACCTTCATTTGATCGATGGGGTTGGTGCTCGCAGGCGTATCAAACTTCATGAGGCTTACTCCTGGTCAATCGACCGCTACCGTGCAATACCGGTGATGTTGCTTAGGAAGATGCAGTGGAAAGAGCAAGGCCAATCGTCCGTTGCGCTAGTTTGATCTTGAAGGCGTTCTGCGCGGTAGGATTAGCGCCAGCCAGTAAACGAGTGGCTACGGCCTTCGCGCCGTCAGGCAAATAAGCTTCGGCCTCTTCACTTCGCCAAGGCTTGTACGCCACGCCTCCCAGGGCGAGTTGCCCCGTACGGTCTGGCTGCACGATCGCAGCGACAGACACCAGCGCGAAAGCGTAGGAGGCGCGGTCACGAACCTTGTAGTAGATATGCTCGCCCCCTAAAGGTTTAGGTAGCGTCACGGCGGTAATCAGTTCGCCGTTGTTCAGGATGTTCTCGATATGGGGGGTGGCCCCCGGTGCGCTGTAAAGATCGGCGAGATCAATCGTTCTGACCTGGCCGTTCGAGTTGAGTGTTTCTACCCTTGCGCCCAATGCTCGCATCGCTACAGCCATGTCACTGGGATGGCTGGCAATGCAGGCATCGCTGACCCCGATGATTGCTTGTTGCCGACTGGCTCCACCGATTGCAGAGCAGCCAGCACCCGGACGGCGCTTATTGCAAGGCTGATTGGTATCGTAAAAGTAGGCGCACCGGGTGCGTTGCAATAGATTGCCTGCCGTTGTGGCTTTGTTGCGCAATTGCCCTGACGCTCCCGCGAGCAGTGCCTTGGATAGTACGGCGTAGTCTTGACGCACCTGAGGCGCAGCGGCCAAGTCAGTATTACGCACCATGGCGCCGATCCTTAGCCCGCCGTCCTTGGTCGGGGTGATTTCATCGAGCGCCAGTCCGTTCACATCTATCAGGTGCTGGGGGATTTCTATTTCCAGTTTCATCAAGTCCAGCAAATTGGTGCCGCCGGCGATGAATCGGGCGCCTGGATTTTGGGCAGCGGCGTCAACCGCTTGCTTTAGAGAGGTGACACGCTCGTACGTAAAGGATTTCATGCCTCACCCCCGGCTATCTCTTGAATGGCATCAACGATGTTGGAGTACGCCCCGCAACGGCAGATATTTCCGCTCATGCGCTCGCGGATTTCAGCGGCTGTGACCGTACTGCTGGCGATCAAGTCGCTACTGACGTGGCTGGGTATGCCGGCCTTTATCTCGTCAAGCATCGCGACTGCCGAGCAAATTTGCCCGGGTGTGCAGTAACCGCATTGATAGCCGTCATGCTTGATGAACGCTGATTGCATTGGGTGCAGGTTGTCCGGCGTACCGAGCCCCTCAATGGTGGTGATGCTGTCACCTTCGTGCATGACCGCAAGCGTGAGGCATGAGTTTATTCGTCGGCCTTCCACGATCACCGTACATGCTCCGCACTGGCCATGGTCACAGCCCTTCTTGCTTCCTGTCAGATGCAGCCTTTCTCGAAGTGCGTCCAGGAGCGTGGTGCGGTTATCGACGTCCAAGGCAACTCGCCGCCCATTGAGGGTGAACGTCACATGACTTCCTGGCGGGCTCTGCACTGCTGTTTTGGTGTTGGCAGTGGCTTGGGCATCATCGGTCTTCGCTAAAACGGCTGTGACTGCAGTACCTGCGGTGCCGATCAGCACTTGTCGTCGCGACAGTTCTATTCCAGCTCCGGGTGCGGTGGGGTTTCCAGGGTTCATCAACGTCTCCATTCGCAGTGTGGGTGGCTGAGGCCGGGTGCTCCTAGATGATTCCTTTGCGTTGCACATCTCTCACGGCGAGTGCGCGGCTTGAAGAAGCAATGTTGCCGGACTGTCCATCATGGGAGCCTATGGCACTGTGTTGTTGCTGATAACTGGCGTTTTCAGAATGAATCCATGAGCGGTGTTCAGCAATCTAAGGAATTACCCCGTGTGGGCAGGGATCACCCTCCCAAGTTGGACAAGCTCGCTAGCGAGGTTGCATGCACTCATAACAGTTATCTGATTTACTCATGAGTGCTCATCGAATGTGGGCTGTAGCATGACTTCGCCAATAACCCTGAGAGAACTAAGTATGCGGATATCAGCTCTGCTGGCCACTGTTGTCATGGGCTGTTTCTGGGTGGGGGCAGTGTTTGCTGTGCCACCAGCAGAGCAAGTCGTGCGTATTGCGCAGCTTGTGATTGATCCGGCGCAACTGGCGGCCTATCAAGCTGCGGTCAAAGAGGAAATGGCCGATTCCGTCCGCCTTGAGCCGGGTGTAATAGCGATCTATTCGGTTGCAGAAAAAGATCATCCGAATCGGCTGCACTTCTTCGAAATCTATGCGGATGAGGCGGCGTATCGAAGCCATATTGCGTCTGCGCATTTTCGAAAGTACGTGAAAACGACGCAGTCGATGATCCTGTCCAGAGTATTAACCGAAACCGAACCGGTTCAACTCAGCACTCAGCGTGGTCGATGACACGATTTTCTGTGAGGGCTAGTCATTGCCAGGTATGCGTGCTGAACAGATTGGTTTTTCAATGGAGGAAAGTGATGAAAAATGTGAAGGTGTTGGCGTTTGCGATGATGGGTCTGGCGTTTTTCGGGGCAGGCAGCTGCCGGGTAATTGCATCCGAGGCTCCTTCGGCAACGCCCCCGGCCTACTATGTCGCCGAGTTTGAGGTCACTGATCCCGAAGGAATGAAGCCTTACAGTGCAAAGGTAGAGGCAACTTTCAAACCCTATGGAGGGCATTTCATTGTGCGTGGTGGCAAGACCATTTCGCTTGAAGGTGAAGCGCCTAAGCGTCGAAGTGTTGTCATTGAGTTTGCGAGTGTCGAAAAAGCTCAGGCTTGGTACAACTCTGCGGAGTACACCGAACTGAGAAAAGTCCGCCAGCGTTCAGCCAAGACAGACGTCTATTTGATTGAGGGCGTATCGGCGCAATAGTCAGGGAGTCGACAAATGCTGCGCGAGAATGCGAACGATCTGCTGGTCTTCATTGCAGTAGCGCGGGAAAGAAGTTTTACGAAAGCGGCTTCACAGCTTCGTGTCTCTCAATCTGCGATGAGTCATACCATCAAGGCATTCGAGGAAAGGTTAGGCCTCAGGCTTTTGACCCGCACCACGCGAAGCGTCACATTGACTGATGCCGGGCAGGCGCTTTACGACAGCATGAGCCCGCACTTCGAGGCAATGGAAGCCAATTTTCAGACACTGCTGGGCCTTCGAGATAAACCCGCCGGTACGATACGGATCAGCGCAGCAGATTTCAGCTTTCACACTGTGTTATGGCCAGTGCTGGAAAGCTTTTTGGCGAAATACCCGGACATCAACGTGGAGGTCAACTGTGACTATCGACTGGTCGACATCGTAGCGGAACGTTACGACGCAGGTGTGCGATACGGTGACACTGTGGGGGAGGGGATGATCGCGACAAAAATTGCCCCTGACATGCGGATGGCCGTCGTAGCAACGCCAGACTACTTTAGGTTGCATGTGCCGCCTAGAGAACTCCACGAGCTAGGCAGCCACAACTGCATCAACATGCGATTCCCCACCCATGGCGGAATCTACGCTTGGGAGTTCGAAAAAGAAGGTATCACCAAGAATATGCAGGTAAGTGGACAACTCGTCGTCAATGGAGTTTATCAAACGCTCGATGCTTGCCGGAGCGGGGCAGGGTTGGGATATTTACCAGAAACACTTGTTCAACAGCACATCGACAGTGGTGACTTGATTCGAGTGTTGCAGGATTGGTGCCCGCCGTTCGCCGGGTTTCACCTGTATTACCCCAGTCGCCTTCAATCTTCACCTGCGTTCAGCCTTTTAGTGGAAGCGCTACGCTATCCCCGGAGAGTCGAAGCTGGTGAAGATTAAATACCGTTTATGGTCAAGCATCACTTTGCCGTTAAAGCGGAGGTGACTCATCTCTCGATGCAAGTTCAAAGCTATGTGCCGAGGGGCGCGTTTGTACCATTTTAAAGATTTCCAAGTCCGGCCCGCTCGGAGTTCTCCTCATCAATAGTCCACTCGTCCTCAGGCTGGGGGCATCCTTTTCAAACCATCCAAAGCATGCCCTCAGATGTGCCCCCAATGTAGCAATCCACTGGAAGTGAATGGAGCTCCATGGTTTGTGGAAAGGCAGAAATGATCAGATGAACAGCCTGCCAGACGACGCCTAAAGACTCTCAGGGTCGCCAAAAAACATCTGAATCCGCGACCGCAACCACCGTTCCCCCGGATCATTGTCCTGAGACCCACGCCACGCCATGTGCAATTCAAACGTACGCACTGGCAACGGCGGCTCTTCCGCCCGCAAGCCACCCGCTGAAGTCAACGCCTCAGCCGCATAGTCCGGCACGGTCGCGACAATATCGGTACCCGCCAGCAACGTCCCCAGTCCATTGAACTGCGGCACAGCCAGTACCACATGGCGCTTGCGGCCAAGCTTCTCCAGCTCTTCATCCAGAAACCCGCTCAAATCCCCGGCAAACGACACCAGGGCATGGGGCCGGGCGCAGAAGTCATCCAGGCTCATGGAACCCGGCATGCTGTCGGCCCGCAGCAGCATCGGCTTGCTGCGGCGCAGGACCTTGCGCTTGGCGTTGGCCGGCAAATCGGTGGTGTAGCTCACGCCGATGGAGATTTCCCCGGAGGCCAGCAGGCCGGGCATCAGGATGTAGTTGACGCGGCGCACCACCAGCACGATGCCGGGGGCTTCGGCCCGCAGGCGCTTGAGCAGCAGTGGCAGCAGGGCGAATTCGACGTCGTCCGACAGGCCGATGCGGAATACGGCGGTGCTGGTGGCCGGGTCGAACTCCGATGCGCGGCTGACGGCCGTGGAAATCGAGTCCAGGGCCGGGGAGAGCAGGGCGAAGATTTCGACCGCACGGGCCGAAGGCTCCATGCTGCGCCCGGTACGCACGAACAACGGGTCGTCGAACAGGCCGCGCAGGCGTGACAACGCCGCGCTGATGGCCGGTTGGCCAAGGAACAATTTCTCGGCAGCGCGGGTCACACTGCGCTCATGCATCAAGGTTTCGAATACGATCAACAGGTTGAGGTCGACACGACGCAGGTCGTTACGGTTCATCTTGTGTCCCAGGCGGCGTCAGTAAACTTGACGGGAGCGGTCATATAAGAACAATGACCGGCATGAATCTTACGGGGAAAGGCTGGTACTCTGCACCGGCTAATTCAGTTTTCCTACATGGCTTGGTGCGTTTTCCGTATGTGCGGAATCAATGACAGGCATGTCGACTATTAATGGCGACCGGTGGCCTTGCTCCGAAAGCCCAGATAGAGTTCATGGCAATAGAGGTTACTTTGACGAGGTTTGCGATGTCCCGCACGATCCGTTTTCACAAGTTTGGTCCGGCCGAGGTGCTCAAATGCGAAGAGCATGCAGCCGCTAAGCCCGCATCGGGCGAAGTGCAGGTGCGCGTCGAAGCGATTGGCATCAGTTGGTACGACATTCTGTGGCGCCAGAACCTGGCGTCGTCCCATGCCCGTCTGCCATCAGGCCTGGGCCATGAAATGGCCGGTGTGGTTGTGGCCGTAGGCGAGGGTGTCGACGACCTGGCGGTGGGTGACAAGGTCGCCAGCTTCCCGGCCGAGAGCCCGAATGATTACCCGGTGTATGGCGAACAAATCGTCCTGCCCCGTTCGGCCTTGACCCGTTACCCGGACGTCTTGAGCCCGATTGAAGCCAGCGTGCACTACACGCCGCTGCTGATTGCGTACTTTGCGTACATGGACTTGGCGCGGGTCAAACCCGGGCAGTTTGCCCTGGTGACGGACGCCAGCCACTGTGCCGGCCCATCGTTTGTGCAACTGGGTAAAGCCCTCGGTGTGCGGGTGATTGCCGCCACCAAGACCAGTGATGAGCGCGAATACCTGCTGTCCCTCGGGGCAGAAAAGGTCATCGTCACCGAAGAGCAGGACCTGCTGATGCAAATCAACAAGTTCACCGACAACCGCGGCGTTGACGTGGTGTTCGATGGTTTGGGTGGCCCGCAGATGTCGCTGCTGGGCGATGTGTTGGCGCCCCGTGGCAGCCTGGTGCTGTACGGCCTGCAAGGTGGCAACCAGACGCCATTTCCGGCCTGCGCGGCGTTCCAGAAGAACATTCAGTTCTTTGTGCACTGCATCGGCAACTTCACCGGCAAACCGGAACTGGGCATCATCCAGGACCAGGTGGCCTTGCAGCGAGCCTTGCGTGACATCAACCAACTGACCGCCGACAAGGTGCTGGTACCGCTGAAGACCACGGTGTTTCCGTTCAGCCAGTTCGTTGAAGCGCACCGTTATATGGACGAATGTCCGTGCCGTGAGCGCGTCGCCTTGCAGGTAGAAGCTGTTTGATCTGTGGGAATATTCTCAAGCGAGTATTCCTTCCCCCGGGCGCATGGGGCAAATGCGCCATTTGACAGGATTTAACCTGCCCACCGTTTTAATCGGGACTTCAGCGTTTTAGCCCGATAAATCACCTTGCTGCCCCTCAAGCCGCCCTGAATCCCAGTGCGGCGTTGTCGTGTCTGGGGGGTCGATACCCGATGCCTGCGCTCATCTGAACTGGTTTCAGGCCCGGTTCTGTATCTGTTAATCAGGATTCAAGCGCTGATAATTGCTCCCTCACTTTCATCTCAAGGATTGAGCAATGATTGAATATCTGAAGTCACCCCATGCGTTCATTAAATCCAATAAAGCGCTGTATGCCCGCTCAGGCGAAAAACCATTATTTAAGTTGGTTGCGTCAGATGCTTCTTTAGTTTGTAAGTTAAGACGGTGTAGGAAGTTGTCAGAACAATCCTAAGACCGCCGGTGTTAGCACCGCCGACTCGAAGCGTGCCGCGTTTCCGGGACTGGAAGCCCCGAAGCGCCCATTGGCAGGCAGGGTGCGGTGCTAATCTCCATTGAATGTCACATGTTGCAACGCCCCTACAGAAACAACAGTCAAGCAAACACCGTTAGTTAACGGTTGCCCGACACTGATATTTCAACTCAGGTAGTAGAACTATGAGCGCTATTCACGAACAAGCCATGAACTATGTCTATCAACAAGTATTACAACGCTTGGTTGGACATTTTTCTCGAACAGAACGCACCTCGCTTCAATTATTGATTCAACGAATCGTGGTGGCGGCAGGCGGCATGGAACGGATCGGTGAATACAGGGTGCTGGTCGCTCACGGCGCTGGCGCTGGCAGCAGCTACGCCTTGACCTTGCTGCGTGCGGCGCAGCTGACACTCGCGGGCCGGGCGCCTCGCACCTTTCAATTACGCGTCGCCACACTGCGCCACGCAGGCATGACGCAAACGGCGCTGGATACATTGCATCGCGGCTACAGCGCGCTGTTTGTGCATGACGACCCGCGTGTGGAACTGCTGATGGTGGAAAACCAGGAAGTGTTGCCGTTCAACCACCTGCGGCCGGCCTCCGCCACGGCGCGCGATACCAGTCGGCGCAACATGCTGATGGTGGGGCACCTGACCTCGGGAGACCTGCGCCAAACCCTGTGCAACGACGCCTACCTGGCACTTGGCGACTTCTATCAGCGTGTGAGCACGTGGGATGGCGGCGTGCACGCGATGGTCAGCGGTGATTCCCCACGCAAGCAACGCGAGTACCTGGCGTGGTTGAAAAAGGCTGCGCTGGCGGCGGGTGCAGCGGTTCCGGCGCGGCAGCCTATGGTGCTCAGCGGATTGTTCGCGCGCATGGACGAGTGGAGCAGCGCTTATTACTCCGATGTCTACGGCGAGCACTATGTCGCCGTCGATGCGTCCGACAAGGACACCGACCGTCCCCTGGCCTACATCGGCATTGCGGACCTGATGGAAGCCGTCGAATACCCGTCCGGCCCGTTGTTGCGGCAGTTCCTGGCTTATCAGCCGGAAGAGTTTGGCTTTCACTTCAGTCATCCAGCCTACGCGAACCCATTGCTGATGGCCCATCTGCGCGGCTTGCAGGCAGAGTGCCTGCGGGAACTGAGCTATGAAGAGGGCGCCTTGGGCTTTGTGCAGCAGGCCACGTTGTTTATGCGGCGCAAGCAGATTCCCGAGCAGCTGATAGCCCAGGCCGGCAGCCAGGATGGCCGCGCCTTGTCGGCCGACTACGCCCAGGCGCTGTTCGGGCTGGATGAAAACCAACTGAACTGCCTGATGTTTTCGCCGTTCATCCGTCATGGCGAGCGCCTCGAAAGCTTTTTGCGCCAGTGCCACCCCGGCATGTTGGTGGCACTGCCCGAGCTGCACAAGGCGCTGCAAGGCAAGCCGGTGGCCGAGATGCTCATGCAATGGGCGATCGACATCAGCGGATTGCCGATCGACCTGTTGCAACATCTGTATCGCAAGCGGCCTGCCATAGCGGCTGCGTGTGTGGCCGCAGGGCCGCAGCAAGAAGCGCCCGCCCTGGCAACCTGCCAACTGGCAGGGCGTTGAGGGGGTGACGACGGGTAAACAGCGATGAACCTCAAGGACGACAGCCAAACCGACTTCGCTTACCAGGCGGTTTATCGCTACATGATCAACCTCATCAGTGAGGTCGGCACCGACGCCCGGGTAAAATTGCCGTCATTGCGGCAATTGTCTCAGCGCCTGAATGTGTCGATCTCGACCATCCAATACGCTTACTCGTTGCTGGAGAAGGAAGGGCGGGTCTATTCGGTGGCCAAGTCGGGCTATTACGCCTGGCCGGTGTTGAATAAGCCGCCCAGTAGCAGTGGTGACCTGCTGGAGCGCCTCTATGCCAGTGCACGACGCCCCGGCATGCTGGTGCTCAGCGCCGATGAACCGGCACTGGGGGCGTCTCTGGACGGTGCGTTGTTGTTGCTGGAGCGCGAACTGTTGCGTCACTACCCGCGCCATTTGCAGCCATGGTCGCAGCCGTGCGGCGTCTGGGAATTGCGCGCGGCACTCGCGGCACGCTACACCTCGTCTCCAACCCGCTGCTGGCAGGCGGATGAGGTGTACATCGGCGCCGATCTGCGCGGAGTGCTGGAAATCCTGATTGAGGTGCTGGGGCTCAAGGGCGCTGCCGTTATTGTGGAATCACCCTGTGACTGGTTGATTCTGCGGTTGTTGCAGGGCGCAGGCGTGAAGGTCCTGGAACTACCGTTCACGGCGGACGGCGGCCTGGATCAAGGGTTGCTCGAGCAATTGCTCAGCAATGAACCGGTTCAACTGGCGTTGCTCTCCTCGGGCATCAGCCAGCCGTCAGGCATCGTCCTGTCCACTCATGACCGCCTGCACTTGGTACGGTTGCTGAACCAGCATGGCTGTTGGTTGTTAGAAAATGACAGCCATGGCGAACTGGGCTTCGAGCAGCCAACCACTGCCTTGCGGGACCTGGCGAACCCCGAGCGGCTGATGGTGTTTTCCACCTTCGAGAAAGTGCTCGGGCCTGAAGCGCCGTTTGGTTATTTGCTGTCCCGGCACTTGAGCGGCGAGCTGCAACGCCTGTTCCTGCTCCGCGAGTTCCGGTTGTCCTCTATCCGCCAGCGGGCGATTGCGCGGCTCTACCTGAGCGGGCGGATCGACCAGCATCTGCGGGAGTTACGCCCGCAACTCAAAGAGCAGGCCCGGCTGATGAGCCTGCGCCTGGACGAGCATCTGGGGGATCAAGTGAGCTACCAAATGCCTGCCGCTGGCGCCACCTTCTGGTTGCGCTCAACGGCGGCGGTGGACATGCGCCAGGTGTTCCAGCGCCTGCTCGGCCGGCAGGTGGTGATCGCGCCGGGTGAGTTGTTCAGCGTCAGTGGCCTGCACCGCCAGCATTTGCGGCTGAGCCATACCTTCGACGGGGCGCATAACCTGGAGAACGCCCTGGGTGAGCTGGCTCAGGCGCTGAGGCAGACACAGACCAGCGCCGAATGAAATTTCCCTGATTGTTGTAGGATTTATAACGTCGCGGAGCAGTCCAACTCTCAGTAAACTGCACTTTTTTCCGAATCCTTCTCTTTCAGAGGTTTATGCATGACTCTCAGTCCTTTTGCGGGCAAGCCGGCACCAGCTCAACTGCTGGTAGACATCCCGCGACTGGTAACGGCCTATTACACCGGCCAGCCTGATGCAGCGATCTCCACCCAGCGCGTCGCCTTTGGAACCTCCGGGCATCGCGGCAGCTCGTTCGACTTGAGCTTCAACGAATGGCACGTGCTTGCCATCAGCCAGGCTATTTGCCTTTACCGTGAAGCCCAAGGCATCAACGGCCCGTTATTTGTCGGCCTGGACACCCACGCGCTGTCCACCCCAGCCGGCGCCAGCGCCCTGGAAGTGTTGGCCGCCAATGGCGTACAGGTGATGTTGGCCGAGGGCGACGAGTACACCCCGACACCGGCGATTTCCCACGCCATTATTTGCTACAACCGTGGCCGCACCAGCGGCCTGGCCGACGGCATCGTGATCACGCCGTCCCACAACCCGCCGCAAAGCGGCGGCTACAAGTACAACCCGCCGAATGGCGGCCCGGCCGACACTCACATCACCAAGTGGATCGAAGCCAAGGCCAATGAATTGCTGGCCAATAAACTGTCCGGGGTCAAGCGCATCACCCACGCCCAGGCCTTGAAGGCCGACACGACCCATCGTCACGACTACCTCAACACCTACGTGGCCGACTTGGTCAACGTCATCAACTTTGATGCGATCCGCAGTTCAGGCCTGCGACTGGGCGTCGATCCGCTGGGCGGAGCAGGGGTGCGCTACTGGTCGGCCATTGCCGAGCACCATCGCCTGAACCTGGACGTGGTGAACACCGAAGTCGATTCCACCTTCCGCTTCATGAGCGTCGACTGGGACGGCCAGATCCGCATGGACCCGTCCTCCAGCTACGCCATGCAAGGCTTGATCGGCCTCAAGGACCGTTACGACGTGGCCTTCGCCTGCGACCCGGACCACGACCGCCACGGCATCGTGACGCCATCCGGTGGCTTGCTCGCGCCGAACAACTACCTCGCGGTGTCTATCGATTACCTGTTCCAGAATCGCCCTGAGTGGCGTGCTGATGCTGCCGTGGGCAAGACCGTGGTCAGCAGCGGCCTGATTGATCGCGTGGCCAATCGCATTGGCCGTCGCCTGTACGAAGTGCCGGTGGGCTTCAAGTGGTTTGCCGACGGCCTGTTCGACGGCTCCCTCGGTTTTGGCGGTGAAGAAAGCGCTGGGGCTTCGTTCCTGCGTAAGGACGGCAGCGTGTGGAGCACCGACAAGGATGGCTTGATCCCGGCGCTGCTGGCCGCAGAGATGACTTCCCGCAAAGGCCAGGACCCGAGCCAGATCTACCGTGGGCTGACTGACGCGTTGGGCGAACCGTTCGCCATTCGTGTGGACGCCAAGGCCACCCCCGTGCAGAAAGCCTTGCTGGGCAAGCTGTCGCCGGACCAGGTGACGTCCACGCAGTTGGCGGGGGAAAGCATCCAGCAGATCCTCAGCCACGCGCCGGGTAACGACCAGGCGATTGGCGGGCTGAAAGTGATGACTGAAAACGGCTGGTTTGCCGCACGGCCATCGGGTACTGAGGACATCTACAAGATCTATGCCGAGAGCTTTATTGGCGAGGATCACCTCAAGCAACTGGTGGAAGAGGCGCAGGTGTTGGTGGACGGGGCGATCTCGGCTAACTAGAGCTGTAACAACTGTAGGAGCGAGCTTGCTCGCGAAGGACTTTAACGATGACGCGGGCTTTCTGAAAACACGCGGCGCTCTTTAGTTTTTCGCGAGCAAGCTCGCTCCTACAGGGGTGTTTAGCGTCAGGCGAGGTCGACCAACACGATCTCGCTGTCCTCGACCGCCGTCACCCGCAATACCTGCTCATCCTCAACCGCAACACCGTCTCGAGCTTGTGCACGCAAGCCGTTGACTTCAATCACTCCGGTCGCCGGCACCAGGTACGCCCGGCGTCCGCTGTCCAGGCGATACTCCGCGCTTTCACCGGCTTTCAAGTTGGCTGCCACCAGGCGTGCATCCGCACGAATGCGCAGGCTTTCGCTGTCGCCAGCCTTGCCACTGGCCAGGGTCACAAAACCTTCGCGGTCACCCTTCGGAAACGGCTTGGCGCCCCATGACGGCGGCAACCCCGCCTCATTGGGAATAATCCATATCTGGAAAATCTTGGTCGGCGTGGCTTCCAGGTTGTATTCGCTGTGGGCAATCCCGGTGCCGGCGCTCATCACCTGTACGTCGCCGGCCTCGGTACGGCCCTTATTGCCCAGGTTGTCGGCATGGCTGATGGCGCCTTCACGCACATAGGTGATGATTTCCATGTCCCGGTGCGCGTGTTGCGGGAAGCCGGTGCCCGGTGCAATGAGATCATCGTTCCATACCCGCAGGTTGCCCCAGTGCATGCGCTTGGGGTCGTGGTATTCGGCGAAGGAAAAGTGGTGGTGAGCGTCCAGCCAACCGTGATTGGCGCCGCCCAGGGTGTTGAAAGGTCGAAGTTCAAGCATGATCGTCTCCTGTGGATGGGAGCCATGATCCAGCAGCACCCATTCGATAAAAAGCGTAAAAAATGCAGGATTCCTATCGAATGCTTCGATGCCGATGCTCAAGACGTATCTTCACCTCATCGCCTAACTGCATGAGCCCAAAGCAATTGGCTGGAACTGAGGGGCATTTGCGGCGAACATAGCGCTCTAGTCCGAGTTAAAGCCTCGCAGGAGTCCGCGTGCCGCAACACACCCCCGATCTGCCTCCCGAACTGCGGCCACTGGCCGAAATGCCCCTGTTGAAACGGCTCGCCGCCCGATTATTCGGACATGGCCTGACGCGCTTGCGTGCCCAGCACCGGTTTTCCTGGTTGCATGGCCAGGCCGATGGCTTTCGAAGTGGCCACACGGCCGGCTTGGAGTATGGCTATAAGGAAGGCAAGGCAGAGGGTATCGAAGAAGGCCGCCAGGTCTTGCTGATCCGTGACTTCCGGCCGGATGAACACACCGCGCCGGGTGTCGACGACAGCTTGTTCGACGATTGGCGCCTGCCGCTGACCGCCGAGCTGAAAAAACGTATCAAGGCCGACGTCGCGCGCCTGCTGCCAGCCCATGCCCAGCCGAGCACGGCCCAGTGGAAGATGATCTTCAGCGACACGCCGTCCACCTCGGTAATTGCCGGCGCCGGCGCCGGTAAATCCACCTCGCTGGTGCTGCGTATCCTGCTGCTGACCCATTACCTGGGCTTTGAGCTGAGCTCGATGACGGTGGTGACCTTCACCCGCGAATCGCGCAAGGACTTCATCAACAAGCTCATGGAAATTCTCGCCTTGTGGGGTCAACCCCTTGGTATGAAAGAAGCCCAAGCCGTGGTGCGCACCTTTCACTCGCGCATTCTGCCGATGGTCCGCAGCCTGCCGGGCCTGGAGCGGCTGCAAGCGTTTGAGAACCTCAACGCGCGCACCGAAGCGGGTTTTGATGAAGCCGACAGCAACCCCTTTGAATTGCGCATCAACGACGTCCAGCGCCAGCAACTGAATGCCTGCTACCACCAGTTGCATGGTCGTCACGAACGCTTCCGCGAACTGATTGCCCCGTTGGCGCGCCACGCCCTGCAACTCAAGGAGCTGGAGCGGGATCACCCTGACGTGCAGAAACGCGTGGCCGTTACCGAGCTGGCCGCCAAGCGCGATGAAGAACTCTGTGATGTGATCGAAGACCTGTGGTTTCGCGCCGGCGCCTGGCCGATCAAGGGCATCGAGCCCAATCGCCAGACCTTCGATATCAACGGTGCGCAGTTTCACTGCCATGGCTACATTGCCGAGCTGGATGCCTGGGTAGTGCTGGGCTTCGACCCTCGGGAAAATGCCCAAACCAGTCGTCCCGGCGCCAAGCTGTCCGTGCGTGCAGAGTGGGCGGTAAAGCGCACCCTGTTTCAAGCTTTCTGCCGTAAGCCACTGATATGGCTGGATAACTACGAGTCATCCAGGCGTCTTCTGAGCAGCTTGGCCGGCGATGCAACAGCGGGCCCGGGCTTCGATTACAAGGTCAAGGGCGAGCTGGCTTCGGCGCCACTGCTGGACAGCTTTGTCGCCGCCGCCGGGTTTATCGAGAACCTGGGGCTGGATGTGCCCACCGCCGTGGGCAAGATGAGCTTTGCCAAGGACGATCCAGACCGTTTTTACTTCGAGGCGCTGAGCATTTTCTGGAAAGCCCTCGAAGATCACTTGCTGGATCAGTCGCCACCGGTCATGACCTACAACCGGATGTTCTCGCTGTTTGGCGAAAACACCCCGGAAAACCTCAAGCTCCTGAGCGACGGCCTGCTGCGGCCGATGTCGCACCTGATGATCGACGAGTTTCAGGACGTGTCGCCGCAGATCGTCTCGTGGATCCGTGCCAGCCTGCGGGAAATTCGCAGTCGTGGCCCGGCCATGCACGTAGGTCGTGGCGCCCAGCGTTCTTCGCTGTTGTGCGTGGGGGATGACTGGCAGTCGATCTATGGCTGGCGGGGCAGTTCGCCAAAGTACTTCATGGAGTTCAACAAGGAATTCCCGTCACCCACCACCACGCGGGTGATGCTGGGCGAGAACTACCGTAGCCATCAGCACGTGATCGATGCTGCCGAGCACATCGTGCGTGCTGCTCCGGCCATCAGCGGCAAGAAAGCCAAGGCCAGTGGAACCGCGAAGGAACTGGTGCCGGTCAGCGTGCGTGATCGTGACGATGCGGCGCTGGGCCAGCAACTGCTGGCGCACTATCAAAAAGGTGATTCGGTATTAATGCTGTATCGAAAAAGTAGCGATAAGTCATTGATGCAAGAGCATATTCAGGCTGTAGTTAATCTGGATTCTAGCTTGCCGTATGACGATCGCCGTCTGAAGCAACTGACTTATCACAGCGCCAAGGGCCTGCAAGCGGATGCGGTATTCCTGTTGGGCGACTGCCAGCACTTGACCAGTTCGCCGTACAAGAACCAGGTCTACCGCATGGCGGGCCTGGGCAAGGATGGCGATACCGACGCTTACGACAGCGCGCAAAAAGACGAAGTACTGCGCCTGGCCTATGTGGGGATTACCCGGGCAGTGAGTCATTGCTACTGGTATGTCGACGCGCAGGATGGCCAAGGGGTGAATGTGCCGAAGGCCTCGGATCGGGTTGCCGGGGACAAGCCGTTTTTTGATGATCAGCGCATCAGCAAATCATAAGGGGTGACGTTGAATCCTGTGGCGAGGGAGCTTGCTCCCGCTGGAGTGCGCAGCGCTCCTAGAATTTTGGGGCTGCTACGCAGCCCAGCGGGAGCAAGCTCCCTCGCCACACCAGATCAAGCCCGCAGCGACAGCGGCGGCACAAACGACTCCAGCTCATCCTCTACGGCCTCGATGATCCGCTCCACATCAGCGGCATTCATCACCGTGGCACAAGGGATGCCGGCAATCGCAATCAGGGTTTCTCCGCTGGCGCGGTCGAACAGGCGGGCGATCATGCTGCCGGGAGCATCCATGCTCGCCTCAAAGCCCAGTGGATGAAAATGCCAGCGCATCAGCTGGCAGGCGTTGGGGAATGTCACTTTGTTCATCTTGCCCACCTTGTTCATTGAGCACTTCCTTTAGCTCGCTGCAGGGGCGCCATGACCGTCACTGGTCCTGGCCGTCGTGAGCTTTAAAAATAGCATTCGTTCGCATCCTGCATGGGAGTTTTTTCGCTCCGTTCGGCGGTTGTTTTCAGGAAGTTTGACGTAGGTCATGTACTACGTGGAAATGGGCGAAAGGCCATTAGGCATAACTGTCAAATGGCCATTGAACCCACCCGGAAAGTTGGGCAAGCTCGCAGGCTGCCCCAGCCTTAGAGCGCTCCATGCCCGACTTCATCCCGGATGACTCCCAGCAAACCCAGGCCACCGGAGACTTGGTGCTGCGTCACCATCTATGCTGGAAACACCGGGACCTGGACGGCGTGATGTCGTACTACCACCCGGACATCCAGTACCACGATTTCTTCCAGAACCGCGTAGTAGGCGCAGACGATCTGCGCGAGTATCTGCAAGCCAGCATGCCCCGTGGCGCCGACGAGGCCATCGAGCACACCGACCGCATCCGCGCCGACGGCGACACCGCGTTCATCCAGTACCGCATTACCTTGCGCGGCGGCCAGGGCCTGGTGTCGTTTCGCACCAGCGAAGCCATCACCGTGCGTGACGGCCTGATCTGGCGGGTCAACGAATACGCCTCGCTGGTGCACGAGCAATCTGCCAGCCGCAGCGAGACCACGCGCCCAACCGTCAGCCGCCTGGGCCTGTCGCCCCAGCAACTGAGTTACATGGCCAAGGACCTGCAGCAGTACTTCGAGCGCCAGCAACCCTATCTGGACCCCGAACTGGATCTGCAACGGGTGGCGAAGGAGTGCGGGTACAGCCGCAACCAGATCTCCTACCTGCTGAACCAGGTGCTGGGCCAAAGCTTTTACCGCTACGTCAACCAGGCGCGGCTCCAGCATTTGCTGGCCGCACTGGACAAGGCCACGCCGCCGATCCGCATAGACGAACTGGCGTTTGCCGCGGGCTTCAATTCGACGTCGGCCTTCTACAGCTGCTTCCGCCAGCACACCGGCCAGTCGCCCAAGGCCTACGTCAAACAAATTTCCCTGCGTGCACGCGCGCAAGACAGCCCCTGAGGCCAGGCTCTAGGATCACCGCCATCGAAGTGTGGTGGTGGAGCTTGGCATGCCTGCATGGCGCAATATCAGTTTATGGATGGACCAGCTGGACGAGCCGCTGGTGGCGCGTGCGTCCCTGGAGCACGACCTGGACGTCAACGTGGCCATTATCGGCGCCGGCTACACCGGGCTGTGGACTGCGTACTACCTGAAGCGCCAGGCGCCCGAGCTGAAAATCGCCATCATCGAGGCGCAAACCGCCGGGTTCGGCGCCTCGGGCCGTAACGGCGGCTGGCTGATGGGTAACCTGCTGGGGGAAGACCGGCTGCTGGCCGGCTTGTCCCCGGAGCAGCGCCGGGCCTCGTTCGACCTGCTGCACGCCATTCCCGATGAAGTGGCCCAGGTGATCGAGCGCGAAGGCATCGACTGTGACTACCGCAAGGGTGGCGTGCTGTACTGCGCCGCGCGTTATCCCGAGCAGGAAACCAGCCTGCGGGCCTACCTGGCCAAACTCCACGCTCAGGGCCTGACCGACGACGACTACCGTTGGCTCGGCCCGCAGCAGTTGGCCGAGCAAATCCGCATTGCCAAGCCTTATGGCGGCATCTATGCACCTCACGTTGCCACGATTCACCCGGCCAAGCTGGTGCGTGGCCTGGCGCGGGTGGTGGAGCAGATGGGCGTCACGATCTATGAAAACAGCCCCGTCACCCATTGGCAGTCCGGCAGCCTGCGCACGGCTAAAGCTTCAGTACGCGCGTCATGGGTGGTGCCGGCGGTGGAAGGGTATGCCACCACATTGGCGCCTTTGGGCCGCTATCAGTTGCCGGTACAAAGCCTGATTGTCGCCACCGAACCGTTGCCCGCCAGCACCTGGGACGAAATCGGCCTGAACCGTGGCCAGGCATTCGGCGAAAGCAGTCGACAGGTCACCTACGGCCAGCGCTCGGTGGACAATCGCCTGGTGTTCGGCGCCCGTGGTGGTTATCAGTTTGCCGGCAAGCTGCGGCACAACTTCGACCTCACCCACAGCGAAGTCGAACTGCGTCGCTACCTGTTCGGTGAACTGTTCCCGCAACTCAAGAAAGTCCGGATCACCCACGCCTGGGGCGGCAACCTCGGCATGTCCCGGCGCTTCAAGCCGCACATGCTGTGCGATCACGCGGCGGGCATCGCCCTGGCCGGTGGTTATGGCGGCGAGGGAGTAGGGGCCAGCAACCTCGGCGGGCGTACCTTGGCCGACTTGATCCTGGGGCTCGACACGCCGCTGGTCACGCAGCCATGGGTCATTCAGCCGGGCCGGCTGGACGGGCTCAAGGCCTGGGAACCGGAACCCTGCCGCTGGCTGGGCTACAACGCGATCATTCGCAGCTTCGTCCACGAAGACCAGGTGCTGGCGAACCCTAACACCGCGCCGTGGCGCCGCAAGCTGGCCAGCGGGGTTGCCGGGTTCATGGAAGGTTTCATGCACTAAGTCGTTTCAATCACCACAGGTATGAACATGAGCATTACCCAGTTCAAAGACACACTCAGCGCCCATTTACCGGACTCTTCCCCCGTTGCCGCGCCACTGGGCACACCGGTGGCGGTGGCCTCGACCTTGAGCGTGGAGCGTAGCGACGGCGTCGAAACCGGCATCTGGGAATGCACGCCCGGGCGCTGGCGCCGGCAGATCAAAGCCCAGGAGTTTTGCCACTTTATCCAGGGACGCTGCACCTTCACCCCCGACAACGGAGAAATGCTCCACATAGAAGCCGGCGACGCACTGATGTTGCCGGCCAACAGCACGGGTATCTGGGATATCCAGGAAACCGTGCGCAAGACCTATGTACTGATCCTCTGATTCTTTGATCTTTGATCGCCTGCCATAAAAACAGCCCTAAAACCGCCAGGAAATCGAACCATGAGACCCATTGCCCTGTTGCCGCTGGTATTTGTCGCCACCCTCAGCCAAGCCGCCGAGACGGTGAAGATCTACAACTGGTCGGACTATATCGCCCCCGACACCACCAAGAATTTCCAGAAAGAAACCGGGATCGGCTTCACCTACGACGTGTACGACAGCAACGAAACCCTCGACGGCAAGTTGATGACCGGCAAATCCGGCTACGACGTGGTGTTCCCCTCCAACCACTTCATGGCCCGGCAGATCCAGGGCGGGGCGTTGAAGAAGCTCGACAAGAGCCAGTTGCCCAACTGGAAGAACCTCAACCCGGTGCTGCTCAAGGCCCTGGAAAACAACGACCCGGGCAACGCCCACGGTTTCCCGTACCTGTGGGGCAGCACCGGCATCGGCTACAACATCGACAAGGTCAAGGCGGTACTCGGCGACAACGCCCCGGTGGATTCCTGGGACCTGATCTTCAAGCCCGAGAACATGCAGAAACTGCAGAAATGCGGCGTGGCGATCCTCGACAACGGCCCGGAGCTGCTGCCAGCGGCGCTCAACTACCTGGGCCTGCCGCACCACAGCAAGAAGGCGGAAGACTACAAAAAGGCCGAGGACCTGCTGATGAAAGTACGGCCGTATGTGGCGTACTTCCACTCATCGAAATACACCGCCGACCTGGCCAACGGCGACATCTGCGTGGCCGTCGGCTTCTCCGGCGACATCCTCCAGGCCGAAAGCCGTGCCAAGGAAGCCAAGAACGGTGTGAACATCGGCTACAACATTCCCAAGGAAGGCGCCGCCATCTGGTTCGACATGGTCGCCATGCCCGCTGATGCCCCGGATGAAAAAGCCGGCTATGCGTTCATGAACTACCTGCTGCGCCCGGAAGTCATGGCCAGCATCACCAACTACGTGCACTACGCCAACGGCAACTCTGCGGCCGATAGTCTGGTGGACCCGGCGATCAAGAGCGACACCAAGGTGTACCCAAGCCCGGAAATGATGGGCAAGTTGTTTGCCCTGGAAGCGATGCCGCTGAACATCGACCGGATTCGTACGCGGGTGTGGAACACCATTCGTACCGGGCGTTGATGGGTAATATTTGGTGGCTCATCAATGACTGCTTTCAGGCCCTGCTCCTTCTAAATTCCTCGCCTCCTAATGTTGATTTGGAGGCAAGGAATGCCTGTATCAAACAAGTCTGGACGATTGCGGATTGGAAGGGCCTCAGAGGTTGGCGGGGTGTACCTGTTGACCGCTGTGGTCGACCGGCGTTTGCCGATCTTCAGTGATTGGCGGCTCGGGCGGTTGCTCGTAAGGGAATTTCGGCAGGCCCATGAAGATCAATGGGCGAACTCACTCGCGTTTGTGGTGATGCCGGATCATCTTCACTGGCTGGTTCAACTGCGTGACAAGTCGTTGGCCGAGTTGATGTGCCGGATAAAATCCCGCAGCAGTTTGACGGTCAATCGTACGCTTGGGCGCAGGGGCCGGCTTTGGCAGAAGGGGTATCACGATAGGGGTGTTCGGCGTGAGGAGGATTTGAAGGATTTCGCCCGTTACGTGGTGTGTAATCCGATTCGCGCGGGGTTGGTGAGGCGCGTGCATGATTATCCGCTTTGGGATGTTTGGTGGCTTTGAGGGCCTCACGCAGCCTCGCTGGGGCTCGACAGCTGCTACGCCGTGAGGTGGGGGCGTGATTCGCTTTGGGATGTTTGGTGGCTACGCCGCGATCTCACCTCCGTAGCAGCTGTCGAGCCCCAGCGAGGCTGCGTAGCCACACCGCGGAATTAAGGATTCTCCAAGTCATGCCCCAACGACTGGATAAACAACGAAAACAACTCCGGTTGCGACGAGATATCAAGCTTGGCATACAGGTGCCGACGATGAACCTTGACCGTATCCGGCGAGATATTCAGCCGTTCAGCCATGGCTTTTGACGAAAACCCACGCAACACCAACCGCGCAATTTCCAACTCCCGCTCCGACAACACCCCACAGCCAAAATGACTCAGCGCATCCCGGATCTGGCTGGCCATCTCGGCAGGCGCGGCCACCCGCTGTGTGCTCTGCTGCCAATGCTGCTGCATCAACGGCAACACCCAGGCCGCCAGCGTGGTCATCAACCCGGTTTCCTCGCCGGTAAACAACCGCTGCATCCCCAACGACAGCGACAACGTCCCCGTACCCGGTAATTGCAGGATGAACTGCACCTCGTCTTCCAGCACGTTGTCGTGGAAGTAGTTGAGGAAGTACTCACTCTGGCGAAAATGATCCGGCGCCACTTCTTCAAGGCGGTACACGCCACTGGCATAGCCTTCTCGGCAGGCCTGGAAAAACGGGTCCAGCAAGTACAAGCCATTGAGGTAAACCAGCATCGACGCTGGCTTGCTACTCGGTTGCGCGTCGTACTCCTCCAGCGCCTGGGGCGGGCCGTCGGCGGGGTAGAAGATCGCCAGGGCATTGTCGAAGGGCACGCATTGGTGCAACAACAGCACCAGTTGTTTCCAGAAACGCCCGGTGCCGATTTGTGCGACGGTGCGGCCCAGGCCTGCGTGCATGCCGACTTCACTGAACAGGCTCATGTGCAGCTCCACGCAAAGGATTCAGGCCGCAAGGGTTCGACTTTTGCCGGTTGCCGTCAAGGGGAGTACTCCAATAGGGGAATTGGCCGCCTTACCCGCAGCGTTTAAGTTTGCCGTCAGTCAGCGGGGAACATACCCCGCGCCGCTCCACCTTTTCGTTTCTGCCTCAAACCAAGAACAATCAAGAGGATAACGATATGAGTGCTCCTTCCACGCCCGACGGCGTGCTGAAACCCACCTTGAGTGTGTTCGACGTGGTGGCCATCACCGTCTCGGCGGTGACCCCAGCCAGTTCAGTGTTCGTGATTGCGCCCTTTGCCATCCAGCAGGCCGGCAGCGGGGTGTTCCTGGCCTTTGTGATGGCCGCGTTGCTCGCGCTGATGTTCGCCTTTTGCTACGCCGAACTCGGCCGCGCCCACAACAGTGCTGGCGGTGAGTACGTGTACGCCAAGCGGGTGTTCGGCGGCATGGCCGGTTATGCGACGTTCCTCACGGTATTGGTGATGTTGCTGTTTATCCCGCCGGTGCTGGCCACCGGGGCGGCGACTTACCTGAATAACGCCCTCGGCACAAAATTCGACTCGCAAACCGTGGCCCTGGTCATCGTGGTGTGCAGCTACGCCCTGGGCATTCTGAATATCAAGCTGAATGCCTGGATCACCGGCACCTGCCTGCTGTTGGAAGTGGCGGCGTTGCTGGTGATCGTGTTTATCGGCTTCGGCAACCCGGTGCAGCCGGTCAGCGTGCTGCTGCAACCGCAAATCGTCGAAAACGGCGTGCTGCACCTGGCGCCCTGGGCGCTGGTGATCGGCGCAGTGGGCATTGGCCTGTTCTCCTTCAATGGCTATGGCCCTGCAGTGTTGCTGGCGGAAGACATGAAGTGCGGCGGCAAGGGCGTGCACAAGGCGGTGTTGTGGTCCCTGGGCCTGGTGGTGGTTATCGAACTGGTGCCGATCACCGCGTTGTTGATCGGTGCGCCATCCCTCAGCGCGATGATCAGCAGCCCCGACCCGATCGGCTACCTGCTGACCAGCCACGGCAATGAAACCCTGTCACGGTTGGTGAGTGCCGGGATTTTCCTGTCAGTGTTCAATGCGATTGTCGCCATCGTTATTCAGATTGGTCGGGTAGTGTTCAGCAGCGGCCGCGACGCGCTGTGGACGCCAACCATCAATAAACTCTTCACCCGGATTCATCCGCGCTGGGATTCACCGTGGTTGGCTACGCTGTTCCTGGCAATCCCTTCGGCGTTGCTCAGCTTCAGCTCGAACCTGGCGGACCTGACGTCCTTCAGCGTGCTGCTGATCATGCTGGTGTACCTGATCGTGGCGTTGAGCGCGTTGATGAGCCGGGTGTTGCTGCGTGACCGCGAGCATCCGTATCGCATGCCGTTGTGGCCAGTGCCGGCATTGCTGGCGGTACTCGGGGCCGGCTACCTGTTGGTAACCCTGGCGATGGCCGCTTCGGTTCGGGACATCATGATTATCATCGGCCTGTTGGCACTGTCGGTGATCCTGTATTGCATCAGTGGCCGGTTGAGTCCGGCGTTTCAGAAATTGTAAGGAGTGGTTATGCGCGCACGTCAATTGGGCATCACGTTGGGGCTGGGCACGCCCGGTGAGTTGAATGCCATCACCGACGTTCCAGGGGTTCGGGTCGGCCACAGCACGATCAAGACCCGCATCAATGGCAAACAGGTACGGACCGGCGTCACGGCGATCCAGCCCCGGGCCGGTGCCGCGCGGTATCAGCCGTGTTTTGCCGGCTACCACGTACTCAACGGCAATGGCGACGCCACGGGGCTTGAGTGGATCAGTGAATCGGGCCTGCTGACCACGCCACTGGCGATCACCAACACTCACAGCATCGGCGTGGTACGCGACACCCTGATCGCCCTGGAGCGCGAAAGCCTGGCAGACCCGGCGGTGTACTGGTGCATGCCGGTGGTGATGGAGACCTACGACGGGTTACTCAACGACATCTGGGGCCAGCATGTCGGCCCGGAGCATGTGCGCGAGGCGTTGGCCAACGCCGAATCCGGCCCCGTGGCGGAGGGCGCCGTGGGCGGCGGCACCGGAATGATCTGCCATGAGTTCAAGGGCGGGATTGGCACGGCCTCGCGGCGCTTGTCGGCGGAGCAGGGTGGCTGGACCGTCGGTGTGCTGGTGCAGGCCAACCATGGCAAGCGGCAGGAATTGCGGGTGGACGGCTACCCCGTAGGTCGGCAACTGATGGAAATCCCGTCACCGTTTGCTGACCGCGGTACGCCCGGCATGGGCTCCATCGTGGTGATCATCGCCACCGATGCGCCATTGTTGCCCCATCAGTGCCAGCGCCTGGCCCAACGGGCGTCCATCGGCATTGCGCGCACGGGCGGCGGTACCGAGGACTCCAGCGGGGACCTGTTCCTCGCGTTTGCCACCGGCAATCAGGATTTGCCGGTGGCCGACTACGGGCGCAAGGGCTTGCCCCTTAGCACGTCGCTGCACATGGTCAATAACGACCATATTTCGCCCTTGTTCAGCGCGGCGGCGGAGGCGGTCGAGGAAGCGATCATTAATGCGATAGTGGCCGGGGAAGATATGCTCACCGACGACGGTGTGCGAGTGCCGGGGCTGGATTCGCAAACACTCCTGCAAGCATTGCGTCAAACAGGCTGGCGCGCGCAATAAATAAACTAAGTCTTGTCCCGGTAATACGGGACAAGCACTTAAGTAGTGGCCATTCAATACTAACAATGACACGGTGACACTTTCTTAGTGCACCTCAAGCAATACTTTGGATCCATTCCTCATTAAATGTCTTTAGGAGTATTTAATATTTAAATAGCTGGAATTTTATAAGGCGCTATTTGCCAATGTTTGCAGGTTTTGTTCGTCAGCCCAACTTTTTCCTTGGATAAAAACCGCTGGACGAATGATTTCAGGTTGTGTCAGTTTTCTTTCGCCTTCAAAAGGGGCGAGTGATCGAACTTACTCGCCAGAGTGGGTCCGGTCGGACAAAAACTGTTCCACTTGCAAACAAGGAAGTACGTTTATGTCAAAAGTAAAAGACAAAGCTATTGTATCGGCGGCTCAAGCAAGTACCGCTTATACGCAAATCGATAGCTTTAGCCATCAATACGACCGCGGCGGCAACCTCACGGTCAATGGCAAACCTTCGTTCACCGTTGACCAGGCCGCTGACCACCTGCTGCGTGAGAACGCCGCGTACCGCGACGTGGACGGCAATGGCAAGATCGATCTTACCTACACCTTCCTGACGTCGGCTTCCAACTCGACCATGAACAAACATGGGATCACCGGGTTCAGCCAGTTCAACACCCAGCAGAAAGCACAGGCCGTACTGGCCATGCAATCCTGGGCTGATGTGGCCAATGTCACCTTCACCGAGAAAGCCTCGGGCGGTGACTTCCACATGACCTTCGGCAACTACAGCGGCGGCCAGGACGGCGCAGCGGCCTTTGCCTACCTGCCAGGCACCAACGCCAAGTACAACGAAAGCGGGCTTGACGGCACTTCCTGGTACCTGACCAACAACAGCTACACGCCGAACAAAACGCCGGACCTGAACAACTATGGCCGGCAGACCCTGACCCACGAAATCGGCCACACCCTGGGCCTGGACCACCCTGGCGACTACAACGCCGGGACCGGCAACCCTTCGTACAAAGACGCGGACTATGGACAGGACACGCGCGGCTACAGCGTCATGAGTTACTGGAGCGAGAGCAACACCAACCAGAACTTCAGCAAAGGCGGGGTAGAGGCTTACTCGTCCGGCCCGCTGATCGACGACATCGCCGCGATCCAGAAGCTCTACGGCGCCAACTACAACACCCGCGCCGGCGACACCACCTACGGTTTCAACTCCAACACCGGGCGTGATTTCCTCAGCGCCACTTCATCGGCTGACAAGCTGGTGTTCTCGGTGTGGGACGGTGGCGGTAACGACACCCTGGACTTCTCCGGCTTTACCCAGAACCAGAAGATCAACCTCAATGAGACCTCGTTCTCCGACGTGGGTGGCCTGGTGGGCAACGTTTCCATCGCCAAGGGCGTGACCGTAGAGAACGCCATCGGCGGTTCGGGTAACGACCTGTTGATCGGTAACGCAGCAGCCAACGTCCTCAAAGGCGGTGCCGGCAACGACATCCTCTTCGGCGGCGGCGGTGCAGACCAGCTGTGGGGCGGTTCAGGCAACGACACCTTCGTGTTCGGCGCCAGCTCGGACTCCAAGCCAGGGGCGGCCGACAAGATCTTCGACTTCACCTCGGGTTCGGACAAGATCGACCTCACCGGCATCACCAAAGGTGCAGGCCTGACCTTCGTCAACGCGTTTACCGGTCACGCCGGCGACGCGGTGCTGTCCTACGCTTCGGGTACCAACCTGGGCACATTGGCAGTGGACTTCTCCGGTCACGGCGTGGCGGATTTCCTCGTCACCACCGTGGGCCAGGCAGCGGTCAGCGACATCGTGGCTTGATTCAGGTGTAAAGGAGGGTGGCGCACACGCGCCGCCCTCTGCCCTTGCATCCACCCTTTGAACGGGCGAAGGTGATGACGCTATTTCGCAGTACAGTTGCCTGGTGTCTCCAGGCGTTGCTTATGTCGGCAGGAGCCACAGCAATGGCAAGCAGTCTGGTTTTACCCACGTCCGCGCAGTTGGCCGGGCATTGGACGCTGCACCAGCAAGAGCAGGTGTGTGCGCTGGATCTGGTTGAACACGCCAACGCTCTGGGGGGCGATGTGGAGTGCGCGGGACAATGGCTGGGTGAAGCCCCTGTTAGTTGGACGCCAACTCCCGACGGTATTTGGTTGATGAATGCCGAAGGCACCGGCATTACCCATTTGAATCGCCAGAAAGAAGGCGAATATGAAGGCCGCGTAAAATCTGGCGCGGTATTGATATTACAACGTGCACCCTAATAGTTCGTTATAACGATATAACCCGATTTTAATGTTTGCCCGCCTCTTAATGGGGCGCCTGGCAAACTATTGCGCGTCATTCGGCTCAGGGAAGATCAGGCAACATGGCGAAGACCACTCCCGTTGCACCACTGTTCAAGGCACTCGGCGACTACAAAAGTATTCTGATCAGTATTGGCTGCTTCACGGCATTGATTAACGTATTGATGCTGGTGCCGTCGATTTATATGTTGCAAGTCTACGACCGCGTGCTGTCTTCACAGAACGAAACCACCCTAGTGATGTTGACGCTGATGGTGGTGGGGTTCTTCGCCTTTATCGGCGTGCTGGAGGTGATCCGCAGCTTTATCGTGATTCGCATCGGCAGCCAGTTGGAGCGCCGCTTCAACCTGCGGGTGTACAAGGCCGCCTTCGAGCGCAACCTGCAACGGGGCGAAGGCCATGGCGGGCAATCCCTGGGGGATCTGACCCACATCCGCCAATTCATCACCGGGCCGGCGCTGTTCGCGTTTTTCGATGCGCCGTGGTTTCCGATCTACCTGTTTGTGATCTTCCTGTTCAACGTCTGGCTGGGTGTCTTGGCCAGCGCCGGTGCAGTGCTGCTGATTGCCCTGGCGTGCCTCAATGAATACCTGACCAAAAAGCCCCTGGGTGAAGCCAGCGGGTTTTCCCAGCAATCCACCCAGTTGGCCACCAGCCACCTGCACAACGCCGAAACCATCCAGGCCATGGGCATGCTCGGCGCATTGCGCAAGCGCTGGTTCAAGGTGCATTCGCAGTTTCTGGGCTTGCAGAACAAGGCCAGCGATACCGGCTCGATCATCAGTTCCCTGAGTAAATCCCTGCGCCTGTGCCTGCAATCGTTGGTGCTCGGCCTGGGGGCGTTGCTGGTGATCAAGGGCGACATGACGGCGGGCATGATGATCGCCGGTTCGATCCTGATGGGCCGGGTGTTGAGCCCCATCGACCAGTTGATCGCCGTGTGGAAGCAATGGAGTTCGGCCAAGCTGGCTTATCAGCGCCTGGACGGCCTGATGCGTGAGTTTCCGCCCCAGGGCGAGCAGATGGCCTTGCCGGCGCCCAGGGGCAATGTGAGTTTCGAGCAGGTCAGCGCGGGCCCGCCGGGGCGGCGTGTGCCCACCTTGCATCAGGTCAGTTTCAACCTGACTGCGGGTGAAGTGCTCGGCGTGCTGGGTGCTTCCGGCTCCGGCAAATCGACCCTGGCCCGCGTACTGGTAGGCGTGTGGCCAACCCTGGCGGGCACCGTGCGTCTGGACGGGGCCGATATTCATCGCTGGGACCGCGACGACCTCGGCCCGCATATTGGCTACCTGCCCCAAGACATCGAACTGTTCAGCGGCAGCATCGCCGACAACATCGCACGCTTTCGCGAAGCCGATCCCCAACTCGTGGTGCAGGCCGCCCAACAAGCGGGCGTGCACGAATTGATCCTGCGCTTGCCCCACGGCTACGACACCGTGCTCGGTGACGAAGGCAGCGGCCTGTCCGGTGGCCAGAAACAACGGGTCGCCCTGGCCCGCGCGCTGTACGGCGGGCCGCGCCTGATCGTGCTCGACGAGCCCAACTCCAACCTCGACACCGTGGGTGAAGCCGCCCTGGCCAGCGCGATCATGCAGATGAAAGCCCAGGGCAGCACGGTGGTGCTGGTGACTCACCGTTCCTCCGCGCTGGCCCAGGCCGACAAGCTGCTGGTGCTGAACGAAGGCCGGTTGCAGGCATTTGGTCCGAGCCAGGACGTGCTGAGGGCACTGTCCGGCCAGCGGGAACAGCCCAACTGTAGGAGCGAGCTTGCTCGCGAAGGTCGTTAACGATGACGCGGGCATCCTGAATGAACGCGGCGGTCTCAGGTTTTTCGCGAGCAAGCTCGCTCCTACAGTTTTTTAACAAGCCGCAAGGATCAGGCGCATGAGCAGCGACAGCAGCATTCAAATCAACCGCGATTACGAACAGACTCACCCCGAACACGATGCGCGCTTCTTTGCCCGCATGGGCTGGCTGCTGACAGTGGTCGGCGCCGGCGGGTTTTTCCTGTGGGCCAGCCTGGCACCGCTGGACCAAGGGATTCCGGTACAAGGCACGGTGGTGGTGTCGGGCAAGCGCAAGGCCGTGCAAACCTTGAGCCCCGGCGTGGTCAGCCGGATTCTGGTGCGTGAAGGCGAGGCGGTGAAGCAGGGCCAGCCGCTGTTCCGTCTTGACCAGACACAGAACCAGGCCGACGTGCACTCCCTGCAAGCCCAATACCGCATGGCCTGGGCCAGCGTGGCGCGGTGGCAGAGCGAGCGCGACAACCAGCCAACCATCACCTTTCCGCCGGAGCTGAGCACCAACCCCGATCAAGCCCTGGCATTGGTCCTTGAAGGCCAGCGCCAACTGTTCAGCAGCCGCCGTGAAGCCTTTGCCCGGGAACAGGCCGGGATTCGCGCGAGTATCGAAGGCGCCACCGCACAGCTGAACGGCATGCGCCGCGCCCGCAGCGACCTGACCGCCCAGGCGCAATCCCTGCGTGACCAACTGAACAACCTGCAACCCCTGGCCGACAACGGCTACATCCCGCGCAACCGGCTGATGGAGTACCAGCGCCAACTGTCCCAGGTGCAACAGGACCTGGCGCAGAACACCGGCGAAAGCGGCCGGGTGGAGCAGGGCATCCTTGAATCGCGCCTCAAGTTGCAGCAGCACAGCGAGGAATATCAGAAGGAAGTCCGCAGCCAATTGGCCGATGCGCAACTGCGCAGCCTGACCCTGGAGCAGCAACTGACTTCCGCTGGTTTCGACCTGCAGCACAGCGAAATCAATGCGCCTGCCGATGGCATCGCGGTCAACCTGGGCGTGCACACCGAAGGCGCTGTGGTGCGTGCCGGTGAAACCCTGTTGGAAATCGTGCCCCAGGACACCCGCCTGGAAGTGGAAGGGCGCTTGCCGGTGCATCTGGTGGACAAGGTCGGCGCCCACTTGCCGGTGGACATCCTCTTCACCGCCTTCAACCAGAGCCGCACGCCGCGGGTGCCAGGGGAGGTGAGCCTGATCTCCGCCGACCAGATGCTCGACGAAAAAACCGGCATGCCGTACTACGTGTTGCGCACCGTCGTCAGCAGCAACGCCCTGGAAAAACTCCATGGCCTGGTGATCAAGCCGGGGATGCCCGCCGAGATGTTCATCCGTACCGGCGAGCGCTCCTTGCTCAATTACCTGTTCAAGCCGCTGCTGGACCGCGCCGGCTCGGCGTTGACCGAGGAATGAGCATGAAGCCGATGTTCATCGCCTTGTTACTCGCCTGCAGCAGCGCCCAGGCTGCCATGGGGCCGTTCGATGTTTACGAACAGGCCCTGCGCAACGACCCGGTATTCCTCGGCGCCATCAAGGAGCGTGACGCCGGCCTGGAAAACCGCACCATTGGCCGCGCCGGCCTGCTGCCCAAGCTGTCGTACAACTACAACAAGGGCCGCAACAACTCCCAGGCCACCTTGCCCGACGGGCGCGGCGGTAATTATCACGATGACCGCAACTACAACAGCTACGGCTCCACCTTCACCCTGCAACAGCCTTTGTTCGACTATGAAGCCTATGCCAACTATCGCAAGGGCGTGGCTCAGGCGCTGTTTGCCGACGAGAGTTTTCGCGACAAGAGTCAGGCGCTGCTGGTGCGGGTGCTGACCTATTACACCCAGGCGTTGTTTGCCCAGGACCAGATCGACATTGCCCGCGCCAAGAAAAAGGCCTACGAGCAGCAGTTCCAGCAGAACCAGCATCTGTTCCAGCAGGGCGAAGGCACCCGCACCGACATTCTGGAAGCGGAATCGCGCTATGAGCTGGCTACCGCCGAGGAAATCCAGGCGCTGGATGAGCAAGACGCGTCGCTGCGAGAGCTTGGCGCATTGATCGGTGTGCAGAGCGTCAACATCAATGACCTGGCGCCGCTGAACCCGGGATTTGCCGCCTTCACCCTGACCCCAGCCAACTACGACACCTGGCACGAACTCGCGCTGACCAACAACCCCAACCTGGCCTCGCAGCGCCAGTCCGTGGAAGTGGCGCGTTATGAAGTGGAGCGCAACCGTTCCGGGCACCTGCCACGGGTCACGGCCTATGCCAGCTCGCGCCAGCAGGAGTCCGACAGCGGCAACACCTACAACCAGCGCTACGACACCAACACCATCGGCATCGAAGTCAGCATGCCGTTGTATGCCGGTGGCGGCGTCTCGGCGTCCACCCGCCAGGCCAGCCGGGCCATGGAGCAGGCCGAGTACGAACTGGAAGGCAAGACCCGCGAAACCCTGATCGAACTGCGGCGCCAGTTCAGCGCTTGCCTGTCGGGGGTGAGCAAGCTGCGCGCCTACCAAAAGGCGCTGACCTCCGCCGAAGCGCTGGTGGTCTCCACCAAGCAAAGCATCCTCGGCGGCGAGCGGGTCAACCTCGATGCGCTGAACGCCGAGCAGCAGCTGTACAGCACTCGTCGCGACCTGGCCCAGGCGCGGTACGACTACCTGATGGCCTGGACCAAATTGCATTACTACGCGGGCAACTTGCGCGACACCGACCTGGCCAAGGTGGATGAGGCATTTGGTCCTATGAGCCGCTGATGGTGGGGCTAAGGAGCTTGCTGTGGTGGGGGGGAGCTTGCTGTGGCGAGGGAGCTTGCTCCCGCTGGGCTGCGTAGCGGCCCCAATACCTTGGGAGCGCTGCGCACTCCAGCGGGAGCAAGCTCCCTCGCCACAGCAAGCTCCCAAGCCACAGCGAGCTTTCAAGACACAGCTAGCTCCCAAGCCACAGCAATTGCCCTCGCCACTGGTATTTCAACAATAAGAAAAAGGACTCTTCATGATCACTGATTCACCTCGCTTCAAACCCTTCACCGCAGGCTCCTTGTTGCTGCTGTCCGTGGCAGCCCACGGGCAGTACATCGAAACCGGCAAAGCGGGCGATCCCGCCAGTTGGCGCTCCGCCGAGTTCCAGAGTGACTGGGGCCTGGACCGGATGAAAGCCAACGAGGCCTACGCGAGCGGCATCACCGGCAGTGGCGTGAAGATCGGCGCCCTCGACTCGGGTTTCGACCCCAACCATCCCGAAGCCTCCAAGGACCGCTATCACGCGGTCACCGCCAGCGGCACCTACGTCGACGGCAGCACGTTCAGCACCACCGGCGCGCTCAACCTCAGCAACGACTCCCACGGCACCCACGTCACCGGCACCATGGGCGCGGCCCGTGATGGCGTGGGCATGCACGGCGTGGCGTACAACGCGCAGATCTACGTCGGTAACACCAACGCCAATGACAGCTTCCTGTTTGGCCCCACGCCGGATCCCAAGTACTTCAAGGCGGTGTACAGCGCCCTGGTGGATTCCGGCGTGCGCGCGATCAACAACAGTTGGGGCAGCCAGCCCAAGGACGTCAGCTACCAGACCCTGGGCGACCTGCACGCGGCCTATGCCCAGCACTACAACCAGAACACCTGGCTAGATGCTGCTGCGGATGTGGCCAAGGCCGGGGTGATCAACGTGTTCAGTGCCGGGAACAGCGGCTACGCCAACGCCAGCGTGCGTTCGGCCTTGCCGTATTTCCAGCCGGAACTGGAAGGCCACTGGCTGGCGGTGTCGGGTCTGGACAAGGCGAATAACCAGAAATACAACCAGTGCGGCATCGCCAAGTACTGGTGCATTTCCACCCCTGGGGCGTTGATCAACAGCACCATTCCCGACGGCGGTTATGGGGTGAAGTCCGGCACCTCGATGTCGGCGCCCCATGCCACGGGCGCACTGGCGCTGGTGATGGAGCGCTACCCGTACCTGAACAACGAGCAGGCCTTGCAGGTGTTGTTGACCACGGCCACTCAACTCAATGGCGCGGTTACCGATGCACCGACCACGCAAGTTGGCTGGGGCGTGCCGGACCTTGGCCGGGCGATGCACGGGCCCGGGCAACTGCTTGGGCCGATGAATGTCACGTTGGCGGCCGGGCAGGGCGATGTGTGGAGCAACGCGATCTCCGACAAGGCGCTGATCCAGCGCCAGGCCGAAGACAGCGCCGAAACCCTGGCCTGGCAGCAAACCCTGCGCGACAAGGGCTGGGAAAACGGCGTGGGCGCCGGCGCGAGCCAGCAGGACCAGACGGACTATGCCGTTGGCACCGCCCGGGCGGCAGCGGCGGCCCAGCGTATCTACGAAGGCAGCCTGATCAAATCCGGCGCGGGCAGCCTGATCCTCACGGGTGACAACACCTACCGTGGCCCGACCACCGTGAATGGCGGTCGGTTGGCGGTGAATGGCTCACTGACGTCGGCAGTGACGGTCAATGACAGCGGCACACTGGGCGGTTCCGGCCGTATCGCGGCATTGCAAGTGAACAGCGGCGGCACCGTGGCGCCGGGCAACTCCGTGGGTACCTTGCAGGTGGCTGGGGACGTGAACCTCGCTGCCGGCTCAACCTATGCGGTCGAACTCACCTCCACCAGCAGCGACCAGATTGTCGCCACCGGCAAGGTAATCCTCGGCGGAGGTACCGTGACCCTGGCCCTGGAAAACAGCCCGACTTTGCTCAGCCAGCAACAGGCCGAGAGCCTGCTGGGGCGTCAGTACAACATCCTCCAGGCGGCGGGCGGGATTCAGGGGCAGTTCGGTGCGGTGTTGCCCAACTACCTGTTCCTCGGCGGCACCCTCGACTATGCCGCCAACGGCGTGCAGCTGGACATTGCCCGCAGTGATGCAAGCTTTGCCAGTGTCGGCGCCAACCGTAACCAGCGCTCGGTGGCGGCGGCCGCCGAGCAGTTGGGCGCGGGCAACCCGGTGTACGAAAGCATCCTGCGTTCAGACTCCGTGGCCAGTGCGCAACAAGGCTTCCAGCAACTGTCGGGAGAAATCTATCCGGCCATCGACACGATGCTGATCAACGATAGTCGCCAACTACGTGATGCCGTCGGCGAGCGCCTGCGCCATACGCCGGTCGCTGGTGAAAGCAATGTGTGGGTCAAGGCGCTCGGCAGCTGGGGCCAGACCGACAGCCGCAGCGAAACGGCGGGCTACACCACCTCACTGGGCGGCATGCTGGCGGGTGTCGACGGTGCGCTGGATGAGCAGACCCGCGCCGGTCTGGTGGCCGGTTACAGCGACAGCTCACTGAACATGGGCAGCGGCACTCACTCCTCGGCGTCTATCGACAGCTACCACCTCGGCGCCTATGCCGGGCACGAGCTGGGCAACTGGCGCTTGAGCGTCGGAGGCGCGTACAGCTGGCATCGCGGCGACGTGAAACGTGACTTGCAGTACGGCGAAGTCAGCGGCAAGCAGAAGACCAAACTGGATGCGCGCAGTGCCCAGGTATTTACCGAAGCGGCCTACCGTTTAAGCCTGCAATCGATGGCGTTGGAGCCGTTCGCCAACCTGGCTTACGTGCACCTGGACAACGAACGCTTTCACGAGAAAGGCGACGCCGCTGCACTTCAGCGTGGCAGTGACAGCCGCGATGCAGTGCTGAGCACCCTGGGCCTTCGGGCATCGAAAACCTTCCCTCTCAATGACCGCCAGCAACTGGACGTTTCCGGCTCGTTGGGCTGGCAGCACAGCCTGAGTGCCGTTGAATCCGAAGAGCACCTGGCGTTTGTCGCCGGTGGGCCGTCGTTCGCGGTGCAAAGCTCGCCGTTGATGCGCGATGCGGCACTGGTGGGTGTACAGGCCAGCCTGGCGTTGAGCAAAAGCACACGGGTCAACCTCGACTACACGGGCCAATTGGCTGGACGGGAAAAAGTCCAGGGCGTGGGGTTGAGCCTGAACTGGCAGTTCTAAACGGTGCCCTCTTCATGTAGGAGCGAGCTTGCTCGCGAAAAACGTGAAGGCACCGCATTTATCCAGAAAGCCCGAGTCATCGTTAACGACCATCGCGAGCAAGCTCGCTCCTACAAGGAAGTCCACCGTGAAAAAAACAAAACGAGGGTTTCACTCCGCCATCCCAACAGGCCCGGGCTACCCGCTCAAGGCCTTGAGCTGCGTGCCATATGGCGCGTTGCTGTGTTGCCTGGCCAGCTTGGGTACCGCCCAGGCCGCACCCTACGTGGAAAGCGGAAAACTGGGGGATGCTGCCAGCTGGCGCAGCAATGAGTTCAAGGCCGATTGGGGCCTGGGCGCGGTGCATGCAGACGCTGCTTACGCCGCCGGCTACACCGGCAAGGGCGTCAAGCTGGGGATCTTCGATCAGCCGGTGTATGCCCAGCATCCGGAATTCGCCAGCCCCGGCAAAGTGGTCACGATCGTGACCGAAGGCATTCGCCAATACACCGACCCGTACATCCCGGTGAAGGCCGGGGATGCGTTTCGCTATGACGGCACGCCCTCCCTGGGCTCCAACGGCAAACTCGGCAATCACGGCACCCACGTGGGCGGGATTGCCGCCGGTAACCGCGACGGCGGGCCGATGCATGGCGTGGCGTTCGATGCGCAGATCATCAGCGCCGAAAACGGTGACCCGGGCCCCGAAGACGGGATCATCCTGGGCAACGACGGCGCGGTGTACAAAGCCGGTTGGGACGCGCTGGTGGCCAGCGGTGCACGCATCATCAACAACAGCTGGGGCATCGGTATCGGTGACCAGTACGCCAAGGGCGGGCGCGATCCGGCGTTTCCCAACTTCACGGTCAATGAAGCCCAGGCGCAGTTCAATAACATCCGGCCGATCCTTGGCACCATCGCCGGCGGCGCTTATCAAGGCGCCATCGATGCGGCCCGCAGCGGCGTGTTGACGATCTTTGCCGCCGGCAACGACTACAACCGCAACAACCCGGATGCGATCTCGGGCCTGGCGTACTTCGTGCCGGAGATTGCACCCAACTGGCTGTCGGTGGCGGCGTTGCAACAGAACCCCGACACCGCCAGTTCCGATCCGTACGTGATCAGCACCTTCTCTTCACGTTGCGGTTATGCCGCCAGCTTTTGCGTGGCGGCGCCCGGGACCAAGATCTACAGCTCGGTGATCAACGGCACCACCCTGGAAAACCTGACCACCGACTACGCCAACTTCAACGGCACCTCCATGGCCGCGCCCCATGTGGCGGGCAGTGCGGCGGTGTTGATGGAGCGCTTCCCGTACATGAGTGGCGACCAGATTTCCACGCTGCTGAAAACCACCGCGACCGACCTCGGCGCACCGGGCATCGACTCGCTGTACGGCTGGGGCATGATCAACCTGGGCAAGGCGATCAACGGCCCGGGGATGTTTGTGACGGCTGAGGATATCCCGGCCGAGTTTCGTATCGACGGTGCCTACGGCTCCGGTCAATTCGTCGCGGACCTGCCAGGGATTGGCGCCGTGGTGGATGCCGGCAAACCGACCCAGCGCATTTGCACCGACGTGCATTGCGGCCTGGATGTATGGAGCAACGACATCTCCGGGCACGGCGGCCTGACCAAGCAGGGGATTGGTGCATTGGTGCTGACCGGCACCAACACCTACAGTGGCCCGACCCTGGTCAACCAGGGGTTGCTGGCAATCAATGGCTCGATCACCTCCGACGTCACCGTCAGCAACAGCGGTGTAGTGGGCGGTTCCGGACGCATTGGTTCGCTGACGGCGAACAGCGGCGGTACCGTGGCGCCGGGTAACTCCATCGGCACGCTGAACGTGGCCGGCGACGTGAGCTTTGCGGCGGGCTCCACTTACGCGGTGGAACTGTCGGAAACCAGCAGTGACCGCATCGTCGCCGGTGGCAAGGCCACCCTCAGCGGCGGCACGGTGACCCTGGCCCTGGAAAACAGCCCGACGCTGCTGACCCAGACCCAGGCCGAAAGCCTGATCGGTCGCCAATACAACATCCTGCAGGCCGCAGGCGGGATCACCGGCAGCTTCGGTTCGGTACTGCCTGACTACCTGTTTATCGGCGGCACCTTGAACTACGCCGCCAACGGCGTGCAACTGGATGTGGGGCGCAACGCCAACACCTTTGCCAGTGTGGCCGCCACCCCGAACCAACGTTCGGTGGCAGCCGCCGCCGAGCAATTGGGTGCGGGCAACGCCGTCTATGAAAGCCTGTTGCTGGCGCCGAATGCGGCCTCGGCCCAAGGTGCGTTCCAGCAGTTGTCCGGGGAAATCTACCCGGCGCTGGAAACCGCATTGGTCAATGACAACCGCTACCTGCGCGAAGCCGTGGGCGAGCGTTTGCAGCAAGGGGAAATGGGCGCATCGAGCCAGACCGTCGACAGCCGTGGCAACGTCTGGGTCAAGGCGCTGGGCGCCTGGGGCAAGACCAACAGCGGCAGTGATACGGCGGGCTACACCACCTCCATCGGCGGCATGCTGGCGGGTGTGGACGGCGCGCTGGATGACGACACTCGTGTGGGCCTGGTAGCGGGGTACAGCGACACGTCACTGAACATGGGCAGCGACACCCATTCCCGGGCGTCGGTAGACAGCTATCACTTGGGTGCCTATGCCGGGCACGAGATCGGTGCCTTGCGTTTGAGCGGCGGGGCGACCTACAGCTGGCACCGCGCCGATGTGAAACGCGAGCTGCAATACGGTGAAGTCGCTGGCAAACAGAAAGCCAAGGTGGATGCCCGCAGCACCCAGGTGTTTACCGAAGCGGCCTATCGCTTGAACCTGCAACCCCTGGCCCTGGAACCGTTCGCCAACCTGGCGTATGTGCATCTGGACGCCGATGGGTTTACCGAGAAGGGCGATGCGGCGGCCTTGAAGGGCCGGGATGACAGCCGCGATGTTGTGTTGAGTACCCTGGGTGCTCGAGCGCTGAAAACCTTGAATATCAACGACCATCAGCAACTGGAGCTTTCCGGCACCCTGGGCTGGCAGCACAACCTGAGCAGCGTCGATTCCGAGCGGCACCTGGCGTTTGCGTCGGGCGGTACGTCGTTCTCGGTGGAGAGTTCGTCGATGGTGCGTGATGCGGCATTGGTGGGCGCGCGGGTGAGTCTGGCGCTGAGCAAGGATGCGAAGGTGAACCTGGATTACAACGGCCTGCTGGCCAGCAAAGAGAAAGTCCATGGGGTGGGTTTGAGCCTGGACTGGGCTTTCTAAACACTGCAGTTCGAAATGTGGGAGCGGGCTTGCTCGCGAAGGCGGTGTGCCAGTCGGTGGATGGGTTGACTGAACCACCGCTTTCGCGAGCAAGCCCGCTCCCACATTGATCCGGTTCCAATCGTCCATTTGTGCAGATTTGGCTTTCTCGACAATTCCAACAAAAGAGAGGCAATACCATGGGTGTTTTCGACTATAAAAACCTCGGGACCGAGGGCTCCAAAGCGTTGTTCGCCGATGCCATGGCGATCACCTTGTACTCTTATCACAACCTGGATAACGGCTTTGCCGTGGGGTATCAGCACAACGGCTTTGGCCTGGGGCTGCCGGCAACCCTGGTGGGTGCACTGCTGGGCAGTACAGATTCCCAAGGGGTAATTCCGGGAATTCCCTGGAACCCGGACTCGGAAAAGGCAGCCCTCGAAGCGGTCAACAAGGCCGGCTGGACGCCCATCAGCGCCAGTACCCTGGGCTATGGCGGCAAGGTGGATGCCCGGGGCACGTTCTTCGGTGAAAAGGCCGGCTACACCACCGCGCAGGTGGAGGTGCTGGGCAAGTACGATGGCGACGGCAAACTGCTGGAAATCGGCATTGGTTTTCGCGGGACTTCGGGGCCTCGGGAAACCTTGATCACCGACTCCATTGGCGATTTGGTCAGTGATTTGCTGGCAGCGCTGGGGCCCAAGGATTATGCGAAAAACTACGCGGGCGAAGCCTTTGGCACCTTGCTCAAGGATGTCGCGGCGTATGCCGGCAGTCATGGCTTGACGGGCAAGGACGTGGTGGTCAGCGGTCATAGCCTGGGTGGCCTGGCGGTCAACAGCATGGCGGATTTGAGCGGTAATAAATGGTCGGGGTTCTACAAGGACTCCAACTATGTGGCGTATGCCTCGCCAACCCAAAGCAGCGGCGACAAGGTGCTGAACATCGGTTATGAAAACGACCCGGTGTTTCGCGCGCTGGACGGCTCGTCGTTCAACTTCTCGTCCCTGGGCGTGCACGACAAGCCTCATGAGTCGACCACCGACAATATCGTCAGCTTCAACGATCACTACGCGTCGACACTGTGGAATGTCCTGCCGTTTTCCATCGTCAATGTCCCCACCTGGCTTTCTCACTTGCCCACTGGCTATGGCGATGGCTTGACCCGTGTCCTGGACTCGAAGTTCTACGACCTGACCAGCCGGGACTCGACGATTATCGTGGCCAACCTGTCGGACCCGGCACGGGCCAATACCTGGGTGCAGGACCTCAACCGCAACGCCGAGCCCCACAAGGGCAACACGTTCATCATTGGCAGCGACGGTAATGACCTGATTCAGGGTGGCAAGGGTGTGGACTTTATTGAAGGCGGCAAGGGCAATGACACGATCCGCGACAACAGTGGGCATAACACCTTTCTGTTCGGCGGGCAGTTTGGGCAGGACCGGGTGATCGGTTACCAGTCTACCGACAAGCTGGTGTTCCGGGACGTGGAGGGCAGTGCGGACTGGCGTGACCATGCCAAGGTGGTGGGGGGCGATACGGTGCTGAGTTTTGGCGCGGATTCGGTGACGCTGGTCGGAGTTGGATTAGCCGGGGTTGGGGGCGATGGCATTTCCATCAGCTAAGTAGCGCTGCTTCTGTGGGAGCTGTCGAGCCTTGGCGAGGCTGCGATGGGATCGCTACAGTGTACCTGGCAGACCGAGTTGCCTGCATCGCGGGCAAGCCCGGCTCCCACAGGGCAGTGCATTGCAAAGAAAGGTGGGAGCCAATTGGCTCCCACTTTTTATTTCTCCTTCATAACGGTCGCGACGTCATCGGCCTTGACGCGAATACGCTTGCCGGCGATGTCGGTGAATTCGTAGAAACCATCGGCCGTTTTCGCGTTGGGCACGTCCTTGGTCAAATATTGGGTACCGTTCTGCAAGGTCACCACGGTCTGTGTGGAGCAACCGGCCAATGCCAGCAACGTGAACATACCCACCGCCAGACCCAAATTCTTCATGCTCATAACCCTTACCTTGATCCTTCGAAAACCCCGCGCCTGAGCGGTCGGGGGAAACATATTTTATGTGGCTGACAGCCATCTGATCATTATTACGCAAAAAGTTGCGTGTGCCTTTGATCTATTACTGATTGCAACAGCCGGCCAGGGACGGCACTCTGTATGCATAACCAGTGTTTGATCCCGTGCCTGACATGTCCAATCCCCTTGAAGACCCGCTCTATTACCTGCATAACTTCCGCCAAGTACTCGATTGGCTGGGGCAGCGGTATGCCGATTTACTGGCCCCGGACGAAGAGCATTTCATTCAGCAATTTGACAGCTTGCCCCAGCCGTCCCAGGCCTTGCTGGTGCGCATGGTGATGCGCAAGGGCGAGCATTTCCGGGCAGGCAAGCTCAATTATGTCGAAATCGGCGCGGTGCACGAGGCGGTGCTGCCGTTGCTGGAGCAGGGTTGGGTGACGGATCAATGCCTGTTGTCGTTTGGCGAGCTGTTTGGCCTGTTGCAGAAGGCGGAAATTCTGGCGGCGTTCAAACCCTGGATCGAGCAACCCAGGGCCAAAAAGGCAGATTGGCTGGAGTCGCTGTCAACGCAGTTTTGTGAACCGCGTCACTTCCAGCACTGGTGCCCGGACCTGGCCGATCAGCTTTACAGCCTCACCGTGATGGACCTGTGCGACCGCCTGCGGCTGATGTTTTTCGGCAATCTCTATCAGGACTGGTCGGAGTTTGTGCTGGCGGACCTGGGGATTTTTACTTACGAAAAGGTCGAGTTCTGCGCCGAATCCCGTGGATTGCGCAGCCGTGACGACGTGCACGGCTTTCTGTTTCTGCACCAGTGCCAACAGGCTTTTGAAGCGGGCGAGGCACTGGATGCCGTGCTGGAACAAATCGCTACTCTGCACACCGATAACCCCTGGCTGGAAAAACGTCGGGCCAAGCTATTGTTCCAAGTGGGCCAGTACTGCGAGCGCAGCGCCGAGCTTGCCATTGCCGAGGCGATCTACCGAGGCTGCACCTATCCCGGCGCACGCGCACGCCTGATCCGGGTGCTGGAGCGCCAGGAAAACTTCGCCCAGGCGATGCGCCTGGCCCGTGAAGCACAGCTGGCTCCGGAGAGCGCAGCCGAGCAGCAGCACCTGTTGCGTGTGATACCCAGGCTGCGGCGCAAACTTGGCGAGCCGGCGATGCCCAAGGTAAAACCCCGGGCTATCGTGCGCCTGGACCTTGAGCTGCCGGCCCCGGACCCGCTGATGTCGGTGGAGTATTGCGTGCAGGCCCACTTGAGCGACCACGGTGCGCCGGTGCATTACGTCGAGAACACGCTGATCAATTCGTTGTTTGGACTGCTGTGCTGGCCGGCGATTTTCGCGCCGTTGCCGGGGTCGTTTTTCCACCCGTTCCAGCGCGGCCCCGTGGACCTGCACAGCGAAGACTTTCATCAGCGGCGCGCCGAGCTGTTTGCCGAGTGCCTGGATCAACTGGGCGATGAGCGCTACAAGCGCACCATCCGCCAGCGGTACGTGGACAAATGGGGTATTCAGTCGCCCTTCGTGTTCTGGAACGTACTCAGCGAAGAACTGCTCGACCAGGCCCTCGACTGCCTGCCCGCCGCACACCTGCGCCATTGGTTCGAGCGCTTGTTGCTGGATATCCGCGCCAACCGCGCCGGCATGCCCGACCTGATCCAGTTCTGGCCTGAGGAAAAAACCTACCGCATGATCGAAGTCAAAGGCCCCGGCGATCGCCTGCAAGACAACCAGCTGCGCTGGCTGGAGTTCTGCGGCGAACACCAGATGCCCGTGACCGTGTGTTATGTGCGCTGGACGGAGCAGGCGGCTTGAGCTACAGCGTCGCGGTGCGTGCGCTGTGTGAATTCACAGCCAAGGTCGGCGACCTCGACCTGCGTTTTACCCCGTCTCCCAGCGCCCAGGAAGGGATCGTCGGCCACCGCACGGTGGCTTCGCGGCGCAGCGCCCACTACCAGAATGAAGTCGCGCTGGAAGGTGAATACCAGCAGTTGAAAGTGCGGGGCAGGGCGGATGGCTACGACCCGGACCGCAACCAGCTGGAAGAGGTGAAAACCTATCGTGGCGACCTCGACAAGCAGCCGGCCAACCATCGGCAACTGCACTGGGCCCAGGTCAAGGTCTACGGCTGGTTGATGTGCCAGAAACTCGGGTTGTCGGAGATTGTCCTGGCGCTGGTGTATTTCGACATTGTTGGCGAGCACGAAACGCTGCTTAGCCAACGCTTTCAGGCTGCTGAGCTGCAGGATTTCTTCAACCAGCAATGCACACTGTTCCTCGGCTGGGCCGAACAGGAAATGCACCAGCGCGAAGCCCGCAACGCGGCGGCAACGGCCCTGGGCTTTCCTCATGCAGCGTTTCGCCCCGGCCAGCGTTCCCTCGCGGAAACCGTCTACAAGGCCGTCAGCACCGGCCGCTGCCTGATGGCCCAGGCGCCCACCGGTATCGGCAAGACCGTTGGCACGATTTTCCCGATGCTCAAGGCCCTGGCGCCCCAGCAACTGGACAAGGTGTTCTTCCTCACGGCCAAGACCCCGGGCCGCAAATTGGCGCTGGACGCCGCGCAAGTGCTGTACGACAGCAGCCCGGACTTGCCGCTGCGGGTGCTGGAACTGGTGGCGCGGGTCAAGGCCTGCGAGCATCTCGACAAAGCCTGTCACGGCGACTCGTGCCCACTGGCCAAGGGTTTTTATGACCGCTTGCCGGCTGCCCGTGAAGCCGCATCCAAGGTGCGCCTGCTCGACCAGCGCAACCTGCGGGAAGTCGCCCTGGCCCATGACGTCTGCCCCTATTACCTCAGCCAGGAAATGGCGCGCTGGACCGACGTGGTGGTCGCCGACTACAACTATTACTTTGATTTTGGCGCGATGCTGTTCGGCTTGGCGCAGCTCAACCAGTGGCGGATCGCGGTGCTGGTGGACGAAGCCCATAACCTGGTGGAGCGCGGCCGTTCGATGTACAGCGCGGCCCTCGACCAGTACACGCTCAAGACCCTGCGGGAGATTGCGCCCGAGCCGCTGAAAAAGTCCCTGCAACGCCTGAATCGTGAGTGGAACGCCCTGCACAAGGAACAAGTCGCGCCGTATCAGGCGTACGCGCAAAAGCCCGACAAACTGCTGCACGCGCTGAGCCTGTGCACCAGCGCCATGGGCGAATATTTCAACGAACATCCCGAAGCGCTCAATGGTGAGCTGCAGGCGTTCTATTTCGAGGCCTTGCAGTTTGCCAAGGTCGCCGAGCTGTTCAACGAACACTTCATCTTCGACATCAGCAAACGCGAGCTCAGTGGCAAACGCAGCGCATCGAACCTGTGCCTGCGCAACGTGGTGCCTGCCGAATTCATTCGGCCCCGGCTGACGGCGGCCCGCAGCAGCGTGCTGTTTTCCGCGACCTTGAGCCCACGGCATTACTACGCGGACTTACTGGGAATGCCGCCCGACACCGCGTGGGTCGATGTGGAATCGCCGTTCAAGGCCGAGCAGTTGCAGGTGCATATCGTCGACCGGATCTCCACCCGGTTTGTGCATCGCCAGGCGTCCCTGGAACCTATCGTCGAGCTGATCGCTGGGCAGTTTGCGCAGCAGCCGGGCAACTACCTGGCGTTCTTCAGCAGCTTCGATTACTTGCAGCAAGTGGCGCAATTGCTCGCTGAGCGACACCCGCATATTCCGCTGTGGCAGCAGTCCCGGGGCATGCCCGAGGCCGAACGACAGGCGTTTCTCGAGCAGTTCACCCAGCACAGCCAGGGCATCGGTTTTGCCGTGCTGGGCGGCGCATTCGGCGAAGGCATCGACCTGCCGGGAAGCCGGCTGATCGGCGCGTTTATCGCCACCCTGGGCCTGGCGCAACTGAACCCGGTGAATGAGCAGCTCAAACTGCGGATGGGCGCGATTTTCGGTGCCGGTTACGACTACACCTATTTGTACCCGGGTATCCAGAAGGTAGTTCAGGCCGCGGGGCGGGTGATTCGCAGCCAGCAGGACCGGGGCGTGGTGATGCTGATCGATGACCGTTTTGGCGAGGCACGGGTGCGGCAGCTGTTGCCGCGCTGGTGGTCGATCACTGCGGCGGATACACCGCATCCCGCAGTTGGTGGGTGAACAGACCGGACATGCCTTCATAAGCCGTATTGGTCAGTGCAACCACCGTGAGCTTTTGCAGCGGGTCGACGAACCAGCTGTGACCGTAGGCGCCGCCCCATTCGAAGGTGCCCCGGGATTGCGGTGTGCCGGTCAGCGCGGGGGCATTCAGCACGGCCCAGCCATAACCGAAGCCCCAACCCGGGTCCTGGGTTTGCACCTTGGCGCCGACGTGATCGGTGACCATCAACTGCACGCTTTGTGCAGACAGTATCGGTGCGCCGCCCTGGCGAATGGTTTCCAGGAACCGCGCAACATCACCTGCCGTCCCGGCCATGCCGGCGCCGCCGGAAGGGTAGGCATGCGGATCGAGAATTCGCCGCACATCAAACAGCGCAGTGCTGTTGCCCGAGGTGATGGTGGCCTTGTCGACCATGCGCAGCGGCTGCGGTGATCCGTCCTGATACGCCGCAGAGAGGCGTTTGATATCCGTCACCGAAAACTCGGTATCGATTAGCCCGAGCGGTCCGGTCACTGACTCGCGGACCAATACCGGCAGGCTCTGGCCTGACGCCTTTTCCAGTACCGCGCCCAGCACATCGGTGGCCATCGAGTACTGCCAGCCCTTGCCCGGTGGGTAACTCAGGGGCACGCTGGCGATGCGCTTCAGATTCTCGGCAAAGCTGATCTCGGGCTCGCCCAAACCATCGGAAACCCCGGCGGTACGGTAGGGGCCTCGTGTACTTTCCAGGAATCCATAGCTCAGGCCAGCGGTGTGGTTAAGCAACTGGCTGACGGTGATCACCGGGGTAGTGCCATCCGCCAGCTTGGGATTGAAGTCGGGAAGCCAGCGGCTGACCGGATCGTCCAGGCCCAAGCGACCTTGTTCCACCAGGTGCATCGCGGCGGCGGAGACCAGCGGTTTGGTCACCGATGCCAGGCGAAAGATCGTGTCCTCTGTCATCGGGCGCCCGGCTTCGCGGTCCGCCAGGCCGGCAGCACGGTGATAAACCAGCTGCCCGTCCCGCAGCACCAGCACCACGGTGCCCACCAGGCGATTGTCGGCAATGGCGCTGTCGACCACCGCATCCACGCGCTTGGCGAGCAGCGGGTCGTGGCTGTCGGCGCAGGCGAGGGTGGCGCAAAGGGAGGCGGCAAGGGGCACGAGGTATCTGGCAGGAGGCTGCATGGTTCAGGTCGCTCATTGGCAGTGCATGACTGCCAAATATGAACGCTGGGGTCCCGGACTACAACGTGACATTGCACAACTGCTGACTCAGTGCCCATAAGCGTTCGGCCTGCTCCGAGTCGACAGCCCAGGGCCATACGCCGTTACGGCTGGTGTCATCCTGCGACCAAGCGGCCACATCGCAATCTTCGCAGTAGAGTCCGCCCATGCCCTCCAGTTGCGGGCTGACAGCGCACCACACCGACGTCGCGGCGCCTTGCTCGGGGCTCTTGTAGTGACTGGCGCGGCGGATATTGCCGTGCTCATCCAGTGCGCCGACGAATGCCAGGTCGTCCTTGTTCAGGTAACGGATCAAGTCGGTGAGGATTTCTCCCGGGTGCACGGAAAATGCGCGCACCCCCTCGGCTTTACCTCGTCGGTCCAGTGCTACCGCGAACAGTGCATTGGCGGTTTTTGATTGGCCGTAAGCGAGCCACTTGTCATAGGGGCGGCGTTCAAATTGCGGGTCATCGAAATGCACGGGGCTGAGACGATGGCCGAGGGACGATACCGAAACCACGCGTGCGCCATTAGCCTCACGCAGCGCCGGCCACAACCGGGCGGTTAGCTGGAAGTGGCCCAGGTGGTTGGTGGCGAACTGCGCTTCGAGACCTCGCGCATCCCGTTGCAGTGGTGTGGCCATGATTCCGGCGCTATTGATCAGAAGGTTCAATGCCCGGTCGCTGGCGAGGAAGTTTTCGGCAAAACGGTCGATGGAAATCGGGTCGAGTAAATCCAGGCTGGCGTGTTCAACACCGATGATGCCCGAGAGGTTGCGTTCGGCCTTTTCAGGATCCCGCGCGGGAACGATCACCTGCGCACCCGCGTCGACCAACACGCGCACTGTTTCCAGGCCAATGCCGGAGTAGCCACCGGTGACAATCACCGTCTTGCCCCGCAAATCGCTGCCCGCCAAGGCTTGCTGGGCGGTAGCGCCGGCATCGAAGCCGCTGCCAATTGGGGTTTGTTTGTCAGCCATGAAAGATCTCCTTATGGGAGGCCTAGAGTCTCTCGCTGGAGCCCGGACGCGGAATGCCCTAGAGTCCGTGTTTCTGTCGCGATCGTCCGGAGCTTTTTTATGGATACCCTTTCCGATGTGCTGGCACTGTTAAAAAGCCATCGCTCGACCTTCGCCGGCCTGAAGGCTGGAGGCACCTGGGCCATCAACTTTGCGGCGCCGGATGGCATCAAGTTCAACGCGGTGGTGGAGGGCAGTTGCTGGCTGGAAGTGGAAGGGCTGGCAGTACCGATACGCTTGTATGAGGGGGATTGTTTCCTGTTGACCCAGGCACGCCCGTGGAGGCTGTCCAGCAATCTGTCCCCTGAAGGGCTCGATGCACGTGAGGTGTATGCCGATGCGGTGGGAGGCATCGCCACGGTGGGTGCCACGGTGGATCTGTTCCTGATCGGCGGACGATTTATCTACGGGGACGACGCCCGACTGTTGCTGGATAGCCTGCCGCCGGTGCTGCGGGTGAGCGCCAACTCCGAACAGGCCGCGGTATTGCGCTGGTGCCTGGACCGCCTGGCCAGGGAATACGCGAGTCCGTTACAGGGCGCGGCGCTGATGACCGAGCATTTGGCGCAAATGATGTTGGTGCAGATCCTGCGGCTTTATCAATCTTCCATAGGCGCGCATACCACGGGCTGGTTGGGAGCGTTAAACGACCCAAGGTTGGCGCCGGTGCTGCGGGAAATTCACGCAGCACCAGCCCGGCGCTGGACGTTGAGTGAAATGGCCGGGCTTGCGAGCCAATCCCGCTCCACCTTTGCCTTGCACTTCAAACAACGGGTGGGGTTGGCGCCACAGGAATACCTGACCCGATGGCGCATGCACCTGGCAGTGCAGGCCTTGAAGGCCAGCGACAACAGCGTGTCCACGATCGGCCAGTCCCTGGGTTATCAGTCAGACAGCGCCTTCAGCAATGCTTTCAAGCGTGTGATGGCCTGTTCTCCCCGGGAATATCGCGAGCGGACGAATCCGACATGAGTGCTTCAGCCGATCCGCACGACTTGGCGCAAGGACTCATTCAGGTCTGCTGAACTGGCCAGAACACCTGAGGCCCGGTACACGTAATAGACCTCCGGGGTGTAGCCCGCGAACTGCTCAAGATCCTTGCGGTAGATGAGCCGCTTGACGGGCGAGCCGGCGGGCCACGAACTACCCACCACTCGGGGCTCGGCGAAGACGATAGTGTCGTTGGAAGATTTCACGAAACGCACGATTATGGTGATTTCATCGTCCGGCCTACGCCATTCGTACCAGGGCACCACCATCACCGCAAAATCCGGAATCGGGTCTATCACATGGTCAGGGTAATTTTCGAAGTAGGGAGCGTCGAGGCGTACGATCGAACCCACCACCTGGGCCGAAGTTTTCTTCGAAGGCACTTCAAAGGGCGCTTGCAGTTTCCTCAAGATAAACCGGGTCTCTATCCTCCCGCCCGCAGCGGCACGTACAACGCCGTAAGGAACATAGATATTCACCGGAACCCCTCGCTGCACGACGGGTTCGAAAGCGCGGTACACAATCACCCCACCTAACTGCGGGTACGCGCGGAAGGTGAAGTCGTACATATCGCCGACCAAGCCGGTATTGCGATCCGTGAACAACCCGGTTTTCAGATCTGTCCCCGCGAGCCGTTCCAGGTCGATATATCCGACAGGGTCATCGGTAATGATGCCCGGTCCGTCGGGCGTGGATTCATCGAGGCTTACCAGTACTTTCAGGTACTTCGACCGGCGATGCGAACGGTTGCCAACCACATCGACGACGTAGAAATCCACCAGCAAGTCGTAGCCGTCACCGGCGTCGATAATCTGCTCGTGGCTGACGGTGATTTCTGTGGGTTGCCCTATGCCTGCGACCTGTTGGGTGATCCTTGTCTGGCCCCAATTCAAATGGAGCTTATCGTCTGCGTGCATATTCGGATAAGGCTCAATGGTCGCTGTCACACCAAGGGGAGCGGTCGGGGGAAAGACTTCATACGTCGACAAACTGAACTTGAGCGCAGGATGCCCTTCTGGAGGAAAGCCACTGTCGTCCCCTGCGGGAATGTCGGTCTTGATCAAGACATGCAGTGGGGAGGAAACGTCGTATTCCTTGCCGCCGCCGTAGTACACCGCGTAACCCAATTGTATGTCGCCGTCAGGCAGGTCCGCTTTATGCAGTGTAAGGAAATAGCGGTTCTGTTCCTGCTCTCCGGGCTGCAGTTTTTTGATCGCCAGGGGCTTGGTGTTCGATGGATCACTGATATCGGCCACAGTAATGATGTCGCCTTCAACTGCCGCCCAGTTTTTATCGACCTGTACTGTCAGACCACTGGCCAGCAACCACGCGGGCACCCCGCCGTCGTAACCCGAGACGCCTTGGGACATACCGGGAATAATCAGCCGGTCGAGGTTCTTGGGTTGCTTCTCGCTGAGAGCGTTGGGGTTCTCTGTCGTGCTTTTGCTGGGCATGGTGTATCTCCTGATCGGGCCTTGGCGCTTCGTCGGAATACGGTGGCGTCCGTGAGCGTTATCAGACACCTGCAGCACAGGTTTGCCTACTGTCAGAATTAACAGGTAGCGACGCCACCTGTTAATTCTGACAGTAGGCAAAGGCTGCATTTGGGTATTTGCTTGGAGTCACCATACCGAGTGCTCCATCGAGGACCTTTGCCATGCCCCAGTCCGGCGTAACCACCAACCTGTTACCCCCCGTTGAGATTTCGCTGAGTCAGCCACCCATTCCCGGTGATGCGGACAACGCCGATTGCGGTATCGGCTTGCGGCACGTCGAACATCCGTTGGTGGTGTATATCGACCGTCCTGATGCCACGCCACCAGGCACCTTCTTTCAGCTTTTCTGGGGCAGTCTCACCCAGCCAGCAGCGTTCAATTTTCTGGGGGAGGGGGACGCTGGGCTGACACGCATCCCGTTTACCGTCACCCAGGACCGTATTCAAGAGTTCTGGGCCGACCCTGTGTTCGCCAGGGTGATCCGTGACGGCGGCAATCTTTCCGAGACCTTGCCGTTGCGGGTTCGGGTGAACCTGCAACGCCCCGGTGGGCGCGATCCTGACGATAAGGTGCCGGGCCATCAGGGGCTGGTATTTGAACTGCCACCCGATGTGCTGCTGGACGGGATTGACGAAACACGTGCCACGCAAGGCGTTATTGCTACTTTCCGGTATTGGGAGAACATGGCGGCCTACGACCGCATCACGCTTGCCTGGGGCTCCCAGATCATTACGCGTTGGGTTCAGCCAGACGAAGTAGGCAACGACATTCGGATCATTGTTGACCCTACAACCATTGCCCTCGCCGGCAACAGCGATGTGCTACCTGTGGCCTTCCAAGTCATGGGGCCTACCGGAAACTACCCGGACGAATGGGCGCGCTGGTCGGCGGCGCAATGGGTGGATGTGCATGCCGACAGTGACCGGCTTGACCCTCCCTGGGTTAAGTTTCCCGTTACTGAACGGGAGATCGACCTGGAGCAACTGGGAGGTCGGGACGTCATCATTTCAACCCATGTGGGCCGCGCCAACGCCTCTGCTTATAGCGTGCTAACCCTGATCTGGGCCGGTACAGACCGTGATGGCGTCTCGGTTCCACATACCCCCAGCATCACGATCGTGGCAGGTTCCAACCGGACCTATGATTTCGATATTCCCCATGCGCTGGTCGCGGCCATTGCCCAGGGAACGGTTGTTGTGCACTACCTGCTGCAAGGCGCAGGGGTGCCGGACAAGCGTTCGGATAATTTGCACTTGGAGGTTAAGGGGGAGTCTGTCAAATGGCCGGCGCCCACGATTGATGAAGCCATTGACGAGCAACTCGACCCGTACTTGGCGGAAGCTACTGTGCGTTTTCCGTTTCAGGAAAGCTGGCCGGACGAGGCGTTGCTTGAAGTGGTGTTTCTGGCGGGCGGGCCTGATGGAACGATCGAACATCGGTTGGGGCGCCAGGTCAACGATATCCCGCCCACTGGCGACGGGGATATGCTCTTCACGGTGTACACCGCTGAGCTACGGCGGTTTGATGGCTACCTCACACAGGTGTATTACGTCCTCACCAGGCCAAATGAACTCCCCCAGGAGTCGCTGCGTCTGGAAGTGCAGGTGGCAGGGACTGAGTTGGTCATCGAGCAAACGCAAATGCACTTGAATGGTTTCTCGCTGAAAGTGCCTGATTGGCCGAAAACAGGGGAGGACTCTATTAACAACACACGAACACGTACTGCCAGCGGGGGAGTGCCGCCTTATCAGTATTCATCAAGCGATACTTTTATTGCGTCTGTCGACTCCGTGACAGGAAAAGTAACGGGTAATAGAAATGGGTCGGTTATTGTGACGGTAAGTGATAGTAATGCGGCTGAACTAACGTACTCGGTGGAGGTGAGTAACGTATGGCGTTTAAATATTAATGAAACACTGATGACCGCCCCCGAGTCGATCGAATGGATGGAATCAATAGGAGGGACTTCCATATATGATGCTATTTTTTATACGGTTGGCTATGATGTTGGACGCGTTTATCAGCCACTTCCGTTTCGAGAGCACTTTTATTGGTTATGCTCTATTGGCTGGTTGCCTGAGCACTTTGCGTTCCTGCACAGAGGTCAGTTTTATTTCGGTATGGCTCGAGATCAATATTTACCCGCATGGTGTTTAACTCCTTTGTGACGTAAGTGAAAAGCGGCCTGGTCCAGGCCGCTTTAACTTTGGCGTGAAAGAGAAAACCTAAACGTCGCCCCACGCCCAGCCACATCCACCAACCGAATGTCGCGTCCGTGCAACTGTAATATCCGATGCACAATCCGCAGCCCTAGCCCGCCATCACGGCGGGCACCACCAATTGTAAATGCCCGCAAAAACAAACCTTCGCGCAATTCCGCATCAATCCCCGGCCCGCTGTCGCTGATGGTGACTTCAACACCGTCTCCTTTGGGAATTAGTGTCACTTCGATATCCCCCTTAACCGGCGTATGCCGCAACGCGTTATCCAGCAGGTTGGTCAGCACCCGCTCAATCAACCCCAGATCCGCAAACACCGTCGGTACCTGCGGTGGCAAGCTGGCACTCAAGGTGATGCCGCGCGCCTCAGCCGTCAGTTCGAATTTCTGAAAGATGTCTTGCACCAAATCCGGCAGGGAAAACCCTTCGATCACCGGCTGCACAAACCCGTGCTCCAGGCGCACCAGTTCCAGCAGCGATTGCGCCAGGCCGCCAACTTTACGGCTCTGGTCCAGTGCAATGCCCAGGTAACGTCGGCGGTCTTCCGGGCTCAGGCTCGCATCTTTCAGCGACAGGGTTTCCAGGTAGCCATGCAGCGAAGCCAGCGGTGTGCGCAGGTCGTGGGAGATGTTGGCGACCATCTCGCGACGTTCCTGGTCCTGGTGGGTGAGGGCGCGCCATTGTTCGCCAAGGCGGTTTTCCATCTGGTTGAAGGCCTGGTCGAGCACGGCAATTTCGTCCTGGCTCGACGGGGCAGTGGCCACGGGCTGCTCGACTTTTGGCGCGCCGTTGATGTCGAACTGGCCGACTTTCTCGGTCAGCAGGCGCAGGGGCCGGGTGATCCAGGCGAAGGCGGTCAACCCGGCCAGCAGACACAGGAGCGCTACCAGGGCGATGGACCACAGCGCGATATTCAGGGCCACGCTGGTGGCGTCCTGGGCGTCGAACAGGTCGTGGGCCTCGCCCAGCAGCACCACGTACAGGTAGCCGGTTTGCTGGCCATTGACCTTGAGCGGCGCGGCGCTGAAGACCTTGAGCCCGTCGACGCTGCGCGGGTCATCGCCCACGATCGGCAACCGGGCGCCGCTGAGGAATCGGCGGATCGGTTCCAGGTTCACCTGGTCACGGCGCAAGTGCCCGCTGGGCGCGGCATTGCCCACCACTCGGCCATTGATGTCCAGCAGGTACACCTCGACACTCGGGTTCACCAGCATCAACTGGCTGAACAGGTTGCGCACTGCATCGGGCTTGAGGCCGTCGGCGTCCATCAATTGGGTGTCGCGGGCGATGTGTGCCGCTAGGTCGCGGGACAGGCCTTGTACCACCTCCAGTTCGTGCATGTGGTTGGAGCGCACTTGCAACCAGGCCGAGGTGCCGCTGCAAATCAGCAGCAACAACGCAAACACCAGCGACAGGCGCTGTGTGAGGGTCAGTTTCATGACGCTTGCTCGGCGAACTTGTAGCCACGGCCCCACACCGTGAGGATGCGCGCCGGGTTGGCCGGGTCGGTCTCGACCTTGGCCCGCAGGCGGTTGATATGGGTGTTGACCGTGTGTTCGTAGCCCTCGTGGCTGTAGCCCCACACGGCATTGAGCAGGTCCATGCGCGAGAACACTTTGCCCGGCTGGCGCGCGAAGAAATACAGCAGGTCGAACTCCCGTGGCGTGAGGTCCAGGCGCTGGCTTTGCAGGGTGGCTTCGCGGGTCAGGGGGTTGATGAACAACTGGCCGAGGTCGAGGCTGCCGGCGTCCATCTTGAGGTTGCGGGCCATGGCATCTACCCGGCGCAGCAAGGCTTTGACCCGTGCCACCAGTTCGGGCATCGAGAACGGTTTGGACAGGTAGTCGTCGGCCCCCAGCTCCAGGCCAAGGATGCGGTGCAATTCACTGGAGCGGGCGCTGGTGATGATGATCGGCGTGTAGCGCGTCATGGCACGGGCGCGGCGGCAGATCTCCAGGCCGTCGACACCGGGCAGCATCAGGTCGAGGATCAACGCATCCCAACCGCCTTGCTCCAGCAGTTGCACGGCCTCGTTACCGTCGGCGCTGTGCACCACCTCGAACTGCTCGTCCCGCAGGTGCAGGCAGATCAAATCGGCAATGTGCGCATCGTCCTCGACCACCAGGACACGTTTGGGCTGATCCATTGGCAAAACCTTTTCTCGTGATTCGCGCATTGTGCGGGTTTTGCAACAGTGTAGTTATCACGAATTGTTTAACTCTGCGTGAGGATTCCGCGACCAGCCGGGGCCTAACCTTCACACATCGCAATGGCAAAAAAGCACGCAACCCCATTGTGGCGAGGGAGCTTGCTCCCGCTGGGTCGCGAAGCGGCCCTAAAAAACCGGGAGCGCTGCGCACTCCAGCGGGAGCAMGCTCCCTCGCCACAGACTGTTTGTCAGCCATAGGGGGTTCGCCAGCCATCAGCACTCGTGTGAGGAGAAAGTCATGTATACGCGTCGACAAATGCTGCTGGCCGGCGGCGGCCTCGGGCTTGCGGTAATCGCCGGTGGCCTGCTGCAAAAAATCAACGCCGGGCCCGCCCTGATCGCCGAAGCCGAAGCCGCCGAACACTTCGACGTCAGCCACACCGACGCCGAATGGCGCACCCTGCTGACCGCCGAGCAATACGCGATCCTGCGGGAGCAGGGCACCGAACGCCCCTACAGCAGTGCCCTCAACAGTGAACACCGCAACGGCATTTTCGCCTGCGCCGGTTGTGCATTGCCGCTGTATGCCTCAACCACCAAATTTGAAAGCCACACCGGCTGGCCGAGTTTCTGGCAACCCCTGGAAAACGCTGTGGCCAGCCACGTCGACACTTCCTTCGGTGTGGAACGCAAGGAAATCCATTGCCGGCGCTGCGGCGGTCATCAGGGCCATGTGTTCGATGACGGCCCGGCTCCCACCGGCCTGCGCTATTGCATGAACGGCGCAGCCATGACGTTCACCGCGGCTTAATTCGATGTCTTCTTATAAAGGAATACCCCATGTGGCTTTTGGTTCTCGCGTACCTGGGCGGCGTGCTGACGATTGTCAGCCCGTGCATCCTGCCGGTTCTGCCTTTTGTCTTCGCTCGCACCGGGCAGCCGTTTTTGCGCAGTGGCTTGCCGCTGCTGCTGGGGATGGCGATGACGTTCGCCCTGGTCGCCTCGCTCGCGGCGGTGGGCGGCGGTTGGGTGGTGCAAGTCAATCAGTACGGTCGCTGGCTCGCGTTGCTGTTTGTTGCGCTATTCGGGCTGACCTTGCTGCTGCCAAGTCTGTCGGAACGACTGACCCGGCCACTGGTGGCGGCGGGCAGTCGCCTGTCGGAAGCCGCCGGGGCCGATTCGCGGCCACGGCCGGGCGCTTCGTTCCTGATCGGCGTGGCCACCGGGCTGCTGTGGGCGCCGTGCGCCGGGCCCATCCTGGGGTTGGTGCTGACGGGCGCCGCGCTGCAAGGCGCCAGTATCGGCACTACCTTGCTCTTGCTGGCCTACGCGGCAGGCGCTGCCACCTCCCTGGCCTTGGCGCTGCTGGTCGGCGGTAAAGTCTTTGGCTTCATGAAGCGTTCGCTGGGCGCCGGTGAATGGCTGCGCCGTGGCCTGGGTGCGTTGATGCTGGCGGGTGTGGCGGCGATTGCCCTGGGCCTGGACACTGGCATCCTTGCACGCTTGTCGACGGCGTCGACCGGTGGCCTGGAGCAAAGCCTGGTGGAAAAACTCAGCGCCAAGCCTGAACAGAAGAGCGGAACGATGATGGCCGGCGGCGCGATGATGGCTGCCAACCACAGCGACACGCTGCCGGTGGAAGGCCAGTTGCCGGCGCTGGACGGCGCCGTGCAATGGCTCAACTCCGAGCCACTGACCGCCGAGGCGTTGAAGGGCAAGGTGGTGCTGGTGGATTTCTGGACCTACTCCTGCATCAACTGCCTGCGCACCTTGCCGTACGTCAAGGCCTGGGCCGAGAAGTACCGCGACCAGGGCCTGGTGGTGATCGGTGTGCACGCCCCGGAATTCGCCTTCGAGCGCGATGTGAACAACGTCACCAAGGCCATGAAGGACTTGGGCATCACCTACCCGGTGGTCATCGACAACAACTACAAGATCTGGCGCGCCTTCAACAACCAGTACTGGCCGGCGCACTACTTTGCCGATGCCAAGGGCCAGATTCGCTACCACCATTTTGGCGAGGGTGATTACGCCGAGTCCGAGCGGGTTATCCAGCAACTGCTGCGTGAAGCCGGCGCCACCAAGGTCGCAGGCGGCTTGATCGAAGCCGACGCCAAGGGCATCCAGGCCGCACCGGACATGAACGAAGTGCAATCGCCGGAAACCTACCTGGGCTTCCAGCGTGCCGAGCATTTTGTCTCAACGGGCACATTGGCTACCGACAAGGTCGCCCACTACCCGGTAGCCGGCAATCTCGCGCTGAATAACTGGACTCTCGAAGGCCAATGGAACGTCGGCGGCCAGCAAGCCACCCTCGCGGCGGCCAACGGCAAGATCGTCTACCGCTTCCATGCCCGTGACCTGCATCTGGTGCTGGGCCCTGGCGCCGACGGCAAGCCGGTGCGCTTCAAAGTGACTATTGACGGCCAGGCGCCGGGGGATGCCCACGGTACCGACATCGCACCGGATGGCAGTGGCACGGTGACCGAACAGCGCTTGTACCAGCTTGTGCGTCAGCCGGGCGCGGTCAAGGACCGGACCTTCACCATTGAGTTTCTTGATCCGCAAGTGGCGGCCTACGCCTTCACGTTCGGCTAACCCATAGCGAAATTTTGAATGGTTAACCCGATCAATGCGGGAGCTGGCTTGCCTGCGATAGCGTTGTTGAATTCACCACCGCCATCGCAGGCAAGCCAGCTCCCACAATTGACCGTGTTTATTCTGATGTTTCGGAGTGAATGAGATGAAACTGCTTAAGTACTTACCGGCCCTGGCATTCGCCGCCTTTGTTGGCCACAGCTCGGCATTCTCCTTCGGCCCGTCCGACGACGCGGTGGTGATTGCGCCACCGGCCATGGACCTGCCCGCAGACTCCAACAACCTGCAAACCGCAGTCTTCGCCGGCGGCTGCTTCTGGGGTGTGCAGGGCGTGTTCCAGCACGTGCAAGGGGTGAAAAACGCCGTCTCCGGCTATGACGGCGGCGCGGCCAGCACCGCCCAATACGACAGCGTCAGCGGCGGCGATACCGGCCACGCGGAATCCGTCTCTGTGACCTACGACCCGAGCAAGGTCAGCTACGGCAAGCTGCTGCAGATCTACTTCTCGGTGGCCCACAACCCCACGGAACTCAACCGCCAGGGCCCGGACAGCGGCACCCAGTACCGCTCGGCGATCTTTGCCCAGAACGCCGAACAGCAAAAAGTCGCCCAGGCCTACATCGCCCAACTCGACGCCGCCAAGGCCTTCGACAAGCCCATCGTGACCCAGATCGAAGCGGGCAAGGCCTTCTACCCGGCGGAGTCTTATCATCAGGATTTCCTGACGGAAAACCCGTCCTACCCGTACATCGTGATCAACGACCTGCCCAAGGTGGCACAGTTGAAAAAACTGTTCCCCGAACAATACCGCGCAGAACCGGTGCTGGTAAAAAAACAGTAGGAGCGAGCTTGCTCGCGAAGGTCGTTAACGATAACGCTTGCTGTCTGGATGGGAGCGGCGCCTGCGGATTTTTCGCGAGCAAGCTCGCTCCTACAGTTTCGCCAGGTAGGGCGCCAGGCGTCGGCCCATTTCCTCACCCAGGGCTTGCAACCCGCTCAAGGGGCGGATCATCACTTCAAACTCGATGATCTGCCCTTGTTCGTTAAAGAGTATCAAGTCGATGCCCTTGAGCTGTTTGTCACCTACCCGCGCGCTGAATTCCAGCACCACGCTTTGGCCGTCGGCGGTCGCCAGCTCACGGTGATAGGTGAAGTCTTCAAATACATTGAACACGGTGTTGAGGATCATCGACACCACAGGCGCGCCGGGGTAGGGCGTGTGGGCCATGGGCGAGCGGAATACCGCGTCGGGGGCCAGCAATTCGGGAAGGGCCTTGAGGTCACCGGCAACGAGCATGGCGTGCCAGCGCTTGAGGCTGTGGGCAGCTTGCGGAGATAACTTCAATTCGTCGGACATCATCTGCACCTGTTCTTATGATTGGCGGGGCGTTGCACCCCACCAACATAAGAGCGGCACCAAGGCCGGATCAATGATCCAAAATGACAGTTATATGATTGAGTCGCACATCAGACGACTTCCAGGTACGAGCTATGAATCGCCCGCGCCAACTCCCGCACGGTATCGATAAATTCCGTCAGGCGGCTGTGCAACCCGTCCTCCAGAATCTCATCAATCCCGGTATACCTCAGTCGCGCCTCAAACTCGGCCGCCAAACGCTGGGCCGTACGCCCATAACTTCCCGGCAAGTCCGCCAGGATATGGCTCAATTCTTCAATACACGCATGCAACGAGCGCGGCACATCGCTGCGCAACAGCAATAACTCCGACACCGACCGCGCGTTCAACGCATTCGGGTACAGCTCGGTATACGCCTCGAACGACGACAACGCCCGCAGCAGCGCGCTCCACTGGTAATAGCCGCGCGCCGACAGGTCGCTGACCTCTTCGGACTCTTCGCCAAACATCTCGTACCGCGCATCCAGCAGGCGCAAGGTGTTATCCGCCCGCTCGACAAAGGTGCCGAGCCGGATAAACCGATACGCGTCATTACGCATGATCGTCCCGGAGGTCGCCCCACGAAACAGGTGCGAACGCTGCTTCACCCAGTCGCAAAAGTGGCTGATGCCATGGCGCGCCAGGCCGCCGGCGGCAATGCTGCGCATCTCCAGCCAGGTGGCGTTGAGGTTTTCCCACATGTCGGCGGTGATCCGTCCGCGTACGGCATGGGCATTCCCCCGCGCAGCCCGCAGGCAGTTGTAGATGCTGGCCGGGTTTTCTTCGTCGAGGGCAAAGAAGTGCAACATGCGCTCGGCGTCCAACTGCTTATGGCGCTCGAGGTAGCTTTCCAGGGTGCCGCTGCTGAGCAGCGACATGGCCAACTCGTCGAGCCCGTCACTGCGCCCGGCCTGGGGCATCAACGACAGTGAATAACTGACTTCGAGCATGCGGGCCAGGTTCTCGGCACGCTCCAGGTAACGGGACATCCAATACAGATCTGCGGCGGTTCTACTCAGCATATTCAGCCCTCCACCACCCAGGTGTCCTTGGTTCCGCCGCCTTGCGACGAGTTGACGATCAATGAGCCTTCGCGCAGTGCCACGCGGGTCAAGCCACCGGGCACCAGCCGGGTTTCCTTGCCCGAGAGCACGAAGGGCCGCAGGTCGATATGTCGCGGCGCGATGCCGTTTTCGACAAAGGTCGGGCAGGTGGACAGGCTCAGGGTCGGTTGGGCGATGTAGGCGTGGGGCCGGGCCTTGATGCGCTGGCGGAAGTCCTCGATCTCGGCCGCGCTGGAAGCGGGGCCCACCAGCATGCCGTAGCCGCCGGAACCCTGGGTTTCCTTGACCACCAGTTCCGGCAGGTGGGCCAGCACGTGGGACAGTTCATCCGGCTTGCGGCACTGGAAGGTCGGCACGTTTTGCAGGATCGGCTCTTCATCCAGGTAGAACCGGATCATTTCCGGCACATACGGGTAGATCGACTTGTCATCCGCCACGCCGGTGCCGATGGCATTCGCCAGGACTACGTTGCCCGCGCAGTAGGCCGCGACCAGGCCAGGCACGCCGAGCATCGAGTCGGGGTTGAAGGCTTGCGGGTCGAGGAAGGCGTCGTCGATACGACGGTAGATCACATCAACGGCCTTGGGCCCATCGGTGGTGCGCATGAATACCTTGAGGTCATGCACGAACAGGTCGGCGCCTTCCACCAGTTCCACGCCCATTTCCCGGGCCAGGAACGCATGTTCAAAAAACGCGCTGTTAAAGCGGCCTGGCGTCAGCACCACCACGTTGGGGTTGTCCAGGCGGCTGGCGCTTTTCAGGGTCTTGAGCAGCAGGTTGGGGTAGTGGTCCACCGGAGCGATGCGTTGCTTGGCGAACACCTCCGGGAACAGGCGCATCATCATCTTGCGGTCTTCGAGCATGTAGCTCACACCGCTGGGAGTGCGCAGGTTGTCTTCAAGCACGTAGTAGGTGCCGTCGCCATCGCGCACCAGGTCGACCCCGGAGATGTGCGAGTAGATATCGCGGTGCAGGTCGAGGCCGACCATGGCTTTCTGGTAACCCTCGTTGCCGAGGACTTGCTCGGCGGGAATGATCCCGGCCTTGATGATGCGCTGGTCATGGTAGATATCGGCGAGGAACATGTTCAGCGCATTCACCCGCTGGATACAGCCGCGTTCAATGACGCTCCACTCACTGGCGGGAATGCTGCGGGGAATGATGTCGAAGGGGATCAGGCGCTCGGTGTCTTGCTCGTCGCCATAGAGGGTGAAGGTGATCCCGGCGCGGTGAAACAGCAGATCGGCTTCACGGCGGCGCTGGGCCAGCAGTTCTGGCGGCGTATTGGCCAGCCAGCGGGAGAATTCCTGATAGTGCGCACGGCAAACGCCTTGTGCGTCATTCATTTCATCAAAGAAAGATCGAGCCATTCCAGTACCTTGTCAGTGCCCCGGGAAACTGCTGGGCGGTGGCACTGCCGCTTTAAAAAACGCATTTTTTTATGAGCCCGTGGCTGATGGTGCCAGCAGACCTGGTCCTTACTTTCTTTTGGGGTGGGCTCTGGGTCGGGGGGTAACGATTGCTCCTGGATTTGGGCAGATGAATGCATAAAGCAATGCCTGTGCCGAAACCCCTGTAGGAGCGAGCTTGCTCGCGAAAAACCTGAGAACACCCCATTCAGTCAGGATGCCGGCGGTATCGTTGACGCCCTTCGCGAGCAAGCTCGCTCCTACAGGGGGCGGGGCGTGCTCCAAATTGGCGCATGAACAAACTTGAACTTCGCGCCGGCCTGATTCTTCTAAAGGGTCTCAGTCCAGCACGGAGCACGGATGTGCCCAGAATCATTTCACCCGACACCCCGGAATCGAGCCTGACGGACCACAGCGAACACAACGCGAAGATTTTCGGTTCGCCCAAGGACCGTCTCGATTTCTACCGGCGCGAGATCCAGTACGAAACCAGCATCCTGGCCAACCGTACCGACGCCTACCTCACGGCGCAGTCGTTCCTGGTGATCGCCTTCGTTTCCGGCATGGGCAACCTCAACCCGGAATGGGGCAAGCTGTTCACCTTGGTGGTGCCGGTGTTCCTCGCGCTGCTGGGCATCCTCAGCTCCCTGAACGCCTGGCCGGGTATTCGGGCGGCCTACGACATCATTGATCACTGGCACTACAAGCAGAGCGAACTGCTGCGCAGCGAGCCGGTGATGGGCATGGCCTATGATGAGTCGCCGCTGTTTTCCGAGATGGAGTCGTCCCACAAGGGCTATCGCAAGTCGCTGTTGTTCTCGATGCGGGCGCCGTGGCTGTTCATGGTGTTCTGGGTGATCCTGGGGGCCTATGCGTTCTATATCCAGGTGGACAATCCCGGCTCATAAGCAATTGGAACTTCACCCACCCGCACAGGACCTTAGCTTTACGCAGTCTGCGTTTTCCAACAGAGGTGAGCCATGAGCACAGACAACGACCCGCAAACCAGCAACCGTAACGATCCCGCCATCGACGGTGGCGAACCGGCCCCAGGCACCGCAGCCGACGCGCCGAAAGACCCGAAGCCTGCCAGCGACCCAAAGGCCAAGGAAAACGACTACAGTCCTGACTTCAAGCCCGAGCGCGAGCCCAAGCCTGAAACCGATGCCGATATCGATACCCAAGGCGGTTAGAGGAGACGGTCATGTCAGTTGAAATAGACGAAGACGATGAACTCAATGACCCGGGCAATGAAGACCCGGGTTCATTGATGGATGATGCCGAAGTACCGCTTAACGACCTGGATGATGCCGCCGACGTCGACAACACCGAAAATCAGGAGTAGACGTCATTGTTGTGCCTGGGCACGTCGTTCATACCACGCCAGCATCGGCTGGGTGCTGAGACCATGAACGACGATGCTCAGGGCAATGACTGACAGCGTCAGGTTCACCGCCACCGCACTGCTGGTGCCCACCAGTCCATGGTTGATGGCATAGAACAGGTAGTAGATGCTGCCGATCCCGCGAATTCCGAACCAGCCTACCAACCCGCGCTGATGGCGATTCAGCAAGGTGCCCCAGGGTATCGACAGCACGCTGAGGGGTCGGATCACGCAAAACAGCAACGCGCCCMCCGCCAGTGCCCGCCAGTCCCAATGGCTGACCAGCACCACGCCCAGCAGGGTCACCAGGAAGACTTCCATCGAACGCTCCACCAGGCCGCCAAAGGCGAGCATGTCGCCCATCATTACCCCGGCGGCGATCTGCGTGTCTTGGAGTTGCCCGACGTCACCGTGCAACGCATGCTCCGGCTCCACTTCCATGTGGCCAACCACCGGTTGCGCCAAATGTTCAGCCGGAGTTTGTGAGTTGCCGGTGGACTTGAACTCGGCCTGGCGCAGCCCGAGGCCGGCGGCAAACACCGACAGAAAACCATAGCCGCCGATGGCTTCAGCCACCACGTAGGCCAGGGCGATCAGGGCCAGCGTCAGGTAGTCATTGGGAGACAGGGTGCTGTCGGCATTGGTGATCCGCATCTTCAGGGTGATGCGACCGATGCCCCGTCCCATCCAGTACCCCACAAGCAGCCCGGCAGGTACGGCCCAGAGCAGGTTTTTCAGGACCCAGCCGCCCAGCCAGTCACCGTCGAAGCCGCCGTGCTGCATGAAGATCAGCGCAAAGATCACGAACGGGAAGGCCGTGCCGTCGTTCAGTCCTGCCTCGCCTGAAAGGCCGAAACGCAGCGAGTCATAGTCCTGAGCGTTATTCACCTGAACCAAGCCCGCGAGCACCGGGTCGGTCGGTGCCAGAATCGCCCCCACCAACAGCGAAACGCCCCACGACAAATCCAGCAGCCAATGCAGCACCAGGCACGTGCCGAGGATGGTCAAGAGCATCACCGGCCCGGCCATGCCAAACGCAATGCGCCAGGTTCGGTGCTTCAGTGGCAGGCGCAGCTTCAGCCCGCTGACAAACAGCGAAAACAGCACCGCGACTTCCGTCAGGTGTTCCATCCAACGGGCTGAGCCCTTGATGTCCAGGTGCAGCAGGTCCATGCCCAGCGGGCCAATGCAGATACCCAGCAGCAGGCAGACAGCCGAGGTGGTGACGGGCATCCAGCGCAGGTAGGAGGAGGTGAGGGCGAGGATGAGCAACACTGCGCCGAGTACGGCCATCCATAAAATAAAAGTCATTGCGGGTGCACCAGGCCGTGGTCTATCCCGGTTTGAGGACCACGGCCAGGCACAGGTTCAATGTGATTCCAGCCACGGCGAGCCGGTGGTTTTCAGGCGGATCATGTCGATCAATTGCCGTAACCCCGGCTGCGACTGGCGCCGGCTGGGGTAGTACATGCACAGCGGCGCGCCGATGCAGACCCAATCGGGCAACACCTGTACCAGGCGGCCGTCTGCCAGTTCCGACAGCACGCGATTCTCCAGGCAGTAGGCGATGCCCACGCCTTGCAGCGCTGCGTCGACGATGGTCTGGGTGTCAGCCGCACTGAAGTGGCCAGGCACGTCGAGGCGCTGCTGGCGAGTGCCGTTGCCCAGCTCCCACTTGTAGGTGGTCTTGTCGCCCAGGTACATGCGCACGCAGGAGTGCGCGAGCAAGTCCTTGGGTACCGAAGGCGTTCCGGCCTGCTTGAGATACGCGGGGGAAGCGACCATGATCCAGCGCAGCTCGCCCGTCAGCGGCACGGCCACCATGTCCTGGGGCACCGTGGCGCCATAGCGGATACCCGCGTCGTAGCCTTCTGCAACGATGTCGAGCATGCGGTCATCAATCATCACGTCCAGGCGCAATTGCGGGTAAGCGCGGGTGAACTCACCCAGGATTGGCGAGACAAGCAACACCGCCGCATCCCGGGGCACGTTCAGGCGCAGCCGGCCAATCGGCGCCTCGCGGTACAGTTCAAGGGTATCGAGGCCGTCCTGAATCGTCGCGAAGCCGGCACTGAGTTTTTCCGCGAGCACCACGCCCGCGTCGGTGGGCTCCACCGCACGGCTGGTGCGGTAGAGCAACTTGACCCCCAGGCGGGTTTCCAGGTTGCGCATGGCGTGGCTCAAGGCCGAAGTGGTGACGCCCAGTTCATGAGCGGCATGCCGGAAACTGCGGCGGCGGATGATCGCCATGAACACATTCAGGTCGGCCAATTCGGAACGGTTGAACGCAGCCATATCAAGCACCTTTTGTGGGGTTTGGGTTGCACGCGCCGTTGAGCCCGATTCAACCTCGGATGATCTAGAGTAATCGTTTTTTTACTGATTGTTTCTGGCGGAGGCTTTTTTCATGAGTATCGAAACCATCAAGATCCCGGGCATCGACAAGGCCGTCTCGCGGATTGCCCTGGGCACTTGGTCCATGGGCGGCTCGATGTGGGGCGGTGCCGATAATGAGGTCTCGATCAAGACCATTCGCCATGCGCTGGACAGCGGCATCAACTTTATCGACAGCGCGCCGGTCTACGGCCTCGGGCTGTCTGAAGAACTGATCGGCCGCGCCCTGCACGGTGTGCGCCATAACGCCGTGATCGCCACCAAGGCCGGGCTGCAATGGGACGACGGCACCGTGCGCCGCAACGCCACGGCCCAACGCATCCGCAAGGAAATCGAAGACTCGCTGCTGCGCCTGGAAACCGACTACATCGACCTCTACCAGATTCACTGGCCTGACCCGCTGGTGGCCCAGGAAGAGACGGCTTGTGAGCTGGAAAAACTGCGCCGCGAAGGCAAGATCCTCGCGGTGGGCGTAAGCAATTATTCACCCGCGCAAATGGACGATTTCCGTCAGTACACTCACCTGGATACGGTGCAGCCACCCTATAACCTGTTCGAGCGGGCGATCGACAGCGACATCCTGCCCTACGCCAAGCAAAACGCCTTGGTGGTATTGGCCTACGGTTCGCTGTGCCGGGGCCTGCTGACCGGCAGCATGCACGCCGCCACGCGCTTTAACGGTGACGATGTGCGCAAGCTCGACCCGAAATTCAAGGCGCCGCGCTTTGAGCAATACCTGGCAGCGGTGGCGGCATTGGACGTGTACGCCCGCGAATGCCACGGCAAGTCGGTGCTGGCCCTGGCATTACGCTGGGTGCTGGACCAGGGCCCGACGATTGCGCTGTGGGGCGCCCGGCGCCCGGAGCAACTGAAAGGCATCGAGGACGCATTCGGCTGGCAACTGAGCGCCGACGACTTGCAACATATCGACCGTATTCTCGCCAGCACGATAAAAGATCCGGTAGGGCCGGAATTCATGGCCCCTGGCAAGCGTTAGCCTTTGCGACAGGGATGTCTGCGGTTGCAAAACAACAGAAGACATCCCTTTGGCGTTGAGGTTTTTGGCATGAAGCGCGGTACCGTATTCAAGACTGTCGGTGGTGTGTTGTGTGTGGTGGCATTGGCGGGCGCCTGGAAATGGCGGGGCAATCCTGATGTGCTGTGGCAGATCGTCAGCCGCCAATGCGTGCCTGATCAGAACCAGCACCACAACCCCAGCCCGTGCCTCAAGGTCGACCCGGAGAAAGGCTTTGCACTGCTCAAGGACCTCAACGGCCCGTATCAGGACTTGCTGATTCCCACCGATAAAGTCACCGGCATCGAAGACATCGCGCTGACCCGAAACCTGCTGCCGCATTACTTTGCCCAGGCCTGGAAAAACCACGATGTTCTCTCCGCCGGCCTGCAAACGCCGATTGCCGACCGCTTTGTGTCGCTGGCGATCAACTCGCGTTATGGCCGCTCGCAAAACCAGTTGCACATCCATATCGCCTGCCTGCGGCCCGACGTGTTCAACGCCCTCAACGAACGTGCCGCGACCCTCAACGAGCAATGGCAAACCCTGCCGGTAAAACTATTGGGACATACCTACAGTGCCCGCACCTTGTCGGCGGCGGACTTCGACCTGCGCGACCCGCTGGCGATCTTGAATGAGTACGCGCAGGCCCAGGGCGACGCCATGGCCAGCTACAGCTTGCTGCTGACACCGGGTGCGAACGGCAACTTCGTGCTGTTGACGACGCGGTTGACGCTCAAGGAATGGAACCTGGCGTCTGCCGAAGAGCTGCAAGACCACCAGTGCAACCTGATGGGCAAACCACCACAACGACCTGTTTTAGCTGTTAACGACATCCGGTGAAATTTGCCGTTGAACGAGTGTTCAGTTTCAATTATGTTGGCTGCACCCCCTGCCTGGTAACAGGCGGGCTTGCGCTTTTTCTGATTGAACGAGAGGCACTGGCATGCGGTTTTCACCCTTTGTTGAGCGAATTGCAGGGCAGGGCGTAGCCGCCTGGGACATTCACCACGCCGCCTTCCAGGCCAGCAGCAAAGGCGAAGACATCATTATCCTGAGTGTGGGCGATCCGGATTTCACCACACCCTCGTTCATCACCGACGCCGCCGTCGAGGCGCTGCGCAAGGGCGACACCCACTACACCGAAATCCCCGGCCGCCCGGCACTGCGCGATGCCATCGCCGCCCGCTACAGCCAATCCCTGGATCGCCCGCTGAACGCTGAAAACGTGATCACCGTGGCCGGTGCGCAGAACGCCTTGTTCGTCACTTCGCTGTGCCTGTTACAAGCCGGTGATGAAGTGATCGTCCTCGACCCGATGTACGTCACCTACGAAGCCACGCTCAAGGCCAGCGGCGCGACGCTGGTGCGCGTGCCGTGTTCGGCCGACTCGGGTTTTCGCCTTGATCCGGTGTTACTCGCTGCCGCGATCACGCCCCGAACCCGGGCGATTTTCTTTTCCAACCCCAACAACCCCACCGGCGTGGTGCTTAATCCCCAGGAGCTGCAAGCGATTGCTGACCTGGCGATCGAGCATGAACTGTGGGTCGTGGTGGACGAGGTCTACGAAAGCCTGGTGTTCGATGGCGAATACCACAGCCTGGCGGCGCTGCCGGGCATGGCCGAGCGTTGCATCGTGATTGGCAGCCTGTCCAAATCCCACGCCATGACCGGCTGGCGAATCGGCTGGATCGTCGCCGAGCCTGCCATGGTGGCCCACGCTGAAACCCTGGTGTTGAGCATGCTCTACGGCTTGCCAGGGTTTGTGATGGAAGCCGCGACTGCCGCCGTGTTGGCCCACGATGAAGTCACCCACGGCATGCGTGAAACTTACCGTCGGCGCCGTGACCTGGTGGTGGCGGGTCTCAGCGGTTGCCCGGGCATCCACGTACGCGCTCCGCAAGCCGGCATGTTCGTGTTGGTGGACGTGCGGGACACCGGCCTCAGCTCCCTGGATTTCGCCTGGCGCCTGTTTCGCGAAGCGGGGGTTTCCGTGTTGGATGCCGCAGCTTTCGGTGAGCCGGCCCAGGGCTTTGTGCGGCTGTCGTTCACCTTGGGTGAAACGCGGCTGGCCGAAGCTTGTGAACGTATCAGCCGCTTCGTCGCCAAGCTCGCCGGTGAACCACGCATAGCGCCTGCGGCGAAAATCATCAGCGTGCAGCCGGTTGCGGCGAAGAAGATGATCGAGGTGCTCGACCTGCACAAACGCTTTGGCAATATCGAAGTGCTCAAGGGCATCTCCCTGACGGCCCACGAAGGCGAAGTGATCTCGCTGATCGGCGCCAGCGGCTCGGGCAAAAGTACCTTGCTGCGCTGCATCAACATGCTCGAAGTGCCGGACCAGGGCAGCATTCACGTCGACGGTGAAAGCATCAAGCTCAACTACGGTCGCCCCGGCGCACCACTGGTGGCAGACGCCAAACAGCTGGTGCGGATTCGTTCGACACTCGGCATGGTGTTCCAGAACTTCAACCTGTGGCCCCATCGCACGGTCCTGGAAAACCTCATCGAAGCGCCGATCCAGGTGCTGCGCGAAAGCCGCGCCGAAGCCATCGAGCGCGCCGAAGCCTTGCTCGACCGGGTTGGCCTGGCCGCCAAGCGCAACGAATACCCGGCGTTCCTCTCCGGCGGCCAGCAACAGCGGGTGGCCATCGCCCGCGCCCTGGCCATGCGCCCCAAAGTCATGCTGTTCGACGAACCTACCTCGGCCCTCGACCCGGAACTGGTGGGCGAAGTGCTGCGGGTGATCCGCTCCCTCGCGGAAGAGGGCCGCACCATGATCCTGGTAACCCATGAAATGGCGTTCGCCTGGGATGTGTCATCCAAAGTCGCGTTCTTGCATCAAGGCCTGATCGAGGAAACCGGCTCGCCAGACTCAGTGTTTATCGACCCACGCAGTGAGCGTTGCCGGCAGTTCGTCAACGCGCATCAAACTCGCTAACTCCAAAAAAGACGGGGCAAGATCATGAAATCCAAACGATTGGCAAAGTGGTTGAGCAGTGCAGTGTTGATGCTGGCGGCAGGTACGGCGTTGGCGGCGGAGAAACCTATCGTGTTCGCAGTGGCGGCGGAACCCTACCCACCGTTCACGGTGAAGGGCGGCAACGGTGAGTGGACAGGCTTTGAAGTCGACCTGATCCACAAGCTCTGCGGCTTGATGAAGGCTGAGTGTCAGATCAAGGAAGTGGCGTGGGACGGGATTATTCCGTCGTTGCTGGCGAAGAAAATCGACGTGATCTTCTCCTCGATGTCGGTCACCGACGAGCGCGAAAAACAGATCGCTTTCAGCCGCGCCTACTACGACTCGCTGCTGGGCATTGCCGGCCCCAAGGGCACCACCGTCGAGGTCACGCCGGCGGGGTTGAAGGGCAAGATCATCGGCGTGCAGATCTCCACGGTCAGCGCCAACTACCTGAAGAAGTACTACGAGAACATTGCTGACCTGAAGTACTACGACACCCAGGAATCGGCCAACGCCGACCTGATAGCCGGGCGCACCGACCTGATGATGGCCGACGGTGTCGCCATCGCCATGATGGTGAAGACCCCTGAAGCCCAGGGCCTGGCGGAAATCGCCGAAGTGCCTTACGACCCGATCATCGGCCGTGGCGTGGGGGCCGGCCTGCGCAAGGAAGACACCGAACTCAAGGCCCGCCTGGACAAGGCCATTGGAGAGTTGCTGGTGAGCAAGGACTACGCTGACCTGTCCCAGAGCGTGTTTGGGGTATCGGTCAGCCCGTGCAAACGCGCCGACACACCGGCGTATGTGAGCAAAGTCTGCGACAGCCCCTACACAAACTAACCCGGTAGAAAGGGAGTGCCTGTGGCGAGGGAGCTTGCTCCCGCTGGGGTGCGAAGCACCCCCAAAAAATGGGCCTGCTGCGCAGTCCAGCGGGAGCAAGCTCCCTCGCCACAGCAAGCTCCCTAGCCACAGGTTCACTGCGTGTCATCGAAATAGGGAGCCGCGATGTTCGATCTACTCAACTTCAGCGAGCAAGGCTGGGGCAATGCATTGCTCAAGGGGTTATGGATGACCCTGCAGATCTCCGCCGGTTCGTTTGCGGTGGGGCTGCTGATCGGCCTGGTGGTGGCCTGCGCCAAGCTCAGTGCGCCGCGCCCGATTGCGCTGCTGATGCGCGGCTACACCACGGTATTTCGCGCAGTGCCCGAGTTGTTGCTGATCCTGCTGCTGTATTACGCAGGCTCCATGGGCCTCAACGCGCTGATGCTGTGGCTGGGGTTTGCGCAGTTCAACATCAGCGGCCCGCTGGTAGCCGTCCTGGTACTGGGGCTGGTGCAAGGCGCGTACGCCTCGGAGATTTTCCGCGCGGCGATCCTCGCGATTCCCCACGGCCAGATCGAAGCGGCGCGGGCGTTTGGCTTGAGCGGCTTTGGCCTGTTCCGTCGGGTAACCCTGCCGATCATGGCGCCGTATGCCCTGGCCGGCATGTCCAACCTGTGGATCAACCTGATCAAGGACAGCGCGTTGATCAGCGTGGTGGGCACCAACGAACTGCTGTACACCGCCAAACAGGCGGCGGGCTCGACCCGGCATTACCTGTTGTTCTACCTCACGGCCGCCGCCTTGTATTACCTGGTGACATTGGCCTCCAACTACCTGTCCGGGCGCCTGGAACGACGTATTCGTCGCTGGATGCCGGTTGTCGAGTGAGCCGCACATGCCTGAGTGGATAAGTTATTACGCAGGACTGATCGTCAAAGGCTTGCAGACGACCCTGTCGTTGCTGGTGATTTCGGCAGTGTTCGGCTTCGCGTTGGCGGTGCTGGTAGCCCTGGCGCGGCTGTCCCGGCGCAAGTGGCTGGCCCGCTGTGCGCTGGGGTACACCAGTGTGCTGCGGGGCACACCATTGCTGATCCAGATCTACATCTTCTACTACGGCCTGGGCAGTCTGTTTGCCCAGTTCCCGATGATTCGCGGGAGTTTCCTCTGGCCGTTCCTGCGGGACGGTTACTGGTACATCGTGTTTGCCCTGGTGTTGTCGGTGGGCGCGTATGTCGGCGAAGTGATTCGTGGCGGCCTGCTGGCGGTACCCAAGGGCGAGATGGAAGCCGCCTCGGCGTTTGGCATGACGCCGCGCCAGGCACTGTTGCGAGTGCGCTTGCCACGGGCCATGCGCCTGCTGTTACCGACCCTGGCGGGGGAGACGGTGATGTTGCTCAAGTCCACCGCACTGGCTTCAACCATCGCCGTGGTCGACCTGCTCGGCGCCGCCAACGTGGTGCGCGCCCAGACGTTGCAGATCTACCAGCCGCTGTTGCTGGTGGCCGGGGTCTACCTGTGCCTGACCTTTTTGATTGAAGCCCTGTACGCGATTGCCGAGCGACGCGGTACACCGTTGCGCAGGTCTGCCGGATGAAAACCGATCGCTCGTTGCAAGGGATTGCCCTGTGCTCGCTGGCCTATGCGTTCCTGGCGTTGCAGGACGCCGCGATCAAATGGCTGGTGGCCGACTATTCAGTGTTCACCATCCTGTTCTGGCGCAGCCTGGTGGTGGTCGCCGCGTGTGTAATTGCCGGGCGCCTGGGCTTGCTCAAGCGTGCCTGGAACTCGGTCAGCCGCAAGCTGCTGATCATCCGCGGCCTGCTGTCGCTGCTGGCGTGGCTGCTGTACTACACCGCCGCCAAGGACCTGACCCTGGCGGAAATGACCACCCTGTATTTCTCTGCGCCGATCATGGTCACGTTGCTGGCGGCGCTGATCCTCAAGGAACGCGCCAGTCGCGGCCAGTGGATTTCGCTGATCATCGGCTTTGTCGGCGTGGTGATCGCCTGTCGCCCCAGCAGCATGGTCGACCCGCTGCCGATCGCCCTGACATTGGCCGCCGCGTTGTGCTGGGCATTCACCTATATCCAGTTGCGCCAGGTGGACAACAACACCTCGGTGCTGGAGCAGATGCTGATCACCAATGTGGTGTTTGTGATCTGCATGGCGGTGACGCTGCCCTGGACCCACACACCGTCGCCGACCCCGGCGTGGCTGGGCATGCTCGGTGCCGGGCTGGTGGGCGGAATTGGCCAGTTCCTGCTGTTTGCGAGTTTCCGCCGGGCCACGGCGACGCTGCTGGCACCGTTTGAATACACCGGGTTGATCTGGGCCTTCCTGTTGTCGAGCCTGATCTGGGGCACCTTGATGGACGTGTCGCTGATCTTCGGCGCCGCGCTGATCGCCGTCAGTGGCACCCTGGCCATGCTCAGCGCCCGGCACCCTGTTTCACAAGACGTGGTCGGCGCCGAATGCTCCGTGACGCAGCCCCTGTATCCAGCAGCGGCAGATGTGCAGCCCGTTGCCGGGGCTGAAGGTGCCGGGGTTGAGGCACCACTCAAGCCAGAGTCCGTCGAGCATCGCCGATAAGCCGATGGCGGCCAGGCGCGTGTCGTGGATCACGAAGCCTTCGCTCTGGGCCAGGTCGTCGAGCAGTTGGCGGATCAGTTCAAGGTAGGCGCGGTAGCTTTTTTCATGGGAGTCATTCACGTGCTGGGAGTGGCGGATCAGGCTCCAGAACACCACCCACACGCCCAACAGTTTCGGGTCCATGACCCGTGAGGAAAACGAACCGGCGAGGAATGCATCCAGCCGCGCTGCTGGGCCCTCGGCCTGGTCGACTTCCTGCCAGAGGGCGGTGGTCAATTCGCTGGCCAGCTTGTGGTAGGTCTCGGCGATCAATGCATCGATGCTGCCGAAATGGTGATTGAGCAATCCCACCGAAACCCCGGCTTCAGCGGAGATGCGCCGCACGGAAATGCCGGCATGCCCGTCTCGGGCGAGGCTGGTGAGGGTGGCGGCAATCAACAGGTCGCGACGGTCTTCGGTCACAGGCACATCCCAGATGGTTGAACGTGTGTTCAATATATACCTGCAGAACCAACAAGAGGAGGGCAGCGGCATGGCAAAAGACCTTTCGTGGCAAGTCCCCGGGGATTCCGGGAACACCCTGCACATCGGCGCCTGGCGCTTCGAGGGTGACGGCAGCGGGCCTCGGGTGCACCTGCAAGCGGGTGTGCATGCCGATGAAATTGCCGGGATGCTGGTGTTGCATCAACTGCTGCCGCGTTTGCAGGCGTGCCAGGACCGGGGGCAACTCAAGGGCTCGGTGACGGTGGTGCCTCAGGCTAATCCGTTTGGCATTGGGCAGTTTCGCCAGGGGCGGTTGTTGGGGCGGTTTCATGAGGCCACCGGGCAGAATTTTAACCGGGCGTTTGATCATTCGTTGGCCATGGAGCGGCCGGCGAGCAACTTGGCGCAATGGCAGAAAAGTCTGGTGCAGTTGGCGGCTGATGCGGAGTTGGTGCTGGATCTGCACACGGATGATGAGGCGCTGCCTTATCTGTATATCCATCGCAGCTTTTGGCCAGAGGGCCAGGTGTTGGCGGCGGCGTTGCAGGTGGATGTGGTGATTGTCTGGGATGAGGGCGGTGATGGGTCGTTTGAAGAGACGATCATTGATCACGGGAAGCCGCGGTTGGCGGCGACGATTGAGTTGCGTGGGCAGGCGGATGTGAGTGATGCCTTGGCCGGGCGGGATGGTGATGGGATCTGGGCTTGGCTTTGTGCCAGTGGGGTGATTGATGAGGCGCCGGTGATTGCCGACTGGCAGGGGCAGGTTGTGGACATGGGGTGTATGGAGACCATTCTGGCGCCGTGTGCCGGGGTGTTGGTGTTTGAAAAAGGGTTGGGTGAGCAGGTTGAAGAGGGTGAGCGGTTTGCACGGATTATTCGGCGGCCTGGGGATTCGTCTTCTGAAGTTGTACTGCATGCGGCGCAAACCGGGCGGATGGTGACGGGGCATCGGGAGCGGTTGGTGTCACAGGGTTCGGTGGTGGCCAAGTTTACTGGGACGCGGTTGTCTGAGGGTTACAGCGGGGGGGTGTTGGATCCTTAGCGGGGGGTGTACATATCCGTTGTTTTTGTGATGGCTGCTATGGGTTCCGCTCTTACAGCGGCTCACTTTTGAACAGCGCAAAAGTAAGCAAAACGCTCTTGCCCCACCACTCGGCACCTCGCTTGGGCTCGGTGTGCCCGCACTCCGGCTTTGGACCGTGGGCCGCCGTCATGGGCCATCCTTGGCCCAGGACGGCTAACCCGGCGTCCTGCCGGGTTACCCACGCTCCAAAGCCTGCGTTCGGCCAGCGCGGTTTAACGGGGCGCCTAAGATCAAGATCAAAAGCAGATCAAGGGCACAGCGGCCTACAGGCCGGCTTGAGTGTGGTGAAGCAACAGCAAAAGCTAAAGCGGGCACGATCCAAATGTGGGAGCGGGCTTGCTCGCGAAGGTCGTTAACGATGACGTGGGCATTCTGGATGAACGCGGCGTTCTCAGGTTTTTCGCGAGCAAGCTCGCTCCTACAGAGAAGGAAGCCGGCCGTGAGGCCGCTGTGCTTTTGCTTTTGATCTGCTTTTGATCTTACTGCCCCATTCAGCCCGAGGCCGAACGTAGGTATTGCGGAGCGGGTAAACCGGCAGGACGCCGGTTTAGCCGCGCCGGGCCATGGATGGCCCGTCGCGGCGGCCCGCTTCGCGGTGCCGGAGTGAGGGAACACCGAGCCTAGGCGAGGTGCCGACAGGCGGGGCAGAGCCCTTTGCTTACTTTGGGGCTTTTCCAAAGTGAGCCGCTGTAAGAGCGGAACCATACGCGGCCGTTACCTAAATAACGGATATGCCGCCAAAAAGCCGCGTAGTGAACAGGGGCAGCTTCACCCAACAAGCGATCTCACTGCCACACCCTGGTGCATGTTCTTGATTGCACGCAGCTTTTTGTGGCGAGGAAGCTCCCTCCCGTAGGACCGCACAGCAGCCCAAGCAACCTAATCAATAGCAAGCTAGCTAATTGGCGCATTAATTGCCTTGGAATATGGCAATTAGACATCACTCCCGGAGTGCGCCATGAGCAGCCTGTCGAGCAGCACGATGCAATTATCTTCCACTGAAAAAAGCTGGTTGCCCTGGTGGGGCAAGACCGGCAAGTTCGCCATGGGCTGGTCCTGCCATCTCAACCGCGCGGTGTACCCGGTAATGGAGCAAACCTTCGAAGCCATCGCCGAAACCCGGGTCAAACTCCTGCAAACCTGGACCCGCGAACAGTGGGAACACCTGGGCGAACTCGCCAGCGTGCTGACCCGCGACACCGTGCTCACCGACAACAGCCTGCTGCTGGACAAACTGCAACAGGCCGGGGATTTCTCCGAGCTGTTTATCGTCGACCCCAAGGGCGAGCTACTGGCAACCACCTGGAGCCAGGCCGGTCACCGCGCACTCAATCAACAAGCCCTGGCCGCTGGGCTCAAGGCGCCATTTCTCCACGGTCCCTACGCCGACCCGCTGACCCTGCAGATCGGCCCTTCGTCCTCGCGCTTCCATGACGAAGTGACCCTGATGTTCTATCAACCGTTAACCCGCGAGGGCAGGGTGCTCGGCTGCCTGTGCGGGCGCGTGCCCAACGACATCCTCGGGGATTTGATCCAGCGTGAGGCCGGGCATATTTTCCCGGAGTCCGGCGATAACTACCTGTTCATGGTGCAATCACGCTTCGACCCGGCACTCCAACCCGGTATCGCGTTGTCGCGCTCTCGCTTCGAGGACGGTGCCTTTACCCACGGCGAAAACCTCAAGAGCGGCGTGCACACTCCCTGGAAAACCGTGCAGATCCAACGCCACACTGAGCTGGAATTGCGTTTTATCGACCCGGCCACCCAACAACTGCACCCCGGCGTGCGGGAAACCATCCGCAAGGGTTCGAACCTGTTTGTCACCTATCCAGGCTACTCCGATTACCGTCACATCCCGGTAGTGGGCAAGGGCGTGACCTTTGAACTGCCGGGCTCGCCGGACCGCTGGGGCATGATGTGCGAGGCCGACCTGGAAGAGGTTTACCGACGCCGCTCCCTGAGCCACGGCTTGATGAAGCCGTACCTGGCAACCATGGCCGGCTTGTTTGCCTGCAACTATCTGGTGCGTCACTACAGTGGTTTGCCCGTAGCCTGGACGGATGCATGGGAGGTACTGAGCATGGTCGTGGCGGCCATGCTGTTCAGCCGCCTGGGGCCCAAGCGCCTGGCTGCACGCCTGAATGAAATGACCGAAGTCATCCGCACCATTGCCGAAGGCGAAGGCAACCTGCGCCAACGCCTGGACAGCGGCCGCATGGTCAACGACGAGACTGGCGACATGAGCCGCTGGATCAACAGTTTCATCGACCGCCTGGATTCGGTGGTCGGCCAGGTGGTCAAGGCCAGCCACAGCGTCGGCAACACCAATCAGTTGATGCTCGGCCGCAGCGAGGCGGCCGGGCTGATGTCCCATGAAGTGGCCGACGCCACCCACCGCATGATGATCATCGTCGAAGAGCAACTGGGGGAAATCCAGCAGGCTTCGGTGAGTGCCGAGCAAATGAAGCAAGCCATGGACGAGGTGGTCAGCCGGGCCCGCGAGCAGTTCCTGGCGGTGCAGGTCGGCACTCAGTCGATTCGCGATGTGGTGCAGCGCTCCTCGGAAAGCGTGCAGTTGCTCGACAGCCGCATGGCACAGATCAGCAACATCACCGGGCTGATCAGCGACATCACCAACCAGACCAACCTGCTGGCTTTGAATGCCGCGATTGAAGCCGCACGCGCCGGCGAACATGGCCGCGGCTTTGCGGTGGTTGCCGATGAGGTTCGCACGCTGGCGTCACGCACCTCCAAGGCAGCGGAAGACATTCGCCAGATGGTCGAAGGCCTGCAAGGCGAAACCCGCAAGGCCGTGGGCTTCATGGAAAACGGCGTGACCAACGTCGACAGCAGCCTGCGCCTGGCCGAGGATGCTTCCTCGGAAAACGTGCACCTGCACCAGGCGGTGGAGAGCATGTTCAGCATCATCCAGCAGCTCAACGCCCGCAGCCTCGACTACGGCAAGACCATCAAGCAGGTCAGTCATTCTTCGGAGCAAATGCGCCTGACGGTGGGGGTGTTGCAGACCAGCGCGGAAACCGTGCGGGTCAATGCCAACAAGTTGCAGAAGCTGGTGGGGCTGTTCGAAGTCAGTGGGGCTGCGGCCTGACCAGGCCGCGTTTTTCCAGCAACAGGCGCTCCAGTTCCATCATCGGCAGCGGCCGGCTGAACAGATACCCCTGGATCTGATCGCAGCCGGCTTCCCGCAGAAACTCCAGCTGTGCCTGGGTTTCTACGCCTTCGGCGACTACTCGCAGCTTGAGGCTGTGGGCCAGTTCGATGATGGTGCGGGTAATAGCTGCATCCTGCGGGTTGCTGGTGACTTCGCGGATAAACGCGATATCGATTTTCAGCGTATCAATCGGAAACCGCCGCAGGTAAGCCAGGCTGGAATAGCCCGTGCCGAAGTCGTCGATGGAGATTTTCACGCCCATGGCCCGCAAGCGCTGCAAGCTGGCGATGGTGTGTTGGGTGTTTTCCATCAGCGAGCCTTCGGTCAACTCAACCTCCAGCCAATGCGGCTCCACCCCAGCCCTGGTGAGGGAATGCGAGATATCGGCAATCAAGTCACCCTCGATCAATTGGTGACCCGACACATTGACCGAAACTTCGACGGCGCCCACCGCAGTGGATTGCCAGGCGGCCATCTGGCTGCACACGTTATCGATCACCCAACGACCGAGCGTCACGATCAACCCCAGGCTCTCCAGGATCGGGATAAACACCGCCGGAGACACCGCACCGTACTCGGGCCGGTCCCAACGCAACAAGGCTTCAAGCCCACACACCTGACCGCTGTCCAGCTCGACCTTGGGCTGGTAATGCAGCACGAACTCTTCGCGTTCGACGGCCAGGCGCAGGTCTTTTTCCAGCTCCAGGCGCGCCATGTCATGCACATTCAACCGGGCAGTTTCATGCTGGTGATGTTGCAGTTGCTGCTCCAGCATCAGGCTATGGTTTTTCAACCGATCGCCATGGGCCTTGAGCCGCAGCAGGTTGCGCACCCGTAGCCACAACTCGACCCGTTCCACCGGTTTACTGATGAATTCTTCTGCACCGGTTTCCAGCCCACTGAGCCGCGCGCTGGATTCACTCAAGGCCGAAAGCATGATGATCGGAATGTTCGCCGTGGCCTGGTTGCCCTTGAGCTGGTTGGCCACTTCATAGCCGTCCATGCCCGGCATCATGATGTCCAGCAGGATCAAGTCCGGCGGCCGTTGCGCCACCATCTTCAAGGCTTCTTCACCACTGGCGGCACTCACGGTCTGGTAACCCTCGTGACGCAGCAGGGTTTCCAGCAGCTTGCGCACCTGGATTTCATCATCAACGATCAAGAGCGTTGCGGGTTGGCGGGCCATGGAGAGGACTCAAGTCGGAGGAGTAATGTTCTTTTGCAGCAGCGTGTCGATCACCTGGTACAGCTCTTTGTAGCGCAGGGGCTTGATGATGTAGGCGTCGCAGCCGGCCAGCAGGGTTTTGTCGCGGTCTTCCTTCATGGCCATGGCTGTCAGGGCGATCACCGGGATGTGGGCGGTGTGTGGGTCCTGCTTGAGCAATGAAGTGGCCGCCAGGCCGTCCATGCCGGGCAACTGGATGTCCATCAGGATCAGCGCCGGTTGTTTTTCCCGGGCCAGGGTCAGGCCAGACTCGGCATCGGCCGCCCACAACACACTGTGGCCGGCGTTCACCAGCAGCAGGCGGGCGAGGCGCATGTTGGCCTCGTTGTCTTCGACGATCAGGATTACGGCCATACAGCCTCCGCATTCGCGGCGCGATGCAGCGGCAGCCACACCACAAAACACGCACCTGTGCCTTCGCGGCTGGCCACGGCGACGCTGCCGCCGTGCAGGTCGGTCAGTTGCTTGACCATTGCCAGGCCCAGGCCCGTGCCTTCGAATTTGCGCGCCAGGCTGCTGTCGATCTGGCTGAAGGCCTTGAACAGCTTGCTCATGTCGTCCCGGGCGATACCGATGCCGGTGTCGCTGACGCTCAATTCCAGGAACTGTTGGTGCTCGCTGGGTTGCAGGGCAAAACCATAGGTGGGCCAGTCGCCAGGAACCTGTCCGACGTGTGCACGACTCACCTCGCGCACCGACAGGGTCACAGAGCCGCCGTGCTCGCTGAACTTCACCGCATTGGCCAGCAGGTTGTAGATGATCTGCTTGGTCTTGCGCAGGTCGAGTTCCAGAGTGCCGAAATCGTCCTGGCTCTCGAGCTTCAACTGGATGCGTTGCAGCGCGGCCTTTTCCCGCACGATCAGCAGGCTGTTGGCCAACAACCCCGCCAACTCCACGGCTTCCAGCTCCAGGTCCATCATCCCGGCCTCGACCTTGGACAGGTCGAGGATGTCGTTGATCAGCGACAGCAAGTGCTGGCCGCTGGTAAAGATGTCGCCGATGTATTCGCGCTGGATATCACTCATGTCGCCCACCAGGCCATCCTTTAGCGCCTCGGAAAAACCGATCACCGCGTTGAGCGGCGTGCGCAACTCGTGGGACATGGTGGCGAGGAATTCGGACTTCATGTGGCTGGCGTGTTCCAGCTCCAGGTTCTTCTCTTCCAGGGCACGCTCAAAGCCTTTGCGTTCCGCCTCTTCCTGCTTGCGCGCGGTGTTGTCGGTGCCGATCAGCAGGTAACCGATGATCGCGTCGTTGCGGTTGCGCAGGGCGGTGACCGAGACCATCGCTGAGAGGCGACTGTTGTCCTTGCGGATATAGGTCAGCTCGTAGATGTCCTCGATGCCCCGGGAGGCCTTGAACACCAGGGCTTCAAAGCCGGGCGTGATTGGCGTGTCGAGCTCCAGGCTCAAGGCGGCGGCGCGGGTGATCAGCTCGGCGGGGTCGGAAATGTCGGCCGGTGTGACACGGTTCAGCACATCGGCGGCGGCATAGCCGAGCATGCGTTCAGCGCCAACGTTGAAGATCTGGATCACGCCTTTTTCGTCGGTGGCAATGCTGGAGAAGTAGGCGCTGTTGAAGATCGCGTCCTGCAGGGCGCCGGTCTTGAGCAGGGTTTTCTGGCGTTTGAATTCGACGATTTTCTCGGCCCGGGATTGCGGCTCGATGGGGCTGTCGACTGAAGATTTTTCCATCGTGAAGTGTTCCGTGAACTTGAGGCCAGACGCTGCGCAAACGCAGCGCCGCAGAGCATGCTCACAGAAGATCGCGCAGGCGCGATGAGGAGGAGATGATGTTTTTGGACGATAGCAGATAAACAGCAAACGACAGAGTTGTGGTGGCCAAAAGCGGTGTTGTTTTTTACATAAACACTCAAATGGATAGATCCAGATAAAAAAAGAGCGATTTTGTGTGCGCTAAACCGGTCCAGATCACCTGATGAACATTTATTCATTAGATGAAACGTTTAATCAAGCGATAAACGGCTAACGCAAGCGCTTGCGTAAGCAAATATATCTGATTAGAGTCGGCACCAATCGGCAAACGCCCGAACACAAAAATAATAAAACCAGGAGCTCAGTCATGAGCCTTGAACCCTTGCTTGAAATGCAGGGCATCAGCAAGACCTTCAACGGTCTGCGGGTGCTCAAGAACGTCAGCCTGAAGGTCTACCCCGGTGAAATCCACGCCTTGATGGGTGAGAACGGCGCCGGCAAATCGACCTTGATGAAGATCCTCTCCGGTGCCTACCAGGCCGATGACGGCGGCACCATCCGCATCGATGGTCAGCCCGTCGCCAGCTACAACCCAGCCTCCGCCAAAGCCCTCGGCATTGCCGTGATCTACCAGGAACTCAGCCTGTGTCCGAACCTCACGGTGGCCGAGAACATTTACCTGGGCCGTGAACTGCGCCGTGGCTGGACCATCGACCGCAAGGGCATGGAAGCCGGGGTTGCCGAGGTACTGGCAAGGCTCGGCGCGGAGTTCCTGCCCACCACCCGCGTCGCCAGCCTGTCCATTGCCGAGCGCCAACTGGTGGAAATCGCCCGGGCGCTGCATGCACATGCGAAAATCCTGGTGATGGACGAGCCCACCACGCCGCTGTCCTCCCGGGAAACCGACCGTCTGTTTGCGCTGATCAAGCAACTGCGCAGCCAGGGCCTGGCGATCATTTACATCAGCCACCGCATGGCGGAAATCTACGAACTGTCAGACCGGGTCTCGGTGCTGCGGGACGGCGAGTACGTCGGCGAACTGGCGCGGGACGTGCTGTCGGCCGAGGTGCTGGTGAAAATGATGGTGGGCCGCGACCTTTCCGGTTTCTACAAGAAGGAACATGCCGCCTACGACCCCGGCCAGGTGGTGATGCGCGTGCGTGACATGGCCGACGGCAAGCGCGTGCGCCATTGCAGCTTCGACCTGCACGCCGGTGAAGTGCTGGGCATTGCCGGCTTGGTAGGCGCAGGCCGTACCGAGCTGGCGCGGCTGATTTTTGCAGCCGACCCGCGTACCTCCGGCACTCTGGAGGTGGTCGGTAAAAGCGTGACCCAACTGCGTAACCCGGCGGACGCAATTCGCGCTGGTGTGGTGTACCTCACCGAAGACCGCAAGGCTCAGGGCCTGTTTCTCGACATGAGCGTGGCCGACAACATCAACGTCTGCGCCTGTGTGCCGGATGCGCATGCCGGTGGGGTGCTCGACCGTGGCCACGCCGCACAACGCTCACGCGATGCGATCAAGTCCCTGTCGATTCGCGTGGCGTCGGGCAAGGTCAATGTCGGGGCGTTGTCCGGCGGCAATCAGCAGAAGGTGCTGTTGGCACGGTTGCTGGAGGTCAAGCCTCATGTGCTGATCCTCGATGAACCGACTCGTGGCGTGGACATCGGCTCCAAATCCGAGATCTACCGCATCATCAACCAACTGGCCAAAGCTGGCGTGGGCATCGTGGTGATCTCCAGCGAGCTGCCGGAAATCATCGGTACCTGCGACCGCGTGCTGATCATGCGCGAAGGGCAACTGGTGGCCGAAGTCGGCGGGGCATCAGGGCTGGATATTTCCCAGGAGGCGATCATCGACCTCGCCACCGGCAGCGAGCAGGTGGCTGCCCATGGCTAATTCAACGACAAGCGGGAGCAACACCATGACTGTGGCAACGATCGGCAAGGCTGAGCGTATTCGCGAACTGATGCGCACGGTGGGCATGCTGCCGGTGCTGGTGCTGCTGTTGGTGGGCTTTGCCCTGGCCAGCGAAAACTTCATGACGGTGCAGAACCTGTCGATCATCACCCAGCAGGCGTCGGTCAACGTGGTGCTGGCGGCGGGGATGACCTTTGTGATTCTCACGGCGGGCATCGACTTGTCGGTGGGGGCGATTCTCGCGGCGTCTGCCGTGGTCGCACTGCAAGCCTCGATGTCGCCGCAATTCGGCATGTTCGGGATTGCTGCCGGGGTTGGCTTCGGCCTCTTACTGGGCCTGGTCAACGGTGGCCTGATCGCCTTCATGCGCCTGCCGCCGTTTATCGTCACCCTGGGTGCGCTGACGGCCATGCGCGGTTTGGCTCGCCTGTTGGCCGACGACAAGACCGTGTTCAACCCCGACCTGCCATTTGCGTTTATTGGCAACGATTCAGTGCTGGGCGTGCCCTGGCTGGTGATCATCGCGGTGGCCGTTATTGCGCTGTCGTGGTTCATCCTGCGGCGCACGGTGATGGGGGTGCAGATCTACTCCGTGGGCGGCAACCCGGAAGCGGCGCGGCTGTCGGGGATCAAGGTGTGGAAAGTGCTGCTGTTCGTCTATGCCATGTCCGGTGCGTTGGCCGGGCTGGGCGCGGTGATGAGCGCGTCACGCCTGTTCGCGGCCAATGGCCTGCAACTGGGGCAATCCTATGAACTGGATGCAATCGCGGCGGTGATTCTCGGCGGCACCAGTTTTACCGGCGGCGTCGGCACCATCGGCGGCACGCTGATTGGTGCGCTGATCATCGCAGTATTGACCAACGGCCTGGTGCTGCTGGGCGTGTCGGATATCTGGCAGTACATCATCAAGGGCATCGTGATCATTGGCGCAGTGGCGCTGGATCGCTATCGCCAGTCCGGTGCGCGGACCTGATTTCACTCAAACAACAATCACAAGAGAGTCATCATGAACTTCAAACGCATTTTTCCTGTTGTCGCCTCCCTGGGCGTTGCCGTGTTGATGTCCCAAGCCGTGGAAGCCCGTGAACTGAAGGCCATCGGCATCAGCATGGGCTCCCTGGGAAACCCGTATTTCGTGACGCTTGCCGACGGTGCCACAGCCCGGGCCAAGGAGCTGAACCCGGCGGTCAAGGTCACCTCGGTGTCGGCCGACTATGACCTGAGCAAGCAGTTCTCGCAGATCGATAACTTCATCTCGTCCAAGGTCGACCTGATCCTGATTAACGCCGTCGACCCGTCGGCCATGGCCTCCGCGATCAAGAAAGCCCGTGACGCCGGGATCGTGGTAGTAGCCGTGGACGTCGACGCCAAGGGCGTGAATGCCACGGTGCAGACCGATAACGTGGAAGCCGGCAAACTGGCCTGCCAGTTCATCGTCGACAAGCTTTCGGGCAAGGGCAACGTGATCATCCAGAATGGCCCGCAGGTCACGGCGGTGACCGATCGCGTCAAAGGCTGCAAAGCCGCGCTGGCCGGCGCGCCGGATATCAAGGTGCTGTCTGACGATCAGGACGGCAAAGGCTCCCGCGAAGGCGGCTTGAACGTGATGCAGGGCTACCTCACGCGCTTCCAGAAAATCGACGGCCTGTTCGCGATCAACGACCCGCAAGCCATCGGCAGCGACCTGGCCGCCAAGCAGCTGAAACGCAGCGGCATCATCATCACCTCCGTGGACGGTGCGCCGGATATCGAGAATGCCCTGAAGACCGACACTCTGATCCAGGCTTCCGCCAGCCAGGACCCATGGGCCATGGCCCAGACGGCCGTCAACGTCGGCAATGACATTCTCAATGACAAACAACCTGCCGAAGCGGTTACCCTGCTGGCGCCAAAACTGATCACCCGCGACAACGTCGGTTCCTACAGCGGTTGGTCCAGCAAACATTAAAAGAGCGCAGGAGTGAGCACCGTGGCAACCATGGAGGATGTGGCAAGAATTGCAGGGGTGTCGACGTCGACGGTTTCCCACGTCTTGAACGGCACTCGCAAGGTCAGCCCGGACACGGTGCAAGCGGTGCAGAGCGCGATCCGGCAGTTGGGCTACATCCCCAATACGCTGGCGCGCTCCCTGGCCCGGTCCACCACCAATACCATTGGCGTGGCGATCTCAGCGCTGTCCAACCATTACTTCAGTGAAACGGTGCACGCGATTGAAACCGAGTGCGCCAAACACGGTTACATGATGCTGTTTGTCGACACCCATGACGATCCCGAGCAGGAGTTGCGGGTGGTCACGACGCTGCACCATCGGCGGGTGGACGGCATTCTGCTGGCGCCGTCTACCGGTTCGCAGGCCCTGGAATACTTGCAGGCCAATGAAGTGCCGGCGGTACTGGTGGACCGGATGATGAGCGATCGCTTTGATCAGGTCGGGGTGGAAAATACCCTGTCTACCCAGGCCCTGGTGGCGCACTTGATCGAGCATGGCCACCGGCGTATCGGCTTTATTTCCGGGCGCGCGGGGTTGGGTACTTCCGATGAACGCGTCGCCGGTTACCAAGCTGCATTGCAAGCAGCAGGATTGCCGTTCGATCCGCAGTTGCTGGTCAATGGCGGCTCCAGCAGCGAGCCGGCGCGGCAAGCGACCGCGCAGTTATTGGCCCTGGCAACACCGCCCACGGCGATCATGGCGGGTAACAACCTGATGACCCTGGGTGCGATGCATGCTTTGCGCGATGCGCATATCGATGTGCCCGGGCAGATGGCTTTGGTGGGCTTCGATGATTTTGAGTGGGCGGACTTCTTCGTGCCGCGACTGACCCTGATCGCGCAGCCGGTCCAGGAGCTGGGCGCTCGTGCAGTCAACCTGCTGCTTGAGCGCATGGCGTCGCCCAAGCGTAAAACACACAGCGTGCGGCTTGCGCCCATCCTGAAAATTCGTAATTCATGCGGCTGCCCCTGATATGAACAACCCGGTTTCCCTTGGCATTGATCTTGGCACCTCGGAACTCAAGGCGATCTTGATGGACGAGCAAGGCAACGTGCTTGCCCATGCCGGTGCGCACTTGACGATATCGCGTTTGCACAGTGGCTGGTCGGAGCAGGATCCTGAGGATTGGTGGCAGGCGTGTCTCAGCGCGCTGGACCGGTTGCGCGTGGGTCAGCCGGAGGTTTATGACCGGGTGAGTTGCATTGGTTTGTCTGGGCAGATGCACGGGGCCGTGCTGTTGGGAGAGGACGATCGGGTGTTGTATCCGGCGATTCTCTGGGACGATTCGCGTGCCATGGCCCAGGCCGAGGCGCTGGGCAGCGAGTTTGCCGAGGTCACTGGCAGTTTGCCGATGGCTGGGCTTACCGCGCCGAAGCTGTTGTGGTTGCAGGAGCATGAGCCGGCGGTGTTTGGGGCGATTGATTGTGTGTTGTCGCCCAAGGATTACCTGCGCTTGCGGCTCAGTGGCGAGCGGGTGAGTGATGTGTCTGATGGTGCCGGGACGTTGTGGCTGGATGTGGCTAATCGGGAGTGGTTTGAGCCGATGCTGCGGGCGACGGGGTTGCGGTTGGCGCAGATGCCACGGCTGGTGGAAGGCGGGGCGGTTAGTGCTCGTTTGAATGCTGTTGCGGCGGTGCGCCTCGGCTTGGCTGAGGGCCTGGTGATTGCCGGCGGTGGCGGGGACAACCCGGTGGCTGCGGTGGGCATTGGGGCGGTGAATGCAGGTGATGCGTTTATCACGTTGGGTACGAGTGCGGCCATCGTGGCGATTACTGATCACTCGGCGGGGAATCCGTCGAGTGCGGTGCATAGTTTTTGTCATGCGTTGCCTGGGCGTTGGTACACCATGGGGGCGATGTTGGCCGGGGCCAGTTGTCTGCGGTGGGTGACCCGGCTGACGGGGTCGGTTGATGAGCAGGCGTTGCTGGATCGGGTGCAGGCCGAGTTGCCTACGGGGCAGGTTGTGGCGGTTTCCAATCCGTTGTTTTTGCCGTATTTGGCGGGGGAGCGTACGCCCCATAACGACCCGTTGTTGCGGGGTGGGTTTATGAACCTGGGGCATGATTGCACGCCGGCTATGTTGGGTTATGCGGTGATGGAAGGGGTTGGGTTCGGGCTGTTGGATGCGCTGAATGCGGTGCAGTCGGCCGGGGCCTCGGTGGGGGCTTGTGCGTTGGTGGGTGGTGGGGCGCGCAGTGAGTATTGGGCGCAGTTGTTGGCCAATATTCTTGGGCGGGAGATCTATACGTTGCATGGCAGTGAGTTGGGGGCGTGTATTGGTGCGGCGAAGTTGGGGTTTTTGGCGAGTGGGCAGGGTGGGGAGTTGTTGCAGGTGGGGATGCCGGTGAAGCAACGGTTTTTTCCGGATGGTGCTCAGGCAGGTGTGTTGCAGGCGCGTTATCGCAAGTTTCGGGGGTTGTTGGGGGCGGCTAAGGCTTTGCACGATTAGGGGAGTTTTGGGTGTATATCCGTTATTTGGGTAACGGCTGATATGGGTTCCGCTCTTACAGCGGCTCACTTTTGAAGAGCGCAAAAGTAAGCAAAACGCTCTTGCCCCACCACTCGGCTCCTCGCTTAGGCTCGGAGTTCCCTCACTCCGGCTTTGGAGCGTGGGCCGCCGCGATGGGCCATCCTTGGCCCATCGCGGCTAACCCGGCGTCCTGCCGGGTTACCCACGCTCCAAAGCCTGCGTTCGGCCAGCGTGGTTTAACGGGGCGCCTAAGGTCAAGATCAACAGCAGATCAAGGGCACAGCGGCCTACCGGCCGGCTTGAGTGTGGTGAAGCAACAGCAACAGCAAAATCAGAAGCTAAAGCGGGCACGGTCCAAATGTGGGAGCGGGCTTGCTGGCGAAGGTCGTTAACGATGACGCGGGCATCCTGATTCAACGCGGCGTTCTCAGGTTTTTCGCGAGCAAGCTCGCTCCTACAGGAAAGCAGCCCTGCTTTCGCTCTTAACACTCAAGCCGGCCGGTAGGCCGCTGTGCTCTTGCTTTTGATCTTGATCTGACTGCCCCATTCAGCCCGAGGCCGAACGCAGGTATTGCGGAGCGGGTAAACCGGCAGGACGCCGGTTTAGCCGCGCCGGGCCATGGATGGCCCGTCGCGGCGGCCCGCGGAGCAATGCCGGAGTGAGGGCACACCGAGCCTAAGCGAGGTGCCGACAGGCGGGGCAGAGCGTTTTGGTTACTTTTGCGCTTTTCAAAAGTGACCCGCTGTAAGAGCGGAACCCTAAGTGGCCGTTACCTAAATAACGGATATGTACCCAATCACTGAGCTGGCTTGCAGGCCATGGCATCAAGCTTTTGCAGCCAGTTCGCGCAGCACCTTGAGCAACGTGGTCTCACCCTTGACCACGTCCGCCTGCTCAAAACAGATCCAACCTTCGTTAAACCCATCAATCATGCGCATGCGCGGCATTGGATTCTGCGCGCCTTGCTCACGAAACATCGGCTCCCACGTATCACGAGGCACCACCTGCGCAGTCACACCGCGACCAAGCACTTCGGTCAAGGTGCGTGCGATGTCGTTCGGGCTGACCCACTGGCCTTCCAGCTCAACTACCCGACGCCCGCTCCAATGTTGCTGCAGCAGTTGCGCAGCGAGGCGGCCGACGTCGGCGGTGGCGATCATCGGTACGGTCTTATCCAGCGGTTGCAGGAAGCTGTAGATCACTCCGTGCTCACGAGCCGTGGCTACGTCGTAGGCGGCGTTTTCCATAAACCAGCCTGGGCGCAGGAAGGTCACCGGCACGCTCAACGCGCTCAGCGCCTGTTCCATCAAGGTGCGTTGGGTCAGCAGGTTCAGGTGTTCGGCCTGGGCGCCAATGGTCGACAGGCACACTACTTTTTGTGGGGCCGCCGCCTCGATGGCTTGGGCAACGGCGGCAATCACCTTGCGCGCCTCGGGGAAGCCGAGCTCCGGGTCGAAATCCGAAGGCGGCAGGATGAACACGCCGGTGGCGCCCTTGAACGCTGCGGTGAGGGCGGCGGCGTCGTCCATATTGGCGATGGCGACCTCGCATCCGAGGGCGGCCCATTCGGCGCCTTTGCTGGCATCGCGAATGACTGCCCGCACGGGTTGACGATCGTTGAGGAGAAAGCGCGCGAGGGCGCCGCCGACTTTGCCTGTGATTCCGGTGATGACATACATGGTGTTTACGCCTGTTGTTTCAATGGGTGGATCAAGCATAAACACCGCTCCGCGTTGACAGAATAGCGATCCCGTCACTGCATCAGTGACTCAAAATCATGAATCACTCAGTGGTGGCAACCGGCGTTTTACCGGGGTTTTCTTGACGATGGCGGTGTTGGTTTCGGCGTACGCGTTGAGCTTATCCAGCAGCGTGTCGAGTTGGTCCATGGTGCGCACATGCAGGCGTGCGATGAAGCAGTCATCGCCGGTCACCTTGTCGCATTCGGTGAACTCGGGGATCGCCTGGATCTGGCGCTCCACTTCCTGCAGTTTCCCGGGCAGCGGGCGAATGCGCACGATGGCTTGCAGCAAATAGCCGAAATGCTTGGGGTCGATGTCCACGGTGTAGCTTTTCAATACCCCACGCTCTTCCAGGCGCCGCAGCCGTTCGCCGACGCTGGGGGAGGAGAGGCCGGTGATGCCCGCCAAGGCCTTGAGGGACAGGCGCGAATCGTCCATCAGCGCGGCGATCAGTTGCTGGTCAATGCTGTCAATCATGCTCGCTCCGAAAGTAATGCCTGGGGTTTGCCTAATAAGAATAGGCAAAATTCAAGGTTCGCCTTATTTAGAATCTGGAGTCACTACAAGCCAGATTGCCATAATTGAGCCTCACTTGAGGAGCTCAATCATGGACAAATCCATACGTCGCGGTTCATGGGAAATGGTCGCCGCCATGCTCATCTCCGGCACCATCGGCTGGTTCGTGCTGGTGTCGGGTGTATCGGTGGTCGAAGTGGTGTTTTGGCGCTGCGTGATCGGCGCGCTGACGCTGCTGGTGGTGTGCGGGTTGCTGGGCTACCTGCGCATGGACTTGCTGAGCTACACCAAGCTCGGGCTGGCGATGCTCAGCGGCGTGGCGATTGTGGGCAATTGGTTGCTGCTGTTCGAGTCCTACGCCAAGGCTTCAATCTCCATCAGTACGGCAGTGTATAACGTCCAGCCGTTTATGCTGGTAATGCTGGCCGCGGTGTTCCTGGGGGAGAAGATCACCGTGCAAAAGCTTGCCTGGTTGAGCGTAGCTTTCGTTGGAATGCTGGCGATTGTCACCGCCCATGGCAGTCAGCAAAACACCGGGGACGATTACCTGGTGGGTGTGGCATTGGCCCTGGGCGCGGCGTTTTTGTATGCGATTGCGGCGCTGATCATCAAGCGCTTGAAGGAAGTGCCGCCGCATTTGATGGCGTTGATCCAGGTGACCACGGGAGCCTTGCTGCTGGCACCGCTGATGCAGTGGCACAGCCTGTCTGCCTCGATAGATGCTTGGGCGGCATTGCTGACCTTGGGCGTGGTGCATACCGGCTTGATGTATGTGTTGCTGTATGGCGCGATCCAGAAGTTGCCGACGGCAATCACCGGGGCGTTGTCATTTATCTACCCGATTGCGGCAATCTTTGTCGACTGGATTGCCTTTGGGCATCGCCTGGGCTGGATGCAATGGCTGGGCGTGGCGGCGATTTTGATTGCAGCGGCGGGGTTGCAGCGGGGTTGGTGGTGGCGCTCGAAAACAGCGGTGAGCGTCACGCCGTAGCATGACGCTCACCGGCGACTCAGTGTGCGCCGCGCGGGATGGTCTTGAGCAGGTCGTCCGGGCTGATATAACCCACCACGCTGCCCGGTTGCGGCAGGCCGAGGATGTGGCCCTTGATCTTGCCAATCACATGCATCTCGCAAGGCTTGCAGTCGAACTTCAGCGTCAGCACTTCATCGCCGTGGATCAGTTGCATCGGCGCGACTTTGGTCTTCACCCCCGTCACACCCTTGGCCTGTTTAGGGCACAGGTTGAACGAGAAACGCAGGCAGTGCTTGGTGATCATCACCGGCACTTCGCCGGTTTCTTCGTGGGCTTCATACGCCGCGTCGATCAGTTGCACGCCATGGCGGTGATAGAAGTCGCGGGCCTTCTGGTTGTAGACGTTGGCCAGGAACGACAGGTGCGATTCCGGGTACACCGGCGGCGGCGTGGTTTCCGCCTTGCGGCCGCCCCGAGGATGAGCCTGGATACGCGCCTCGGTCAGCGCCTCGATCACTTCACGGCGCAAGGCCTTGAGCTGCGAGTTCGGGATGAAGAACGCCTGCGGTGCATCCAGCTTGATCGCGGTGGCGTGGTACTGGGTGGTGCCCAGTTGACCCAGCAGGTCGCGCAGGGTTTCCAGGGCCTGTTCCGGCTTGTTGGCCACGCCAAACGGGCCGGGCAGGGCAGCGCTGGCGCTGATGCCTTCTTCGCTGGTGACGGTCAGCTCCAGGCGGTCTTCCTGCAGGCGAGCCGCCCACGACACGCCGATGCGGCGCTCGGCGGAAGTCTTGAGCAGCGCCTGCTGCCAGTTATGGTCCAGGTTACGGTTCAACGGATGGTTCGGCCGCAGTTGGTGCAAGCCGGCCGGCATCTCATTGGGCTCGACGCGGTAGCGGTAGCGCTTCTCGCCGTCTTCTTCGAACTCACCTTTAGCTTCTGCGATGTTGGCGCGGAAACCCACCACTTCACGCTTGATCAGCACATTGAGGCCGTCGCCATTGGACAGCGGCTCATGGGTGACCACTTGCAAGTCACGCTTGCCGGCTTTTTCCACCACACCCACCGGCAGGCCGGTAAAGGTCGGAGTGTCGAAGGCGCCGATGTCGACCTTGCGGTCGGTGACGAAGTAGTCGGTGCTGCCACGGTGGAAAGTCTTTTCCGGGTCCGGCAGGAAGAAATGCGCGGTGCGGCCGCTGGACGCGCGGGCCAGGTCCGGACGGTCTTCAAGAATCTCGTCGAGGCGCTGACGGTAATAGGCGGTGATGTTCTTCACATAGCCCATGTCCTTGTAGCGGCCTTCGATCTTGAACGAACGCACGCCGGCATCCACCAGGGCGCGCAGGTTCGCGCTCTGGTTGTTGTCTTTCATCGACAACAGGTGCTTTTCAAAGGCAACTACGCGGCCCTGGTCATCTTTCAGGGTGTAGGGCAGGCGGCAGGCCTGGGAGCAATCGCCGCGGTTGGCGCTGCGGCCATTCTGGGCGTGGGAGATGTTGCACTGGCCGGAGAAGGCCACGCACAACGCGCCGTGGATGAAGAACTCGATGGCGGCATCGGTCTCATCGGCAATCGCACGGATCTCTTGCAGGTTCAGCTCACGGGCCAACACCAGTTGCGAGAACCCGGCCTGGTCAAGGAATTTGGCCCGGCCCAGGGTGCGGATGTCGGTCTGGGTGCTGGCGTGCAGCTCGATGGGCGGAATATCCAGCTCCATCACCCCCAGGTCCTGGACGATCAGCGCGTCGACACCGGCATCGTAAAGCTCGTGGATCAGCTTGCGCGCCGGCTCCAGCTCATTGTCGTGCAGGATCGTGTTGATGGTGGTGAACACCCGCGCGTGGTAGCGCCGGGCGAACTCCACCAACTGCGCGATATCGCTCACGTCATTGCAGGCGTTATGGCGTGCGCCGAAACTCGGGCCGCCTATGTACACGGCATCGGCGCCATGCAAGATGGCCTCGCGGGCGATGGCGACATCGCGCGCAGGGCTGAGCAATTCCAGGTGATGCTTGGGCAAGGACATAGTTTTTTTAGTCAGGCTTGTCACGGAGGCGGGCATTGTAGCTGCGAAATGCGCTATCGACATCTACCATGCCGCTCGTGTGGGAGCCGGGCTTGCCCGCAATGCAGACACCGCGGTGTATCAGTGACACCGAGGCGATCCCATCGCAGCCTCGCTGGGGCTCGACAGCTCCCACATTTGATCACAGTGGGGTGATATAGAGCGTTTGGCTCAGGCCTTGGCGGCCATCGCCGTGACTTCAACCCGCATGCCTTCCACGGCCAGGGCTGCCACGCCCACCGCTGCACGGACTGGCCAAGGCTTGGCGAAATAACGTTTGTAGACTTCGTTGAACGCAGCGCGGTCGGCCATGTCGGTCAGGTAAATGGTCAAGTGCATGACCCGGTCAATCGAGCTGCCGGCGCGCTCCAGGGCCACCTTGAGGGCTTGCAGGGTACATTCGCTTTGCAGGGTGATGTCGCCCAGCTCCAGGCTGCCGTCGGCGCGGGTGGGGATTTGCGTAGAGACGAGGATGCCGTTGAAGCCGATGACGTCGGAGGAGATGGAATCCGGGTCGAGGTCGGGGGTGAAGGCGAGGTCGTGGTTGGCCATGGGGTTCTCTACATAAATGGAAAAGTGCCGCCAGTTTAAATGGACCACCTCCAAAAAACTAAAGTTTACGTCCTGGCGGTCGACTTACCTCGAGGCACTTGCTAACGGGTGATTGGGGTTAACGGTTTTTTAGGGGTTATGAATGTTGATTGGAGATAGGCTGGTTCGTATTCTGCGAAACAATCCAGGCTGGGTAGGAAGGGTATTCGAATCATTCGTGATTTCTGCGTTCAAGGCCTTCGAAGAAAGAAACCCATGTGCACACCATCACCTATTTGATCCCGCTACCAATGAGCGGCCAGCGTGTTATCTGAACAACCCTATTTTTGACAGCCATAGTGAAGACAATGGCGAAACGGACGTCTCGGATATCTATGTGTGCTTTCCACAGCCGATTTTCGATCGATGCGGCGTCACAGATGACCCTTTTAGCCAGGACACAGAACTGTTTTGCCGATCCATCTGGAATGGCTGGGCCCTGGAAGTTAAGACCAAGGTCGTCGATGAAGACTTTGTCGGCCTGCGGCAGCACGTTCTTGCCGGTACTGTGTGCACAGCGCTACCGCTTGCGGAGAAAGCCGGCTGGATGGCCACCATCAGCGGCGAACATTACATCGCCAACAACCTTAAACGCAGGTGGGCAGACTTCTATATTTATGTACTTTACCAATTCGAATCCGGCTACCCCGATTTCAGCGGCGAGCGTAAATGCGCGATCCTGGTCATTCCTACAATTATATTGAACAGCGCCTTAGTCACTTCAACAGCCTCGGAGGGTGCACAGTCCATTCAGTTGAATGTCCTGGCAAAACAACTAGGCGATGCCTTTCTGACATATCAGGTCCCTTCAATCGCCGATATCCCCAGGAAAATCCTGGAGTTGGTGAACCTTCATCATGCGGAAATGTTCAACTACAAGCGTGAGGGGGAAGCGCTAAAAAAACAGTGGTATCTGCAAATGCGCCGTGATCAGGTCGAAGCCGCGCGCCGACCGGGCAAGAAGCGGGCCGGCGCATCGGGTATTACAGAAGCGTGAAGGGATAGTCCACAATCAAACTGGTTACTCAAATCCCATTAACCTTGATCAGCGTTCGCTGTGTGAAAGGAGCCGACACCTCCCTGGATGGCAGCGCAGACCTTTGCGCGATGGTTTTTTAGTCGGATCAAAGTTAAGAGCCAATGAAGGGTTGATTAAACTAGATTAATTAAAATTCACTAGGCTCTAGCGCACGCTGCTGTAGTTTTGACAGTGTCTTAGCCGCTCTGCTTCGACAAAATCCTTTGGTTTGCCGCCGCAGTCTCTGCGGCGGATTTTTTATGGGCGATAATGTAGATATATTTAACTAATTTATAAAGTGGCACTTTGATAGTTGGCTTGATCAAACTATCAGTACACGGAGACGGACTCGTACCTGCCCCATTTCGCATAACTGCTGTGCAGCATAAGGGATTAATCCACCGCCGCTGAATGCCTATAGTTCTTTCACCGCCGCAACCTCCCACGGGCCGTTGCGAAATCCAGCCGTAGATTGAGGTGATCATAATGAACAGCGAATTCAAGCCTGATGTGACCGATACCCAGCCACTGCACCTGCTCGACGCCGAGTACTTCGAATACAGCAAAGCCGCCAACCCCATCAGCGCCAACCTGATTCCCCGCATTCCCTACCACAGCTTCCCGGCCTCGCTGTATGACAGCGGCCCGTCCCGGGTGGTCCCGCTGGACCTCAGTGATGCACTGGGTTGCGAAGGCCCGGCGACCGGGCCGGGGCTGTGTGCGAACTTCATTCGCCTGAACGCAGGCGACACGCTGGAGTTGCAACCCAATGCCACCTCACAGGTGTTTTATGTGATTGCGGGGCAGGGCAGTGTGCTCCAGGGCGAGCATCACATCGAATGGTCCAAAGGCTGCTTCATTGCGCTGCCGGGCCTGCTGCAGGCGCAGTTCAGTGCATCTGAGGATGCGCGCCTGTACTACGTGCACGATGAGCCGCTGTTGCGTTACCTGGGCGTGACCCGCAGTGCCGATCGCTTCGTGCCGACGCTGTATCCCGCAGAACTGGCCAATGCAAAGCTGCGTGAAGCCGCCGATGATCCCCGCGCCCAGGATCGCAGCCGTATCAGTATCCTGCTGGGCAATCGCAACTTCCCGCAGACCCGAACCGTGACCCATGTGCTGTGGGCGATGTACGGCATCCTGCCGGCCGGGTCGATTCAAAAGCCTCATCGGCACCAGTCGATTGCGCTGGATTTCATCATCGATTGCCCCAAGGGTTGCTACTCGCTGGTGGGCACCGAGCTGGAAGCCGATGGCCAAATCCGCAATCCGGTGCGGGTTGACTGGTCGCCGGGGTTGGCCTTCGTCACGCCTCCAGGCTATTGGCATGCTCACTTCAACGAGTCCGACACCGAAGCGTTCCTGATTCCGATCCAGGACGCCGGGCTCCAAACCTACCTGCGGTCGCTGGATATCCGCTTCAGTTGAGACGTTTCCAGTGCGGTGTTTCGCCCAGTTGCTCGACGATAAAGTCGATAAAGCACCGCACCTTGGAAGACACGATGCGCTTGGGTGGATAAACGAACCACACCGCCGATTCGCGGCCGGCGATCCGGATAGTCCACTCCGGCAACCACACCACCAGCTCGCCGGCTTCAATGCTCTTGGCCACCAGCCAGTCGGGCAGCAAGGCAAACCCAAGGCCTTGTTGTGCGGCGATCAGCTGTGCGTCGAGGTCGTTGATGCGGATAGCGTCTTTATGCACCAACGGCGACACTTCATGCCCGTTGGCAAAAGCAACATCCGCCGCGACATCCCGCCCCAGAATCACCGGCAGCGCTGCGAGTTCCGAAGGGGCGGACGGCGCCGGATGCTCCTGGCACAACCCCGGGCTGGCCACCAGCCGATAGCGCTCATCGCAAATCTTGCGTGCCTTCAAGGTGGAATCGGCCAGGGTTCCAATGCGGATCGCCAGGTCCGCGCCGGCATGAATCAGGTTGACGTGAGTGTCATCCAGCATCAGTTCCAGCTTGATCTGCGGGTAGCGGACCAGGAAGGCATTCAACGTGGGGAGGATATGGTGACGGGCAAAGGCGGGCGGCAGGTTGAGCTTGAGCACGCCCCGTGGCTGCTCGTTCAATGCGGAGGTGGCGGCCTTGGCTTGTTCCAGTTCATCCAGCACCCGGCGTGCGTGCATCAGGAACGTCTGGCCACCTTCAGTCAGGTGCAGCGTGCGCGTAGAGCGGTTGAACAAGGCGATGCCAAGGTCCTGTTCCAGGTCCTTCACGTAGCGTGAAACCGTGGAGGCCTTGATGCCAAGCCGGTCGGCGGCGCGGGAGAAGTTATTGCCCTCGGCGGCTTCGACAAAGGCGGTTAACGCAGCGAAGTAATCCAAGGGCGGCCTCGATCTTGACGGTGGGTTGCCGTGCGCTACAGCGGCGTCAGTACATTCATCACGGTATCCAGCGCCACTCGGGTATCGTCCAGTTGCACCAGGGAAGCATGCCGCGCGCCAAGGGCGTCACGGTTCTTGATCGCCGTGAGAATCGCTTTGTGCCGGGGCAGGCTGAGGCCCTGGATGTCGGGGCGACGGTTGGTGATGTTGATGGACTCGCGAAGTGGCAACGACAGCATGTTGCACATGTAGGCCAGCAAGTCGTTGCGGGTCGCATCGGCAATCGCCCGGTGGAAGTCCAGGTCGGCCTGCAACAGCGCGTCGTGGGTCTGGGCGGTTTCCATGCCCAGGTAGGCCTTTTCGATGACGGCAATATCGGCATCGGTAGCGGTGGAAGCAGCCATGGCGGCGATTTCCGGCTCCAGGATGCGGCGTACACCGGCCAGGGTATTGAAAAACTCGCTGTGGGGTGTCGACTGCATCAGCCAGGACAGTACGTCCGGGTCCAGCAGGTGCCATTGCACCCGCGGGCGTACCACGGCGCCGACCTTGGGCTTGGAAATGACCAGGCCCTTGGCGCTCAGTACCCGCGTGGCCTCACGCAACACCGACCGGCTGACCTTGTATTCCTCGCACAAGGTCGCCTCCATGGGCAGTCGTTCTTCCGGCTTGAAGCGTCCGGAAACGATGTGCATGCCCAAGTCCTGAACGATTTGGGCGTGCATGCTCTTGCGCGGCTTGGTCGGCTGCTGATCCATAACAGGGAGGCTACTCTGGCGAAATACGCGGCATCATAGCATTGCTCCTGTCCCAATTAGTGGGAATGACGCGGCACTTCAGCGCCGCGGCAGCCCACCAGGAAGTCGAAGTCGCAGCCCTGGTCTGCCTGCAGCACGTGGTCGATGTACAACTGACGGTAGCCCCCGACAATCAGCTGTTGAGGCGGCGCAAGGTCGGCCATGCGCGCCGCCAGTTCGGCGTCCGGAATGTCCAGGTGCAGGCGGCCATTGGCGCAATCGAGTTCGATCCAGTCGCCTTCCTTGACCGTGGCCAATGGGCCGCCGGCGGCCGCTTCCGGTGCCACGTGCAGCACCACGGTGCCGTAGGCCGTGCCGCTCATGCGCGCATCGGAAATCCGCACCATGTCGGTCACACCCTGGGCCAGCAGTTTGGCCGGCAAGCCCATGTTGCCGACTTCCGCCATGCCCGGGTAACCCTTGGGCCCGCAGTTTTTCATCACCAGGATCGAGTTGGCATCCACGTCCAGCTCCGGGTCGTTGATGCGTTCCTTGTACATGTCGAAGTTCTCGAACACCACGGCACGCCCGCGGTGCTGCATCAGCTCGGGGCTGGCAGCCGATGGCTTGAGTACCGCACCCAGTGGCGCGAGGTTGCCCCGCAGCACACAAATGCCGCCGTCGGCGCGAATCGGGTTGTCGAGGGTACGGATCACTTCGTCCTGGCCGTAGATCGGCGCTTCCCGGGTGTTTTCGCCCAGGGACTTGCCGTTGACGGTCAAGGCGTTCGGATGCGGGATCAGGTTGGCTTCACCGAGGCGGCGCAGCACCGCCGGCAGGCCGCCGGCGTAGTAGAACTCTTCCATCAGGAAGCGCCCGGACGGTTGCAGGTCGACGATGGTCGGCATGCCGCGGCCCATGCGGGTCCAGTCGTCCAGGTCGAGCTCGACACCGATACGCCCGGCGATGGCTTTCAGGTGAATCACCGCGTTGGTCGAGCCGCCAATGGCCGCGTTGACGCGGATCGCGTTTTCGAAGGCCTCCTTGGTCAGGATCTTCGACAGCTTCAAGTCTTCACGCACCATCTCTACTGCGCGCATGCCCGACATGTGCGCCAGTACATAACGCCGCGCATCCACCGCCGGAATCGCTGCGTTGTGGGGCAGGGAAGTGCCCAGGGCTTCGGCCATGCAAGCCATGGTCGAAGCGGTGCCCATGGTGTTGCACGTACCTGCCGAGCGCGACATGCCGCCTTCGGCCGCGAGGAAATCGTCGAGGGTTATGGTGCCCGCCTTGACCTGTTCGCTGAGCTGCCACACCACGGTGCCCGAGCCAATGTCCTGACCCTTGTGCTTGCCGTTGAGCATAGGCCCGCCGGTGACGACGATCGCTGGCACGTCGCAACTGGCAGCGCCCATCAGCAGCGCCGGGGTGGTCTTGTCACAACCGGTCAGCAGCACCACGCCATCGATGGGGTTGCCGCGAATGGCTTCCTCCACGTCCATGCTGGCCAGGTTGCGGGTGAGCATGGCGGTGGGGCGCAGGTTCGATTCGCCGTTGGAGAACACCGGAAACTCCACCGGAAACCCGCCCGCTTCAATCACCCCACGTTTCACGTGCTCGGCAATCTGGCGGAAATGCGCGTTGCAGGGGGTCAGTTCCGACCAGGTGTTGCAGATCCCGATGATCGGTTTGCCATGGAACTGATGATCGGCAATCCCCTGATTTTTCATCCAGCTGCGGTACATGAAGCCGTTTTTATCGGCGGTACCAAACCAACTGGCGGAGCGCAGGACGGGCTTTTTCTCGGACATGGTCGACTCTCTTATTGTAAGACTATATTGATCTAATCCCGGCTTAACATAGGCGCAAATTCGACGCTTTGGAAGTATTGTTGATTAAATAGTAATACTATATAGTCCGATTCAACGAGGCCTGGCCCTGGCGGATTTTCGCGAGAGGCGACCCGCAACGCTCTATAAAAATAACAATCGGAGACTGCTCACATGAGCCAGGAACAGCGGCTGATACGTCGCATCACGCTGAAACTGATTCCCTTCTTGATCTTGCTGTACCTGATTGCCTACGTGGACCGCTCGGCCGTGGGCTTCGCCAAATTGCACATGGGCGCGGATGTCGGCATCGGTGATGCCGCGTATGGCCTGGGGGCAGGGCTGTTCTTTATTGGCTACTTCCTTCTGGAAATCCCCAGCAACCTGATGCTCGACCGTTTCGGCGCGCGGCGCTGGTTCGCGCGGATCATGGTCACTTGGGGCGCCATCACCATCGGCATGGCATTCGTCCAGGGCCCCCACAGTTTCTATGTGATGCGCTTTCTGCTGGGCGCCGCCGAAGCCGGGTTCTTCCCGGGCGTCCTCTACTACATCACCCAATGGTTCCCGGTGCGCCACCGCGGCAAGATCCTCGGGCTGTTCATCCTGTCCCAGCCCATCGCCATGATGATCACCGGCCCGGTGGCGGGCGGCTTGCTCGGCATGGACGGGATCCTCGGCCTGCACGGCTGGCAGTGGTTGTTCATTGTCATCGGCACCCCGGCGATCCTGCTGACCTGGCCGGTGCTGCGTTACCTGCCGGACGGGCCGCAACAGGTCAAATGGATGGACCAGGCCGAGAAGGACTGGCTCACCGGTGAACTGGCCAAAGACCTGCAAGCCTACGGCCAGACCCGGCACGGCAACCCGCTGCATGCCCTGAAGGACAAACGTGTCTTGCTGCTGGCGCTGTTCTACCTGCCGGTGACCTTGAGCATTTATGGCCTGGGCCTGTGGCTGCCGACCTTGATCAAACAGTTCGGCGGCAGCGACCTGACCACCGGCTTCGTGTCGGCAGTGCCCTACATCTTCGGGATCATCGGCTTGCTGATTGTGCCCCGCAGTTCCGACCGCCTGAATGATCGCTACGGCCACCTCGCGGTGCTTTACGTGCTGGGGGCCATCGGCCTGTTCTTCAGCGCCTGGCTGACGGTGCCGCTGTGGCAACTGGCAGCGCTGTGCCTGGTGGCGTTCGCGCTGTTCTCTTGCACGGCGGTGTTCTGGACCTTGCCGGGACGTTTCTTTGCCGGCGCGAGTGCGGCGGCGGGTATCGCCTTGATCAACTCGGTGGGCAACCTCGGCGGCTACATCGGGCCATTCGTGATTGGCGCACTCAAGGAGTACACCGGCAACCTCGCGTCGGGCCTGTACTTCCTGGCCTGCGTGATGCTGTTCGGGGTAGTGCTGACGGGCGTGGTCTACCGGCTGCTGGAGCGCAAACACGTGCTGCCGCCCGACCAGTTCGCCGCCAGCGCCCGTGGCGCCACGCGTACTTAATTGGCAATCAGGAGAAGACTCATGGGTTTAGTGCAGTTTGAATTGAGCAACGGCGAACGCCGGGTAGGCGTGGTCGAGGGTGGGCAGGTGCGCGAAGTGCAATCGGCACGCACGGTGCGCGACCTGGCACTCGCCGCCATCGAGGCCGGTGTCACCTTGCAACAGCAAATAGAGCATCTGGGCCTGGCCGCCAGCCACGACTACGCCGAACTGCTGGCCGATAAGCGGGTCTTGCCCCCGCTGGATCACCCCGACCCGGCGCACACGCTGGTCAGCGGTACCGGCCTGACCCACCTGGGCAGCGCGTCGGCGCGGGACAAGATGCACCAGCAGGCCGGTGACGAGAGCACGATGACCGATACCATGCGCATCTTCAAATGGGGCGTGGAGGGCGGCAAACCCGCCTCTGGCCAAGCCGGTGTGCAGCCCGAGTGGTTCTACAAGGGCGACGGCAGCATCGTGGTGAGCCCGGGCCAGCCGTTCCCGTGGCCGGCGTTTGCCGAAGACGCCGGCGAAGAGCCGGAAATCGCCGGGCTGTATGTAATTGGTCACGACGGCAAGCCGTATCGCCTGGGCTACGCGGTGGGCAATGAGTTTTCCGATCACGTGATGGAGCGCAAGAATTACCTGTACCTGGCCCACTCCAAACTGCGCAGTTGCAGCTATGGCCCCGAGTTGCGCATGGGTGAACTGCCCAGGCACCTGGCGGGCACCAGCCGCATCCTGCGCAACGGCGAGGTGCTGTGGCAGAACGAATTCCTCAGTGGCGAAGCCAACATGTGCCACAGCCTCGAAAACCTTGAATACCACCATTTCAAATACAGCCAGTTCCTGCGGCCCGGGGACGTGCATATTCACTTCTTCGGCACGGCAACCCTGTCGTTTGCCGACGGCATTCGTACCCAGCCAGGCGATGTGTTCGAAATCAGCCAGGCCGAATTCGGCGCGCCCTTGATCAACGGCATTACCAAGGTCGAAGGGGTCGTTGCACCCGGCGGCGTAGGCACTCTTTAAAGGAGACAGGCATGACCCGGATTTACGGCCACAACTACATCGGCGGCCAGCGCAGCGCCACCGGCAGCGTCACGCTGCAAAGCGTCGACGCCACTACCGGCGAAGCGTTCCCCTATGATTTCTACCAGGCGACGGCGCAGGAAGTCGATGCGGCAGCCAACGCCGCGGCGGCGGCTTACCCGGCCTATCGCAGCCTTAGCGCGCAGCATCGCGCGTCGTTCCTGGAGGCGATAGCCGACGAACTGGACGTGCTTGGCGATGACTTCGTCGCCTTGGTCTGCCGCGAAACGGCGTTGCCCGCCGGGCGTATCCAGGGCGAGCGCGGCCGTACCAGCGGCCAGATGCGGTTGTTCGCCAAGGTGCTGCGGCGCGGTGATTTCTACGGTGCGCGGATCGATCAGGCGCTGCCGGATCGCCAGCCTTTGCCACGCCCGGATTTGCGCCAGTACCGCATCGGTCTCGGGCCGGTCGCGGTGTTTGGGGCGAGTAATTTCCCCTTGGCCTTTTCCACTGCCGGTGGCGACACCGCCGCCGCGCTGGCGGCCGGCTGCCCGGTGGTGTTCAAGGCCCACAGCGGCCACATGGCCACTGCCGAGCGGGTCGCCGATGCGATCATGCGGGCGGCGCAGAGCACCGGGATGCCCGACGGCGTGTTCAATATGATCTTCGGTGGCGGTGTGGGTGAAGCACTGGTCAAGCACCCGGCAATCCGGGCCGTGGGTTTCACCGGCTCGCTCAAGGGTGGCCGCGCCCTGTGTGATATGGCGGCGGCACGTCCGCAACCGATCCCGGTGTTCGCCGAGATGTCCAGCATCAACCCGGTCATCCTGTTGCCCCAGGCGCTGCAAGCCCGGGCAGACAGCATCGCCCGCGACCTGGTCGCCTCGGTGGTGCAAGGGTGTGGCCAGTTCTGCACGAACCCGGGCCTGGTGATCGGGATTGCATCGCCACCGTTCAGCGCATTCATCCAACAGGTCGCCCAACTGATCGGCGACCAGCCGGCGCAAACCATGCTCAATGCCGGCACCTTGAGCAGCTACGGCAAAGGCCTGCATACGCTGCTGGCCCATTCTGGCATTGAGCACCTGGCGGGCCAGGCGCAAACCGGCAATCAGGCGCAGCCACAACTGTTCAAAGCGGATGCCAGCCTGCTGATCAACGGCGATGAAGTGCTGCAAGAAGAAGTGTTCGGCCCCACCACAGTGTTCGTGGAAGTCGCCGACCAGGCGCAACTGAGTGCCGCGTTGCACGGCCTGCACGGCCAACTGACGGCAACAATCATTGGCGAGCCGGCGGATTTCACCCAGTTCGGCGAGTTGACGCCGCTGCTGGAACAAAAGGTCGGGCGCATCCTGCTCAACGGTTATCCCACCGGCGTCGAGGTGTGTGACGCGATGGTCCACGGCGGGCCTTATCCGGCGACTTCCGATGCTCGCGGCACCTCGGTGGGCACCCTGGCGATCGAGCGTTTCCTGCGACCTGTGTGCTTTCAGAATTACCCTGATAGCCTGCTCCCCGACGCGCTGAAGAATGCCAACCCGTTGCGCATTCAGCGTCTGGTAGATGGGCAGCCGTCGCGCGACGCGCTGTGACCCGTACCACCTGAAAACAACAAGAAAGCAGGAGGTTTCATGTCGTGGAATGCCGTCACACCGCACCGCGCTCGGCTGGGCGAAGGCCCGTTCTGGGACGAGCAGGGCCAGGCGCTGTATTGGGTGGATATCATCGGCCAGCAGGCGTTACGCCTGAAAGACGGGCAACTGCACACCTGGCAACTGCCTGAGCCCGTCTCGGCATTTATCCCGTGTGCCAGCGGTGATGCGCTGGTAACCCTGAGCAGTGGCGTGTATCGCCTCGACCTCGATTCGGCGCCGAGCGATCCCCGCCTGACCTTGCTCTGCGTCGCCGACCCGCAACCGGGCAACCGTGCCAACGAAGCCCGTTGCGATGCCCAGGGCCGGCTGTGGCTGGGCACCATGCAGAACAACATCGGCGAGAACGGTGAAGATTTGCCGGTGCTGCGGCGTTCCGGCGGCCTGTTCCGGGTCGATGCCGACGGGCAGGTCACGCCGTTGCTGCAAGGCCTGGGCATCCCCAACACCTTGCTCTGGAACGACGCCGCCACCCACGTGCATTTCGGCGACAGCCTGGACGGCACGTTGTATCGGCACGCGATCACCGACGATGGTCAGCTTGAACCCGCGCACGTCTGGTTCGGGCCTCACGCTCGTGGTGGCCCGGACGGCTCGGCCATGGACGCCGAAGGCTATATCTGGAATGCCCGCTGGGACGGCGGTTGCCTGCTGCGGCTGACGCCGGGCGGCGAAGTCGACCGGGTGATCGAGTTGCCGGTCAGCCGTCCCACCAGTTGCGTGTTCGCGGGCCCCGACCTCAAGACCTTGTACATCACCAGTGCCGCCAGCCCGCTGAATCACCCGCTGGACGGCGCGGTGCTGGCGATCGAGGTCGATGTGCCGGGGAAAACCTGTCACCGCTTTGCGGGATAACCCACTGGCTTTACCGCTGTTTAACGCATTCAAAAACAACAACAAGGAGTCACCCTATGAATCGTCGTCGTGGTATCCGTTCCCTGTGCTGCGCCGCTGTGGCGGTGTCGGCCGTCAGCCTGAGCAGCCTGTTACTGGCAGCAGAGCCAGTAAAAATCGGCTTTCTGGTCAAGCAGGCCGAAGAGCCCTGGTTCCAGACCGAATGGGCCTTCGCCGAAAAAGCCGGCAAGGACAAGGGCTTTGAAGTGATCAAGATCGCCGTGCCCGACGGCGAGAAAACCCTCTCGGCTATCGACAGCCTCGCGGCCAACGGCGCCAAGGGCTTTGTGATTTGCCCGCCGGACGTGTCACTGGGCCCGGCCATCATGGCCAAGGCCAAAGCCAATGGCTTGAAAGTGATCGCCGTGGATGACCGCTTTGTGGATGCCAAGGGCAACTTCATGGAGGACGTGCCTTACCTGGGCATGGCCGCCTTCGAAGTGGGCGAGAAGCAGGGCAGTGCCATGGCCACTGAAGCGAAAAAACGCGGTTGGGACTGGAAAGATACCTACGCGGTGATCAACACCTACAACGAACTCGACACCGGCAAAAAACGCACCGACGGTTCGGTCAAATCCCTGAAGGCTGCGGGTATTCCGGACGACCACATTCTGTTCGCCGCCCTCAAGACCCTCGACGTACCCGGCAGCATGGACGCCACCAACTCGGCACTGGTGAAACTGCCCAGCGGCGCGAAAAACCTGATCATCGGCGGCATGAACGACAACACCGTGCTCGGCGGCGTGCGCGCCACCGAAAGCGCCGGCTTTGCCGCCGCTAACGTCATCGGTATCGGCATCAACGGCACCGACGCCATCGGCGAACTGAAGAAAGCCAACAGCGGCTTCTTCGGCTCCATGCTGCCCAGCCCGCACATCGAGGGTTACAACACTGCGAGCATGATGTTCGAGTGGGTCACCACCGGCAAGGAACCACCGAAGTACACAGCGATGGACGAGGTGACGCTGATCACCCGCGAGAACTTCAAGCAGGAGCTGGAAAAGATCGGTCTGTGGAACTGAAGACCGCTGACGTTCCCCGGCGGCCCTGCTGACAGGGCTGCCTGACCTGTGTGACGAGGTGGTTATGCACGCGCAACAGAAACACCCCCACAGCACCGGTGCCAGCCTGTGCTTCAACGATATCGGCAAGACGTTTCCCGGGGTCAAGGCGCTGGATGGCATCAGCTTCAGCGCCCACCCGGGGCAGGTTCACGCCTTGATGGGCGAGAACGGCGCCGGTAAATCCACGCTGCTGAAAATCCTCGGTGGCGCCTATGTGCCAAGCAGAGGCAGCGTGCAGATCGGCGCGCACACCATGGCTTTCAAGTGCGCGGCCGACAGCATCGCCAGCGGCGTCGCGGTGATCCACCAGGAGTTGCACCTGGTGCCGGAAATGAGCGTGGCCGAAAACCTGTTCCTCGGGCACCTGCCGGCCAGCTTTGGTTTGATCAATCGCAGCGCGTTGCGCCAGCAGGCATTGGCGTGCCTCAAGGGCCTGGCGGATGAAATCGACCCCCAGGAGAAAGTCGGCCGCCTGTCCCTGGGCCAGCGCCAGTTGGTGGAAATCGCCAAGGCGCTGTCCCGTGGCGCCCATGTGATTGCGTTCGACGAACCCACCAGCAGCCTGTCAGCACGGGAGATCGACCGCCTGATGGCAATCATCGGTCGCCTGCGGGACGAGGGAAAAGTGGTGCTGTACGTGTCCCATCGCATGGAAGAGGTGTTCCGCATCTGCAACGCGGTGACGGTATTCAAGGACGGCCGCTATGTGCGCACGTTCGAGGACATGAGCAGCTTGACCCACGATCAACTGGTGACCTGCATGGTCGGTCGCGACATTCAGGACATCTACGACTACCGGCCCCGCGAGCGGGGTGCGGTGGCACTCAAGGTCAACGGCTTGCTGGGCCCCGGCTTGCGCGAACCGGTGAGTTTCGAGGCCCACCAGGGCGAGATTCTCGGCCTGTTCGGGTTGGTGGGCGCCGGGCGTACCGAGTTGCTGCGGCTGCTGGGAGGCCTTGAACGCAGCAGTGCCGGCAGCCTCGATTTGTGCGGCCATGCGCTGCGCCTGCGTTCACCCCGTGACGCCATCGACGCCGGTATTTTGCTGTGCCCCGAGGACCGCAAGAAGGAGGGCATCGTGCCGCTGTCCAGCGTGGCCGAGAACATCAACATCAGTGCGCGCAGTGCCCATTCGCGCTTTGGCTGGTTGTTGCGCAGTGGGTGGGAGAAAGACAACGCTGCCACGCAGATCAAGGCGCTGAAGGTCAAGACGCCCACGGCGGCGCAGAAGATCATGTACCTCTCCGGCGGCAATCAGCAAAAGGCGATTCTCGGGCGGTGGCTGTCGATGCCGATGAAAGTCCTGCTACTGGACGAGCCCACCCGGGGCATCGATATCGGCGCCAAGGCCGAGATTTACCAGATCATCCATGACCTGGCGGCTCGCGGCATTGCGGTGATTGTGGTGTCCAGCGACCTGATGGAGGTGATGGGCATTTCCGATCGCATCCTGGTGCTGTGTGAGGGCGCGATGCGCGGCGAGATGAGCCGCGAACACGCCAATGAATCCAACCTGCTGCAAATGGCCCTGCCGCGCCAACGCGCCGCGAGCCAGGGGAACTGACGAGGTGACTATGACAAGCCAAAACACTGCTGTGCCCACGGCGCGCAAACCGCTGGACCTGCGCAGCCTGCTCGACAACTGGGCGATGCTGATGGCGGCGGTGGGGATCTTCGTGCTCTGCACCTTGCTGATCGACAACTTCCTGTCGCCGCTCAATATGCGCGGCCTGGGGCTGGCGATCTCCACCACAGGGATTGCCGCGTGCACCATGTTGTATTGCCTGGCGTCAGGGCATTTCGACCTGTCGGTGGGCTCGGTGATTGCCTGCGCCGGGGTCGTGGCGGCGATCGTGATGCGCGACACCGACAGCGTGTTGCTCGGCATCGGTGCCGCACTGCTGATGGGCCTGGTGGTGGGGTTGATCAACGGGATTGTGATCGCCAAGCTGCGGGTGAATGCACTGATTACCACGCTGGCGACCATGCAGATCGTGCGCGGCCTGGCCTATATCTTTGCCAATGGCAAAGCGGTGGGCGTCTCCCAGGATGGGTTCTTCGTCTTCGGCAACGGCCAGTTGTTCGGCGTGCCGGTGCCGATCCTGATCACCATCGTGTGTTTCCTGTTTTTCGGCTGGCTGCTCAACTACACCACCTACGGGCGCAACACCATGGCCATCGGTGGCAACCCGGAAGCCGCGTTGCTGGCGGGGGTGAACGTTGATCGCACCAAGATCATCATCTTCGCCGTGCACGGGGTGATCGGCGCCTTGGCCGGCGTGATCCTTGCCTCACGCATGACCTCCGGGCAGCCGATGATTGGCCAGGGTTTCGAGTTGACGGTGATTTCTGCCTGCGTGTTGGGCGGGGTGTCGTTAAGCGGCGGGATTGGCATGATTCGCCACGTGATTGCCGGGGTGCTGATTCTGGCGATCATCGAGAACGCGATGAACCTGAAGAACATCGACACCTTCTACCAGTATGTGATCCGCGGTTCGATCCTACTGTTGGCGGTGGTGATCGACCGCATGAAACAACGCTGATCCCTGCGCAAGCTTTGATCGTTCCCACGCAGCGTGGGAACGATCAAGCGGGTTCAGTCGGCGGAGAATTTCAGCACGGTGTTTTGGGTGTAGGTCTGCCCGGGATCAAGGCGGGTTGACGGGAAGTTCGGCTGGTTAGGGCCGTCGGGGTAATGCTGGGTTTCCAGGGTGAACGCGCTCCAGTGGGCATAAGGTTTGCCGCCCTTGCCCTTGATCGAGCCGTCGAGGAAGTTGCTGGTATAGAACTGTACGCCGGGCTCACTGGTATAGAGCTGCAAGCGCCGCCCGGACTGCGGGTCGTGAACCTCGGCAGCCACTTTGCCCACATCACCCTGGGTATCCAGCACCCAGTTGAAGTCAAAGCCGCCTTGTTTCGGTTCGGCGAATTTCAGTTGGGGGTGATCGTACTTGATGTGCTGGCCGATGGCGGTGGGTTTGAGGAAGTCCATCGGTGTACCGGCCACCGGGGCCAGTTCGCCGGTGGGAATCAAGGTGCTGTTGACCGGGGTGTAATGGCTGGCGTGCAAGGTGGCCAGCTGTTTGAGCACGTCACCGTTACCCGCGCCGGCGAGGTTGAAGTAACTGTGGTTGGTGAGGTTCAGCACGGTGGGTTTGTCAGTGGTGGCCTTGTAGTCGATGTGCAGCTCGTTTTTGTCGTTGAGGCTATAAGTGACATCGACTTTCAGGTTGCCGGGAAAGCCCATCTCGCCGTCCTTCGACAGGTAGCTCAGGGTCACGCCCACCGAGTCCTTTTGCTTGACTGGCTGGGCTTTCCACACCTGTTTGTCGAAGCCCAGCGCACCGCCATGCAGGGAGTTCGGCCCGTCGTTGAGGGGCACTTGATAGTGTTTGCCGTCCAGCTCGAAAGCGCCCTTGGCCAGGCGATTGCCAAAACGCCCGATGGTCGCGCCAAAGAACGCGGTGCCGGCCTGATAGCCCTGGACGTTGTCGAAGCCCAGCACCACATCGGCGAACTGGCCGTGTTTGTCCGGTACCTTAAGCGACTGCAACACAGCGCCGTAGGTGATCACCGTGGCTTGTACGCCATGGCTGTTGCGCAACACGTACTGCTCGACGGCGGTGCCGTCATTGGTTTTGCCGAAGGGTTTGTGTTCGCTGGACAGGCCAGCCGCCTGAGCGCCGAGGCTGGCTATCGCCAACGAGAGGCCGAGGCCGGTAAGCAGGAATCGGGATTGCCGCATGACTGAGCTACCTTTTATTGTTGTTGATTAAATAGTTCGACTATTTATTGTATTTCGATCAGATGCAGTGCTGATATATAGACAAATTCGCAAATTTTGCAATATAAAATAAGACTAAATACAGCGGAGTGACCGTCACATGAACACTGAACAACAGGCTGGCGCACAGGCGATGTACCCGGACCTGCGAGATAAAACCGTGCTGATTTCCGGCGGTGCTTCCGGGATTGGCGAATCCATGGTGCGAGCCTTCGCACGCCAGGGTGCCAAGGTTGCGTTCGTGGACCGGGCGCAAGGGCAGGGCGACCGCTTGGCGGCAATCCTGTCGTCCGAGGGGCATGCCGTCGAATTCGCCCATTGCGATATCACCGACGAGATCGCTTACAAGGCCGCCATCGGGCGCCTGGCGCAAACCCTGGGGCCGATCAATGTGCTGGTGAACAATGCCGCCAATGACGTTCGGCACACCCTGGATGAAGTCGACTCAGAGACATTCGACCAACTGATCTCGGTCAACCTGAAGCACGCCTTTTTTGCCGCCCGGGCCGTGGTGCCCATGATGAAAGCCGCAGGGGGCGGGGCGATCATCAACCTGGGTTCCATTGGCTGGATGATGGCTTCCAGCGGCTACCCGGTATACGCCGCCAGCAAAGCCGCCGCCCACGGCATGACCCGGGCCCTGGCGCGAGAGCTGGGCCCGAGCCGGATCAGGGTCAACACACTGGTGCCGGGCTGGGTGATGACCGAAAAACAACTGGCGATGTGGGTGGATGATGACGCCCGGGAACTGATCAGCCGCAGCCAGTGTTTGCCGGGAAGTGTGCAGCCGGAACATATCGCCAATATGGCGCTGTTCCTGGCGTCTGATGTCTCGGCGATGTGCACCGCACAGAACTTCATTGTGGACGGTGGGTGGGTCTAGGCCGGGAAGGGCAGCCATCTCGGATGCAACGAATCGTCACCCGGGGCCTCATACAGTAACGAACGGTGGTTCACATACAGCCACCGCAACCGACTACTTCATGGGTGCAGGTGATTGATTTATGACGGACGCCGATAAGAAACATGTGGCCTGGCTGGTAGAACAATCAATGCTGCAGGCCGCAAAGCAGCGCGCCAAACTCTACTCGGGGCAAGGCAGATTGTGGCAGCAGCCGTATGCCCATACGCGGCCCCGCGATGCTTCAGCCCTGTCGTCGGTGTGGTTCACTGCGTACCCGGCGTCCATCGTCACCCGTGAAAACGGCAGCGTACTCGAAGCCCTGGGCGATGAGACGTTATGGCATGCACTGTCAAAGATCGGCATCCAGGGCATTCACAACGGCCCGTTGAAGCGCTCGGGTGGTCTTTCCGGCACCGAGCACACCCCCACGATTGACGGCAATTTTGACCGCATCAGCTTCGACATCGACCCGCAACTGGGCACCGAGGCCCAACTGCAATCCCTGGCGCGCATGGCCGCCGCGCACAACGCGGTGATCATCGACGACGTGATCCCGTCCCACACCGGCAAAGGCGCGGACTTCCGCCTGGCCGAGATGGCTTACGAAGACTACCCCGGGCTCTACCACATGGTGGAAATCCGCGAGGAAGACTGGCCATTGCTGCCCGAGATTGCCGAGGGGCGTGATGCACAGAACCTCAGCCCGCAGCAGGTCGACGTGCTGAGGGACAAGCACTACATCGTCGGCCAGTTGCAACGGGTGATCTTCTTCGAGCCCGGAGTCAAGGAAACCGACTGGAGCGCGACCGATGTGGTGATCGGCGTGGATGGCAAACCCCGGCGCTGGGTATACCTGCATTACTTCAAGGAAGGCCAACCGTCACTGAACTGGCTGGACCCAACCTTCGCCGCGCAGCAGATGATCATCGGCGACGCCCTGCACGCCATCGACGTGATGGGCGCGAAGATCCTGCGCCTGGACGCCAACGGCTTCCTCGGCGTGGAGCGAAAACTCGAAGGTAACGCCTGGTCTGAAAGCCACCCGCTGTCCATCACCGGCAACCAGATACTCGGCGGCGCGATTCGCAAGGCGGGCGGTTTCAGCTTTCAGGAACTGAACCTGACGGTGGACGACATCGCCGCCATGTCCCACGGCGGCGCCGACCTGTCCTACGACTTCATCACCCGGCCGGCGTACCAGCACGCGTTATTGATGGGCGATACCGAATTCCTGCGCCTGATGCTGCGGGAGATGCACACCCTGGGCATCGACCCCGGCTCGCTGATCCATGCCTTGCAGAACCATGACGAACTGACCCTGGAACTGGTGCACTTCTGGACCCTGCACGCCCATGACAACTACCTGTATCAGGGCCAGACCTTTCCCGGCGGCATCCTGCGCGAGCACATCCGCGAACAGATGTACGAACGCCTCGCCGGCGAACACGCACCCTATAACCTGAAATTCGTGACCAACGGCGTGTCGTGCACCACCGCCAGCATCATCACGGCGGCGTTGGGCATTCGCGACCTTGAAGCGATTACCCCGGCGGATATCCAACAGATCCGCCAGATTCACCTGCTGCTGGTGATGTACAACGCGATGCAACCTGGGGTGTTTGCACTGTCCGGCTGGGACCTGGTAGGCGCACTGCCTTTGCCGGCGGAAGAGGTGGCCCACTTGATGCTCGATGGCGACACACGCTGGATCCATCGCGGCGCCTATGACCTGGTGGACCTGAACCCCGACGCGGAGCAATCCGCCGGGCAGATGCCGCGTCCGAAAACCTTGTACGGCAGCCTGATCACCCAACTGGCCGACCCGGATTCGTTTGCCTCGCAACTGCAAAGAATCCTCGCCGTGCGCCGAGCCTACGACATCGCCGCCAGCCGCCAGATCCTGGTGCCGGATGTGCAACACCCAGGGCTGCTGATCATGGTTCACGAACTGCCGGCGGGCAAAGGTACTCAGATCACGGCGCTTAATTTCGGCTCCACGCCCATCACGGAAACCCTGCACCTGCCCAATATCGCGCCAGGGCCGGTGGTGGACATCATCAATGAGCGGGTGGAAGGCGATCTGACGCCCGAGGGCGATTTCACCATCACCCTGGATGCGTACGAAGGCTTGGCGCTGCGGGTGGTGAGTAGCTCGCCGATGATCTGATCCACTGTAGGAGCGAGCTTGCTCGCGAAGAACCTGAAGGCGCCGCGTTCATTCTGAATGCCCGCGCCATCGTTAACGTCTTTCGCGAGCAAGCTCGCTCCTACACGGGAACCGGCTGCTGCGCCTCCTGATGGTGCGTGGAGCCAATGAACATATACATCGCCGGCACCATGAACAGCGTCAGCACGGTACCAATCGACAACCCGGCAAAGATCACCAGGCCCATGTCATGCCGCCCCGCAGCCCCGGCACCGGAGGCCCACACCAGCGACCCACTGTAGGAGCGAGCTTGCTCGCGAAGAACCTGAGGGCGCCGCGTTCATTCTGAATGCCCGTGTCATCGTTAACGTCCTTCGCGAGCAAGCTCGCTCCTACACGGGAACCGGCTGCTGCGCCTCCTGATGGTGCGTAGAACCTATGAACATATACATCGCCGGCACCATAAACAGTGTCAGCACGGTACCAATCGACAAACCGGCAAAGATCACCAGGCCCATATCATGCCGTCCCGCAGCCCCGGCGCCGGAAGCCCACACCAGCGACCCACTGTAGGAGCGAGCTTGCTCGCGAAGAACCTGAGGGCGCCGCGTTCATTCTGAATGCCCGCGTCATCGTTAACGTCCTTCGCGAGCAAGCTCGCTCCTACACGGGAACCGGCTGCTGCGCCTCCTGATGGTGCGTAGAACCTATAAACATATACATCGCCGGCACCATGAACAGCGTCAGCACGGTGCCGATCGACAACCCGGCAAAGATCACCAGGCCCATGTCATGCCGTCCCGCAGCCCCGGCGCCGGAAGCCCACACCAGCGGCACCACGCCCAGCACCATCGCCGCCGTGGTCATCAGGATCGGCCGCAGGCGCACGCCGGCCGCTTCTTCTATCGCCTCACGCTTGCTGTGACCGGCGCGCTGCAACTCGTTGGCAAACTGCACGATCAGAATCCCGTGCTTGGTGATCAACCCCAGCAGCGTCACCAGCCCCACCTGTGTGTACACGTTGATCGAGGCAAATCCCATGGTGATGAACGCCAGCGCGCCGAAGAGTGCAGGGGGCACCGAGAACAGGATCACCACCGGGTCGCGGAAGCTCTCGAACTGGAACGCCAGGGCCAGGTAGACGATCAGGATAGAGAACATCAGCAAGCCGAAGAACCCGCCGGACTCCTGCATGAACTGGCGCGATTCACCCGAGAAGTCCGAGGTGTAGCCCGACGGCGCAATGTTGGTCAGGATGGTGTTCAGTTTCGCCAGCAGTTCGCCCTGGGCCACGCCGCTGACGCCCGACAGGGTCGCCGAGTTAAGTTGCTGGAAGTGGTTGATCGACTCCGGCTGGGTGGTGGTTTCGATATGCGCCACGGTGCGCGCCTGGATCATTGCGCCTGCGGGCGTGCGGATGTAGTAATCGAGAATCTGGTCCGGGTTAAGGCGGTCAACCTGCAACACCTGGGGAATGACTTTGTACGAACGCCCGGCGGTGGAGAAGTAGTTCACGTAGTTGCCGCCCAGAGCGGCGGATAACGCCGCACCGACGTCGGCCTGGGTCATGCCCAGTGCGGCAATTTTTTCCCGGTCCACCACCAGCTTGGCTTGTGGCTTGTCGAGCTTCAGGTCCATGTCGGAGAAATAGAACAGCTGTTGTTTCTGGGCCTCGGCCACCACGGCCTGGGCGACCTCATTGAGGTTTTCCACCGAGTCGGTGGTGGTGATCACGAACTGCACAGGCAAGCCCTGGGCGCCCGGCAGCGATGGCAGCGGGAAGGCCGCGATGGTGGCGCCGGGTATCTGGTTCCATTTTTGCTGGAGTTCCAATATCAGTTCAGCTTGGGAGCGCGAGCGGTCGCCCCAGTTTTTGAGCAGCACACCGCCCAGGCCCTGGTTGAGAATGGGCAGCCCGGTCAGCTGGAACATCTGCGCGTATTCCGGCTCTTTGTTGGCGACCTGGAAGGCCTGGTCGGCAATCCGTTCCATCTGCTGCGGCGAGGCGGTCGGCGGGCCTTTGATCTGCATGAACACCAGCCCCTGGTCCTCGGTGGGCGACAGCTCGCTTTTGGCGGTCATGCCACTGGCCGCCACCAGCAGGAACAGCATAAAGCCGAACGTCACCAGCACCGGCCATACGTTCAGGCCACCTGAGAGCACGCGGTGGTAACGGCCTCGCAACCAGTCAAAATACTGATCGAGCTTGCGGGCGAAGCGACCTTCTTCCTGCCCGGTCTTGAACAGCCGGGAAGTCATCATCGGCGAGAGCGTCAACGCCACCACGGCCGACACGGTCACGGCACCTGCCAGCGAGAAGCAGAATTCCTTGAACAGTGCGCCGGTAAGGCCGCTGCGCAGCCCGATGGGCACGTACGCGGCAATCAACACCACCGTCATCGCGAGAATCGGCCCACCCAGCTCACGCGCTGCAACCAGCGAAGCCTCCAGCACACCTTTGCCTTCTTCCTTGATGTGCCGGTCGACGTTTTCCACCACGATAATCGCGTCGTCCACCACCAGGCCGATGGCCAATACCAGGGCGAGCAGGGTCAGCAGGTTAATCGAGTACCCCAGCAGGTACATGATGAAGAAGGTCCCGACCAGCGACAGCGGGATCGCCACCAACGGCACGATTACCGCGCGGAACGAGCCGAGGAACAGGTAGATCACCACCGCCACAATGATCATCGCCTCGACAAGGGTCTTCACCACCTCATAAATCGAGGTATTGATGAACTCCGTGGAGTCATACACGATTTCGCCGCGCACCCCGGTGGGCAGCTGGGATTGCAGCTCGGGGAAGGCCTCGCGCACGCTGTCGGCGACCGTCAGGATGTTGGCATTGGGTGCCGTCTTGATACCGATGAACACCGAGCGCTTGCCGGAAAACGCCACGCTGCTGTCGTAGCTTTCGGCGCCGAGGGTGACGGTGGCCACGTCCTCCAGGTACACCAGCGCATCGCCTTTCTGCTTGACCACCAGCCGCTTGAATTCATCCACCGTGTGCAAGTCGGTCCCGGCCGTCAGGTCGACCGTCACCGTTTGCCCGCGGGTGGAACCGACCGCCGACAGGTAGTTGTTGTTGGCCAGGGCGGTGGACACGTCCTGGGCTGTCACGTTATGCGCCGCCAGTTTGGTCGGGTCCATCCAGGCGCGCAGGGCGAACTGACGGCCGCCGAGGATTTCGGCGGTTTGCACACCCTGGATCGAATCCAGCTTGGGCTTGACCACCCGCACCAGGTAATCGGTGATGTTATTGGTGGGTAGGGTGTCGCTGTAGAAACCCAGGTACATGGCGTCTGTGGTTTGCCCGACCGCCACTGTCAGCACCGGCTCCTGGGACTGCGCCGGCAGTTGGTTCTTGACCGAGTTGACCTGGGTATTGATCTCGGTAAGTGCCTTGCTGGCCTCGTAGTTCAGCCGCAGCGTGGCGGTAATCGTCGAGACGCCGGTGATGCTGGTTGACGACAAATAGTCGATGCCCTGGGCCTGGGCGATAGCCGATTCAAGCGGCTGGGTGATAAAGCCGGCCACCGTGGACGCGTCCGCGCCGTAGTAAGCGGTGGTGATGGTGACCACGGTATTTTCGGTGCGTGGCCATTGGTTTACCGGCAATTCGAAGATCGAGCGCAGCCCCAGGATCAGGATGAACAGCGAAACCACAATCGCCCAGACCGGCCGCTGAATAAAGGTATCGGTAAGCTTCATGGGACACCTTTAGTGTTCTTGGGGAGTCGGCGCAGGATCGTTCAGCGGCGCGGCGCTGTTATCGACCTTCACGGGCGAGCCATTCTTGAGCTTCATCTGGCCACTGGTGATCAGCAGATCGCCTTCCTTCACGCCCGACAGAATCGCCACCTGATCACCTCGGGTTGGCCCGGTCTTGATGAAGGTCTGTTGCGCCGTGAGGGCTTCTTCACCCTTGTCGTTCTTGGTCGATGTGGCGATGAACACCGTGGTGCCGTAAGGGTTGTAGGTGACGGATGTCTGCGGCACGGTGAGGTAGCGCTGCGTCGCACCGGAGGTGACAACGGCGCGGGCAAACATCCCGGGCACCAGGTTTTTCTTGGGATTGTCGACGGTGGCTTCCACCGTGACGTTACGTGTGGTCGAGTCGAACTGGGTGTCGATGGTGCTGATCTTGCCGGTGAAGGTTTGATTCGACAGGCCGTCGGCCGTCACTGAAACCCCTTGGCCGATGGCAATGGCCTCCATTTGAGTCTGCGGCACCGTGAAATCGATGTAGATCGGATCAAAGGTTTGCAGCGTGGCGATCTTGTCGCCGGGGTTGAGGTATTGGCCGGGATTGACGCTGGTGATCCCGATGCGCCCGGCAAAGGGTGCACGAATGGTTTTTTTCGCCACCAGCGCGCGCTGTTGTTCGGCGGCGGCGAGTTTGGCTTTCAGGTCCGCCGTGTCTGTGTCGACTTGTGCCTGGGATATGGCATTAACCGCCAGTTGCGCCTTGTCACGCTTGAGCACGATCACGGCCAGGTCGGCCGTGGCTTCAAGGGAGTGCAGTTGCGCGATGTCCGAGTCGGCATTCAGCTGTACGAGCAGCGCCTGGGCCGCCACCTCTTGCCCCGGCGTGAAGCCGATGGTGCGCACGATGCCGCCCACTTCAGTGGTCACATCCACCCCTCGTACCGCCTTCATTGAGCCCACGGCGGTGACATTCGGTTGCCAGTCACTGAACGGCACCTTCATGGCCGTGACCACAGAAGCGGGCAAGGGCGCTTTTGACTGGGCGATCAGCGCCGAAATCTGCACGAACTTCACCCCGGCAATAATCGCCACAATCACCAGCACCACCACGATCATGATGAGCATCGGCCGCCACAGTCGACGCTTGCGCGGTGCGCCGGGCTCGGGTGGCAGGGGAGAAGCGGTAATGACATCAGCCATGGGTGTTCTCGCTGTTTCAAGAGTTCAGTTCAGTTGAACCGTGCCGAATCGGCAGGCGCTGCCTTGTTCTTGGCCGGCATGATCTCGTTCCACGACGGCAGGCCGAAGCGATCAGGCCGGCCCTTGGTCGCGGGGTCCACATCGGTTCGGTTCCACCAGCCCCCACCCAATGCTTGGAAGAGCGCAGTGGTATCGCTGTAACGCGAAGCTTGCGCCTTGACGCGGGCCAGCACGGTGTTCTGGTAGGTTTGCTGGGCCGTGAGCAGGTTGATGTAGGCCACGGCGCCGAGCTTGAACTGCGCCTGCACCAGGTCGAGGTTGGCTTGCGCAGAGCGCTCGGCCACCACCTGCTGGTTCAGTGCATCGGCATCGGCCTCCAGCGCCCGCAGCGCGTTGGCCACGTCCTGGAATGCGCCGATCACGGTGCCACGGTAGCGGGCTGCCGACTCGTCATAGGCTGCCACGGCCGCGCGTTTACGATGCTCCAGTGCGCCGGCATCAAAGATCGGCTGGGTGATCGACCCGGCGAGGCTCCAGACACCGCTGCCGGCCGAAAATAATTTGGTCCCGCTGGCCACCGTGGAACCCACGGAACCGGTAATGCTGAACTGGGGCAACTGATTGGCCACGGCCACACCAATGTTGGCACTGGCCTGATGCAGTTGCGCCTGGGCAGAACGCACATCCGGCCGCTGGCCGACGATCGCCGAAGGCAGGCTGAGGGGCAGTTCTTCCGGCAAGTGCAAGGAGGCCAGGTTGAAGCGCTCGTCCCGGTCCTGATTGGGAAACCGCCCGAGGTAGGCCATCAACTGGTTGCGGGTCTGGGCTAATTGCTTTTGCAGCGGCGGCAAGCTGGCACGGGTTTGCGCCAGTGCGGTCTGCTGCGTGAGCACATCGGTGTCGCCGATGGCCCCCAGCCGTCGCTGCGCCTGCAGGAGATCGAGTTGGCCGCTCTGGATCCGGATGATCTCCTCGGTGGCCGCGACTTGATCGCGTATCGACGCCAGGCTAACTGCCGTATTGACCACATTGGAGGTCAAGGTGAGGTACGTCGCTTCCAGCTGGAAGCGTTCGTACTCGGCTTGGGCCGAGGTGGACTCAATTTGCCGACGCGTGCCGCCGAACACGTCCGGGGCATAGGACACACTCAGCGAGGCCGAACTCACCGTGAGAATCGGCGACTCCGGGATGCCCGAGGTGACGCCCGAGACTTTCTCGCGGGCTTTCTGCACATTGCCGCTGACGGAAGGGAACAGCGACGCCTGGTCGGCATACACCAGCTCATTGGCTTGGCGCAACGCTGCCTGGGCTGCGCTGACATCCGGGTTGGCACGCAAGGCTTCTTCCACCAGGGCATTCAGGGCCGGTGAGCGGAACAGCGTCCACCATTGCCCGGGAATATCCATCCCCGCGATCAGCCGCTGCGCTGCGCCGCCAGTGTCGATGTCGGCCTTGGCCGTGGAGGTGAGCTTCTCCCGTGAGTAATCGGCGTTCGCCGGCACATCGGGCCGCGCAAAATCCGGCCCGACGGTGCAGCCGGCGAGGGCGATGCACAGCAGACTCAGCGGAGCCAGAAGGTGTGTTTGTCGAAAAAGGGCGCGGGTGTGCGCCACTGGTTGCGGTGCCGATGCAAGCTGCCGAGGCTGCTCTTTCATAGTTACTCTGATTAGTCAGTCGGTTAACTGCTGTATTGGTTGAGCAATGAGTGCAGGTGCATCGGGCCAGGCCCGCCGAAAAAAAGCTGAAGAACTGCCGAATTCAAATCAGTGTAGGTGGTGCCGACGGGTACGCAATGTCAGTTCGCTCGGCGCCTTACAAAAAATGCGTTATGCGCATTAATATTGAATTAGGTTATGCGTTATAAGTATTTTACAGGCATGGGTTTGCACCCCATCGTAGACAGCCCTACGAACACTGCCGAGACCGTACGCGCGGATCGACTTGAAATGCCTGCGAGGGCATCTGGAGACGAACGTGCGTTACCTGAGAAAACTGGCGGCCGGGATGGCTGCTTTGCTGTGCCTGAGCGCGAACGCGCAAACCCTGGTGGTGGGTGACCAAAGCTACAACGCCCAGGCCGTGATGGAAGCGGCGGGGGTGCTTGACGATCTGCCCTATACCCTCGAATGGAAGCAATTCACCGCCGGCTCACCGGTGGCAGAAGCGCTCAACACCAACAGCCTGGACATCGGCTTGCTCGGTGATGCCCCCGTGCTGTTCCTGGGCGCACTGGGTGCGCCGATCAAAGTGATTGCAGTCAGTCAGCAAAGCCTCGACGGCGTGGCCATCCTGGTGAAAAAGGATTCGTCGATCCACAGCCTTGCCGACCTGAAAGGCAAGCGCGCAGCCCTCTGGAAAGGCTCCTGGAGCCAGCAACTGCTGCTGACCGCGCTGGATAAAGCCGGCGTGCCAAAAGACTCCCTCGAGTTGCGCTACCTCAGCGCGCTGGATGCCTCCCATGCACTGGAAGGCGGTTCAGTTGACGTCATCGCCACCTGGGAACCCTACGTCACCCAACAGGAACGCCAGGGTGCACGCGTGTTGGCGACCGCTGAAGGGCTGATCCCGGCCCAGAGCTTCATCGCTGCCAGCACCCGGGCCGTTGACGGCAAACGTGCGCAAATCAGCGATTTTCTGCAACGCCTGAAAAAAGCCCGTGACTGGACGCGCCAAAGCCCGGCCAATACCGACGCTTATGCCGACGCCTGGGCCAAACGCACCCGGGCTGATGCTGATATCGCCCGCGCCTGGTTTGCCCGGGCGCGCACGACGGTCGAACCACTGACGGCTCAATCGCCTGTAGAGGCGCAAAAGACCGTGGACTTTTTCGCAAGCCAAGGCCTGGTCAAGTCGTACCCGGCAGCCAGGCTGTTCGACGATTCCTTTGCGGCGTCGTTGCAGCCAGCCGTCGCCAAAACCCAGCCCTGAATGCTTCAAGGAACACCTCTGACATGACCAAAAGACAGCTGAAACTTGGCGCCCTGACCATGGGCTGCGGCGGGCCCGGCCGCCACAATCTATGGCTCGATCCTCAACTGCCCGCCGATGCCAGCGTCAACGTCGACTGGTACATCGACATTGCGCGCCAGGCCGAGGCGGCGTTGTTCGACTTGATGTTCATCGTCGACAGCCAGTTCATCACCCCGGGCTCGCCATCCCATTACCTGAATCGGCTCGAGCCGCTGACATTGTTATCGGCCCTGGCCGTAAGCACCCGGCACCTGGGCCTGGTCGGCACGCTGACCACCTCTTACAACTCACCCTATAACGTCGCGCGCCGCCTGGCCTCACTCGACCTGATCAGCAAAGGCCGCGCCGGCTGGAACGTGGTCACCAGTGGCGACGCCGGTACCGCCGGCAACTACAGCCGCGACGAGCATTATGACTACGACACCCGCTATGGCCGCGCAGCCGAACACGTCCAGGTGGTGCAGGGGCTGTGGAACTCCTATGAGGAAGAGGCCTTCGTGCGTGACCGGGCCACCGGCCAATTTCTCGACCCGAGCAAACTCCACAGCCTGAATCACAAGGGCGAGCACTTTTCGGTGGTCGGGCCGCTGAACATCCAGCGCTCACCCCAAGGCCAGCCGGTGATCTTCCAGGCCGGCGATTCGGAACAAGGCCGTGATCTGGGCGCTGCCACGGCCGATGTGATCTTCACCCACGCGGCCAGCATCGAGCAGGGCCAGGCGTTCTACCGGGATATCAAGGGCAGGGCGCTGCAACATGGCCGCGAACCGGAGCAACTGCTGGTGATGCCCGGTGCCGAGATTTATGTGGGCGACACTGATGAGCATGCCCGTGAAATCGAGCAGCACTACCACCAGGCTGACCACAGTTTTGAGCTGGCGTTGAAGGAGTTCGGGCGCAATTTCGGCTGGCATGATTTCAGTCAGTACGACCTGGATGCGCCGTTTCCGCAGGAAAGCCTGGAGGCTGCACGCAGCAGCTTTTTCACGGCGGCCAAACGCATTGCTGACCAGGCACGGGACAAAGGCTTTACGTTGCGCCAGGCGGTGGAGTTTGGTCGGCAGTTGCGCCCGGGGGCGTTTGTCGGATCGGCGCAAACCGTCGCGCGCAAGATGGCTGACTGGTTTGAAGCCCGTGCGGTGGATGGTTTTAACATCTACATCGGCCATCCGGAGCAGTTCAACCGATTCACCCAGGAGGTCATTCCGTTGTTGCAGGCGCGTGGTGTGTATCGCACGGCGTATGAAGGTACGACGTTGCGGGAAAGCCTGGGGTTGAAGATTCCGCGGTTCGCTCGCAACGGCGGTGTTTGACTCAAAAAAGGCGTTCAGATGAATAAACTGGTTGGCAGTGGATTTTTTTAGACATACTGAGGGTTCAAGCCACTCATTTGTCCCGAGACTTTCCTGATGCCATCCCAACCTGCACAAGGGTCGTTCGATCAGGACGACCGGTATCGACTGCTCGTCGACGCAGTGGTCGACTACGCCATCTACATGCTGGATACGAACGGGTTGATTCGGAGCTGGAACTCGGGCGCGAAGAAGATCAAGCAGTACGAACAAAGTGAAGTGCTGGGCAGGCATTTTTCGCTGTTTTACACCCCCGAAGACCTGGCCTCGGATTTACCCGGCCGAGCGCTCAAAAGCGCCGAACAGTCAGGCCGCTTCGAGGGCGAAGGTTGGCGCATCAGGAAAGATGGCACGCGTCTCTGGGCGCTGGTGATTATCGACCCGATACGCGCCGACGATGGCACGCTGATTGGCTTCGCCAAAGTCACACGGGACCTGACCGAGCGCAAGGCTGCGGAGCAGGCCCTGCGTCAGAGCGAGCAGCAATTCAGCCTGCTGGTACAAGGCGTCACCGACTACGCGCTCTATATGCTGGACCCCAACGGCGTGATCACCACCTGGAACGCCGGTGCCCAGCGCATCAAGGGATATGAACCGGCAGAAGTCATCGGCAAACACTACTCCCTGTTTTTCCAGCCTGAGGACGTCGACAACAATGTCCCGCAACGCGCCCTTGAAACGGTTATCCGGGAAGGTCGGTATGAAGGGCAGGGAAGGCGCCTGCGCAAAGACGGTACGGGGTTCCTGGCGCATGTCGTTATCGACCCGATAAAGAATGAGCAGGGCGAGCTCGTGGGTTTCGCGAAAATCACCCGGGACGTTACCGAGAGCGTTCAGGCTCAACAGGAGATCAAGGAAACCCGGGAGGCGTTATTCCAGGCCCAGAAAATGGAGTCTCTGGGGCAGCTCACCGGCGGTATCGCCCATGACTTCAACAACCTCCTCATGGTGATTCTTGGGAGCCTCGAACTCGCCAAGAAGCGTGTCCCACCGGACTCCAGAACCTACTCATTACTGAATAACGCCATCGCCGGCGCCCAGCGCGGTGCGACGCTGACACAGCGGATGCTGGCCTTTGCCCGTCGCCAGGAGCTTGATCCGCAGCCTGTGGATGTAGGCGAGCTGATCAGAAACATGTCAGACCTGCTGTCCCGCATGCTAGGCGCAGGCATCAGCGTCGACACACAGTTCCCACTGATCCTGCGGCCGGTACTGGTCGACATGAGCCAACTGGAAATGGCAGTGATGAACCTGGTAATCAACGCCCGGGACGCCATGGAAGGCCGGGGCAGGATTCTGATTTCGGCGAGGGAGGATACGTATCCCGGCAGGCCGAATGACTCGGAAAGGCTGATTTGCATCGCTGTCACCGACACCGGGCCCGGGATGGATGACGCGACCTTGCAACGGGCCATGGAGCCGTTCTTCACCACCAAGGGCGCAGGAAAAGGCACGGGGCTTGGTCTTTCGATGGTCCATGGCCTGGCAGCCCAGTCACAGGGCCACTTTGTGCTGAAAAGCAAGGAAGGAGAGGGCACAACCGCAGAACTCTGGTTACCGGTGGCGCTGATGGATACCACACAGTTTGCGGCGCAGGCATCCACTGCAAACACACCCGATGCCCCCCATCAGCAAAGCCTCGAGATTCTGCTGGTAGACGATGACCCGCTGGTGCTGATCAGCACGGGGGCCATGCTTGAAGATCTGGGCCATCATGTTGTGGCGGCGGCAGACGGGCACGCTGCGTTGGCGCTCCTGGCGCAGGGCACGTGCTTTGACTTGCTCATTACGGACATGGCCATGCCGGATATGACGGGGATTGAGTTGGCTGGCAACATCGAGGCGCTGTACCCCAAGCTTCCCATTATTCTTTCGTCTGGATTTGCAGAGATATCCCTGGACCTCAAAACCACATTGACGCGCTTACCCAAGCCGTTTGATCAATCGGCATTGGCGAAAGTGATTGCCGAAACCCTGCGCACCCGGATCGAAAAGCCGTGCTGAACCAGAGCACTGACCGCCCGCTGTTTGTTTCCATGGACGGGCCCAAGGGCACCGGCAAAACCACGCTGCTGGAAGCCGTTACCCAAGCACTGCGGGCGGACAACAAAAAGGTGATACGGCTGTGCGAGAGAAAAAGCGATCCCTATCGCAGTGAAACGATGGTCCTGGTTAACCAACTCGCCGGAACGCCCAGCCGGGCGTTGGAGTGGGAGGTGTGTAAGCGCTTCGCTGATAGCCGTGCCTGGATTTCCCGCCACGTGCTGACTCAACAGCCGGCAGACAGCATCGTATTGATTGACCGCTGGTACCCGTCGGATGCCGCGTTTCGCCGGGGCGTCCCGCTGGCAGACATCCTGCAATTGAACATTGATCGAAACGTGCAAGTGCCGGACCTGCATGTGGGGGTGGTCACCGACCCTGATATTTCATGGGCAAGGGCCGCTGCACGCCGGCGCGGGCTGAGCAGTACCGTGATCCACAGGCTGGAAGAACATGTCGCCTGTACCCAGGCGTTCGAGCAAGCGGTTGCGGATCACGGCTGGGTGTTGTGCCGCAATGAAGGAACCATTGAGGGCGCGACACGGCAGGTCATTTCCGAAATTTATAGTGTCCTTGAATCATTCCGGAGTGATTGACCCCGCCTGCTCTTGATAGCCTTTGCGCAGCTTCTCCGCGATCAGCTTTTCCGCTTCGCGTATTGCGCGTTCGGGGTTGTCGAGGGACTTGATCAAGGTCTGGCCCTTGGTGCCGATGCGACCGAAGTTCACCACCACGTCCGCCTCCGTGACGCCGATACGCCAGAACTTGTTGGAATTGCCTTCACCAAAGGTGAACTCACGCATCGGGGTCTGTGCTTCAGGGGCTGGCGGCGCCTCGACCTCAACGGTTTCCGGTTCCACTTCCTGTTCAGGCTCTGGCAGCGCAGGCGCCTCTTCACCCCGTAGCAGCGCTTCAATCTGATTCAGCACCTCTTCCGGGGCCCGCAGCCAGTCATGGCTGAGCACGTCGATAATCTTCCAGCCGAAACTGCGCAGCACGGTCGGGCGGAAGATATAACGCTCACGCACGTCAGTCGCGGCCGCTGTATCGCCGTCCAGCAACACGCCCAGGCTGAAGTGTTCACCGCTGGCGTCACTGATCGCCAGGTCGCAGCGGAACTGCGAACGCCCGACGTATTCCTGCACCGTATGCCCGCGTTTACGCAACGCGGCGGCGAGGGCGCTGCGCAGGCTGTCCTTGGGCAGGCTGACGGCAAAGGATTGCTTGGCGCCCGGGTTGAGGTTGGCGAGGATGCCCTGGGAGCGCGGCGCGTCGCCGTTGGCGCTGGCCTGGGCGAATTGCAGGAACCCGCGCAGTGCCGCGGCACCGTCGTTGTGGGTGTTGGTGATGGCATCCGCTTCAATGCTGGAGACAATCGCCATGCGCTTACGCGCACGGCTGAAGATCACGTTCAGGCGCTTTTCCCCGCCGCGCTGGTTAATCGGGCCGAAGTTCATCAGCATCTTGCCGTTCGGTCCTGGTGCGTAGCAGATGCTCAGGATGATCACGTCGCGTTCATCACCCTGGACGTTCTCCAGGTTCTTGACGAACAGCCCATTGAACTGCCCGGCGTCTTCACGCACATACTCTTGCTCAAGGCGCGTGGCAAAGGCCGAGTCACTGGCGGCCAGGTCTTCCAGGGCCTGCTCAATGGCGCCTTGCTGGGCTTCGGAGAAGGCCACGATGCCCAGGCTCAGGCCGGTCTCGCGTTGCAGCAACTCACGCACCAGGTTGGCGATGTAGCGTGCTTCGGCCAGGTTGCTGCGGCTCAGGTAGACGCCATCGCTCATTTTCAGAAAGCTGATCGGGCTGTCGAGCAGCGTATCGGCGCCCTGAATTACTGCCTGGGCATCCATGGAGTCCAGGGCCGCATGGGCCGGGGCAGGGCGCTCGATACGCCGGTCGGGAATGGTGATCAACCGGCCTTCATAGAACGCCGCGTTGGAGAAGCTGATCAACGCTTCATGGCGGCTGCGGTAGTGCCAGGCCAACAGGGTTGCCGGCAAATTACGCGCGGCCTGGCTCAGCAGGCTGTCGGCATCGAGGTTGATTGCGATCTGCTCGCCGTCCTCCATGGCAATCAGTTCGTTATCGTCCTGTTCGCCGGCGCTGGAGAAGAAGTTAGTGGGTGGCAATTGCATCTCGTCACCCACCACGATCACCTGCTGCGCACGACTCAAGGCCGGCACGGCTTCTTCGCTGGGGATCTGGCTGGCTTCGTCGAAAATCACCACGTCGAACAGGTCCGGGGTCAGCGGCAGCGTGTCGGACACCGACAGCGGGCTCATCAGCCAAATAGGCTTGAGGTCGTTGATCACGCGGCCACTGTCACCACTCGCCATTTCGCGGATGGAGCGATAACGCATGGTCTTGCCCAGCTCGTGTTCCAGTTCACGGCGGCCCTTGGCATAGGCTTTCTTGAACTCACGGGCCTGGGCGTCCAGTTGGGTCACCGACATCGCCGATTGCTTCACGTGTTCCAGGAAACGCTGGTGCAGCGTGGCGCTGAGCACATGGGCGTTGTGTTTGAGCAGGCTGCTTTCAGCCTGGCTGACCTGCCGCGCGGCCAGGCTCAAGGCCGGGCCATCGAAGCGTGCCAGTTGCGGGTTGGCACGATACAGGCGGGTCAGGTTTTCCTGGGCAATCAACCCATCGAGCGCCTTTTGCGCCAAGGCGTGCTGCTGCACGGCCAACAGGCAGACGGGGTCGGCCTGGTGCAGCTCATTGAGCAGGGGCAGGGTGTCGGGCAGTTCGTCGAGTTCTTCACGCAGGTCGCGCAGGTATTCGGCCAACTCGCCCAGGCTCGGCGCCGGTTCGAACACGCAGTGCTGCGCAACCAGCTCGGCCAGGCGTGCAACCGGCTGGCGCAGGCTGGCTTCCTGGCGTACACCCGGCAGGGCGTTCGGGTTACCGCGCAGGCCTTCGACCCACTGGCGCAATAACGGTGATGTGCTCAGTTGCTGGAGCAGGGCTTGCAGGTTTTGCACGAACTGGTCGATGTCCTGGATGCCGTAGTGACTTTGCAGGCGCTGCTGCTCGGCCTGCAACTCGGCGGTGGCGCGGTGTTCGCCGGCCAGGTTATCGAGCACGCTGCGGTAGCTGGGGCGCACGGCGTGCTGGCTAAAGTCGTAGCGCCGTTGCAACTCGCCGCGCAGCCGCCACCAGGAAGGTTGCAGCCAACGCAGCAACGAGCCTTCCAGGCGCTGCACCAGATCCTGCGCGGCCTGGGTGTCCTGGGGCGCGAGTTTGTCGCGCCAATGGCGGGTGGTTTCAGCGGCGTTGTGTTGTTGCACGGTCAGCGTTTGCAGAGCGGCTTGTTCGGCCTGCAACGCCTGGGAACCGGGTGAGCCCGGTTCCAACAGGTCGAGGTGCGATGCCAGGTTGGCGCCGGTCAGTTGCTCGGCTGCCTGGGTCAGCACCCGCGCATCCGCCAGGCGGGTGTCACTGGACAGCAGGCTGGAGGATGACTCCAGAAACGGCTCGACGCTGTCCATCAGCCCACCGGCCTCATCCAGGAACGCCTTGAGCTGGCCATAGGCATGTTCGTGGGTAATGAGGCTTGAGGCCAGGTGGCTGAAAGGGTGACGCGCAAAACTGTCGAGGCCGAAGCGCTCATTGATCGCCTGATACAGGCGGCCAGTCAGTTCACTTTGCGCCTGCCAGTGGCGCCATTCGGGCAAGCGCTCCAGGACTTCGGGCGGCAACTTGGCAGCCACGGCCGGCAGGTCGATCAGATGCCGCACCAGCTCGCGCACTGAGCAGGCCAGGGTCTCCGGCACCTCGGCCATGGCCTGTTCAAAGCGCTCGATCAGGCCCAACTGTTGGCCCAGGGTGGCCAGTGTGGCGTTGCGTCGGGCTTGCAACTGCGGCGACTGGGCATCGCCGGCAATCCAGCGCTCATAGCACTCGCGCAGGTTGCCCACGAAGGCCTTTTTGTCGGTCTGGGAGTCGTGAATCAGGCAGCACAACTCACCCAGTTCACTCTGTTGCAGGCGATGGAACACCACATCCAGTGCCGCGCGCTTTTCGCACACGAACAGCACCCGCAGGCCACGACCGGCATAGTCGGCAATCAGGTTGGTGATGGTCTGGGACTTGCCGGTCCCCGGCGGCCCCTGAATGATGAAATTGCGCCCGGTACGGGCCAGGCTGACGGCAGCGTTCTGCGTCGCATCGCCGGCCACCACGTTCCATTGTTCCGGCAGCGGGATCGGGTCCGGTGCCTGGACCTCGACCTCCCGCGGCTCAATGGAGAACATCCGGTCAAACGCTTCGTTCTGCGCCGGTTCGTCGATCAACTGCGCGTAATCGCGCACCAGCGACATCTTGCGATAGTTGAAGTTGGCCAGGGTGACCTGGGTCAGGTCGATGTCCCAGGCGTAGCGATGCCCCTGATTCTCGGGCAGGGCGAAGGTGCTGTTTTCAGTACTGCTGGCGACCATCTGCGGATGTTGGTCGCGCACCGACGGCTTGCCGCCGACCGCGAGGCGCAGCGGCAACGCGCTGGGCAGCACCTTTTGCTGGAACAGTTGCAGGCCCAGTGGGCGGTAGTCTTCGCGGTCGTAGCTGAAATCCGGCTTCACCAACGGCATGGCCGAGCGCTGACGGGCGCGGCGGCGCTGGAAGTGGTGCAGGTGCTGCACTGCCTTCTGGTGGATCAGTTCGATTTGCGGTTTGCTTTGCAGGCGCAACTCCACGCCAGGCTCGGTCAGCTTGATCTGGCGCGCAATATCCGCGTGAATTTCTTCAAGCGAGGTTTTTTGCAGGTCGACGGTTTCCGGCAATTGGATATCGTAGAGCTGGCGCAATTGATGGCGCAGTACCGGGTTGAATTCGGCCTCGGTCTCATCGCACTGCAACATGAACTGGTCGCGCACACCTTTTTTGCGGCTCAGCTCCACCGGCAGCCACAACAACGGGGTAACGATGCGTTCTTCCGGCGTGTCCTTGAGGTTGTGCCAGCGCATGAAGGCCACCACCAGGCGCAGGTTGCTGAAGCCGAACTCGGCACGGTCGCGGCGGGTTTCCTGGATGATGCGTTCGAGGGACGCCTGCAGCCAGGTCTGGTCTTCAAACCGCAGCCATTGCTGCAGGCCAACCGGCTTGCCGCTCAACACCTGCTCGGAGAAACCACCGAAGGTAGGCTGCCAGGTGCACAGCGTTTCAGGCCGGATGCTTTCAATCCGCATCACCAGCGGCACGCTGGCCACGGTCAGGTTGACGTTGGCCTGAGTCGGCCGGAAGTGCAGCAGGCGATTGCGCCGCGACAGGTCAAACAACCGGTTGCGCAGGTGCTCCAGCACCACGGTGCGCCGCGACGCCGGGCCTTCGGCCTGGGCCAGCACACGCTCGACATCCAGGCTGGCCGGCTGCTCGCGCCAGGACTCCAGACGCCGGGCCAGGGAACTGACATCGGTGGCGCGCTCGTGCCGGTTGAGTTCGGTCATCTCGACGATCAGGTTGGCCAGCACCGGGTTAAGCCGGCCGTTGAGCTGGAACAGGTTGCGCCGGTGCCGGGCAAACGTCTTTACGTCATTGATATCGGCAAAATCCAGCCCACAGGCCAGGCACGCCAGCAACTGCCCGAGCTGGAAAATATCGGTGATTTCGTCGTGATGCCCGAGACGATGCTCCCAACTGTGCAAGTCAGTGAGGAACACCGGGCGGTCGATGGCCTGGTGCGGGTCTTCCTGCACCTGCAGGTCGGTAATGGCCACGCCACTTTCCGAATCCCGGGTCAGGCGCACCGTGCCGACGATATTCAGCGCCGACTCCGGATTGGGCTGCACCTGCTTGATTGCCTCCAGCGCCAGGCGCGGCGGCACGCCCTCGAGGTTGCGCAGTTGCAGGGTGCGCTCTGGCCCCAGCATCACGTTGAGGTAACTGAGCTGGGCGACACGCCCCTGTTCATGCAATTGCGCCACCTGGCGCAGCAGCGGCAACGCCAGGAACACCACATCGTCGATGGGCACGGCAGCGCCATCGTGGCTTTGCAGCAATTGAGTGAAGGTGACGGGTTGGGTTATTGGGTCCATGTGTCGACCTCCGCTTTGAGCGCGCGAACGATCGGGTCGAGCTCACGTTTGGGTAATTTGATATCGCGCTTGAGCACGTTGATAAAGTCGTCAGCGCTGCCGAGCTTCTTCGCGGTGCGCGCGGCATGCAGCAACGCGTCGTCGCGCAGGTCGCGGTCCACCAGGCTCAGGTCGAGCATGATGAAGTGCAGGTATTCGTGGATGCTCGCGTCGATACGTTCGGCATTCAGCGTGCCAAGGTCCAGGGGCGTTTCAGTGTCCTTCCAGTCGGGAAAGAACCCCCGCACCTGATTCAGCACCACCTCCGACTGCAACACCGAGGCGCCGATAAAGCTGGCGATAAAGCCGCGGGTGAGGGCGGTCAGCTCCACCTGGTCGGTCACATTCAGGCGACTAAGCGACAACGGCCCACGCAACCGGCGGTGCAGCCAGGCGTCCGTTTCCGGAAGCTGCTGCCACCAGCTGTCTACGGCCTGGGAGCGCAGAAACGCCTCCGGGTGCGATACGCCCTGGGACAGCTGCGCATCCTTGCCGTCCAGTTCACGGGCCTGCTGCAAATAGCTGGCCGCGTCGACACTGACAATCCCGGTGTGAATCTTCACCAGCGAGGTGATGGACGCTTCTGGACCGCTGGCCACCAGCGCCGCACCGCGGTCGGCGTAGATCTCGGTGTGCAGGCTATATAACCGCGCGGTCTGTTCCAGGCTGGGTGGGGTGTACACGTCAGCCATCGCGTGATTCAGAATCCGGTCGGCGGTGAGAAAGTCACCGTCGTGCTCCGACCACAGACGGTAATGCGCCAGTTCATGCCCCAGCAACGCCAGCAACTCCTGGGCATCGAGCCGTTCAAGGATCGGCCCGTAGAACACCACATGCACTTCGCCGGCCAGATAATACAGGCTCGCATTCATCGCGCCATCGCCGGCCTGGTAAAGCGTGGCAGGGGCCTGGATCTGCAAGCACTGCAACGCCGTCTCGCAAGCCTGATAGGCCTGCGGATGAGTCTCGGGGCTCAGGCGGTAAGTGTCTCGCAGCAATTGCGCACGCACATCCTGGGCATGTTCCTGCTGAACCCCGAGGGACGAGGCCCAGCTCCACACGGCAGGTTCACTGGCTTTCAGGTAATCGACTACCTGCTGGTGGTAAGGCAGTGGCGTCAGGCTGCTGATGTCCAGCGCGGGGGTACTCATCGTTCAAACGTCCTTGAGGATACGGCTCCATAAGCTGCGCGTGGGCTGGCATCCCGGTTTCAGTGGTCGGCAATAAACGCGGAGCATACCTAGGGGAGGGGGAAATTACTTGTGAAAACTACACATCCCCGCGTGCGGCGGGAGTGTTCAAGCCGTTCCGCCAGACACCGTTGTGCACGCGCGCAAAAAAAGATTGAATAATCACATCTATTGTTATTTAAATAACACCACAAGAGCGTCACGACCTCCCTGGCCGTGCTCGCAACAAGATGGGATGACCCTGTGAATGACAATTGAAGAACGTTTGATGGAACAGGCAAAGCGTGCCGCCGAGAGCACGTACTCGCCTTACTCCCATTTCCCGGTCGGCGCGGCGTTGCTGACCGCCGACGGTGAGGTGGTACAGGGTTGCAACGTGGAGAATATCTCTTACGGGCTGACCAACTGTGCCGAGCGCAGTGCCTTGTTCAGCGCCATCGGCCAGGGCCATGCGCCGGGCAGTTTCAAGGCGATGGCGGTTTATGCACCCAACGTTTCACTGATAAGCCCTTGCGGTGCCTGCCGCCAGGTGATGCTGGAGTTGATGGCAAAGGATGCAGTGGTGATTTGCCAGGGCAGTGACCCGGCCGCCACGCGCACCTGGACCCTGGCGCAATTGCTGCCGGGCGCCTTCGACGCTTTCTAATCCTGGGCAGGCCTTCGGGCCTGCGTCCGCTTGGTCCATTGTTGAGACGCCTGCATGATCAGTCTTGTCGGAATAGCGACCCTTATTCTCATTGCCATTGCTTTATCCCATCAGCGCCGCTCGATCAACTGGCGCACGGTTTCGGTAGCGTTTTTGATCCAGGTGTTGATCGGTGCTTTTGCGCTGTACGTGCCTTGGGGCCAGACAGTGCTGGCCTCGCTATCGGGGGCGGTGGCATCACTGCAGCTCTATGCGAACAAAGGCATCGAGTTTCTGTTTGGCGGCCTGAGTTCGCCGCACATGTTTGAAGTGTTCGGCAGCGGTGGGTTTGTATTCGCTATCCGCGTATTGCCGATGATCGTGTTCTTCGGCAGCTTTATCTCGGTGCTGTATTACATCGGCGTGATGGGCTGGATCATACGGTTGGTGGGCGGCGGCCTGCGCCTGTTGCTGGGCACCAGCCGCATCGAGTCGATGGTGGTGACGTCGGCGATTTTCATCGGCCAGTCGGAAGTACCGCTGGTGGTTCGGCCATTCATTGCCAAGCTGACGCGCTCTGAATTATTCGCGGTGATGGTCGGCGGTTTCGCGGCGGTGGCCGGCTCGGTGCTGTTGGGTTACGCCGGGCTGGGGGTGGAGCTCAAGTACCTGATCGCGGCGTGTTTCATGTCGGCGCCCGGTGCTCTGTTGATGGCGAAACTGATGGAGCCGGAAACCGAACCAGCCCGCACCGAACAGGTGGTCGAGGAACTGGGACAGGCTGAGAATCGCCCCACCAATATCATCGACGCTGCCGCCGAAGGGGCCCAGGTCGGCTTGCGCCTGGCACTGTCCGTCGGCGCCATGCTGCTGGCGTTTATCGCGTTGATCGCCCTGTTCAACGGGCTACTGGGCTGGGCCGGCAACTGGTTTGGCTACCCGCAGTTGACCCTGCAACTGGTGCTGGGGCACGTGCTGGCGCCCATCGCTTTTCTGCTCGGGGTGCCGTGGCACGAGGCGGTCATGGCCGGCGGTTTTATCGGTGAAAAACTGGTCCTCAACGAGTTCGTCGCCTATGCCGACCTGGCCAACTACCTGACCCCGGCCAAAGCCGCCGAAGCCGGTGTGCCGCTGTTGTCGGTCCACACCCAAGTGATCGTCACTTTCGCCCTGTGCGGTTTTGCCAATCTGTCCTCGATTGCCATTCAGCTGGGCGGCCTGACGGGTATCGCCCCGCAACGCCGCCAAGAACTGGCGCGGCTGGGCTTGCGGGCCATGATCGGCGGCACGCTTTCCAATCTGATGAGCGCGGCGATTGTCGGCTTTTTCATCTCACTGTAAGGAGCACAGTATGTGGTTGCCACAAGAAGTGATTCGCCGTAAACGCGACGGGCACACCCTGGCCGCGATGGACATTCAGCGGTTTGTCACCGGGATTGCCGACGGAAGTCTCAGCGATGGGCAGGTGGCGGCGTTCGCCATGGCGGTGTTCATCAAGGGCATGGACGTGACCGAGCGGATTGCCTTGACCGAGGCGATGCGCGACTCCGGCCAAGTATTGAGTTGGGATCTGCCGGGGCCGGTCGTCGACAAGCATTCCACCGGCGGCGTCGGCGACATGATCAGCTTACTGCTGGCGCCCTTGCTGGCGGCCTGCGGCTGTTACGTGCCGATGATTTCCGGGCGTGGCCTGGGGCATACCGGCGGCACCCTGGACAAGCTCGAGAGCATCCCCGGTTACGACTGCCAACCCAGCCCTGAACGTTTGCGCACGGTGGTAGCCGAGGTCGGTTGCGCCATCATCGGCCAGACGGCCAACCTTGCCCCTGCGGACAAACGCTTGTACGTGATCCGCGATGTGACCGGGTCGGTTGAGTCGATTGATCTGATCACCGCATCGATCCTCGGCAAGAAACTCGCCGCTGGCCTCGACGTATTGATCATGGATGTGAAGACCGGCAACGGTGCATTTATGGCCGAGCCCGAACAGGCGCGCGAACTGGCCGCGAGCATCGTCGCCGTGGCCAACGGTGCCGGGGTCAACACCCGTGCCCTGATCACCGACATGAACCAGCCGTTGGCCCGCAGTGCCGGCAATGCCCTGGAGGTTGCCGAAGCGGTAGCACTGCTCAAGGGCGAGGTGCGCAGTGAACGCCTGTGGGCGGTGACCTTGGCCCTGGCTACCGAGGTACTGACGATGGCTGGCCTGGCGAGGGATGAGGCTCAGGCCCGTGATCAATTGCTTCAGGCGTGGCAGAGCGGGGCAGCCTTGCAGCGCTTCGAGCAAATGGTCAGTGCCCTGGGTGGCCCGCAAGGCTTTGCCCACAACCCCGACCAGCATTTACCCAAGGCCGCCGTGTCGGTACCGGTATGGGCCGAGGAGGCGGGCTGCGTCAGCGAGATCGACACCCGGGCGGTGGGCTTGGCGGTGGTCGCATTGGGCGGCGGGCGCAGTCATCCAGACGACGTGCTGGATCTGTCAGTCGGTTTCAGCGAGTTGGCCTTTGTCGGTGAACAGGTGAACGCGCAAAGGCCCTTGGGCTGGGTACACGCGCGCAATACAGAGCAAGCCGAGCAGGGCGCATCCGCCTTGCGCGCAGCCTATCGATTAGGTGGTGCACGCCTGGCCGAACGCAACTTGATCCAGGAAATACTATGAGCAAGGCCATCGTGTTGGTGCTGGATTCATTGGGCATCGGTGCCAGTGCCGACGCCGCCCTTTTTGGCGACTCAGGCGCCGATACCTTGCGCCACATCGCCGAGGCGTGCGCCCGTGGCGAAGCCGATGGTCCGTTGCGCCGCGGGCCTTTGTCCCTGCCGAACCTGGGGCGGTTGGGATTGGGGGCTGCAGCGGCGGCCAGTGGCGACGGCCCGTTGCCGGGCGACTGGGGCGACGCTGCACCGAGCGGTGCCTTCGGCCACGCACGGGAGCAATCGTCCGGCAAAGACACACCGTCCGGGCACTGGGAAATGATGGGCGTGCCGGTGTTGTTCGACTGGGGTTATTTCGAAGAGCCGATCAACTCCTTTCCGCCACAGTTGCTGGCCGACCTCATTGAACGGGCAGGCTTGCCGGGTATCCTGGGCAATTGCCATGCCTCGGGTACCACGGTGCTGGACGAATTGGGTGAGGCACACATCCGCAGCAAGCAGCCGATTTGCTACACCTCGGCCGACAGCGTGATGCAGATCGCCGCCCATGAAAGCCATTTCGGGCTTGAGGAGTTGTACCGGGTGTGTGAAATAGCGCGCACCTTGTGCGATGAATACACCGTTGGCAGGGTCATTGCCCGACCGTTCACCGGAGAACACCCGGGTGAGTTTCGCCGCACCGGCAATCGCCGCGACTACACCGTGCCACCGCCATCGGCGACATTGCTTGATCATCTCTGCGACGCCGGCGGCACCGTGCATGCGGTGGGCAAGATCGGCGACATTTTCGCGCACCGCGGCATCAGTCGCTTGTACAAGGCAGACGGCAACGACGCGCTGTTCGATGCCACGCTCAAGGCTTACAGGGAAGCGCCAGACAACAGCCTGGTGTTTGCCAACTTCGTCGACTTCGACATGCTCTACGGGCACCGCCGGGACCTGGCCGGATATGCGACCGCGCTGGAAGCCTTCGACCACAGGTTGCCGGAGTTATTGGCGTTGATGGACCCGCAAACATTGCTGGTCATCAGCGCCGACCACGGTTGTGATCCTTCTCGTCCGGGCAGCGATCACACGCGCGAGCATGTGCCTGTGTTGGCTTATGGTGCGGGCGTGGCGGCAGGCTGGTTGGGTGAGCGTGAAAGTTTTGCCGATATTGGCCAGACGTTGGCAGCGCATTTGGGGTTGGGACCGTTGGAGTGGGGGACGTCTTTTCTGTTGGAGGCTCGTGCTTCATCGCATATGACGCTTGAATAGGAGATGATTTGATCCAGCGACACGGGCGTAAAGAGCTGTTCGCGAGATATGCACTACGCGTTGCGCCAAGCTTGTTGATTTAAAACTTCTGATTTGGTTGGGACGTATCCCCTTGTAATTACGACGCTGAGTTAACAAATGAGGTAGGAGACTTCTAAATGTTCTGGTTAGGGCCATTTGAGTACAAATCTAAAAAGGATCTTTTGGACCGTCTCAAAAACTATCTGCAAAAAGCACAGATTGGCATGATCACTAACAAGCTCGCGGTCAAAAAAATGCACCTGCTCATAGCAATGCACCCGGATGCGAGTAGAAAAATGGGTGTCGGAATCGACCACTTCAAGATCGTGAGGAACCAAGTGGGAGCGGGAAGGGGGATCAGACTCGTCCGCATTGATGGTAGCGAAGAAGGTTTCTCCTACAAACGCTGCATCACTGGCGCAGTCCAATCGCCACATGGCAAGGTATGCGAGGCATTGAGGTTTACTGTGCGTTCTCAATTGATCGCATTTCGTGATGCACTTGGTCTGCCAGTAAAGTGTGCGATCAGCGACGTGATCATCACCGATCGAAAGGATTTACACATTGATCACAAGGATCCTTTCTGGATTCTGCTGGAGCGATTTTGTCAGGATCGCAAAGTAGACTTGGCCGCTATGGAAACGTCCGGAAATGGAGAAAACCTGGCGTTGATGGACCTGAAGATTTCTACCGCATTCGAGGACTACCACCGGCTCCATGCGGAACTTCAACCGCTATTGAAGGCCGCCAATGTGGCAAAGGGAGGTCGGCGTGCTGCCTTTACGGAAACCAGCATGTAGACGGTAAGGTCGCCGGGAGTTAATGGGATTGGACAATTGGGAGCGTTGCAGGCTTATATACAGCATTTAACATAATATACATTATGCGTAATTATATGATTCATTATCAGGGGCAGTGCCAACCAGATTTCAACCAGCGCACCACGCTCCTCATCGGCCAAACCCAACCCATCTCGATTTGGCCGATGACCCTGAATCACACCTGAGCGAAACCACCATCTACGAACATCTCGCTGCCTGTCATGAAGCTGCTTTCATCCGACGCCAGGAACAATGCCGCATTCGCCACTTCATCTGGCAAACCCATACGACCCAGCGGCACACGCGTCACCATCGAATCAACAATCGCATCCTTCTGGCCGGTACCCGAAAGCGCTCGGTCCAAACCCGGTGTCGTTGTCGGCCCAGGTGAAAGCACGTTGACGCGAATACCCGTGCCTTGCAAATCCAGCGCCCAGCTTCTGGCGAAGTTTCGCAGTGCACCTTTCGAGGCGCTGTACACGCTGAACGCTGCGGTGCCCATCGAGGCTGTCGTTGAACCGGTCAGCACGATCGAGCCACCGGCGCTCATCAGTGGCAACGCGTTTTGTACGGTGAACAGCGTGCCTTTCACGTTCACGCCAAATGTGCGATCAAATGATTCCTCGGTGATCGATCCGATGGGTTCCAGATCTCCCAAGCCAGCATTGGCGAACAACACATCAATCTGGCCTTTGTCTGCTTTGATCTGGGCGAATACCCGCTTCAGATCCTGCAGATTTGAAATGTCGCCCTGGATTGCAACGGCGTCATGCCCGATCAGGACCAACGCTTTGTCCAGTTCCTCCTGGCGACGTCCGACGATAACGACCTGTGCACCTTCGGCCGCAAAACGTATGGCACTGGCCAAGCCAATCCCGCTGTTGCCACCGGTGACGACTGCGATTTTTCCGTTGAGCCTGTTCATGAGTGTTTCCTGGAAATGTTGAGGCTCAAGCGTAGATCTGCGCTATTGTTTTGAATAGTATGCACCTTTTGGTAAGTACCCAGCCTGAGGGCACAAACATGTCGAATAGCACCTTTAATTGCGGGCTCGACGCCGCCCTGGCGGTGATTGGCGGGAAATGGAAACCGTTGGTCTTGTACCACCTGGCCCATGAAGTTCACCGTTATGGCGAACTGCGGCGTGCAGTTGGCGGCGTGACGGATAAGGTGCTGATCCAGCAGCTGAAGGAGCTGGAACGCGATGAAATCATTAATCGCATCGACTTCAAGGAAATCCCGCCGAAGGTCGAATATTCCCTGACCCCATTCGGCCATTCACTGGCCAAGGCCTTGGGGCCGCTTTGCCAATGGGGTACCGATCACATGCTCGCGGTTGAACGCATCAGCGAACGCCGAACAGGCGCCCTCGCCCAGCCTTAAACTCACGAAATACTTAACTCGACTAAATGGATATTTAGTTGAGTTAAATCAATAGATTACGAGTTTATTACGCGATCAGGGATCGTTTACGACACTCGGCCCCTCATGACTATGTACTGAGTCTGTAAGCACCGGCTTGTATGCACCGAGGGTGATCACTAAGCTGGCCGCTCTTTTTTACCGCCGTCCGGAATCACCATGTCTCGAAGTATCGCCCACCTCGCCCTGCTGCTGGGGTTGATCACCGCCGTCGGCCCGTTTGCCATCGACATCTACCTGCCGGCTTTGCCAACGCTGGGTGCCAGCCTGCATGCCTCGCCCGCTGCGGTGCAGATGAGCCTGACGGTGTTCTTCATGATCATCGGTGTATGCCAGCTGTTCTACGGCCCGATCAGCGATGTGTTCGGGCGCAAACCGCCGATCTACGCCGGCCTGGTGATCTTTATCGTGGGCAGCATTGGTTGCGCCCTCGCCCCCTCCATCGAAGCGCTGATCGGCTTCCGGGCGTTGCAGGCCTTTGGCGCCTGCGCCGGGATGGTGATTCCCCGGGCAATTGTCCGTGACTTGTACACCGGCCATGAAGCTGCACGGTTGATGGCCTTGTTGATGCTGGTGGTGAGTATTTCACCGATTCTCGCGCCACTGGCCGGCAGCCTGATCATTGCGGTATGGAGCTGGCGCGAAGTATTTCTGGTGCTGGGTGTGGCCGCAGTGCTCTGCCTGGTCATGACCGCCGTGCAACTGCCGGAAACCCACCCCGCCGAACGCCGCTTGGGCAAGACCCTGGGCAATGCGTTCGGCAGCTACGGCGCGTTGCTGCGCGATCCGGTGTTTACCGGGTTGTCGGTGGTGGGCGGTTTTGGCCTGGCGACGTTCTTTGTGTTCATCGGCAGCGCGCCGTTCGTTTACATCGAGTATTACGGGCTCACGCCAACGCAATTCAGCCTGTGCTTTGCCCTCAACGCAGCGTCGTTTTTTGCCCTTAGCCAACTGACGGCGCGCGTGAGTGCCCGCTTCGGTTTGGCCCCTCTGATTCGTTGGTCGGTGGCCGGCGTGGCGACCGTCATGACCTTGCTCGCGCTTACCACACTGTGGGGCAACAGCCTGCCGTTGATGATGGCGCTGCTGTTTGTCGGCTTTGGTTTCCTCGGCCTGCTATTGCCGGCGGCCGGGGTGTTGTCCCTGGAAGATCACGGCGCCGTCGCCGGTTCTGCATCGGCATTGTTGGGCGCGATCCAGATGATCACCGCGGCCGTGTGCATGGCGGTAGTGGGTGTGTTCGCCGACCACACACCGGCGCCGATGTTGATCGGCATCGCACTCAGCGCTGTGGCGGCGATGCTCACCGTGTGGTGGACGCTGCACCGCCTGCCGGCGCACCTGCAGCCTCAGCCGCGTACCTGAGCAGTGGAAATTGGGGCCTCAGCCTGAAGCCCCATGCCCGCCAAATAGGCCCACGGGTAAATCCCCCGCTGATGCCCATCGCTGAAGATCAACTGCACGCCATACCCCTGGGGATGCACTTCCAATACCCGAACACGGTCCGATACCAGCGGCAGCATGCCCCTCAACCGAAAGGCCCTGCACTGTGAACACGGGCATTCACGGCGCAGGCGGGTATGGTCGATCCATTGCACGCCTTCATGCCATTCCAGCCTCAAGCGTCCTTCATCATCGCGCCCAATGCTTTTCGGTGCGCTGTTCATTGCAGTTGCTCCAGGGCAATGCGGACCGCCTTGCGCACTTCCGGGTCGCCATCGACGGCGGCATCACGCAACGGACCAAGGGCTTGGCGATCGCCCAATTCGCCCAGTGCCAGAGCGGCTTCCTTGCGCAGATTGCTGATGCTATGGCCCAAGGTCAGGACCAGCCCGTGCAACGCTGGGGCATAGCGCAGGCGACCCAGGCTGCGGGTTGCGCGCAGGCGGACTTGCCAGTAGTCATCGGCCAGCGCCTTGATCAAGGCGTCACCTGCACTGGCACTACCGACTTTGCCCAGGGTAGTCGCCGCCTCCTCCCGCACTTGCCAAGTGACGTCCTGCAACGCGTCATACAGCGCGGGTAGCACCCGATCATCACTGGCAAGACCCAGGGCGCCGGTGGCGGCGCGCCGGACTTCGGTGTCCGGGTCGCTGCTGGCCAGTATCGCCAAGGCCTCCAGTGCCGGCAGGTGCTTTAGCCAGCCGAGCACGCCGACCGCTTCGCGGCGTACGCCAGCATCGGCATCCTTCAGCGCCAATAGTGCCGACGGCGCCGCTGCCTCCAGGCGCAACTCGCGCAAGGCACGAAATATAGCCGTGCGCACACTGACGTCGGCGTGGGTGGTCCAGGGCAATAACAACCGGCCCGCCTGTGTTGTCTTGAGCACGCTCAAGCTCTGGGCGGCTGCGTCACGCACCGATACCTCGGTGTCGGTCAGCGCCTGGCACAGCGCCTCGACCACTTCGTCTTCCTCCCAGGCTTCCAGCAGGCTGGCGGCCTGGGCGCGCACGTCGGTGGCCGGGTCGTGGCGCAGGCTGTCTACCAGCCACACCAGGCCGTCTGGGTCTTCCAGGTCTGCCAAATCAATCAGGGCGATCCGGCGCATGCCGGCATCCGGCGCTTGCAGCCGGGGGCGCAGGGCTTCGATGTCGGGGTTTTCGGTTTCATAGGTCATATGGCAAATCGCGGTCTTGGGTGATCGTTGGGTAGCCCGAGCGGGTTCAGCCGTGGCAACTGGCGACCCTCTTCGTGGTGCAACAGCTCAAGGCAATGGCGCTTGAGGTGGGTAAATTCCGGCGAGGTCATCAGCTCGGTGCTGCGCGGCCTCGGGAAGGTCAGCAGGAAATCTTCGATAATGCGCCCCGGACGTGGGCTCATGACCAGGATGCGGTCGGCCAGGAACAGCGCTTCGTCGATGTCATGGGTGACAAACACCACCGTGGTGCGGATACGCGTCCAGATGTCCAGCAGCAACGCCTGCATCTTCATGCGGGTCAAGGCATCCAGCGCGCCGAAGGGTTCGTCCATCAACAGCAGGCCGGGACGGTTGATCAACACCCGGGCGATTTCCACCCGCTGCTGCATGCCGCCAGACAGCTGGTTGGGCCAGCGCTCGGCAAAATCTTCCAGACCCACCAGTTGAAGAATGCCATCGGCGGCAGCAAGACGCTCGGCCTTGCCCACGCCGCGCATCTTCAGGCCAAAGGCGACGTTTTCGCGCACCGAGCGCCATGGGAACAGGGTGTGTTGCTGAAACACCATGCCCCGCTGCTGGGAAGGCCCGGCAACCGGCTCGCCGTCCATTTCCAGGGTGCCCTGGCTCGGCGTGAGGTGCCCGGCCAGCGCGCCGAGCAAGGTCGACTTGCCACACCCGGACGGCCCGAGGATGCACACAAACTGGCCCGGCTCGATCCTGCAATCCAACGCTTTCACCGCCTCGAATGCCTGCTGCTTTTCGCCCAATACAATAGACAAGCCGCGAATCTCGACACGCCCTTCAAGTTGACTCATCAGGCTTTACCTCGTGGTCGATGCCAGGGCGTGAACAGTGCACCGAGGCGCTTGACCAACAGGCTGCTGCCCATGCCCAGCACCCCGATCAACAGCATGCCGACGACAATGTCGGCATAGTTCTGGATGGTGTAGGACTCCCAGGTGTAATAGCCGATGCCGTATTGGCCGGAGATCATTTCCGCCGTCACCAGGCAGAACCACGAAGTACCCATGCCAATCGCCAGGCCGGTGATGATGCTCGGCGCGGCGCCTGGCAGGATCACTTCCAGCAGGATCGCCCGGCGCCCTGCCCCCAGGCTGCGTGCCGAAGCGATCAGCCGTGGGTCGACGCCCTCCACGCCATGCACGGTATTGAGCAACACCGGAAACAGCGCGCCGGTAAAAGTAATGAAGATCATCGACACCTCCGACGACGGGAACATCAGGATCGCCAGCGGAATCCAGGCCACCGCCGGGATCGGCCGGATCACCTCCAATGGCGGCAACAGCAGGTCTTCCGCCCACTTCCAGCGGCCAATCGCGATGCCCAGGCCGATGCCCACCACTGCTGCCGCCAGGTAGCCTTCAAACACCCGGGTCAAACTCGCACCCAGGTGCCTGGCGAGCTTGCCCGAGTCCGCCAGCCCAAGGGCGGCCTGCACCACGGAGCCCGGCGTGGGCACATTGGCGAAGGTCACCAGCCACAGGTTCCAGTGCTGGCTGGCCGCCAACTGCCAGAACAGCAGGCACAACAGCAATGAAGCGGCCTTGGGCAGCCAGCGCCATGGGGTGCTTGTCATGAACACGCTCCCTCAGCGACCGGCAACGGCCTGCGCGCCGGCGTCGGTAAAGTTGAACACCTTGCCGCCCTGGGCCTGGGCGAACTGCTGCGCCTGGCCCTTGAGCAGGAACGCGCTGAGTTGGCCTTGCTGATTGCTCGCAAACCACGCCTGGCTGGCCAACAACTTGATGCCGCTGTCCTGGGCCTGGGCATAGACCGCGCGCACCGCCTTGCCTTGTTTGTTCAGGCTGTCCAGGGCGGTGAACGCCGCCTCGGCCGATGCGTAATCGCGCACCTTGGGCTCGCCCTTGACCCAGATTTGCGCGACATGCTTCCAGTCGGTGATCGGTTTGCCGGTCAGGGCATCATTGGCCTTCAGCGGGGATTGGGTGTAATTGCCCAATTGCGCCGCATAGTCCAGGCCAGATGCCTTGAACGCGGCACGGATGTACTGGTCGTCGATAAAGATATTGAGGTCCAGACCGCGGTCGGCCTTTTTCAGCAATTTGAGGGTGTCGATCGCGGTGCCCACGGCCTGGCGGTATTCGGGTTTCCAGCTCAGGTCACGGGTTTGCACCCCCAGCGGGCCATGGAACAGATAGTTGACCTCGGCTTCGACACCGGTGACTTTTTCGATCAGTTCGCTGTACTTCTCCGGTTCTGCGGCCAGCAACTGATTGGCCTCGATACTTGCGCGCAGGTAGGCGATGACCACTTCCGGGTACTGTTTGGCGTAACCCTCGTCCACCAGCGCGCCGTGAAACGTCGGGGTATTGGATTGCGAGCCGTCGTAGATCTTGCGGGCAAAACCCCGGTTGGGGAACAGTTCGCCAAACGGCACAAAGTCCGCATGGGCGTCGATCTTGTTGGCCTGCAACGCCGAACCCGCCACTTCGGGCGCCTGGGCAATGATGTTGACGTCCTTGAGCGGGTCCCAACCCTGGGCTGCAACGGCGCGCAGCAACATGCCGTGGGCCGTCGAGGCGAATGGTACGGAGATGGTCTTGCCTTTCAGGTCGGCCAGGGACTGGGCGCTGGAAGCAATCGGCACCACGATGCCATTGCCGCTGCCCTTGATATTGCCCGACAACACGCTGATAAACAGGCTGTGCTTGCCCGCCGCTTCGAACGCCACGCCATTGAAGGCGCCGGGGAAGTCGGCCATCGCGCCAAAGTCCAGTTTGCCGGCGACCATTTCATTAGTCAGCGGCGCGCCACTGGTGAAGTTTTTCCACTGCACGTCGTAGGTAGCGTCCTTGTACTTGCCGTCGTGTGGCAGGTACTTGTCCAACAGCCCCAGCTCGCGGATCAGCAAGCCGCCCGCCGCACAGTTGATGGTGGTGTCCTGGGTGCCGATGGCCACCCGGATCGTTTGGGCCTGAGCCGACAGGCTCAAGGAAGCCAGCACCAGGCCGGCCAAGGTTGCACGTAATAACATTTGGGTAGTTCCCCTCGAATCGTGGTTGAAAGAGTCGTCTCCGCCACGGTCTGGCGTGGTGGGAAACGAGGGGGTGTCACTCGGATGGCGTCCGGGGTTGGCGGATGGCGTTTGCGGCAGATCTCAGCGCAGCAGGTACGGGATCTCGACCTTGACTGCGCCGGTGGGGCAATCTTTTTCACAGGGCATGCAGTACCAGCATTCATCGAACGCCATGTACGCTTTCTGGGTTGCCGGATTGATCGCCAACAGGTCCATCGGGCACACGTCGACGCAGACCGTGCAGCCTTTTTCGGCGATGCACTTGTCTTCATCCACCGTCACCGGGGCATTGGAGCGGAAGAATATTTCCTGGGGCTGATAGGCCATTTCACGGTGTCCTTGGCGCTTTTGCGCTCTCTGGCTGTAGCGGTGCAACGCAGGTTCAGGCAGCCGCGTGGGCGCCCACCCGCAGGCGGTCGTAGGCCTGCAGCTCTTCGGCATCCAACGCAATCACATACGGCTCGACGGGTTTCTTGAAGCTGACCATCTGCCCGTCGTCACCTTTTTTCAGGTGGCAATGGCAGAACCAGTCGGCATCGTTGCGTTGCGGGTGGTCAACCCGGTAGTGGTACAAACCCCAGCGGCTTTCAGCGCGGTACAGTGAGGCGCGGGCGGCCATTTCGGCGCAGTCGCGAATCACGCTGGTTTCCATCGCGCGCATCAATTCATGGGGGTTGTGGGCTTTCATCTGGTCCAGGTCGCGCTCGATGTCGGCAAAGCGTTGCAAACCGATTTCCATCTTGCGGGTGACCTTGGGCGGTTGCAGGTAATCGTTGACGAAGCGCCGCAGCTTGTACTCGACCTGGGCCGGCGGCAGGCCGGTTTCGCGGTCCAGCGGCGCGTAGACCCGAGCCTGCTCGGTGGCGACTTGCCGGGCATCCACCGCGCTGAATTCGCGCCCGGCCACAAAGCTGGCAGCGTTGATGCCGGCGAACCAGCCATAGGTGAACGCACCGAGCATGTAGTTATGCGGCACGGCCGCCATGTCGCCCGCCGAATACAGGCCCTTGACCGACGTCTCGGCGCGCTCGTTGACCCACACGCCCGACGCCGAATGCCCGCTGCAGAAGCCGATCTCGGAGATGTGCATCTCGACCATCTGGCTGCGGTAGTCGGTGCCCCGGTTGGCGTGAAACTGACCACGGCTGGGACGCTCGTTGCTGTGCAGGATCTGCTCGATGTTCTGGATGGTTTCCTCGGCCAGGTGATCGAGCTTGAGAAACACCGGGCCGTTACCGCTTTCGAGCTCCTGGTGGAACTCCCACATCATCTGCCCGCTCCAGTAGTCGCATTCAATAAAGCGCTCACCCTTGTTGTTGGCGGTGTAGCCACCCAAGGGCCCGGTGACATAAGCGCAGGCCGGGCCGTTGTAGTCCTTGATCAGCGGGTTGATCTGGAAGCACTCCAGGTTCGCCAGTTCCGCACCTGCGTGGTAGGCCATGGCGTAGCCGTCGCCGGCGTTGGTCGGGTTTTCATAGGTGCCCATCAGGTAACCCGACGATGGCAAACCCAGGCGGCCGGCCGCGCCGCAGCACAGGATGACCGCCTTGGCCTTGATCACCTGGAAGTCGGCCGTGCGGCAGTCAAACCCCATCACGCCGTTTACTGCGCCTTCGCTGTCGGTCAGCAAACGGGTGCAGACCAGCCGGTTGGTGATGTTGACCCGCGCCCGCTTGAGCTGGCGATACAGCACCTTCTTGATGTCGTGCCCTTCCGGCATCGGCAGCACGTAAGCGCCCATGTGATGGACTTTTTTCACCGCGTAATCGCCGGTTTCGTCTTTCTCGAACTTCACGCCCCAGCGGTCCAACTGCTCGATGGTTTCAAAGCTGTGGGTCGCGTAGGCATACACCGCCGCCTGGTTGACGATGCCGTCGTTGGCGATCGTGATTTCCTTGGTGTACTGCTCCGGCGTGGAGTGGCCTGGAATAATCGCGTTGTTCAGCCCGTCCATGCCCATGCTGATGGCGCCGCTGCGTTTGACGTTGGCCTTGTCGATCAACAGAACGCGTAAATCGCGGTTGGCCTCCTTGGCCTTGATCGCTGCCATGGGGCCGGCGGTGCCGCCGCCGATCACCACGATGTCGTATTCCATTTCCAGGGTTTTGCGGCTCACGGGCGGCTACCTCGCTGACGGTCGATGCGCAGGCGGTACTGAAACGCATCGCCGCGGTAATACAGGTGTTCAAAGTCCACCGGCTGGCCGTCGGCGGTGTGGGTCAGGCGCTCGATGCGCATGATCGGCGAACCCGCCTCCACGTTCAGCGCCTGGGTCAGTTCGCTGTCGGCGAGCACCGCGTCAATCGCCACATCGGCGTGACCCAGTTGCAGGCCGCAGTCGTTCTCCAGGATCAGAAAGATGTCGCGGGTCACCAGGTCGGCGTTTTCCAGGCGTTCGCCCAGGGCCTGGCTGAGGTAGGTGATTTCCAGCGACACCGGCTCGCGGTTGATCAGCCGTACGCGCTTGATCTGCGTGACAGTGGTGCCCTCCTCCACGCCCAGGCGCTCGGCCACCAACTTGTCAGCGGGCACAAAGCGGTAGCTGCGCAGACGGTTGATCACTTCATAGCCGCGCTCGGTCATGGACTCGCCCAACCCTTGCAGAGTACTGACGTTCTGATAAGCCTTGGGCTTGGAGACGAAGGTACCCTTGCCGTGGATCTTGTAGATCAGACCTTCCTTTTGCAGATCACCCAAGGCCTGGCGCACGGTGATGCGGCTGACTTTGAAGCGCGCACCCAGCTCGCTTTCGGAAGGCATCTGGGTATTCGGCGCGTACTCACCATCGAGGATGCGGCTGCGCAGTAGATCCCGCAGTTGGGCATGCAGCGGAACGCTGGACAGAGGGGATAAGGCGACGGTTGATTCGTTCATCAGGGTCACTTGTCATAACGAGTTATGACGTGATCATAAGGAGTCTTATGAAGGGCGCGGAAATACCGTTTTGGAATAAGGTTATGGACAGGAGAATCACGCTGCACCTAGGAGGTAGGTGCAGCGAACCAGCCTAATTTATAGAGCAGCGTCCAGACCTGATGAAAAATCAGAAGTTGTAACTGACTCGGGTGTAGAGGATCCGCCCAAACGGGTCGGCGTACTTGGGGTCGTACCCGCTCTGGAACGCGTAGGTCTGGTTGCTGAATGGCGGCGCGCGGTCGAACAGGTTCTTCGCGCCCAATGTGACGGCCAGGGACTTGTTCCAGTTGTAGGTACCCGCCAGGTCCCAGACATTGTAGGAGCCTACGGAATCATGGGTTTCCGGGTCCGAGTCGTGATAGCCACTGGTGTAGCGGTTGGTCAGGCTGACGCCCAGCGGTCCGCGGGCCCAGGTGCCGGTCAGGCTGTGGCGCCAGCGTGCAACGGCGCCAGCGGTGGAGAATTCGCCGCCACGAAAATCACCGAGTTTGTCGATGTAGTCGCCTTTGAGCTCCTGTTGGTATTTGTATTCGTTGACGTAGGTGCCTTGCAGGCCGATCCCGAAGTCACCGATGGCGGTGCTCGGGAAGCGGTAATCGAAACTCACATCCACGCCGTTGGTCTTGGTTTTCCCGAGGTTGGCCAGGCCGGTAACGATGTGATCGATGGAGCCGTCGGCCTTGCGAATCAAGCGGTCGCCGTAGGCATCCGGGTCGTCAAATACCGAGGACTCGGGGAACTCGGCGATCTGGTTGGCGATGGTGATCCACCAGAAATCCAGGGCGGCACTGAGGCGCTCAATCGGTTGAAACACGAAGCCAAAGGTCACGTTACGTGCGGTTTCCGGGCTCAAGCTGCCGTTGCCGCCCGTTTGCCGGCGGAACTGTTGGGCGCAGTCGCGGTTACCGATCCCTCCATTGGCCGGCGTACCGCCCGGGCACAGGCGCGGGTCGTTGTAGTTGGCCACGGTGTAGCTGGTGTAGGTCGGGTTGTACAACTCATACAGCGACGGCGCACGGAACCCTTCGCTGTAGGCGCCGCGAACCACCAGCTCTTTGAATGGCTGAAAACGGAACGAGTATTTCGGGTTGGTGGTGCTGCCGAAGTCGCTGTATTTGTCATGACGCACCGCCGCGGACAGCTCCAGGCTTTCGAGCACCGGCACATTCACCTCGGCGTACTCGGCCGAGACGCTGCGATTGCCGCGTACCGCACCATTGGGGTCTACGCCGAGGCTCTGCACGGTCTCGGCGAATTGGGCGAAGTCCTGGTGAAAATCTTCCTTGCGGTATTCGCCACCCAGCGCCAGGCCTGTGGGACCTGCGCCAAACCAGTCGCCGATTTCACGGCTGACGCGACCGTCGATACTCTTCACTCGGCCCACGGCAGTGGCGTAATCGCCATCGACGCGGCTGGAGGCGAGCAACGCCCTGCCCGCTTCGCTCTGCGGCCCGAACGGGTTGATCACGCCGTTGGCGATACCCTGGCTGATGGTCTGGTCGTTCACATAACCGTCCAGAATGGTTTGCACCACTTTGTTCTGGTTGTAGGACGCACCGACGTTGTAGTCCCAGTTCGCCACGTTGCCCTCGAAGCTCAGCAGCAGGCGCTGGCTGGTGTTGTCATCTTCGTGCTTGCGCGCCCCGGCGTCGGTTTCGCGCCAGTTCACATCCACGGGTTGTGTTGGGTCCAGGGCAAAACCCGTCGGGCCCGGAGTGATGCCGTTGCCCGGATAGAACGCCGTTCTCGGATTCACTTGGGCGCCCATCAGGGTCCCCGGGCCGATCTGCGTGCGGTTTTCGTTGCGCGCCCAGAAGTACTCAAGGCTCACGGTGTGGTCATCGGCCAGCTTGCCGGTGGCTTTGGCAAAGGCCGAGGTTTTTTCGGTTTCCGGCACCAGGTCCAGGTAACTCCACAGGCTTTGGCGGCAGATGCCATTGCGTGACAGCAACCCGGGGGAGTTACAGCCGGAGCCGGCCAGCGGGTTGGTCGCGTTGCTGCCCTGGCTCCAGTTCGCCGGGGCGGCGGTGCCCGAGGTGAAATCCAGGCCGCGACCGGGCTGGTAGTTGTAGGTGTAGTCGCGGTCCTTGGCGGCCAGGCGCGTCTGCTTGTCATAGCTGACCACGCCAAATACGTTGAAGCGGTCGTCTTCAAGGTCGCCAAAACCATAACTGCCGCTGAAGTTATGGCTGTCACCACCGCCGGAGCGGGTCGGCGAATCGTAATTGGTCGAGAGCTGGCCGCCGGTCAGGCTGGTCTTGGTGATGAAGTTGATCACCCCACCGATCGCGTCGGTGCCGTACAGCGCCGACGCGCCATCGCGCAGCACTTCCACACGGTCGATAGCGGCGAACGGGATGGTGTTCAAGTCCACCCCGGAGCCGTTGGTGGTGTTGACGGCGTTGTTGCTCAGGCGCCGGCCGTTGAGCAGCACCAGGGTTTTGTTCGCGCCAATCCCGCGCAAGTCGGCAAACGCTGCACCGCCGCTGCTGGAACCCACCGAACGCCCGGAGCCAACGGAAGATTGGTTCGCCGAGATGCGGCTAATCAACTCCTCGGTAGTGCTCACACCCTGCTCGCGCAATTGCTCGACCCGCAGGATGGTCACCGGCACGGCCGTTTCCGCGTCCACCCGACGAATCGCCGAGCCGGTCACTGTGACTTTTTCCATACGGTAGTCAGTACTTTTCCCCGCGGCCGGGACGGCGTTGGTGGAGGTCACGGGCGCTGCGTGCACCGTCAGCCCCTGTTCGCTGTCGCTGACTTGCAGGCCGCTGCCCTGTAACGCTTTGTCCACCGCTTGCAGGCTGCCCAAATCTCCGCGAATGGGGGCGCTGCGCTTGCCCTGAACCAACTGCTGATTGAAGGAAATCATCACGCCGGTCTGCCGGGAAATATCCAGCAGCACCGTATCGAGCGGACCGCCGGCGATATCAAAGCTGAACACCTGGCTGGCCGCTTCCTGGGCCATTACGCAGGTGCTGCAGACACCCATCGCCAACGCCGCCGCCAGCGTCAGTCGAGGTAATTGTTGTTTGAATAAGAACATCGAGGATCTCCCTGTTGAATGTGTCTACAGGGGTTGAGCAGCGGCAGACGCGTTTTTATAGGGCGGTGTTTAGGCGAAGATGCTATGAGTTTATAACCGGTTTAACGGGCCTCAATACTTACCCAATAGGCGCTGTGATACGTCACGCGAATCGGTAATGAATTCTCCAGCAACTGCAGGGTGCGGTCCGTATCGTCCAGGGGATAGATGCCGCTCAGGCGCAGCTGCGCCACATTGGGGCTCAGGCGCAGAATCCCGGGGCGATAGCTGCGCAGGCTGTCGATCACTTCGCTTAACGCCCGGTCGTGGACTTCAAGGCGTCCTTGGGTCCAACCGGTTTCATCGCCCTTGAGGGGGCCAAGGCCAAAGGTGTGCTGTTGATCAAACCGCATGCTCTGCCCCGCCTCCACGATTTGACGCGCGCCGTCCTGAGTGACCACTTCCACTCGCGAATGCAGCATCAACAGACGGGTGGACGCTTCGTAACGCTGCACCAGGAATCGGGTACCCAACGCGCGAATCTGGCCATGCCGGGTTTGCACCACGAAGGGCCGCGCCGGGTCCTTGGCCACGTCCACCAGCAACTCCCCATCCCGTAACTCCAGCACACGCCGGTGTGCATCGAAACGCGCAATCGCCCGGCTCTGTGCGTTCAGCGTCAGCAAGCTGCCGTCGTCCAGCGTGAAGTGTTTACGCTCCCCAGTGCCAGTGGACAGCTCGCCGGTATCCCCCAACCAGCCCTGGCGACGACCGAGAAACAGCGCTGCCAACGCGACGATACCCAGGCTGCCAGCGACAAAACGTCGACGGCTGGACGGTGCTTTCAGGCTATGCAAAAGGTGCTCGCTGGGCACTCCGCGCAATGCATGATTGCGCAACAGCCCCATGCCACCGCTCATTTGATCAATTACCTGGCGGTGACGAATGTCAGCCGCGCACCACGTCTCGAAGGCCTGCCGTTCCTGAGTGCTGGCGTGCTCCGATTGCAGCAGGGCCATCCACCGCGCGGCCTCCTCCACCACGGTTTCTTCCGGGCGCAAAAGGCTCATGGCTGGGCCATCACCAGGTAGCAGCGCTTGAAGGCATCGGCCATGTATTGCTGTACACGGCTGGTGGAGACCTGCAAGCGCTCGCCGATCTGGCTGTAGGTCAGGCCGTCCAGTTGATGGTAAAGAAACGCCGCCTTGGCCTTGGCGGACAGCCCGTCCAGCAGGCGATCCACGGCCAGCAAAGCCTCAATGACCAACACCCGCTCTTCGGGTGACGGGTTCACCGGCACGGGCGCGTGGGCCAGGCTTTCAAGGTACGCACGTTCCAGGTCCTGCCGACGCCAGCCCTCGTAAACCAGGCGCCGGGCGATGGTGGTCAACAGCGCCCGAGGTTCGCGAATAGCGGCGGGGTCCGGTAGCGACAACACCCGCAGGAAGGTTTCCGAGGCAATGTCCTGTGCGCTGTGATGACACCCCAAGGTTCGCCTGACTGAGCTGCACAACCACTGGTAATCCTTTTGGAACATCTGCCCAATCAATGGGTAACCGAGGGCCTGACTGACACCCATGCCTTGCTCCCTTACGAGACCTATCGCCCGTCTCAACAATCATCCGCCAACGCCCCCTGAGTCGGGGCCTGGAATAAAGGCAGCGACTGTGCCGCAGAGGTATCGGGCTTTGGAAGTAATAAAAAATCAGCTGTTACTCTCAAATGAATATAAGCGCCTGCGCGCATCGATTTGGCTGATGTCTGCTATTGGCCCGCAGGCGTTCATCCCCCCGGCAGGCGCTTTGTAGAATGAGCCCCACAGTCAAGCCACCACCTTCGTGGTGCCGGAGGTTCTCATGCGTTATCTGCTTATTGCCGTGCTGGGCCTGTTCAGCACACTGGCCATCGCCCAGGGCGAAGCCACGGCGCCCACTGTGAGTGCCAGCGCACCCGCCAGCGAGACGTACGACTACTCTCAGGACCTGGATATCGCCAAGGTGGTGCGGGTCAGTACCGAATCATCCACCGAGTGCGGTCCGGTCAAGGGCCACATGGTCTACATCGACAGCCACGGCGTGCGGCATGAGCTGGACTACATGCGCCTGGGCGATGCCTGCCAGCACGGTTGATTGCAACCATTCGTCGGGCCTGGCGGGAATCGATTACAACTATTGCCGCGCGCAAAATTACTAATCCATAGAACCCGTTGTGATCTATGGAGATTGAGATGACTGACTACCCACGCCCACCTTTCGCCAGCCAGGCCCAATCCGTTCCCGGTTCGCAGAAGAAGATGGACCCCTACCCCGACTGCGGCGAAAAGAGCTACACCGGCTCCGGCCGCCTGGCCAACAAGATCGCCCTGATCACCGGCGCCGACAGCGGCATCGGCCGCGCCGTGGCGATTGCCTTTGCCCGTGAAGGTGCCGACGTGGCCATCGCCTACCTGGATGAACACGAGGACGCGAAGGAAACCGCACGCTGGGTGGAAGAAGCCGGTCGCCAGTGCCTGCTGTTACCCGGGGACCTCGCGCAAAAGGCCAACTGCCAGGCGATTGTCGACCAAACCGTCGAGCAGTTCGGGCGTATCGACGTGCTGGTGAATAACGCAGCGTTCCAGATGACCCACGAGACTCTGGAAGAGATTCCCGACGAGGAATGGGTCAAGACCTTCGATATCAACATCACTGCGATGTTTCGCATCTGCAAGGCGGCCCTGCCACATATGAAGGCCGGCGGGTCGATCATCAATACCAGTTCGGTGAACTCCGATATGCCCAAGCCGACGTTGCTGGCGTATGCGGCCACCAAGGGCGCAATTGCCAACTTTACCGGCGGCCTGGCGCAACTCTTGGGCAGCAAGGGCATCCGTGTGAACAGTGTGGCGCCAGGGCCGATCTGGACGCCGTTGATTGTCTCGACCATGCCCGATGAGGACGTGAACAGCTTTGGCAGCGAGACGCCACTGGGCCGCCCGGGACAGCCGGTGGAAGTGGCACCGATCTATGTGCTGCTGGCGTCGGATGAGGCGAGTTACATCTCGGGCTCGCGCTATGCGGTGACCGGTGGCAAGCCGATTCTCTAAGGCCGGACGTCAATCCAGTGTGTGAGCGGGCTTGCTCGCGAAGGCGGTGGATCAGTCACACATGTAGTGCCTGACACTCCGCTTTCGCGAGCAAGCCCGCTCCCACATTTGGTACTCGGTTAGCCTGGAGATCGTGTCGGATCAGCTTTGCGCGGGTACGTGCGCTCCTCCTGAATCCGCCCGTCCATGCTGTGAATCCTCAGCGACGCCGTCTTGTCGCTGAGAAATTCCTTCGCCAACTCAACGATCGCCTCTTTGGTTTCCGCCGTTTTCGACGGCCGCGCCGAGCCCTGCTTGGTCAGTGCCCAACCCGTGCCGGTCTTGTTGATGTTGTAGGTATCCATGGTCTGCTCCCTTGACTGAATGAACACGGCACGCGGCAAAACCCGCGCCCTACTTATTGCGAGCGCGGGTGCCGGGCAGAGTTCAAGGCAGTTGGCGGATCAGGTTACAGGCGGGCCTACAGTCAATCGGATCTGGATCAGTAACCGCTCGCGGCCGTCATCACGCCGCCCACAATCGCTATCCCCGAACTGCTGCCCAGACGTGTTGCCCCGGCATTGATCATCTTGATCGCCGTCTCATAATCGCGCACGCCACCGGAGGCCTTGACCCCAACCCCGGCACCCACGGTTTTGCGCATCAGTGCCACGTCTTCGACCGTTGCGCCGCTGCGGCTGAACCCGGTGGACGTCTTGACGAACGCCACGCCCAAATCCCGGCAGATCTCGCACGCCTGGACTTTCTGTTCGTCGTCGAGCAGGCAGGTTTCCAGGATCACTTTCAACGGCACGGCGCCGCAGGTCTTGTGGACCAAGGCAATGTCATCGCGCACCGCGTCCAGCAGCCCTTCCTTCAACCAACCGATATTGAGCACCATATCGATCTCCCCTGCCCCGGCGGCAATTGCCCGTTGGGCTTCAAATGCCTTGGTATCACTCAGGCCGGCACCCAGCGGGAAACCCACCACCGCACAAATCACCACGCTATCGTCGGTCAGGCACGACGCGGCGTAAGGCACCTGGCCTGAATTCACGCACACCGAATAAAAGCCATGTTCCCGGGCTTCTTCGCACAAGGTGCGGATCTGCTCACGGGAGGCGTCGGGAGCCAGCAAGGTGTGATCGATGTACTTCGCCAGTGCTGCGGGTTGAAGAGTGTTCATTTAACGAGTCCTTGCCTGTATGTTGCCAATGTTCGTGTACCGCTTGTCACAGCGCTCACATAAAATACGTTACAATACTCACACTTAATGTTACTTATTTAACACAAACAATCAAGCCCTGGAATACTCGTGGACAGTAGAAAAGCCGAGCGACTCAAGCTTATCCAACAAGCCTTGCAGGACCAGAACGCCATTCACCTGAGGGAAATGGCCGCGCTGCTGGACGTGTCCGAGATGACCCTGCGCCGGGATCTGAGCCACTTCACCGATCACTTGCGCCTGCTCGGTGGCCATATCACCCGGGTCGGCAGCGAGGCCAGCGATTATCGGGTAGCCGATCAGGACACGCGCCACGTCGAGGAAAAGCGTCGCATCGGCAAGCTCGCCGCCCGGTTGATACAACCCGGTGACACGGTATTTTTCGACTGCGGCACCACCTCGCCCTTTGTCATTGATTTCATCCCTGATGAGCTGGAGTTCACCGCGGTGTGCAGCTCGTTGAACGTGCTGCTCAGGCTGCAGAACAAGCCCAACTGCCACATCGTGTTATGCGGCGGCACTTTTCACCGCAAGAACCAGGTGTTTGAAAGCAGTGCCGAAAGCAGCATTCTCGACAGCGTGCGCCTGACGTGGGCCTTCGTGACCGCCGCGGGCGTCAGTCAGGAGTTCGGCGTGACGTGCTTCAACTTCAATGAAGTCGAGGTCAAGCAAAAGGTCCTGCGCCAGGCCCAGCAACGGGTGCTGCTCGCCGACTTCAGCAAATTCGACACAGTGCGCACCGCTCACTTCGCCACCCTGGGCGACTTTCAGTACGTGGTCAGCGACAAGAAAATCCCCCGCGCCTACAAGGACGCCATTCAGGCCAGCGGCGCGCAATTGCTGGTCTAATCCAGCAACCGCTGCCGCTCTTGCGCATTCAAGTAGCCGGTGGTCACGCTGAACGAAGCGCTGGCCCCGGCTGCCAGCTGACGCACGTGACCTTTGGCTTTCTCGGCGTTATAGCCTTCGGGCTCGCAGGTTGACGGGAGCACGAAGGCCGCCACTTGTTGATCCGGCGTGTGCAGAATCCAGCGTGCGGCGTGCTCGAACTGTTCGGGAAGGTAACGGGTGTAGAACGCCGCGCCATCGCTATGCTCCAGCAGAAAGTGCGCGTGGCCCGTGGCGTCGGTACCCACGCCGTCTAAGAAAAACACAATCTCAGGGTCATACAGCGCCGGCTGATCGAGGCAGGCCAACTGGGCTGGATGCTCGGCCAGCTGCGCCATGTAGGCGCTCCAGTCGGGTGTTGGCTTGACGTGGTCCGGCACGCTGGTACGCAGGCGCAGGCGCTGCATACCCAGCGGCTCGACGAACCGGCCGCCGGCCACATAGGCGTAGTTCATGTGGGCCATGTACATCAGGTCCATGGGCTTGCCGGCCAGGTTGGTCACGTCCATGTCGATGTCGAACACGGCCGAATCGGCGCGCAGGGTCACGCTGGGGCACGCCCGGTAACGATCACCGAATCCCTTGGCGTATTGATACGAGCCGCCCAGGCGCACAAAGCCCTCGCCTATTTCCAGCCAGGCCGTGTCCATGGGCGCGCAGGGCATTTCACCGTGCAGCGCATGCGTATCATCCGGCGCCGGGCAACCATTGCGCAGCAGGCCACTGTGGAACATGAAGCAGCCGTAGGTATCGATGATCGTCGGGCTGGGACGAGGCTGTTCAAACAGGTTGCTCATGGTCAGGTCACAGCCGTCGAACACGGCCGACCAGATCATCTGCCCTTGATAAGGCAGCACGACAAGCCGCCCACGGCTGTTCTCCAGGGCCACAGCCAGCACGCCGGACGGGTACGTCCAGGCGCTGACCTTGAAATCCCCAGACTGCAACAGGATCTTTTCCTGCTCGCCAAACACCGCACGATACAGCGGCATATGCGTGTTCATGAGGCCACCGCTGCTGCCGAGCCCAACGGGGCGGTGTCTGACTGGCGCAGGCATTTGACCGCATAGATCACGATCACGATAAAGCACAGCAACGGCACGCTGTAGGCCAACTGCATGTTGCCCCCGCTGGCGTCGGACAACAGGCCCTGGAAGATCGGAATCACTCCGCCGCCGACAATGCTCATCACCAGCAATGAACCGCCGACGCCGGTGTCCTCGCCCAGGCCATCGATGGTCAAGCCGTAGATTGTCGGCCAGCAGGGGCCGAGGAAAATGCTCACGCCGACCGCTGCGTACACCGCCGAGATGTTCGGCACCAGAATGGTGTAGGCCAGCAGCACGATGCACAGCACGCCGTAAATCGCCAGGACCCTGGCCGGGTGCAGTCGGCGCATCAGCAAGTTGGCGATCATCTTGCCGACAAAGTAGGCGGCAAAGGTGGTGAGCAGAAACCATGAAGCGCTGCGTTCATTCATGCCGCCCATTTGCATGGCCAGGCGGATGGTGAAGCTCCACACGCCCACCTGCGCGCCCACGTACAGAAACTGCGCGAGTACGCCAAAGGTGAAGCGCGGGTTACGCCACAGCCGTCCCAGGCTTTGACGCAGGCTCCCGGGCTTGCTGTCGGCCGGCTTATTGCCCTTGCAGGCCGGGAACCGGGTGATGGCGATCAGGATAAACATCAGCACCAGCACAGCGATCATCCACTTGTAGGGCAACAACGTGGACTGAATCATTTGCAACTGCTGCACCGCCGCCTCGGAGACGCTCATCTGCTGCAGTTGTTGGGTGGTGGCGTCGGTGTCCTTGAACATCACGAAGCTGCCCACGTACACCCCGGCCATGGCGCCGAACGGATGAAAGGTCTGGGAGATGTTCAAGCGCCGGGTCCCGGTTTCCCGTGGGCCCATCAGTGTCGAGTAGGTGTTGCACGCCGTCTCCAGGAACGACAGGCCGGCAGCAATCACGAACAGCGCCAGCAAAAACATGCCGTACTTGGCCGTGGACGCCGCCGGGAAAAACAACAGGCAGCCGAACATGTACAGCAGCAGGCCGATCAGGATCGTGGTCTTGTAGCTGAACCGACGAACCACCATCGCGGCCGGAATCGCAACAAAGAAGTAGCCCAGGTAAAACGCCGACTGCACAAAGGCGGTCTGGAAATCACTGAGCAAAAACGCCTTCTTGAAGTGGGCGATCAGCACGTCATTCATGCTCGCCGCTGCCGCCCACAAGGCAAAGATGCTGCACAGCAGGATAAAGGCGAACCAGGGCGTGCGGTTCAGGTAGAAACCATCGGGTGTCTGTTGCAGCGCAGGTTTGTTCATTATTGTTCTCCGGGCTGGGTAGAGGGCGTTAGCGCTGTTGCTGGAAGCGGGCGAATGCTTCGCTGTCGGGATAAGAGGTCTGGGTACCCAGCGCCGTGACCGAGCACGCCGAATACGCCACCGCCTGCTCCATGGCATGACGGATTTGGCCGTCGCGGCTCCAGTGCTGAACGAAGCAACCGATAAAGGCGTCACCGGCGCCGGTGGTGTCACGGGCGTCGACCCGCTGACCCGGCACCTCGAATTCGCCCTCCTCGCCCACGTACAGCGCACCGTGTTCGCCGAGGGTGACGATCACGTGACGAATGCCGCTGGCGACAAGGGTGCGTGCAGCCGTGCGGGCCGAGTCCGGCGAGTCCACGACTTGGCCAGTAATCAACGCCAGTTCGGATTCGTTGGGGATCAGGAAATCCAGCTGCGCCAAGTGCTCAGCGCTCAACCCGGCCAACGCCGGCGCAGGATTGAGCAGCACGGCGATGCCATGGCGGTGAGCGAATTCGATGGCGTAATAGACCGTCGGCAGATTGATCTCCAGTTGCAGCACGATCAGCGTGCACTCACGCAGGTCGGCGGCCGCCGCGTCGATATCCGCCGGCAGCAAATGCGCATTGGCGCCCTTGACGATCAAAATGCTGTTGTGGGAGTCGGCCCGCACGAAAATCGGCGCCACGCCGCTGGACACACCGGCCACCCGCTGTACATAACGGGTGTCGATACCAAAACGCTGGAAGTTGGCCAGTGTGTTGTCGGCAAACATGTCGTCGCCGACTTTGCTGAGCATCAACACATCCGCCCCAAGCTTGGCTGCCGCCACCGCCTGGTTGGCCCCTTTGCCGCCGCAACCCAGGGCAAAGCCCGGCGCTTCCAGGGTTTCGCCCTGGACCGGCATGCGGTCGATGTAGGTGATCAAATCCACCATATTGCTGCCGATGACTGCGATCTTGCCCATTGCTATTCCACCTTGTTGCGTCACGACCAGGCAGGTCGTGACGCTTTTGTTTTGTTATTTAAATAACATTAGGTGTGAATATTCAATCTTTTTTTTGCAAGGGCGCTACAAATCAAATCGATCCACCGCCCGCCGCCGTTCATTGTCGTCACGCACGTCATAGTTGGCGGTGGTCTGGATATTGGTGTGGTGCGCCAGCTTCTGGGCGATGGACAGGTCGTACTCTTCAATCACCCGGGTGATGAACGAACGGCGGAAATCATGGGGCATGATCTTCACGCCGACTTGCTCGCCGCGCTGGCGGGCGATGTAGTAAATCGCGTGCTTGGTGATGCGCTCGCGGGTGATATGGCTGCCCCGGCGAATGCGGTTGAACAGGAACCTGTCGTCCTGCTCACCGGGTTTCAACTGGCTGCGACGGAACTCAAGCCACGCCTCCAGCTTGGCAAAGGCCCAGGCCGGCGCGTACTTGATCAGTTGTTTGTTGCCCTTGCCGGTGACCTGCAGGCTGCGCTCGTCAAAATTGACCTGGCCCAGCTCGATATTCACCGACTCCGACTTGCGCATCCCCGAGCCATACAGGATCCCGATCACCGCTGCATCCCGCAGGCCCTGGGGGCGCGGGTCGGCGGCGCAGACCTCCATCAACTCACGAATCAAGGTGCGCCGCAGGTTGCGACCCTGGCTCAGCCGTGTGCCGGCCATGGCCTTGACCGAGCGCATCTTCAACAGGTGGTCCTGGCTGATCAGACTCATGCGCCAGGCTTCGTTCATCACCCCGCGCACGGCGTTGACGTACAGCGAGGAGGTGTTCGGCGCATAACCGTCTTCCCGCAGCGCCGCCACCAGGGCCATAACGTGTTCGGGTTGCAGCAAGTGCCAGTCGATGTCTTCGAGGTTGATGTCTTCAAAGCCCAGGCGGTCGGCGGCGTCTTGCAGCACGTAGCGCATGGTCAGCTGGCTGGAAGGCGCCAGGCGGGTGAGGTAGAGGGTCAGCGGGTTGCGGGTAGACTCAGTCAAGGTAGATCAGCCTTTGGATTAAATATGTCGACTAACCATCTGTTTAATCGACATATTTAGTGAATTGGCGAGCGCCGAGTCTAGCGCAGGTCAATCCATGGGGCTATTCCTGATCGTCTTCCGTCGGGGCTGGCGTCTGCTGCTGGCTCCAGTTGGTGTCCTGCTTCTGCATCAAGGCAAACCAGTGCTGGCGCATGAACGCCAGGTACGGTTTGGGCGCCTTGGCAAAGTCCTCCTCGTCGCCATAACAGCCGGGAAGCGGCAGCTCGGTGCCCTGCTCCTTGTACTGGCTGACCAGCGCTTGCTGGGCGACGATGCTGCAATCCTTGGGCAACGGCATGCCTTGCAGGGCGCCGGCGTCTTCATCCCACCAGCTGGCGCCATAGCGGTCGATGCCGCGCAGGCGGTACTTCTGCGACTTGCCGATGTGCATGATCAGCTTGAAATCATTGGGGCTGACATCGCTGGTGCAGGTACGGCTGTAACCCACCGTCACCTGGCTGATGCCGTCACCCAGTAGATCGGTAACCTTGGTGGCCTCGGTGTTGTAGTGCGCCCCGGCGTCGAACTCGCAATGCTGCACGTCGTCGTAGAGCATCCACACCCGCTTGGGCCGATCACCGTCGAGCAGGTACTGGGCCGCGTAGACAAAGGCCGACTGCGCGCCGTCGTCGTCGCGTTCGCTGACTTGCTCAGCGAGCACCAACAGGTTCTTGCCCTGTTTATCACTCCAGGTGAAGGCACCGACCTGTTTACCCCGCACTTCTACGCCATCGGGCACCTGGTCGATGGCCGTCAGTGCCACGCCGTCATCGGCCCGCACACTCGTGGCCCAGGCCACCGTCATTAACAACACCATCAACATTGGCCGTAAACGCTGCACGCTATTCATCCGACTGCCCTGGCAAGAGATGGCTTACTTTACCGGCACTTGCACGGCATTGCAGAGAAGATTGTTCAGGAATGAACCCGCGCGCGGGAAAACACCACTGCCCCGCCACACACCGCGAACACGGGGTTGTGCGCATTGATGTTGTTTACCTGAACCCTAGCTGTCTACCTGCCAGAAAAACGACTTTTTCATCTGCGTTTCATATTCGTTGAACATTTTTGCGCTTAATCTTGGCGGCACGACTTGAGAACGAACCGTACTTCGCAGGTTAACTCGTTGATTCCGCTTTACCTTTAAGCATTTTGGTCTTTACTCACGTAAGCCATGGAAGACCCACCGTCACCTGTCAGGACTCACGAATGAATGCCATGAATCCACGTTATTTTTAATCAAGCGCCTGCTTCTCCAGGCTGTTGATGACTGCTGTCTTTACGCTTCAAGTTGCTCTAACCCCCGAGGTAATGAATCTTTGAAACCCTACCCAATTCATTGCGTGTCGATCGTTATCCCGGTCTACAACGAACAAGAAAGCCTGCCTGAACTGCTGCGCCGCACCATGGCGGCCTGCAAGCAACTGGCCTACGAATACGAAATCGTCCTGGTGGACGACGGCAGCCGCGACAACTCCGCGCAATTGCTGGAAGACGCCGCCGCCCTCGAAGGCAGCAACGTGGTCGCGGTGATCCTCAACCGCAACTACGGCCAGCACGCCGCGATCATGGCCGGCTTCGAGCATTGCCGGGGCGACGTCGTGATCACCCTGGACGCCGACCTGCAAAACCCGCCGGAAGAAATCCCGCGCTTGGTCGAGCAGGCCGCCTTGGGCTACGACGTGGTTGCCACCGTGCGCAACAACCGCCAGGACTCAGCCTTTCGCCGCTGGCCGTCGCGCTTGATCAACCTCGCCGTACAACGCTCCACGGGCGTCGCCATGAGCGACTACGGCTGCATGCTGCGCGCTTACCGCCGCACCATCGTCGACGCGATGCTGGCCTGCCGCGAGCGCAGTACCTTCATCCCGATCCTGGCCAACAGCTTTGCGCGCCACACCACGGAAATCCTCGTGCACCACGCCGAGCGTGAGCACGGCGAGTCCAAGTACAGCCCGATGCGCCTGATCAGCCTGATGTTCGACCTGCTGACCTGCATGACCACCACGCCATTGCGCCTGTTGAGCATCGTCGGTTTCAGCCTGGCGGCCCTCGGCATGCTGTTTGCGGTCGCATTGATCGTGATGCGCCTGGCCTTCGGTGCCGGCTGGGCCGGTGACGGCATGTTCGTGCTGTTCGCCGTGCTGTTCGTGTTCACCGGTGGCCAGTTCATCGGCATGGGCCTCTTGGGTGAATACCTGGGCCGCATGTACAGCGATGTGCGGGCCCGCCCACGGTTCTTTATTGAAAAAGTGCTGCGCAACCAACCGGCAGCGCCGGCCGAGACCTTCACGGTCGACGGCCTGACCTCCTCCCACACTTCTACTTCTCCTTCCGATCAGGTTTCGTCATGAATTCAAAAGCTGTTGTCTTCGCTTACCACGATATTGGCTGTGCAGGCATCGAAGCCCTGCTCAATGCGGGTTACGAAATTGCTGCCGTGTTCACCCATGCCGATGACCCCAAGGAAAACAATTTCTACGGTTCCGTCGCGCAACTGTGCGCCCGCAACGGCATCCCGGTGCATGCCCCGGAAGACGCCAACCACCCGCTGTGGATTGAGCGCATCGCCAAGCTGAACCCGGACTACATTTTCTCGTTCTACTACCGCAACCTGCTGAGCGAAGCCCTGCTGGCCACCGCCAAGAAAGGCGCGTTCAACCTGCACGGCTCCCTGCTGCCACAATACCGTGGCCGCGCACCGGCCAACTGGGTACTGGTCAACGGCGAAACCGAAACCGGCGTGACCCTGCACCGTATGGTCAAGCGTGCCGATGCCGGCGCGATCCTGGCCCAGCAGAAAGTCGTGATCGACCGCACCGACACCGGCCTGACCTTGCACGCCAAACTGCGTGACGCCGCCACCAGCCTGCTGCGCGACGCACTGCCACAACTGGCCCAAGGCAAGCTGACCGAAACCGCCCAAGACGAAAGCAAAGCCAGCTACTTCGGTCGTCGTACCGCAGCAGACGGCAAGCTGGACTGGAAAAAACCGGCTGAAGAACTGTTCAACCTGGTACGCGCCGTTACCCAGCCTTACCCGGGTGCCTTCTGCGCCGTGGGCGAGCACAAGCTGATCGTCTGGAACGCTGAAGTCGTCAAAGGCAACGAAGGCCTGGCACCAGGCCGCGTGATCAGCGTCAACCCGCTGCGCATCGCCTGCGGCGAAGACTCCCTGGTGGTCAAGTTCGGCCAGCGCAACGAAAACGGCCTGTACCTGGCCGGCCCGTCCCTGGCGGATGAACTGGGCCTGGTGGACGGTTCCGTCCTGCGCGGTGCCGAGTCCGGCCGCAAGCCACGCCGCACCCGCGTGCTGATCCTGGGTGTGAACGGCTTTATCGGCAACCACCTGTCCGAGCGCCTGCTGCGTGATGACCGTTACGAAATCTACGGCCTGGACATTGGCTCCGACGCGATCGAGCGCCTGCGCAGCCACCCGAACTTCCACTATGTGGAAGGCGACATCAGCATCCACTCCGAGTGGATCGAGTACCACATCAAGAAGTGCGACGTGGTCCTGCCGCTGGTAGCCATCGCCACCCCGATCGAGTACACCCGCAACCCGTTGCGCGTATTTGAACTGGACTTCGAAGAGAACCTGAAACTGGTTCGCTACTGCGTGAAGTACAACAAGCGCGTGATCTTCCCGTCGACGTCCGAAGTGTATGGCATGTGCCAGGACCAGTACTTCGACGAAGACACCTCCAACCTGGTGGTGGGCCCGGTCAACAAGCAGCGCTGGATCTACTCGGTTTCCAAGCAACTGCTGGACCGCGTGATCTGGGCTTACGGCGACAAAGGCCTGAAGTTCACCCTGTTCCGTCCATTCAACTGGATGGGCCCGCGCCTCGACCGCCTGGACTCGGCCCGTATCGGCAGCTCCCGCGCCATCACCCAGTTGATCCTGAACCTGGTGGAAGGCACGCCAATCCGTCTGTTCGACGGCGGCGAGCAGAAGCGCTGCTTCACTGACATCGCCGACGGCATCGAAGCCCTGGCCCGCATCATCGATAACGACAACGATAACTGCAACGGCCAGATCATCAACATCGGTAACCCGGAGAACGAAGCCAGCATCCGTCAGTTGGGCGAAGAACTGCTGCGTCAGTTCGAAGCTCACCCGCTGCGCAGCAACTTCCCTCCGTTTGCCGGTTTCCGCGACGTAGAGAGCAAGGCGTTCTACGGCACCGGTTACCAGGACGTGGCACACCGCAAGCCAAGCATCGACAACGCCAAGCGCCTGCTGAACTGGGAGCCTACCGTCGAGATGAGTGAAACCATCGGCAACACCCTGGATTTCTTCCTGCGTGAAGCCATGCTCGAAATCGCGGACAAGCGTTGATGCAAGCGGGTCTACGCATCGACGTCGACACCTACCGAGGCACCCGCGAAGGCGTGCCAAGGTTGTTGGAGTCGCTCGACGAAGCCGGGGTCAAGGCGACCTTCTTCTTCAGCGTCGGGCCGGACAACATGGGGCGCCACTTGTGGCGCCTGATCCGCCCGCAATTCCTGTGGAAGATGCTGCGCTCCAACGCTGCCGGTTTGTACGGCTGGGACATTTTGCTGGCCGGCACCGCCTGGCCGGGCAAACCCATTGGCCGCGACCTGGGGCACTTGATGCGCCAGGCCAAGGCTGCCGGGCATGAAGTCGGGCTGCACGCCTGGGACCACCATGGCTGGCAAGCCAACACCGGGAGTTGGAGCGATGCACAGTTGATCGAACAGATTCGCCGTGGCGTCGACACCTTGAGCGACATCCTCGGTGAGCGCATCGACTGCTCAGCCGCCGCCGGCTGGCGTTCCGATGAGCGCGTGGTGCAAGCCAAGCAATCGTTCAACTTCCGTTACAACAGCGATTGCCGGGGTACCAGCCTGTTCCGGCCAACCCTGGCGGATGGCAGTGCCGGCACTCCACAAATTCCGGTAGACATGCCGACCTTCGACGAAGTCGTGGGCCCGGTGGTGGCCGCCAAGGATTTCAACGCGTACATCCTCGACCGCTTCAAGCCGTCGAAGCTCAACGTCTATACGATCCACGCAGAAGTAGAAGGGATTCTGATGGCCAATGATTTTCGTCAGTTGCTCGCCCAGGCAGGGCAGCGCGGCATTCAATTCAAACCGTTGGGCGACCTGTTGCCCGCCGACCTGAGCACCCTGCCCCAGCAACAGCTGGTGCGCGGTGCGCTGAGCGGCCGTGAAGGCTGGCTCGGAGTGCAAAAGGCATGATCCGGCGCTGGGCCCTGCCCCTGCTCCTGCTGGCTTTCGGGGTGTTCTACCTGATCCCGTTGGCCACCCATGGTCTATGGATTCCCGACGAAACCCGCTATGCGCAGATCAGCCAGGAAATGCTGCTGACCGGCAAATGGGCTTCGCCGCACTTCATGGGGATTCGCTACTTCGAGAAGCCTGCGGCCGGCTACTGGATGATCGCGCTGGGCCAGGCGATCTTCGGCCAGAACCTGTTCGGCGTGCGTTTCGCCTCGGCCTTGAGCACCGGCTTGAGCATCCTGCTGGTGTACTGCGTGGCCCGGCGTTTGTGGAACGACCCGCGCAAGAGCCTGGTCAGCGCCGTGCTGTACATGAGTTTCGTCAGCGTCGCGTTCCTGGCGGGCTATGCCAACCTCGATCCGCAGTTCACCTTCTGGGTCAACCTGACCGGCGCCGCGCTGTGGTTCTGTTTCGACAGCACCACGACCCGTGGCCGCTTGTGGTCGTGGGCCTTGCTCGGGTTCGCCTGTGGCATGGGCTTCATGACCAAGGGTTTCCTCGCCTGGTTGTTGCCGGTGTTGATCGCCCTGCCCTACATGCTCTGGCAGAAACGCTTCCGTGAACTGCTCACCTATGGCCTGGTGGCCGTGGCCGTGGCGATTCTCGTGAGCCTGCCCTGGGCCCTGATGGTGCATGCCCAGGAACCGGATTACTGGAACTTCTTCTTCTGGCACGAGCACATCCAGCGCTTTGCCGGCGACGATGCGCAACATGCCGAGCCGTTCTGGTACTACCTGCCGCTGCTGGTCGCGTTCAGCCTGCCGTGGATGGCGTTGCTGCCGTCCACCGTGAAACAGGCGTGGCTGGAAAAGCGCAGTGCCAACATCGGCTTCCTGCTGCTATGGCTACTGATGCCGCTGGCGTTCTTCAGCCTGGCCAAAGGCAAGCTGCCGTCCTACATCATGCCGTGCCTGCTGCCTCTGGCGTTGTTGATGGGGCATACCCTGGCCGAGAAACTGGGCCAGGCCCGTGGCCGCGTATTGCGCATCAATGGCTGGCTGAACCTGATCATCGGCGTGCTGGGCCTGCTGGCCCTGACCTGGTTCCAGTTGAAGAAGCCGGTGTATGAGCACGGCCAGGAAACTCTGAGCCTGGTGCTGGTGTTCGTGTTCCTGTTCGGCTGGATCATCGCCAACCTGCTGCAAGCCGCCCGCCCGCTGCAGATGTGGGCCGCGCCGGTGATTGGCAGTTGGTTGCTGGTGGCGCTGGTGCCGGCCGCGTTGCCGCACTCGGTGGTTTATAACAAGACCCCGGACCAGTTCATCATCGATCACCTCCAGGAACTGCAGCCGACCACTGCGTTGCTGAGCAACGACCTCGGCGCTGCATCGGCCTTGTCGTGGCGCCTGCAGCGGCCTGAAGTGATGCTCTACAACACCGTTGGCGAAGTGAAATACGGCATCGCCTTCCCGGACACCGCTTACCGCAAGATCGATGCCGCCAGCGTCCAGCAATGGATGAGCGATGCGCGCAAACAAGGCTCGGTGGGCGTGGTGATGCGGGTCAAAGGTGACGACGAACGCCAGGAAGTTGACCTGCTGCCTAAAGACGGCAAGCGTTACGAGCAGGGCAATATCGTGATTTTGATCTACCCGCAGAGCGCGCCATGACCACTCTGCTGCTGTTGTTAGGTGCCTGCCTGCTGACCTGCATGGGCCAGGTGTCCCAGAAGTTTGCCGTGGAAGGCTGGCGTGACCAGCCCGACGGCTGGGCCTTAAAGTTGCGCTCGCCGTGGCTGTGGTCGGCGCTGGTGTGCCTGGGCCTGGGTTTGCTGGTGTGGCTGCTGGTGCTGCAACGCCTGGAAGTCGGCATCGCCTACCCGATGCTCAGCCTCAACTTTGTACTGGTCACCCTGGTGGCGCGCTTTGTGTTCCATGAACACATCGATGGCCGCCACTGGTTCGGTGTGCTGCTGGTGATTGCCGGTGTGGTGCTGCTGGGGCGTCAGGTATGAGTCGCGCTCGCGGTTTTGCCCTGGCCCTGGGCAGCGTTGCGTTGGTCAGCGGTGCCCAGTTGGGCATGCGCTGGAGCATGACGCGCCTGCCGCTGCCCGCTGAATGGCTGACAGCACTCAACACCGGCGCCATCGACCTCGGCGCGCTGGGCTTGGTGATCCTGGCGATCATCGCCTATGCCCTCTCGATGCTCTGCTGGCTCGGCGCCCTGAAAGATTTGCCGCTGGGGCGCGCCTACTCGCTGCTCAGCATCAGCTACGCGTTGGTGTACCTGCTGGCTGCCAGCCTGCCGGTCTTCAACGAACATTTTTCCGTTTCAAAAACTGCGGGGGTGGCCTTGGTCATTCTCGGAGTCCTGACTATCAACTCTCGTCGTGCTAGCACTACAAGTCCCAGGAATGCCCCATGAAAATCAGTGTATTTGGTAGTGGTTACGTCGGTCTGGTGCAGGCCACTGTATTGGCCGAAGTCGGTCACGATGTCATCTGCATGGACGTAGACGAGAACAAGGTCAAGTTGCTGCAACAGGGCCACGTGAGCATTTTCGAGCCGGGCCTGGCGGCGATGGTCAAGGAAAATCTCGAAGGCGGACGCCTGACGTTTACCTATGACGAAAAACTCGCGGTCGAACACGGCGAAGTGCTGTTTATCGCCGTGGGCACGCCTTCGGACGAAGACGGCTCGGCCGACTTGAAATACGTGCTGTCGGTAGGCGATGCGGTGGCCCGTCACCGGATCGATCCAGTGATCCTGGTGGAAAAATCCACCGTGCCTGTCGGCACCGGCGACACCTTGCGCGCCCACATGGAAAAAGCCTTGCGCGTTGCGGGCCGCCACCTGGACTTCGATATCGTCTCCAACCCGGAATTCCTCAAGGAAGGCTCGGCCGTTGCCGACTGCCGCCGCCCGGACCGTATCGTCATCGGTTGCGAACGCGAAGAAGTGCGCGAGGTGATGCGCGAACTGTATGCACCGTTCAACCGCAACCACGACCGCATCATCTTCATGGACCTGCGCAGCGCCGAACTGACCAAGTACGCTGCCAACTGCATGCTGGCCACCAAGATCAGCTTCATCAACCAGATCGCCGAACTGGCCGAACACCTCGGCGCCGACATCGAAGCCGTGCGCCTGGGCATCGGTGCCGACTCGCGTATCGGCTACCACTTTATCTACCCGGGATGCGGTTATGGCGGTTCGTGCTTCCCCAAGGACATGCGCGCCCTGATCCACAGCGCCAAGGCCGCCAACTGCTCCAGCGACCTGCTGGAAGCCGTGGAAGCCATCAACCAGCGCCAGAAGAGCAAGCTGTTCGAGCGTGCCAACGCGTTCTTCAAGGGTGACCTGCGGGGCAAAACCTTCGCCTTGTGGGGCCTGGCGTTCAAACCCAACACCGACGACATGCGCGACGCACCCAGCCGGGTGCTGATGGAAGCCCTGTGGGCTGCCGGCGCCAATGTGCGGGCGTTCGACCCGGAAGCCATGCAGGAAACCCAGCGTATTTACGGCGATGACCCGCGCCTGATGCTGATGGGTACCCCGGAATCGACCTTGAGCGGCTCCGACGCCTTGATCATTTGCACCGAATGGCAGCAGTTCAAGGCACCGGACTTCGACTTGATCCAGCAGCGCCTGAAAACCCCGGTGATCTTCGACGGTCGCAACCTGTACGACGGTGAGCGCCTCGCCCGCAAAGGCATCCAGTACTTCCCGATGGGCCGCGGCGAATCCTGCCAGTTGCCGATCCCCCAGCAAAACTGGGCGCCTCAGGCCGAGGAAGCCTAAGACGTGGACAAAGTTCATCCGCCCCTGCTCAACCCGACGATCCGCCGACACTCATGGGTACTGGGGCTCCTGGCACTGATCCTGTTTATCGCGGGCAACTGGAACCAGGCCATCATCGGCTTTGATTCGCGCTTCGTGCTGTTCGCCCAGGAGATGCTGCGCCATGGGCCGGGGTTCTTCCCGACGACGTATGGCCAGCCTTACGCCGATTACCTGGCCACTTCGACACTGCTGACCTGGCTGCTGTCCTTGCCCCTGGGGCAGGTCACCAGCCTGACGGCCTGGTTGCCGACGGCCATTGCTTCAGCGCTGATCGTGGTGCTGATCTACCGGCTGACCGCGCCCTACTCCCGGCGCTGGGCGTTGCTGAGCATTGCGGTGCTGCTGCTCAGCAGTACCTTCATCAGCGAAACCCGCGCAGTGTCCCTCGACCAGATGCTGGCTGCAGTGGCCCTGGCGGTGTTTTACCTGGGTTATGCCCATGACCATTTCGGCGCCTGCCGTCGTCTGCATTGGCTGTTTCTGCTGCTGATCCTGGGGTTCGCGATCCGTGGGCCGATCGGCCTGGTGATTCCCACGGGCATGTTGTGCAGCTATTACCTGATCAATCGTCAATGGCGGCAGCTGTTCAGTTTTGGCCTGTTGGCGTTGGCGTTGCTGGCAGCGTGCGTCGGCCTGCTGTTGCTGCTGGCCAAGCTCAGCGGCGGTGAAACCTTCATGCAGGACGTGATCCGCATGCAGTTCCTCGGCCGCATGGACGGTACCGAAGGCTCCGGCAGCGTGCTGTATTACTTCAGCAGTTCACTGGGCAACTACGCGCCGGCGTACCCGCTGGCCCTGCTGGCACTACTTGCGGTGGCGGCTGGCGGTCGCGAGGACAAAGGTCCAGCGCTGAAACTGGTGCTGTACTGCCTTGCCGCCGGCTTGATCGTGATGATCGGCTTGTCGGTGCCCCAGGCGAAAAAGGCCCGCTATGTGCTGCCGATGCTGCCCATGGCGGCGATCATCGCGGCGTATCCATTCCAGGTAGCACGGGGAAAACTGTTCGCCGGGCTGCGCTGGCTGATGCTGGCGCTGTGGACGGTGATTCCGGGGCTACTGATCGCAGGTTTGTTCGTGGCGCGTCATCGCTTTCCCGAGCAGATCGGCAGCCTCAATCCGGTGTTCGGGATCCTGATTGCACTCCAGACGCTGACCTTGGGCTTTTTGTTCAACCGGCGCCTTCGCTACCTGGGGCCGGCCTTCTCCGCGGTACTTGCGGTGTGGCTGGCGTATATCGTGATGGTCGAACCCCTGGAACGCCGCCTGTACGACACGCGCACCTTTACCCTCCAGGCCCATGCGCTGACCCAGCAGCAACCGGCGCCGCTGGTACTGCATGCGCTCGGAAAGGACGCCAAGGCCATCAAGTTCATGGTCAACCTCGATTGCGACCGAGTACCGTTGTTTACCCAGTTGCCCGCCGACCTGGCACCGATCCAGGCACCGGCCTGGCTGATCATGAGCCAGTCGGACTATGAGGCGTTAAGCGACCCGCGCTTTCGCTCACTGCAACCGGTGCTGACTGGTGAGTTCGACAAGAACCCCTATGTGTTGCTACATTTGGTCAAAACAGCGCAACCTTGATACTGGGTGCGGGATAAGCGGCGTAGACCGCTTATTCCTCGCCAGTACTTTCCGTAGTTATACGTCCAAGTGCACGTAAGAAACTTCTTTCTCCATTCAACTTTGAAACTTTCCAGATATTAACTATCGAGAAAGATCCTACGCACCTATCCGCAACTACCGATGCAACATCCCTTCCCGCTACATGTCCCCGACTGTAGACTCGCCTGCCAAGTGAGTTAATTAATTACTACCTGCCAGTTATTTTCAGAGCCTCAAAGGCTTGGTGTAGGGCCTTCCTGTGTATCTCTAGAAAAACGAAGAGCGTAGCAGTAAGCCATCAAGACTTATCCCGCTTTAAATAAACAGCCGCAATAACAATAAATAAGTTTTAAACAGCAATTAGCCCTGCCGTTTATTTCATTTAGAGGAATCTTCTGTGTCCGACCATCGATTGCCCGCCCCCTCAATCTCTGAAGCTGTTGCGTGTTTATCTCTGGACAAAGTAAATGTGGGTTACCTCCCGCTACCCAAACTGGATCGGCTCATGGGATTGCGCGATGCACTGGTAGTACTCAAGGGGCCTCTGGCCAACGATCCGTCACTGCGGGAAAACGTACAGAACCTGCTGATCAACGAGGAAACCAATGATCGGGTGCTGGGCAAGATCAGCAGCCACCTGCCGCCGCCAACCCGGCTGATACCCTTTGGCTAGGTCGGTTAACTGCAAAAATACTGCACTTGATCGGCATTAATATGCAATTGCAGCAACCTTGTCCGATGGGCACACTGCACAGGTTCCTCCCCCAAATGCAGGAACTGTTTTTTTGAAGGGCTTTTCCGGGAAACCAGGCAAGCCTTTTTTTTCGCCCGCTTTTTATGGATCGTCTGTCAATGCTCGCTCGCTGGTTACCTGCTGCCATCAATACCCGCCCTGCCGAATGGAGCCGTGCCGCCATCGGCATGTCCCTGGGCACTTTGTTCAGTGTTTGGGTGTGCGCCCAAGTGTTTGGCATGGAGGTGGCCTTGCACCTCATAGGCCCGCTGGGAGCCTCGGCGGTTCTGCTGTTTGCCGTGTCATCCGGAGCATTGGCCCAGCCCTGGTCGATTATTGGCAGCTACCTGTGTGCCGGGGTCGTTGCCCTGCTGGTGGCGCGGGTGCTGGGACGTACGTTGGGCAGCGCGTGCCTGGCGGCCGGGATGACGGTCATCCTGATCTGCTGGCTGCGCTGCCTGCACCCGCCTGCAGGCGGGCTGGCGATGAGCCTGGTGTTGGCTGATCCCGCATCGATTTCCATCGGCTTGCACGAACTGGGCGCCGTGATGCTGGGCGCCGCTGCCTTGCTGGCCTGCGCCCTGGCCTATAACAACGCAACGCGCACGCGATACCCCAAGGGAGCCAGCGAACCCGCTGCACCGAACTTCCTGCCAACGGCCATCGAAAACCCCGGCATCAGCGCCGAAGACCTCAAGCAGGCACTGGCCGAGCGTGAGCAGTTCCTGGACGTGACGCAGCAGGAGCTGGAAGAACTGATCCAGGCCAGCGAGCGGTATGCGCGGCGGCGGACGATCGGCGCGGTTTTCCAACGTTAGGGCCAGCATCGTCCCTAGGGCATAAATGCAAAAACGACCTGCATGATTCCGACTTGTACTGGCCAAATTTGCACTGTTACGATCGCGAGATGGTTCGCCCGCGAACATCTTGATAAAGAACAATAAAAGCAGGGAGTTAGAGATGACTGCTCAGGTTTCATCCGAGGCAAGCAGCGCCGGGGTCGTGCACGACGAGGTCCTGGCGCAGGTACGCAACCACATAGGCCACCTGACCCTCAATCGCCCCACCGGCCTTAACGCCATTACCCTGGACATGGTCCGTAGCCTCAGCCGGCACTTGCAGGCCTGGGAGGACGACCCAGCGGTGCATGCCATCGTCTTGCGCGGCGCAGGTGAAAAAGCCTTTTGCGCCGGTGGCGACATTCGCTCGCTGTACGACAGCTTCAAGAGCGGCGACACACTCCACGAAGATTTCTTCGTCGAGGAATACGCCCTCGACCTGGCCATCCACAACTACCGCAAACCAGTCCTGGCGCTGATGGACGGCTTCGTCCTCGGCGGCGGCATGGGCCTGGTGCAAGGCGCCGACCTGCGGGTGGTCACTGAACGCAGCCGCCTGGCAATGCCTGAAGTGGCCATCGGTTATTTCCCTGACGTAGGCGGCAGCTATTTCCTGCCGCGTATTCCCGGTGAACTGGGGATCTACCTCGGCGTGACCGGCGTGCAGATTCGCGCGGCCGACGCACTGTATTGCGGGCTTGCAGACTGGTACCTCGACAGCGCCAGGTTAACCGAGCTCGATCAGCGGCTCGACCGCCTGACATGGCACGACTCACCGCTCAAGGATCTACAGGGCGTGCTGGCCAGCCTTGCCGTGCAGCAACTGCCTGACGCCCCACTGGCGGCGCTGCGCCCGGCCATCGACCACTTCTTTGCCTTGCCGGATGTGCCGAGCATCGTCGAGCAATTGCAGCAAGTCACGGTTGCCGACAGCCATGACTGGGCACTGACCACCGCAAGCCTGATGCAAACCCGCTCGCCCCTGGCCATGGCCGTGACCCTGCAGATGCTGCGCCGCGGGCGCCACCTGCCACTGGAGCAGTGCTTTGCCCTGGAGTTGCACCTGGATCGCCAGTGGTTCAACCGTGGCGACCTGATCGAAGGCGTGCGCGCCCTGCTGATCGACAAGGACAAAACCCCTCGCTGGAACCCTCCAACCCTCCAGGCGTTGGAGGCTGATCATGTCGAAAGCTTCTTCCGCGACTTCGACAAGAACGGGAACTAAGCCATGCAAGATATTGAATTTACTGAAGAACAAGTAATGATCCGCGACATGGCCCGGGACTTTGCCCGTGGCGAAATCGCGCCCCACGCCCAGGCCTGGGAAAAAGCCGGCTGGATCGATGATGGGTTGGTCGCCAAGATGGGCGAACTGGGTTTACTGGGCATGGTCGTGCCCGAAGAATGGGGCGGCACCTATGTCGACTACGTGGCCTACGCCTTGGCGGTGGAAGAGATTTCCGCCGGTGACGGCGCCACCGGCGCGCTGATGAGTATCCATAATTCAGTGGGTTGCGGGCCAATCCTCAACTACGGCTCACAAGCACAAAAGGAAACCTGGCTGGCGGAACTGGCCAGCGGCCAGGCCATTGGGTGCTTCTGCCTGACCGAACCCCAGGCCGGTTCCGAAGCGCACAACCTGCGCACCCGCGCCGAACTGCGGGACGGCCAATGGGTGATCAACGGCGCCAAGCAATTTGTCAGCAACGGCAAGCGCGCCAAGCTGGCGATCGTGTTTGCGGTGACCGACCCGGACCTGGGCAAGAAAGGCATCTCGGCGTTCCTGGTGCCCACCAACACCCCGGGCTTCGTGGTGGACCGCACCGAACACAAGATGGGCATTCGTGCCTCCGACACCTGCGCCGTCACCCTCAACCAATGCACCGTGCCCGGAGCCAACCTGCTGGGCGAACGCGGCAAAGGCCTGGCCATCGCCCTGTCCAACCTCGAAGGCGGGCGCATCGGAATCGCCGCCCAGGCGCTGGGCATCGCCCGCGCCGCCTTTGAAGCCGCGCTGGCCTACGCCCGTGACCGCGTGCAGTTCGACAAGGCGATCATTGAGCATCAGAGCGTGGCGAATATGCTGGCCGACATGCAAACCCGCCTGAATGCAGCGCGCCTGCTGATCCTGCACGCCGCGCGGTTGCGCAGTGCGGGCAAGCCGTGCCTGTCGGAAGCGTCCCAGGCCAAACTGTTCGCCTCGGAAATGGCCGAGAAGGTCTGCTCGTCGGCGATGCAGATCCATGGGGGTTATGGGTATCTGGAGGATTACCCGGTGGAGCGTTATTACCGGGATGCGCGGATTACCCAGATTTACGAGGGCACCAGCGAGATTCAGCGGATGGTGATTGCCAGAGAGTTGAAAAACTACCAGCTGTAACAGGTATTTCGCAGAACCCATGTGGGAGCGGGCTTGCTCGCGAAGGCGGTGTGACAGTCACCAGATGTATCGACTGATCCACCGCCTTCGCGAGCAAGCCCGCTCCCACATTTTTGATCTTCAGCGTTTCAGGACAGTGTTTATTTGTCCTTGAACTCCGGCGCACGCTTGGCTACAAACGCCGCCATGCCTTCCTTCTGATCCAGTGTGGCAAACGCCGCATGGAACACCCGGCGCTCAAAGCGCACGCCTTCCGACAGGCTCACTTCAAACGCGCGGTTGACGCTTTCCTTGACCATCATGCTGATGGGCACCGATTTGCTGGCGATCAGGGTCGCGACTTTCAGCGCCTCGTCCAGCAACTCATCCGCCGGCACGATCCGCGCAACAATCCCGCAGCGCTCCGCTTCCACGGCATCGATAAAGCGCCCGGTCAGGCACATTTCCATGGCCTTGGCCTTGCCCACGGCGCGGGTCAGGCGCTGGGTGCCGCCCATTCCCGGCAGCACGCCGAGGTTGATTTCCGGCTGGCCAAACTTGGCGTTGTCACCGGCCAGGATGAAGTCGCACATCAAGGCCAGTTCACAACCGCCGCCCAAGGCGAAGCCGTTGACTGCGGCGATGATCGGCTTGCGGCGGTTGGCCACGCGGTCGCTGTCGCTGAACAGGTCGTCGAGGTAGATCTGCGGGTAGGTCAGCTCGGCCATTTCCTTGATGTCGGCGCCGGCGGCAAAGGCTTTTTTCGAGCCCGTGAGCACGATGCAACCGATTTCCGGGTTGGCTTCGAGGCTGTCCAGCGCCTGGTTCAACTCACTGACCAGCTGCGCGTTCAGGGCGTTCAGCGCTTGCGGGCGATTGAGGGTGATCAGCCCCACACGGCCCTGGACGTCCAGCAAAATGGTTTCGTAACTCATAGATACTCCTCAGAGATTGCGTGAAATGACCATGCGTTGAATATCGCTGGTGCCTTCGTAAATCTGGCAGACCCGCACATCGCGGTAGATCCGCTCCAGGGGAAAGTCGCTCAGGTAACCGTAACCGCCGAGGGTTTGCAATGCTTGCGAACAGACCTTTTCGGCCATTTCCGAAGCAAACAGCTTGGCCATGGACGCCTCCACCAGCGCCGGCTTGCCGCTGTCACGCAGGGCTGCAGCGTAATGCACCATCTGCCGGGCGACTGCGATTTGGGTCGCCATGTCTGCCAGGCGGAAGGCCACGGCCTGGTGCTCGATGATCGGCTTGCCAAAGCTTTCCCGCTCGCGGGCGTAATCCCGAGCGGCCTCGAACGCCGCCCGCGCCATGCCCACCGCTTGCGAAGCAATGCCGACGCGCCCGCCTTCGAGGTTGGCCAGGGCGATCCGGTAGCCTTCGCCCTCTTCACCCAAACGGTTGGCCACCGGCACCTTCAGGTCTTCAAACAGAATCTGGCAGGTGTCGGAGGCGTGCTGGCCGAGTTTGTCCTCGACCCGCGCCACGCTGTAGCCCGGCGAGTCGGTGGGCACGATAAAGGCGCTGATACCGCGCTTGCCGGCAGCCGGATCGGTAACCGCAAACACAATCACGATTCCGGCGTTCTGCCCGGAGGTGATGAACTGTTTGCAGCCGTTGAGCACGTAATGATCGCCCTCTAGACGGGCCCGGGTTTTCAGGCCGCTGGCATCGGAACCGGCCTGAGGCTCGGTCAAGGCAAACGCCCCGAGCATCGCCCCGCTGGCCAAGGGCTTGAGGAACTGTTCTCGCTGTTGATCGTTGCCGAACTTGAGGATCGGCACGCAGCCCACCGAGTTGTGCACGCTCATGATGGTCGAGCAGGCGCCGTCGCCAGCGGCAATCTCTTCCAGGGCCATGGCGTAGGCCAGGTAGCCGGTGTCGCAACCGCCCCACTGTTCCGGGACCAGCATGCCGAAAAAGCCCAGCTCGGCCATTTCGCCAATGGCTTCCTTGGGAAAGCGATGCTCGCGGTCCCACTCGGCGGCGAACGGCTTGAGCCGTTCCTGGGCAAATTGCCGGGCAGCTTCGCTGATTTGCAGTTGTTCGTCATTCGGGAGCATAGGTGTTCCTTAGTACAGGCATTCAACGGCCATGGCCGTGGCTTCACCGCCGCCGATGCAGATCGCCGCAACGCCGCGCTTGAGGCCTTTCTGGCGCAGGGCCGAGAGCAGGGTCACCAGGATCCGCGCGCCGGACGCGCCGATCGGATGGCCCAGGGCGCAGGCGCCGCCGTGGATGTTGACCTTGCTGTGGGGAATTTCCAGCTTGCTCATGGTCACCAGGCTGACCACGGCAAAGGCTTCGTTGATTTCAAACAGGTCGACTTCGTCGAGGTTCCAGCCGGTCTTGCTCATCAGCTTGCGGATCGCCCCCACCGGCGCGACCGGGAACAGGCCTGGCTCATCGGCAAACGCCGCGTGGCCATGGATCACCGCCAGCGGCTTGAGCCCGCGCTTCTGCGCTTCAGATTCGCGCATCAGCAGCAACGCCGCCGCACCATCGGAAATCGAACTGGAGTTGGCCGCCGTCACCGTGCCGCCTTCGCGGAAGGCCGGCTTCAAGGTGGCGATCTTGTCCAGCTTTGCTTTAGGTGGTTGCTCGTCGTGAGTGATGGTTTTCTGTTCCTTGCCCACGGTGACCTGCACCGGGACGATTTCGGCGATGAAGTTACCGTCGGTGATCGCCTGTTGCGCACGGGTCAGGGAGGCAATGGCAAACGCGTCCTGGGCTTCACGGGAAAAGCCGTTGTGCTCGGCGCAGTCTTCGGCAAAGGTGCCCATCAGGCGGCCCTTGTCGTAGGCGTCTTCAAGGCCGTCGAGGAACATGTGGTCGAGCACCCGGCCGTGGCCCATGCGGTAACCGCTGCGGGCGCGGTCCAGCAGGTACGGCGCGTTGGACATGCTCTCCATGCCACCGGCGATAACCACCTCCACACTGCCCGCCAGCAGCGAGTCATGGGCCAGGATCGTGGCTTCCATGCCCGAGCCGCACATCTTGTTGAGGGTGGTGCAACGGGTCGATTTATCCAGGCCGGCGCCGAGAGCGGCCTGACGCGCAGGCGCCTGACCGAGGCCGGCGGGCAGCACGCAACCGAACAGCACTTCATCCACGGCATCGGTGGCGATACCGGCACGCTCGACCGCTGCACGAATCGCCGCAGCACCCAGTTGCGGGGCGGTCAGGCCCTTGAGGTCGCCCTGAAACCCGCCCATTGGGGTGCGTACTGCGCTGACAATAACGATGGGATCAGTCATGAAAATCTCCTTATTTGGCTGCCATGCGCAAGGCACCGTCGAGACGGATCACCTCGCCGTTGAGCATGCTGTTTTCAATGATATGCCGCACCAGCGCGGCGTACTCGCCTGGCTTGCCCAGGCGCGGCGGGAATGGCACGCCGGCGGCGAGGGACTCGCGCACTTCCGGGGTCATGCCGGCCATCATCGGGGTTTCGAAAATGCCGGGGGCAATGGTCATCACCCGAATCCCGTAGCGCGCCAGTTCACGGGCGGCAGGCAGGGTCAGGCTGGCGATCGCGCCCTTGGAGGCGGCATAGGCGGCCTGGCCAATCTGGCCGTCAAACGCGGCCACCGAAGCGGTGTTAATGATCACCCCGCGCTCGCCATCGGCATTTGCCTCGGTTTCAGCTATAGCCGCCGCAGCCAGGCGCAGCAGGTTGAAACTGCCGATCAGGTTGACGTTGATCACCTGGGCGAAGTTGGCCAGAACGTGAGGGCCATTTTTGCCAAGGATTTTCTCGCCGCGAACCACACCGGCGCAGTTGACCAGCCCATGCAAACCACCAAAGGCCGCAACCGTGGCCTGCACTGCCGCTTCCGCCGCGGCTTCCTGGCTGATATCCGCGACCACGCTTCGCGCTTGCTCACCGAGCTTTTCAGCCTGGGCGGCGACGGCGTCGGCGTTCAGGTCCACCAGCATCACCTTGGCACCGGCTGCTACGAGCATCTCGGCCGTTGCCGCGCCGAGGCCTGAAGCGCCGCCGCTGACCAGAAAAACCTTGTTCTCAATCTGCATCACTGTTTCCTTGAAGAATGGGTCACGCCGTGGCCGCCTGGGCCTTGGCAATTTCCTGATTACGCAAAATGAAGCGTTGCAGCTTGCCGCTCGGGGTCTTGGGCAGCTCGCTGACAAATTCGATTTCCCGTGGGTACGAGTGAGCCGCCAGGCGCTTGCGCACGTGCTGGCGCAGCTCCTCGGCCAGGGCCGGCTCGGCGCGGTATTGCTCGCTGAGCACCACAAAGGCTTTGACGATCTCGGTGCGTTCCGGGCATGGCTTGCCCACCACTGCCGCCTCCACCACCGCCGGATGCTCGATCAACGCACTTTCCACATCGAATGGGCCGACGCGGTAACCGGAAGTGGTGATCACATCGTCACTGCGCCCGACAAAGCTGATGCTGCCGTCGGGGTTCAGCTCCACGGTGTCGCCGCTGAGGTAGTACTTGCCGACGAAGGCTTTGGTCTTGACCCCGTCGTAGCCGGCGAACCAGCACATCGGCGATTGTTCGCGGTCGATGGCGAGGATGCCTGGTTGGCCGGCGGGCAGTTCCTGATGGTTGTCGTCCAGTACCACGATGCGGTGGCCTGGCGAGGCAAAGCCGGCAGAGCCGACGTGCACCGGGTGTTCCAGGCCGTGGTGATTGCACAGCACCATGCCCAATTCGGTCTGGCCATAGTGGTCGTGGATGGTCACGCCGAGGTTGTCTGCAAACCAGCGGATCACTTCTGGGTTCAACGGCTCGCCGGCGCTGCTGACAATGCGCAGCTTGCCCTTGATCGACTTGGCGAACTGCTCGCCGCCGGCGATCAGCATGCGGTAGGCCGTGGGCGATCCGGTGAGGTTGGTGATCCCGTACTTGTTGATGACGCGGCAAGTGCTTTCGAGGGTGAACGGGCCGTCGTAGAAGGTGATCGGGTGGCCCATGGACAAGGGGCCGGTCACGCCGAAATAGATGCCATAGGCCCAGCCCGGATCGGCGACGTTCCAGAATGCGTCTTCGGGGCGCAGGTCGACGGCGTCGCGGGTGTAGCTCTGGAAAGCCACGATTGCCTTGAGCGGTACTGCCAGGGATTTCGACGGGCCGGTGGTGCCGGAGGTGAACATCAGCAGGAACGGGTCGTCGGCGCCCAGCAATACGGGTTCACAGGTGTTGGAATAGTTGGGCAGTTCGGCCCAGAAGCTGAAATCGCCGCGCACAATGCCTTCGCCGTTGGGGCCGGCGACGGTGACGATGGTTGGGCAGTCGGCCACTTCATTGAGCTTTTGGCGGTTGACGGCGTCGGTCACCACCAGCGCGGCGCCAGAGCTGTTGAGGCGGTGTTCGATGGCTTTGGGGCCGAAGGCGGTGAACAGCGGTTGATAGACCGCGCCGATGCGCCAGGTGGCGAGTACCACTATCAGTAACTCGGCGGTGCGTGGCAGGAGGCCTGCTACCTTGTCGCCGCGATTGACGCCCTGGGCCAGGAGGAAGTTGGCGAAGCGGGCGGCCTGGTGTTGCAATTGGGTGAAGGTGGACGTGGCGCTGCGGCCGTCCTTGCCCTCCCAGAACAGCGCGATGCGGCCGGGTAAGGCGTGGCGGTCGCAGCATTCGACGCAGGCGTTGAGGGCCTGCAGGTTGCCCGACAAGGCGGCGTCGACGGTGTATTGGTAGTTGAACTGGGTGGTGGCAGCCGAGTAATCACGCATCGCTTCAAATCCCTGTGTGGTTTTTATTTTCAGGATGGGTACGTAGACCGGTGAAATAGTCGCTCTAGAGCGGTGGGTGGGCAATGGTCAAAGCTTTCAACTTGGTTGACTGGTTTGGCCAATGGGGTGTTGTTTTTTGGGTGAGGTTTGGGTGTATATCCGTTATTTGGGTAACGGCTTCGATGGGTTCCGCTCTTACAGCGGCTCACTTTTGAAGAGCGCAAAAGTAAGCAAAACGCTCTTGCCCCACCACTCGGCTCCTCGCTTAGGCTCGGAGTTCCCTCACTCCGGCTTTGGAGCGTGGGCCGCCGCGATGGGCCATCCTTGGCCCAGCGCGGCTAACCCGGCATCCTGCCGGGTTACCCACGCTCCAAAGCCTTCGTTCGGCCAGCGTGGTTTAACGGGGCGCCTAAGATCAAGATCAACAGCAGATCAAGGGCACAGCGGCCTACAGGCCGGCTTGAGTGGGGGTGGTGAAGCAACAGCAACAGCAAAATCAGAAGCTAAAGCGGGCACGGTCCAAATGTGGGAGCGGGCTTGCTCGCGAAGGTCGTTAACGATGACGCTGGCATCCTGGATGAACGCGGCGCCCTCTGGTTTTTCGCGAGCAAGCTCGCTCCTACAGGAAAGCAGATCTGTTTTCGCTCTGGATCTTGCCTCTGCTTCTAACACTCAAGCCGGCCTGTAGGCCGCTGTGCTCTGCTTTTGATCTGCTTGTGATCTTGATCTGCGGGCCCCGTCAACCACGATGGCCGCAAGTAGGCACGGTGGAGCGGGTAAATCGGCAGGGAAGCCGATTTAGCCGCGCCGGGCCATGGATGGCCCGTCGCGGCGGCCCGCGGAACCGGGCCGGAGTGCGGGCATGCCGAGCCCAGGCGAGGCACCGAGTGGTGGGGCAAAGACCTTTTGGTTACTTTTGGGGCGTTTGCCAAAAGTGACCCGCTGTAAGAGCGGAACCATAAGCCGCCGTTACCGCAGCAACGGATATGTACACCAAAAGCCCCGACGATAGACCCCACCAATCACCCAGTCAGCCCAAGCAATTGGACGCAACGCAAACAGGCTTCTAACCTGACAGCCTGCGCCACCCAAGAAGCCCGCCCATGATCGTCCGTCCCAAACCCAACCTGCTCGGCATCCTGTTCTCCCTGAAGGGCTCAATCGCCAAGCGCATCGCCTTACGCAGCTTGCTGGTAACCCTGCTGGCCTCAGTCATCGTGCTGGTAGAAACCCTGCACCCGGCCTACTTCTCCAAGGTCAACGCCACACCTTTCACCCTCCTCGGCCTGTCCCTGTCGATCTTCATGAGCTTTCGCAACAACGCCTGCTACGACCGCTGGTGGGAAGGCCGCAAACAACTGGGCCAGATGATCATCGAAATACGCTCACTGATCCGCGAAACCCAAATCCTCACCCCCACCGACCGAGAAGCCGTACTACGCGGCCTGTGCGGCTTCGCCCATGGCCTGATCGCCCGCCTGCGCCTGGAAGACGAAGCCCAGGCGATGAAGCCGTGGGCCTACGTCGAGCCCAGCCACCCCAACCTCCCCGACAGCATCCTGCAAGACCTCGGCGCCCGCTGCTCGAAACTCGCCGAACAAGGCCACATCAGCGACTGGCGCTACACCCAACTCGAAACCCGGCTATACGGCCTGAGCCAGGTCCAGGCCTCGTGCGAGCGAATCAAACACACCCCACTGCCCTTCCCCTACACCCTGCTGCTGCACCGCACCATCTACCTGTTCTGCATTCTGCTGCCCTTCGCCATGGCCGAGCCGCTGGGCTGGCTGACGCCGGTATTTACCGCCATCGTCAGCTACACCTTCTTCGGCCTGGATGAAATCGGTGACGACCTCGAAGACCCCTTCGGCTTCGACGAAAACGACCTGCCCTGCAACGCCATCGCCCGCAACCTGGAGCGCGAGATTCTTGCGGCCCTCGGCGAAACCGAGCTGCCGCCGGCCCTTGAGCCGATTGAGTTCGTGCTGACGTGATACGGGTTTGACACTCGCGGTGACCTGACCGAAGCTGATGGCTTTGCACTAGCTGCCAAGCTTTCGGACGCCTGCATGTCAAAGTCACGCCGTTACTCCATCATCGGCCTGTGCGCCCTGTTGTTTATTGTGCTGATCACGTGGTATTTCACCCGTACGCCGCCGGTGGTGGTGCCGCCGGCCATCGCCCACGGTTACACCAAGGCCTTGAAACAGGCGCACAACGGCGAACCCGGCGCCGCCCGTGTGCTGTATCAACAGCTGGGCCGCCCGGACCTCTCCGATGTGCGCCGCGCTGCGCTGCATGCCGAACTGCCCAATTACCCCAGCCCCCAGGCCCTGAAGCTGGCGGACAAGGACCTCACCAATGACGCGCCCATGGTGCGCGAGGCGGCGATTCACAGCATCGTCGGCCTGGTGCCCAGCGGCCAGCGCACACTGTTGCTCGGCCCATTGCTGGATGACCCGGAGCAAAGCGTTCGGTTTGCCGCAGCCAATGCCTTGCTGGGGCTTTCTCCCGATACCCTCGGCCTGTACTTCGGCCCGTTGCAGCAGGTACTCGACGAATACGTGAAGTTGCTCAAGGGACAACCCGAGAGTCCCGAAGGTTGGATTCAGCTGGCACGCCTGTACATTCACAGCGCATTGTTGCCCGACGCTCAAAATGCCCTGGAACAGGCGATGCGCCTGCAACCGGATAACCTGCAAGCGGTGGTCGCGCAAATCGAACTGCTGGACAAACAGGGCAAGGTCGACGAGTCCCGCCAGCTATTGGCCAAGCAGTTGCAGGCCCACCCCGATTCGGCCTATCTGCAACATGCCCTTGGCATGTGGCTGCTGCACCACGGTGAGCGGGCGTTTGCGTTACTCAGCCTGTCCCGTGCGGTGGAGCTGGAACCGAACAATCAGGATTACCGCTACGACTTGGCCACCACCCTGCACGCCCAGCAGGAGCTGGAAGCCGCCCAGCGCCAGTTGGAAGAGATCATTCAGCGCAACCCGGCCAATCGCAAGGCGCGGGTCTTGCTGGTGAATTACTGGAAGGAAACCGGCCAGTTGCAGAATGTGCAGGTGTTGCTGGCCCAGTTGGAACAGCAAAATCCGGACGATCCGGCGTTGCAACAAGGGCTGTAGGTACAGCAAGAAGCTGTAATTGATACAAAACGTTGAACCGCCACACGCCGCTACGGTCAAGTAAATATGGCGCGCCCCAGCCGGCGCTGCCGACTACTTATTTGTGACCCGAGGGCACTTCTTGTCTACATCCAAAGAGCTGTTCACAGCAAAGGCGGCCACCGGTATTGAAGGTCTGGACGACATTCTTGCCGGGGGGCTTTCCCGTAGCCATTTGTTCCTGCTGGAAGGTGAACCCGGCACCGGTAAAACCACCGTGGCCCTGCAATTCCTCCAGGCCGGCGCAAAAAGCGGCGAACGATCGCTGTACATCACCCTGTCGGAAACCGAGCGCGAGTTGCGCCAGGGTGCCAAGTCCCATGGCTGGGACCTGGATGAACACATCCACATCTTTGAACTGACCCCGCCGGAAAGCCTGCTCAATGCCGAACACCAGCAGAGCCTGCTGTACTCCTCGGACCTTGAGCTGGGTGAAGCAACCCGACAGATTTTTGAAGTGGTGGAACGGGTCAAACCGACCCGCGTCGTGATCGACAGCCTCTCGGAAATCCGCCTGCTGGCGCAAAGCTCCCTGCGCTACCGCCGGCAGATCCTGGCGATCAAGCACTACTTCGTGCGCTACGACGCCACTGTATTGCTGCTGGATGACCTGACCACCGAGTCTCTCGACAAAACCGTGCACAGCGTGGCCCACGGCGTGATTCGCCTGGAAGAACTGACCCCCAACTACGGCGCAGAACGCCGCCGCGTGCGGATTGTGAAGTACCGTGGTCAGAAGTACCGCGGTGGCTTCCACGACTTCACCATCATGGAAGGCGGCGTGCATGTGTTCCCGCGTCTGGTGGCGGCCGAGCACCGTGGCGGCTACAACCGCCAGACCTTGACCAGCGGCATCCGCGAGATGGATGCATTGCTGGGCGGCGGGATCGAGACCGGTTCCAGCACGTTGATCCTGGGCCCGGCCGGTACCGGCAAATCGCTGATCTCGATGATCTTCGCGGCAGCAGCCGTCGCCCGGGGCGAAAAAGCCGCGCTGTTCATTTTTGATGAAGAACTGGGCCTGCTGTTCGAGCGCATGAAAAACATGGGTATCGACCTGCAGGCTCTGCAAGACACCGGCAACCTGCTGATCGAGCAAGTGGACGCCGCCGAGCTTTCCCCCGGTGAGTTCTCCCATCGGGTGCGGCGTTGCGTGGATGAGCGCGGGATCAAGACCGTGGTGATCGACAGCGTCAACGGCTACCAGGCCGCGATGCCGGAAGAAAACGCGCTGATCCTGCACATGCACGAGCTGCTGCTGTACCTCAACCGTCGTGGCGCCGCGACCTTCATGACCGTTGCCCAACACGGGCTGGTGGGCGACATGCAAGCGCCGGTGGACATCACCTACCTGGCGGACACCGTGATCCTGCTGCGTTACTTCGAAGCCCTCGGCAAAGTCCGCCGGGCTATCTCGATCATCAAGAAACGCACCGGCAGCCATGAGTCGACGATTCGCGAATACCGTATCGGCAGCACGGGCATGACCATCGGTGAGCCTCTGGATACATTCCAAGGTGTGTTGCGCGGTGTGCCGACGTACATGGGTACCGATAACCCGCTGCTCAAGGATGAAAGTTCATGAGTGGCCTACCGGCCATCTCCGAACGGGCGATCATTCTGGCGCCACTGGGGCGTGACAGCTCATTGGCATTGATGATGCTCAATGAGGCCGGTTTCAATGGCGTCATCGCCAGCCATTTGCAGATGCTCTGCGAGGAGCTGGAGCACGGTGCAGGCTTGCTGGTCATTGCCGCCGAGGCCATGCGCGGTATCGACCTGGAGCCGCTGCTCACGCACCTGCATCAACAACCGGCGTGGTCAGACCTGCCGATTGTGCTGATGACGCACCATGGCGGCAGCGAACAGAACGGTTCCTCACACCTGAGCAAGTTACTCGGCAACGTGACGTTCCTCGAGCGGCCATTCCATCCGGTTACCTTGATCAGCCTTGTGACCACGGCGCTGCGCGGGCGCCGCCGGCAGTACGAGGCCCGCGACCGGTTGATCGAACTGAGCCAGAGCGAGCAACGCCTGCAACGCACCCTGGAAACCCTTGAGCAACAGGTGGAAGAGCGCACGGCTCAACTGCGCAACAACGAAGAAGCGTTGCGCCAGTCGCAGAAAATGGAAGCCGTCGGCCAATTGACCGGCGGTATCGCCCATGACTTCAACAACATGCTGACGGGCATCATCGGCAGCCTGGAGCTGCTGCGAAGGCGCGTCGCTCGGGGCCGCACTGAAGACCTCGACAGCCTGATTGACCTGGGTGTCACGTCGGCGAACCGCGCGGCCGCCCTGACCCACCGCCTGCTGGCCTTTTCCCGTCGCCAGTCATTGGATTCCAAACCGGTACAGATCAACCAATTGGTGAGTTCGATGGGTGAGCTGCTGCAACGCAGCCTCAACGAAAGCATCACCCTGAACATCCGGCTGACCGAGCAACTATGGACCGCCGAAGTCGACCCCAATCAACTGGAAAGCGCCCTGCTCAACCTGGCCATCAATGCTCGGGATGCAATGCCCAACGGCGGCCAACTGGTGGTGGAAACCACCAACCGCCACCTCGACAGCGTCTTTACCGCAGCCTACGGCACCCTCAACCCTGGCGACTACGTGGAACTGAGCGTCAGCGACACCGGCTGCGGCATGCCCGAGAGCGTGATCAGCCGCGCGTTTGACCCGTTCTTTACCACCAAACCCATCGGCCAGGGTACCGGGCTGGGGTTGTCGATGATCTACGGGTTTGCGCGCCAGTCCCATGGGCATGTGTCGATCCACAGCGTTGTGGGCCAAGGCACCACCGTCAGCCTGTTCCTGCCGCGGTTTGTCGGCGAGGTCATTGCAGATGAACCTCTCAACCCGGCGCTGCTGCCGTTCGCCAACGCTGGCGAGACGGTGTTGATCGTCGAGGACGACCCGGCCGTGCGGGTGCTGGTCAGCGCCGTGCTGAGCGAACTGGGCTATGCCTTCGTTGAAGCCGGTGACGCCGACAGCGCCATGCCGATCATCGAGTCCAGCCAGCGGATTGACCTCCTGATCAGCGACGTCGGCCTGCCCGGCATGAATGGCCGGCAACTGGCGGAAATCGGGCGACAGGTACGCCCGGACTTGAAGGTGCTGTTTATCACTGGCTATGCAGAGCATGCGGCGGTGAGGGGCGGTTTTCTGGACCCGGGCATGCAGATGATCACCAAGCCATTCACCTTTGATTTGTTGACGGCAAAGGTGAGGGAAATGATCAAGGCTTGAAGAGGGAGCGCGCTCCCCCCTTCACAAGGCTTAAGCCAACAAGCGCTGGATATGTTCCTGCAACGTATCCAGGTCAAACGGCTTGGCCAGGATCGGCGCATTGCGCGTGATCGGGCTGTTGCAGTCGAGAATCTCCTGCGGGTAACCGCTGATAAAGATCACCTTCAATTCCGGTCGCAGCTTGATCGCAGGCTCGGCGATCTGCACGCCGGAGATACCACCTGGCAGGCGATAGTCGGTGACCATCAGGTCCAGGTGCGGCTTGGTGGCGAGGATTTCAAATGCCTGCTCGCCATCAATCGCCTTCAATACCCGGTAACCGAGGCCCGACAGGTACTCACCCAACACAAACATAATCGACTCGTCATCTTCGACGATCAGAACCACATCTTGCGCATCTTCACTCATGGGAAGCCTTTGTCCGGTCAATTGCTGCTGATACGACCATAGGGTCACGCAGAGGTTGCGTCGGATTCACGATTGATTTCACGCCTGCGGCCCCAGGGGCAGGCAGACGCGGAACAAGGCACCCTCGCCTATCCGGCTTTCGACTTCGATAGTACCGCCGTGGGCCGCGATAATCTGCTCGGAGATAAACAACCCCAGGCCCAGGCCCGCCACCGCGTGATTGGCCGACACCCGCTCAAACTGCTGGAAGATCCGTTTCTGGTTGTCTTCGCTGATGCCGATCCCGTGGTCGCGCACTTCCACCCGCGCTTCGCCATGCTCTGCATACACCCGCACTTCCACCGGGCTCTTGGCGCCGTAGCGCAAGGCGTTGGTCAGCAGGTTGGACACCACCTGTTCGATACGGAATTCATCCCAGTTGCCCTCCACCGGCCCTTCCTGCACCCACTTCACCGAGGACTCGGCCGCCGCTACTTGCGGGGCGAAATTCTCCAGCAGGTTGTGCACCAGTTGCGTCAGGTCAAAGCGCCCGGGGCGGATCGACAGCTTGCCGGTGCGGATGCGCGACACGTCCAGCATGTCTTCGATCAAGCGAATCAGGCTATGGATCTGCCGCTCATCGCGGTCGACCATGGCGTGCATCTTGTCCATGGTAAAAGCCGCAGCGTTGTCCCGGGCCAGGTGCATCTTGCGCAACTGGGTTTCCAGGATCAGCCCGTTGAGGGGCGTACGCACCTCATGGGCAACGATCGACATGAAGTCATCGCGCATGCGCACGGCTTGTTCAAGTTCGGCCTGGGTGGCCTGCAGGCGCGTGAGCAAGGCTTCCTGTTCGCGGCGGCTTTGCTCCAGAGCTTCAACCTGCTGCTTCATCGCCTTGCTCTGGCGGTACAGGTCGACGAACACATTGACCTTGCTCTTGACCGCATGGATATCCAGCGGCTTGTGCAGGAAGTCCACGGCGCCGCTTTCGTAGCCCTTGAACGCATAGTTGAGCTCACGCCCGGCGGCGCTGACAAACACGATCGGAATGTTCTTGGTCTTTTCGGTGCCGCGCATCAGCTCGGCCAGCTCAAAACCATTCATGCCGGGCATCTGCACGTCGAGAATGGCCATGGCGAACTCGTGCTCCAGCAACAGCGACAAGGCCTCGTCGGCGCTTAATGCCTTGTAGACCTGGCGGTCTTCGCGCTTGATCAGCGCTTCAAGGGCCAGCAGGTTTTCCGGCAGATCGTCGACGATCAGCAGTTTGGCCTGGACAGTACTTAACATGGGGAAGATTCCAGGGAAGCCAGCAAAGTGCCAATGCGGCTCAAGGGAAGAATATGGTCCGGTGTGTGCAGCTTCAGGGCGGCCCGGGGCATGATGGCTACTCGCGCCTCGTCGGGGTCCTGAACCACCGTCGTACCACCGCACTGTTTGACATGGGCCAGGCCACGGGCGCCATCCTGGTTGGCGCCCGTCAGCAGGATCGCCATCAGGCCAGAGCCGTACACATCGGCAGCCGACTCGAACAGGTAGTCAATGGCCGGCCGGGAATGGTGCACGCGGTCCTCCTGGCTCAGTGAGAGGCTGCGGTCGTGTTCCACCGACAGGTGATAACCGGGGCCGGCAAAATACAGGGTGCCGGGCTGGATCACTTCTTTGTCGCGCGCTTCAACTACCTTCATCGATACGCGACGGTCGAACACTTCCGCCAACTGGCTGCGGCGCTCGTCCGGCAGGTGCAGCACGGTGATGATCGGCAGGTCGAAGTTCGCCGGTAATTCACCAAAAATGCTCAGCAACGCCTCGACGCCGCCTGCGGAAGCGCCGATCACAACAGCCTCGATCCCGGATACCGGGCTGGCAGCAGCTTCATTCATAATTTTCGGTAGATCCGTTCTTGCTTGACCAGGGGTTCGAACTGTTTGCTGTAGCCGGAAAAATCCAGGGTTTCCTTACTGCCCAGCACCAGGAAGCCGCGATGACACAGCGACTCATGGAACAATCCAAACGCTCTATCCTGCAATTTTTTATTGAAATAAATCAATACGTTACGGCATGAAATTAATTGAGTTTCTGAGAATACGCTATCCGTTGCCAGGCTGTGATCAGCGAACGTCACGTTCTCCCGCAGGGTCTTGTCGAAGATCGCATGATCGTAAGCCGCGGTGTAGTAATCAGCAAACGAACGCTGGCCCCCGGCCTGCTGGTAGTTATGGGTATAAGCGCGGATGTTCTCAAGTGAAAAAATCCCCTGCTTGGCTTTTTCCAGGGACCGGGGGTTGATGTCGGTGGCGTAGATGATGGTGCGCTCCAGCAAGCCTTCCTCACGCAACAGGATGGCCATGGAGTACACCTCTTCCCCGGTGCTGCAGCCGGCGATCCAGATCTTGATCGACGGGTAGGTCTTGAGCAGCGGCACCACTTCCTGGCGAATCGCCAGGAAATGCGAGGGGTCGCGAAACATCTCGCTGACCGGAATCGTCAGGAACTGCAGCAACTGCATGAACGCCGTCGGGTCATGCAGCACCCGCTCCTGCAAGGCCGAAATGGTGGCGCAGTCAAACTGGCGCAGCGCATGGGCCACGCGGCGCTTGACCGAAGCCCCGGAGTAATCACGAAAGTCATAGCTGTACTTGAGGTAAATGGCCTCAATCAGCAAGCGCAGTTCGATGTCAGTGCTTCTTTCCAATTAAATCCGTTCCATCTTGGGTAGCCACACGCGAATCAATGAAAACAACCGGTCCAGGTCAATGGGCTTGGCCAGGTAATCGTTGGAGCCTGCCGCCAGGCAACGCTCCTGATCGTCCTTCATGGCCTTGGCCGTCACCGCGATGATCGGCAGCTTGCGCCAGCGCGGGTCCTGGCGGATCAAGGCCGTGGCCTCGTAACCGTCCATCTCCGGCATCATCACGTCCATCAGCACCAGGTCGATGTCATCGACTTCATTGAGTTTCTCGATCGCCTCGCGGCCATTACGGCCGATCACGACAATCGCGCCCTTGTGCTCCAGGGCACTGGTCAGGGCGAAAATATTGCGCACATCGTCATCCACCAGCAGGATCTTGCGCCCTTCGAAGACCTTGTCGCGGCTGCGGGCGGTCCTGAGCATTGTCTGGCGTTCATGGGACAGCTGGGATTCGACTTTGTGCAGAAAGAGTGTGACCTCGTCCAGCAAACGCTCGGGGGAGCGTGCGCCCTTGATGATGATCGAGCGCGAATACTTGCGCAGTTCGGCCTCTTCGTCCCGGGTCAGGTTGCGCCCGGTGTAGACGATCACCGGCGGGAACGAGCAGATATCCTCGGTGGACATGCGCTTGAGCAGCTCGTTACCGAGCATGTCCGGGAGCTTAAGGTCGATGATCATGCAGTCATAGATGTGGGTGCGCAGCAGGTCCAGGGCCTCCTGGGCGAAGCCTACAGCGGTGATCTCGATGTCATCGTCGCCGATCAGGCGCGCGATACTGTCACGCTGTAGGTCATCGTCTTCCACCAGCAGCACACGCTTGACCTTCTGCGTCAGCTTGGCTTCCAGGCGAGCAAACACATCCTTGAGCTCTTCGCGGGTGGTCGGCTTGACCGCGTACCCGACGGCGCCCATGTGCATGGCCGCTTCGACGCGGTCTTCCACGGAAATCACGTGCACCGGGATGTGACGGGTTCCGGCATGCTCCTTGAGACGTTGCAGCACGGTCAGGCCGGAATGGTCCGGCAGGCGCATGTCCAGCAGGATCGCGTCGGGAATGTATTGTTCTGCCAGGGCGTAACCTTCATCCGCGCCATGGGCCACCAGGCAGTGGTAACCCAGCTCATGAGCCAGGTCGAAGAGGATGCGCGCAAAGTTCGGCTCGTCCTCCACCACCAGGATGCAACGCGTGGCGAATGGAGCCTTGTCGCGGTCATCGATAAAGCGCGGGATCTGCGCTTCGTGGGCGATCGGCATCGGCGAGACCTTGATCGGGGCTGGTGCAGGCGCAGGGACCACCGCGCGCGGCTGTTCCAGCGCCGGGGTGTCTTCGTCACGCTCTACATAGTGCTCGGGCACCACCAGGGTAAAGACGCTGCCCTGGCCAGGTTCGCTGGTGACACTGATATAGCCGCCCAACAGGTTCGCCAGGTCCCGGGAGATCGACAGGCCCAGGCCGGTGCCGCCGTAACGGCGGTTGGTGGTGCCATCGGCCTGACGGAAGGCTTCGAAGATGCTTTCCTGCTGGTCCGGAGCAATACCTATCCCCGAGTCGCGCACGGTAAAGGCGACGCCCTCGCCCGGTGCCCGGGATACCGACAGGCTGACCTCGCCTTTCTCGGTGAACTTGACCGCGTTGGACAGCAGGTTCTTCAGAATCTGTTCCAGGCGCTGGCGGTCGGTGAACAGCATGTGCGGTGTGCCTTCCTGCACCTCCACCTGAAACCCGAGCTTGCGGTCGGCTGCCAGCGGCTCGAACATGCCGCGCAAGCCATCCACCAGGCGTGCCACGCTGGAGTTCTCCGGGCGCATTTCCAGCTTGCCGGCCTCGACCTTGGAGATGTCGAGGATGTCATTGATCAGGTTGAGCAGGTCGTTGCCGGCCGAATAGATCGACTCGGCGAACTTGACCTGTTCGGCGCTGAGATTTTCCTGCGGGTTTTCCGCCAGCAACTTGGCCAGGATCAACGAGCTGTTCAGCGGCGTGCGCAGCTCGTGGGACATGTTGGCGAGGAATTCGGATTTATACTTGCTGGAGCGCTGCAACTCGTCGGCGCGCTCTTCCAGCTCGATCTGTACGCGGTTGAGCTGGACGTTTTTCTGGTCCATGGCATCGCGTTGCTCGGCCAGGGTCTGGGTCTGCTCCGCCAGTTGTTCGTTGGTCTGCTCCAGCTCCGCCTGCTGGGTTTCCAAGTGGGCCTGGGATTCCTTGAGGATGCGGGACTGTTCCTCCAACTCTTCGTTGGCGGTCTTGAGCTCTTCCTGCTGCACTTGCAGCTCTTCATTAAGCTGCTGGGTTTCGGCCAGCACTTCCTGCAGGCGCTGGCGATAACGCGCCGCTTCGATGGACGTACCGATGTTGCCGGCAATCAACTCCAGCAGCTCGACATCACGGTCGTCCAGGGCGCGCAAAAAGCCCAGTTCGATTACGCCGTTGACCCGGCCATCATCACTGGTCGGCACCACCATCACACTGCGGGTCGGGCCCTCGCCGAGGCCGGAACTGACCTTGAAGTAGTCCACCGGCACATCGTCCAGGCGAATCAGGCGATCCTGCCGCACCGACTGGCCGACGATGCCTTCATCGTTGTAAATCGACTGCTCCTGCTGCTCTTGCTCGCGAGAGAAACCATAGGTGGCCACGCGCGTGAGGCCGCCGTGCTCTTCACGCACGTACAGCGCCGCCACTGCCGAGCCCATGTATTGGGCGAAGAACTGCAAAATGTTGCGGCCCAGCAGGTTCAACGTCAGTTGGCCCAGGACCTGTTCGGCCAGTTCGGTCTGGCCGTTGCGCAGCCAGGCTTGCTGCTCCAGGCGCTTGGCAATCTTCTGTTGTGACGCGAGGTTTTCACTGTAACTTGTTGAAAGTTCGATTAAATTCTTTCTTCCGATATACGCCAGGAAGCCACTCAGGCCGAGCACAAACACCAGATACAAGCTGACGCTGATGATCGTGGTACGGGTGACGTCCTCATTGCGGGTGATGCGGAACTGTTGCTCCATCGCCACCGCCCGGTCGTACTCCTTGCGAATCTCGTCCGTCAGGCTTTTACCGCGCCCTGCTTTCACAGCGGTGCGAAAATCACCGCTCTGGCGCTGCATATCAATCATCGACTGGGCGTAGGTGTTCCACGCCAGTTGCAACGATTCCAGACGCTTGAGGCGATCCACCTGCTCCGGATTGTCCGCCACCAATGCCTGCAAGTTGCGCAAGTCGGAAATGATTCGCGGCTTGGCCACTTCGTACGGGTCGAGGAAGTGCTCGTCGCCAGTGATCAGGAAGCCGCGCATGCCGGTTTCCAGGTCCACGGTCAGCTTCGAGGTTTCGTTGAGATTGTTGATCACCCGGTCGGTGTGTTCCACCCACTGGATCACCGACAACAGATAGGTGATCAGGCAGACGAAAAACACCGCGCTGAGCACGCCGACACTCAGCGGCAGCGCTACGTTGCGGCCCAGCAATTTACGGAAGCTTTTCTCATCGACGGACGACGCGGGAGTCATGGGCATGCCTTGGCCAAATACGGAAAAACGAGGAGTTTGCCCCAAAGTCGCGGTTGAACGCTATTTTTCTGCTGGCCATGGTGGCATTGACCGCATAACGCCTTTGCACTTCTGTTCCTTGAACGGGACATTTCCAATCATTACCGGCACAATGCCGACCCTGTTTCGGGAACTTGCCGAGATTGACGCGACTCATTAGAGGATGGTCTTTCGACTGATCAAGACCTGCACCCTCCACTTCTCGGGAACCCTCACTATGTCCGCCTCTGCCTCCACCATCCTAGTAGTCGAAGACGACGCCATCGTGCGCATGCTGATCGTCGATGTCCTCGAAGAGCTGGAGTTCCAGGTACTTGAAGCGGCAGACGCTGAAAGCGCCCTGGACATCATCAAAGACGCCGGAAAAACCATCGACCTGATGATGACCGACCACGGCCTGCCGGGTATGAGCGGCGTGGAACTGGCCGCCAAGGCCCGTGAGCTGAGACCTGTCCTGCCGATTCTGTTTGCCAGTGGTTACGCCGAGAATATCAATGTGCCGGTTGGCACCCAGGTGATTGCCAAACCGTTCTCGATTGATCAGTTGCGTGACAAAGTCAAATCAATGCTCCTCTGATCCCCTCCCCCTCAATGCCGTTGCACAGCAGCGGCGTTTGAGGCAATTTGCCATTATTCATAGCGTCCGTGATGCCGCCCTCAACAAACAACTAATTCTTTCGATTGACTAGCGAGTCTTAAATTTACTGCTAGCTTCAAACGACATGTCCTACACGTAATAGTGAATAAGGACAGCCCCCTAGCCTTCACAAACGCGCTATCGGGAACATCACCAGGGAATTGGGGAGTGGTCATGCTTAAGTCATCGTATATTCCGGCAGTTGTGCTGGTGGCTTCAGTGTTGCCCGCAATTTCGGCCCAGGCCGACAACGTCGACACCGCCAACAAGAGTAACAACCCGTTGAACCTCGCACCGGGTGCAAACCTGCAGGACTATTACACCCCGAAGTTATTCGACACTAACGCCCACACCAACGACATGCTGCTGCGCGGCACGCTGCCCGTTGCGCCCTCGGACTTCATCGGGGTGCCCCAGCTGTTGCGCGCGACATTGCCCATCAGCACCCGCCCCGATCCCCACAGCGGCTACACCACAGGGATCGGCGACTTGAACCTGTTCGATATTTTCCTGCTCAAGACCGACGGCGTGCAGTTGGGCATCGGCCCGCAAATCACCGCGCCTACCGCCGAGCACGATGAACTGGGCACCGGCAAGTGGCAGGCCGGCTTGGCGGCGGTGGCCATCGATGCCTCGCCCCGCGGCCTGCTCGGCGCTCTGGTTCAATACCAAAGCTCCTTCGCCGGCGACAGCGATCGCGCCCATGTGGAAAGTGCCACTTTCCAGCCGTTCATCATCCATAACCTGCCCAAGGGCTGGTACCTGCGCTCCACCGGCACCTGGACGTTTGACCTGAAAAACGACACCCATTACATCCCTATCGGTTTCGGTGCCGGCAAGGCCTGGAAATCCGGCAGCAATATCCTCAACGCCTATATCGAACCGCAGTGGACGGTTGCCCGCAAAGGCGATGGCCTGCCGCAGTTCACCCTGTTTGCCGGGATCAACGTCACATTTGGGAAATAAGGACATTTTATGCACGCTCTGCTTCGGAGTGCCGGTTTAAGCCTGTTGGCCCTGACCGCCAGCGCGCACGCGCTGGATACGCGCATCGACCCAATCACGATGGAAGGTGAGCTGCCGGCCCACAGCGAAATCGCCAAGCTGTACGGCGAACTGGATTTCCAGCAGGCCACCCAAAGTTATCTGTGGGCCTTGCCGCTGGTGTCATACGCCCAATGGCAGGACGAATTCAGCACCAAGCTGGGCGCCCGCAGTGGCGACCTGATGGTGCTGACCACCTATGAAGACAAACTCGGCGTGATCACCGCCAACGCAACCACGCCTTATATCCTCGGTTTCGTCGACCTCAACGAAACCGGGCCATTGGTAATTGAGCTGCCGCCGGGGCCAACGGCCGGCGGGATCGGTGATTTCTGGCAACGAGCAATCATCGACATGGGCCAGACCGGCCCCGACCAAGGTAAAGGCGGCAAGTACCTGGTGTTGCCACCAGGCCAGGAACCCCCGGCCGATGCAGGCAAATACTACCTCGCCAAGTCGGAAACCATGAACATACTGGTAGGCTTTCGCGTACTCGACCCAGACCCGGCAAAAGGCAAGGCCTTGGTCGAGCAGTTCAAGATGTACCCCTACGCCCAGCGCGCCAATCCCGGCAAGACCCGTTTGCTGTCCCCCGGCGGCAAACCCTGGTCCGGCACCCAGCCGCGTGGCATGGCCTACTGGCAGCGACTGCACGGGATTATCCAGAAAGAGCCGGTCAACGAACGCGACCGTTTCTACATGGCCATGCTGTCCAGCCTGGGCATCGAGAAGGACAAACCCTTCAACCCTAACGAACACCAGCGCCAAGCCCTGGAGCAAGGCGTGCAAATGGGTGAATTGATCGCCAAGGCCAACGCCTTCGCCAAGCGTTTCCCCCAGGCGCAGTACTGGAAAGACCGGCAATGGGACACCGTGCTCAACATCACCGAGCCGTCCCAGCGCGTGGCCTATTACGACCAGCTGTGGGAACGCAGCGCCTGGTTCTACGAAGCGGTGACCAACACCAAAGGCATGGTTTCCAAGACATCGGGCCTGGGCCAGACTTACCTCGGCGCCTACACCGACAACAAGGGCCAATGGCTCGACGGCAGCAAGTCCTACACCCTGCACATCGGCGCCAACCCACCGGCCAAACAGTTCTGGTCGATGACCGTGTATGACATAGACAGCCGCTGCCTGATCGACAACCCGCAGCGCAAGGCCGACCTGTCGTCACGCCAGGATTTGAAGAAAAATGCCGACGGTTCGATAGATCTTTACTTCGGACCTCACGCGCCAAAAGACTTCGAGAGCAACTGGGTGCAAACTCTGCCCGGCAAACACTGGTTCAGCTATTTCCGACTGTATGCGCCTACCGAGGCCTACTTCGATAAGAGCTGGAAACTCGACGACATCCGACTGATTCAGTAAGGACGCAACAACATGATTCGAACACCGACGCGCCTGCTGTTGGCGAGCCTCTCGATTCTCATGAGTACCGGCGCCTGGGCCGATTTCACCGCCACGCCGAGTGAAGCCCGGGCCATCGCCAAGGAGGCTTACCTGTATGGCTTCCCGGTGGTGGAGATGTACAAGACCCTCTACACCCAGGCCGTTGACAAGACCGGGCCGAACTTCAAGGCGCCGTTCAACCATATCGGCAACACCGCGCAAGTGTTCACGCCCAAGGACACTGCGTTCATTACACCGAATTCGGACACGCCCTACTCCTTTGTCTGGCTGGACCTGCGCGCCGAGCCGGTAGTACTGACCCTGCCGAAGATCGAAGACAACCGCTACTACTCGGTGCAGTTGATCGACCTCTACACCCAGAACTTCGGCTACCTGGGCACCCGCAGCACCGGCAACAACGGCGGCCACTACATGATCGCCGGCCCTGACTGGAAAGGTCAGCAGCCCCCCAATGTCGACCGCGTGGTGTACAGCGAAAGCAACATCGCCTACGCCCTGTACCGCACCCAATTGTTCGATGACAAGGACCTCGCCAAGGTCAAGCAGATCCAGGGCGGCTACAAGGTCCAGACCCTCAGCAACTATGTGAACCAGCCGAAACCGATCAAGCCGCCGAAAATCGCCTGGCCCAAGCCAACCCCCAACATGAGCGACAGCGTGCACCTGTTCCGCTACCTGAACTTCATGCTGGGCTATGCGGCGCCTCAGGACAGTGAAAAAGAGGTGCTCGCGCGTTTTGCCAAGATCGGCGTCGAGGCCGGCAAACCGTTTGACCTCAAGGCCCTGACGGTTGAACAACGCAAGGCCCTGGAAGACGGGATTGCTGATGGCAAGGCTGAGTTTGCAGCGTTCAAGAAGGACAAGATCGACACTCACCAAGTGGCCAGTGGCGATTTCTTCGGCTCGCGAGACCATCTGAACAACAATTATCTGTATCGCTACGTGGGCGCCAACCTGGGGATCTTCGGCAACTCGACGGATGAGGCCGCCTACCTGAGCTACTTCGTCGACAGCGAAGGCAAACCGGCCAACGGCGCGCGCCACAGTTACACCGTGCACTTCGCCAAGGACCAGTTGCCACCGGCGGATGCGTTCTGGTCGCTGACCATGTACGACGCCAAGACCAAGCTGCTGGTGCCGAACCTGAAGAAGCGCTACCTGCTCAACTCGCGGATGTTGCCCAACTTCAAGCTCGACGCCGATGGCGGCCTGACGCTGCTGGTGGCGCACCACGAGCCACCGAAAGCCGAACAAAGCAACTGGCTGCCCGCACCGCCCGGCCCGTTCTATGCCGTATTGCGCATTTACCTGCCCAAGCCCGAAGTGGGCAATGGCCAATGGAAGCTGCCACCGCTCACACCGATCAAATAACGCCTGATCAAGTAGCACCGCTGCACCCTGACATCAGGCATTTACAAGGAGTAGAGCCATGGTTTCACGTAGTCAACTGAGTGCGTTTACCGCCGCCACACTGGCACTGATGCCAGGGATAGGGTTTGCCGACAATGCCAGGGATTGGCAAAACTCCCCGACGGACCTGAACATGGTGTTCGGCTACTACAATCGGGTCGACACCAACACCCCGATCGACACGACATTGCCAATCAACGGCCTGTCGTTGGACGCCGACCTCTATCTGTTCCGTTACGCCCGTTCATTCGGCATCGACGGGCGCAACAGCGCCATCCAGTTTATCCAGCCTTACGCCGACGTTTCGGCGTCGTTCGACAACGCCCAGTTTTTCAGCGGTACCAAGCGCAACGGTGGTATGGGCGACACGCAGATTGTGTTCGCCCATAACATCTTTGGTGGCCCGGCACTGACCGCCGAGGAGTTCGCCAGCTGGAAACCCGAGACGTTCCTCACCGGCGCGCTGTGGGTGACCATGCCCACCGGTGATTACGATAAAGACCGCATCATCAACATCGGCTCCAACCGCTGGGTGTTCAAGCCCGAACTGGGCTTCGGCACCCCGATTGGCCCGACCTGGCTGGAGATCAACACCTACGTGTCGCTGTTCGGCGACAACAAGGACTACCACGGCGACAGCAAGCTGGAACAAAAGCCGCTGTACGCCATCGAGGGTCACTACAGCTACACCATCAACCGCGCGCTCTGGGTTTCACTGGACGCCACCTACAACCGCGGCGGCGAAAGCAAGATCGATGGCGACTGGCAAGACAACAAACAGGAAAACGGCCTGCTGGGCGCCAGCCTGGGTTTTATGTTGTCACCCCAGTTTGGCGGCCTGATCGCCTATAACGACACGGTCTCCGAGCGCACCGGCTCACCCGACGTGAACACCTGGACCTTCCGCCTGCAGTATGTCTGGTGAACAGCGTGCGCTGTGCCGCCCTGTGTGCAGGTTTGTTCAGCAGTGTTGGCGTATCTGCCGCCAATCTGCCGGACCTGGGCACCCGCGCCAGCCCGGTCGCCAAGGCCGATGCCGAGACCTGCCACCGCCTGCAACAAGACTTTGATATCGACCTCAAGCAAGTGGTCAAGGCCGGCTGCGAGCCCTCGACCGAGCAGATCGCCAAGCTGATGGACAACCCGGTGGGCAACCTGGTGCTGCTGTTCAACCAGTTCGACTACAGCGCGCTCAAGGGGCCCCACAGCAACGGCACTCGCTACCTGGGCAAATACAGCTTCATGCCCACCTTCCCGATTTCCCTCGGTGAAGACTGGAACCTGATCAACCGCCTGCCCATCAGCTACGTCAGCGCACCGATCAATCAGAAGGCCGGCGGCCTGGCTGGCATGAGTCCTTCTGGTGTGCTGACCGACCGGGATTTCCCGTCGGTGGTCAACGATCCTTTCGACCGCACCTCGGGGTTTGGCGACCTGGCTTATGTGGGCGTGTTCTCGCCCAAGCAACCGATCCGCTTTGCCAATGGCGGGAAAATGGTTTGGGGCTTCGGTCCGACGGCGATGTTCCCCACCGCTGAAAAAGACGTGCTGGGCACCGGCAAGTATTCCCTGGGCCCGGCATTCGTCGCCGCCTACCTCGGAGAAGACTGGACCCTGGGAGTGTTCCCCCAGCACTGGTGGTCGGTGGGCGGTGATGCCCGGCGCAAAGACGTCAGCCTGACCAATATCCAGTACTTCATCCAGCGCAACATTCCCGGCCCCAGCCAGTGGCGGGTGGGCATGACGCCCAACGTCACCGTCAACTGGAAAGCCGAAGGCGGCAACAAGGTCAACTTCCCTATCGGCCTCGGTGCCGGACGGATTGTGTACTTCGGCAAGCTACCGGTGCGCATTTCCGGTGAGGTGCAGTACTCGGTGATCCACGCCGACGACCTGATCAGCAGCCGCTGGAATTTCCGCCTGTCGTTTATCCCGGTAATCCCGACTTTCATGCTTTGAACGAGGTGCGCCATGCGCAGTTTTCATTGCACACGCGTTTTGTTGATCGGCCTGATATTCAGCGCCAGCACCACGGCCTGGGCCGATGAACTCGAACCCAAGGCCCTGACCGCCCTGGAACAGATGGGCGGTTACCTGCGCAGCCTGCAGCAGTTCCGCATCGACGCCCACAGCCACACTGACCAGGTGCTGGATAACGGCCAGACCATCGAATTCAGCCACCAGACCCGCCTCGCGGCGATGCAGCCAGACAAGCTGCAAGTCTCGGTGGAAAGCGACGGTGAGCGCCGCAGCCTGTTCTACAACGGCAAAAGCTTCACCCTCTACGACAGTCGCAGCGGCTACTTCGCCAACCAGGCTGCGCCGGCCAATATCGGCGGGTTGCTTGATCAGTTGAGCGAACGTTACGGCATCGAGTTGCCGCTGGCCGACCTGTTCCGCTGGAACCCCGGCACCGCCAAGGAGGTGGGCATCAGCAACGCCGTGCTGATCGGCAGCGAAACCATCGACGGCCAGACCTGCACCCACTACGCCTACCGCCAGCCGGACATCGACTGGCAGTTGTGGATTCGCCAAGGCTCGCAGCCGCTGCCCTGCCGACTGGTGATCAGCCGTCGCGACACCGCCGAACACCCAAGGCACAGCGTCAACTACTTGTGGCAACTCAACAGCTCGCCCAAGCCTGCCGACTTTGAGTTCACCCCACCGGCCGGCGCCCGCGCGGTGCCCCTGCAACAGTTGGAGCCTCAGGGAGAACAGCCATGAAAAGCACAGCGGCGGTGCTGACCGCGAGTTTGCTGCTGACGCTGTTCGATCCGGTTACCGCCCAAGCCTGGCAACTGCGAGGCGGCGGTGGTGCACGGACGTTTGTGGTGCCCCATGGTGGCGGTGGTGGTTACCGTCCTCCTATGCCGGCGCCGCACCCCATGCCCGCACCCCGTCCGATGCCACCACACCCGGAGCCGCACCCGCAGCCCCATCCTCAGCCAGGGCCGCACCCCGAGCCTGGTCCGCATCCGTATCCAGGGCCACAACCTGGCCCTCATCCCTATCCGGGACCCGGACCACAACCGGGGCCGCATCCGTACCCGATGCCGCCTCCTCCACCACCGCCTCCGCCGCCCCACGGAGATGACTGGTACCACCCGTGGGCTACCGCCGCCGTCATCGGCGCGACCACGGCGACCATCCTCGCGATCGGGACACGCGTCACCACGGTGCCCGTGGATTGCGTCTCGGTGATCGCCAATGGCGTGGCCTACCAACATTGCGGGCCCACGTGGTACCAGCCGCAATACGTCGGCAGTACCGTGCAGTACATCGTGGTTGCCGCACCCTGGTGACCCACTGTTTCAAGGAAGATTGTGATGACAGCGCTCAACGATTTAACTGCCCTGCAAGCCAGCATTGCCGAAAGCGTGCTGGGCCAGGACCAGGTGATTCGGCAGATGCTCATCGGCCTGCTGGCCAACGGTCACTTGCTGCTGGAAAGCTTGCCGGGGCTGGCGAAGACTCGCACGGTCAAGGCCCTGGCCCGGCACCTGGATGCGAAGATGAGCCGTATCCAGTTCACTCCCGACCTGCTGCCCTCGGACATCACCGGCGCCGAGGTGCTGCACCAGGTGGACGGCCAGAACCAGATCCGCTTCCAGCCAGGCCCTCTGTTCGGCAACCTGATCCTTGCGGACGAAATCAACCGCGCCCCGGCCAAGGTCCAGGCGGCCTTGCTCGAAGCCATGGAAGAGCGCCAGATCACCGTGGCCGGCGCCAGCCATCCGCTGCCCGAGCTGTTTATTGTGGTCGCCACCCAGAACCCCATCGAACAGGAAGGCACTTACCCACTGCCTGAAGCGCAGATGGACCGATTCCTGATGAAAGTCCTGCTGGATTACCCCAGTGCCGAAAACGAAAGCCAGGTGCTGCGCCTTCTGCGTGAAGAAGAGCAGCATGCAGCCACGGCGGCCACCCAGGGCTTCAGCCTCGCCCCCGAGGTGATCTTCGCTGCCCGCAAGGAAGTCAGCGCGATCCAGGTGTCCCCCGCGATCGACCGCTACCTGATCGACCTGATCAACGCCACCCGCCATCCCGGCGACTACGACGCCGACCTGGCGCGTTGGATCAGCCTTGGCGCCAGTCCCCGTGGGGGCATCGGCCTGGACCGCGCAGCCCGTGCCGATGCCTGGTTGCAGGGTCAGACCTTTGTGACCCCGGACAACGTGCGCACCGTGGCGCATCCGGTACTGCGTCATCGCCTGCAATTGAGCTACGACGCGGTGGCCGATGGTGTCAGCGCCGACCAGGTGCTGGACCGCCTGCTGGACAAAGTGGCGATCCCGGCATGAGCACCGACGGCCTGGTCTATGTGTCCCTGGGGCAGTTGATGGCCCTGCAGTTCCAGGCCCGCGGCCTGAGCTTTGTCGCGCGCCAGCCCCAGGGCAGCATTCTCGCCGGCAACCATGCCTCGCGACTTCGCGGGCGCGGCCTGAACTTCGACGAACTGCGCCGCTATCAGCCCGGCGATGATCTACGCCACCTGGACTGGCGCGCTTCCCTGCGCACCGGCAAACCGGTGATCCGCACCTTTACCGAAGAGCGCGACCGCCCGGCGCTGATTGTGGTCGACCAACGCATGTCGATGTTCTTCGGCTCGGTGCGCAGCTTCAAATCTGCCGTCGCCGCCGAGTTGGGTGCGCTGGCCGCGTGGATGGTGTTCAACGCCGGCGACCGGGTCGGCGGGGTGGTGTTCAACGATGAGCGTATCGACAGCGTGGCGCCGTTGCGCAGCCGCAAGCGCGTCGAAATTCTGTGCAGCCGGATCGTCGAACAAAACGCCGCGCTGAATGCGAGTAATCCGGACCATGAAGCTGACGGCCAGCTCGACAAGGTGCTGCAACAATGCCTGGCGCTGGCCGGGCATGACCACCTGATCTGCATTGTCAGTGACTTCGCCGGGGCCGGTGATCGCACTCTGCAATTGATGCGGCAACTGTCGGCCCACAACGATGTGATCGCCCTGCAAGTCTATGACCCGCTGGCACTGAACGTGCCCGACAGCGGGCATTTGATGGTTACCCAAGGTCAACTACAGGTCGAGCTGGCCGTACAGAAACGCCAGGTGCGCCAGCCCTTGGGCGACTTTCTTGGCGGACGGCTCAAGGACGTCGCCAGTCTGCTGCGCCGCAGCCAAGTGCCTTTGTTGATGGTCAGCACGGCGCTGCCCGCAGTTGACCAGCTGCGTGATGAACTGGGCCGGCGCAATGGAGCGCGGCGATGAACCCCAATGTGCCGAGTATCGAGCAACTCAAGGAGTTGGGCCTCCCTGCGCCGGTCAGCTATTGGCCACAGAGCTGGGGTTGGTGGGCGCTGCTGGGGTCACTCGCGATTGCCTTGCTGGTGCTGGGCATCCGCGCCTGGCTGCGCTGGCGGCGCAATGCCTATCGCCGCGAAGCCTTGGCGCGCCTCAACGCGCTGGAAGACCTGCGCGAATTGCCCGAATTGCTCAAGCGTGTGGCGCTGTCGATGCCGCTTGCGCCGGAGGAGCGCCAGCGCGTGCCAACCTTGAGTGGCGCCGACTGGCAGGCGTTCCTGCTGCGCCATGCCAAGGCCCCGCTGCCGGAGGACTTCAGCCACCAACTGGCAAGCCTTGCGTATGGTTCGGTGAATGTTTCCAGCGCGCAACGCGAACAGCTGTTGGCCCAGTGCAAAGCCTGGGTGGAGCATCACCATGTGGCAGCTTGATTATTCCTGGCTGCTGCTTTTGCTGCCGCTGCCGTGGCTGGCCTACCGTTACCTGCCGGAATACCGTGAAGCCCGCAGCGCCGTGCGCGTGCCGTTTTTCGCCAGCCTCAGCCGGGCCGTGGGCCAGACGCCGAAGGCAAGCGGCATTCGCAGCAACCGCCTGCAACTGCTGCTCAACCTGCTGGTGTGGGCATTGTTGGTACTGGCCATTGCCCGCCCGGTGTGGATCGAAAAACCCATCGAGCGCCAACAGCCGGTGCGGGACTTGATGCTGGCCATCGACATCTCACAGTCCATGGAAACCCAGGACTTTACCGACACCAACGGCCAGAAGATCAACCGCCTGGCCGCCGTCAAACAGGTGGTGCATGGCTTTATCCAGCGCCGCAAGGACGACCGTATCGGCCTGATCCTGTTTGGCAGCGGCGCCTATCCCCAGGCGCCATTGACCCTGGACCACGCCAGCCTGTCGCTGCTGCTGGATGACAGCGGCATCGGCATGGCCGGGCCCAACACCGCGATTGGCGATGCCATTGGCCTGAGCCTGAAGCTGCTGGACCAGGCCCATGAACAAGAGAAAGTGCTGATCCTGCTCACCGACGGCAACGACACCAGCAGTGCGATCCCGCCCGACCATGCGGCGTCCATGGCAGCGGCCAAGGGCGTGGTGATTCATACCATCGGCATTGGCGACCCGGGCGCTTCAGGTGAGTCAAAGGTCAACCTGAGCGCGCTGCAACAGATTGCCGAAGCCACCGGCGGGCGGTATTTCCGGGCGGAGAACCGCGACACCCTGGACCAGGTCTACGCCACCCTCGACCAGATCACCCCGCATCAGGTGAAAACCCTCAGCCACCAGCCCAAGCGTGATCTGTTCTGGATGCCACTGACGGCCGCCATCGGCCTGCTCGCGCTGTATCACCTGATCGCCGCGTTGTGGCCGCACTTGGGACTGCGCCATCGGGAGGTCCGCGATGGAGTTCAACCTCAGTGACTTCCACTTCCTGCGCCCGGTCTGGCTACTGCTTGGGTTGCTTGGCCTGTTGCTGCCACTGTTGTGGCGCCGCAGCAAGGACCTGCAACGACGCTTGAGGGGCAATATCGCCCCGCACTTGTTGCCGCATTTACTGCTGACCCCGACCGACCCTCATCGCCTGCGGCCGGTGCATCTGGTCAGCGCCTTGCTGATTCTCGGCGCACTGGCCAGTGCCGGGCCCACTTGGGAACAGGACCGGCCCGACTTCCTGGAGAATCGCGCGCCGCTGATCATCGCCCTCGACCTGTCGCCGTCGATGGACACCGCTGACGTGCCGCCTACCCGCCTGCAAGCCACCAAGCACAAATTGCAGGACCTGGTACAGCGTCGCCAGGGCGCGCGTACTGGGTTGATCGTGTATGCCGGCAGCGCGCATCTGGTATTGCCACCAACGGACGACCCGGCATTGCTCGACAGTTTTATCCAGGCCCTGGCCACCGACCTGATCAGCAAGCCCGGGCGGGATGTCGCCGGAGTGATCGACCAGGCCAAGCGTTTGCTGGCGGCCGAAAAAGCCCCTGGCACGCTGTTGCTGGTCACCGACGGCGTCGATCCGGCACAGCTGCCACAGCTCAAACAACACTTGGCGGACAGCCCGCTGCAGGTGCTGGTACTGGCGGTCGGCGTGAACTTCGATGCCGGCGCCTTGAAGCAACTGGCGTCGGCCACTGATGCGCCACTGGGTAGCCTGACCCTCAACGATTACGACCTGGACTGGGTCGAACTCCATGCCCAACAGCACTTCCAGAATGCCGACGAACAACAGCGCAACCTGCAATGGAAAGATGCCGGTTACTGGCTGTGCTGGCCGCTGTTGCTGTTGGCGTTTTTCAGTGTGCGCCGGGGCTGGAGCCTGAACTGGATGGCGGTGCTGCTGCTGGGGGTATTCCTGCAACCCGCGCCCGCCGAAGCCAACGCGCTGACCGACGCGTTCTTCACTCGCGATCAACAAGGCCGCTGGGCTTTCGAACACCATCACTACCCCGCCGCTGCCGCGCTGTTTGTCGACCCGTATTGGAAAGGCATTGCCGCCTACAACGCTGCCGATTACGACCTGGCCCTGGCGACCTTTGCCCAACTCGACACCGCACAGGCCGCGTTCTACCGCGGCAATATCCACGTGCGTCGCTTCAAGTTCGACGATGCCATTGCCGCCTACCAGCAGGCATTGCAGCTACAGCCACAATTCCCCGAAGCCAGCGCCAACCTGGCACTCGCCCTGGCGCTGAAGAAAGACACGGAGAACGCCTCGGATAACGCCCCCGAGGTGAAGCCCGATGCGGTCAAGTTCGACAAGACGGCCGGCAAGGGCAAGAGCAAGGCGATCCAGACGGAGCAGGCAAGCAACGATGCGCTGTGGTTGCAGAATCTGACGACGTCACCGGCGAACTTCTTGCGCCGCAAGTTCAGCCTCCAGGATCAGGGAGCCCAGCCATGAGCCGGCTCTGCTGGCTGTTGCTGCTGATCGCAGGCCCGCTGTGGGCGGCCGAACCGCAATTGAGGGTGCAGGCGCAACTGGTGCCTGGCAACAACGTGGTAGTGGGCGAGCAACTGCAATTGCAGGTCGATGTATTGACCGACAGTTGGTTCACCGCCGCCGCCAGCCTGCCGCCGCTGCAACTGCCCGGCGCACGGGTGCAGGCGCCGGACAGTGAGTCCGAGCACGTGAACCAGGTGATCGAGGGCAAGACCTTCTACGGCATGCGTTACCGCTACCGCATCACGCCCGCCGTGGCCCAGACCTTCAATATTCCGCCGCTGACTGTGCAGGCCCAGCCCGGGCAGGCCAGCGCGCCTCTGAGTGCGCAAACAGCACCGCTGTACTTCCAGGCCACCCAACCGCCGGGATTTGAACCCGGGGAAACGGTATTGGTGGCTGATGGTTTGCGCCTGACCCAGACCGTCACCACCACACCGCTCAAGGTCGGTGACACCCTCACCCGCACGCTCACCCTGCAAGCCGACAACACCCCCGGCCTGTCCTTGCCGCCGCCCGACCAGGCACAGGTAAAAGGCCTGCGCCGTTATCCGCAGTCGCCGGTCATCAGCAACCTGGATGATGGACGCGGCAACATCAGCGGCGGCCAACGCATCGACCGGCAGGTGTACCGCGTCGAGCAAGCCGGTCGCTACCAACTGCCGGCTATCGTCGTGAAATGGTGGGACAGCCGCAACCATCGGCTGCAAGTGACGCGTGTGCCGCAAGTTACCGTCGAGGCACAAGCAGCGAGCGCCTACACGCCGACGTTTTCCATCGCCGAAGACCTCAAGCAACTCGGCCAGCACAGCCGCTGGCAGTTGTCGCAACACGGGTTGGCTTGGGGCGCTGCGTTGGTGTTGTTGGTGGTGGCCACGTACCTCGCACATGGCATATGGCCACGAATTCCGCCGCTGTGGCGACGTGGTTGCGGGGCATTGCGCTGGTGGTTTCGTCGACTACGCTTGCTACCACTGAACCCCCGTCGCGAAAAGGATTTCCCATGACGTCCCTCCGTTCCGTCTTGCCCCTTCTGCTGCTGTTGAGCTTGCCGGCCCTGGCCGCCGATCCGCTGCCCTCGTGGAACGAAGGGCCGAGCAAAAAGCACATCATCGAGTTCGTCCAGGCCGTCACCACGGAAGGCTCCATGGACTTTGTAAAACCCGCTGAACGCATCGCTGTATTCGATAACGACGGCACACTGTGGACCGAACAGCCGGCCTACTTCGAGGTGCTGTTTGCCTTCGACGAAATCAAGCGCCTGGCCCCCCAGCATCCCGACTGGAAAACCACCCAGCCATTCAAGGCTGTGCTCGAAAATGATCACCAGGCCCTGGCCCAAAGCGGCATGGAAGGCCTGCTGAAAATCATCGGCGCGACTCATACCGGCATCAGCACCGACGCCTTTATCGATAACGCCAAAACCTGGCTCGCCCAGGCCCGTCACCCGAAGACCGGCAAGCCCTACACCGAGATGATCTACCAGCCGATGCTGGAGATGCTCGACTACCTGCGCAGCCAGCAATTCAAGACCTACATCGTTTCCGGCGGGGATACCGCGTTCATGCGCGCCTTCGCCGAGGTGGTGTATGGCGTGCCACCGGAACAGGTGATCGGCTCCAACTTCGTCACCGCGTTCCAGATCAAGGACGGTGCTCCGCAGGTACTGCGCACCGCCAGGCTCGCCCACAACGACGATGGCCCGGGCAAGCCGGAAAGCATCGACTCGATCATTGGCCGCCGGCCGATCCTGGCCTTCGGCAACTCCGACGGCGACCTGCAAATGCTCCAGTGGACAGCCGCAGGCTCCGGCAAACGTTTCATGGGCCTGGTGCACCACACCGACGCCAAGCGCGAGTGGGCCTATGACCGCAATTCTCAGATCGGGCGCCTGGACAAGGCGCTGGACGAAGCAAAGACAAAAGGCTGGAACGTGGTGGACATGGCGACCGAGTGGAAGCGCATCTACCCTTTCGAGCCGGCTGTGCAACAGCAGGTGCAATAAGAAAAGACGTCACGATGGACTGTAATAAACGTTGGTCGCAAGCAACGCGACTCAAGCCGAGAAAGGAGCAAGTCATATGACTCGCATACGCAAGTGGCTGCCGAAACTCGCCCTGGTGGCGGTATCGGTGATGGGGGTCTCGGCTTCAGCCTGGGCCGCCGAAAAGCCGAATATCCTTGTGATATTCGGTGATGACATTGGGCAAACTAACATCAGCGCCTATTCCATGGGCGTGGTGGGTTACAAAACCCCGAATATCGACCGCATCGCCAAGGAAGGCATGCTGTTCACCGACTACTACGCGGAGAACAGCTGCACCGCCGGGCGCTCATCCTTTATCACAGGCCAGACGCCGTTGCGCACTGGCTTGTCCAAGGTGGGTATCCCCGGCGCGCCGGTGGGTCTGCAAAAACGCGATATCACCATCGCCCAGGCGCTTAAAGGGCTGGGCTATTCCACCGGGCAATTCGGCAAGAACCACCTGGGTGACCGGGATGAATACTTGCCCACCAACCATGGCTTCGATGAGTTCTTCGGCAACCTGTACCACCTCAACGCCGAAGAAGAGCCGGAACGCCCGTACTGGCCCAAGGATGATGCCGAGTTCGTCAAGGCCAACACCCCACGCGGCGTGATCCACAGTTTTGCCGACGGAAAGATCGAAGACACCGGCGCGTTGACCGCCAAACGCATGGAAACCATCGACGACGAAACCACTGCCGCCGCGCAGGCGTTCATCAAGAAGCAGGCCGAAGCCAACAAGCCGTTCTTCGTGTGGATGAACACCACACGCATGCACGTGTTCACCCACGTGCGTGATTCGATGAAGGGCCAGAGCGGCATGCCCGGCAACGAGTACGCCGACGGCATGCTGGAGCACGACGCCGATGTGGGCAAACTCCTGCAAACCCTCGACGACCTGAAAATCGCCGACAACACCATCGTCGTCTACACCACCGACAACGGGCCGAACCAGTTCTCGTGGCCGGACGCGGCAACCACGCCGTTCCGCAACGAGAAAGACTCCAACTGGGAAGGTGCCTACCGGGTGCCGGCGATCATCCGCTGGCCGGGCAAGATCAAGCCTGGGGAAGTTTCCACCGAAATGGTCTCGGGCATGGACTGGTTCCCTACCCTGCTGGCCGCCGCTGGCGATGGGGACGTGAAAGACAAGCTGCTCAAGGGCTGGGCCCCGACGGCGGGTGGCACCAACTTCAAGGTGCACCTGGACGGTTACAACCAACTGCCGTACCTGACCGGCCAACAGCCCAAAGGCGCGCGTAACGAGTTCTTCTACTTCAACGACGATGGCGTGCTGGTAGCCGTGCGTTTCGACAACTGGAAAGTGGTGTTCGCCGAACAGCGCCAGCCGGGTGGTTTCCGGGTCTGGAGCGAACCGTTCGTGCAACTGCGCGTACCGAAGATCTTCAACCTGAGGATGGACCCGTATGAGCGGGCGGATGTGGTGTCTGACCAGTACTACGACTGGAGCACCAAAAACATCTACCTGGGTGCAGTGGCGGTGACTAAATCGGCGAAGTTCCTCGAGACGTTTATCGAGTACCCGCCGAGCCAGAAACCGGCCAGCTTCAGCATCGACCAGATCCGCGAAGCCGTGGACAAGAAGATTGCTGAAAAAATGAAGGCTAACCCGGCGCAATAACAAGTGCAGCACTTGCCCTCGAACTTGAGGGCTTTTCTGTGGCGAGGGGGSTTGTCCCCCSTTGGGCTGCGCAGCAGCCCCAATAAGGTGATCGCGGAGCTTCAGTCAGTTCCTCGTCGCATGCTTGGGGGCCGCTTCGCGGCCCAACGGGGGACAAGCCCCCTCGCCACAGCAAGCTCCCTCGCCACACTTTGATCGGTATTTCCATAAGGCTATCTGCAATGTCGTCACGCACCGCCAGCAAACCTGCTGCACTGGCTCATACCTCAACCACACTGATTCCCGCCCTACTCCTGTTCATCTCCGGTATGGCCGCCCTGGTGTACCAGGTGCTGTGGATCAAGCAACTGTCGTTGGTCGTCGGGGTGGAGGTGTACGCCATCACCACCGGCATCAGCGCGTTTTTTGCCGGCTTGGCGTTGGGTGGCTTGCTGTTCGGACGCTGGGCGGATCGCCTGTCGAGACCGCTGCTGCTGTATGCAATTCTCGAAATTCTCGTCGCTGTGCTCGGCGTGGGCGCGACTGTCGCCCTGAGCATGGCCGCCAGTCCGTTTGCCTGGCTGGAACAACAGGTCGGCCTGCTGGCCTGGGTCCTGCCGTTTGTACTGGTGGGCATCCCGGCGCTGTTGATGGGCGGCACCTTGCCAGTGCTGGTGCGCTCGCTGGACATCGACCCCAAGACCCTCGGCCAGGCTGGTGGCCGCTTGTACGCCGCTAACACTGCCGGGGCAATTGCCGGCACCTTGCTCACCGCCTTTGTGCTGATCGCCACCTTCGGCGTGCGTGGCAGTGCCCTGGTGGCAGCGATCCTCAACCTGCTGGCTGCCGTCGGCGCGCTGTTGTATGTGCGGCATCACACCACCACGGTAATCACCCATGCCCACGGCGCAAAACCGGCGCACCTGGCCTTGGTGCTGTACGCCATCGCCGGCGGCGTGGCTTTGGGTTACGAGGTGGTGTGGTCGCAATCCATCGTGCAGTTCATGAGCACCCGCACCTATGCGTTTGCCGTGGTGCTCGCCACTTACCTGGCGGGGCTGTTTATCGGCAGCCAGTTGATGGCACGGCGGGTCGAGCGCATCCGTGATCCATGGGGCGTGTTCGGGCTGTTGATCGCCGGTGCCGGGTTGGTGGCCTTGCTGGAAATCGCCCTGCTGGGCCGCTGGCTGGTGCTGCTGCAAACCCAGGCCGAAGCTCTGGTGCTGAGCCTGGGCGGCGCCGAACTGCCGGGCATGAGCGCACGCTTTGCGGTGGCCGCCCTGTGCATCGTGTTTGTGCCAACCCTGTTGCTCGGCGCGGCGTTTCCCCTGGCCCTGCGCTTGAGCGTGGGCAGCGAGCATGTGGGCAGGGACGTCGGCGCTGTGGTGGCGTTCAACACCCTGGGTGGGATTGTCGGGGTGATGTTGTGCGGTTTTGTGCTGATTCCCTGGCTCGGGCTGGTACGTACCTTGGGCCTGCTCGCGGTGATCGCCGGTGTCGTCGGTTATTTTGCCGTGCGCCGTGGCCACGGGGTCAAGAAAGGCCGGCGTCAGGCGGTGGTCGGCCTCGGCTTGCTGTCACTGGCGGTGGCACTGCTGACCCCGGTGGATCGCCTGGCCAAGCTGCTGCCCGGGGCACGTAATGCGAGCCTGGCGTTTTATCAGGAAGGTCGTGGCGCCACTGTCGCTGTGGTCAGCCAGGGCCAGGGTGCCCGCAGCTTTCAGCGTCTGTATATCCAGGGTGTGTCCAACACCGGCGACGCCATGCCGTCTCTGCGCTATATGCGAATCCAGGCGCTGCTGCCGCTGCTGATCCATAACGGTGAACCCCGTTCTGCACTGGTAATCGGCTTTGGCACCGGGATTACCGCCGGGGCGTTGCTGCGTTATCCCGGGCTGGAACACCGGGTGGTCGCCGAGTTGCTGCCATCGGTGATCCAGGCGGCGCCGTTGTTCAAGGGCAACTTCAATGCCGCCAGTGATCCGGGCGTCGACGTGCGCCTGCGGGACGGTCGCCAGGAGTTGCTGCGCAACCCGCAGGCGTACGACCTGATCACCCTCGAACCACCACCGCCGTCGGCGGCTGGCGTGGTCAACCTGTATTCCCGCGACTTCTATCAACTGGCCGCCCGGCGCCTGGAGAAAAACGGCCTGCTGGCCCAATGGCTACCGCTGCCGACGCAAAACATCGAAGACTCGCAGTCACTGGTACGCAGCTTCCTCGACGTGTTCCCGTACGCGACCCTGTGGACCAGCGAGTTCCATGAAATGCTGCTGGTGGGTTCCATGGAGCCCATCACGCTGGATGCCACGGTGATTCGCCAGCGCTTTGAGCAACCGACCGTCAGCAGCGCCCTGGGGGACGTGGGCATCGATTCGGCGGCAACCCTGCTCGCCACCTGGGTCACCGATCGCCAGGGCCTGGAGCGTTTTGCAGGCAATGCGTTGCCAGTCACCGATGACCAACCGCGTATCGAATATGCACCTTGGGTGCGCAGTAAAGAGATCGCCCGGGTGCTCCCGGTACTCCTGGATTTGCGGGTGCCGGCACCGTTACTGAATGCAGACCCGGCGTTCACGCGGACCTTGGCCAGCGAACAACAACGCCTGATGCAGTTCTATCGCGCCAGCCTGCATGCCTATACCGGCGACCGCACCGCCTGGGGCCGGGATATCCAGGCGGTGTTGCAACAAGACAGCACCAACCCTTATTACCGCTGGTTTATTGGCCAGTAGTTGAGCGCCCAGTTGGCCCGGGGGGCGAACCCCGGGCGCAGTGCATCAGCGTTTGAGCTTCAGATACGACTGATGCAGGTCCGAAGCCCAGCCGTCGATCACGCTTTTCACGTCATCGGCTTTCATCACCTGGGAGTCGTTCGACAACGGCTTGCCGGTGCCCTTACGCACGACCTGAGCAATCACCTTGCCGCTGTCGCCATCAAGGAATTGGGCTTCGGTGCCCAGGGTGGTTTCCTGGTCACGAATCCCGGTGCCGGTGCTGACCGCAGCGGCCACCAGGGCGACGGGTATGTACTCATACGGTTTGAGGCTTTCGGTCTTGCTGCTGACTGCCGTGATAGCCGCCCGTACCACGATCACGCCCGGGCCAGGCCCGTTGGCCAGGGGCAGCGATTTTTCCAGCTCGCGTTTGAGCGCCTGGTTGTAGTAGGTGTTGATGCCCTGCAAGGTGCTCTCAGGAATCTTGGTGGTGGCTTGTGGCTTGGGGAAGAACTGGGTGGGTTCGATGTACACCGCGGTATAGCGGCTCAGGTTCAGGTTGGGGTCGACCCAGCGCATCACTTCCGCCCCCGACGGCGACTTGGCCTCCTTCAGTTGGCTGTAGTCGGAGAGGAAGCCGGAGTATTCGTCCGGCTGCGTGACCTTGCTGGAACACCCCACCACCCCGATCGAGGCAATGCACACCGTGCCGATCATTAATCCTAGCTTCATCGTCGAACTCCATGGCTGTCATCGAAGGAACACTGAGCTGTAGGTATAGCCAACTCTGGGAAAATAACCCGGCAGACGTTGCAGGTTGTGGGGTATTTCACAGCGACTATTTGACAGGTAAGCGCCCAACGTCAAAGCTGCACGGAGCTTAAGCGCGCCACTAGAGCGTCAATGCATCGGACATCGGAAGTCGTAATGCCCAAGCCTGACAATAAAACCGTACCTCGCCGTGATTCATCCAGTCGTTACCTGTACCCCGTTGTGATCGCCCTGTTGCTGTTGGCCATGGCCGGGATCTGGTTTTTTCTCCAGGCCAGCACCCCCAAGCTGCCGATGGCGGCGCCTGCACCCGTGGTCACGCCGGTGGCCGTGGTGCCGCCGCCGGCAAAGATGGTCGACGAGCAGCAATGCCAAGGCTGTCATCAGGCCCAGGTCAAGGACTGGCAAGGCTCGCACCACCAACTGGCGATGCAAGCCGCCACTCCCGAGACGGTACCGGCGGACTTCAATAATGCATCCTTCAGCAGCGAGGGTGAGACCACCCGTTTCTCGCGCCGGGGCGATGAATTCTGGGTCAACACACCCGGTGCCGACGGCAAGGCCACGGACTTCAAGGTCGCCTATACCTTCGGCATCGCACCGTTGCAGCAATACCTGATCGAGGTCGGTGACGGGCGCCTGCAGGCCCTGGGCGTGGCCTGGGATACGCAAAAAAACCGCTGGTTTCACCTCTACCCCGGCCAGGGCGTGAACTTCAAGAACCCATTGCACTGGAGCAAGCCCAGCCAGAACGCCAACTTCATGTGCGTGGAGTGCCACACCACCGGCTACAAGCGTAATTTCGACGCGGCCAAAAACAGCTTCGACAGCCAATGGAACAGCCTGGGCGTCGGCTGCCAGGCGTGCCATGGGCCGGCGTCGAACCATGTGGCGTGGGCGGCGAAAAAAAGTGACCTGCTGCACGCAGGCTTTGACGTGAACCTGAAAGACAAGGACGCCACCGTCGAGATCGAAACCTGCGCCCGTTGCCACGCCCGTCGTGCACCGTTGGGGGACGGCTATACCGTCGGCAAGCGCCTGATGGACGATTACCTGCCCAGCGTCCTGACCCGCGAGCTGTACGCGCTGGACGGCAAGATCAAGGATGAAGTGTTCGAACACGGCTCGTTCGCCCAGAGCAAAATGGCCGACAAAGGCGTGCGCTGCAGCGACTGCCATAACCCTCACAACGCCGAGCTGAAGGCGCCGGGCAATGGCCTGTGTCTGCAATGCCACAACACCGCGGGCAAAACCGCGGTGGCCACCGTGGATGGTCGCGGGTTGCAGGCCAAGAACTACGACTCCCCCGAACACACCCGCCACGCGGCCGGTGAGCCGGGTTCGTTCTGCGTCGATTGCCACATGCCTGGCAAGTTCTACATGGGCAATGACTTCCGGCATGACCACAGTTTCAGCATCCCCCGGCCCGGCGATAAGGTCAGCGAGCAGTTCAAGCTCTGGAGTGCCAGCGAGCCTGAACATGCGCCGCGTTACGCCGAAAGCATGGTGTTGATTCGTGGCGGCCAACCGGGCGCCGCGCAGGCGCTGTATGACCAGTTGGCACGCAACAATCTGCCACCGATCCAGCGTGCGACATTGCTGGCTGAACTGCCGAACTACCCGAGTGAGCAGGCGTTGAAGCTGGCAACCAAGGACCTCGGCAACCCGGCGCCGCAAGTCCGTGAGAGCGCGGTGCGGGCGATCAGTGCGTTCCTGCCGCCCCCTGAACGGGTCGCGTTGTATGGGCCGTTGCTGCGGGACCCGGTGCTGGCGGTAAGGATCATCGCCGCCCGGGATCTTTTGAGTGCCTCGGCACAAGGGCTTGGGCCAGCCTGGGACAAGGCGATCGCGGAATATGAAAATGTACAGATGAGCTTGCTGGAGCGGGCCGAAGCCAATCTCAACCTGGCGATGCTGTATCAGGCCAGCGGTCGGGGCGACAAGGTCGAGGCGCAACTGCGCACCGCGTTGCTGCGGGATCCGGATTTCTTCCCGGCGCTGGTGACCCTGGCGCAATGGCTGGAGGCTAACGGCCGCGCCCTGGAGGCACGCACGCTGATCACGGACAACCTCAAGCAGCACCCAGAGGCGGCGCTGCTGCAACACACCCAGGGGTTGATGCTGATTCGGGCCGGGGATACGGCGAAAGCCATGCCGCACCTGCGTGAAGCTGCGCGGCTGGAGCCCGCGAATCCGCAATACAACTATGTACTGGCGGTGGCGCTGCATGACAGTGGGCATGTGGATCAGGCCTGTGAGCAGCTGGAAAAGCTGCTCGCCGCGCAACCGTATAACCGCAATGCGCGACTGTCGTTGATCCAGTACTACCTTGAGAACGGGAAAGAGCCCAAGGCGCAGGTGGTGATGCAGTCGTGGAAAAAACTTAACCCTGGAGACCCGGCACTGAAGTAAACCCGCTAGGGGCGGCCTGCATTAACAGTCTTTGACAGTTTTCCGACAAAGCTCACAAAGACTCATGGACGGCCCGCCCCTAGCATTCGAGCATCCAAACCACCCCTCGGGTGCTCCTCATGTTTCGCACATTGCGCAGTATTCCGCTGCTGGGTTTCTTGCTGGGCAGTCTCGGCTGCCACGGCCAACCGCCGGCCCCGCCGCCCATCCCCAAGGGCGACTACAGCGCAATCATCCGCTACCTGCAAAAACGCATTCCGGTTGAAATGGCCAGGCAAAACATACCCGGCCTGTCCATCGCCCTGGTCAATGGCCAGGAACTGATCTGGGCCCACGGCTTCGGCGTTGCCGACAAAGCCTTGGGCAAACCGGTAACCCCCAATACGGCGTTCCGCGCCGGCGCCCTCTCCAAACTGCTCACTGCAACCGCGGCCCTGCAACTGGTGGAGCAACAGCGTCTGGCCCTCGATGCCCCGATCCAGGACACCCTGCGGGAGTTCTACGTACGCTCGCGCTTTCATTCCGACCAGGCGGCCGCCGACCGCGACATCACTCTGCGCCGCCTGCTCAGCCACCAGTCGGGCCTGCCCAGCGAACACTTGCGGGATGTGCGCAACACCTTCGCCATGGGCCAGATGCCGATGCGTGTTTCGGGCGTGTGGCTGAGCACTCCGCCGGGCACCCAAGTGGCGTATTCCAACCTCGGCTACGCCCTGGTCGGTGCCGCCATTGAGCGCAGCAGCGGGCAAGACTTTGAAAACCGCCTGCAAAGCAGCCTGCTCAAGCCCCTGGAGATGAACCAGTCGAGCTTCGTCGGCACCGGCGCGCAACTGAGCTTCCGGGCCGTGGGTTATGAAGACGGCACCGTCAGCCCCGACGCCCAGGTGCGTGACCTCGCCGCCGGTGGCTTGTGGGCCAGCCCCAAAGACCTCAGCCACTATGTGCGAATGCTCTTTGCCCGAGGCCGCTACAAAGACAAACAGGTGGTGGGCAGCCAGTCGATTGACGAAATGTTCACCCAGCAAAACACCGGAAATGCCCTGGACTTCGACTGCCAGATGGGCCTGGGGTGGTTTCTCGCGCCCTGTGGTGATGAGCCGGTCGGCCCCGGGATACGCACCTTCCAGCACAGCGGTGGCGGGGATGATTTCGCCACACAACTGACGATGCTGCCGGACCAGCAACTGGCCGTAATCGTGATGGCCAACGACAGCAGTGCCGAAGAGATGGTGGTGTCCCTGACCACCGACACCCTGCGCCTGATGCTTCAGGCCCAGACCGGCGACCCGGTGTGTTCCGACGACTGCCAACAGCCGGCCCACGGCCTGAAAATCCGCCAGGTACCCGCCGTCATCGACCGCAAGCGCCTGGCCGGTTTCTACGCCACGGCGTGGGGCATTTTCCGTATCAAGGACGAAAACGGTCAGTTGTATGGCGAGTTGGCCGACACCCGTTTCGAACTGCTGCGTGACGGCCAGGGCTGGCTGCGGGCGCAGCAGAAATTTCTCGGTTTCTGGCTCAAGGACCTGGGCGAACTGGGCCGCGTGCAGCTGGACGTGGTGACGGTGCAAGGCCGCCAGATGCTCACCGCCCGCAGCAATGGCCAGCGTGTGCCTGTGGGCGAACGCATCGAACAGACCCCACTGAGCACCGCGTGGGCCGGCACCATCGGCACCTATCAAGTGCTTAACACCCACGAACCCGACGCGCCCTTGAGCGGCATCAGCGTGCGCCTGGAAAACGGCTTCCTGGTGATCCGCGGCCAACTGCACGACGAGCCGCTGACCGACTACATCCTGCTGCCCGTGGACAACGCCCACGCGGTACTTGCCGGCAACGGCTATGGCCTGGGGGACACCGTGAGCCGCCAGATCAATGGCCTGAGCGCCTCCGGCTACCAGTTCAAACGTACGGATTCCCCCCACAACCCCTTGAGTCTCTGACCTCACATGAAGACCATCATGCGTTCAAAAAACCTTTGCCTGTCCCTGACGTCGCTGTGCCTGCTGGCCAGCGCCGACACCCTGCTGGCCGACGACTGGGAATACACCCTCAAGGCCGGCGTGGCCAACCTGCCCCGCTACAGCGGCAGCGACGAGCGGGTTACCGCGCCGGTGCTGGGGGCGGCCATCGTCAGCCCGTGGGGCGTTTTCCTCGACACCGACAAAGGCCTGGGCTGGGGTTATGAAGGCGGCGGCGCGAGCTTCAGCGCCTACGTCGGCGCCAGTGGCAATCGCAAGGATGAAAGCAAGAGCGGTCGCCCGGGCTCGAAGAAGCTCAAGGGCATGGGCGAAATCAAGACCCGCGCCCAAGTGGGTGTCAGTGGCAGCTATAACCTGGGCGGTGTGATTGTCGGCGCCACCCTGGAGCATGCGCTCGAAGAAGATGATCACAAGGATTCCGGCAAGGCCTTCACCCATCTGGAACTGAGCCTGGGCACTAACCTGTATGACGGCGACTATGGTTCGCTGGACGCCAGCCTCAGCAGCCATTTTGGCGACAGCAACTACCTGCAGACCTGGTACGGCGTCACCACCGGCCAGGCCGCGCAGAGCCGCTTCAAGGCCTACAAGGCCAGCGGCGGCAATATCAGCAACGGGATGAACCTGGTGTGGAGTTTGCCGATCAGTGAACACACCGAATTCTCGACCTTGCTGGATGTGCAGTACCTGGCGGACAAGGCAGGCCAGAGCCCGATTGTGGAGCGGCGGTTGCAGACGTCGGTGATGGGGATGGTCGAGTACACTTTCTAATTTTGGTAACCCCATCAAAATGTGGGAGCGGGCTTGCTCGCGAAGGCGGTGGATCAGTCGCCGGATACGTTGACTGAAACACCGTCTTCGCGAGCAAGCCCGCTCCCACATTTGATCTCCATGGCTCCTGGAGGGTTACTCGGCATACGCCCAGGTCATCCGGAACGACGCCCCACCCCACTCCGAATCCAGCACTTCAACCTGCCCGCCATGCCACTGGCACACCCGCCGCACCAGCGCCAGGCCAAGGCCGAAACCACCGGTGCGGCGGTCGCGGCTGGCGTCCAGGCGCAGGAACGGTTCGAAAATCTTCGCCCGCCCCTCCATCGGCACCCCCGGCCCATCGTCATTCACCCGCACTTCATAGCCGGCACCAAACTTCACCAGCGACACTTCCACACGCCGGTCGGCGTAGCGAATCGCATTGCGCAACAGGTTGATCACCGCCCGCGCCATAAAGCGCGGCTCGATGCGGATGTAATCGACTTCACAGGTGCGCAGCAGCAACTGCACCCCCGCCGCCTCGGCCTCCAGGGCAACGCTGCCGATGACGCTGTCGAGCCAGCTGTGGGCCTCAATGCTTTCCCGAGTGATCTGCGTGGCGCCGCGCTCCAGGCTGGCGTAGGTCAACAGTTCCGAGACCATTTCTTCCAGCTCGCCGAGGTCGGCGTACATGTCGGCGATCAGCGCACGGCTCTCCCGTGGGTCGGCCTGTTGCTTGAGTTGGTCGAGTTCAAACGATAGCCGCGCAATCGGCGTGCGCAATTCGTGGGAGACCGCGTTGGTCAGCTCGCGCTGATTGGCGATCAGGCTTTCGATGCGCTCGGCCATCTGGTTGAAGTGCCCCGCCAGCTCACGCACGGTGGAGCGGCGCGGCAACAGGATGCGTGAACCCAGGTCGTTGTCACCAAAGCGCTGGGCTGCCAGGCGAATGTGCTCCAGGTCGCGCCAATGCGGGCGTACCCAGAAATACAGCACGATCGCCAGGCACACGCCAAGGAAGCCATACGCCCACAGGTAGAGCCACTTGGGTTCTTCCGGCAGCTTGATTTCCAGCAGCTGCTTGCCGCCGTCGATGTTGGCGATGAATTCCATGAAATCGCCGCGCACCACCAACTCGCCACCGGCCAGCAGTTGCTGTTCACGTTCGGTCAGTTTCAGCGCGTCCTGCGGCACCAGCGCGAGGCGCAGCCCATAGTGCGGTTGCAACTCCGCCAGGCGTGCGGCCCGCGCTTCACCGGTCACTGGCCGCAATTGTTCCAGCAGCCCATAGGCCGGGCCGCGAAGGGCTTCGCGGTTATAGGTTTCGTTGGCCTCCGGCAGCAACTCATCGAAGGTGTAGTTCACCAGCCAGATCGCCCCGGCCAAACCAATGGCCAGGATGATATACAGACGCAGAAACAGCCTTAACATCTAAATCTCCCAGGCGAACGGATTGAACAGGTAACCCTTGCCCCAGATAGTCTTGATGCACACCGGTTCCCGGGGATTGTCATTGAGCTTGCCGCGCAGCTTGCTGATGTACACGTCGACACTGCGATTGAGCCCGTCAAAGGCAATCCCGCGCATGCGATTGAGGATGTCGTCGCGGGAGAGGATTTTCCCGGCGGCGCTGGCCAGCAACCACAGCAGTTCGAATTCCATGGTGGTCAGGTCGATCTTCTCGCCACCCAGGCTTACCACCCGGCAACTGCGATCGATAGTCAGCCGGCCAAACTCAAGGGCGCCGCGCACCGTGGGTTCCGGCGTCTGGCGGCGTTGCAGGGCACGCAAGCGGGCCAGCAGCACGGGCGGTTTGATCGGTTTGATCACATAGTCGTCGGCGCCGGATTCCAGGCCGAGGATATGGTCCAGGTCGTCTTCCTTGGCGGTGAGGATCACGATCGGCGTGTCGGACACATTGCGAATTTCGCGACACACATGCAGGCCGCTCTGGCCGGGCAGCATCAGGTCGAGCACGACGATCTTCGGCTTGAACTCCAGGAAGGCCGCCAGCGCCAGGTCGCCACGGTGCACGGCCAGCACCTCGAAGCCATGCTGGGACAGGAAATGGGCGATCAGCCCTGCCAGCTTCTGATCGTCCTCCACGAGCAATACCTTGCCGAGACCCAAGTTATCCATATTTTTCCAGTGCGCGCGCGGATTGAAGTGTGCGCATTATAGGTGGCAAGCTGGGCAACTAAAGCAGCTGGCCATCACTGGCCGACGAAGCTTCATGCTTTTAAGAGTTTTTAACAAATAACCTGCAATCTTTAACGCCATTCACAGGGAGTTGTATGCGCAAGGATTACCTGGCTTTCTTCATTTCACTGTTTCTGTCGCGGCTGGCCGACCAGATTTTGTTATTCATCGTGCCGTTGATCGTGTTTCAGACCACCAACAGTGTGTCCTGGGCCGGCCTGGCGTTTTTTGTCGAGTCACTGCCGCGTTTTTTGTCATTCCCGGTGTGCGGCGCGTTGTGCGACAAGTTTTCTCCCGTTCGCATCCTGCACATCAGCCAGGTTTACCGGGCGGTTGCCTGCGTGCTGGCGGTGCTGCTGTATGGGGCGTTTGACGGGATCTACTGGATTGTCATTCTTTCGGCGCTGTGTGGCGTGCTGACCACCCAGGGCATCATGGCCCGGGAAGTGGTGATGCCGCATATCTTCAAGCATTACACCTACGCCAAGACTTTGTCGTACTCGCAGATTGCCGACCAGACCGGGTTGGTGCTGGGCCCGTTGGTGGCGGCGTTGATGCTGGAAGTCTGGGCCTGGCATTGGGTAGTGCTGGGGATTGCCGGGCTGTTCCTGCTGGCAGACCTGGCGATGCTGATCTGGCAGCGCAACACCACGGTCAACCTGGAGACCTTCGAGCAGCACCATGACATCTGGCTGCAACCGCTGCGCATCGCCTTCGGGCATATCCGCAGCCTGCCGGAACTGAAACGGATCATCGCCCTGGCGGTGGGCGTGAACCTGATCATCGGCGTCACCCTGGCCACGTCGGCCGCCATGGTCATCGGTCAATACGCCGCCGGCAAGGACACCTACGCCGGCCTGCAGGCGGCGGGTGCCGTGGTGACCATTGTCATTCTGTTCTATCTGGCTCGCGCTACCCTGCCGTTGAAGGTGCTCGGCGGCCTGTCGTATTCAATGATTGCCGTGGGTGCGCTGGTGACAGCGATCAGCCCGAACGTCTGGGCCTATACCGCAGGCTTCCTGCTGGTGACCGGTTTCGACAAGATGTTCAACGTGTATATGCGCAGCATCCGCCAGCGGGTGATTCCGACCCAGGATTTTGGCAAGACCGTGGGGGTGATCACGTTGCTCAACAATCTCTCGCAGCCGTTGGCCGGGTTGCTGATTGCAGTACTCGCGGCACCGCTGGGGACGCAGACGGTGATCCTGCTACTGGCCGGGATCACCGTATTGATCGGTGCGCTGGTGTACGTGGTGTCAGGCCGGCACGCCACTGTGAAAGCGGAACTCGACGTCCGGTGACTCGATCAGTTCCTGCTCGGCGGCGCGCACGCGGTCGATGACTTGGGCGATGTCCTTGGCGTCACCGTACTGGTAAGCCAGTTTCAGGTAACCCTGGAAATGCCGGGCCTCGCTTTTCAGCAGGCCGAAGTAGAACTTGCCGAGTTCTTCGTCCAAATGCGGTACCAGTGCTTCGAAACGCTCGCAACTGCGGGCTTCGATAAACGCGCCGACCACGAGGGTATCCACCAGCTTGACCGGCTCATGGCTACGCACCACTTTGCGCAAACCCGAAGCGTAGCGGCCGGCGGACAGCTGTCGCAGCTCGATCTTGCGCTTCTTCATCAGGCGCATGACTTGTTCGTGGTGCACCAGTTCTTCCCGGGCCAGGCGCGACATCAGGTTGATCAGGTCGACATGGGAATGGTACTTGGCGATCAGGCTCAAGGCGGTGCTGGCGGCCTTGAATTCGCAGTTCTTGTGGTCGATCAGCAAGGTTTCCTGGTCGGCCAACGCGGCCTGGACCCAGCCGTCGGGGGTGCGGCAACCGAGGAATTCGTGGATTTCTGGCAGGTTCATCGGGCTCACGGGCAAAGATTCACAAAAGGCCGGCGATTATACCGACCGCGCCGCAGACCGCCAGCCACCGGGCTTGATGTGCATCAACATGACGTGTGCCGAGCAGCAACTATAGTTGTTCCACGCCCACCCTTTTTTGGAGAACCCGACCATGCAAGCCATCCGCAGCATCCTGGTGGTCATTGAGCCCGAGCATTCGGAAAGCCTGGCCCTCAAGCGCGCCAAACTGATTGCCGGCGTCACTGGGGCCCATTTGCATTTGTTGGTGTGTGACAAGAGGCATGAGCATTCGGCGATGTTGAGCCTGCTGAAGGCGGGTTTGCAGGAGGATGGCTACAGCGTCACCACCGAACAGGCGTGGAATGACAGCCTGCATGAAACCATCATCGACGTGCAGCAGGCGGAGGGGTGTGGGTTGGTGGTCAAGCAGCACTTTGCTGATAGCCCGCTGAAAAAAGCGCTGTTGACGCCTGCCGACTGGAAGCTGATGCGCTACTGCCCTACCCCGGTGCTGCTGGTGAAGACGTCCACGCCGTGGGCGGGCGGGGTGATTCTGGCGGCGATTGATGTGGGGAATTCCGATGCGGAGCATCAGGCGTTGCATAACTCAATCATTGATCATGGGTTTGATATTGCGAGCCTGGCCAAGGCGCAGTTGCATGTGATCAGTGCGCATCCTTCGCCGATGCTGTCGGCGGCGGATCCGGTGTTTCAGCTCAAGGAGACGATCGAGGCGCGGTATCGTGAGCAGTGCAAGGCGTTTCAGGCGGAGTTTGATATTGACGACACGCACCTGCATATCGAGGAAGGGCCGGCGGATGTGTTGATTCCTCATGCGGTGCATAAGTGGCAGGCGGCGGTGACCATTATCGGTACCGTGGCGCGTACGGGGATTACCGGGGCGTTGATCGGGAATACGGCGGAGGTGGTGCTGGATGCGGTGGACAGTGATGTGTTGGTGCTTAAGCCGCAGGAGTTGATGGATCATCTGGAAGAGCTGGCTAATGGGTGATGCTTCTTTTTGGGGGCATATCCGTTTTTTGGGTGATGGTTTGTATTGGTTCCGCTCTTACAGCGGGTCACTTTTGAAAGGAGCCCAAAAGTAACCAAAAGGCTCTTGCCCCACCACTCGGCACCTCGCTTAAGCTCGGTGTGCCCTCACTCCGGCTTTGGACCGTGGGCCGCCGTCATGGGCCATCCTTGGCCCAGGACGGCTAACCCGGCGTCCTGCCGGGTTACCCACGCTCCAAAGCCTGCGTTCGGCCAGCGTGGTTAACGGGGCGCCTAAGATCAAGATCAAAAGCAGATCAAGAGCACAGCGGCCTACAGGCCGGCTTGAGTGTGGTGAAGCAACAGCAGGAGCAACAGCGAAATCAAGAGCGGGCACGGTCCAAATGTGGGAGCGGGCTTGCTCGCGAAGGTCGTTAACGATGACGCTGGCATCCTGATTCAACGCGGCGTTCTCAGGTTTTTCGCGAGCAAGCCCGCTCCCACAGAAAAGCAGCTCTGCTTTCGCTCTTAACACTCAAGCCGGCCGGGAGGCCGCTGTGCTCTTGCTTTTGATCTGCTTTTGATCTGACTGCCCCATTCAGCCCGAGGCCGAACGCAGGTATTGCGGAGCGGGTAAACCGGCAGGACGCCGGTTTAGCCGCGCCGGGCCATGGATGGCCCGTCGCGGCGGCCCGCGGAGCAATGCCGGAGTGAGGGAACACCGAGCCTAGGCGAGGTGCCGACAGGCGGGGCAGAGCGTTTTGGTTACTTTTGCGCTTTTTCAAAAGTGACCCGCTGTAAGAGCGGAACCCTAAGTGGCCGTTACCTAAATAACGGATATGTACACCATCAGCCCCCAAAAGCATCCCGCAAAAACCCCGGCGCGATATACCGCTGATAATGCGCCTCAGACAGAATGAAAAACTCCCGGTCAATGGCATCCCGCAAATCCGGCAACCCCCACTCCCGAAACTCCGGCATCAGCACCATGCCATACGCCTCCAGATGGGTAATCACCCTCGACCCCCGGGCAATCAACTGATACGCCCAGCAGTACTCCGACTGATGCGGCACAAACCGAATCTTGCGCTGCTCCAACTGCCCACGCAGCATTTTCGGGTCAAACACCTCAAGCTTCCCGGCCATCACCTGCACCAACAACTGCTCCAGCCGCAGCCAAACCGCTCGTTTTTCTTCCTCGTTATAACCGTTCCACTGAATCACCTCATGGTGAAACCGCTTACACCCCCGGCACACAAGATCGCCGTAAACCGTGGAGCACAGGCCTACGCAAGGGGTCTTGATGGTTTGATTAGACATGATCGACAACGCACAAATCAGCGAAACAGTTGCACATGTTAGCCCTTTGTCTAAGGTTGATCACCCTGCAAACTTGGCAAGGCAACTTACGTTTAGAAATTTTTTGCCGTAGAATCATCCGGCCTTGTAAGGCGCCAATAATCCGTTGGAAGCTGTTTTCAAAGCGTCACGAGCACAGTCGTTCCTAAAGAACGGTGTTGGCGATGGTTATTTACCCGGTAAATAGCCAGCGCCAACCCTCATCAGCTCCGTTCTGCAGGCGTAAAACTTTGAAAGCAGCTTCTGTGAGGATTGCCGGCAGCGCTGGCTCTACGGCCCAAAAAGCCCCTGAGCGCATGCGTGCCGTGCATTTCTGGATGAGCGTCCCGTGGGACCACTGATGAGGGTAATAACTGTGCTTGAAGCCTACCGCAAACATATCGAAGAGCGTGCAGCCCTGGGTATTGTTCCCCAGCCGCTTAACGCCGAACAAACCGCAGGCCTGGTCGAGCTGCTGAAAAATCCTCCGGCTGGCGAAGAAGAATTCCTCGTTGACCTGATCACCAACCGCATTCCACCAGGCGTTGACGAAGCTGCCTACGTCAAGGCCGGTTTCCTGTCTGCCCTGGCCAAGGGCGAAGCCACTTCCCCTCTGATCGACAAGAAACGCGCTGTTGAGCTGCTCGGCACCATGCAAGGCGGCTACAACATCGTGACTTTGGTCGAGCTGCTGGACGACGCCACCCTGGCTCCCGTCGCTGCCGCCCAACTCAAGCACACCCTGCTGATGTTCGATGCCTTCCACGATGTCGCGGAAAAAGCCAAGAACGGCAACCAGCACGCCAAAGACGTGGTCCAGTCCTGGGCCGATGGCGAGTGGTTCAAGAACCGCCCGACCCTGGCCGACAAGATCAGCCTGCGCGTGTTCAAGGTGACGGGCGAAACCAACACCGACGACCTGTCCCCTGCCCCGGACGCCTGGTCCCGCCCTGACATCCCGCTGCACGCCCTGGCCATGCTGAAAATGGCCCGTGAAGGCATCGTGCCGGATGAGCAAGGCAAAACCGGCCCGATGAAGCAGATCGAAGAAATGCGCGGCCAAGGCTTCCCGATCGCCTACGTCGGTGACGTGGTCGGTACCGGTTCGTCGCGTAAATCGGCTACCAACTCGGTGCTGTGGTTCTTCGGCGACGACGTTCCTTTCGTGCCGAACAAGCGCGCTGGCGGCTTCTGCTTCGGCAGCAAGATCGCTCCCATCTTCTACAACACCATGGAAGATGCTGGCGCACTGCCAATCGAATTCGACGTCACCAACATGAACATGGGCGACGTGATCGACCTGTACCCGCATGCTGGCAAAGTCACCAAGCACAACAGCGATGAAGTCCTGACCACCTTCGAAATGAAGACCCCGGTCCTGTTGGACGAAGTCCGTGCTGGCGGTCGTATCCCGCTGATCATCGGCCGTGGCCTGACCGAGAAGGCTCGCGTTGAGCTGGGTCTGCCGCCTTCGACCCTGTTCAAACTGCCGGAAGCTCCGGCTGAAAGCGACAAGGGCTATACCCTGGCGCAGAAAATGGTCGGCAAGGCCTGCGGCGTGGCTGGCGTTCGTCCAGGCACCTACTGCGAACCGAAGATGACCACCGTCGGCTCCCAGGACACCACCGGTCCTATGACCCGTGACGAACTGAAAGACCTGGCGTGCCTGGGCTTCTCGACCGATCTGGTAATGCAGTCGTTCTGCCATACCGCGGCCTATCCAAAGCCGATCGACGTGACCACCCACCACACCCTGCCTGACTTCATCATGACCCGTGGCGGTGTATCGCTGCGTCCAGGCGACGGCATCATCCACAGCTGGCTGAACCGTATGCTGCTGCCGGACACCGTCGGTACCGGTGGTGACTCCCACACCCGTTTCCCAATGGGCATTTCGTTCCCGGCCGGTTCCGGCCTGGTAGCGTTCGCCGCAGCCACTGGCGTTATGCCACTGGACATGCCGGAATCGATCCTGGTGCGCTTCAAAGGCGAAATGCAGCCTGGTATCACCCTGCGTGACCTGGTTCACGCCATTCCTTACTACGCGATCCAGGCTGGCCTGCTGACCGTAGAGAAGAAAGGCAAGAAGAACGCCTTCTCCGGCCGCATCCTGGAAATCGAAGGCCTGGACAACCTGAGCATCGAACAGGCTTTCGAGCTGTCCGACGCCTCGGCTGAACGTTCGGCTGCCGGTTGCACCATCAAGCTGTCGAAAGAATCCATCACTGAGTACCTGAACTCCAACATCACCCTGCTGCGCTGGATGATCGGTGAAGGCTACGGCGATGCGCGTACCCTGGAACGTCGTGCCCAAGCGATGGAAGCCTGGGTTGCCAACCCTGAGCTGATGGTTGCCGATGCCGACGCCGAATACGCTGAAATCATCGAAATCGACCTGGCCGACATCAAGGAGCCTGTGCTCTGCGCGCCAAACGATCCGGACGACGCCCGTCTGCTGTCCAGCGTTGCTGGCGAGAAGATCGACGAAGTGTTCATCGGTTCGTGCATGACCAACATCGGTCACTTCCGCGCTGCCGGTAAACTGCTGGATCAGGTCAAGGGTCAGCTGCCAACCCGTCTGTGGCTGTCGCCGCCGACCAAGATGGACGCTCACCAACTGACCGAAGAAGGCTACTACGGCATCTACGGCAAGGCTGGCGCGCGCATGGAAATGCCGGGCTGCTCGCTGTGCATGGGTAACCAGGCACGTGTAGAGCCGAACTCGACCGTTGTGTCGACTTCCACCCGTAACTTCCCGAACCGTCTGGGTGACGGCGCAAACGTCTACCTGGCCTCGGCTGAGCTGGCGTCGGTGGCTTCCATCCTGGGTCGCCTGCCGACCGTCGAGGAGTACATGGAATACGCCGCGAAGATCAACACCATGGCCAGCGACGTGTATCGCTACCTGAGTTTTGACCAGATCGCCGAGTTCCGTGAAGCTGCTGCAAACGCCAACATCCCGGTCATTCAAGCCTAAGGCTTAATTTCCGGTCAGAAAAACGCCGCGTATCGTCAGATGCGCGGCGTTTTTTTATGCGCCTCGATTGAGGCCCAGACTTTCTCCTGCGCCTGGGTGCAAGGCGTGCCTTGCGGGTGCGCCTGGATCGTTGCGATCACTGCGCGTAACTCTGCCTTGCTTTGGTCCATACGCGCCTGAAGCTCTTCTATTTGCACAATCTTGTGCTCCAGCCTGAAGACCATCTGCGCCCGCTTGGCCTCACTCGGTGAGTCGTCCGGCATCAGCGCCTTCAATTCCTGCAAGCTGAAACCCGCCCGCTGCGCGCCCTGGATCAATTGCAGCGCCTGCAGTGTCTGCATTGAATAACGACGGTATCCGTTGCCTTGCCGCTCAACCTGGATCAGCCCCTGGGCCTCGTAATAGCGGATCTTCGAAGCAGCCAGCCCACTGCGTTGCGCCAGTTCACCAATATTCATCGCCGACCCCATTGACCTTAAAGTGACCTTTAAGCTTAGCCTGAGCGCTCCCTTTGTGAGGAGTCAAGCATGTCGCCCTTTGAAGCGTTGCAATTGCCCAACGGCCAGGTCATCAGTAACCGCATCGCCAAGGCGGCGATGGAAGAGAACATGGCGCAGGTCAACCAGGCGCCTTCCGAGGCCTTGATGCGCCTGTATCAAGCCTGGGCCGAAGGCGAACCCGGGCTGATCCTGACCGGCAACGTGATGATCGACCGCCGCGCCATGACCGGCCCCGGCGGCGTGGTGCTGGAAGACGAACGCCACCTGGACGAGTTTCGCCGCTGGGCCGCGATTGGCCGGGCAAAGGGTGCGCAATTCTGGGTCCAGCTCAACCACCCGGGCCGGCAGACCATGGCCAACCTCGGCCAGCAAGCAATGGCGCCCTCGGCCGTTCCCCTCGACCTCGGCGGCTTCTCGAAGATGTTCGCCCAGCCCAAAGCGATGACCGAGGAAGATATACAGGACGTCATCTCGCGCTTCGCCACCAGCGCGTGTCTCGCCGAAAAAGCCGGTTTCAGCGGTGCGCAGATTCATGCGGCCCACGGCTACCTGATCAGCCAGTTTCTCTCGCCCTTGAGCAACCAGCGCACGGACCGCTGGGGCGGCAGCCTGGAAAACCGCGCACGTCTGCTGCTGGAAGTGATCACGGCCGTGCGCGCCGCCGTGAGCCCGCACTTCTGTGTGGCGGTAAAACTCAACTCCGCGGACTTCCAGCGCGGCGGGTTTGATGCCGCCGACGCCCGCGCCGTGGTCGAGTTGCTCAACCCGCTGGCCCTCGACCTGCTGGAGTTGTCCGGCGGCAGCTACGAAGCCCCGGCCATGCAAGGCGAGGCTCGCGACGGGCGCACTCTGGCCCGCGAAGCCTATTTCATCGAGATGGCCAGCGACCTGGCGAAAGTCGCCAGCATGCCGGTGATGGTCACCGGCGGCATCCGGCGCTTGCCGATTGTCCAGCAAGTCCTGGACAGCGGCATCGCCATGGCCGGAATCGCCACCGCGCTGACCCTGGAGCCGCACCTGATCAAGCAATGGCGCGCAGGCCGCGATCTCAACCCGCAACTGCCGGCCATCCGCTGGAAGCGCAAACCCCTGGCCAGCCTGGCGACCATGGCAGTGGTGCGTTATCAGTTACGCCGCCTGAGCCGTGGCCGCCAGCCGAAACCTGGGGTGGCGCCGCTGCTGGCGCTGATCAAGGACCAACTGTTTATCGCCCGGCGCACCCGCCAATATCGCGCTGCGATGACCAATTCTTCATATTGAGCGGGGAGCATTCAGCGCCGTGGAACTGTCCTCTAGTGATCAGCAGCTTTTTACACTCACTGACGATTGGAGTTCTTCATGGCGAAAATCACCCTGGCCCAGCAATTGGCGACCACCCTTGAACAGGCGGGCATCAAGCGCATCTGGGGCCTGACCGGCGACAGCCTCAACGGCCTGACCGACTCCCTGCGCACCATGGACAGCATCGAGTGGATGCACGTGCGCCACGAAGAAGTGGCCGCGTTTGCCGCCGGTGCCGAAGCGGCGGCCACCGGTGAACTGACCGTATGCGCCGGCAGCTGCGGCCCCGGGAACCTGCACTTGATCAATGGCCTGTTCGACTGTCATCGCAACCATGTGCCGGTGCTGGCCATCGCTGCACAGATCCCCTCCTCCGAGATCGGCCTGAACTACTTTCAGGAAACCCATCCCCAGGAACTGTTCAAGGAGTGCAGCCACTTTATCGAGCTGGTGACCAACCCCGAACAGATGCCCCACGTGCTGCACCGCGCCATGCGCTCGGCGATCCTCAATCGCGGCGTGGCGGTGGTGGTGATTCCGGGCGATGTGTCGTTGCTGGAAGTGGAAGACAAGTTCAAACCGTGGCCGGCCCTGCTGGCGCCGCGCACCCTGCCGGCAGAACAGGACCTGCAACGCCTCACTGAGATCCTCGAAAACAGCGGCAAAGTCACCCTGCTGTGCGGCAGCGGCTGTGCCGGCGCCCACGATGAAGTGGTAGCCCTGGCCGACGCCCTCGGCGCACCGGTGGTTCACGCCCTGCGCGGCAAAGAGCATGTGGAGTGGGACAACCCGTTCGACGTCGGCATGACCGGCCTGATCGGCTTCAGCTCCGGTTACCACGCCATGCTCAACTGTGACACGCTGATCATGCTCGGCACTGACTTCCCGTATCGCCAGTTCTACCCGACTGACGCGAAGATCATCCAAGTCGACCGCAACCCGCAGGCATTGGGCCGACGTGCCACGCTGGACTTGGGGATTGCTGCCGACGTCAGCGAAACGATTCAAGCGCTGTTGCCGCGCCTGACCCGCAAGACGGATCGCAGCTTCCTCGAAACCTCGCTCAAGCATTATGAGAAAGCGCGCCAAGGCTTGGATGACCTGGCGGAACCGTCAAAGGCTGGCCGGCCGATTCATCCGCAATACGTAGCGCGCCTGCTCAGTGAGCTGGCGGACGACGATGCGATTTTCACCGCCGACGTTGGCTCGCCTACGGTGTGGGCAGCGCGCTACCTGAAGATGAACGGCAAGCGCCGGCTGATTGGCTCGTTCAACCATGGCTCGATGGCCAACGCCATGCCCCAGGCCATCGGCGCACAAGCGGCATTTCCCGGGCGTCAGGTGATTTCGATGTCTGGCGACGGTGGCTTTACCATGCTGATGGGCGACTTCATCAGCCTGGCTCAGTTGAACCTGCCGGTGAAATTGGTGGTGTTCAACAACTCGTCCCTGGGCTTTGTCGCCATGGAGATGAAGGCTGCGGGCTATCTGGACACCGGCACCGAACTGAAAAACCCGGACTTTGCCGCCATGTCCAACGCCATGGGCATCCTCGGCATTCGTGTCGAGCAATCCGAAGACCTCGAGCCGGCCCTGCGCCGCGCCCTGGCCCATGACGGCCCGGTGCTGGTGGACGTGGTCACCGCCACCCAGGAACTGGTGATGCCACCGAGCATCAAGCTCGAACAGGCCAAGGGCTTCAGCCTGTACATGCTCAAGGCGGTGATGAGCGGGCGTGGTGATGAAGTGATCGAGCTGGCGAAAACCAACTGGCTCAGATAAGTCCCGCCACTGTAGGAGCGAGTTTGCTCGCGAAGATCGTTAACGATGACGCGGGCTATTTGAAAGCTCGCGTCGCCTGGACGTTCTTCGCGAGCAAGCTCGCTCCTACAGGTTACTTATGCGCTCTGTTTTTCCACCCATTTGCCGTAGGCATCGATGAACGCCTGCAAAAACGGCTTGGTCTTTTCCGACACCTTCCCCGACTCGTCGAACACACTGCCCGCGCCGCCCAGGTAGGCTTCCGGCTGCTGCATGCACGGCACATCAAGGAACACCAACGACTGGCGCAAATGGTGATTGGCCCCAAAACCGCCGATGGCGCCGGGGGACACACTGATCACCGCGCCGGGCTTGCCGCTGAAGACACTTTGGCCATAAGGACGTGAACCGACGTCAATCGCATTCTTCAATACACCCGGCACGGAGCGGTTGTATTCGGGCGTCACAAACAGCACCGCGTCGGATGAACGCACGTGTTGACGGAAAGTACTGTAGGCTGCCGGCGGTGCAGCGCCGTCGATGTCCTCGTTGTAGAGCGGCAAATCGCCAATTTCGACAATGTTCAACTTGAGGTTGGCGGGCGCCAACTCGGCCAATGCCAGGGCGACCTTGCGGTTGATCGACTCTTTTCTCAAGCTGCCGACCAGTACGGCAATCGTGTAGACCTTGCTCATTGGGGTTTCCCGATTTCTGACTTAAGGAGTTTGTAGTTATAGAGCCTGCGCGACGCTACCACCAGCGCGTTTTTGCAATCCCCAGGGACGTTAACGCCGCAGATGGACTTGTAAGTAATGTCTGAAAAAGTCAACGAATAGTATTTTTTTTCAATAGGTAAACTACCCCGCTCTCCTACGGTCTACAGAACCGCAAATCGAGTGTTTATCTCCAGAGGTTCTAAACAGATGGCAGCAGTACTTGTCGGACAGTTCCATGCCAGAGACGCAGAAGGTCGCGTTTATTCGGTGCATGAGTTCCAGGAATCCAACCCGCCCCTCGACGGCCTGGCTGGATCGGCGCCCACCACCACCTACAAGCTGGCCATTGGCGACCGCGTAGAAAAACTGGATGGCGATGAATTCAGATTGATTCAGTCGGGCACCATCATCACCCGCGAATCCGCAACGACCCACGCTTCATAAGACCTTATTCCCCATAGGCGATATCAACATTATCGCCGACGCCTCCCAGTGTTCGGTCCTTGCCGAACGAGAACAGATCAAAGTTGGTTTTGGCCTGGCTGGGAGGACAGTGGTACTGATAGGCCACGCCCCAGGGGTCTGTCAGCATGTCCTCATCCTTGAGATAGGGCCCCCGCCACTTCCCTTCCCCCGCAGGCTTAACAGTCAACACCGCCAGACCCTCGTCGTCGGTAGGATAACGCCCCACATCCTGATGAAACTGCTCGACCGCCTTGCCCAGTTCTTTCAGTTGGACCTTGGCCGTGGCGATTTCCGACTGAGTCACGTCGCCGAAGATCCGCGGCCCCACCGCAACCGCCAACACGCCGACAATCAGTACCACCACCAGCAGGTCCCACAACGAAAACCCGCGTGTGTCTGTTTTACCGAGCATCGATAAAGCTCCCCCATGGATCCCCTGATTGATACGCCCTTTGTATGACCTGCTGGTTGCAGGCGCCAAGGGACTTGATCGTGCAAGTCTAGTTGGGCCGTTCCCGCGCAGGGTCTTTTTTCCACACCCTGGTCTGAGCCATTGAATCCACGTCGTACTGAACATAGACTCCGGCCATGCGTTTACGTCATATCGAAGTCATTCAAGCGATTTTGCAGACCGGACACCTCGGCACCGCCGCCGAATGGTTGCAACTCCCCGTGGCCGATGTGGACGCGACCCTCAAGGATGCCGAGTTGCAATTGGGTTTCATGCTGTTCGCCAGTGTGCGCGGACGCTTGCAGGCCACCCGGGAAACCCTCGAGCTGCAGGGCGAAATCGCCCGCCTCTATGCCGCCCTTGAGCCGGTGCAACGCCTGGCCAGCAGCCTGAAACACCATCATGCCCCGCCCTTGCGCGCACTGTGCACCCCGCCGCTGGCCAATCAATTGTTGCCCCAGGCGATTGCGGTGCTGCGCCGACGTTTTCAAGATACGCCGTGCAACCTCTCCAGCCACTCCACCCGGGACATCGTCAAAAGCCTGCTGCTGCACGAAGCCGACCTTGGCCTGAGCCTGCACGACCCGGAACATCCGCAGATCCACAGCACGCCACTGGCCCACGGCAAACTGCAATTGCTCGCGCCCCATGGCTGGCTGAAGCCTCGGCAGAAGTACATTGCGCTACAGGAACTGGCCGGGCAGTCGATGATCGGCCTTGAAGGCCAGGACCCGCTGAGCCGCCTGCTGGACAGCAAGCTGCAAGCCCTGCGCCCGCTGCCGGTGGTGCAAACCCGGGTGCAGACGTACCAGATGATGCGCAGCATGGTGGAAGCCGGGGAAGGCCTGGCGATTGTCGACCCGTTCACCGCCACCGGTGCACGGGAAGCCGGGCTCGATGCGTGCCCGTTGTCACCACCGATGGGCGTGACCTTGTATGCCTTGACCCTGAAAGACAGCGAAGCGTCTCCCGCCTTGAATGCGCTGCTGGAGATTGTCACCGAGAAGGCGGAAAGCCTGCTGACCAGTTCGCTTCCCTGAATGTGGGAGCTGTCGAGCCCTGGCGAGGCTGCGAAGGCCGCTGCATCGTCGATAAATAGGTTGCCTGACACACCGCTATCGCGGCCTCGCTGGGGCTCGACGGCTCCCACAGGGGATCGGGGGAAGTCTGGGAGTTGTATGTTTGATCGCAAGCACTCGGGCTGCGCAGATCGAATGTGGGGGCTCTCGAGCTTTAGCGAGGCTGCGAAGGCGGCGGCATGGTCGATAAAGAGGTTGCCTGACACACCGCTATCGCGGCCTCGCTAGGGCTCGACGGCTCCCACAGGGGGCGGGGGAAGTCTGGGGGTTGTGTGTTCAGTCGCAAGTACTTGGGTTGCGCAAATCGAATGTGGGAGCTGTCGAGCCCTGGCGAGGCTGCGAAGGCGGCGGCATAGCCGATAAATAGGTTGCCTGACACACCGCTATCGCGGCCTCGCTGGGGCTCGACGGCTCCCACAGGGGATCGGGGGACGTTTGGTAGTTGTGTGTTTGATCGCAAGCACTCGGGTTGCGCAGATCGAATGTGGGAGCTGTCGAGCTTTAGCGAGGCTGCGAAGGCGGCGGCATAGCCGATAAATAGGTTGCCTGACACACCGCTATCGCGGCCTCGCTGGGGCTCGACGGCTCCCACAGGGGATCGGGCGAAGTCTGGGAGTTGTGTGTTTGATCGCAAGCACTCGGGTTGCGCAGATCGAATGTGGGAGCTGTCGAGCCCTGGCGAGGCTGCGAAGGCGGCGGCACAGTCGATAAAGAGGTTGCCTGACACACCGCTATCGCGGCCTCGCTGGGGCTCGACGGCTCCCACAGGGGATCGGGGGACGTTTGGTAGTTGTGTGTTTGATCGCAAGCACTCGGCTTGCGCAAATCGAATGTGGGAGCTGTCGAGCTTTAGCGAGGCTGCGAAGGCGGCGGCATAGCCGATAAATAGGTTGCCTGACACACCGCTATCGCGGCCTCGCTGGGGCTCGACGGCTCCCACAGGGGGCGGGGGAAGTCTGGGGGTTGTGTGTTCGGTCGCAAGTACTTGGGTTGCGCAAATCGAATGTGGGAGCAGTCGAGCTTTAGCGAGGCTGCGATGGCGGCGGCATGGTCGATAAAGAGGTTGCCTGACACACCGCGATCGCGGCCTCGCTGGGGCTCGACGGCTCCCACAGGGGATCGGGGGGAGTTTGGGGGTTGGGTGTTTGATCGCAAGTACTTGGCTTGCGCAAATCGAATGTAGGAGCTGCCTCGCTAAAGCTCGGCAGCTCCTACAGTTGATCGGTGAAGCTCAGACCGCTTCCAGTTCTGTCCTGAACAACCGATACCAGAAAATCGCCACTTCACGGGTCTGCGGATCAATCCCGCGATAGCGCAGGTGGTCGATTCCGCCCATCACATACCCGCAGCGCTCATACAACCGGCAGGCACCAAGGTTGTTGTTCTGGGTTTCCAGCATCATCCCCGGCAGGTTTTTCTTGCGGCTCCAGAATTGGGCCACGTCCAGCAATGCCTTGGCCACCCCGTGGCGCCGCGCCGGCAATACCACCGCCAGCTCGTCCACATGGGCAAAGCCGTTCCAGTTGGTGCTGACCACGATGTGCCCAACGGGCCGGTCATCCAGGTACGCCATGAACACAGCACTGTCGGCCGCGTCACGGAAGCTGGCGAATTCCTCGGGGTCGATGCCGTAGCATTTGCGGTACGGCACGATACGCTCCACCGCCCACTGATCGACGCGCTTGCCCATTTCCGGCACACCGTAGGCGTTGACCTCAAAGCTGAAGTCGTTACCCCACACGTAGGCGTCAAATCCCTCATCAGCCACACGGACACTGAGACCCGGGTACTTCGGGTTCATTACAGCTTGCATAAACATTCTTAACCCTTGATGCAATCGACGGTGTAACAGCGACCATTGCCGTCATCTTCGTGTTGCAGTCCATGAACATCGGCGACAAAGCCGGGGAAACTACTGTCGAACGTCCTGGCAAACGCCAGGTAATCAATGATCGAGCGAGTCGACTCGGTGAACCGCTCACCCGGCATGATCAACGGAATGCCCGGTGGGTAAGGCACCAGCATGACCGCTGCAACGCGTCCTGGCAAAGCGTCGATGGACACCGCCTCGACTTCGCCCTTGACCAGCAGGTCGTAGGCGTCGGCCGGTTTCATGGCGATTTCCGGCAAGACCGTGTACATCCGCTTCAGGTGCTTGGCCGTGGCATTGCTGCGGTAGCAGCTGTGCAACTGGTCACACAAGTCCTTTAACCCCAGCCCTTGATACCGCACCGGGCCCTGCTGAAACACCGATGGCAAACAGACAGCAAGGCTCACGTTGGCGTCATAACTGCGCTTGAATTCCAGCAATTCGGTGAGCAGGGTACTCCACTTGCCTTTGGTGATGCCCATGGAAAACAGCACGAGGAACGAATACAGCCCGGTCTTTTCCACCACCAGCCCACGCTCCCAGAGGAATTTACTGACCACTGCGGCGGGGATTCCGCACTCGCTCAAGGCGCCGCCGGCGTTCAGGCCGGGCATCACCAGGGTGACCTTTATCGGGTCCAGCAGCACATAGTCTTCGGCGATATCGCCAAAGCCATGCCAGTCGGCCTGGGGTTGCAGCAGCCAGTCCGCCGTCACCACCCGGTCAATGCCCGCCACCAGCGGCGGCTGCCAGATGGAGAACCACCAGTCTTCGGCGGCAATATGCTGGCGCAGGTTGGCCAGGGCGCGACGAAAGCTCAGGGCCTCGTCAAACATCTCTTGCAGCAACGACCGCCCCGCCGGCCCTTCCATCATTGCCGACGCCACATCCAGGGAGGCGATGATGCTGTACTGCGGCGAGGTGGAAATGTGCATCATGAACGCTTCGTTGAAGCGGTCGCGGTCGAGCTTGCGCGCCCCACCATCCTGCACATGGATCATCGACGCCTGGCTGAACGCCGCCAGCAGCTTGTGTGTGGAGTGCGTGGTGAACACCAGCGGGCTGTCGACCGTGCGCGACGTGCCCATGCCATAGCGCCCGGCGAAGAACTCATGAAACGCCGCGTAGGCGTACCAGGCTTCGTCAAAGTGCAGCACCTCGACACTGTTGCCCAGTTGCAGCTTGATCAGCTCGGCGTTGTAGCAAAGGCCGTCGTAGGTGGAATTAGTCACCACTGCCAGCTTGACCTTGGCCGGTCGCCCTCGGGTCAGTGGGCTGGCCTCGATCTTGGCGCGGATCGACTCGGGGCTGAACTCGCTCAGGGGAATCGGCCCGATGATCCCCAGTTCATTGCGCTCCGGGCACAGGTACAGCGGAATGGCGCCGGTCATGATGATCGAATGCAGTACCGACTTGTGGCAGTTGCGGTCCACCAGCACCAGGTCATCCCGGCCGACCATCGAGTGCCAGACAATCTTGTTGGCCGTGGACGTGCCATTGATCACGAAGTAGGTGTGATCCGCGCCGAAGTTGCGCGCCGCCCGGGCCTCGGCTTCGGCCAGCGGGCCGGTGTGGTCCAGCAGCGAGCCCAATTCCGGCACCGACACCGACAAGTCCGAACGCAGGGTATTTTCCCCGAAGAACTGATGAAACGCCTGCCCCACCGGGCTCTTGCGATAGGCCACGCCACCGCCATGGCCGGGGGTGTGCCAGGAATAATTCGAATCCGCCGTGTGCTGCACCAGGGCCTTGAAGAATGGCGGCAACAGGCCATCCAGGTAAGCCCGCGCGGCCCGTGCGACTTGCCGCGCAAGAAACGGCACGGTGTCTTCAAACAGGTAAAGAATGCCCCGCAATTGGTTGAGTTCACTCATGGCGTCGGCCGGGGCGTTTTCCAGGGTGACTTGCTCACCGAGGGCAAAGATCGGCAGGTTCGGCGCCCGCACCCGCGCCAGCCGGATCAGCTCCACCATGTTTTGCATCAGGTGAGTATTTTCCCCGGCACCCTCTGCAGCAATCAGCATGCAGGCCAAGCCGTGATGGGTCGAAGCCACCAGGCGCCCCTCGGCGTAGTCCACCGCCGAAAAGATACTGAAGCCCTCCTGTTCCAGCTCCCGGGCAATGCCCCGGACGCGGTCGCCGGCAACGGTGTCGGCCTTGATGTCGCGGTGTACGATCAGAACCGGGAACTTCAGGTCTTTGTACATGAGCGCTTGGCGTCCTGAGGGCTATGCCTTCAGGGTAGAAGCTCGGAGCGGATGTGGCGAATGAAGATGTTCAACCCGCCTTCATAAAGCCCCCCTGATGACCTCCCGCAACAGCAACGCCGCCTCCACCGCCTGCTGGCGTGTCGCCAGGTTGGTGAAACCCATCAACAGCCCTTGCTGGCGACCCGTTTCGATGCTCCAGCCAGACAGTGCCTGAATCCCCAGCCCCGCGACGGCGGCCTGGGACGCAACCACCTGATCAGAGACCTCCACCCGCAACCGCGCCAGCAAATTGATCCCGCCAGACTGCTCATCGACCTGCAAAAACGCCCCGCAAAGACTGTTCAGCGCATCCACCAGAAAGCCGCGCCGCTGGGTGTAGAGCTGGCGCATTTTTTTCAGGTGCCGGGTGAAATGGCCCTGGTCGAGAAAGTCGGCGGTGGTGGCTTGCAGCAACTCGGCACTGCGATTTTGCAGGACGCGGGCGCTGGCCTCAAATGCCAGCAGCAACGCGTGCGGCACCACCAGATAGCCCAGCCGCAACCCCGGGAACAGCATCTTGCTGAAGCTGCCCGAGTAAATCACCCGGTCCGCCGTGTCCTGGCTTTTGAGCGCCGCCAAGGGCTGGCCCTTGTAACGAAACTCACTGTCGTAGTCGTCTTCCACCACCCAGCCGCCATGGACCTGCGCCCAGTCGAGCAGGCTACGGCGCCGGGTGGCACTGAGGGCGACACCCAGCGGGCTTTGGTGAGCCGGCGTGACAATCGCCAGCCGCGCCTTTGGAGCACGCCGTACGCCCTCCTCGACATCGAGCCCGTCACGGTCGACCGGCACCGGCATTAACTTCACCCCCAAGTGGAGCAACAACTGCCGCGCATGCAAATAGCCCGGGTCTTCGAACCAGCAATGCTGGCCTGCCATCTGCAACGCATCACACACCAGCGCGAGGCACGCCGAGTAACCGGCACACACGAACACCTGCTCCGGCGAGCACGCCACGCCACGGTACAACGCCAGGTATTGAGCAATCGCCACACGCAGCGACCGGGCACCGCGCACGTCACCCATGGCCAGGCTGTTGACGTCGACACGCCGGACCTGCCGGGTGACCAGGCGCGCCCATAACTTGCGCGGAAAGCTATCGAGTGCCGGCAAGCCCAGTTGCAACAGGCGCGGCGCAGAGGTCGGCGCCAAGGTCTGCGATTCGACCGCCAGCGACTTGATTGACCGCTGCGGCAGCGCATCGGCCACCACCGTTCCCGCTTGCCCGCGCGCCAGGAAGAACCCCTCGCTGACCAGCAACTGGTAGGCGGTCTCCACGGTGCCCCGGGCCACCTTCAGCTCCTGGGCCAGGCTGCGCACCGACGGCACCCGTTCGCCAGGACGCAGTTGGCCCTGATCAATGGCCTGGCGAAAGCGCCGGTAAATCTCCTGGTATTTGGGCAGTGACGACATCGTTATCCGGCTCACAGTGAATCAGCGCTGGAGTCTGATCTTGTCCCAACCCGCTTGTCCATTCTTGGCCCTATTGAGCCGGCGACCAGGCCGCCAAACTGACGACATCACTTCACCACAGCAAGGAACACAGCATGCAACACCGTCTCGACTACGCCCAGGCAGCGCCCGCCGGCTACAAGGCACTTGGTTCGGTGCACAGCTACATCCACGGCTGCGGCCTGGAGAAGGAGTTGATTGACCTGGTGTACCTGCGGGTTTCCCAACTCAACGGTTGCGCCTACTGCCTGGACTCCCATTCCCGCGACCTGCTCAAACAGGGCGTGAGCCTGGAAAAGCTGATGCTGCTGGCCGCATGGCGCGAAGCCTTGCCGTTGTTCACCCCGCGTGAATGTGGCGCGTTAGCTTGGGCCGAGTCGGTCACCCAGGTCGCACAAACCGAGGTGCCGGACGAACACTATGCCGAGGCCAAGGCCGTCTTCGATGACAAGGAAATTGCCGACCTGACCCTGGCTATCGCCCTGATGAACGCCCTGAACCGCGTCGCCATCAGCTTTCGCAAAGTCCCTGCCGCCGTAAAAGCGCACATGGAGCACGGCAACCATGAATGACTCTGTTGAGTTTGTGCACATCGAAAGCGACGCCGACTGCCTGGCCTGCTTTGCCGTCATGCAGCAGCTGCGGCCAAAGCTCGAAGACCCGCACGCCTTCGTCCAGCAGATCCAGCGCCAGCGGGAAAACGGCTACCGCCTGCTGGCCGCCCGGGAAAACGGCCAGGTGCTGGGCCTGGCCGGTTACCGCCTGACGGAAAACCTGCTGTATGACCGCTTTATCTACGTCGATGACCTGGTAGTAGACGCTTCCCTGCAACGCCGACGCCTGGGCGAACGGCTGCTGGATCAGGTACGCCAGCACACCCGCCGCCTGGGTTATCGCTACCTGGTGCTGGACACCGGCATGCACATGGCCTTGGCCCAGCGCTTCTATTTCCGCCAGGGCCTGCTGCCGCTGGGGATGCACTTTTCTCAGGATCTGAGCCAATGACCCGCGCCCTGCTGCTGAGTTTCAGCCCCCACGGCAAGGCGGCCCAGACCTTCCGCCTGGCCCGCGCCCTGCTCCGTGAACAGGCGCCCGAGGCCAAAGTGGTCGAGCGCGACTACGGCGGCCAGGCCCTGCCACCGCTGACCCGGGAATACGCCAACGCACTGACCACGCCTGGCGGGCTCAGTGGCGCGGCAACGGCGCTGTCCGAGCAACTGATCGTCGAGCTTGAGGCTTGTGACCTGCTGATTATCTGCACCCCGGTGCACAACTTCACGGTGCCGGCAGCGCTTAAGTGCTGGATCGATCATGTGGTGCGTATCCACCGCAGTTTCACCGTCAGCCCGCAGTTTGAAAAAGTCGCCTTGCTCCAGGACCGGCCAACCTTTGTGCTGGTCAGTTCCGGAAGTTCGCGAAAAAACCGCGAACCCGACTTCCTCACGCCCTACCTGCAGGCGATCCTCGGCACCGTGGGCATCCGCACGGTGGAGTTCGCCTATCTGGGCGCCATGGTCCGTGGCGAAGCCGCCGTGCAACGCAGCCTGGAACAGGCCCAACAGCAGTTGTCCGGGGCTTTTTACCGGCAAGCGGGAGCCCAAGCGGCAATCAGCTCTGGCGCGTAAAATTAATGGCGCTAGAATCAGCGCCATTTCCACGCCCGCCTCCCTGACACGAGCCACCCATGAGCTTTGATTTCGACACGATCCACTCCCGCCTCGGCACCGGCAGCACCAAGTGGAGTCGTTACCCGCAAGACGTCCTGCCGATGTGGATTGCCGACATGGACATCGCCGCGCCACCGGCCGTGCTTCAGGCGTTGCACGAGCGCCTGGGTCAGCAGATCCTCGGCTACAGCGTGGCCTGCGATGGCGTGCGTGAGGCGATCGTCGCCGATTTGTGGGCCAAGTACGCCTGGCGCGTACAGCCGAATGAGCTGCTGTTTTTGCCGGGTGTCGAGCCTGGTTTCAACATGGCGTTGCACGCGTTTGTGCAGCCTGGGCAACCGGTGGTGTTGCAAACCCCCAACTACCGCCCGATTCGCCTGGCCCCTGGCCACTGGAACCTGCCGAAGATCGAAGTGCCGTTTGAGTTGAGCGCCGAGGGCGAGTACCTCACGCCGTTGCCCGCGATGCGTGAGGCACTCAAAGGTGCCGGCGCGCTGCTGTTGAGCAACCCGCACAACCCGATGGGCAAGGTCTTCCCCCGCGAAGAACTGCTGGCGGTGGCCACCGCCTGCCTGGACCAGGGCGCGTTGATCGTCTCCGATGAAATCCACGCCGAGCTGTGTTTTGACGGCCGTCGGCATATCCCAACCGCCAGCCTCAGCCCGGAAATCGCCCAGCGCACCATCACCCTGATGTCGGCGAGCAAGGCGTACAACGTGGCCGGGCTGAAGACCTGCTTTGCGGTGATCCAGAACCCCGAGATCCGCGAGCGCTTCAATAGCGCCCGCTGCGGCATGGTCGACAGTGTCAGCCCGCTGGGCCTGGAAGCCACCCGCGCAGCCTACAGCGACTGCGGCGACTGGCTGCAAGCGCTGGTGGCCTACCTGCAAGCCAACCGCGATTACCTGCTCAATGCCGTGCAAACCCGCCTGCCTGGCGTGGTGATGCATGCGCCCCAAGGCACTTATCTGGCCTGGCTGGATTGCAGCGCCCTGGGCCTGGACGACCCGCAACAGTTCTTCCTCGACCAGGCGAAAGTCGGCCTCAGCGCCGGCCTGGAATTCGGCGATGACAGCCAACAGTTCGTGCGCCTGAACTTCGGCTGCCCGCGGGCCATGCTGGAAGAAGGCATTGCCCGCATGGAACGCAGCCTGCGTCACCGTTAAGGCGCAATTCACAACTTTTCGCAACGACCGCCGAACCCCTGCTGTTACTGTTTTTGCCGATCCGCCCCACCGGTAACAGCAGGAGTTCCATGGCATGACGACCCAGCCGCTCAACCGCTCGCCCGACCCCAAAGCCCTCCCCCTTACACCGCCCAAGTCCGGCGCGGCGTTCCATGTGCTGCTCAAGAACAGCGCCAATAACAAGAAGGTGGAGGCCGGCGACAAAACCGCGCAAGGGCTCGCTGCCAGCAAGGAACAAGGCTATGAACTGGCCGCCAAGGACGCCGCACCACCGGCCAGCCTGGGCGATTACAAGGCCATTGGCCCGGCGGATGAAGTCGGCCCCGGCCTGATCCGTTATGAAACCCAGGACGGCAAGAAAGTCATCGTCAGCGAAAAAGACAGCCCCGAGCTGTTCAAGCAAGTCAGTGCCGACTTCAAGGCACTGTCCGGCGTCAACGCCAGCGAAGCCGCCGGCTACCAGCGCCTGGGCGGCGACGCCACGGCCCCGGAAAAACTCGGCGACTACAAATCCCTCGGCCCACCCGACGAAACCGGCCCCGGCGTGATTCGCTACGAAACCCAGGACGGCAACAAGTTCGTCATCAGCCAGCGAGACAACCCCGAGGCCTTCCAGAAAGCCAAGGAAGCCTATGAAAGCTTCACCGGCCTGGGCAGCAGCGAAGACGCCGGCTACAAGCGCGCCAGCGACAACGAAGTTTGGCCGCCCTACGCCGGCACCACCGTCGGCCCCAAGGATGAAGTCGGCCCCGGCCTGATCCGCTTTGAAAGCAATGGTCAGAAAATGGTCGTGGCCCGCGACGACAACCCCAAGCTGTTCGACTACCTGGCGGGCCTGCATGAGGTCTACACCAACCCCGACAAAAAGGCCGCCGTGGAGTCCGCGCTCAACGACGGCTCGAGCCTGGCAGACGCCAATACCAAGCCGCCGGAACTGAATGACTACAAGGGCTTTGGCTGGATCGAAGGCCAGCAAGGCAACGTGCTGACCTACGAAACCCACGACGGCACCAAGGTCGTCGTATCGGCCGACGTCAGCCCGGAACTGTTCAAGAGCGTGGCCACCGCCCAGGACACCTGGAGCAAGATCCACAGCAGTGAAGACGCCGGCTACAAGCTGGCCGGGCCGAATGACTTCCTGAAAAACACCGACATCACCTTCGGCTCGCCCGATGAGCTGGGGGACGGCCTGATCCGCTATGAAACCAGCGAAGGCAAGGTCATCGTCTCCAAGGAACTCAGCCCGCAGCTCTACGACGAAGTGGTTGCCAAGTGGGAAGCCTGGAGCGCCGGCACCGTCGACGAGACCCGCGCCAAGTACAACCTGCCGAGCAACGACGAGCTCGACGTGCTCAACCTCGACACCGGCGTGCATGCCGACAAGGACGACGACAAATCACCGACCCAGAGCGTCAGTGAGCTGGCCACCACCGAACTGATCGACACCTACCGCGCCGGCGTCAAGGACGGCTCGATTCCCAAGGACGACCCACGGGCCAAACTGGTCCGCGCCCTGGAAGCCCAGGCCGCCTACCAGAACGGCCATGGCATCACCGGCTACGAAGAATCCAAGCGCCCGTTCAACACCACCTGGCGCGAGTTCGATGACAAGCAGACCGAACTCACCTCCGCCGACATGCACGACATCATCGACGGCAAGGCGGTGCAGGAGCAGATCGGGGAGCTGTTCAAAGACCCGACCGTGCAGGCCGACTACAAGGCCAAGATGGACGACGCCATCAGCCACCTGCCCAACAAGGACGAGATCAAACAGAAGCTCCTCGACCTGACCAGCAACCCCGACTACGTGCTCTACCTCAAGGACCTGCAAAAACAGGGCAAGAGCCACGAAGCCCAGCAAGACCTGAGCAACACCCTCACGTCCCTGTCGCTGTTCGACCCGGAAGCCGCCACCAAGGCCGCGCAGAACATCCAGGCCGACGGTCTCACCACCGACCTCAACGAGATCCTCTCAGACCCGAGCAAGATCTCCGACGAGAACAAGGAACTGGCCACCAAGGACCTGTTCGGCCTGCTCAAGGGCGTGCTCAAGGGCAACCTGCTGGACCTGCCGCGCCGCAGCCAGGAAGTGCTGGAGAAATTCCTCAACGAGGGCCTGGAGGGCAAGGAGAAATCCTCGGCCGTGACCAAGGCCCTGGAAGAACTCGGCGACGTCTACAAGAACAGCGGCACCATCAGCGAAGCCGACGTGAAAACCGCCCTGAGCAAACCGTACATCCCGGTGGCCGATCGCGGCATGCTCGGCGAAGTGTTCAACACCCTCAACAGCAAAGGCATCCTCGGCTCGATGGGCGCCGGCGTCAGCCTGTTCTCGGGGATTTACCAACTGGTGGGCAAAGGCGGCAAGCTCGGCGAAACCCCGGCCCAACGCATGACCATCGCCAAGGACTTCCTGAGTTTTGCCGGCGGCGCGAGCCACTTCGTCAAGCTCGGCGACAAGATCGGCGAAGCCCTGGGCAAGGGCGGCCTGGTGGACTTCCTCGGCCTGGACAAGACCCTGCCGGAAATCTGGGGCAAGGAAGGTGCGGCCGGTAAAGTCATCGACTTCAGCAAGCCCACCGAGATCGACTCAAAGATCAGCAAGGAGATCGCCGCCGCGCTGGACGCGGTTCCCGACAGCCAGTACGACGGCGTCGCCAAGCTGTTTGGCGAGGGCGACAAGGCGGTGACGGAAGCCACCGAAGGCCTCGCCACCCACCTGGATGACGGCCTCAAGGCAGCCGGCGCGGCCAAGCTTGGCGCCTCCCAATCGGCGAAGATCGCCGGTTCCGTGATCAAGGTGCTGGGCCCGGCGACGGATATCGCCGGTGGTTTTGCCGACATTGTGCTCGGCGCCCTGGCGATCAAAAGCGGCGTAGACAGCAAAGACCCCCTGGCTCAGGCCGCAGGTGGCTTGCAGGTGGCGGGCGGTGCGTTCGGCGCGTCGGCGGGTGTATTGGGTGCGGCGGCGCTGTTTGGCGCAGGCACGGCGGCGGCGCTGACCGGGCCGCTGTTCCTGGTGGGCGTGGTGTTGGCGGTGGTGGGCGGAATCATCGGCTACTTCGTCGACCACAACAAAAAACAGAAGGCCTCCGAGAAGGAAAACGACTGGTACCGCGACCTGGCCGGCGACGGTTTGTTGCAGGACAACTGGGCGGACAAAGTCGAATACGCCCACTACGAAATCCACCATTACCACGGCCGCGACACGCCGACCGATGACAGCCTGTTCCGCTTCCAGCAATCGGAGTGGGAGCATTTCGACTCGACACCCCAAAGTGGCGGCTCGTCGAGCAACCGGCTGGATGGGGATTTGCACAAGGACTACAAGGACCCGAGTGAAACGCCCAAGGCACTGCCGGATGCTTCGGATGAAAAGCCGGGGTCGCGTCCATCAGGAGGCGGCCCTCGGCTCAACTAACCTTCCAACGGCTGTATGCAAAACAAAATGTGGGAGCGGGCTTGCTCGCGAATGCGGTGGATCAGTCACTGTAAATGTCGACTGTCACACCGCTTTCGCGAGCAAGCCCGCTCCCACATTTGGATTGGGTTCACAACTGGACTCAGGTTTACAACTTGGCGATGGAGACTTCAGTCGACTTCACAAAGGCAATCACTTCACTGCCCACTTTCAATTCCAGGTCACGCACCGAGCGGGTGGTAATCACCGACGTCACGATCCCCGACGCGGTTTGCACGTCGATCTCGGACACCACTTCGCCGATCAGGATTTCCTTGATCACGCCTTTGAACTGGTTGCGCACGTTGATCGCTTTAATGGTCATGTCGGCTTTCCTTTGGTCTGTTGGGTCAATCCGCACGAATGCGCAGGCACTCAAAGTGCCCTATTCGTGAAACCAACAAAAGGAATATATAACTCTTTATTTATTCCATAAAAACATATGCAAGCTGTTGCGCAGCCAACAGTGATTCAACAAAGTGCCCGCCTCCCCACTCCCAACCACTCCCCCACGTACCAGCTGTCGAGCCTAAGCGAGGCTGCGTCAGCGGTCTGTCTGATACATCGCGAACGCAGCCTCGCTTGGGCTAGACGGCTGCTACGTGGGGTGTTGCCCGGCACCACGAAAGACGCTGGCACAGAGACTGCATATTCCTATAACGCATGATGGAACATGCCATATGAATTTTCTGAATATAAGAAAAGCCTTCTCTTTCCCGCCTTGTCCGGAGCTGTTCCATGAAACCCTTCGTCAACACCCTGCTGGGCGCCTGCGCCCTCGCCTTCAGCCTGCAACCCCAGGCCCATGCGGCGGAAACCGAGCCCGCGCAAGTCAATCTGGACTACGCCTATTACTCACCGGTAAGCCTGGTGCTCAAGCACTTCGGCTGGCTCGAAGAAGCACTGCCAAACACCAAGGTCGGCTGGGTGTTGAGCCAGGGCAGCAACCGCTCGCTGGAATACCTTAACAGCGGCGGCGTCGACTTCGCCTCGTCCGCCAGCCTGTCGGCGGTATTGAGCCGGGCCAATGGCAGCCCGATCAAGTCGGTGTACGTCTACAGCCGCGCCGAGTGGACCGCACTGGTGGTACGCAAGGATTCGACCTTCAAGAGCGTCAGCGACCTCAAGGGCAAGAAAATCGCCGCTACCAAGGGCACCGACCCGTACCTGTTCACCCTGCGCAGCCTGCAAAAAGCCGGCCTGAGCAAGGACGACGTGGAGTTGGTGCACCTGCAACACCCGGACGGCCGTACCGCCCTTGAGAAAGGTGATGTGGATGCCTGGGCCGGTCTCGACCCGCACATGGCCGCCAGCGAAATCCAGGCCGGTTCGCGCCTGCTGTACCGCAACAAGGACTTCAACAGCTACGGCGTGGTCAGCGTGACCGATAAGTACGCCAAGGAGCATCCACAGACCATCGCCAAAGTACTTGGCGCCTATGAAAAAGCCCGCAACTGGGCGGTCAAGCACCCTGACGAATTCGCCAAGCTGCTGGCTGACGAGTCCGGCCTGCCGCTGGACGTGGCCAAGCTGCAACTGTCGCGCACCGACCTGAGCAGCCCGTTGCTGACCGCGCAGGACGTGGTGTCGTCCAAGGCCGCCGCGCCGATCCTGGTGTCGGAAGAACTGGTGCGCCGTGGGGTGAATGTGGATCAGGTGATCGACCAACTGATCGACCCAAGCTTCGGCCAGGCTTTGCCTCGTCCATAAGGGGAGCGTCATGAGCAGCAAAAGCGAAACCCTGCCCGTCGCACTGGCGCCCGGCATCACCGTGCAACGCAGCACCTGGCCACGGCGGCTCAAGGGCCTGGCGTTGCCGGTGCTGATCCTGGTGATCCTCGAGGTGGTGGTGCGCATTGGCTGGCTGCCGTCCTACCAGATGCCGGCCCCCAGCGAGATCGCCGTGACCCTCACCGACCTCGCCGAAGGCGCGCTGTGGAAACACATCAGCGCCAGCCTGTTGCGGGTGCTGCTGGGGTTCGCCATTGGTGCCAGCCTGGCGTTGGTGTTTGCCGCCTGGGTCGGCTTGAGCCGCGAGGCCGAGGCGTATCTGGAACCGACCTTCGCCGGCCTGCGCTCGATTCCGAGCCTGGCTTGGGTGCCGCTGTTGCTGCTGTGGCTGGGCATTGATGAGACCTCGAAGATCGTGTTGATTGCCATCGGCGCGTTCTTCCCGGTGTACCTCAATGGCGTTGCGGCGATACGCGATATCGACCGCAAGCTGGTGGAAGTCGGGCAGATGTATGGCTTCAGCCGTACGCGCCTGGTGCGTCGCATCCTCTTGCCCGCCGCCCTGCCCGGTTTGTTCACCGGCCTGCGCAGCGGCTTGAGCCTGGCGTGGATGTTCCTGGTAGCGGCCGAGTTGATCGCCGCCACCAAGGGCCTGGGTTACCTGCTTAGCGATGGTCGGGAAACCTCACGGCCTGACATCGTGCTGGCGGCGATCATCGTGCTGGCCTTGCTGGGCAAGATCAGTGACGGCCTGTTGGCTGCCCTGGAAAAACGCTGCCTGGCCTGGCGCGACACCTTCAACGGCCAAGGCCCGGAGCATTGAACATGAGTGAAGCGCTATTGGATATTCGCGTCGAGCGTAAGAACTTCGGCGCGACCACCGTACTGACCAACGTCCACTTGGCCCTGCAACCCCGGGAAGCGGTGAGCTTGCTGGGGCCCAGCGGCTGTGGCAAGAGCACGTTGCTGCGGATCGTCGCCGGGCTGGAAAAGGACTATCAGGGGGAACTGCTGCAAGGCGGTGGTGAGGTTGCATTCGTCTTCCAGGAGCCGCGCTTGATGCCCTGGCTGACGGTGGAGCAAAACATCGGCTTCAGCGATGACGATGGCTATGACAAGGCCTGGGTCGCTCAGTTGATTGATGAGGTGGGGCTTACGGGGTTTGGCCGGGCGTTGCCCAAGGCGTTGTCGGGCGGGATGGCGCAGCGGGTGGCGATCGCTCGCGGGTTGTATTCAAGGCCGCAGGTGTTGTTGCTGGACGAGCCGTTCAGCGCGGTGGATGCGTTTACCCGCATGAAGCTGCAGGATTTGCTGCTGCAATTGGCTGAGCATCATGGGATCGCCCTGCTGCTGGTGACTCACGATGTGGACGAGGCGTTGTACCTGAGTGACCGGGTATTGGTGATGGATAACCGGCCGAGCCGTATTCGCCAGGAGCTGGCGGTGGAGCTGGTGCATCCGCGGGATCGGCGGGATCCGCTGTTGGCACGGCTCAAGGCACTGGCGCTGACTGAGTTGCAGCGGGCGCATGTGATCTGACCAATGCACTGATCCGCTGGATTTGTGTTGGGGCTAAGTCAGGCTGGGGAGGCATATCCGTTGTTTGGGTGATGGCTGATATCGGTTCCGCTCTTACAGCGGCTCACTTTTGAACAGCGCAAAAGTAAGCAAAACGCTCTTGCCCCACCACTCGGCACCTCGCCTAGGCTCGGTGTGCCCTCAGCTCCGGCAGCACGAAGCGGGCCGCCGCGACGGGGCGTCCCTGCCCCGTCGCGGCTAAACCGGCGTCCTGCCGGTTTACCCGCTCCGTACTGCCTACGTTCGGCCAGCGTGGTTTAACGGGGCGCCTAAGATCAAGATCAACAGCAGATCAAGGGCACAGCGGCCTACCGGCCGGCTTGAGTGTGGTGAAGCAACAGCAGGAGCAACAGCGAAATCAAGAGCGGGTACAGTCCAAATGTGGGAGCGGGCTTGCTCGCGAAGGTCGTTAACGATGACGCTGGCATCCTGACTCAACGCGGCGCCCTCAGGTTTTTCGCGAGCAAGCCCGCTCCCACAGAAAAGCAGCCCTGCTTTCGCTCTGGATCTTGCCTCTGCTTCTAACACTCAAGCCGGCCTGTAGGCCGCTGTGCCCTTGATCTGCTGTTGATCTTGATCTTAGGCGCCCCGTTAACCACGATGGCCGCAAGTAGGCACGGTGGAGCGGGTAAATCGGCAGGGATGCCGATTTACCCGCGCCGGGCCATGGATGGCCCGTCGCGGCGGCCCGCGGAGCCGAGCCGGAGTGCGGGCATGCCGAGCCTAGGCGAGGCACCGAGTGGTGGGGCAAAGACCTTTTGGTTACTTTTGGCTGGGCCGGCATTCCGGGCGTTTGCCAAAAGTGACCCGCTGTAAGAGCGGAACCATAAGCAGCGGGGCTGTCATAAATTTTGTGTTCGGGCATAACATGTTGATAGAGGTGCATGTATGCCGACCAAAAAGAAACCGGCCCGTGAGGCCCCGCGAGACCTTCCATCCATTCCAAAAGAGCTGATCGACCAGTTCGTCAGCGGCCCGATGAGTGCCGAGGCTATTCAGGATGCCTCGATGGCGTTCAAAAAGGCGCTGATCGAGCGAGCTCTTGGTGCCGAGTTGGGCCACCACCTTGGCTATCCTCAGGGCG
>NZ_LPNO01000001.1 GCF_001952855.1 Pseudomonas sp. ATCC PTA-122608 | reverse complement strand
TCAGTTGTTAAAGAGCGGTTGGTTAAGATCTTTCGTCTCAACCGAGGCGCGCATTCTACAGCAGCCTCTGTTGCTGTCAAGCGGTTTTTTTAAGAAGCTTTCAAAGTTTCCTTTGTAACTTCAACCACTTGCGCTTCCGATCTCTCGTTAGCGGGAGGCGAATTCTACAGCGTTACACGCTGCTGTCAACACCTCTTTTTCTCCGCTTTCGACCGAGAAGATCGAACCGTTAATAGGGCCAAACAACACGGCCTTACTAACTCCTTCTGGGCTTCGATCATCTGAAGCAGCTCGCTGTCGAAACCTACATAACTCTCTGTTTACCAAGGAGTTTTCCGTTTCGACTGCGCCGGAAGTGGGGCGAATTATAGACTTCCAGAATCTGCCGTCAACCCTTAATTTAGGATTTCTATCAAATAGGCACTTCTGACTAAAAATCGACCAATCTCCTCCTATATAAGAGAGCCTAAACAGCCCTCTATATAAGAGAGCCTTCAGATAACTCCAGCGTCCCTAAGTGCCGACACACTCGCCGGCGTCAAACCCAGCACTTGCTGTAGCACCTGATGGGTATGCTCACCCAATAGGGGCGGTGCACTACGGTATTCAACGGGCGTCTTGGACAGCCGCATAGGGCTGGCCACCTGGGGCACCATTCCCGCCAGCGCATGAGGCAACTCCATTGCTAAGCCGCGCGCCTTCACCTGCGGATCGGCAAACACCTGCGCCAAATCATTAATCGGCCCGCAAGGCACGCCCACCCGCTCCAGCTGAGCGACCCATTCAGCAGTTGTCTTGAATACAGTCGCTTGGCGAATCAACGGGATCAGCGCCGCCCTATTGGCCACTCGCAGCTTATTAGTGGCAAACCGAGGATCATCTGCCCACTGCGGTTGCCCGGCCACCTCTGCAAACTTGCGGAACTGCCCGTCGTTACCCACTGTAAGGATGAAGTCGCCATCCGCCGTAGGAAAATCCTGATACGGCACGATATTCGGATGAGCGTTACCCAAACGCTTGGGAGAGACACCCGTCGTCAGGTAGTTCATCGCCTGATTGGCCAGACAAGCCACCTGTACATCCAGCAGCGCCATATCAATATGCTGACCGCCGCCGTCATGGTCTCGGTGAGCCATGGCAGCCAGAATCGCAACCGTCGAATAGAGCCCCGTAAGGATATCCGTCAGCGCTACACCCACCTTGACCGGCCCGGCGCCGTCTTCACCCTCCGGGCGGCCAGTCAGACTCATCAGCCCGCCAAGCCCCTGAATCATGAAGTCGTAGCCCGCCCGCGTCGCATAAGGGCCCGTCTGGCCAAAACCGGTAATCGAGCAGTAGATCAACTCCGGATTGATCTCCTTGAGCGACTCATAGTCCAGCCCATAAGCCGCCAAGCCTCCCACCTTGAAATTCTCGATCAGAATGTCGGACTTCGCCGCCAGGTCACGCACCAGCTTCTGACCCTCCGGCCGCGTGAAGTCGATGGTCACCGATTCCTTGTTGCGATTGGCCGACAGGTAATACGCCGCCTCAGTGGTGTTCTCCCCATAGGCATCCTTGAGGAAAGGCGGCCCCCAGGCACGCGTGTCGTCGCCGTTGCCCGGCCGCTCGACCTTGATCACTTCAGCGCCAAGGTCCGCCAGTATCTGCCCGGCCCAAGGGCCCGCCAGCACTCGCGACAAATCCAGTACCCGCAGGTGCGATAGCGCGCCCATGGTCGCTCTCCTATTAATAGAACGCCTGAATACCGGTTTGCGCGCGCCCAAGGATCAACGCATGCACGTCGTGAGTACCCTCATAGGTATTCACCACCTCAAGGTTGACCAGGTGGCGGGCAATACCGAACTCATCGGAGATGCCGTTACCACCGAGCATGTCCCGAGCCATCCGGGCAATGTCGAGGGACTTGCCACACGAGTTGCGCTTCATGATGGAGGTGATTTCCACAGCCGCAGTGCCTTCATCCTTCATACGGCCCAACCGAAGGCAACCTTGCAGGGCGAGGGTGATCTCAGTCTGCATGTCTGCCAGCTTCTTCTGGATCAACTGGGTAGCCGCCAATGGTCGCCCGAACTGTTGACGATCCAGGGTGTACTGGCGCGCGGTATGCCAGCAGAACTCCGCGGCACCCAGCGCGCCCCACGAGATCCCGTAGCGCGCCGAGTTAAGGCAAGTGAACGGTCCTTTCAAGCCGCGCACATCCGGGAAGATGTTTTCTTCAGGCACAAACACGTTGTCCATAACGATCTCACCGGTGATCGACGCGCGCAGCCCGACCTTGCCGTGAATCGCTGGAGCACTCAGGCCTTTCCACCCCTTTTCCAGAACGAAGCCGCGGATGTCGCCTGCATCGTCCTTGCCCCACACCACGAATACATCGGCAATCGGGCTGTTGGTGATCCACATCTTGCTGCCGGTGAGGCTGTAGCCGCCATCCACCTTACGCGCACGAGTAATCATCGCGCCCGGGTCGGAACCATGGTTAGGCTCGGTCAGACCAAAGCAGCCAATCCATTCGCCAGAGGCCAGCTTCGGCAGGTATTTCTGCTTTTGCGCTTCGGTGCCGAACTCATTGATAGGCACCATCACCAGCGAGGACTGCACACTCATCATCGAACGGTAGCCAGAGTCCACACGCTCGACCTCACGTGCGATCAGGCCATAGCTGACGTAGTTCAAGCCGCTGCCACCGTACTGCTCTGGAATCATCGCCCCCAGCAGGCCGGTCTCACCCATCTCGCGGAAGATCGCAGGGTCGGTCTTTTCATGACGGAAGGCTTCGAGCACACGCGGCGCCAGCTTGTCCTGAGCGAACTGCTCGGCACTGTCGCGCACCATGCGTTCTTCTTCGGTGAGCTGTGAATCCAGCAGCAGTGGATCGATCCAGTTGAAGCTTGCCTTACCGCCCATGAGTGAGTCCTCGCGAAGTAAATCAAAAGTCGTGCATGGAGCCTAGGCCGGGCAGGCGAAGAGGGCAAACGAGGTTTTTGCATAGCCTTGTGCTAATTTCTCACTCCGTAACATCCATAAGCGCTATAGATGCTCTTTACTTGTGAGGCTACGGTACATGCGCAGAAAGATTCCCAGCACGACAGCCCTGGTCAGTTTTGAAGCAGCAGCCCGCCACGAGAGCTTTACCAAGGCTGCGCAGGAGCTTTCAATCACCCAAGGCGCAATCTGCCGACAGATCGCCAGCCTTGAGGAGTTTTTGAGTGTCGAGCTGTTTCGACGCTCGCGCCGAGGCGTAAAACTGACAGAAGCCGGGCTTTCCTACAGCCGCCGGGTGGCTACACAGCTGGACGCGGTCGAGCGCGACACCTTGTCGGTCATGGGCCAGCAGGGCACCAACGTTATCGAACTGGCGGTGGTCCCGACCTTCGGCACCCAATGGCTGATCCCGCGCCTCAAGGACTTCCAGCGCCAACACCCCGAAGTCACCGTCAACCTCACCAACCGCACACGGCCTTTCCTGTTCGCCGATACCGAATTTGATGCCGCGATCTACTTTGGCGATGCCGACTGGTCCGGTACCGAATCCCACAAACTGATGGGAGAAAACCCACTCCCGGTGTGCAGCCCTCGCTTGCTGGGCGAGCGCACGCACTTCACCGCGCAGGAAATCGCCGAACTGCCTCTTCTGCAGCAAACCACACGACCCTACGCCTGGCGCCAGTGGTTCAACGCGCAACAGCTGGACATACCCCGCGACATGACAGGGCCGCGTTACGAGCTATTCTCCATGTTGTCCCAGGCAGCCATACACGACATGGGCATTGCACTGATCCCACCGTTCCTTATTCAGAGAGAACTGAGCGAAGGGCACCTGGTGGTCGCCAGCCCTCAGATATTGGCGAGCTCAAAGGCTTACTACCTGATGATTCCCGAGAGAAAAGTCGAATCTGCCTCTCTCCACGCATTCAGAGACTGGCTGATTGATCAGTCACAACGCTATAACCCCAATATCTAAAGGATAAAATCAATAAGCTGACCCTGTAGTCAAACAATACAAATACCTACATATGTATATATATGTCGCAATTTAGAAGACCGTAACTTTCATCCAAAAACAAGGCTTAAAGCCATGTTTATATTGGCCTGTAGCCATAAAGTCCCGGCGATACACAGCCATTCACATCGGCGATGGAAAAAAGCGCTGATATCAGCTGGAACCCTTTAACTGTATGTATTTTAAAGGTTTATAACCAAGCGTTGCGACAATCAGTCACAGGGTGACTTGTAGTTAATTTTTCGTCACCCGTCATAATCTCTTGAAGGCCGTAAAGTTCGCCTGCAAAATGCCGCGCCCCGCTGTGTTTCAGCGGGATCGTGCTGATCGGCCGCCCAGATGTGCCTCTTGCGGTGCACTGGCCTTTTTACAAAATCAAAGCAAAAAGATCATGCAGGAGATTTGACGTGCACATTGGTGTTCCTCTCGAAACCCAGACCGGTGAAACGCGGGTGGCTGCCACCCCGGAAACCATCAAGAAGCTGATCGGCCAGGGCCACAAGGTCACTGTGCAAAGCGGAGCAGGCGTCAATGCCAGTGTCGTCGACAGTGCCTATGAAGCGGCAGGCGCAACCATTGGCAGCGCCAGTGATGCATTCGGCGCCGAGTTGATCCTCAAGGTGGTCGCCCCCAATGACAGCGAACTGACGCTGATCAAAAGTGGCGCCGTGCTGGTGGGCATGCTCAATCCGTTCAGCAACGAAACCATCACCCGGCTGGCCGAGCATGGCGTCACAGCCTTTGCCCTTGAGGCCGCGCCGCGTACCTCCCGCGCGCAGAGCCTGGATGTGCTGTCTTCCCAAGCCAACATCGCCGGCTACAAGGCCGTGTTGCTCGCCGCCCATCACTACCCTCGCTTTATGCCAATGCTGATGACTGCCGCCGGCACAGTGAAAGCCGCCCGCGTGCTGATTCTCGGCGCAGGCGTAGCAGGACTGCAGGCGATCGCTACCGCGAAGCGTCTGGGCGCGGTCATCGAAGCGTCCGACGTGCGTCCGGCCGTAAAGGAACAGATCGAATCCCTGGGCGCCAAGTTCGTCGACGTGCCATACGAAACCGATGAAGAGCGTGAGTGCGCCGTCGGTGTTGGCGGCTACGCGCGCCCGATGCCAACAAGCTGGATGCAGCGCCAGGCCCTGGCCGTGCATGAGCGCGCCAAGCAAGCCGACATCGTCATCACCACCGCACTGATCCCGGGCCGCAAGGCACCGACCCTGCTCAGCGCCGAGACCGTCGCACAGATGAAGCCAGGCTCGGTGGTCATCGACCTCGCCGCAGCCCAAGGCGGCAACTGCCCGCTGACTGTGGCAGACCAGGTGGTCGTGGAAAACGGCGTGACCATCTGCGGCCCGACCAACCTGGCAGGCGCCGTCGCAGCCGACGCCTCGGCGCTGTACGCACGTAACCTGCTGGACTTCCTGAAGCTGGTCTTCACCAAGGAAGGGCAGTTTGAAATCAACCTCGAAGACGACATCGTCGCCGCGTGCCTGATGTGCCGCGACGGCCAAGTCATCCGCAAAAACGCCTAAGCAGGGATTCAGACGATGGAAGAGCTTATCTCCCCCGGTATCTACAACCTGATCATCTTCGTGCTGGCAATTTATGTCGGTTATCACGTGGTCTGGAACGTCACCCCGGCCTTGCATACCCCGCTGATGGCCGTGACCAACGCGATTTCGGCGATCGTGATCGTTGGCGCCATGCTGGCTGCCGCGCTCACCGTGACGCCGCTGGGCAAGACCATGGGCACCCTGGCTGTGGCCCTCGCTGCGGTCAATGTGTTCGGTGGCTTCCTGGTTACCCGCAGGATGCTTGAGATGTTCAAGAAGAAAGCCCCGAAAGTAAAAGAAGAGGCGCCGAAGTAATGAGCATGAATCTGGTTACGACGCTCTACCTGGTCGCGTCGATCTGCTTTATCCAGGCCCTCAAGGGCTTGTCACACCCAACCACTTCGCGGCGCGGCAACCTGTTCGGCATGCTCGGCATGGCACTGGCGGTGCTCACGACTGTGGGCCTCATCTATAAGCTCGGCGCCGAGCTGGCAACGGCTGGCATCGGCTACGTCATCGTCGGCCTGCTGGTCGGCGGCACCGCGGGCTCGATCATGGCCAAGCGCGTGGAAATGACCAAGATGCCGGAGCTGGTGGCGTTCATGCACAGCATGATCGGCCTGGCCGCGGTGTTTATTGCCATCGCCGCAGTCGTGGAGCCGCAATCCCTGGGCATCGTGAAACACCTGGGGGATTCGATCCCCGCCGGTAACCGCCTGGAATTGTTCCTCGGTGCAGCCATCGGTGCAATTACCTTCTCCGGCTCGGTCATCGCCTTCGGCAAGCTGTCGGGCAAGTACAAGTTCCGCCTGTTCCAGGGCGCACCGGTACAGTTCAGCGGCCAGCACAAGCTGAACCTGGTGCTGGGACTGTTGACGCTGGGCCTGGGCCTGGCCTTCATGTTCACCGGCAACCTCGGCGCCTTCGCATTGATGCTGGCCCTGGCATTCGTGCTGGGCGTGCTGATCATCATCCCGATTGGCGGTGCCGACATGCCGGTGGTCGTCTCGATGCTCAACAGTTACTCCGGCTGGGCAGCAGCGGGTATCGGCTTCTCGCTGAACAACTCGATGCTGATCATCGCCGGCTCGCTGGTGGGTTCAAGCGGCGCGATCCTCTCGTACATCATGTGCAAGGCGATGAACCGCTCCTTCTTTAATGTGCTGCTCGGCGGTTTCGGCAATACGGCAGACGCCGCCGGCCCGGCCAGTTCGAAAGAAGCGCGCCCGGTGAAGTCCGGTTCGGCTGACGATGCGACCTTCCTGCTGACCAACGCCGACACCGTGATCATCGTCCCAGGCTACGGCCTGGCGGTAGCCCGGGCACAACATGCGCTGAAAGAGCTGACCGAGAAGCTGACTCACCGCGGCGTGACCGTGAAGTACGCGATCCACCCGGTTGCCGGTCGCATGCCTGGCCACATGAACGTGCTGCTGGCCGAGGCAGAAGTGCCTTACGACCAGGTGTTCGAGATGGAAGACATCAATTCCGAGTTCGGCCAGGCCGACGTGGTGCTGGTACTTGGCGCCAACGACGTGGTCAACCCGGCAGCCAAGAACGATCCCAAATCGCCCATTGCGGGCATGCCGATCCTCGAAGCGTTCAAAGCCAAGACCATCATCGTCAACAAGCGCTCTATGGCCAGCGGCTATGCCGGCCTGGACAACGAACTGTTCTACCTGGACAAGACCATGATGGTCTTCGGCGACGCCAAGAAGGTCATCGAAGACATGGTCAAGGCCGTCGAATAAACACTGCGCCAGCGCAATACCCAAAACCCTGGCCTTTAGTAGGCTGGGGTTTTTTATTACCGATAGAAAACCGACAAAAGGCTCTAAATCGCTGCCTGGCATTCGACCATGGTAGCGGGACGAAACTTTTTGAAATCACTAGACTGCGCATCTTGCTTCCGTAGCCCGAGATAACAATCCATGTACCGTGATCGTATCCGCTTGCCTTCGTTGTTGAACAAGGTCATGAGCGCGGCTGACGCTGCTGCACTGATCCAGGACGGCATGACCGTCGGCATGAGCGGCTTCACCCGCGCCGGTGAAGCCAAGGCCGTGCCGCACGCCTTGGCCGAACGCGCCAAGACATCACCGCTGAAAATCACTCTGATGACCGGCGCCAGCCTGGGCAACGACCTGGACAAGCAACTGACCGAAGCCGGCGTACTGTCGCGACGCATGCCATTCCAGGTGGACAGCACGCTGCGCAAGGCGATCAACGCCGGCGAAGTGATGTTTATCGACCAGCACCTGTCCGAAACCGTCGAGCAACTGCGCAACAATCAGCTCAAGCTGCCCGACATTGCGGTGATAGAGGCCGTGGCGATCACCGAGCAAGGCCACATTGTTCCGACCACGTCTGTGGGTAACTCCGCCAGTTTCGCGATTTTCGCCAAGCAGGTGATCGTCGAGATCAACATGGCGCATAACCCGAACCTGGAAGGTCTGCACGACATCTATATCCCGAGCTATCGCCCGACCCGTACGCCAATTCCGTTGGTGGCCGTGGACGACCGTATCGGCAGCACCGCGATCCCGATCCCGCCGGAGAAGATCGTCGCCATCGTCATCACTAACCAATCGGACTCGGCCTCCACTGTGACGCCGCCCGACAGCGACACCCAGTCGATCGCCAATCACCTGATCAACTTCCTTAAAGAAGAAGTGGACGCCGGGCGCATGACCAACAAGCTGGGTCCGCTGCAGGCCGGCATCGGCAACATCGCCAACGCGGTGATGTGTGGCCTGATCGAGTCGCCGTTCGAAGACCTGACGATGTATTCGGAAGTCCTGCAGGACTCCACGTTCGACCTGATCGACGCCGGTAAACTCAGCTTCGCCTCCGGTAGCTCGATCACGTTGTCGGAGCGTCGCAACGCCGACGTGTTCGGCAACCTGGAACGCTATAAAGAGAAGCTGGTGCTGCGGCCTCAGGAAATCTCCAACCACCCGGAAGTGGTGCGGCGCCTGGGCATCATTGGTATCAACACCGCACTGGAGTTCGACATCTACGGCAACGTCAACTCCACCCATGTCTGCGGCACGCGGATGATGAACGGGATTGGCGGCTCGGGCGACTTTGCGCGTAACGCGCACCTGGCGATCTTTGTCACCAAGTCGATCGCCAAGGCTGGCGCGATTTCCAGCGTGGTGCCGATGGTCAGCCATGTGGATCATACCGAGCATGACGTCGACATCCTCGTGACCGAGGTCGGCCTGGCGGATCTGCGGGGCCTGGCGCCGCGGGAGCGGGCTCGGGTCATCATCGACAACTGCGTGCACCCGGCGTACCGCGATGCCCTGAACACGTACTTCACCCAAGCCTGTGCTCTAGGCGGTCACACCCCGCATATCCTGCGAGAAGCCCTGAGTTGGCACATCAACCTGGAAGAAACCGGGCATATGCTGAAGGCGTGATTGATACAGATTCGGACTGATGCAAACACAGCTTCATCAGTCCGGGTTTCCAAACCCAATTTTTATAAAAAACTGTACTGCTGTACCGGTCATTTCCTACCGAAAAATCCTACCCGCACCTCAAAAATCACCTAAAACGCACCATTAAAGTGCTCATAGGTACAGTTGCCCCAATTTCGTACAGTACAGCCTCTATAAACAGTTAACTGGCCCCTCACAATACAGGTGAACTGTATCTAGAGAGTCTTGCGCCGGAGGAGGATCATTGGCATCAGTTAAACCACTACCTAATCCCGCCACAAGCGGAAGGATGTCATCATGGAACGTACACTCAGTTCCGATCTGTTCTTCGAAGAAAAAGCTGTAAACACCCAGGCTTCCCTGCCTCTGCGCGTTCTCGCCAACCTGATGTTGTGGCAGCGCCGCATCTCCAGCCGCCATCAACTGGCTCGCCTGGATTCGCGTCTGCTGGCTGACGCCGGTATCAGCGAAGCACAACGCTACGAAGAGCTGAGCAAGCCGTTCTGGCGCTAATTAGCGTCCGCTGGCCCTGACCCACCGGGTCCACCGCCAGCACTCCGAATTGTTGAAGCAAAACCCGCCCCGGGTAACCGGAGGCGGGTTTTGTGGTTTCTGGGGTTTGGATTTTCAAGGGCGAAAACAGTAGGCTCTCATACGGACAGGTACAGTTTAAAAACAATAACAATTAAGCAGTACAAATTAAGCCTTGGTGTATCTGTACCGGTAATACCTTCCGGCCCAACATGGTGTTCCAGAACCTCATGAAAGGCGCTCGTCATGACTACCCAAATTCAGCAACGCCCTCTGTTGATACGTCTACTCAAGCGCACGACCGCGGCGCTCGCCCGGTGGGGGCAACGTACCCGCACACGCAGGCTGCTGGCTCAACTGGATCCACGGGAATTGTCTGACGCGGGAATCAGTCACGGGGACCGAGCAGCAGAGCTGTCCAAATCGTTCTGGAGCGAGTAATCAGCTCGGGTGGCTATCCGAACGGATAAACGGCGGCTTAATATCCGGTTACCACGTGGCGAACCCTGTAGAACGGGCGTCTGATGCCCATGGTCTCGCTGCTCACTTAGCGGCTTTGTGCCACCTTTATTCGTTCATCCACAGGAGTCACCCCATGTCCCGTCTTCGCCTGCTGAGCACTGCAGCACTGCTGTCCCTGGCTGCCAATGCCAACGCCTCCAGCCTGATCGTGACCACGGACTCGATCGTCGGCGCACTGAAAGCCACCTCAGATGCGACCTCCGACGCCACATCCTCCCTGCGTGACAACAAAGTCGTACGTGCCGCCCGCGACGACGCCGCCAGCTTTGTCGCCAGCGAAGGCGCCATCCGTGGTGTGAAACTGGAAAGCGCCCTGGCCCAGATCCGCCAACAGGCCCCACAACTGAACATCGCGACTGACGCTCAACTGGCCCAGGCGATCCTGGCCATCTGACCGCAGGCGAGGAAGAAGGGAGCGCCAAACGCTCCCTGAAACCTTCGCGCTGGCTCTCGCACGGGCATTGCGCTAGCCTTGGCGCTCGCTTTCAGTTGTCGAGTCCCATGGCTTTTTCATACCGCCTGTTGATCGTTCCCGTAATGTTTTGCGCCTGCTGGTCCACGCAAGTTCTGGCCTTTGACCTGTCCACCCAGAGCCTCGTTGTCAGTGCATACGCCACCAGCAAAGTGACCTCCGCACCGTTCGACCATAAACTGATACTGGCCGCCCAGGATGACGCTGCCGCTTTCATTGCCACTGACGGCCAATGGCGGGGAGCCCGACTGGAGTCAGCGCTGGATTATCTGCGCCATGCCCAGCCAAAACTTAACGCCAGTGACCTTGAACTGGCGCAAGCAATTCTCGTCCAATAATCATCTTTGTATTTCGGAGTCTTTCCATGCGTAGCCCGCTGATCGCCGCCGCTCTCGGCCTGCTGTTGTTGGCCGGTGTTGCTCAGGCACAAACCCTGAAGGCCACCAGTAACATCATCGTCCGCGCCTCGGCCCGCACCATTGATTTTACCTCGGACACCACCACATCCATCCGCGACTCGAAAGTCGTACGCGAAGCCCACGACGACGCCGCCAGTTTCGTCGCCAGCGATGGCGAGATTCGTGGCGCCCAATTGGAAGCTGCTTTCGACACCCTGCGAACCCGCGTGCCAGAAGCCCGCGACGCCAGCGACCAGGTCCTCGCCGAAGCTATCCTCTCTCTGTGAGGCAAATCGCCGCCTGGCTACTGGCCGGCACGCTGCTGCTCGGCGCCAGCGCGGCTCAGGCCGACCTGCAACTACGGCTCAAGACCGATGGCTTGAGCCCTGCTCAGCAACAAGCCAGCCAGGCATTGCTGGATGAAGCGATGCAGGCGTTACCCCCGCGGTTCATCCAGCAACTGGACCGGACCATCGACGTCGGCTGGACCGACAAGATGCCCGAGAACGCCTACGGCCAGGCCTCGCTGGTGTCCGAACTGGACCTCAACAGCAACCTGCTGGACAGCCTCACCGACGGCAGCGCCGCAACCCAAAAAACCAATCGCCCCCACGGTACCGTGCGCCGGGAAATGCTCGCCACCGTGCTGCATGAACTGACCCACATTTACGACCGCGCCCGCCTGTGGCCCAGCGCCGACCGCAAGCTGGTCCAGCGCTGCAGTCGCCAGAACAACATCACTGGCCTGATCGGCCTGCCCGATCAATGCCGTGGCCAGAACGACCGCCGCTTTACCCTCAGCGATGACCCGCGCCTGTTGGACCTCGCCGGGTGGCCGCAATACGTCGGTCGCCGCGGCGAACGTGAACAGAACAACCACCAGGTCGCCCGCAGCCCGGACATCTACGAAACCACCAGCCCGCTGGAGTTCGTCGCGGTCAACATGGAGTACTTCCTCCTCGACCCGAGCTACGCCTGCCGCCGGCCTTCGCTGTACCGCTATTACAAGGAACACTTTGGCTGGGCGCCGCCGGCCAAGGACACCTGCGCCAAAACCTACGCCTTCCTGAATGCCGGCAACGACTTCGCCAAGACGCCACTGGGCCAGGTCGATCCCGAGCGGGTCTATGAAATCGACTACCTGCTGGCCGAAGCCAACCAGAACCTGGTGAGCCGCTGGGGCCACAGCATGTTGCGCCTGGTGATCTGCGCCCCAGGCCGGCCACGCGGCCCGGACTGCCGACTGGACCTGGACCAGCACCTGGTTCTGTCTTACCGCGCGTTTGTCGGGGACGTACAGCTTTCAAGCTGGGACGGACTGATCGGCAAGTACCCGTCGCGGCTGTTCGTGCTGCCGCTGTCCCAGGTCATCGACGAGTACACCAAGACCGAACTGCGTGGCCTGGCCTCGGTGCCCCTGACACTCACGCGCCAGGAGATCAACGACACCGTTGAACACGCCGCCGAAATGCACTGGAGCTATGACGGCAACTACTTCTTCATCTCCAACAACTGCGCAGTCGAAAGCCTGAAACTGCTACGCAGCGGCAGCGCCAACCCGCAACTGACCGGCCTGGACAACATCACGCCGAATGGCCTGCTGGAAGTCCTCAAGGGCCGGGGCCTGGCCGATACCAGCGTGCTGGATGACAAAAAGCGCGCACTGCGCCTCGGCTATCACTTCGATTCCTTCCGCGAGCGTTACCAGGCGATGTTCGAGGTGCTGAAAAAGCGCCTGCCGATCAAACAGGCCGAGGTGGAAGATTGGTTGTCCCTGAGCGCGGAGGAACGTCGCCCATGGTTCGCCGAAGCGGACCTGCGCGCCAGCGCGGCCTTGCTGTTGCTGGAGCAGGCGAGCTTTCGCAAGCAGCTCATGCTGGCCCAGGATGAAGTCAAACAACGCTACCTCGGCGCCCGCGAACTGAAAAACGGCGGCATGGAGAAAGCCAACGCCACCTTGCAGCAGATCCTCGCCAACAGCGGCTTCCTCAGTCGCCCGGCAGAGCTGCTGGGCACCAGCGGTTACGGCTTGCCACAGCCCACGGAATCCCAGCGCCTGGAATCGGAAAGCGCCGCGCGCCAGAAGCAATTGCAGTCGCTGACGGGCGACCTGGACAAAGAGGTGAGGGCGCTGCTGGAGCCGTCACGCGCCGCAGAGATTGCCGCGTGTGAAGCCAACCTCAAGCTGCTGGGCGAGCACTTGCGCGCCTTGCACAAGGCCTCCGGCGGATTCGAGCTGCCCTAGAGCACCTCTTCATCCTCTTCCGGCAACTGCTCATCCAGATGCAACCACGGCAATCGGCTCTCTACCCAGATATGCCGATCTGCCGGGGCGCGCTCCGGGTGATCCAGGGTCGCGATGGTCACATCGATACTCTCGGGGCTCAGGCGGGTCACCAATGCCAGGTGCGCCCCACAGTTCGAACAGAAATACCGCACACACGTCGATGACGATTCGTACTGGGCCGGCGTTCCCGCCACCCAGGCAAATGCGGAACGGGGCAGGGTGATCCAGGTGGTCACCAACCCTCCACTGACCCGCCGGCAAATCGAACAGTGGCAGTGGGCAATGTCCACCAACGCCCCGCTGAACTCATAGCGCACCCGGCCGCAGTGGCAGCCGCCTTGGTGTTGCTCATGCATGCTTTGTCTCCCACATCCTCATTTCATATAGGACCAGTCGTCACTCAACGTAGCCTGTTTCTTAAGCGAAAGCTGGCTGAAAGCTTCCGGGACTAGGATCGCCCACCACTACCGGCAACAGACCGGTTATTAACAACAACAATGGTGATTCCCGATGTCCGCTCGTACCCGCCTGTTTGCCCCAACTCCACCCGTACGCCTCGTGCTGTTCGTTCTGCGCTGACCCCAACCGGTTCGCCATTCCCTAGCCGCGCTACGCCTGGAGTATTCCTATGCTGACTTTCCTTGGCTTTGCCATGGTCATCACGTTCATGTTCCTGATCATGACCAAGCGCCTGTCCGCGCTGATTGCCCTGATCATCGTGCCGATCCTGTTCGCGCTGTTCGGCGGCTTTGCGCCGAAGATCGGCCCGATGATGCTCGAAGGCATCACCAAGCTCGCGCCGACCGGCGTGATGCTGATGTTCGCCATTCTCTACTTTGCCCTGATGATCGACTCCGGCCTGTTCGACCCGGCCGTGCGCAAAATCCTCAAGCTGGTCAAAGGCGACCCGTTGAAGGTCTCGGTCGGCACCGCCGTACTGGCGTTGGTGGTCTCGCTGGACGGTGACGGCGCCACCACCTACATGATCTGCGTGGCCGCCATGCTGCCGCTGTACAAGCGCATCGGCATGAGCCCGCGGATCATGGCCGGCCTGATCATCCTCGCCGGCGGCGTGATGAACATGACCCCGTGGGGCGGCCCGACTGCCCGTGCGGCCAGTGCGCTGCATGTAGACCCGTCGGACATTTTCGTGCCGATGATCCCGGCGATGCTGGCGGGCGTGGTTGCGATCCTGGTGATTGCCTACATGTACGGCAAACGCGAACGTGCGCGCCTCGGCGAACTGCACCTGCACGGCGACGAGATCGACCACAGCGAAATCAGCGTTTCACAGTACCCGGATGCACGCCGTCCGAAGCTGATCTGGTTCAACGGCGCGCTCACCCTGGCCCTGATGTGCACCCTGATCGCCGGCCTGCTGCCGCTGCCCGTGCTGTTCATGGTGGCCTTCAGTATCGCGATGATCGTCAACTACCCATGCCTGCAAATGCAGAAAGACCGCGTCGCCGCCCACGCCGGCAGCGTACTGGCGGTGGTCGGGTTGATCTTCGCCGCCGGTATCTTCACCGGTATTCTGTCCGGTACCGGCATGGTCGACGCCATGTCCAAGAGCCTGCTCGCAGTGATCCCTGACGCCCTCGGCCCTTACCTGGCGGTGATCACGGCGCTGGTGAGCATGCCGTTTACGTTCTTCATGTCCAACGATGCCTTCTACTACGGCGTACTGCCGGTACTGGCCGAAGCTGCCAGCCATTACGGCATCACCGCCGTGGAGATGGCCCGCGCCTCGATCGTTGGCCAACCCGTGCACTTGTTGAGCCCACTGGTTCCATCGACCTACTTGTTGGTGGCGCTAGCGGGTATCGAATTTGGCGATCACCAGCGCTTCACCCTCAAGTGGGCGGTGCTGGTATGCCTGTGCATAATGGTCGCAGCGTTGCTGATGGGGATTTTTCCGCTGTTCAGCACTCTGTAATCGTACAACTCACCGCGTCAGATCTTAAGGCTGGCGCGGTCCAAACTCGTTCAAAGGACTACACATGGAATGGCTGACCAATCCAGAAATCTGGATTGCCTTCTTCACCCTGACTGCCCTCGAAATCGTCTTGGGCATCGATAACATCATCATGATTTCGATCCTGGTCAGCCGCATGCCCAAGCACATGCAGGCCCGCACCCGGATCTTCGGCCTGGCCCTGGCCATGGTCACGCGAATCCTGTTGCTGCTGTCGATTACGTGGGTGATGCGCCTCACCGACGACCTGTTCATGGTGTTCGGCCAAGGCATTTCCGGCCGCGACCTGATCCTGTTCTTTGGTGGCCTGTTCCTGCTCTGGAAAAGCTCCCAGGAGATGTACCACGCGCTGGAAGGCGAAGACGAAACCCACGACGAACCGAAAGGTGCCGGTGGCCAGTTCATCTACACCATCATCCAGATCGCGATCATCGACATCGTGTTCTCGCTCGACTCGGTGATTACCGCCGTTGGTATGGTTTCCCACGTACCGGTGATGGTTGCCGCAATCATCGTCGCCGTACTGGTAATGATGATGGCCGCCGGCACCATCAGCGATTTCATCGACAAACACCCGTCGTTGAAAATGCTGGCGCTGTCGTTCCTGCTGGTGGTGGGTACCGTGCTGATCGCCGAGGCCTTCGACGTACACGTGCCAAAAGGCTACGTTTACTTCGCCATGGCGTTCTCCCTGGCGGTAGAAGCGGTGAACATCAAGATGCGCACTGCCATCAACAAAAAGAAGAAACAGCAGGACCCTGTGAAACTGCGCAAGGACATTCCGGGTCAATAACCTGGAACTCCTGTAGAAGCGAGCTTGCTCGCGAAGATCGCCAACGATAATGCGCGCAGTCTGATTGAACGCGTTGTCCTTGAGTGCTTCGCGAGCAAGCTCGCTCCTGCAAAGCCCCTTTTTTTCATCTGCAAAAAGCTGATTTCATGACAGTTTTGTTTCAATCCCGACTTTAGCTATGCGATGCTGGCGCAGAGCCCATTCGCCAACTACAGCTTAAGTACAAGACGTAGAAAGGCACGCGGCACTATTCACTTGCTCCGATTGGGGCACGACTCAACACAGGGGGCCCAGCATGCTGACCCTGCTCAATCTGCTTTCCGCGGTAACCCTGCTGATCTGGGGCACGCACATCGTCCGTACCGGCATCCTGCGGGTTTACGGTTCCAACCTGCGCCAGGTCATCGGGCAGAACATGTCCAAGCGTTGGCTGGCGTTTATCGCCGGCATCCTGGTAACGGCCATGGTGCAAAGCAGCAACGCCACGGCGATGCTGGTGACCTCGTTTGTCGGCCAGGGCTTGATGGGCCTGATGCCCGCCCTGGCGACCATGCTCGGTGCCGACGTCGGTACCGCGCTGATGGCCCGAGTGCTGACCTTTGACTTGTCGTGGCTGTCGCCGCTGTTGATTTTTCTCGGGGTGATTTTCTTCCTGTCGCGCAAACAGACGCGTGCCGGGCAGATGGGCCGCGTCGGAATCGGCCTCGGGCTGATCATCCTCGCACTGCAACTGATCGTCGAAGCTGCGGGCCCGATTACTCACGCGCAGGGCGTTAAAGTCCTGTTCGCCTCACTGACCGGCGATATCTTGCTCGATGCCCTGGTCGGCGCACTGTTCGCGATGATTTCCTACTCCAGCCTGGCCGCCGTCCTGCTGACCGCGACCCTGGCCGGTGCCGGCGTGATCGGCCTGCACGTGGCCATCGGCCTGGTGATCGGCGCCAACATCGGCAGCGGCGTGCTGGCCTTCCTCAGTACCAGCATGCAGAACGCCGCCGGGCGCCAGGTGGCCTTGGGCAGCCTGCTGTACAAGCTGATCGGCTTGCTGCTGATCATCCCGGTACTCGACCCGCTGGTCGGTTGGATGGACGGCCTGGACTACAGCGCCCAAGGCATGGTGATCACCTTTCACCTGCTCTATAACGTCACTCGCTGCCTGATCCTGCTGCCCACCATTGGCCCGATGTCCCGCTTGTGCGCCTGGTTGCTGCCGGAGCGCGAGGAGGTCAACGGCCTGGCCAAGCCACGCCACCTGGACCTGGCAGCACTCGCCACCCCAAGCCTTGCACTGGCCAACGCCGCCCGCGAAACCCTGCGCCTGGGCGACCTGATCGACAACATGCTGACCTCAATGCTGGAAGTGCTGCGGGGCAAGCAGACCGCCATCACCCAGGAAATGCGCAGCCTGAGCGACGATGTCGAGGCGCTTTACAGCGCGATCAAACTCTACCTCGCGCAAATGCCCCGGGAAGACCTCAGCGAGCAAGACAGCCGGCGCTGGGCCGAGATCATCGAACTGTCGATCAACCTGAAACTGGCCGGCGACCTGATCGAACGCATGCTGCGCAAGGTCCAGCAGCAAAAAACCTCCCAGCGCCGCTCGTTCTCCGAAGTCGGCCTGGAGGAGCTGGCCGGCCTGCAATCTCAGTTGATCGCCAACCTGCGCCTGGGCCTGTCGGTGTTCCTCAGCGCCGACCCGGAAAGCGCCCGGCAATTGCTGCGGGAGAAACGTCGCTTTCGCGCCCAGGAGCGTCGCCTGGCCCACGCCCACGTCAGCCGCTTGCAACGTAAAATCGTACAGAGCCTGGAGACCAGTTCCCTGCACCTGGAGCTGATTGCTGACATGAAGCGTCTCAATTCTCTGTTCTGCAGCAGCGCTTATGTGGTGCTCGAAACCACCGACACCGGCGCGCTCTCGGCGGACGATATTGCCGACATCACGCATTCGCCCTGAACGTACGACGGCGAGTGAAGTCAGTTAACAACGGACCTCATTCGCCAGGAAGCCTGTTATGCGTCGCCTGCTATTCGCCTGCCTGCTCATCGGCTCGGCCCACACCTTTGCCTTTGACCGCCTGCAAGTCGAGGGCTACACACTGCCCAACGGCCTGCAATTGCTGCTCAAACCGGGCACTGAGCGCGGCCACGTAGCCATTCGCCTGGTGGTGGGCGTGGGCCTGGATGACTTCAGTTGCGAAGACAAGGAGCTGCCGCACCTGCTGGAACACCTGCTGTTCAGCGGTATCGACGGCGGTGGCGAAGGTGAGCTGGAAGAACGCATGCAAGCCCTCGGCGGCGACTGGAACGCCTACACCAGCAACGCCGACACCACCTTCGTCATCGAGGCCCCGGCGCAAAACCAGCGCAAGGTGCTCGACCTGCTGCTGGCCATCGTCACCCGCACCGAACTGACCGACGCCAACATCAACGCCGCCAAACAAGTGGTGGAACGCGAAGACGGCGGCCATTACTCACACCTGCAACGCCTGCTGGATCGCCAGGACCTCGGCCACAAGGCCAGCAGCCAGCTTGCCGTAGAGCTGGGCCTCAAATGCGCCGAGCGGGCCGAAGTTGAGCACCTGACCCGCGACCAGTTGGAAAAGCTGCGCAAGGCCTGGTACGCCCCCAACAACATGACCCTGATCATCGTCGGCGACCTCGACAAGCTGTTGCCGGCCTACCTCGAACGCACCTACGGCGCGCTTGACCCGGTTGACCCCAGCGAACATCGCCCACTGCCGGAGATTCAACACGCCGCCGCCATCCGCCGCGATCTGATCCACGGCTGGGTCGGTGACAACGCCAAGCTGCACTGGTTATTCCCCGAGCCGGTGCTGGACGATCAGTACGATGAAACCTTCGACCTGCTCAAGGACTACCTGGACTGGGCACTGTATCGCCAACTGCGGCTGCAGCATGGTTTGTCCTACGGCCCATGGAGCGAGCGCGAAGTGCTGGGCGGCGTCGGCTTCATGAGCCTCAACGCCGACCTTGAGCGCGACGACCTGCCCGAAGCTGAGCAGGTGCTGGAAACCCTCAAGGCCCAACTGCTGCAGGACGGCCTCGACCCCGCCACCTTTGCCCGCCTGCAACAAGCCGCCATCGCCCGCCAGGCCTGGGCCGTTCAAGGCAACAGCGCGTTGGCCGACTATTACTGGAGTGCGTCGGGCGACTACGCCAAAGGGCGCTTCAGTGACCCGGCCAAGCGCATCAAGGCCGTCAGCCTGGCGCAGGCCAACCAGGCGATGCGCGAGCTGTTCAAGCAGAACGGCTACTGGCGCATCGAGAAACCTTTGTTCAGTTACGACACCCTCAACTGGATCGCCGCCGGTGCGCTGGGGCTGATTGCGCTTGTGTTACTCGGCGTGTGGCGTTATCGCAAAGGGATTGCGTAATGAAGCCCCGAGAAAACGGCTAAAACGTTATTCTGTCTGGGATTTCCCCTACAAAGACTGTGAACTGCCGAATGCCTATGCTGACCCACTACATCCAGCGCATCCTCGAGCTGATGAAGCGCTACCCAGGGGTGATTGCGCTCGGCGGCTTCATCTCGGGTGTGGGCAGCTTCATCCTGGTGGATCGCCAGCAAGGCATGGCCAGCTGGATCGCGGTCATCATGCTGGTGAGTTGGTTATGGCTGATGCTCGAAAACAGCCTCACCCAACTGTTCAGCAAAGTCTTCAAACGGGAAATTCCCGAACCGCTGCTGCGCTACGCCACGCAGATGATCCACCAGGAAAGCCTGTTTTTTGTCCTGCCGTTCTTTTTTGTCACCACCACCTGGAACAGCGGCCAGTCGATTTTTACCGGCCTGCTGGGCGCGGCGGCGCTGGTCTCGATCATCGACCCGCTGTACTACAAGTGGCTGGCGCCCAAGCGCTCGCTGTTTCTGGCACTGCATACCCTGACCCTGTTCGCAGCCCTGCTGACCGCGCTGCCGATCATCCTGCACCTGACCACCGCCGAGAGTTACAAACTGGCCCTCGGTGTGGCTATGGCGCTATCCATCCCGAGCCTGGCCGTCAGCCTGCCGCTGCGCAGCATCAAAGGCTGGGCGATGCTGCTGGGGGTTACCGCGGCAATTGGTTGCGCCGGCTGGTTCCTGCGCAGTTGGGTGCCGCCCGCCACGCTGTGGATGACCGAAGTGGCCATCAGCACTCAATTGCAGGACCGCACGCCCGGCGATGACCTGAAAGAAGTCAGCGCCGCCCAACTGCGCAGCAGCGGGTTGTATGCCTACACCGCGATCAACGCGCCGCGCGGGCTGGATGAGCGGATCTACCATGTGTGGAAATTCAACGGCAAAGAAGTCGACCGTATCGCCCTGGATATCCATGGCGGGCGCAAGGAAGGTTATCGGGCCTGGACCCACAAGCAGAACTTCCCACCCGACTCGGTGGGACGCTGGCAGGTGCGGGTGCTGACCGAAGATGGTCAGGTGATCGGCGTGCTGCGCTTCAAGGTGACTGACCCCGGTCAGGGCGCTACAACGCCGGACGCGCCAAAGTAGGCAGGATCGTGCTATTACGTAGGAATTCTGGAATAGCCAAACAAGCTCGGAGCTTATGACCAGTAGCACAACGGCCGGTGCAGCCCATCTGGACACGTCCACCCAACCTCCACAACTGAGGATTACGGGGGATTGGACGCTTGCCCACTATGCCAACCTGAAGAAACTGTCGGAAAAGCTCGACGGCCAGTACGACGCTGGCGCGCGCATTGACCTTAACGGCCTCGGCGCCCTGGACACGGCCGGCGCCTCGCTGCTGGTGGAATTGCTCGGGCCCGAGCGCATCGAACAATCCGCCGAACAGACCGACTGCAGCCTCTCGACCGCCGACCGTGCACTGCTGAAAACCGTCTATCGCTCCCTGAACGACTTCTGTGTACCGGCCAAGGAAGCGGAAGAAGCCGCTGGCATCATGTTGCTGGCGCGCATCGGCAGCGCGGTGTACACCGTCTGGCAAGACGGCCTGAAGTTGCTGGGCTTTATCGGCCTGATCCTCGAAACCTTCGCCCGTGGCGTGTTCCGGCCCAAGCGTTGGCGCGTGACGCCAATGGTCGCGCATATCGAACAGACCGGCCTCGACGCCGCGCCCATTGTGGCCTTGCTGACCTTTTTGGTGGGCGCGGTGGTCGCGTTTCTCGGCGCCACGGTGCTGGCCAGTTTTGGCGCGAGCATTTTTACCGTGGACTTGGTGGCATTCTCGTTCCTGCGGGAATTCGGCGTGTTGCTCACCGCAATCCTGATGGCCGGCCGCACCGCGAGTGCCTTCACCGCGCAAATCGGCTCGATGAAGGCCAACGAAGAAATCGACGCTATTCGCACCCTGGGCCTCGACCCGATGGAGTTGCTGGTGCTGCCCCGCGTGCTGGCATTGCTGGTGGCGCTGCCGATGCTGACGTTCCTGGCGATGATCTCGGGGATTATCGGGGGTGGTGTGGTGTGCGCAGTGGCCCTGGATATTTCACCGGCGATGTTCCTCTCGCTGCTGCAATCGGACATCGGCGTACAGCACTTTATCGTCGGCATGATCAAGGCGCCGATCTTCGCCTTCTTGATTGCTGCCATCGGCTGCCTGGAAGGCTTCAAGGTCAGCGGCAGCGCCGAGTCCGTCGGCGCCCACACCACCTCCAGCGTGGTGCAATCGATTTTCGTGGTGATCGTGCTGGATGCGGTCGCCGCGCTGTTCTTCATGGAGATGGGCTGGTGAGTCGTTTACGCCGTGCGCCCACCGAGGCGGTGATCGAAGTCCGTGGGCTGTGCAACCGCTTTGGCCCGCAAAGCGTGCACGAGAACCTCGACCTGGATTTGTACAAGGGCGAAATCCTCGCCGTAGTCGGTGGCTCCGGCAGCGGCAAGTCGGTGCTGCTGCGCAGCATCATTGGCCTGCGCCAGCCCAGCGAAGGGCAAGTGCGGGTGTTCGGGCAGAACTTGCCGAGCCTCTCGGAGCACGAGCGCTCAATGGTGGAACGGCGCTTCGGTGTTCTGTTCCAGAAGGGCGCGCTGTTTTCCTCGCTGACGGTTACCGAAAACGTCGCCTTGCCGCTGATCGAACATGCCGGCCTCAGCCGTCCCGATGCCGAACACCTGGCGGCGGTGAAACTGGCGTTGGCCGGGTTGCCGCTGTCGGCCGCCGACAAATATCCATCGTCACTCTCCGGCGGCATGATCAAGCGTGCGGCCCTGGCCCGTGCCCTGGCGCTGGACCCGGACATTCTGTTTCTCGACGAACCCACCGCCGGCCTTGACCCGATCGGCGCCGCCGCCTTCGACCAATTGATCCTGACCCTGCGCGATGCGTTGGGCCTGAGCGTGTTTCTGGTCACCCACGACCTCGACACGCTGTACACCATCACCGACCGCGTGGCGGTGCTGGCGCAGAAAAAGGTACTGGTGGCAGATGCCATCGATGTCGTCTCGGAAACCGACGACGCCTGGATTCACGAATACTTCCATGGCCCACGGGGCCGCGCGGCATTGGATGCCGCTCAACTGCTCAACGAGGTATGACATGGAAACCCGAGCCCATCATGTGATGATCGGTCTGTTCAGCGTGATCGTCGTGGTCGGCGCCATGCTGTTTGGCCTGTGGCTGGCCAAATCCAGCGTCGACAGCGCGTTTCAGGATTACGAAGTGATCTTCAACGAGGCGGTCAGTGGCCTTTCCCAGGGCAGTGCGGTGCAGTACAGCGGGATCAAGGTCGGCGATGTCACCAGCCTGCGCCTCGACCCGAAAGACCCGCGCCGGGTGTTGGCGCGCATCCGCCTGGCCGGGCAAACGCCGATCAAGGAAGACACCCAGGCCAAGCTGGCGCTGACCGGCATCACCGGTACCTCGATCATCCAGCTCAGCGGCGGCACACCCCAAAGCCCGGAGCTCAAGGGCAAGGACGGCGAACTGCCGCAAATCATCGCCTCGCCGTCGCCTATCGCCCGACTGCTGAACAACAGCAATGACCTGATGACCAGCATCAACCTGCTGCTGCACAACGCCAACCACATGTTCTCCCGGGAGAACGTCGACCGCCTCAGCAACACCCTGGATAACCTGCAACAGACCACCGGCGCGATTGCCGATCAACGCGGCGATATCAAGGTGGTGATGCAGCAATTGATGCAGGTGAGCAAACAGGCCAGCGCCACCCTGGAGCAAACCACCGCATTGATGCGCAACGCCAATGGTTTGCTCAATGATCAGGGCAAGCAGGTGTTCGGCAGCGCAGAAAAGGCCATGCAGTCCCTTCAACAAAGCACGGCCACCATCGACACCTTGCTGGCTAACAACAAGGACTCCCTCAACAGCGGCATGCAGGGTCTAAACGAACTGGCGCCAGCGGTGCGCGAGCTGCGGGAAACCCTGGGCTCGTTGCGCGCCATTTCCCGCCGCCTGGAAGCCAACCCCAGCGGTTACCTGCTGGGCAGCGACAAGAACAAGGAGTTCACGCCATGAAGCGTGCTTACCAAGTGATCGTCCCCGTCGCCCTGGCATTGGTCAGTGCGTGTTCGATCTTGCCCAAGGCGGACCCTTCGGACGTATACCGGTTGCCTTCGGCGCAGACCACCACACAAGCCAGCCCCGTGACCTGGTCACTGCGCGTGGCCAAGCCGCAGACCAGCGAATTCCTCGACAGCCCGCGGATTGCGGTGGTGCCCAATGGCGACCTGATCAGCAGCTATGCGAATTCCCGCTGGAGCGATCCGTCACCGGTGCTGTTGCGTAACCGGTTGCTGGACGGGTTCCAGCGGGATGGGCGGGTGACATTGCTGAGTACCGATGAGACCAATCTGCAGGCGGACTTTGAGCTGGGCGGGCAGTTACAGGCGTTTCAGAGTGAGTATCGCGGCAGTGCGGTTGAGGTGGTGATACGGCTGGATGCGCGGCTGGTTCGCGGCAGTGATCAGCGGATTATTGCCAGCAAGCGGTTTGAGGTGAGGCAGCCGGTGGGGGATACCAAGGTGCCGGCGGTGGTGGCCGGGTTTGGTCAGGCTGGAGATGTACTGAATAAACAGGTGGTGGATTGGGTGGTGGGCCAAGGTCGCCCACCAATGTAGGAGCGAGCTTGCTCGCGAAAATCGTCAACGATAACGCGGGGAACCTGATACCCCGCGTCGCTCTCCGGCTTTTCGCGAGCAAGCTCGCTCCTACACGGACAGCGATTTAGCCGAAGAACCAGTAGCACACTGCAATCGCTGCAACCACACCGGCAAACTCCGCCAACAACGCACACCCCACCGCATGCCGCGCCCGCTGGATTCCCACCGAGCCAAAGTACACCGCCAACACATAAAACGTGGTCTCGGTACTGCCCTGAATCGTCGCTGCTACCAGCGCAGGGAAGCTGTCCACGCCCTGGGTCTGCATCGTCTCAATCAGCATCGCCCGCGCCGCACTGCCGGAGAACGGCTTGACCATCGCCGTCGGCAACGCATCAACAAAGCGTGTATCCATGCCGGTCCAGGCCACCAGATGGCGAATCCCTTCCAGGCCGAAATCCAGCGCACCGGACGCCCGCAACACGCCCACCGCGCAGAGCATCGCCACCAGGTACGGCAGCAGGTTCTTGGCCACGTCGAAGCCTTCTTTGGCCCCTTCGACAAACGCCTCGTAGACCTTGACCTTGCGCAGCGCGCCAATCACCAGGAACAACATGATCAGCCCGAACAGCGTCAGGTTGCCGAGGATCGACGACAGCCCCGCCAGCGCAGTGGCTGAGAGCGTCGCCAGCAAGGCCATGAAGCCACCCAGTACCAGCGCACCCGGAATCAGATACGCAAGCACCACCGGGTCCCACAGCCGCAGGCGTTGCATCACCGCCACCGACAGCAGGCCCACCAGCGTCGAGGCGCTGGTGGCCAGCAGGATCGGCAGGAATACCAGCGTCGGGTCCGGTGCACCTTGCTGGGCGCGGTACATGAAGATGGTGACCGGCAGCAGGGTCAGGGAGGATGCGTTAAGCACCAGGAACAGGATTTGCGCGTTACTGGCGGTGTTGGGGATGGGGKTGAGCTCTTGCAGCGCCTTCATGGCCTTGAGGCCGATGGGCGTGGCCGCATTGTCGAGGCCCAGGCCGTTGGCGGCAAAGTTGAGGGTGATCAAGCCGATGGCCGGGTGGCCGGCGGGCACCTCCGGCATCAGGCGACGGAACAGTGGCCCCAGGGCCTTGGCCAGCCAATCGACGATCCCGGCCTTCTCGGCGATGCGCAGGAAGCCCAGCCACAAGGTCAGCGTGCCGAACAGCAACACCATGACCTCGACCGACAGTTTGGCCATGGCGAATATGCTTTCCACCATCGCCGCAAAGATGCCGGCGTTACCGCCAATCAGCCATTGCGCCAGCGCGGACACCATCGCCACGATAAAAAAGCCAAGCCACAGGCCATTGAGCATCAGTTGAATCCCCCGAAAGATGGGGCGAATGATAGCGGGGCTGGCAGAAACGACAAACCCCGGAATTTTCCGGGGTTTGTGTAGGAGCCAACTCTGGCAATCAGCCGCGAGTGGTCTCGCCGGCCGGCATCACTTGCTTGGTACGCCAGTGCGGCAGGGAGTTCCAGTAACGCTCGCCCTTGGCGTCGTCGTACATGCCTTCCCAGCGGGAGATGACCAGTACGGCCAGGGCGTTGCCGATCACGTTCAGTGCAGTACGCGCCATGTCCATGATGCGGTCGACACCGGCGATGAACGCCAGGCCTTCCAGCGGAATACCTACGCTGCCCAGGGTCGCCAGCAGCACCACGAACGACACACCCGGCACGCCGGCGATGCCTTTGGAGGTAACCATCAGGGTCAGCACCAGCATCAGTTGCTGGCCAATCGACAGGTCGATGCCATACAACTGCGCGATAAAGATCGCCGCAATGCTCTGGTACAGGGTCGAGCCGTCGAGGTTGAACGAGTAGCCGGTCGGCACCACAAAGCTGCAGATCGCCTTCGGCGCGCCGTAGGCTTCCATCTTCTCGATCACACGCGGCAGCACGGTTTCGGAACTGGCGGTGGAGTAGGCCAGCACCAGCTCATCCTTGAAGATGCGCATCAGCTTGATCACCGAGAAGCCGAACAGACGGGCGATCAGGCCGAGCACCACAAAGGCGAAGAACAGGATGGCGACGTAAACCAGGATCACCAACTTGGCCAGCGGCAGCAGCGAGGCGAAACCGAAGTTGGCGACGGTCACCGCGATCAGGGCAAATACACCAATCGGGGCGTATTTCATGATCATGTGGGTGACTTTGAACATGCTCTCGGACACGCCCTGGAACATGGTGACCAGAGGCTCGCGCAGTTCAGGCTTGAGGCTCGACAAGCCGAGGCCGAACAACACCGAGAAGAAGATGATCGGCAGCATGTCGCCACGGGCGACGGCGGCGAAGATATTCGACGGGATCAGGTTGAGGATCGTCTCGATGAACGCGTGCTCGTGCTGGACCTCAGCGGCAGTGGCCGTGTATTTGGAGATGTCGACGGTGCCGAGGGTACTCATGTCGATGCCGGTACCCGGATGGAACAGGTTGGCCAGCAGCAGGCCGACCACAATGGCAATGGTGGTGACTACTTCGAAGTAAAGGATGGTTTTCACGCCGATCCGACCGAGCTTTTTCGCATCCCCAACACCAGCGATTCCGACAATCAGCGACGAAATCACGATCGGGATAACGATCATCTTGATCAGGCGGATAAAGATATCGCCAGCGGGCTGCAACACGTTGCTGATCCACCAGGCCTTTTCAGCACTGAAATGGTTAAGCACCGCACCGATTGCAATCCCCAGCACCAGACCGATGAGGATCTGCCAGGCGAGGCTTAGCTTTGCCTTCTTCATGTCATTACCCTTACTTCAAGTGGACTCAGGCAGATGCGCCAGCAGCTGGAACGCTCGGAAGCGAAAAAGTGTGTGCATCTGCCCCCGTAGAAGGTCACCGCAGTTGGCCGATATGGCTCACTGGCAGGCGAAAAAAGGCGCAACTATTCCGATGCAAGGAGGCGACGTCTAATGCCGTAAACGCCTACCCTATGCCGAATCGGCATGAGTTTTTTTGAGTTTTTCTGTCTGAACGGTCAGTTCGAATGTGACATTTCGGCAGGCATAAATGCCGCGAACCGGCCATTTCAGGCTCGCGCAGGGTTTTTTGAAAATCTACGGCTGCGGCTGAAAACTGCTGTAAATTCCTACGCATACCATCGAAAAACTTGTCTGGCAGGAGACAAACTTTCTCGATAGATGGTCACGCGGAAACACCAAGAAATGGTTGAGGCGACGCAAAAAGGGAAATTGCCGCTATGGGCGGTATGACAGAAGCGGGCATAAGAGCCGCAAGCCCGTCGCAAGTTCCACAAACCATCGGCTTGGGAACTTGCGTCGCAGCTTTTCACCTGACCCGGCCCTTGCGCAGGCACTCCATGTACCCGTAGGTCACGCCGATCCGAACGATCAGAGCAACCCGACCCCTTGGTCATGCAGCGCCCTCGTCGGGCGTTGCAAACAGAAAGAAGCATGGTGCTTCTTTCTATGGACGATAAGCCGGCAGACGACAGCGTCGTCAGACCGAACCTAGTACCAATTCGGATCTTTCTTGAGCTGTTCCATCAACAGCTTCTGCATGCCTTCGTCGGGCTTGCCAAGAAAGCGGTAGTCGGCGTGCCGCGTTGGCGATTTATCCGCAGGCAGGCCTGCAGGAACTTCCACCAACATGGCGTACGCATCTTCTTTGTCGAAGCTGAAAGCGACAATCAGGCGCTTGTTAAGGCACGTGTCTGCGGTTTCGCAGAGCGGCCCTACCAAGTACTTGTCACCGTCCTCTTCAACGGCATTCATTTGTTCCGCGCTGCCCGACAGGTTCATCACCCATTCCGGCAAGCGCTCTTCCTTCTTGACCACGCTCTGCCAGGTTTCGCGGTACTGCGGGTCCGCGCTCAGCAGTTCGTTGGCCCGGGACTGGCCGTCATTGGCAGCCAGCGCCAGGCCGCTGCCGCCCAACAACAGGGCGGCAGCCAGGGCTTTAAGGGACGAATTGAACATGCTTAGCCTCGGCCACGACGGCCAAAGAAGAAGGAAGCGATGAACATCACCAGGAAGACCACAAACAGAATCTTGGCGATACCCGTGGCGGTGCCCGCGATACCACCGAAGCCCAGGACTGCAGCCACAATGGCGATGATCAGAAATGTGATTGCCCAACTCAACATGGTGATTCTCCTTACGCTTCTTTTAGGGGTAACAGCGGTGATGCTTGCGGTCGCTTGATTCAAGGACCGTGTCTTGCCTAGAACACCCAGCGTTCCTGATAAGGCAGGTCGCCGAGGGTGGAGTCTTGTTCAACCGCCGTCAGTTGCGGGGTTGTCACGCCGGCGGTGGTGCTGCCGACGGAACGGAAATGGGTCTGGGTCATCATCGGACGTTCAAAATGCGCGACTTGCTGTTGACTCTGCTGCCAATGCGCCAATTGCTGACCGCCGATCAAAGTCACCAACAGGGCCAGGCTGGCAAACAGCCCCTGTTGCAGACGCAGTGGCGATACACGCAGTTGAGTGAGGCTTTGGCAAGTCATGCTGTGTGTCTCCCGCATTCTGATCTGATTATTCGTTGGTGACGCTCGTATGAGGTGTATTGCAGCCTGCGTGCCAGTTTTTTAACAAAATAAAACTCAATAAAATCAACAAGTTAAAAACAAAAGCGCTTTGACACCACGAGCATCCTGCACGATGCGCCTATCCTTACCGTGCGAAATGCACGATGGTCACTGGTCGGATCAGGGGATAGGAAAGCAACGTTCGACTGCCGAAGTGGCTACAGGGAGATAAAAACGCCATGAATCGGCGTTTCTGTAAGAAGAAGCGCAGATAGCTGCGCGATGACGGCTTTAATCAATCAGAATAAACCATGCAACTTGCCCGATTATTCCGGGACTAAACAACATCATTCATTCTTAGTGGGAGCGCGGGACAGATGGAATCAGCCAAGGAACTTCAAGGCCGCATTCTTTTAGTGGATGACGAATCCGCGATCCTTCGCACCTTCCGTTACTGCCTGGAAGATGAAGGCTACACCGTAGCCACCGCCAACAGCGCCGCCCAAGCGGACGCCTTGCTGCAACGCCAGGTGTTTGACCTGTGCTTCCTGGACCTGCGCCTGGGCGAAGACAACGGCCTCGACGTATTGGCGCAAATGCGCGTCCAGGCACCGTGGATGCGCGTGGTGATCGTCACCGCCCATTCCGCCGTCGACACCGCCGTGGATGCGATCCAGGCCGGCGCGGCCGACTACCTGGTCAAGCCTTGCAGCCCCGACCAATTGCGCCTGGCCACGGCCAAGCAGTTGGAGGTGCGCCAACTGTCGGCGCGCCTGGAAGCCCTCGAAGGCGAAGTGCGCAAACCCAAGGACGGTCTCGACTCCCACAGTCCGGCAATGATGGTGGTGCTGGAAACGGCACGTCAGGTGGCGGGTACAGATGCCAACATCCTGATCCTCGGCGAGTCCGGCACCGGTAAAGGTGAGCTGGCCCGTGCGATACACGGTTGGAGCAAGCGGGCGAAAAAATCCTGCGTCACCATCAACTGCCCGTCGCTGACGGCGGAGCTGATGGAAAGCGAGCTGTTCGGCCATAGTCGTGGTGCGTTTACGGGTGCCAGCGAAAGCACCCTGGGCCGGGTCAACCAGGCAGATGGTGGCACGCTGTTTCTCGACGAGATCGGCGACTTTCCGCTTACCTTGCAACCCAAGTTGCTGCGCTTTATCCAGGACAAGGAATACGAGCGCGTCGGCGATCCGGTGACTCGTCGCGCCGACGTGCGGATTCTCGCCGCTACCAACCTGAACCTGGAAGATATGGTCCGCGACGGTCGTTTCCGCGAAGACCTGCTGTATCGCCTGAATGTCATCACCTTGCACCTGCCGCCCCTGCGCGAACGCAGCGAAGACATCCTGACCCTGGCCGACCGCTTCCTGGCGCGCTTCGTGAAAGAATATGCGCGGCCCGCTCGCGGATTCAGCGACGAAGCCCGCGAAGCGCTGCTGAACTATCGCTGGCCGGGGAACATTCGCGAGCTGCGCAACGTGGTAGAGCGAGCCAGCATCATCTGCCCTCAGGAAAAGGTTGAGATCAGCCACCTCGGCATGGCCGAACAGCCGACCAACAACGCCCCGCGTATTGGTGCGGCGTTGAGCCTGGATGAACTGGAAAAGGCCCATATCGGCGCCGTACTGGCCACCAGTGACACCCTGGACCAGGCGGCACGAACCCTCGGCATTGATGCGTCAACGCTGTACCGCAAACGCAAACAATACAACCTGTGAGCTGTAGCCTATGAAGCTTGCGATGAAGCTGCGCACTCGGCTGTTCCTGAGCATTTCCGCGCTGATCACCGTTGCCCTGCTGGGATTGCTGCTGGGCCTGGTGAGTGTCATGCAAATGGCCAAGACCCAGGAATCGCTGATTCGCAGCAACTTCATCACCCTGGACCTGGGCCTCAAGCTGCGGCAGACCCTCGGCGACCAGCTGATGATCATGCTCAACGAGCAGCCAAATACCGCTGCGCTGGAAGATTCCAAGCAACGTTATTTCGCGCTGCTGCAGCAAGGCATCGAACACGAAGAAAAGGATGCGGCAAGCAGCGGTTTCACCCAGGCCAAGACTGATTACCTGAGCTTTCTCGAGGCATTCGATAAAAAGGAGAACGCTCCGGCGCAGTTGCGCAACAACGACGAGTTGACCAAGCGTTTCAACATTTTGCGCAACGGCCTCATCGCCGAGCACAAGAAAGCCCTGGATAACATCAACGACACCGAACACAAGTCCCGTGAGCGCGCGCTGTTGATCGCCGGCTTGCTGGGTTTGGTCGGGCTGGCGGTGCTGATCATTGGCTTCGTCACCGCCCACGGGATCGCCCGGCGCTTTGGCGGGCCGATCGAAGCGCTGGCCAAGGCCGCCGACAAGATCGGCCAGGGCAACTTCGAAGTCACGCTGCCCATTTCGTCAGCCGCCGAGATGAACTTGCTGACCCGGCGTTTCGGCATCATGGCCGAAGCGTTGCGCCAACATCAGGCAACCAATGTCGATGAGCTGCTCGCCGGGCAGCAACGCCTGCAGGCGGTGCTCGACAGCATCGACGACGGCCTGCTGATGATCGACCGCCAAGGTCGCCTGGAGCACCTTAACCCGGTAGCGCAGCGCCAACTGGGTTGGGACGAGAACCGCCTGGGCCAAGGCCTTGGCGAAGCATTGGGCCGCCCGGAACTGGATGAGCAACTGCATCTGGTGCTGCGCGGCGGCAACCTCGAACGCGCACCTGAAGACCTGGAAGTGGAGGTTGAGGGTGAGCTGCGCCTGCTGACGTATAGCCTGACGCCGGTGAGCCATACCCAGGGGCACATTCTGGGCGCAGTGATGGTGCTGCATGACGTTACCGAACAACGCGCCTTTGAACGGGTACGCAGTGAGTTCGTGTTGCGCGCGTCCCATGAATTACGCACGCCAGTCACGGGCATGCACATGGCTTTCGGCTTGTTCCGGGAACGGGCGAAGTTTCCTGCGGAATCCCGCGAAGCGGACCTGCTGGATACGGTCAATGAGGAAATGCAGCGCCTGATGCAGTTGATCAACGACTTGCTCAACTTCTCGCGCTATCAGAATGGCTTACAGAAACTTACCCTCGGCCCGTGCGATATCAGCGACCTGCTGGAACATGCCCGCGCGCGTTTCGCAGAGCAGGCGAACGCGCAGAACATCGAGCTGCTGGTTGAGGAGCAATCCCCGCTGCCGAGGTTGCATGCTGATCGAGCGCAGCTGGAGCGGGTGCTCGACAACCTTTTAGGCAATGCCCTGCGGCACACGGCCGACGGTGGACAGATCCGCTTGCAGGCGCGTCGTCATGGCGAACGGGTAATTGTCAGCGTCGAAGACAACGGTGAAGGCATTGCCTACGGCCAGCAGGGACGAATCTTCGAACCATTTGTGCAGGTAGGCCGCAAGAAAGGCGGCGCCGGGCTGGGCCTGGCGCTGTGCAAGGAGATCGTGCAATTGCACGGTGGCCGGATGGGGGTTTATTCACGGCCAGGGCAGGGGACGCAGTTCTATATGGCGCTGCCCCTGTAGGATCACGCGCCAACCGTTATTGGTGATTCAACGCCTGCAGGATCGCGGCACTCTCGGCATCCGGCGTCCCGTCAAACAGAGACGCCCGGAAATGCATCTGGAACGCGGCCACCACATGCCGCGTTGCCACATCCAGCTCGCCCGTCTGCGGCGTCGGATAGCCCAGCTTCGCCAACTCTTCCTGGAACCAGGTAATGCTCGGCAGCTCGGCTGCGTACTGCACCTGGTAACGGGCAACCGCCTTGGCGTCCGGCCATATGCCCAGCCCTTCATCCGCCAGGCGCTTCCACGGGAACAATGGCCCCGGGTCCAGCTTGCGCAGCGGGGCGATGTCGCTATGACCGATGATGTTTCGCGGGTCGATGCCGTTGCGCTTGCTGATGTCCTTGAGCAGCACCACCAGCGACTGCACCTGCGCTTCGGAGTACGGGTACCAGACGCGGCCCGTCGGCAGGTCTCGATAGCCCGGGTTCACAATCTCGATCCCGATGGAGCTGGAGTTGAGCCAGGTGCGGCCCATCCACTCGCTTTCCCCGGCATGCCAGGCGCGTTGGCTTTCATCCACAAGTTTATAGATGGTGGCCGAGGCGTCATCACCGATCAGGTAATGACTGCTGACCTGGCCATGGGTCAGCAGCGCCAGGGAGCGCTCAAGGGACGCCGAGGTGTAGTGCACGATGACGAACTGAACACGATTGTCGTGGTTCAACGACGGATGGCTGGTGTCCAGGCGAGGGCCGCTCGCGCAGCCGGCGAGCAGGAGAAGCAGAAAAGCGGAGCACAGAAATTTCATGGCAGCAGACAATACGCTTAAGACGATAATGCAACAGTGTAACGTACCGTTTGCTGCCGGGCGGCCAAATGCAAAGTTTTAAACAAAATGGAACATTTTCAGGCCGCCTGCACCTGATTGCGTCCGGCAGCCTTGGCACGGTAAAGCGCCTCGTCGGCACGTTTAAGCGCCAGATCACTGCGCTCACCCGGCTGAAACTGCGCCACGCCCATGGAGACCGTGATGGTCACCGGCTCGCCCTTGAAGTGAAACGGGCACGCTTCGATGGCTGCACGCAGGGTTTCACCCACGGCCAACGCATCTGACAGTGATGAGTTCGGCACCAGCAACACAAACTCTTCACCGCCAAAGCGTGCGATGAAGTCGTTGGGCCGCAGGCGTTTTCGCAGCACCGTGGCGATGATCTTCAGCACCTTGTCGCCAGCCAGATGGCCATAGCCGTCATTGATGCGCTTGAAGTGATCCAGGTCCAGCATCGCCAATGACAGGCTGTTGCCACGCTGGTGCCAGGTGTTGACCTCTTGCTCCAGGCGCTCGGTCCAGGCAGCACGGTTGGGCAAGCCGGTGAGCGGGTCGATCAAGGCTTTTTGGCGCTGAACCTCCAAATGCTCTCGGTAGCCCTGAGCCTCTTGCTCCATATTGGCGACCCGTTCGGCCAGGCTTTTGAGGCGTGCAGCCACTTCCTGCTCGCGCTGGTCACGCTGGTGCTGGTGTTGGTCCATGGTGCCCAACAGCCCTTCGAGATGGCTCTCCAGCACGTGCTTGAGGCTGTCCAGATCCGCGGCATCCTGGACGCTGGTTTGCAAACCATCCACCTGTTCGCGGATCTGAGTATCCAGCTCTCTGGCGGCCGAGCGACTGTCGGCGTGGCCGTCGCTGGCGACCTGCAGATGCCCCTGGAATGCCTCGAGACGCTCGTTGAGTTGCTTGAGGTAGGCTTCAAACTCGTGCTGGCCGCTGTCGGTAATCGCCAGCATCAACACCGCCAGGTCATCGAGAATCGGCAGCAGTTCGTACCAGTTCAATCCGTGGGCCAGGCGCTCACGCATGGCTTCGGCCTGGGGCCTGTGACGCTCGGGCAGCGACAGGTCTTCCAACAAGCCGAGCAGGGTGTCTTCGATGTGTTTGGCCACCGAACTGTAAGACGGCTCGGGGGTGTCGGGCAGGGCGTAGGTCTGATCCGCTTGCAGCTCGTCGGGATTGAGCTCTGGCGACTCTTCGGGCTCGTCGGACATGACCGGTGGCAAGGAAAGACTGCCGATTTCCGTCTGCTCCGGCTCACAGGCCTGAACCTCTGGTGCCTCGACCATGGCGGCAAGAGCACTCTCGAGCGCTGGCTCAACCTCCGGCTCAAGCGGTTGTTCGGGCTCCAGTGGTTCGATAATCGCAGCAGATGCCTCGATGACGGGCGCTTTGGCCACGACGGCGGGTGCCACTGGCGCCGCTTCGCTGATAACCTCGACAGGCTTTACTTGCGGTACGGGCTCAGGGGACGACTCGACAGGGGCCGTGACCTTCGGCTGCGGTGCAAAAGCCCGCAGCGCCTGGGTCAGCTCCGCCGATTGCACCGGCGCTTCAACTTCATCCACCGGCTTTGGCACAGCAGGCGCCTGAACAGCCGGGCGGGATTGCGCGGGCGGCTCGACCTCCGAGGCTTCGGTCGCTGCTTCTTTGGCGCCAAACAGACGCTGCAACAGGCCAGGGCTCGAGCGACTCGTTTCGCCCTCTGGTTCCAGGTTACTCAACGCCTGCCCCTGAAGGCCGCTCAACTCACTCAGCAACAGCGGGATCTCCCGCGCCTGGCCGACCCGACCATCCAGCTGTTTGGCGAACGCCTTCAGCGGGCGACTCACCTCACGCGGCAAGGGCAGCTTCTGCAACTGGGTGACCAAGGCCGTCAACGCGCTGCCGATCTGGTCAACCCGGGTTTCGCGGCGCTGCTCCGAATCCAGCACGGCCTTTTCCAGGCGCGGCAACAATGCGGCGAGGGCAGCGTCCATGTCGTCGGTGCGCACCACGTCGCGCATTTCCTTCATGCATTGGTCAACCGCACGGTCGGTCCCTTCTGCCGCCAGGGTGCTGCGTACCAGCCCCCGGCGCAGCAGGTCGAGGCGGGCGGCCCAGCGGCGCTCGAGCTTTTCTTGTTGCTCGACGCTTTTAAGGTATTTTTCTTTCCAACGCTGGGCGTCGTCGCTCATGCAAGAGGTCCGCGAGGGCCGGGGCTCAACGCGGGCAATGCATCAGCCGTGAGCGAACCCGGCAGACGAATCTCTACCGCGACGGGCAGGTGATCGGAGATGGGCTGCGCCAGTACCTGCACACTTTCGAGTGTCAGGGTCGGGCTGAGCAGGATGTGATCAAGACAGCGCTGCGGACGCCAGCTGGGAAAGGTGGCTTCGACTTGCGGCGCCAGCAACCCAAGGTCGCGCAACGGGGAATTCTGTAGCAGGTCTGTGGCATGGGTGTTCATGTCACCCATCAGCACCTGGTGTTTGTAGTTGCCAATCAGCTCACGGATGTAGGCCAACTGCAGGGTGCGGGTTCGAGCCCCCAACGCGAGGTGCATCATCACCACTACCAACGCTTCCGGCCCTTCGCCGAACCGCACGAGAATCGCCCCTCGGCCTTTTGGGCCCGGTAATGGGTGATCCTCGATCGCCCACGGCTTCAGGCGGCTGAGCACACCATTGCTGTGTTGGCCGAGTTTGCCGAGGTTGCGATTGAGTTGTTGGTACCAGTACGGAAAGGCACCCAACTGGGCCAGATGCTCGACCTGGTTGATGTAACCGGAGCGCAGGCTGCCACCATCGGCCTCCTGCAGGGCTACCAGGTCGAAGTCGCCCAGCAGGTCACCGATCTTCTGCAGATTACCGGCACGCCCATTGTGGGGCAGCAGGTGCTGCCAGCCACGGGTCAGGTAATGCCGGTATTTCTCGGTGCTGATGCCCACCTGGATATTGAAACTGAGCAGGCGCAACCGGCTGTCTGCCGGCAGGCCTGTAGATTCCAAGTGGTGTTCGTTGACCTTCGGGTCATGCAGGCCAACGACACGTTCAGTACCCCAGCGACGCATGACAGGCCCCTTACTTGGCTGCGCGCTCTTTGGCGATCAACTGATCGGCCACGTTCAGCGCTTGCTCTTCGCCGCCGGCACTGCCGATGTCAAAGCGGTATTTGCCGTTGACGATCAGCGTCGGTACGCCTTGCACGCCGTATTTCTGGGCCAGTTCCTTGTATTGGGCCATCTTGCCCTTCACAGCGAACGAGTTGAATGTCTCCAGGAACTTGGTTTTGTCGACGCCTTGGGTGGCGACGAAATCGGCCATGTCTTCAGGCTTCACCAGGCGCTTGCCTTCTTTCTGGATGGCATTGAACACAGCCGCGTGAACCTTGTGTTCTACACCCATGGTGTCCAGGGTAATGAACAGCTGGCCGTGGGCGTCCCATGGGCCGCCGAACAGGGCAGGAATACGTTTGAAATTCACGTCCTGAGGCAGCTTATCGACCCACGGATTGATGACTGGCTCAAAAGCGTAGCAATGCGGGCAGCCATACCAGAACAGCTCCACCACTTCGATCTTGCCCGGTACGGAAACCGGCACAGGATTGGTCAGTTCGACATAGGTTTTACCGGCTTCAAGCGGCACGTCGGCGGCTTGTGCGGTCATGCCGAAAAGGCTGGCAGTGACGAGAGCGGCGCTGAGGATCAGATTACGCATGCTTTACTCCTGGACAAATAAAGTCGCCTCACGCGACCTTTGTTGTGACAGGTCTACGCGGGCATGAGTTCGTTAGTGTAACGGCACCGGCCACAAAAAAGGGCGGCCTGGGCCACCCTTTTTATGCTTGCATCGACGGATTAATCGAGCGTTAACGTAGCCGGGGCACTTAGTGCAGGCCTTGGATGTATTGGGACACGGCTTCGATGTCCTTGTTGCTGAGTTTCCCGGCGATGCTCTGCATGATTTTGGTGTCGCCGTCGTTGGTGCGATTGCCTTCGCGGAAGTCTGTCAGCTGTTTGCCGATGTACTGCGCATGCTGCCCGCTCAAGTGCGGGAAGCCCGCTGCAGCAAGGCCTGCGCCGTTAGGCGAGTGGCAACCGATGCAGGAAGGCATGCCTTTTTCCAGGTTGCCGCCGCGGAACAATTCTTCACCGCGGGTCACCAGTTTCGCATCAGCAGCTCCCACACTGCCTTTCTGGCTGGCAAAATACGCCGCGATATCCGCCAGGTCCTGATCGCTGAGGTTGGTCAGCAAGCCGGTCATTTCCAGGACCGTACGCTTGCCGTCCTTGATGTCGTGCATCTGCTTGGTCAGGTAACGCTCACCCTGGCCGGCCAGTTTTGGAAAATTTGGCGCCGGGCTATTACCGTCCGGTCCATGGCAAGCACCACATACGGCAGCTTTCGCCTGGCCGGCTGTGGCGTCGCCTGCGGCATGGGCAACACCGGTGATGCCCAAGGTCAACAGCAGACTCACGATCAGTTTGTTCATCAGCTAATCCAACTACGGCTAAGGGTTAAAGAGTTATGGACCGGGTTCACTCACCATCAACTGAATGACGGCATGGTAATCCTCGGTACTGCAGTCCATGCACAAACCACGCGGCGGCATCGCCTTGAAACCCTGGGTCACGTGTTGCACCAGCGTGTCCATACCTTGAGCCAGTCTTGGCTTCCAGGCTGCCTGGTCACCCCGTTTCGGGGCGTTGGGCAACTGTCCGGCATGGCAGGCCCCGCAAACGCGGTTGTACACAGCCTCCGGATCCTGTGTAGCCTGAGCACTGTAAAGTGGCATCAAGACACCGACGGCTAGCAGCCACCTGGTCATACATCGACCTTTTCAGGGTTTGAGAGCGTTTTGCGTTCTAATGCGCAATAAAGGTCTATCGCTCCCGTGAACTTCATCCTTCGCTGGGACAAAGCACACACAAAATCTGCGGCATTATATACTGGCGCTACTGAAACGGAAACGACACCGCTTGCCGCACCCATTCCCGGCACCGCCCACATCGGAAAACTCATGCAACTCAAGAATCCCATCCTCGGCCTGTGCCAACAGTCCACCTTCATGCTCAGCGCCGCCAAAGTCGACCAATGCCCCGATGACGAAGGCTTCGAAGTCGCATTCGCCGGCCGTTCCAACGCCGGTAAATCCAGCGCGCTGAACACCCTGACCCACGCCAGCCTGGCCCGCACCTCGAAAACCCCGGGGCGCACACAGCTCCTCAACTTCTTCAAGCTAGACGATGATCGGCGTCTGGTCGACCTTCCGGGCTACGGTTATGCAAAAGTACCTATCCCGCTGAAGCTGCACTGGCAGCGTCACCTGGAAGCTTATCTGGGTGGCCGGGAGAGTTTGAAGGGTCTGATTCTGATGATGGACATCCGTCATCCAATGACCGACTTCGACCTGTTGATGCTCGATTGGGCCGTCGCCAGCGGCATGCCGATGCATGTCCTGCTGACCAAGGCCGACAAATTGACCTACGGCGCAGCGAAAAACACCCTGCTCAAAGTGCAGGCAGAAATCCGTAAAGGTTGGGGCGATGCGGTGACTATCCAGCTGTTCTCGGCGCCAAAACGCATGGGCCTGGAAGATGCCTACACGGTACTGGCAGGCTGGATGGAACTGGCTGACAAGGGTTCGGAAGCTGCCGAGTAAAAACTCGGGGCAAAAAAAACCCCGGACTTCGTATGGGGAGGGGAAGTTCGGGGTCCAAGTTCCGGACCGCTAGGGCGGGGTCCAGATATCTGCCAACACTTAACACAACATAGGAGCATTGAAGGGCTTCACCACCCATTCAGTAACTCTGAGTAGCAATTCACGGGTTAAGTTCCAGCACGCTCAAAAAACTATTGGAAATAACTCGCCGCGTTTTCCGATCTAAAGCGCTGCCGCGGCATGACGCTGCGGCCCAGGCCCGTGCTTAGTGCGCCTCGTCCCAGTTGTCGCCCACGCCGACGTCCACCACCAGCGGCACATCCAGCTTCGCCGCATCGCTCATGTGCTCACGAATCTTCGCGCTGACTTCAGCCACCAGATCCTCACGCACTTCCAGCACCAATTCATCGTGCACCTGAAGGATGACCTTGGCATCCAGGCCCGAGGCCGTCAGCCAGTTGTCGACCTTGACCATGGCCTTCTTGATGATATCGGCTGCGGTACCCTGCATCGGCGCGTTGATCGCCGTTCGCTCGGCGCCAGCACGCTCCTGAGGCTTGTTGGAGTTGATCTCAGGCAAGTACAGGCGGCGCCCGAACAGGGTTTCCACGTAGCCCTGATCAGCCGCCTGGGCGCGGGTGCGGTCCATGTACTCGCGAACCCCCGGGTAGCGGGCGAAATACACATCGATGTAAGCCTTGGCGGTCTTGGTGTCGACACCAATGTCCTTGCCGAGCTTCTGGGCACCCATGCCGTAGATCAGGCCAAAGTTGATCGCCTTGGCACTGCGACGCTGATTGGACGTGACCTCAGCCAACTCAACCTTGAACACCTCGGCCGCCGTGGCGGTGTGCACGTCCAGGTCGTCGCGGAACGCATTCAGCAACCCTTCATCCTTGGACAAATGCGCCATGATGCGCAGCTCGATCTGCGAATAGTCCGCCGCCAGCAGTTTGTAGCCTTTCGGTGCTATAAACGCCTGGCGAATCCGCCGGCCTTCGGCGGTACGCACCGGAATGTTCTGCAGGTTTGGATCGCTGGAAGACAGACGCCCGGTAGCCGCGACGGCCTGGTGATAGGACGTGTGAACCCGCCCGGTGCGCGGGTTGATCTGCTCGGGCAGGCGGTCGGTGTAAGTGCTTTTCAGCTTGCTCATACTGCGGTACTGCATCAGCACTTTCGGCAGCGGATAGTCGTCTTCAGCCAATTTGGCCAAGACTTCCTCGGCCGTCGAGGCCTGGCCCTTGCCGGTCTTCTTCAGCACCGGCAGCCCTAGCTTCTCGTAGAGGATCGCGCCCAACTGCTTGGGCGAACCCAGGTTGAATTCCTCGCCTGCGATCTCGTAGGCCTGGCGCTCCAGGTCGACCATCTTGTTGCCCAGCTCGATGCTCTGGATACCCAGCAAGGCGGCATCCACCAGGGCGCCCTGGCGTTCAATGCGCGCCAACACCGGCACCAGCGGCATCTCGATGTCGGACACGACGCTGGCCAAGGTAGGAATGGCCGACAGTTGCTTATGCAGTTCCTGGTGCAGGCGCAGGGTTACATCAGCGTCTTCCGCCGCGTAAGGCCCGGCTTGCTCCAAGGCAATCTGGTCAAAGGTCAGCTGCTTGGCGCCTTTGCCGGCGATGTCCTGGAAGCTGACGGTGTCGTAGTCCAGGTACTTCTTCGCCAGGCTGTCCATGTCGTGGCGGGTCGCGACGGAGTTGAGCACGTAGGACTCAAGCATGGTGTCGAAGGCGATGCCGCGCACGGTGATGCCGTGTGCCGGGTCGCCACCGATGGCGCAGTTGGCCAGGATGTTCATGTCGAACTTGGCGTGCTGGCCGACCTTGAGTTTTTCCGGGTCTTCGAGCAAGGGCTTCAGGGCCAGCAGCACGGTGTCGCGATCCAGCTGTTCCGGCGCGCCGATGTAGGAATGGGTCAGCGGAATGTAGGCCGCTTCATGGGCCTGCACGGCAAACGAAACACCCACCAGTTGCGCTTTCTGGGCGTCGATCCCGGTGGTTTCGGTATCGAAGGCGAACAGCTTGGCGTCGTTGAGCTTCTTCAGCCAGGCATCAAACTGAGCCTGGGTGAGGATGGTTTCGTACACCGGCTCGACAGAAACCGGAGCGACTGTCTCAACCGCTTCCTCGGCGGCCGCAGCCGACGGAGCTGCGCTCAATTCAACCCGCTTGGCATCGCGCTGAATCTCGTCAATCCAGCTCTTGAACTCCAGCAGCGTGTACAGCTCCAGCAGCTTCTCGCGATCCGGCTCGATCAGGTGCAAGTCGTCCAGGCCCACATCCAGCGGCACGTCGATCTTGATCGTCGCCAACTCGTAGGACAGGAACGCACTCGCCTTATGCTCTTCCAGTTTGGCGACCAAGGTCTTGGCACCACGAATCGGCAAGGTCGGCACGATATCGAGCTGCTCGTAGAGCTCTTTCAAACCGCCGTTCACGCCTACCAGCAAGCCGGACGCTGTCTTCGGACCAATGCCGGGAACGCCCGGGATGTTGTCGGACGAGTCGCCCATCAACGCCAGGTAATCGATGATCTGCTCGGGAGCGACACCGAATTTCTCCTTCACGCCCTCAACGTCCATGGCGCTACCGGTCATGGTGTTGACCAAGGTAATGTGCCCGTCCACCAGTTGCGCCATGTCCTTGTCACCGGTGGAAATCACCACCGGCCGGTCGGCAGCCGCGCTGCTGCGGGCCAGGGTGCCGATCACGTCGTCCGCTTCAACGCCTTCGACGCACAGCAGCGGGAAGCCCAGGGCGATCACGCTCTGGTGCAGCGGCTCGATCTGCACGCGCATGTCATCGGGCATGCTCGCGCGGTTGGCCTTGTATTCGGCGTACAGCTCATCGCGAAATGTCCCGCCCTTGGCGTCGAACACTACCGCGAACGGGCTGTTCGGGTATTGCCTGCGCAGGCTTTTGAGCATGTTCAGCACGCCCTTGACCGCGCCGGTAGGCAGGCCTTTGGACGTGGTGAGCGGCGGCAGCGCGTGAAAGGCGCGGTACAGGTAAGAAGAACCGTCCACCAGGACGAGGGGGGCTTGGCTCATGAGCAGGATCAACCTTTTCGGCGGGTCAGGCGCTAGAATAGCCGGACCAATGACGACAAAGGGACAAGGTTATCATGCGTACAGTAAATCGCCTGTTGTTGACCGGCTTGATTGCACTCACTCCGATGGTGGCCATGGCGGCAGATACTGCCCCTTCAGGCGACCCGGAGGTCACCATTCGCACGGAAGGCGACAAGACCATCCAGGAATACCGCCAAAATGGCTTCCTGTACGCAATCAAGGTGACTCAGAAAGGCTTTCCGCCTTACTTCCTGGTGCGCGCGGACGGAACCGATGCGAACTTCATCCGCTCTGACCAGCCGGATATGCTGATCCCGTCATGGAAGATCTTCGAATGGAAATGATTTCTTAACTTTAATCGGCGCTGCTCCCCGCAGCGCCCGTAACGGCAGTTTTAACCATGTCTGTGTTCACCCCCCTGGCTCGGCCCGAGCTGGAAACCTTTCTTGCCCCTTATGGGCTCGGCCGCCTGCTTGATTTCCAGGGGATTGCCGCTGGTAGTGAAAACACCAATTTCTTTATCAGCCTGGAACAGGGCGAATTTGTCCTGACCCTGGTTGAACGTGGCCCGGTGCAGGAAATGCCGTTCTTCATCGAACTGCTGGACGTGCTCCACGACGCCGACCTGCCAGTGCCTTACGCCCTGCGTACCACCGACGGCGTGGCCTTGCGCACGCTTGCCGGCAAACCGGCGCTGCTGCAACCGCGCCTGGCGGGCAAGCACATCAAGGACGCCAACGCCCAGCATTGCGTGCAAGTGGGCGAATTGCTCGGTCACCTGCACTTGGCCACCCAAGGCGACAAGGTACTGGAACGCAAGACCGATCGCGGGCTGGACTGGATGCTCAGCGAAGGCGCGCAACTGATTTCGCACCTCGACACAGAACAACAGCGCCTGCTGCAAGCCGCGCTGGATGAGATCGAGGCGCATAAGGCGCAGATCCTCGCGCTGCCCCGGGCGAATATCCACGCCGACCTGTTTCGCGACAATGCGATGTTCGAAGGCACGCACCTGACCGGGCTGATCGACTTCTACAATGCCTGCTCCGGACCAATGCTGTATGACGTGGCGATCGCCTTGAATGACTGGTGCTCGGACGCCGACGGCGTGATCGACGGCCAACGGGCGCGGGCATTGTTGGGGGCTTATGCGGGCTTGCGACCGTTTACCGCCAAGGAAGCGGAGCTGTGGCCGACCATGTTGCGCGTGGCCTGTGTGCGGTTCTGGCTGTCACGCCTGATTGCGGCGGAATCGTTCGCCGGGCAGGACGTGCTGATTCACGACCCGCGGGAGTTTCAAGTGCGCCTGGCGCAACGCCAGCAGGTCAAGACACCACTGCCGTTCGCGTTGTAAAGGTCGTACGCGGTCAAAAATGTGGGAGCGGGCTTGCTCGCGAATGCGGTGGATCAGTCAGCGCATCTGGTGACTGAAACTCCGCATTCGCGAGCAAGCCCGCTCCCACATTGGTTATGCGGCGTCTGTCAGAGCGACTCCAGGCACCCTGCCAAGTCATTCCCCAGCTTCTCCAGCACCTGCTCATACCCCTGAGCCGTCGCCGGCGTGTAGCCGCCCAACGCATCCAGCTCCGCCAGCTTCACCGGCAAACCCGCCACCAAGGTTTCCGCCAGGCGAGGGCGCAACGGCGGCTCGCTGAACACACACGTCTTGCCCACTTCCTGCAAACGCGTGCGCATCGCCGCCACATGCTGGGCGCCTGGCTGCACTTCTGCGGCAACGCTGAACACACCCGTGTGCTTGAGGCCGTAGGCATCTTCGAAGTAGTCGAATGCCTCATGGAATACGAAATACGGCTTGCCGGCGACATCCGCCATACGTGCTTTCAAGCGCGCATCCAAGGCGTCCATACGGCCATCAAAGGCCTTCACGTTGCTCTGATAACGCTCTGCGTTGGCCGGGTCTGCAGCGCTGAGGTCCGCTGCCATGCGGTTGGCGATTACTCGGGCGTTGACCGTCGACAACCAAAGATGCGCGTCCAGGCTTCCCGGACGATGATCGTGATCATGTTCGTCGGCATCTTCGGTATGGGAGTGGCTGTCTTCGGTGAACCGGCGCAGTTTCATCCCCGCAAGGTCCTGCACCGCCACCGTCGGCAAGGTACGGCCTTTCAGGACTCGCGGCAGAAAGGTTTCCATGTCCGGGCCAATCCAATACAGCAGGTCCACCGACTGCACGCGCCGTACGTCGGATGGACGCAGCGCATAGTTATGCGGCGAGGCGCCCGGCGGCAGTAATACCTCGGGAACCGCCACGCCGTCCTGCACGGCAGCGGCAATCAGCTGTAACGGTTTGATGCTGGTCAGCACCCGAACCTCCGCCTGAGCGGCACCGGCAAGCAGCAAACTGGTGACAAATACGACAAAAACGGGAAAAAGTCTGGACACGATGACCACTCAAGGAGGCAGGAACAGGTAACATAATAACGTCTCTCACAAATATCTGTCGCCGCTCATGCCTAAAACACCGCTTGCCAGCCGTCCCCACGACCACTCTCACTGCGTGCACACCGCGCTGTCAGAGGCCGACGCATTGTGCGCGCGCCAAGGCCTGCGCCTGACCGCCCTGCGTCGCCGGGTGCTGGAACTGGTGTGGCAAAGCCATAAGCCGCTGGGTGCCTACGACATCCTCGGCGTACTCAGCGAGCAGGACGGCCGCCGCGCCGCGCCGCCCACGGTGTACCGCGCGCTGGACTTCCTGCTGGACAACGGCCTGGTGCACCGCATCTCGTCGCTGAACGCCTTTGTCGGCTGCAACCACCCGGAGCACGCGCACCAAGGCCAGTTCCTGATTTGCCGCGAATGCCACGCCGCCATCGAACTTGAGCAAAAAAGCATCAGCGACAGCATCATCAAGAGCGCCGGCGACGTCGGCTTCAAGGTCGAAGGGCAAACCGTCGAAGTGGTCGGTGTGTGCTCGGGCTGCCAGGGGGCTTGATGAGCACTGCGTTAATCCGCCTGGAACAGGTCGGGGTCACGTTCGCCGGGCAAAACGTGCTGGATAACATCGCGCTGAGCGTCGAGCCGGGGCAGATCGTCACGCTGATCGGCCCCAACGGCGCCGGCAAGACCACGCTGGTGCGCGCCGTGCTCGGCCTGCTCAAGCCCGACAGCGGCAGCGTGTGGCGCAAGCCGAAGCTGCGGGTTGGCTACATGCCGCAGAAGCTGCATGTAGACCCGACCTTGCCCCTGTCGGTGCTGCGCTTCCTGCGCTTGGTTCCTGGTGTTGACCGTGCCCGCGCGCAGTCCGCGCTCAAGGAAGTCGGCGCCGAACAGGTGATCGACAGCCCGGTGCAAAGCATCTCCGGCGGCGAAATGCAGCGTGTGCTACTCGCCCGCGCCCTATTGCGCGAGCCGGAATTGCTGGTACTCGATGAACCCGTGCAGGGTGTCGACGTGGCCGGCCAGGCCGAGTTGTACAGCCTGATCACCCGCCTGCGGGACCGCCATGGCTGCGGCGTGCTGATGGTCTCCCACGACCTGCACCTGGTGATGAGCACCACCGACCAGGTGGTGTGCCTCAATCGCCACGTGTGCTGCTCCGGCCACCCGGAACAAGTCAGCGGCGATCCGGCTTTCGTCGAGCTGTTCGGCAAGAACGCCCAGAGCCTGGCGATTTATCACCACCATCACGACCACGCCCATGACCTGCATGGCGCCGTAGTTGATGACCCCACCGCACCCCAAACCCACGTTCATGGAGATAGCTGCAAGCATGGCTGATTTTCTGCTCTACGCCCTGCTGGCAGGCTTGGCTTTGGCACTGGTGGCGGGCCCACTGGGCTCTTTCGTGGTCTGGCGGCGCATGGCCTATTTTGGCGACACGCTGTCCCACGCCGCGCTGCTGGGCGTGGCCATGGGCTTTCTGCTGGATGTGAGCCCGACCATTGCCGTCACCGTCGGCTGCCTGCTGCTGGCCGTGTTGCTGGTGACCCTGCAACAGCGCCAGCCGCTGGCTTCCGATACGCTGCTGGGCATCCTGGCGCCAAGCACGCTGTCCCTGGGCCTGGTGGTTCTGAGCTTCATGCATGAAGTGCGCATCGACCTGATGGCCTACCTGTTCGGCGACCTGCTGGCAATCAGCCCCACCGACCTGGCCTGGATTCTCGGCGGCAGCGCGGCAGTGCTCGTGTTGCTGGTGGCGCTGTGGCGCCCGCTGCTGGCGATCACCGTCCACGAAGAACTGGCCACTGTCGAAGGCTTGCCCGTGGCGGCGCTGCGCATGACCCTGATGTTGCTGATCGCCGTGGTGATTGCTGTCGCGATGAAGATTGTCGGCGTATTGTTGATCACATCGCTGCTGATCATCCCGGCGGCTGCGGCCCAGCGTCATGCCCGCTCGCCGGAGCAAATGGCGGTCGGCGCCAGCCTGCTGGGGATGCTTGCGGTGTGTGGTGGCCTGGCGCTGTCATGGTTCAAGGACACCCCGGCCGGGCCGTCGATTGTGGTCACGGCGGCCGCCCTGTTTCTGCTGAGTTTTGTCCTGCCCCGTCGTGGGGTGTAGACTTGCTCGCTTTTTGCGCAATTAGAGAGTCGCAGGAATGAAGCTGTTCAACGCCCGTTATCTGCTCCTTGCCGCATTTTCCTTGCTGCTGGGCGCCTGCCAAAGCACCCCGCCCGCCGCCCCTGAGGCCCCGGACGCACGTGCTGCGGCCATCGCACAGCTGGAGCAAAACCTCGCCAGCAGTGAACTGGCCACCGCCGAAGATGAGCTGGCCGCCTTGCAGGCCCAATCGCCCAACGACCCGGCGCTGGAGCCTTATCAGCGCCAACTGGCCGAAGCCTATTTGCAGCGCAGCCAGATCGTTCTGCAAAAAGGTGACGTCAATGCAGCCGCCACGGCCCTGAGCCGCGCCCGTGCATTAATGCCCAAGGCGCCGGCGCTGACCGGTGGCGTCAACAGCGCAATTACCCACGCCCGCAAGGTCGAGCTGGATAAAGCCGAGGCTGCCTTGAAAGCCGCTGAAGCCAAGCCGCCCGCCAAGGTCATCGACCCGGCAGCACCCAGTACCACGGTTGCACTGAACCTCACCGATATTGAGGCGCTGCGCCATCAACTGGATGAGATCGCCACCGATGTGGTGAATTACCAGTGTGATGTGAGCATCCAGGCACCGCGCACCGAAGATTACCCATGGCTGGCCACGTTGCTGACCAAACGGGTGAAGCGCATCGATTCGGGGTATGACTTGAAGATTCACCGGCAGATCCTGAAGAAGGTACCGGCGCAGGTTGTGTTGATTCCGCGTAAGACTGAATAACGCCATTCGCGAGCAAGCCCGCTCCCACATTTAACCGAGTTCCACCTTTGGAATGCGGTCAAATGTGGGAGCGGGCTTGCTCGCGAAGGCGGTCTAACAAACAACCGATAACTTAAGCCGGAACAGCTTTAGCCTTCGGCTCCCGATCCCAGACCCGATGCTGGGCAATCGCCGCAAAAAACGCCTTCAACGCCTTCGCATCGCCGCCCACTATCAGCCCCGCATCCGCCTCAAGCTTCAGCACATCCAGCAACTGCTTCGCCTCACCAGCCAGGGCAATCGCCTTCAGGTGCTTGTACGCCTCCAGCAGGTAGTGCAATGCAACGCCATCGCCACTCAAGGCCTGCACCGACTTGGCCCCGCCCGGCACAAACACCGCATCGAACGCCACTGACGGCAAACCTTCCATTGACGCATCCACCGGCAGACTCTTGCCATCTGCCGTCGTCACCGGTGCCGATGTCGGCCCGAGCAGCTTCGCGTGCGCACCTTCGGCTTCCAGCGCCGCCTTCAAGGCAGCAATCGCCGCACCATCAACGCCGTTGGCGGCCAGAATCGCCACCTTGCGAGTCTTGATATCACCCGACAACAAGTTGGCCTGGCTCAACGCTGGCGAACGTTCCGGAGACGTCTTGCGCTCCGGCACGGTGCCTTTCTTCGGCGCCGGCAAGCCCAGGTTCTGCGCCACGCGCTTGGCCAGCTCCAGGTCGATGTTGGCGAGGATCTCGTTCACCTGCCGCGCCCGGATGAATTCACGCTCCACCTTGCCCAGCTCGAAGCTGTAGGCCGCAATGATGTGCTCCTGCTCGTGCTTGCTCATGCTGCGGAAAAACAACCGCGCCTGGGAGAAGTGATCACCGAACGACTCGCTGCGCTCACGAATCTTGTGGGCGTCGATTCGCTCCGGATACGTCTCAAAACCGCCGTCTTCGGCAGCAGGCGGCGTCTCTTTCGGCCAGCCGCCATCAATCGAGTTCGGCTCGTAGGACGCGCGGCCCTTGTCGATGGTGGTGCGATGCATGGCATCGCGCTGGCCATTATGAAACGGCGCGACCGGACGGTTGATCGGCAGCTCGTGAAAGTTCGGCCCACCCAGTCGGCTGATCTGCGTGTCGGTGTAGGAAAACAACCGGCCCTGAAGCAGCGGGTCATTGGAGAAGTCGATGCCCGGCACGATATGCCCTGGGCAAAACGCCACCTGCTCGACCTCGGCGAAGAAGTTGTCCGGGTTGCGGTTGAGCACCATCTTGCCCAGCGGCGTGATCGGCACCAGCTCTTCGGGAATCAGCTTGGTCGGGTCGAGAATGTCGAAGTCGAACTTATGCTCGTCTTCTTCGGCGATGATCTGCACGCCCAATTCCCATTCCGGGTAATCGCCGCTTTCAATGGATTCCCAGAGGTCGCGCCGGTGGAAATCAGTGTCTTTGCCCGCCAGCTTCTGCGCCTCGTCCCACACCAGGGAACAAGTGCCGACTGTCGGCCGCCAATGGAATTTGACGAAGTTGGATTTCCCCTCGGCATTCACCAAACGGAAGGTATGCACGCCAAAACCCTGCATGGTCCGCAGGCTTTTCGGAATCGCCCGGTCAGACATGGCCCAGATCACCATATGCGCCGACTCTGGCTGCAGCGAAACAAAATCCCAGAACGTATCGTGGGCCGAGCCGCCTGTAGGAATCTCGTTATGCGGCTCAGGTTTTACCGCATGCACGAAGTCAGGAAACTTGATCGCGTCCTGAATGAAAAACACCGGCATGTTGTTACCCACCAAGTCGAAGTTGCCCTCGTCGGTGAAGAACTTCACGGCAAAGCCACGCACGTCACGCACGGTATCACCCGAGCCGCGAGGGCCCTGAACCGTAGAGAAACGCGCAAATACCGGGGTTTTGTGTTCAGGGTTACGCAGGAACCCGGCCTTGGTCAGCGCCGAATGGTTTTCATAGGTCTGGAAATAACCATGGGCACCGGTACCCCGGGCATGAACGATGCGTTCCGGGATGCGCTCATGGTCAAAGTGCGTGATTTTTTCACGCATGATGAAGTCTTCCAGCAGCGAAGGACCACGGGAGCCGACCTTCAAGCTGTTCTGGTTGTCGGAAACCTTCACGCCCTGGTTGGTACGCAGCGCCTGGCCGGTAGCGTCGGAGCGAAATGTTTCCAGGCTTTGCAGCTTGGCGTTGGTATTGCCACGGTCCAGAGTGTCGGTACCCGCAAGTTCGCTCTTGGGCGGGGTGACTGGCTTTTTAGTGCTCATCAGACAAAAACTCCTCGTTTGCGTAGGCCAGAGCGATCCCCGGCTCTTCTTGAGCAAAACCCCAGGCACGGCACCTGGGAATTTCGAGTTGCTTATGTAGTGACTGACACGGTTTTGTACCGTTCCTTTTTTATGACCTTTGATCGCGTTATTGCCAAATCGCTGGTCGGATGAGAAATAAATGCTAAGAAACGCTATACGGACAGGCTAAAATGCGCGCCCGGCTAACCGCTGATCCCTTTTTAATGCGCCCCACAAGGTTCGCTACGTGATCGAGTTTCATAACGTCCATAAAACCTACCGGGTCGCCGGTAAGGATATCCCCGCACTGCATTCCACCAACCTGCGCGTCGAAAATGGCCAGGTGTTTGGTCTGATCGGCCATTCCGGTGCGGGAAAAAGTACTTTGCTGCGCCTGATCAATCGCCTGGAAGAACCCAGCGGCGGCCAGATCAAGGTCGATGACGAAGAAGTCACCGCCCTCGACGCCAACGGCCTGCGCCGTTTCCGGCAACAGGTCGGGATGATCTTCCAGCACTTCAACCTGCTGGCATCCAAGACCGTCGCCGACAACGTGGCGCTGCCGCTGACCCTCGCCGGCGAACTTTCCCGCAAGGAAATCGACGTGCGCGTGGCCGAACTGCTGGCCCGGGTCGGCCTGTCCGACCATGCCAAGAAGTACCCGGCGCAGCTGTCCGGCGGCCAGAAGCAGCGCGTCGGCATCGCCCGCGCCCTGGCCACCAAGCCAAAGATCCTGCTGTGCGACGAAGCCACCAGTGCCCTCGACCCGCAGACCACCGCCTCGGTGCTGCAACTGCTGGCCGAGATCAACCGTGAGCTGAAGCTGACCATCGTGCTGATCACCCATGAAATGGACGTAATCCGCCGGGTCTGCGACCACGTGGCCGTGATGGACGCGGGCGTGATCGTCGAGCAAGGCACCGTCGCCGACGTGTTCCTGCACCCCAAGCACCCGACCACCAAGCGTTTCGTGCAAGAGTCCGAGCAGGTTGACGAAGGCGAGCAGCGTGATGACTTCGCTCACGTGCCGGGCCGCATTGTGCGCCTGACGTTCCAGGGCGAAGCGACCTACGCACCGCTGCTGGGTACCGTCGCCCGTGAAACGGGTGTGGACTACAGCATCCTGGCCGGTCGTATCGACCGCATCAAAGACATTCCCTACGGGCAACTGACCCTCGCCGTCACCGGTGGTGACATGGAGGCCGCGTTCGCCGCCTTCACCGCCGCAGACGTCCACATGGAGGTGCTGCGCTAATGGAAATCTTCTTGAGCTTTTTCTCGAACATCGACTGGTCCGAAATTCTGTTGGCCACCGGCGACACCATGACCATGCTGTTCGGCTCGCTGCTGTTCACCGTGTTGTTGGGCCTGCCGCTGGGCGTGCTGCTGTTCCTGTGCAGCCCGCGCCAGCTGTTCGAACAAAAAGGCCTGTACGCGATGCTGTCGCTGATCGTGAACATCCTGCGTTCGCTGCCGTTCATTATTCTGCTGATCGTGATGATTCCGTTCACGGTGCTGATCACCGGCACCTCGCTGGGTGTTGCCGGTGCGATTCCGCCGCTGGTGGTGGGGGCCACGCCGTTCTTTGCACGCCTGGTGGAAACCGCGCTGCGTGAAGTGGACCGCGGGATTATCGAAGCGACCCAGGCCATGGGCGCCACTACCCGGCAGATCATCACCAACGCCTTGCTGCCCGAAGCCCGCCCCGGCATCTTCGCGGCGATTACGGTGACGGCGATTACACTGGTTTCCTACACGGCCATGGCCGGTGTAGTGGGTGCTGGTGGCCTGGGAGACCTGGCGATCCGCTTCGGTTATCAACGCTTCCAGACCGATGTGATGGTGGTCACCGTGGTGCTGCTGTTGATCCTGGTACAAATTCTGCAAACCGTCGGCGACAAGCTGGTGGTGCACTTTTCTCGAAAATAACGGCTATTGCCGGCGCGAAGCCGGCCAATTCCCGAACAAGGAGCTTGTTGAATGAAAAAACTACTGGTTGCTTTCGCCGCCGTTGCCGCGTTCTCCGCCCACGCCGCCGAAACCCTGACCGTGGCCGCATCCCCGGTGCCCCACGCTGAAATCCTCGAGTTCGTGAAGCCGGTTCTGGCTAAAGAAGGCGTGGATTTGCAGGTCAAAGTCTTCACCGACTACGTCCAGCCAAACGTACAGGTTGCCGAAAAACGCCTGGACGCCAACTTCTTCCAGCACCAGCCGTACCTGGATGAATTCAACAAAGCCAAGGGCACTCACCTGGTGAGCGTCGGCGCTGTGCACGTAGAGCCTCTGGGCGCCTACTCCAGCAAATACAAAACCCTGGCCGAACTGCCAAGCGGTGCCAACGTCGTGATCCCGAACGACGCCACCAACGGCGGCCGTGCGCTGTTGCTGCTGGCCAACAACAAGCTGATCACCCTGAAGGACCCGACCAACATCCTGTCGACCATCAAGGACATCACTGAAAACCCGAAAAACCTGAAGTTCCGCGAGCTGGAAGCCGCCACCCTGCCGCGCGTGCTGACCCAGGTCGACCTGGCGCTGATCAACACCAACTACGCGCTGGAAGCCAAGCTGGACCCGTCCAAGGACGCACTGGCCATCGAAGGCAAAGACTCGCCTTACGTGAACATCCTGGTGACCCGCGAAGACAACAAAGATTCGGATGCGGTGAAGAAGCTGGTAGCAGCCCTGCACACCCCGGAAGTGAAAGCGTTCATTGCCGAGAAGTACAAAGGCGCGATTCTGCCGGCGTTCTGATCCAAAGCTGAAACCCAATGATCGATCGTTCCCACGCTCTGCGTGGGAATGCATCCTGTGACGCTCCGCGTCACGACCTCAAAAGCAGACGCAGAGAGTCCAGTGCGGCATTCCCACGCAGAGCGTGGGAACGATCTAATGCCGTGCACATAACCAATGTGGGAGCGGGCTTGCTCGCGAAGGCGGTGGTTCAGTCGATACATCTGTTGACTGACACACCGCCTTCGCGAGCAAGCCCGCTCCCACATTTGATTTGTGTCGCTCAGGAAATGGTCGGCAGGCTTATTTACGCTGCAACAACCCCGGAAACTGCGCCACCAGCTTCTGGTTGTTCAACGGCGCCCGGATAAACCCGCGTTGCGTTCCATCCGGCCCGATCAGCGCGAGGTTGCCGCTGTGGTCGACGGTGTAGTTGGGCTTGCTGGTGTCCGCCGGAATAAACGGAATGCTTACCGCATTGGACACTTTCTGCACATCGTCCACATTCGCGCCGGTCAGGCCCTCGAACTGTGGATCGAAGTAGCCCAGGTACTGCTTGAGTTGCGCCGGCGTATCACGGTTCGGGTCAACGCTGACCAGGATCACCTGCAACTTATCCACAACGTCTTTAGGCAGCTCGCTCTTGATCTGGCGCAGTTGGGCGAGGGTGGTCGGGCAGATGTCCGGGCAGAAGGTGTAGCCGAAGAACAGCACGCTCCACTTGCCTTTCAACTCATTGACCACCACCGGCTGGCCGTCCTGGTTGGTCATGGTCACCGGCGGCAACTGGCGGCTTTGCGGCAGCAGGATGATGCCTGCATCGATCAAGGCAGTCGGGTCGCCCTGGCCTTTGCCGCTCAGTACTTTGTTGACGGTCAGGCCCATGATCAACGCGACAATGGCCACCAGAATGAAGACAGTTTTTTGAGTTCGAGTCATAGGTTCAACAATAGGTAATGGTCTACGAGCAGGGCGATAAACAGCGCGAACAAGTACCAGATAGAGTACTTGAAGGTGTTGATCGCCGCGTGCGGCCGACTGCCACGGTACAGCACCCAGGCCCATTGCAGAAAGCGCCCGCCCAGAACCAGTGCGCACACCAGGTACAGCACGCCGCTCATGTGGATGACATACGGCATCAGACTGACCGCCAGCAGGGCGAAGGTGTAGAGCAGGATATGCACCTTGGTGTAGTGCTCGCCATGGGTCACCGGCAGCATCGGGATGTCGGCCTTGGCGTATTCCTCCTTGCGGTGAATCGCCAGGGCCCAGAAGTGCGGCGGAGTCCAGGCGAAGATGATCAGCACCAGCAGCAATGGTTCGGCGCTGACGTGGCCCGTGACGGCAACCCAACCCAGCAACGGTGGCGCGGCGCCGGCAAGGCCGCCGATCACGATGTTCTGCGGCGTCGCACGCTTGAGGAAACCGGTGTAGATCACGGCGTAGCCCAACAGCGAAGCCAGGGTCAGCCAGGCGGCCAGCGGATTGGTAAACGCCAGCAACAACGCCAGCCCGGCAACCGCCAGCACCATCGCAAAAACAAGCGCCGCCACGGGCGATACGCGCCCTTGCGCCAGCGGACGTTTATGGGTGCGCGCCATCAGCGCATCGATGCGCCGATCCACCACATGGTTCACCGCCGCCGCGCCACCGGCACACAGGGCGATTCCCAGGTTGCCAAAAATCAGCACCGGCCAAGGCACCCCGGCGCGGGTGGCGAGAAACATACCCACCAGCGAGGTGATGAGCATCAGCACCACCACTTTTGGCTTGGTCAGCTCAAGATAGTCACGCCAGATAGCCTGGCTATGACGCTCGCCGATCAAGGTCGCCATGGCATCTCTCCTTTTAGGGTTATGAGGCCCGAGACGTGTTTACGCGGGCTGAAGCGCCAGCCGAACGGCAACTGATGGCGCACCCGGACCAGGCTGGTGCGGGCGTGGTAATTGACCAGTACCAGCGTCAGCAGCAGTGCCGCGCCGCCGGCGTTATGCGCAACGGCAACCGGCAGCGGCAGGTGAAAGTACACGTTGCTCAAGCCCAGGCAGATTTGCGCCGCCAGGGCGATCAACAACAGGCCGGCCAAGCGGGTCATGCCGACCACCTTGAGTTGCCAGGCGAGGCCCAGCAGTACGACGGTGACCAGCAGCGCGCCAATTCGGTGGGTGAGATGAATCGCCGTGCGCGCATCACTGTCCAGTTGCCCGCCGAGGTAATTGGGGCCGATATGCTGGGTCAGGTGAAAACCATTGGCAAAATCCGCCGCCGGCCACCACTGCCCGTGACAGGTCGGCAGGTCGATACAGGCCACGGCCGCGTAGTTGGAGCTGACCCAACCGCCCAGGGCAATCTGGCCGATCACCAGCACCAGCCCGGCCGTCGCCCAATACTGCAAACGCCTGGGCACGATCAGCGCCGGCAGCACGCCGGACAGTCGCAGTGTCAGCAAGAACAGCAGGCTCAGCGTCGCAAACCCGCCCAATAAATGCCCGGTGACCACTTGTGGCCAGAGCTTAAGCGTCACCGTCCACATGCCAAACGCCGCCTGGGCAAACACCACCGCCAGCAGGAACAACGGCAACTTCAATGGCTGCCCCGGATGACGCCGATGGGTCCAGGCACGCGCCGCCAGCAGCACGATCAGCAGCCCGAGGGCGCCGGCGAAATAACGGTGGGTCATCTCGTTCCAGCCTTTGTCTGCCTCGACCGGCGTGTCCGGGTAATGCAGTTCGGCATGGGCCAGCTGGGCTTCGCTTTTTGGCACGCTGATAAAGCCATAACAACCCGGCCAATCCGGGCAACCGAGGCCCGCGTGTGTCAGGCGGGTATAAGCACCCAGCAGCACCACGATCAAGGCCAGCAGGGTGGCAAACAGCGCGAGGCGAAATCCAGGTTTGGCCATGACGGTGTCCTTATCCGATGTTCGACAGTTTCAACAGCAGGCGCAGGTCGTTGAGCAGGTCCTTGCCCTTGACCCGGGCGTCGTAGCGCAGCACCAGGTTGCCGTGGGGGTCGACGATCCACAGCTGGGCATCGCCGCGGCCTTGGGCGGCGGCGTCTTTGTTGAAGGTCGACAGGTCCAGGGAATAACGTTGCAGTTGCGGGTATTCGGCCTTGAGCTTGGCGTCATACGCAGTGTTCACCGGCTGCGCGCTGGCCAGGGCGTGGCTGGCACGAGAGGCATCGCGACCCAGGCCGATTTGCAGCTGGCGAGCCAGGTAAACCAGTTGCTGGCAGTCGGCGGCGCAGGCAGTGGGCGCGGTCACCAGCAGTTGCCAGCGATCTTCATCGGCCTGCACGCCGATGTCGGCGCGAGTCTGCCCATTGCCGATCATCTCGCCGTGGTAGCTGCGGTTGTCCGGTACCCAGAACTGCAACTTGTACATGAAGGTGGCGAGCACCATCGGGCCGATCACCATCAGCAGGATCAGAATCAGTTGCCAGCGGCCCTTGCGCCGGTTGGGCGCTGCTGGCGCGTCAGACATGTTGAGTGGATTCATGGCCGCTCCCATGGCGCTTCTCCTTTGTGTTGTGCCATCCGAGGTAGAGGTAAAGACCGAACAGCGCCAGCGCCATGGCGAACCATTGCACGGCGTAGCCCAGGTGTTTTTCCGGGCCCATGGCGACCACAGGCCAATTGGTTTCAAAGGTTGCCGGTCCCGCTTCGGCCCTGACTTCATAGGCGAATCCGCTGCGACCCAACTCTGTCCAAAGCGCTTCGGGATGCAGGGCAGTCAGCAATCGCGGCCACTGTGCGCCCGCTGGATCGGCATGCAGCTGGAAGGTCTCGCCCGGGGCCACATAGATCCAGGCGTCGAGATTCAGCGGTTGTTCGGGGGTATTGAAAACGGGCGGTGTGCGCCGGTCCGGCCAAGGCAGCCAGCCTCGATTGAGCAACAGCCACTGCCCGCTGGCCTGATCGTGGAACGGTTGCAGCACCTCCACACCGACCTTGCCGTCACGAAAGCGGTTATCCAGCAGCACGCTGTGCTCCGCATCAAATTGCCCGCGCAAATGCACGCGGCGGAAGGCAGGATCTTCGGTGGCCTGTAATTGCGTACTGCTCATGGGCTCGGCAGCGCGGCGCTCGGCGTAGATTTCCAGCAGCGCCTGTTTTTCCTGGCCGCGAGACAGCTGCCAGAAGCCGAGAAACACCATCAGCGGCAGTAGCACAAGCACCACCAGCGTCGGCGCAATACCGGGGCGAAAGGGTTTCATGGCATTGCCGCAGAGGTCGGTGCTGCGCTGGCTATACTGAATCTCATTGCTCGCCCCCTCCAAAAAAAGCCCCGGAGCCCACCATGCTCAAAGCAGCCATTGCCCTGATGCTGATTGCTACCGTCGTGAGCCTGTTCAGTGGCTTGTTCTTCCTGGTCAAGGACGAGGGCAACTCCAATCGCCTCGTCACTGCCTTGACCGTGCGTGTGGTGCTGGCCGTGATCACCCTGGGTTTGATCACCTGGGGTTTCTTCAGCGGCCAGCTGGTGTCTCATGCGCCTTGGTGAACGACCTCAAAGCACGTAAACGAAGAAAAACAACCCGATCCACACCACGTCCACAAAGTGCCAATACCAACTGGCCGCCTCGAAACCGAACTGGTGTTCGTCATTGAAATGCCCCTTCAGGATGCGCATCAGCATCACAAACAAAATGATGGTGCCGATGGTCACGTGGGCGCCGTGAAAACCCGTGAGCATGAAGAAGGTCGCGCCGTACACGCCGGAACCGAGGGTCAGGCCCAACTCCTTATAAGCGTGGATGTATTCCTCGGCCTGGAACCCGAGGAACGCCCAACCCAGCAACACGGTGATCGCCAGCCAGATCTTCAGCGCGCCGCGATGGCCTTTGCGCAAGGCGTGGTGGGCGATGGTGATGGTCACGCTGGAACTGACCAGCAAGATCGTGTTGATCAGCGGCAAGCCCCAGGGGCTGATGGTGCCCTTGGGCGCAGGGAACAGTTTCGGGTCAGGATTGTTCAGCAGCGGCCAGGCGAATTCGAAGTTCGGCCACAACATGTGGGCAACGCCTTTTGAGCCTTCGCCCGCCAGCCAAGGCGCCGACATGTGCCGCACATAAAACAGTGCACCGAAGAACGCGATGAAGAACATCACTTCGGAGAAGATGAACCAGGTCATGCCCCAGCGAAAGGAGCGGTCCATCTGTGAACTGTACAAACCGGCGCGGCTTTCCTTGATCACCGCGCCGAACCAGCCAAACATCATGTAGGCCAGCAGCAAGCCGCCGACGAAAAAGATCAGCGGTCCGTGGGATTCCGGGCGTGCGGCCTTCAAATCGTTAAACCAGGTAGCCAGCCCGAACACCGTAATCAGCATGCCCAGCGTGGCAATTATTGGCCATTTGCTTTGCGCTGGTACGTAGTACGTATCATGAGTCGACATGTATTCGTTCTCCTAATCGAGCCCGCAAGCAACGCCTAGCCGCCGGTATGGACAGCCACGGGCGGTTGGCGCGCGGTGATATCGAACAGCGTGTACGCCAGGGTCAAATGCTTCACATCCTTCGGCATGTCGCGGTCGACAATGAAGCGCACCGGCATTTCTATGCGCTGACCTGGCTGTAGCACTTGCTGGGTGAAGCAAAAACACTCGGTCTTGTGGAAGTACATCGCCGCCTCGGCGGGCGAAATGCTTGGCACCGCCTGGGCGGTCATCGGCTTGTCGGTGGGGTTGTAGGCCACGAACAGCATCTCGGTAACCGCTCCGGGATTGACCACCACCTCATCGGCCTTGGAGTGGAACTCCCAGACCATGTCGATGGCATTGGTGGACAGGAACTGCACCCGCACCTGGCGCGTCGGGTCCACCACCTGCTCGCCTTCGTACTGTCCGGCAGTCTTGCCATTGATGCCGAACGCCCTGCACATCACGTCGTAGATCGGCACCAGGGCAAAGCCGAAGGCGAACATCGCCACCACCAGGATCAGCAGCCGCGTGACCAGGCGCTTGATAGGCACGGACTCAAGCATGGCAGCCACCTACGAATGAATGTTCTGTGAATGGCTTTTCTGTGGGAGCTGGCTTGCCTGCGATGCTGGCAACTCGGTCTTTCAGGTACACCGAAGTGATGCCATCGCAGGCAAGCCAGCTCCCACAGGATAGGGAGGTGATCATTTGACCTCCGGCGGCGTGGTGAAGGTGTGGTAAGGCGCGGGCGAAGGGATGCTCCACTCCAGCCCTTCGGCGCCATCCCACGGCTTGGCCGGTGCAGGCTTACCGCCACGAATGCACTTGATGACGATGAACAGGAAGAAGATCTGCGTCGCACCAAAGGTGAAGGCACCAATGGAGGAGACCATGTTGAAATCGGCGAACTGCAGGTTGTAGTCCGGCACCCGACGCGGCATGCCGGCAAGTCCTACAAAGTGCATCGGGAAGAACGCCATGTTCATCCCCACGAACGACAGCCAGAAATGCAGCTTGCCCAGGGTTTCGTCATACATGTGGCCGGTCCATTTCGGCAGCCAGTAGTAGGCCGAGGCGAAGATCCCGAAGATCGCGCCAGGCACCAGTACGTAATGGAAGTGCGCCACCACAAAGTAGGTGTCGTGGTACTGGAAGTCCGCCGGAGCGATGGCCAGCATCAGCCCGGAAAAGCCGCCGATGGTGAACAAAATCACGAAGGCCACCGCGAACAGCATCGGCGTCTCGAAAGTCAGCGAGCCTTGCCACATGGTGCTGACCCAGTTGAACACCTTCACCCCCGTAGGTACCGCGATCAGCAGCGTGGCGTACATGAAGAACAACTCGCCCACCAGCGGGATGCCCACCACAAACATGTGGTGCGCCCACACGATGAACGACAGGAACGCGATGCTCGCCGTGGCGTACACCATCGAGGTGTAGCCGAACAGCGGCTTGCGCGAGAAGGTCGGGATGATCGAGCTGACGGCACCGAAGGCCGGCAGGATCATGATGTACACCTCAGGGTGCCCGAAGAACCAGAACACATGCTGGAACAACACCGGGTCACCACCACCGGCGGCACTGAAGAAGCTGGTGCCGAAGTGGATGTCCATCAGCATCATGGTCACGCAACCTGCCAGCACCGGCATCACCGCGATCAGCAGGAACGCGGTGATCAGCCAGGTCCAGACGAACAGCGGCATTTTCATCAGGGTCATGCCAGGGGCACGCAGGTTGAGGATGGTGGCGATGACGTTGATCGCGCCCATGATCGAGCTGATACCCATCAGGTGGATGGCGAAGATGAAGAAGGTCACGCTTTCCGGCGCGTAGGTGGTGGAGAGCGGGGCGTAGAAGGTCCAGCCGAAGTTCGGCCCGCCACCGGGCATGAACAGCGTCGACACCAGCATCAGGAACGCCGCCGGCAACAGCCAGAAACTGAAGTTGTTCATACGCGGCAGGGCCATGTCGGGCGCGCCGATCATCAACGGGATCATCCAGTTGGCCAGGCCGACAAACGCCGGCATCACCGCACCAAACACCATCACCAGGCCGTGCATGGTGGTCATCTGGTTGAAGAACGCCGGCTCCACGATCTGCAAGCCCGGCTGGAACAGCTCGGCGCGGATCACCATGGCGAACGAGCCGCCAAGCAGGAACATGGCAAAGCTGAACCACAGGTACATGGTCCCGATGTCTTTGTGGTTGGTGGTCAGCACCCAACGCATCAGGCCCTTGGCGGGGCCGTGAGCGTGCTCACCGGCATGACCATGGTCGTCGATCACAGCGCTCATGGCCTTTCTCCTGCGAACGAGTGGGCGGGACGGTTCAGGGAATACGCAATGAAGGAAGTCATTTGCTTTGCGCCTGTTTCAGAGCCAGCACGTCTTTAGGAGTGACCATGTCGCCTTTGTTGTTGCCCCAGGCGTTACGTTCGTAGGTCACGACCGCCGCGATATCGACTTCCGACAGTTGCTTGCCGAACGCCGCCATGGCGGTGCCGGGTTTGCCGAAGTACACGCGGTGCAGGTGGTCTTCCTTGGGCCCGACGGCAATCGGCGAGCCTTTGAGCGCCGGGAACATTGGCGGCAGGCCCTGGCCCTCAGCCTGGTGACAGGCCACGCAAGTGGTGTGGTAAACCTTGTCGCCACGGGCCACCAGCTCATCCAGGGTCCATTCCTTGGAGGTCAACTCCTTGAGCTTGGCGGCTTCTGCCTTACGCTCGCCGAGCCAGGTGTCGTAGTCCGCCTTGGACTTGACCTCCACGACGATCGGCATGAAACCATGGTCTTTGCCGCACAGCTCGGCGCACTGGCCACGATAGATGCCTGGCTTCTCGACCCGGGTCCACGCCTCGTTGACGAAGCCTGGGATCGCATCACGCTTGACCGCAAACGCGGGCACCCACCAGGAGTGGATCACGTCGGCGGCGGTCACCAGGAAGCGCACCTTGGCGCCCACCGGCAGCACCAGCGGCTGGTCGACTTCCAACAGGTAATGTTCGCCTTTGACGGCCTGGTTATGGATCTGCTCGGCGGGCGTAGCCAGGTTGCTGAAGAACTCGACGTCCTGGCCCAGGTATTTGTAATGCCACTTCCACTGGTAGCCGGTGACCTGGATATCGATATCCGATTCCGTACTGTCGTAGATGTTGATCAGCGTCTTGGTGGCCGGAATGGCCATCGCCACCAGGATCAGCAAGGGCACCACGGTCCATAGAATCTCCACCGTCGTACTCTCGTGAAACTTGGCCGCCACTTGGCCCGTTGAGCGCCGGTGAACAATCATCGACCAAAACATCGCGCCAAACACAACGATGCCAATCGCCACACAAATCCAGAAAATGGTCATGTGCAGGTCAAACACGGCGTGACTGACTTCAGTGGCCCCTGGTGCCATATTCGTTGTCCAGGCGGCTTGCGCCTGGCTGAATACTGACCACAACAGTAGGCCCATCCAAACATGTGGATGTCGCGTCATTGCGGGTTCCCCTTATCGTTCTTGTTATCCCGCCGGTTTGCACCTGCGACCAAGGGAGCGGCTTCCATACTGCTTACAACCGCCAAGCCTTGCCTGCTAATGCAGTCGGGCGTCATCAGCTAATTGCGTACAAAACCGAGTATAGACAGCGACCGCCACCCCGCAATGTGATCGGGCAAATGAACGAAAATGAGGAAACAGACCACACAACAAGACCGATGGAGCCCGTTATCCGACGAACGATGGCGATTTGATATAACGACAGCGCATAACCATGAAATAATTATGACAAATGTGTCTTAGGCGCTCGTATAAACGAGCTACCTTATCCTCTCCCTATTTCCTACGCCTGCATCACTGGAGCTTTCATGAACACCGCCGCTTTGCGCGAGCAGATTTCCCGTGCCCATCAACACGAATCCAGCACTGGCCAGCTTGCTCAGCAGCTGGAAGTCCAGTTACCGCACCTGCACCCGGCGATTGCCCTGCCGGACGTTGACGCCAAGGGCGTGATGACGCGCTTTGTCAGCGCCTACATTGACCAGGTCCCGGATTTGCTGGATGCGGCCAATGATGTTGCCCGTGAAGCCGGTATTGAAAGCCAGATCAAACCGGTGCTGAAAATCGCCGAGCATTTCTTCCTGCAGCCGCCAGCGATCCTGGCCGGGCATGAAGGCCTGGACGGTTTGCTGGACGAGGCCTACCTGGCTCATCGCCTGGTGGAAGAGGTCAACGATCTGTATATCAAGCACTTCGGCCAGCCGTTGATTCCGCTGGATACCACGGTGGCGAACGTGATTGCTCACCAATTGATCGGCGAGACCTTTGCCAATCAGCTGGATGAAGCGGTGCACCACGCGGTGGATGAGATGCTCAACGAAGAAAGCTTTGCGCTGGAGTCGGTCGAAGCGTACCGCGACAAGCTCAAGAGCCCGGACACGGAAGCGGCGTGGAAGCGCTGGCCGTGCCTGTCACGGCAGTTGGGGGTTGGGTTGGAGCTGGATCAGCCGGCCTGATTTTTATCGCTGACGCAGATTCACTGTAGGAGCGAGCTTGCTCGCGAAGGACGTCAACGATAACGCGGGCATTCTGAATGCACGCGGCGTGCTGAAGTTTTTCGCGAGCAAGCTCGCTCCTACAGAAGGTCACAACGCAGCCGAGCCTATTCCGGTCGTCGTTCTTACCCGCCCTTCCAACCTGCGCTTCAACCCCCGCGCCTCAATCATCAGCTTCGAGCCCTTGGCCGCGTTGGCCCGACCCCATTCTTCCAGCAATTCTAGGCAGGAGTGGTCGATGTAACTCAGGTTATTGAGTGGCACATGCAAGGTGGTCCCGGCGGGTACCGTCGACAACACCTGGGTCAATGCCGGTACCTTGAGAAAGGTCCCAGCCCCCGTCAATCGCAACTCCATCTCGCCGTCCTGCGGCAGGTCGACCAGGCTGATTTTCAGGCGTGAAGCCTTGAACGCCAGCTTGACCAGGGTCAGCCCGAAGCCCACCAACACACCTGTCAACAAGTCGGTAAAGATGATCGCCAGGGCCGTCGCTGCGTAGGTAAACATCGGCATCCGCCCGTAACGCGCCAGGCCACGAAACGCCTTCATGTCCACCAGCTTGATCCCGGTGTACACCAGTACACCCGCCAGGCTCGCCACCGGAATGCTTTGCAGCACACTGGACAGCAACAGCACGAACGCCAGCAGCCACAACCCGTGGAACATCGCCGACAAGCGCGTGGTTGCGCCGGCCTGGACGTTGGCCGAGCTGCGCACGATCACGCCAGTCATCGGCAGGGCGCCGACAAGGCCACACAGCATGTTGCCCACGCCTTGTGCCGACAATTCCTTGTCGAAATCGGAACGCTGGCCACTGTGCATACGATCAACGGCTGCTGCCGAAAGCAGCGTTTCAGCGCTGGCGATAAAGGCGACCGCGAACGCGGCGATCAACAGGTTGGGATCCGCCAGGTTCAACAGGTCGCTGGGCCGCAGCCAGTCGATGGCGTCCGCCAGGTTTTCCGGCACTTCCACACGCTTGACCTGCAACGCCAGCGCCAGGCTGGTGACCGTCGCCAATCCCACGCCGAGCAAGGCGCCGGGGACGAAACGCAGCTTTTGCGGACGGAACTTGTCCCACAGCCACATAACCAGAATCGTCGACAGCCCTAGCAGGCCCGCCTGCCAACCAAGCCCGCCGCCCAGTGTAGGAATCGCCTGAATCAAAGCGGCGGGAAAGCCGGCGAGGTTATCCAGCCCGGAGGGTTTTGGCACACCGTCGAGCATCACATGGACCTGCGACAGGACAATCAGCACCCCGATCCCCGCCAGCATCCCGTAGACCACCGCAGGCGCCGTCACGCGAAACCAGCAGCCCAGGCGCAAGCGCCCGGCCACCAACTGCAGGAAGCCCGCCAGCAACAGGATCGGCCCGAGCATGGCCATGCCATGCTGGCGCACCAGTTCGAACACCAGCACCGCCAAGCCCGCGGCCGGGCCACTGACTTGCAGCGGCGACCCCGCCAGCCAACCGACCACCAGGCCGCCGATGATCCCGGTGATCAAGCCCTTGGCCGGAGGCATTCCGGACGCGATTGCGATCCCCATGCACAGCGGCAGGGCGACCAGAAACACAACCACGGAGGCCAGCAGCTCCCGTGGCAGCACAGCTTTTAATTGAGCAGCACGCATGATGACTCTCCCGAGGCATTTGCCGGGCGTAGCAACGCCTGGCTGCTCGAATGGCAGCCATCGCGTTACCCGACAGGGGATTGTTTTAGAAGCGCGCTTTAGGCGTCGCGGACGGGATCGGCTGAGTACCGTTCAACGGCAGGAACGCCGCCTGATCCGCATCGTAGGCCCTGATCTCGCTGGTCTCGATGTCGTAGACCCAGCCATGGATAAACAGATGCCCATTGGCCATGCGCGAGGCCACCGACGGGTGAGTGCGCAGGTGCTGCAACTGGGCGATCACGTTTTCTTCGGTCAACACGTGCATGCTTTCGTGTTCGTTGGCGCAGTCACAGTTGTCCTGGACCATGGTCTTGGCGACCTCGGCGTGGCGCAGCCAAGCCTTTACCGTGGGCATTTTTTCCAGGCTTTGAGGGTTGAGCACTGCGCGCATGGCGCCGCAGTCGGAGTGGCCACAAATGATGATGTGCTGCACGCCAAGAGCCAGTACCGCGTACTCGATGGCCGTGGAAACACCGCCGTTCATCTGCCCATAAGGCGGCACGACGTTGCCGACGTTACGGGTCACAAACAAATCCCCGGGGGAGCTCTGGGTGATCAGTTCGGGAACGATGCGCGAATCTGCGCAGGTAATGAACATCGCTCGTGGGCTCTGGGCCGTGGCGAGTTTTTTGAAAAGTTCTTCCTGCTGCGGAAAGATCTCGTTATGGAAATGCAAAAAGCCTTCAACGATGTGCTGCAGCGCTGCATCGGCGGACTCCGCCTCGTGAGGGGCTGAAGCCGACGCAGCCAACGGCTGTTTATCCTTGTCACTCATGATTCATCCTCTTGGTTGGAGCAGGGGCGTTTTCCAGTGTGGTTGGCGCCCAAACCGAAGCGCCGACTCATTAGTCACTCGATGAACAAGGTACCCGCCGAAACTTAACTCAAACTGAATGAACCGCTCTAGATCGGGGCTTTCAGTGATGTCAAAACGCGACTATTCCTACAAGGCCGTGCGCTTTACCCAGCAGTTTACAATAATGCCATCTGCCTGCCAGGCGGACAAAACGCGGTGCAATCCAGATTAAATCCTTCCCGGCGATTGAGCCCCAATCGTTTGATCGCCTTGGCGAAACGTTGCGCCAACAGATCGGCAAACGGCCCTTCGCCACGCATGCGTACCCCGAAGCGACTGTCATAGACCTCACCACCGCGCACCTGCCGCACCAGGCTCATCACATGGGCCGCGCGCTGCGGGTAGTGGGCCGCCAGCCATTCTTCAAATAGCGGCGCAACCTCCAGGGGCAGGCGCAGCATCATGTACGCCGCACTTTGTGCGCCAGCGGCATGCGCCTCGGTCAGCAAACTTTCCAGCTCGCTGTCGTTGATCATCGGAATCATCGGTGAACACAACACGCCGACCGGGATTCCCGCCTCACGCATCACCCGAATCGCCCTCAGCCGCGCCTTGGGCGCAGCCGTACGCGGTTCCAGGATGCGCTTGAGCTCGTCGTCCAGGCTGGTGAGGCTGATCATCACCGCCACCAGCCGCTGCTGCGCCAGCTCGGTCAGCAGGTCGAGGTCCCGCAGGATCAGCGAGCCCTTGGTGATGATCGTCACCGGGTGACGATAGCGCAGCAGCACTTCGAGGGTTTGGCGGGTGATCTTGTACTCGCGTTCGATAGGCTGGTACGGGTCGGTGTTGGAGCCCAGGTTGATCGGCGCGCAGGTGTAGCCCGGCTTCGACAGTTGCTGCTCCAGCACGTCGGCGGCGTTGGTCTTGGCGATCAGCTTGGTTTCGAAATCCAGCCCCGGTGACAGGTCCCAATAGGCGTGACTGGGCCGCGCGTAGCAGTAGATACAGCCATGTTCGCAGCCGCGATACGGATTGATTGCCCGATCAAACGGGATATCCGGCGAGCTGTTGCGGGTGATGATGGTTTTCGCGGTTTCGATACGGACTTCGGTGCCCTGGGTCTGTGGCACTTCCTGATACCAGCCGTCGTCTTCCGCCACGCTGACGGTGGGCGCGAAACGGTTGTGCAGGTTGGTGGCCGTGCCGCGCCCGCGAGGCGGCAGAGGAGTGGACATGAAAGCGCCTCTATACTGTTTTTTTATACAGTATAGAGGCGCAGGGTTTATGACCAGTGCCGTTGGGCGGTCAACCTCCAATCAATGCTTGGAGGTCACTTGGCCAAGGTCATCGCCGGAGGTGGTCTGCATATCATTTTTGCGCAGGTTCGCCACGTCACTGGCTTTCACCGGCTCGCCTTTGTTACCCCAACTGCCCCGAATGAAACTGACGACATCCGCCACTTCCTGATCCGACAAACGCCAGGCAAACGCCGGCATGGTGAAGGTCGAAGGCGCGGTGTGGGTCGCCGGCAACGTACCGCCGTTCAACACAATATTGATCAACGACGTGGCATCCGCCGTCTGCAACACCGGATTGCCCGCCAGCGCCGGGAATACCCGGGTGTAGCCATGGCCGTCAGTGCGGTGGCACGCCGCGCAGTTGTCGATATACACCGATGCCCCGGGCTTGCTGGCATCGCCTTTCCACAGCGCGTCGGCGACCTGCTTGTCGTACTGGTGCGGCTGATCCTTGGGATCCACCGCCGGCAGGCTCTTGAGATAGCGGGCGATAGCCGTCAGGTCATCTTGCGACATGTACTGCATGCTGTGGACCACAACGTCGCTCATGCCGCCAAACACCGCGCTGCGATCACTGCGACCGGTCTTGAGGAATTGCACCAGTTGGTCTTCGCTCCAGCTACCCAGGCCGTCCTTGTGGTCGCCCCGCAGGCTTTTGGCAATCCAGCCTTCCAGCGGTGCGCTGCCGGACAAGAAAGTGCTGCCGTCCGACGCACTCAGGGATTTTTCCTGCATGGTCAGCGCCCGTGGCGTGTGGCAGGCGCCGCAGTGGCCAAGGCCTTCTACCAGATACGCGCCACGGCTGATCACGGGGTCTGCGCCCGCCTGAGCCTGATAGTCCTCAACCTTGGGCGCGAACATCCAGCGCCACCCAGTCAACGGCCAGCGCATGCTCAACGGCCAGGGAATGTCGCTGTCCTTGTTCACCTGCGCCACCGGCTCCACGCCCTTCATGAAGTACGCGTACAGCGCCTGCATATCGCTTTCGCTGACGCGCGCGTAAGACGGGTAGGGCATCGCCGGGTAAAGCGTACTACCGTTCTTGGCGACGCCATGGCGCACGGCCTGGTCGAAGTCTTCGAAGCTGTAGTCGCCCAGGCCGGTTTTATCCGGGGTGATGTTGGTGGAGTAAAGGGTGCCGATCGGGGTTTCCATCGGCAGGCCGCCGGCGAACGGCTTGCCGCCCTTGGCGGTGTGGCAGGCCACGCAGTCACCGGCTCGCGCCAGGTATTCGCCCTGTTTGACCAGGTCGGTTTCCGCCGCACTGACCGAGCAGCTGCTGATCAAGGCGAAGGAGGCAATCACAAATGCTTTCATGGTCATCGCTCCTTATGCCTGAACCAGTGGGCCGGGGTTTTTCAGGTACTGCTCGCGAATCGCCCGCGCCGACCAGTAGGTCAACGCCGCCACCAGGCCCGTAGGGTTGTAGCCCAAGCCTTGTGGGAACGCGGAAGCACCCGGGACAAACACGTTGTGTACGTCCCAGCACTGCAAGTAGCGGTTCAAGGCACTGGTTTTCGGGTCGGTGCCCATGATTGCGCCACCGTTGAGGTGGGTGGTCTGGTAGGCCGCGGTGTTGAAGTGCTCGCCCACTTTTTTGCCCAGCAAGGCGATCGCCTTGGGGTTCATCGCTTCGGCAACCTTGCTCATTTTGTCGACCATGAAGCGGTTCATCTTGATGTCGTTTTCCTGCCAGTCGAAGGTCATGCGCAGCAGCGGCATGCCGTAGGCATCGCGGTAAACCGGGTCCAGGTCGAGGTAGTTGCCACGGTAGGATTGATGGGCGCCGTGGGCATCCATCGACACCTGGTGGGTGTAGTAATCAGCCGTGGCGCGCTTCCACGCGCTGCCCCAGGCCGGCGTGCCCGGCGGGTTGGAAGTGCCGGCAATCGGCCGGCTGCCCGCCTGGTTGACCCACATAGGCGAGCCGCCCACAAAGCCGTGAGGCCCGTGGTCGAAGTTGTCGGCGTTGAAGTCATCGATCGCCACGCCATTGCCGCCAGCGCCGATGAAGTTGTTGGTGTGCACGTCCTTGTCGAAGAACGCCTTGATGGTGGCCATGTTCTGGTAGGCGAAGTTCCTGCCCACCACACCCTCGCCGGAGATCGGGTCGTAGGGTTTGCCAATGCCCGACAGCAACATCAGGCGCACGTTGTTGAACTGGAAGGAACCGAGGATCACCAGATCCGCCGGCTGCTCACATTCCCGACCTTGGGCGTCGACATACGTCACACCGGTGGCCTTGCGCTTGGTGCTGTCGAGGTTGACCTTCAGCACGTGGGAATTGGGCCGCAGTTCGAACTTGGGCTCCAGGCGCAATGCCGGCAGGATGTTCACGTTCGGCGAAGCCTTGGAATACATGTAGCAGACATAACCGCTGCAGAAGCCGCAAAAGTTGCACGGCCCCATCTGCGCACCGTAAGGGTTGGTGTACGGCCCGGAAGTATTCGCGGAAGGCAGGTTGTAGGGTTTGTACCCTACGGCCGTGGCGGCCTTCTGGAACAGCTGTGCGGAGACGGTGTTCTTCTGCGATTCCAACGGAAAATGATTGGAGCGATCCGGCGCATAAGGGTTGCCGCCCTTGCCTTCACCTACCAACTGGCCCTTCACCGTCCAGGCTTGCCCGGAGGTGCCGAAGACTTTCTCGGCATAGTCGAAAAATGGCTCCAGCTCTTCATAGCTGACGCCGAAATCCTGGATGGTCATGTCCTTGGGAATGAAGTTTTTCCCGTAACGCTCTTCGTAATGGCTGCGCATGCGCAACTCGATCGGGTCCACCCGAAAGTGCACGCCGGACCAGTGCAGGCCGGCACCGCCGACGCCGTTGCCGGGCAGGAAGGCGCCCAGTTGTCGGTTGGGCATCGCCACGTCATTCACGCTATGGCGAATGGTCACGGTTTCCTTGGAGATGTCCTGAAAGAGTTTCTTGCGCACGCTGTAGGTCAGTTCGTCGATGACCTGGGGATAGTTGCCGTCCGGGTAAGTGTCCTGCATCGGGCCGCGCTCCAGCGCTACCACGTTGAGGCCCGCTTCCGTCAGCTCCTTGGCCATGATCGCGCCAGTCCAGCCGAAGCCGACGATCACTGCATCCACTTTCTTCATGATGGTCGCCACGTTTATGCCCTCTCGCCACGGATCGATACAGCCGGGAAGGGGTATTGCTCGTTGCGTTCAACCCAATCCATGAAATCGGCGCGGGCGCCGGGGAAGCCGATCATGGTCCAGCCAACCATGCCTTTGTTACCACCGTGGACCGGGTCGCAGAAGAACCCTTCCTTGGTGTTTTGCAGCAACAGATTGAAGAAAATCTTCGGCGGTACGCTGTCGAACTGCGCGTCACCGGCTTCCAGTCGTTGCAACAATTTTTCCTGGGTAGCGCTGTCTTGCTCAGCAAATAGCTTACCGTTCATCGCTTTCGACCAGGCATCCGTGGCAGCAATGCCCAGGCGATAGATCTCCTTGGGCACCAACTTGCTCTGCCAGCCCATTTCAGGCGGCGCATCGGCATTGAAAGGGCCTTGCATGAACCAGAGGGCGCCAGCCGCGTATGGGGTGTTCATCTGACGGTCGATGTATTCCGGCGCGCCGGCTTCCAGGGCGCCTGGGCCTTGGTCGTCCGCCGGGATCAAGCGGGCTACGGCCGCGTTGATAAACGCCCATTCCTCGGCAGTGAAATAGCTCGGCTCATAGGCCTTGCTGCTGACAGGCGCCTTTTCCGGGCTGGCTTGAGCGGGCTCGGGAACAGCCATCAGCATCGAACCGCCCAGGCCCGTGCTGGCGACAGTGACCACGGGGATCAAGGTCAAGGATTTGCGCAAAAACTCACGCCGGGGGTTGTCTTGATCTTGATCAGACATGGTGGCACCTCATCATGTGGTCACGGGTTTATCAGCCGCTTCAAGGAACGACTTATAGTTTTGGCAGCAAATGGGATCCAAAGGACCCAAAAGATAGAACACAGTAGTAATCAATAGTTACAAATGATAGCAGGCTAAGGATCGATGAAAATCGATTCAACGGGAAAAAACACACAGGTAGCCGGCTTATTCACGATTCTTTGACGAGCACCTCACACGGCATTGACCCCCTGTAAGCGAATCTGGGCCCTATCAGCCCTCTCCCTATTCGGTTACATCGCGCATGTTCAAGAATCAATTGCTGCCTGCTCTCAGCTTCGTGTTCATGGCGCTGTTCACAACTGCCCCTGCCCAAGCCGAAGAACTTACGCCCATGCGTTCATTGGAATGGGCCCAGCCGGTGGGCGATCAATACAACCTGTACCAGATGACGCCCACGCTCTATCGCAGCGCGCTGCCGGATAGCGGTGCTGTTCCTGTACTGGAAAAACTCAAGATCGCAACGGTGATCAACTTTCTGCCAGAGTCCGATGCCAGCTGGCTGAAATCACCCGGAATCAACCAGGTGCAATTGTCTTATCGCACCAACCATGTCGACGACGCCGATGTGCTCGCGGCGCTGCGTGCCATTCAAGACGCCGAAGCCAACGGCCCGGTGCTGATGCACTGCAAACACGGCTCCGACCGCACAGGCCTGATGGCGGCGATGTATCGGGTGGTGATTCAGGGATGGAGCAAGGAAGACGCGCTGAACGAAATGACCTTGGGCGGGTTTGGCGCCAGCAGTGGCTTCAAGGACGGCGTTCGCTACATGATGAAGGCCGATGTCGACAAGTTACGCACGGCACTGGCCAGCGGTGAATGCAGCACCAGCACTTTTGCACTGTGCTCGATGAAAAGCTGGCTGAATACCGCGGACAACGCCAAAGACCCGGCTCAGGAAAAAACAGCATTAGTGATCTCTCCCTGAGCCACCAGCTCAGGGAGCGCTCGCAGGTCAGTCTTTTTTCAGCTTCGGATTGGGGAAGAACTGCACCGCCTGCACCTTGGGATCCGGTGCTTTCAACGCCGATGTATTGACCCGTGTACCCAATTCCTTGGGCACTGACAGACCTTGCTCATTAAGCGTGTCGGAATAGCCGCAGGCCACACACTCGCGATGCGGCACATCGTCTTCACTCCACATCATCAACTTGTCCGGCTCGCTGCACGCCGGGCAGACGGCCCCGGCGATAAAGCGTTTTTTGGTTTTCACAGGCGCTTCACTCATGCTGCCGCGTCCTCACTCAGGCCGCTGTGGCGCAAGAGTGCGTCAATCGACGGCGCACGTCCGCGGAAGTCGACGAACAGCACCATCGGTGCCTGGGAGCCGCCACGGGCCAGGATCGCCTCGCGGAACGCGCGGCCAGTCTCGGCATTGAGCACGCCGTCTTCTTCGAACTTGGAGAAGGCATCCGCCGACAGCACTTCGGCCCACTTGTAGCTGTAGTAACCCGCCGCGTAACCGCCGGCGAAGATATGCGCAAAGCTGTTGGGGAAGCGGTTGTAGGCCGGCGGACGCATCACCGACACCTCATCACGCACGCCTTCCAGCACCTGCAGCACACTGCGGCCATCGCCGTGGGTGGCGTGCAGCTCGAAGTCAAACAGCGAGAACTCCAACTGGCGAACCATCATCAGGCCAGACTGGAAGTTCTTCGCCGCGAGCATTTTTTCCAGCAGGTCCTGAGGCAGCGGCTCACCGGTTTCGTAGTGACCGGAAATCAGCGCCAGGCCTTCCGGCTCCCAGCACCAGTTCTCCATGAACTGGCTCGGCAACTCCACCGCATCCCAGGCCACGCCGTTGATGCCGGACACGCCAGCGTGGTCGACACGGGTCAACAGGTGGTGCAGGCCGTGGCCGAATTCGTGGAACAGTGTGGTCACTTCATCGTGAGTCAGCAGGGCTGGCTTGCCGCTGTCAGCCGGGGTGAAGTTGCACACCAGGTTGGCCACCGGGCTTTGCAGCACGCCATCAACGGTGCGGCGACGGTCACGGGCGCCGTCCATCCAGGCACCGCCACGCTTGTTGGCGCGGGCGTACAGATCGAAGAAGAAGCGGCCGACGTGCTGGCCGTTTTCCTTGATTTCGAACAGGCGCACGTCCGGGTGCCAGGTGTCGAAGCCTTTCTGCTCGGCGATTTCGATGCCGTACAGGCGCTGCACAATCGCGAACAGACCGCTGAGCACTTTGTCGATCGGGAAGTAAGCACGCAGGGCTTCCTGGGCCACGCTGTAGCGTTGTTCACGCAGCTTTTCGCCGTAGAAACCGCTGTCCCAGCTTTGCAGGTCCGGGCAGCCTTGTTCGGCGGCATAGGCCTTGAGCTGTTGCAGGTCCTGGGTGGCGAACGGCTTGCTGCGCTTGGCCAGGTCCCGCAGGAAGCTCAGCACCTGGTCGCTGGACTCGGCCATTTTGGTGGCCAGGCTCAATTCGGAGAACGAGGCGAAGCCCAGCAGTTGCGCCAGCTCCTGACGCAGGTCGAGGATCTGTTCCATGACCGGGCCGTTATCGTTCTGACCGGCATTCGGGCCTTGGTCCGACGCACGGGTGCAGTAGGCCGCATAGATTTCTTCACGCAGCGCGCGGTCGTGAGCGTAGGTCATCACCGCGTAGTAGCTCGGGAATTCCAGGGTGATCAGCCAACCGTCGAGGCCCTTGGCTTGGGCTGCGGCCGCCATTTGCGCCTTGGCCGAATCGGTCAGGCCGGTGAGGGTCGCTTCGTCGGTGACGTGCTTGGTCCAGGCCTGGGTGGCGTCGAGCAATTGGTTGGAGAACTTGCTGCCCAACTCGGAAAGCTTGCTCTGCACTTCGGCATAACGCTTTTGCTGCTCAGGCGGCAAATCGATACCTGACAGGCGGAAGTCCCGCAGGGAGTGTTCCAGAATGGTTTTTTGCGCCACGTCGAAGCCGGCGGCTTCCGGGCTGTTGGCCAGGGCTTCGAACGCCTGGAACAGTTCACGGTTCTGGCCCATCTCGGTGGAGTAGGCGCTCAGTGCCGGCAAGCAAGCCTCGTAGGCTTCGCGCAGTTCGGCGCTGTTGCACACGGCGTTCAAGTGGCTGACCGGGCTCCAGGCGGCGCCCAGGCGGTCGTTGAGTTCGTCCATGGCCAGGATCAGGCCGGCCCAGGTCGGATTTTTACCCTGGCTTTGCAGGATGCCTTCGATGGCGACGCGGTTGTCGGCGAGGATCTGTTCGATGGCCGGCTGTACGTGCTCGGCACGGATCGCCGAGAACGGCGGCAGGTCGTAGGACTGCAGAAGAGGGTTGTTCGCGCTCACGGTTGGCACCTTGGCTGAAGAAACATGTAAGAACAAAGATGGGGCCATCTTAATTACAATCAACGCCCACCGCAGCTATCAGCAGAAGAGAGAGAGCCTATCGTGACCCTTCGCACCTACCAGAATCACACGCCGGCCTTGCTTGCCGGGGCTTTCGTCGATGCATCGGCGGTGGTGATCGGCGACGTCGAAATCGGCGCCGACAGCTCGGTATGGCCGCTGACGGTGATTCGCGGCGACATGCACCGTATCCGCATCGGTGCGCGCACCAGCGTGCAGGACGGCTGCGTGCTGCACATTACCCACGCCGGGCCCTTCAATCCTGATGGTTTCCCGCTGTTGATCGGCGACGACGTGACCATTGCCCACAAGGTCATGCTGCATGGCTGCACGGTGGGTAACCGGATTCTGATCGGCATGGGCAGCATTGTGATGGACGGCGCCGTGGTGGAGGACGACGTGATCATCGGCGCCGGCAGCCTGGTGCCGCCGGGCAAGAAACTCGAGAGCGGTTTCTTGTATGTCGGCAGCCCGGTTAAACAGATCCGCCCGCTGACTGACAAGGAACGGGCGTTTTTCACCTACAGCGCTGCGAACTACGTAAAGCTCAAAGACCTGCACCTGGCCGAAGGCTTCGACCAATGACAAGGACACCCATGCATTACCAAACCGTTCTGTTCGACCTCGATGGCACCCTCACCGATCCGCGCGAAGGGATCACCCGCTCGATCCAGTACGCCCTCGCCAAACTGGGGATCGATGAGCCGGACCTGACCAAGCTTGAGCACTTCATCGGCCCGCCGCTGCTGCAAGCGTTCATGCAGTTTTATGACTTCGACGAAGCCAAGGCCTGGGAAGCAGTGAATTTCTACCGCGAGCGCTTCAAGGTTACCGGCCTGTACGAAAACCGCGTATTCGACGGCGTGATGCCGCTGCTGAAAGCGTTGAATGGCCAGGGCCGCCAGCTGTATGTGGCCACGTCCAAGCCTTGGGTGTTCGCCCGTGAAATCGCCCGGCATTTCGATTTCGCCAAACACTTCAAGGTGATCTACGGCAGCGAGCTGGACGGCACCCGCACCAACAAGGTCGAGCTGATCGCCCACCTGATGGCAGAGGAAGGCCTGGACCCGGCCAGCACCCTGATGATTGGCGACCGCAAGCACGACCTGATCGGGGCCCGCAGCAACGGGCTGGATTGCGCGGCAGTGGGTTACGGGTTTGGCAGCCATGAGGAGCTGAGTGCCGAAGCGCCGACCTGGCATTTCGAAACATTGGCGCAGATGCATCAGGCGTTTTTGCAGCGGCCATAAGATCGCTATCGCGGGCAAGCCCGGCTCCCACAGGGAAACGCGACCCACTGTGGGAGCCGAACTTGCCCGCGATGAGGCCCTATGTGCCAACCAAAGGCTCGGGTTCCTCCAAACGCCTCAGTACCGCTTTACGCTCAACTACGGGCAACCCGCCCAGCTTCTCCACCGCCGCAAAGAACTTCGGCCAATCCCCGCCTTCCTGCCGGAACAACGCGGCAAACGCCGGCACCCACTGGTCATACAGGCCAAACGGCAACAACCTGGCGTTGTTCATCGGCAAGTTCATCCAGGCGTCATAACGCTTGTCGCCACCCCACTGGCTATCGCGCATTTGCCGGTAGTCACGGCGCAGGCGTTCGAATTCAGCCGCCTTGGCCAGGCGCATGGCATCTGCCGCCAGTGGCTGGGTATACAGCTGCTCCAGACGCTTGCGGGTGTCGAGCACCAACCGGGTGAACTGGTCGCGCTGTTTCAACGCCGACTCGCTGGCAGGCGGCAAGCCCCGGGCCGCGCGCCATTGCCGGGTGCCTTCTTGCTCGACGAAGGTGGCGTACGACTCGTTGAACTCAGTGTCGTCCTTCACATAAAACCGCTGGTGCGCCAGCTCATGAAAAATCAGCGTGGCCAGGCGCTCGTCGCCCCAGCTCATCATCGAACTCATGATCGGATCATTGAACCAGCCGAGGGTGGAATAGGCCTCCACGCCACCAATCGACACGTCCATGCCTTGCTGTTTCAACAACGCCGCCTGGCCACGCGCGGCGCCCTGGTTGTAATAACCGCGATAGGCCACGCACCCGGCAATCGGGAAGCAGTGAGTCTGTGGCGACAGGGAAAATTCAGGCGTGGCGAAGACGTTCCAGACCACATAAGGGCGGCCAATATCCGTATACAAGCGGTAACTCTGGTTATCCGGCAGGTGCAGGTGTTCGCTGGCGAAGGTGCGGGCTTTCTGGGATTGCACCAAATGCTCGCGCAGCACCTGTGGACGAGACGGATCGGCGATGACCACGGAGACCGGCTCCCGGGCCCGCAGCAGTTGCAATTGCCCGTCTGCCAGTTGGCTGTAGTAACTGACGCTGGAACAGCCACTGAGCAACAGCAGCATCAACCCGGGAAGTAAACGCCTGACCATTAAAACCTCTCGCAGGTAACTATCCCGCCAGACTATCTCGCCTGTGGGGAATTTTTCCATGGCGTGGCGTGTTTATACTCAGGGAGCGTGCTGCCGAGCGCAGCCGCTCAAACGAACATTCCTACAGTTGAGTGCTTAACATGCGTCAGCTACTGCTTCCCGTCGCCGCGATCTTTCTCAGTGCCTGCGCGTCGACGCCGCTACCCGCGGTTGATCCGCAGCAAGCCTGGGTCGACTTCGCCACCCCGACACCCGGCGCCAAGCTGGTGATGGCGCAACGCCTGGACGGGAAAAACCTGAACGACGGGCGCTACTTCCAGGTGCCACCTGGCAGCCACGAATTGATGGTGCGATTTGATTTCGAGGTGCCCACTGGCGGCAGTTTCAGCGGATTTGGCCAAACTACCGACCGAACCTGCTTCATGACCCTGCAATACGACCGTTTCGAGGCAGGCCAGCGCTATCGCCTGGAAGGGCGCTCACTGGGCTACAACCCGAATATCCGGCTGTACAACAAAGCGGGTCAATTGCTGGCCGAAGAACGTAGCGTCAACTGCATCTGATCAGTCGTTGTTCTTCTGGTAGACGATGGCCTTGGTGCCATTCTCACAGCTGCCGACAACCATGGCGCTGTCGTGCTTGTCTGCTTCTTCCTTGGTGACGATTTCGAGGGTGTAGGACGGAACGGCATTCGCCTGGATTTTGACCTCAATCTCTTTCCTGAGCTCTTCACAATCTTTCGGCGCCGCCAGGGCCGACGTGGCCAGTGCACCGCAGATAACCGCCAAGGCAATACGTTTCATGTGTGAAGCTCCCTGAATGCACGCGCACGGGTGTGCGCTGAGTCTGCAATCGGCTATTCGACCATACCTGAACGTGTAGGAGCGAGCGTGCTCGCGAAAAACCTCAACGATAACGCGTGCCGCCTGGAAGGGCGCGGCGCCTTTGAAGTCTTCGCGAGCACGCTCGCTCCTACAAGGGTCGATCAATTAACGAGGGTGCCATCCAGGGTAATGGTTGCGTTCAGTACCTTGGATACCGGGCATCCTTCCTTGGCTTTCTTGCTCAACTCATCGAACTGGGCCTGGCTGGCGCCCGGGATCTTTGCCTTGAGGATCAGGTGCACGGCTGTAATCGCAAAGCCACCGTCCACTTGGTCCAGGGTCACTTCGGCCTGGGTGTCGATGCTATCTGCCTTGAGCCCGGCGTCGCCGAGAATCATGGAAAAGGCCATGGAGAAACAACCGGCATGGGCGGCGCCGATCAGTTCTTCAGGGTTGGTGCCCTTGCCGCCTTCAAAACGGGCCTTGAAACCGTAGGGCGCTTCGCGCAGCACGCCGGTTTCCGTGGAAATGGAACCCAGGCCAGTCTTCAGGTCGCCTTCCCAATGCGCGGATGCTTTTTTAACGATACTCATAGCGGTCTCCTCGAACGGTGGTTTTGCCTCAGTAAGGGTTCTGAGGATAGACGCCCCGGCAAAGTTCATCTTGTCGGAGAAACCTAGCGATTAAGTAGGAAATTTCACCTTCGCTATTGAATCTCGGGTATATGCCCTCATTGCATAGAACATGCACATGAAGCGGCAGGTTTTGGTTCGTCTAAGAAGCCTGCGCCCCCATTGGAGAAGCAGGCTTATGAAATCGCTGTCCGACGTAAAGTTCTCGACCCTCGACCTCGTGCCAGTGCGTGCCAACGGCAGCCCGGCGCAGTCGCTGCGCAATTCCCTGGACCTGGCCCAGCATGTAGAAAAATTCGGCTACAACCGTTTCTGGGTGGCCGAACACCACAATATGGACGGCATCGCCAGCTCGGCGACCTCGGTATTGCTGGGCTATCTGGCAGGCGGCACTTCGACGATTCGTGTCGGTTCCGGTGGCGTGATGCTGCCCAACCACGCGCCGTTGGTGATCGCCGAGCAGTTCGGCACCCTGGAAAGCCTGTACCCGGGCCGCATCGACCTGGGCTTGGGCCGCGCACCTGGCTCCGACCAGATGACCGCCCGCGCCCTGCGCCGTGAACGCTCCGGCAGCGCCGATGATTTCCCGGAAGACGTAGCGGAATTGATGGCCTACCTCGGCCCACGCACTCCGGACCAACGAGTGATCGCCGTACCCGGCACCGGCACCAACGTCCCTGTGTGGCTATTGGGTTCGAGCCTGTTCAGTGCGCAGCTGGCAGGCGAGCGCGGTTTGCCTTACGCCTTTGCCTCACATTTCGCACCGCGCCTGATGCATGAAGCGATTCGCGTCTATCGCAACCACTTCAAGCCTTCGGCCGTGTTGGACAAGCCCTACGTGATGCTCGGCATCCCGTTGGTGGCCGCCGATACGGATGAACAGGCTGATTACCTGGCCACCTCGGTGTACCAGCGAATCCTCGCTTTGATGCGTGGGCAAAGCCTGGTGCAGCGCCCGCCGGTCAAGACCATGGACGGCCTGTGGCTGCCCCATGAGAAAGACGCTGTAGGCAGTTTCCTTGGCCTGGCCATGGTGGGCAGCCCGCAGAAGATCCGCGCCAAGCTGGAAGTGCTGGTGGAGCAGACCGGCGCTGATGAGCTGATCTTCACCTGTGACCTGTACGAGCATGCCGACCGGATTCATTCCTACGAGCTGCTTTCGCAGATCATGAAGGGCTGAATCTAGGAGTAAGGCGGGACGCAGAGCATCCCAGGCTACATTCCCACGCGGAGCGAGGGAACGATCAAAAAAACCGACGCACTTGCGTCGGTTTTTTACGTCTGCAACACGGGATCACCCGCGCTTGTAGGCGATTTCCTTGGTACCGGCTTCACAGCTGCCGACAACCGTGTGGTCACTAGGTGCAGCACCTTTGTCCACGATTTCCAGGGAGTAGCCCGAAGCGCCTTTCGCGTCGATTTTCGCCGCGATCTCGCTTTTCAGCTCTTCACAAGGCTTGCCCGCCGCCAGGGCTGTGCCCGCAATGCTCAACAAACCTACCGCCAACAAAAAGTTCTTCATCCGTCACTTCCTTGGGTTGATCGAAAGGAAGCACGTCGCCGCTCGTCACGTCGACGTGCCTAAAGGTTGTAGCGGAGTTTATGGCAATCGGCCAGCGCGCAAGTTCAACAAGCTGTATCAACTACTGGCAATACGGAACCCCACCTTGAGGGTGACCTGGAAATGCGCGGCCTTGCCGTCCTTGATATGACCGCGGGTTTCGGTCACTTCAAACCACTCCAAGTGCTTGATGCTCTTGCTGGCTTCGGCCAAGGCATTGTTGATGGCTTCCTCGATGCTGGTGGTGGAAGAGCCCACCAGTTCGACTTTCTTGTAGGTGTGATGATCACTCATAAGGTTTTCTCCTGGGGTCGTTAATGAAGCCTAGCAGTGAATTCTCGTACTGCTTCTGGCGACCATTCCCATACGAAAGTTCAGATTTACTGCACTTTCTGAAACCGCCGCAGTCGGAAACAACACACGCCACTCAATCACTCCAGGAGAGCCCACATGGCCAACACCTCTTTACGCAAAGCGTCATTGGAAAGCATGGAAGCCGAGATTTCGAGCCTGCTCAAATCTCTGGAAAGCCTCAAGGACGATGCGTCTGACGAGTCGCGCAAAACCTTGAAGGCCCTGAAAAGCAATGCCGAGAATGCTCTCAAGCATTCCCGTCACCTGATCAGCGATGCTTACGAAGAAAGCAAAGTCAAAATCCGCGAAACCGGTGTTGCGACACGGGACTACGCGCAAGAGCACCCATGGACTACCGCTGGCGTCGCCGTTGGCGCGCTGGGCCTGCTGGCTGCTTACTTGCTGTGCAAACGCGGCGACTAAACAACCTGGCGCGCAAGCTCAGCCTTGAGCCACTGCGCCAGTTGCCGGGCGCGCCCATCCGCGGCGCGCTTGGGTAGCCACAACGCCAGTTGCGCCGGGGTTTCACTGAAACCCCACGGCGCAACCAGGCGACCCGCTCGCAGGTCCTCTGCCACCAGCGGCTCAGGCGCAATTGCCACCCCCAGCCCGGCCACCGCCGCCTCCAGCAAATAATACAAATGCTCGAAACCCTGACCGTACTTCAACGCGCCAGCGTCGATTCCGTGGTGCTGCGCCCAGCTGGGCCAGGCTTGTGGGCGCGAAGTGGTGTGCAATAAGGCTTGATCCAGCAGGGCTTCGGCAGGTGCCTGGCGTAAACGCTCGTAATCGGCAAATCGCGGGCTCATGACCGGGCCAATGCGCTCGCTGGCCAATTCGTACACCTGCATATCCGCCGGCCACGGCGGCTCAGCGAACACCAGCAGCGCGTCCAATCCGGGGCGACGCGGGTCGAGGTCGCCTTCGCCCGCCGACAGATGCAGGCGCAAATCCGGCAGATCGGCGTTCAGGCGCCCCAAACGCGGAATAAACCAGCGCGCCAGCAGACTGCCGGAGCAGCCGAGCACAAATGGTGCGTCTGCGCTGCTTTGTGTGAGTTCTGCGCAGGTGTCCCTCAGACGCTCGAACGCCTCAAAACTCGCATCTCGCAGGCGGATGCCGGCATCTGTGAGTTTGAGGCCGCGCCCGTCCTTGACGAACAGGCTGACACCGAGGTGTTCTTCCAACACCTTGAGCTGCCGGCTGACGGCGCCATGGGTCACGTGCAGTTGCTCAGCGGCCTGGCTGACGCTGTTCAGGCGTGCAGCCGCCTCGAAAGCGCGCAGGGCGTTCAGGGGTGGGAGGTCTCGGCTCATCTGTGAGTTTTCCTGACAGGTTGTGGCGATCTTATCGGTTTTCACGTGGAAGCGTCAGGGGTAGAGTGACCGTCATTGCCAATTACACATTTTCTACCTGGAGCGTCCCATGACTCAGACCGATTTACGCAACGGCCCAGACGCCAATGGCCTGTTTGGTTCGTTCGGCGGCCGCTACGTGGCGGAAACCCTGATGCCGTTGATCCTTGATCTGGCCCGCGAATACGAAGCGGCCAAGATCGATCCGGCCTTCAATGAAGAACTGGCCTACTTCCAGCGCGACTACGTCGGACGCCCAAGCCCGCTGTACTTCGCCGAACGCCTGACCGAATTCTGCGGCGGCGCCAAGATCTACCTCAAGCGCGAAGAGCTGAACCACACCGGCGCCCACAAGATCAACAACTGCATCGGCCAGATCCTGCTGGCGCGGCGCATGGGCAAAAAACGCATCATCGCCGAGACCGGCGCCGGCATGCACGGTGTGGCCACCGCCACCGTCGCCGCGCGTTTTGGCCTGGACTGCGTGATCTACATGGGCACCACCGACATCGAGCGCCAGCAGGCCAACGTATTCCGCATGAAGCTGCTGGGCGCTGAAGTGATCCCGGTAGTCGCCGGCACCGGCACCCTGAAAGACGCAATGAACGAAGCCCTGCGCGACTGGGTCACCAACGTCGACAGCACCTTCTACCTGATCGGCACCGTAGCCGGTCCGCACCCGTACCCAGCCATGGTTCGCGACTTCCAGGCCGTGATCGGCAAGGAAACCCGTACCCAACTGCAGGCCCAGGAAGGCCGTCTGCCCGACAGCCTGGTGGCATGCATCGGCGGCGGTTCCAACGCCATGGGCCTGTTCCACCCGTTCCTGGATGACACCAGCGTCGAAATCATCGGCGTTGAAGCGGCCGGCTACGGCATCGAGACCGGCAAACACGCGGCCAGCCTCAACGGCGGCGTACCGGGTGTGCTCCACGGCAACCGTACCTTCCTGTTGCAGGACGACGATGGCCAGATCATCGACGCCCACTCGATCTCCGCTGGCCTCGACTACCCGGGCATCGGCCCTGAACACGCTTGGTTGCACGACATCGGCCGCGTCCAGTACACCTCGGTGACCGACGACGAAGCCCTCGACGCCTTTCACAAATGCTGCCGCCTGGAAGGGATTATTCCTGCACTGGAAAGCGCCCACGCCTTGGCCGAAGTATTTAAACGCGCGCCGACCTTGCCGAAAGATCACCTGATGGTGGTCAACCTGTCCGGCCGTGGCGACAAAGACATGCAAACCGTGATGCACCACATGGAACAGTCCAAGCAGGAGAAACACTGATGAGCCGCCTGCAAACACGTTTTGCGCAACTGAAAGAACAAAACCGCGCCGCCCTGGTGACCTTCGTCACCGCTGGCGACCCGGGCTATGACACCTCGCTGGCGATCCTCAAGGGCTTGCCGGCGGCCGGCGCCGATGTAATCGAGCTGGGCATGCCGTTCACCGACCCGATGGCCGACGGCCCGGCCATTCAACTGGCCAACATCCGTGCACTGACCGCCAAGCAGAACCTCACGAAAACCCTGCAAATGGTTCGCGAGTTCCGCGAGGGCAACAGCGACACGCCGCTGGTGCTGATGGGCTACTTCAACCCGATCCACATGTACGGCGTGCCACGCTTTATCAGCGATGCAAAAGAAGCCGGCGTCGACGGCCTGATCGTGGTCGACATGCCGCCCGAGCATAACGGCGAGCTGTGCGACCCGGCCCAGGCTGCCGGTATCGACTTTATCCGCCTGACCACGCCGACCACCGATGACGTGCGTCTGCCGACCGTACTCAACGGCAGCTCCGGGTTTGTGTACTACGTTTCGGTGGCCGGTGTGACCGGTGCCGGTGCCGCAACCCTGGAACACGTTGAAGAAGCCGTAACCCGTCTGCGTCGGCATACCGACCTGCCGATCAGCATCGGTTTTGGTATCCGCACCCCGGAGCAGGCCGCTGCAATCGCCCGCCTGGCAGATGGTGTGGTGGTGGGTTCGGCACTGATCGATCACATCGCCAATGCCAGCAACGATCAACAGGCCATCGACGGTGTATTGACCCTGTGTTCAGCGCTGTCGGAAGGTGTGCGCAACGCCCGTAAGTAAGCGGCTCGTAAGCGGTAGGTAAAGTTCCTGATACAGAGGAATCAAGCCGGGAAATCAGCACCTAAGCTAACAAGACCAAGGGATTTCGAACGTGGTTCGAAATCCCTTTTTGTTGTTTGTGCAGTTGAGGAAACCCCTGATGAAGATGCCTAAACGTGTGATAGCCAGTCTGGGTGTGCTGTTGCTCGGCGCCAGCGCGCTGGTGCAAGCCGCACCGTATGACCAAGGCGGCGGACCTGACCGTGGCGGCCCGCCGGGCCAGCAGAACGATCACCGTGGCGATGACCGTCGCGGGCCCCAGGACAATCACCGTGGCGGGCCTCCTCAGGATTTCGGCCCTGTGAGACAGGTCATCCGCGATAACCATGGCGACTTCCGCCGTGGCGCACCGCCGCCTCCCGGTATCCACCTGGTGCGCGGCCAGCGCCTGCCGCCGAACTACTACGGCGAGCGCCTGGACCCACGGGCGCTGGGCCATCTGCCGCAATACCCGGGCTACGAATGGCGCCGCTCGGGCGGGGACATCGTGCTGATCGCGATTGGCACCAGCATCGTCTATCAGATTCTGGATGGCGCGCTGTACTAGTAGCGCGAGTCTGACCCACTGTGGCGAGGGAGCTTGCTCCCGTTGGGCTGCGCAGCGGCCCAAAAATCTTGGGAGCGCTGCGCACTCCAGCGGGAGCAAGCTCCCTCGCCACAGGTATTAACCAGTCGCCTAAATCTCTATGCGCTCGACCTTGCCGACCAACAAGATGTAGGACAACGCCCCCAGCAACGCCAACACCGCGATGTACGTAATCGCCGGTGCAAACGAATCTCCGGTGGCCAGAAAGCCAATCACAATCGGCGTGGTAATCGCCGACAGATTGCCGATGAAGTTGAACACCCCGCCCGTCAGCCCCAACAGCCTTGACGGCGCGAGGGTCGACACCAATGACCAGGTGATCGACGCCAGGCCATTGCCGAAAAACGCCACCGCCAGAAACGCAATCACCCATGCCGTGGAGTCAACAAAGTTGGCGCCGATGATCGCTGTGGAAATCAACAGCCCGCCGATGATCGGCAACTTGCGCGCGAACCCTACCGACGTCCCCCGTCGAATCAGCCAGTCGGAAAACAACCCCGAACACAGCACCCCGACAAACGCCGCCAGAAACGGCAGTGAAGCCAGCAGGCCGGACTTGATGAAGTCCATGCCGCGATATTTCACCAGGTAGGTCGGAAACCACGTCAGGAAAAACCACAGCGTGGAGTTCAGGCAGAACTGCCCCAGGTAGATACCCCACAACTTTTGCTTGCTCAGTACGATGCCAAGGTCGACCCAACTGAACGGCGCCTTGGCCGCTTGTGCCTGGATATCCACCAACCCGCCGCCTTTGCGGATCAGCTCGATTTCCGCCGCATTCGCGCCCTTGAAATCCCGTGGTTCGCGGTACACCGCGTACCAGATCAACGCCCACAGAATGCCCACGCCGCCGGTGGCGACAAACACCATGTGCCAGCCAAAAGCGTGTTGCAGCCAAGCCAGCACCGGCGTGAGAAACGCCAACCCGACAAACTGCCCGGAGGTGTAGAAGCCAATCGCCGTGGCCCGCTCACGCTCGGGGAACCAGGTGGTGACCACGCGGCTGTTGATCGGGTAGGCCGGGGCTTCCAGGGCACCGACCGCCATGCGCAATACGAACAGCGCGATGAAGCTGGCGGCAAAGCCGAGCATCACGGTGGCGATCGACCACAGCAGCAGGGCGACACTGTAGAGAATGCGCGGCGGCACCCGGTCCACCAGCCAGCCGCCGGGGATTTGCATGGCAGCGTAGGTCCAGCCGAACGCGGAGAAAATCAGCCCGACATGCACCGGGTCGATCCCCAACTCGCTGGTCAGGGCCGGGGCGGCAATCGACAGGTTGCTGCGGTCCAGGTAATTGATCACCACGGTGATGAACAGCAGCACCATGATGAAGAAACGCTTTCGGCTGGGCGTGACTAAAGAAGCCTGCCCGGTGAAGGACTCGGATTGCATGGGGGTTGCCTCTTCTTATGGTTATTGAGGACAGGTCTTACTGAAGAAACCGAATCAAATGTGGGAGCGGGCTTGCTCGCGAAAGCGGTCTACCAGCAGCGGATGTGTTGACTGACCCTCCGCCTTCGCGAGCAAGCCCGCTCCCACATTGATCGGGTTTTCACCTCAAATTCGCGGTGTTTACCACTCCGCAAAACTGCCATCGGCATGACGCCAGATCGGGTTGCGCCAGCGATGCCCGATGGCCGCGCGCTCAATCACGTATTCCTCGTTGATCTCGATGCCCAGGCCTGGCCCATTGGGGATTTTCACAAAGCCCTGGTCGTAGTCGAAAACCCCCGGATCACGTACGTAATCCAGCAGGTCGTTGCTCTCGTTGTAGTGAATGCCCAGGCTCTGTTCCTGGATGAACGCGTTGTAGCAAACCGCATCCAGTTGCAGGCACGCCGCCAGGGCAATCGGGCCGAGCGGGCAGTGCAGGGCAAGGGCCACGTCGTAGGCTTCGGCCATGTTGGCGATCTTGCGGGTTTCGGTGATACCGCCGGCGTGGGAAGCATCCGGCTGGATGATGTCGACGTAGCCTTCGCTGAGCACGCGCTTGAAGTCCCAGCGCGAGAACAGGCGCTCGCCAAGGGCAATCGGGGTGCTGGTGAGCGGCGCCAGCTCTTTCAGCGCTTCGTAGTTTTCGCTGAGCACCGGCTCTTCGATGAACATCAGTTTGTAGGGATCGAGCTCCTTCATCAGCACCTTGGCCATGGGCTTGTGCACCCGGCCATGGAAGTCGACGCCGATGCCGACGTTCGGGCCGACCGCATCCCGCACGGCGGCGACATTGGCCAGGGCCTGGTCGACTTTTTCGAAGCTGTCGAGAAATTGCAGCTCTTCGGTGCCGTTCATTTTTACCGCGGTAAAACCACGGGCCACGGCTTCCTTGGCGGCGCGGGCAGTGTCGGCCGGGCGGTCGCCACCAATCCACGAATACACGCGGATCTTGTCGCGCACCTGGCCACCCAGCAAGTCGCTGACCGATACGCCGAGCGCCTTGCCCTTGATGTCCCACAGCGCCTGGTCGATACCGGCGAGGGCGCTCATATGGATCGCGCCGCCACGGTAGAAACCGCCGCGGTAGAGCACCGTCCAGATGTCTTCGATATTGCGTGGGTCTTTGCCGATCAAGTAGTCGGACAATTCTTCGACGGCGGCAGCCACGGTGTGGGCGCGGCCCTCGACCACAGGTTCGCCCCAACCGGTCACACCCTGGTCGGTTTCAACCTTGAGGAAGCACCAGCGCGGCGGGACGATGAAGGTGGTCAGTTTGGTGATTTTCATCTTCTTATCTCTCTTGTAGATGGAGAACGCTGATCAGCCCAAGGCGTGCCAGGCCGCGACGTAGGCCTGGGCGTTGCTCGCCACTTGGGCGACGCTCATGCCCGGCTTGAACAACCCGGAACCCAGGCCGAAGCCTTTGACGCCCGCGTCGAAAAATACCTGCATGTTGTCCGGAGTAATGCCGCCCACCGGCAGCAACACCGTGCCCGCGGGCAGTACCGCGAGCCAGGCCTTGACCACGGCCGGGCCCATTTGCTCGGCGGGGAAAAGCTTCAGCACGTCGGCGCCTTCGGCCAGCGCGGCAAAGGCTTCGGTGGGCGTGGCCACACCTGGCGACAGATACAGGCCCGCGGCCTTGGCGGCACGCAACACCTTGGCATCGCTGTGGGGCATGACGATCACTTGGCCGCCGGCAGCTTTTACTTGATCAACCTGTTCCGGGGTCAGCACGGTGCCGGCGCCGATCAGGCAATCGGCGGGCAGGCTGTCCCGCAGAATGCGGATGCTGGAATAAGGGTCCGGTGAGTTGAGCGGCACTTCGATCACCCTGAAACCTGCCGTGTACAACACCTCGCCGATCGCCAGCGCCTCCTCCGGTCGCAGACCGCGCAGGATCGCGATCAAACCGTTGTGTGTCAGTGCTTGCTTGAGCATCTCGAGCCTCTCGTCAGGTTGCAGGCAGCAGCCCCGCCGCCATGGCCAGCTGCCAAAGGCCACGCTCGGTAGCCTCCTGTGCCAGGGTCACGCGAGGGAAGCCACAGAGTTGGAGTGCACGCTGGTAGCGGGTGCAGAGTTGGGTAGCGCCGACCAGGACGATGTCGCGCTGCTGGGCAGGCTGGCGGGTGCGCAGGCCCATGAGTTCGTGGCCGATCATCAGGCCGGACAAATAGTCGGGTTGCTCGTCGGGCGCCAGTTCGCCGGTCAATCCCAGGGTGCGGGCGCTGAACAAGTTCGACAACAGCCCGGTCTGGCCGTCCACCGACAGTGCCACCTGCACGCCGCGATCAAAAGCGGCTGTCTGGAATTCTTCGGAAGGGCGCTGGGTGCGCCCCAAAATACTGTGTTGGCTGAGCACGGCGAACAGCTCGCCGGTCATGAAGGTGTCGAAGTGGGTGATGCAGCCTTCCACCACCTCCACCCACTTGGAATGGCTGCCCGGCAGGCCGATCAGTACGTCGCTCCCCGTAGTGACGGACACGCTTTGCAGCACGCCGAGGACCTGGGTTTCTTCGCCGCGCATCACATTGGGCAACGCGCCACGTTGAATCACGCCGGGCACGATGTGCACCGCTGTGCCCCGCAGGCTGCGCACAACATGCAGCGCCTGGCCAAGGGTGGATACATCCGCCGGGGTATCGCGGTAAGCCGCTTCGCTCCAGCCCTGGGCGCTGCCGACCATGCCGCAGGCGATGACCGGAAGGCCGGGCTGGGCATCGAGCCAGTCACCGCAGGCCGCATCGAATGCCAGCTCGAAGCCATTGCTGCAGCGAACACCGGCAATGTCCCGGGGTTCGGTGGGCAAGTGCATGATCCCCGACGCCAGGGCGCGTCGTTCGATCACGACACCTGCCGGGCCGAGCTTGTAAGCACGAAGGGAACTGGTTCCCCAATCGAGCGCGATCAATTGCGCCTGCATCGCTTCACCTGAGTGTTCTGAGCGGATGAGGCGAATATAAACCCAAGACTGGCAAAGTCTCAATATATAAATGTCAGTCCCATATATAGGGAGAATGCAGACTTAGAGTATCGACAGGTCCAGCGTGCGCATCGCCCCCATCCAGATAGCGTGTTCGGTGTGGTCCTTGAGGTCATCGCCGGTGGTGGGGTGCAGGAACACCACCAGGCCGTTGCGGTTAAGGGCCAGCCACGGCAGCACGACGCCGATGTATTCAGGCTCGAACGCCAGCTGGCAGCTCCAGTCCGGGTGCGGGCCTACCGGGCGCTCATGCACCCGTCCCATGCGCAGCGGGAACATTTGCGCGGCGTCCTCGCAGAGTTTGCGCGCCTGGTCGATGGTGTTGGCGTCGAAGTAGATGTGGGCGTGGTAGCCCTTGATACGTTGCATGACAGGCTCCGGGCTCAATGATCGGCAAATCCTAGACCGCAATGGACGGCAGGGCCAGACCGGTCAGCGATTGTGCGCTGCTGGCTTGTTCGGCCATCAGCCAGTCGACGAAACGTTCGATCAATTGGCTGCGACGTTTGCGCTGGGGCAGCACCACGTAATAGCCGAAGCGTGAGATCACGGTGTCGCCAATCGGCCGGCACAGCCACTTTTGCTCGAGCAAGTTATCCACAAGGTGGCGCCAGCCGATGGCCACGCCCTGGCCGGCGATCGCGGCCTGGATCAACAGCGTGTAATTGTCGAAACGCAGTTGGCCCGGGGTGGGCGCCGTGTTGATGCCCAGCTCGCGAAACACGCCGCTCCAGTCGAACCACTGGTTGTTGTTTTGCTGGCGCAGGTGCAGCAAGGGAAACTCCAGCAGGCTCTGCACCGGCAGCGGCGCGGTGCGGTCCTGGAGCAACTGCGGGCTGCACACCGGGAACACTTCCTCGTTGAACAGCCACAGGCTGTCGCCCTGTTTGAAACGGCCGTCGCCGAATAACACCGCCACATCGATATCGCTGCGCAACGAGGCGTGATTGCGCTCGCTGGTGACCAGGCTCACGTCCACCTGCGGGTTCGCCTCGTGGAAACGATGCAGGCGCGGCATCAGCCAATAAGCGGCGAACGCAAAGTCGGTCGCCACCTGCAGGACTTCGTGCTGGTCCTGCTCGGCAATCGCACTCAAGCCCTGGTTGATGCTCTGCAAGCCGGCCTGCACCTGCTCGAACAACAGGGCGCCCGCGTCGGTCAGTTCAATGCCACGGTAAATGCGATCAAACAGGCGCACCTTCAGTTGTTCTTCCAGGCGCTTGATCTGCTGGCTGATGGCCGGCTGGGTGGTGCCCAGTTCCATCGCCGCCGCCGTAAAGCTGCGTTGGCGGGCCGCCGCTTCAAACGCGCGCAGCAGGTCGAGTGACAGGTTACCGAGGGATTCATACATAAGCTGTGCTTATCCTAGACATTGCTTCTCATGGGCTTTACCACGATTTCCATGGCCTGCATGCTCATTCGCATAAACGTTGACTATGGAATGCCGCGAAACCATGAAGCGCAAGAACATTCTTTTTATCATGGCCGATCAAATGGCCGCGCCGATGCTTCCGTTCTACGGTCCTTCGCCTATCAAACTGCCGAACTTGAGCCGCCTCGCCGCTGAAGGCGTGGTGTTTGACGCCGCTTACTGCAACAGCCCGCTGTGTGCGCCATCGCGTTTTACCCTGGTGAGTGGCCAACTGCCGAGCAAGATCGGCGCCTACGACAACGCAGCCGATTTCCCCGCCGACGTGCCGACCTATGCCCACTACCTGCGTCGCCTCGGCTACCGCACAGCGCTGTCGGGCAAGATGCATTTTTGCGGCCCCGACCAGCTCCACGGTTATGAAGAACGCCTGACCAGTGACATCTACCCCGCCGACTATGGCTGGGCGGTGAACTGGGATGAGCCGGATGTGCGTCCCACCTGGTACCACAACATGGCGTCGGTGCTGCAAGCCGGGCCGTGCGTGCGCACCAACCAGCTGGATTTCGACGAAGAGGTGGTGTTCAAGGCCCAGCAGTACCTGTTCGACCATATCCGCGAGGATGGCGACCAGCCGTTCTGCCTGACCGTGTCGATGACGCACCCACACGACCCGTACACCATTCCCAAACCATTCTGGGACCTGTACGACGACAACGACATCCCGTTGCCTACAACGCCGCCACAAGCAGATCTCGACCCTCACTCCCAACGCCTGCTCAAGGTCTATGACCTGTGGGACAAGCCGCTGCCGGTGAACAAGATCCGCGATGCACGCAGGGCCTACTTCGGTGCGTGCAGCTACATCGACAGCAACGTCGGCAAGCTGCTGCAAACCCTGGAAGACACGGGCCTGGCCGACGACACCATCATCATCTTCTCCGGCGACCACGGCGACATGCTCGGCGAGCGCGGGCTCTGGTACAAAATGCACTGGTTTGAAATGGCCGCCCGGGTGCCGCTGCTGATCAGCGCGCCGGGGCAGTTTGCGGCGGGCCGCGTGACGGCTGCCGTGTCCACCGCCGACCTGCTGCCGACCCTGGTGGAACTGGCCGGCGGCCAACTCGACGCCAACCTGCCACTGGACGGCCGCTCGCTGGTCTCGCACTTGCAAGGGCAGGGCGGGCACGACGAAGTGTTCGGCGAGTACATGGCCGAGGGCACCATCAGCCCGCTGATGATGATTCGCCGTGGCGCCTACAAGTTCATCTACAGCGAGGACGATCCTTGCCTATTGTTCGATGTGCACAACGACCCGCACGAGCGGGAAGAACTCAGCCAGTCACCGGAACACCGGCCACTGTTCGAGGCGTTTTTGAGTGAGGCGCGGGCCAAATGGGACATCCCGGCGATCCACCAGCAGGTGCTCGCCAGCCAACGCCGTCGCCGCCTGGTATTCGAGGCGCTGACCCAGGGCAAGCTGAAGAGCTGGGACCACCAGCCACTGGTAGACGCCAGTCAGCAATACATGCGCAACCATATCGACCTCGACGATCTGGAGCGCAAGGCACGTTTTCCACAACCCTGCCAAAACCAATAAAACTGAGGGGAAGGCCATGCAAAAGTTATCCACCGTGTTGAGCGTTGCGCTGCTGGCATTGAGCAGTGCCGGTGCCTACGCGGACTCAAGTTGCGACACCGTGAAGATGGCCGATCCGGGCTGGAGCGATATCGCCGCCACCAATGCCATTACCGGTTTCCTGTTGAACGGCATGGGCTACAAGGCCAAGGTTGACACCCTTGCGGTGCCGATCACCTTTGGCGGGCTCAAGGACGGCCAGGTGGATGTGTTCCTGGGTAACTGGATGCCGGCGCAGCAGGGCTTCTACGACAAGTTCGTGGCCAATCGCGATGTGGTGCAACTGGCGAAGAACCTCGACGGCACCGAGTTCACCCTCGCCGTGCCGGACTACGTGTGGGACGCCGGGGTGCATGATTTTGCCGACCTGAACAAGTTTGCCGACAAGTTCGACAAGAAGATCTATGGCATCGGTTCGGGTGCGCCGGCGAACATCTCGTTGCAGGAAATCATCAAGAAAAACGACTTCGACCTGGGCCAGTGGAAGCTGATCGAGTCCAGTGAACAGGCGATGCTCGCCGAAGTGTCCCGGGCGGTGAAGAAGCAGAAGTTCGTGACCTTCCTCGGCTGGACGCCGCACCCGATGAACGTGCAACTGAAGATGCATTACCTCAAGGGTGGGGAGAAGTACTTTGGTGACACCGGCAGCGTGTATACGTTGACCCGCAAGGGTTATGCGCAGGCCTGCCCGAATGTTGGGAAATTGCTGACCAACCTGAGTTTCACCCAGGAAATGGAGAACGCCATCATGGCAGAAGTGGTGAACAAGAAGGTGAGCAACGCTGATGCGGCGAAGGCCTGGATCAAGGCAAATCCGGCGGTGCTGGACAAGTGGCTGGACGGGGTTAAAACCGTCGATGGCCAGGATGCGCTGGCTGCCGTAAAAGCCAAACTCTGATGCACTGATCGTTCCCACGCTCTGCGTGGGAACGCATCCGGTGACGCTCCGCGTCACGACTCAGGAGCGGACGCAGAGCGTCCAAGACGGCATTCCCACGCAGAGCGTGGGAACGATCATCATGAGCCTGATACTCTGATTCAAACCTTTTCAACCGAGTTTCCAATGCCCTGGCCCAACCGCCATACACTCTTCCCCTTCCTCAGCTGGCTACCGCGCCAAACCCGCGCCAGCGTCGGGCGAGATGCGATCGTCGGCCTGAGCGGTGCAGTCCTGGCATTACCGCAATCCATTGCCTACGCACTGATCGCCGGTCTCCCACCGGAATACGGCCTGTACGCCGCAATCCTTCCGGTATTGATCGCCTGCTTGTGGGGCTCTTCCTGGCACCTGATCTGCGGTCCTACGGCCGCGATTTCCATCGTGCTGTACGCTAGCGTCAGCCCGCTGGCCGTGCCCGGTTCCCAGGACTACATCACGCTCATCCTGTTGCTGACCTTCCTGGCCGGCGTCTTCCAATGGCTGCTGGGCATGCTGCGCTTCGGTGCCCTGGTGAATTTCGTCTCGCACTCGGTGGTACTCGGCTTCACCCTTGGCGCTGCGGTGGTGATCGCCCTGGGGCAACTGCCCAATCTGTTGGGGCTTGACCTGCCCAGCCAGGCCACGGCGATCAACAGCCTGCTGGCGCTGATCAACCATGCAGGGGAATGGAATCATCCTTCACTGATGCTCGGGCTCGGCACCTTGCTGGTGGGGGTGCTGCTGAAACTGTGGGTGCCGCGCTGGCCCACACTGTTGATCGCGTTGGCCTTGGGCAGCCTCATCCCATGGCTATGGCCGGCGATGTTCGGGCAGGTGGCGTTGGTCAGTTCATTTGTCGGCAAACTGCCGCCCTTCAGCCCGCTGCCGATGGACTTGGACATGGTTCTGCGCCTCCTGCCGAGTGCCGTGGCGGTGGGCATGCTCGGGCTGGTGACCAGCCTGTCGATTGCGCGCTCGCTGTCGGCCCGCTCCCAGCAATTGCTCGATGCGAATCAGGAAGTGCGTGCGCAGGGTTTATCCAACATCGTCGGCGGATTTTTCTCCGGGTACTTGTCGGCAGGTTCCTTCACCCGTTCGGGCCTGAGCTATGAAGCAGGCGCCTGTTCGCCGCTGGCAGGGGTGTTTTCTGCGCTGTGGGTGGCGCTGTTTGCGCTGTTCGGCGCGGCACTGATCGCCCATATCCCGATCCCGAGCATGGCCGCGAGCATCCTGCTGATTTGCTGGGGGTTGGTGGACCATCGCGGTATTCGGGCGCTGTTCCGGGTCAGCCGCGCAGAGTTCGTGGTGATGAGCCTGACCTGCATCGCCACGCTGCTGCTGGAATTGCAGACGGCGATTTATGCGGGTGTGCTGGCGTCGCTGTTTTTCTATCTCAAGCGCACCTCGCAGCCGCGAGTCCAACAATGGCGTGACGGTGAGGACGATGTGCTGCGGGTCGGCGGCTCGATCTTTTTCGGCGCCAGCCATTACCTGCAAGTGCGGCTGCAAAGCCTGCACGGCCAGCGGGTGGTGATCGAGGCGCAGCAGATCAACTTTATCGACTATTCAGGGGTGGAGATGCTGCACCAGGAGGCGCGCCGATTGAACGGATTGGGGCGCAGCCTGGCGTTGCGCAAGGCCCGGCCGCAGGTGGTGGAAGAGTTGAAAAAACTGGAAGGGGCCGATAAATGCCCCATCCATTTCGAAGACTGAACGCGGTTAAAACTGTGGGAGCTGGCTTGCCTGCGATAGCGGTGTGTCAGCTTGCATCTGCGGTACTGACACACCGCTATCGCAGGCAAGCCAGCTCCCACATTTAGAGTTGCATCAGGCCAGTTGCCGACGCAGTTCAGCTAAAACCGGGGCCGAATCCGGGCGTACACCGCGCCACAGGAAGAACGCTTCCGCGGCCTGTTCCACCAGCATCCCCAGGCCATCCATCGCCACCGCGGCGCCCTGCTCATTGGCCCAGCGGCAAAACGCCGTAGGCTCCTTGGCGTACATCATGTCGTAGCAAAAGGTCTTGCCCGGCTCAACGAGGCTGCCGGCAATCGGCGGTACATCGCCTGACAGGCTGGCGGACGTGGCGTTGATGATCAGGTCCACCGGCTCACGCAGCCAGTCAAAACCGCTGGCGGACACCGGCCCGAGGTCGTCGAACAGTTCGGCGAGCAGTTCGGCTTTTTCTACGGTGCGGTTGGCGATGATCAGCGACGCCGGTTGCTCTGCCAGTAATGGTTCCAGCGCACCGCGCACGGCACCGCCAGCACCCAGCAGCAGGATGCGTTTACCTTGCAGGCTGAACCCGGCATTCACCGTCAAATCCCGCACCAGGCCGGCGCCGTCGGTGTTGTCTCCCAAAAGGCTGCCATCGGCGAGCTTGCTCAGGGTATTCACCGCGCCGGCACGTTGCGCGCGCTCGGTGAGGGTGTTGGCCAGGCGATAGGCCTCTTCCTTGAACGGCACGGTGACGTTGGCACCACGGCCTTGCTGGAAAAACTCGCGGGCACAGCCAGTGAAATCCTCCAGCGGCGCGAGCAAGGTGCTGTAGTCCAGTTGCTCACCGGTTTGTTCGGCGAACAGGCGGTGAATCAGCGGCGACTTGCTGTGGCCGATGGGGTTGCCGAAGACGACATAACGATCCATCAGACCGCCGCCTTGGGCAGCACGCCCAGCCAGTCGCGGTCTTGCAGGAAGTAGTCGGTGAGGCGTGCTTCTTCACTTTCAGGCGCGGCCTTCCAATCGTAGCTCCAACGCACTTGCGGTGGCAGCGACATCAGGATCGACTCGGTGCGCCCGCCGGATTGCAGGCCGAACAAGGTGCCACGGTCGTAGACCAGGTTGAACTCAACGTAGCGGCCACGGCGGAATTCCTGGAACTCACGCTGCTGCTCGGTATAGGCCATGGCCTTGCGACGCTGGACAATTGGCAGGTAAGCGTCAATGTAGGCATCGCCGATGGCGCGCATGAAGGCGAAGCTGGTGTCGAAGTCCCACTCGTTCAAATCATCGAAGAACAAACCGCCGATGCCCCGGGGTTCGTTGCGGTGCTTGATGTGGAAGTAGGTGTCGCACCAGGCCTTGTAGCGCGAGTACACGTCCGGGCCAAACGGCGCGCAGGCCTGTTCGGCGACGCGGTGCCAGTGGATGCAGTCTTCTTCGTTGCCGTAGTAGGGCGTCAGGTCGAAACCGCCACCGAACCACCACACCGGCTCTTCGCCTTCTTTTTCAGCGATGAAAAACCGTACGTTGGCGTGGGAAGTCGGCACATGCGGGTTGTGCGGGTGGATCACCAGCGACACGCCGAGGGCTTCAAAACCGCGACCGGCCAATTCCGGGCGATGGGCACTGGCGGAAGGTGGGAGGCCGCTGCCAAACACGTGGGAAAAGTTAACGCCGCCTTTCTCGATCACCGAACCGTTTTCGATCACACGGGTGCGACCACCGCCGCCGGCCGGCCGGGTCCAGGCGTCTTCGATAAAGCGAGTGTCCGTCTCAAAGGTTTCCAGGGCGCTGCAAATACGGTCTTGCAGGTCGAGCAGGTAGGCTTTGACAGCCTCGGTGCGGGTAGTCATGACATCACCTTGAATCGGGCAAAGCTACGCGAGGCCATTGGGCGTCGGCGGCAAATGGGCGCACAGGATACCACTGCACCCCGTATTGCCGCAGTTGACGAAGATCAAGCTTAGGAGTCCGATAGGGGGCTACGCGAAATTGACTTGAGGAGAGTGCAGATGGCCAAACGTATCCAGTTCCGTGCCCATGGCGGCCCCGAAGTACTTGAGTATGTGGACTACACCCCGGCAGAACCCGGCCCGCAGCAGGTTCGCGTGCAGAACAAGGCCATTGGCCTGAACTTCATCGACACCTATTTCCGCAGCGGCCTGTATGCACCACCAGCCTTGCCGTCGGGCCTGGGCGCGGAAGGCGCTGGCGTGGTTGATGCGGTGGGCAGCGAAGTCACTCAGTTCAAGGTCGGTGATCGCGTGGCCTACGGCAGCGGCCCGCTGGGTGCCTACAGCGAATTGCATGTGTTGCCGGCTGCCAACCTGGTGCACCTGCCAGACGACATCAGCTTCGAACAGGCCGCTGGCGCGATGCTCAAGGGCCTGACGGTGCAGTACCTGTTGCGCCAGACCTATGAGTTGAAGGGCGGCGAAACCATCCTGTTCCACGCCGCCGCCGGTGGCGTGGGCTCGCTGGCGTGCCAATGGGCCAAGGCCTTGGGCGTTAAGCTGATCGGTACCGTCAGTTCGCCGGAAAAGGCAGCGCTGGCAAAATCCCTCGGTGCCTGGGAAACCATCGACTACAGCAAGGAAAACGTCGCACAGCGCGTGCTGGAACTGACTGACGGCAAGAAATGCCCGGTGGTGTACGACGGCGTAGGCAAGGACACTTGGCTTACCTCGCTGGACAGCGTGGCACCCCGCGGGTTGGTGGTGAGTTTTGGGAATGCGTCGGGCGCTGTGGATGGGGTTAACCTGGGGATTCTGGCGGCCAAGGGCTCGCTGTATGTCACCCGGCCGACTTTGGCGACCTATGCCAACAACCCGGAAAACCTGCAGGCGATGGCGGATGATCTGTTTTCGATGATCATCAGTGGCAAGTTGCAGATTGATATTAATCAGCGGTTTTCGTTGGGGGATGCGGCGAAGGCGCAGATTGAGTTGTCGGCGCGGCGGACGACTGGGTCGACCATTCTGCTGCCATAAGGCGTTGGATTTTCAGCGGCTTTGAGGGCCTCTTCGCGAGCAAGCCCGCTCCCACATTTGTCCGCGTTCCAAAAATTGGACTCGGTCAAATGTGGGAGCGGGCTTGCTCGCGAATGAAGGCGACTCGGTCTCAGGAAGGCCGCACAACCTCGCCCGTCGCCAGATCCCGAATCAAACTCGGGTTCTTGCGCCCACCCAGATTCCCGCCCAACACCAGATCCACCTGCCCACGGAAATACTGCTCCACACGAATCCGCGTGCGCGCCGCCGGGCGGCCCTGTGGGTTGGCCGAGGTGGAAATCAGCGGCCCGACCAGCGAGCACAGATCCCGCACCTGCGGATGATCAGTCACCCGCAGCGCCACCGTGTCATGCACACCGGTGATCCACTCGGGCAACAAATCCTGATGGGGCACCAGCCACGTATTGGGACCCGGCCAGGTACTGGCCATGCGGTCCATCCACTCATCAGGAAAGTCTTCGAAGAGAAAATCGAACTGACGGATATTGTCGGCAATCAGGATCAGCCCCTTATCCACAGACCGGCCCTTGATCGCCAGCAACCGATCCACGGCCTCTTCGTTCCAAGGGTCACAGCCCAGGCCCCAGACCGCCTCGGTTGGATAGGCAATCACCGCGCCTGCGCGAATTTCTCGTGCGGCTTCTCGCACACGCCACCTGTTGACCATTGCTCACTCTCCGGACTAAAGCTCTGCGCAGTTTACCGATCTTCGTTACAAAACCTAGCCGCGCGCAAACCAGCGCCCACTTTCGCAGATTACCCGGCCTTCCAGCTCGAGTTCCGTCAGGCTGGCCAGCACCTCGGACAAGGCCCTTCCGCTGGCGATCGCCAAGGCTTCACTGGTGTGGGGCGCCGCGTGCAACAGCGCCACCAGCGGGTGAGTGACAGCAATCGGCGCCGGGCGGGACAGTGCCTGCCAGCCGCGCAGGTTTTCGAGAATGTGTTCGATGGTTTCCACCAGCACCGCCCCATCGCGGATCAGCTGATGGCAGCCTTTGGCTCCGGGGTGATGGATCGAGCCGGGGATGGCGTATACCTCGCGGCCTTGCTCCGCCGCCAGGCGTGCGGTGATCAGCGAACCGCTGGCCATGCTGGCTTCCACTACCAGCACTCCAAGGGACAGGCCGCTGATTATGCGGTTACGCCGCGGGAAGTTGCCGGCCTGGGGCGGGGCGTCCAACGGAAACTCGGAAACCACGGCGCTGCCTTGGGCAATCATCGCTTCGGCCAAGCGTCGGTGGCGCTGTGGATAAAAGTTTTCGAGCCCGGTGCCCAGCACGCCGATTGTATGTCCACCAACATCCAAAGCCGCCTGGTGAGCAGCGCCATCGATACCCAGGGCAAGGCCGCTGGTGATGACAAAACCGGCACTGGCCAGGCTGCGGGAAAACGCGGCGGCGGTGTCCATGCCTGGCCTGGAGGCACGACGGCTACCGACCATCGCCAGTTGCGGTTTTTCCAGAATCGCCGGGTTGCCGGCGACGAATAATAGCGGGGGTGCGTCATCCAATTCTGCCAGCAGCGCCGGGTAGTCGGGCTGGTCCCACATCAGCAAATGCTGGGCCGGACGCTCCAGCCAGGCCAGTGCCGCACTGGCACCATCACGTACTTCCTCACTGCGCCGGGCGTCGGCGCTGGCCACCTTGAGTCCCAGTGAACGCCAGGCACTCGCCGGCGCGCTGATGGCTTTTGATGCAGAACCAAACGCCTCGATGAGCTTTTGAAAACCTTTGGGACCCAGTTCCGGCAGCCTGTGCAAGCGTAGTCGGGCTTCCAGCTCTGCCGGGGAAATTTCGCGGTTATTCGTCGGTAACATTTGATCGTCCTTGATCGGAACAAGCTGTGGATAACTCTGTTGGTAACTTATTTAGCAACCTAATTATTGCCTTCAATCAGGCACCTCAAAACGGTCCATTACCGCGAGGGAACGGGACGCGCTGAGCACCAGGCCGTAACTGAGCTTTTCGTAGGTGCGAAACACCACCAGCGTTCCGGCTGGCTCGTCAGGCATCTTCACCGGCGCGCCGGTCACTCTGTCCCGAATGGTTTCACCGGCTTTCACCACCGCCAGCAAATGACCTTCCATCAGCCCGTCACGGCGGCCCTTGTTCAACGTCACCGCATCCAGCACACCGATCTGCGTCACGCCCCGGGGTATGTCGATGATGTGCCCGGCAATGGCGCGGGCAGGCCACTGAACCACCAGGCTGGCCAGGTCCGTGGGTGCTTGCTGGCCGAGCAACCGGTCCCCGGGACGCACCTCCTGGGTCACCCGCTGCACACCCAATGTGCTGACGTCGCCCGCTGTCACAAAACGTGCGGTGCCTATGTCGTCGGCGTTGATGCCCAGCAATTCCTGGCTATCGGGGTCGGTATAAGCCTGGCCCCGGCGGAAAATCCCGTAACTTTGGACGGCAGGGTCCAGGGGCCCACGCGCATAAACACGTTCGCCATTGGCGCCCAATACTCGGCCGGCATCTGCTGCAACAATATAGGGAGCGTGGTCCAGTTCCTGGGGCGTATCGAGAATGCGGTTGTGCAGTAAAAAGCGCTGGATGGCTTGCTGCGTATGAAGCGGCAGCGGTTGACCCGCATGTGGAAAGCTCGCAGGAACCTGGCCAACAACGGCCTGGGCCCACAGCAGCAAGACGAGTAGCGATTTCCTCATGGGGTGAATCTCCTCTATTATGTGCATTCGCGTGAAACGCCTTGGCCTTCGCGGCTCTCGGACGTTCTCCCACGGCACTTACACCGGTACAGCAGGGGTCCATCCCCGGCGCCGACTTGCCTTTACCTCACATGTGCAGCAATTACGCTTATGGCTATTTTGAACATCCTCGAATTTCCGGACTCACGCCTGCGCACCATTGCCAAGCCAGTGGCCGTAGTGGACGCCAAGGTTCGTCAGTTGGTCGATGACATGTTTGAAACAATGTATGAAGCCCCGGGTATCGGCCTCGCCGCGACCCAGGTCGACGTGCATCAGCGCGTCGTGGTCATGGACCTTTCCGAAGACCGCAGCGAGCCCCTGGTGTTTATCAACCCTGAGTTCGAAACCCTGACCGACGAGATGGGCCAGTATCAGGAAGGCTGCCTGTCGGTGCCCGACTTCTACGAGAACGTCGACCGTCCCCAGCGCGTCAAGATCAAGGCCCTGGACCGTGACGGCAAGCCGTTCGAGATGATTGCCGAAGGCCTGCTGGCGGTGTGCATCCAACACGAATGCGACCACCTCAACGGCAAGCTGTTTGTCGATTACCTGTCCACGCTTAAACGCGACCGGATCAAGAAGAAGCTGGAAAAGAAGCATCGCCAGCAAGCTTGATTCCCTTCTTTCAAAGGCTTGCTCCGGCAAGCCTTTTTCTTTTGTGAGACGTTTCCCATGACCGAGCCACTGCGCATCGTTTTTGCCGGCACCCCCGAATTCGCCGCCGAACACCTCAAGGCCCTGCTCGCCAGCCCGTATGAAATCGTGGCGGTTTACACCCAGCCCGATCGCCCGGCCGGTCGTGGGCAAAAGCTGATGCCCAGCCCGGTCAAGCAGTTGGCGCTGGAAAACAACATTGTCGTGTTGCAGCCGCCAACCCTGCGCAACGCCGATGCCCAGGCCGAACTGGCTGCGCTGAAGCCGGACCTGCTGGTGGTGGTGGCTTATGGTTTGATCCTGCCTCAGGCCGTGCTGGATATCCCGCGCCTGGGCTGCATCAACAGCCACGCCTCGCTGCTGCCTCGCTGGCGTGGCGCGGCGCCGATCCAACGGGCCGTTGAAGCCGGTGATGCCGAAAGCGGTGTGACCGTAATGCGCATGGAAGCAGGCCTGGACACCGGCCCGATGCTGCTGAAAGTCACCACCCCGATCACAGGTCAAGACACGGGCGGCAGCCTGCACGATCGCCTCGCCGAAATGGGCCCGCCGGCGGTAGTCCAGGCCATCGCCGGCCTCGCCGCCGGCACTCTGCAAGGCGAAGTGCAGGACGACAGCCTCGCCACCTACGCCCACAAGTTGAACAAGGACGAAGCCCGTATCGAGTGGAGCCGCCCGGCCGTTGAGCTGGAGCGCCTGGTGCGCGCCTTCAACCCGTGGCCAATCTGCCACAGCACCCTCAATGGCGAGGCCTTGAAAGTACTGGCCGCCACCCTGGCCGAAGGCGAGGGCGCCCCCGGCGAGATCATCGGCGCCAGCAAGGACGGCCTGTTAGTAGCGTGCGGTGAACAGGCGCTGTGCCTGACCCGTCTGCAACTGCCCGGCGGCAAGGCGCTGAACTTCAGCGATTTGTTCAACAGCCGTCGTGAGAAATTTGCCGTCGGCATCGTCCTCGGCCAAGTGGTAGACACCCAATGAACCCACGTCTGGCCGCCGCCAAAGCCCTGGCCACCGTACTCAACGGCAAGGCTTCCCTCAACAGTTCGTTGCCGACCCAGCTGGATAAAGTCGAAGACCGCGATCGCGGCTTCACACAGGACCTGGCTTTCGGCACCGCCCGCTGGCAGCCGCGGTTGTCGGCGCTGGCGGCCAAGCTGCTGCAAAAGCCGTTCAAGGCCGCAGATGCCGATGTCGAGGCACTGTTGCTGGTGGGCCTCTATCAACTGCTCTATACCCGCGTGCCGGCCCACGCCGCCATCGGCGAAACCGTCGGTTGCGCCGACAAACTGAAAAAGCCCTGGGCCAAGGCCTTGCTCAACGCCGTGCTACGCCGTGCCCAACGCGAAAGCGAAGCGCTGCTGGCCGAGCTCGAACATGACCCGGTGGTGCGTACCGCCCACCCGCGCTGGCTGCAAAAATCCCTGAAGGCATTCTGGCCCGAGCAATGGGAAGCCATCTGCGCCGCCAACAACGCGCACCCGCCGATGATCCTGCGGGTCAATCGCCGTCATCACACGCGCGATGCGTATCTCGCGCTGCTTGGCGAAGCCGGCGTAGCAGCTACGGCCTGTGTCTACAGCCAGGACGGCATCGTTCTTACAGAGCCGGGCGATGTCCGTAACCTGCCCGGGTTCGCCGAAGGCTGGATCAGCGTGCAGGACGAAGCCGCACAACTGGCCGCTGATCTGCTGGACCTGGCGCCTGGCCAACGGGTGCTGGACGCCTGCTGCGCCCCCGGCGGCAAAACCTGCCACATCATGGAAGTGCAAGCAGACTTGGCCGGCGTCGTCGCCGTCGACCTGGAAGCCAAGCGCTTGGTGCGCGTGCGGGAAAACCTCGCGCGCCTGGGCCTGAGCGCCGAACTGATCGCCGCCGATGGCCGCGACACCGCCACCTGGTGGGACGGCAAGCCCTTCCAGCGCATCCTGCTGGACGCGCCGTGTTCCGCCACCGGCGTGATCCGCCGCCACCCGGACATCAAGCTGACCCGCCAACCCGACGACATCACCGCCCTGGCCGTGCTGCAAGGTGAATTGCTGGACGCGTTGTGGCCGACCCTCGAAGTCGGCGGCATCCTGCTGTACGCCACCTGCTCGACGCTGCCCACCGAAAACACCGAAGTCATCGAAGCCTTCCTGGCCCGCACCAGCGGCGCACGGGAACTGGACCTCGACATCCAGGCCGGGATCAAGCAGCCTCATGGCCGCCAGTTGCTGGCCCAGGAAGGCGGCCACGACGGGTTCTATTACGCCAAGCTGATCAAGATTGCCGCCGCTCGCGGCTGAATGGTTTTAAGGGAGTGACCGGATGAAAATCATCATCCTCGGCGCAGGGCAGGTCGGCGGTACGCTGGCCGAGCATTTGGCCAGCGAAGCCAACGACATCACCGTGGTCGACACCGACGCGGAGCGCCTGCGGGATTTGGGCGACCGCCTGGATATCCGTACCGTACAAGGCCGTGCCTCGTTTCCTACGGTGCTGCGCCAGGCCGGTGCCGACGATGCCGACATGCTGGTGGCAGTCACCAACAGTGACGAGACCAACATGGTCGCCTGCCAGGTGGCCCACACCCTGTTCCACACCCCGACCAAAATCGCCCGGGTGCGTGAAGCCGCGTACCTGACCCGCGCCGGACTGTTCGACAACGACGCGATCCCGGTGGACGTGCTGATCAGCCCGGAACAGGTGGTGACCCACTACATCAAGCGCCTGATCGAACACCCGGGCGCCTTGCAGGTTATCGACTTTGCCGAAGGCAAGGCGCAACTGGTGGCGGTAAAGGCCTACTACGGCGGGCCGTTGGTGGGCCAGCAACTGCGCCAGCTGCGCGAGCACATGCCCAACGTCGAGACGCGAGTGGCGGCAATCTTCCGTCGCGACCGGCCGATCCTGCCGCAGGGCGATACGGTAATCGAAGCCGACGACGAAGTATTTTTCATCGCGGCCAAGGCGAATATTCGCGCGGTGATGAGCGAAATGCGCCGGCTGGATGAAACCTACAAACGCATCGTCATCGCCGGCGGCGGGCAGATCGGCGAGCGCTTGGCCGAGGCCATCGAAAGCCGCTATCAGGTGAAGATTATCGAGATGAATCCGGCACGCTGCCGGTATTTGTCCGACACCCTCGACAGCACCGTGGTCCTGCAAGGCAGTGCCTCGGACCGTGACCTGCTGCTCGAAGAAAATATTGCCGACGCCGACATCTTCCTGGCCCTGACCAACGATGATGAAGCCAACATCATGTCGTCGTTGCTGGCCAAGCGGCTGGGGGCGAAGAAGGTGATGACCATCATCAACAACCCGGCCTATGTCGACCTGATCCAGGGTGGCGATATCGACATCGCCATCAGCCCGCAACTGGCAACCATCGGTACCTTGCTGGCCCACGTGCGGCGCGGCGATATTGTGAGCGTGCACTCGTTGCGCCGAGGCGCGGCGGAAGCCATCGAGGCGATTGCCCACGGCGACTCGAAGTCGAGCAAGGTGATTGGCAAGGCGATCCGCGATATCGGCCTGCCACCGGGTACTACCATCGGCGCAATCATTCGCGATGAAGAAGTGATCATCGCCCACGACGACACGGTGATCGCCACCGGCGACCATGTGATTCTGTTCCTTGTGGATAAAAAACATATCCGCGATGTGGAGAAACTGTTCCACGTGGGCCTGAGCTTTTTCTGATCAATCGGAGTGACCGACATGCTCGAATCCCTGGAAAAAATGCTCGCCAAGGGTGTGGATAACTCACTGCTGCGGTTTGGGTTGGGCAAGGGTTATCTGGATCTGAAGGACAACGCGAAGGCGGCGGAGCATTTGCAGAAATGCGTCGAGTTCGATCCGAAGTATTCGGCGGCGTGGAAGCTGTTGGGCAAGGCGCAAGTGGGGCAGGGTGATAGTGCTGCGGCGCGGTTGGCGTGGGAGAAGGGGATTACAGCGGCCCAGGCCCATGGCGACAAGCAGGCCGAAAAAGAAATGACGGTGTTCCTGAAGAAACTCGATAAACACCTGTAGGAGCGAGCTTGCTCGCGAAAAACCCGAGAGCGCCGCGTCAAATCAGAAAGACCGCATAATCGTTAACGACCTTCGCGAGCAAGCTCGCTCCTACAGGACGCGGGTCAATACCACCGCGCCTCACCCGGCGGGCGTTTCTTGAAGCGCTTCATGCTCCACATGTACTGGCTCGGATAAGCGGCCACATACCGCTCCACCACCTTGCTCATCGCCGCGCACGACGTCGCAGTGTCCGTGCTGTACATGTCTTCCGGTGCCGCTTCCAGGATCACTTTGTAGCCCGATCCATCCGGCAGCCGCAGGGCATGCAGGAACACCCCGACCGCCTTGTGCCCCGCCAACATGTTCGGTACGAACTTGCTGGTCAGCGCCTGGGTGGCGAAGAACGGCACAAAGATCCCGGCGGATTCCGCCGGCTCCGGGTCGGCAGGAATGCCCACCTGGCCACCTTTACGCACCTCCTTGATCACACTGAGGATGCCCTCCTTGGTTGACGCCGCCACGCGGTTGCCCAGTTGCACCCGCTGTTTGCGCAGCAAGTCATCCACGGCCTTGAGCTTCGGCGGACGGTAGAAAATGATCGGTTTGCACTGGCTGCAATAGAAGTGGTTCAACACTTCCCAATTGCCCAAGTGGCTGGTGATGCCCACCACGCCTTTACCCGAGGCCAGGGCTTCGTGCAGCACCTCCAGGCCTTCGACTTCACGCACCAGGTCAATGGAGCGCTGGGCCGGCCAGATCCAGGCGCAGGCGCTTTCGGTCAGGGACTTGCCGATGTCCTTGAGGCTCTGGCCCACCAGGCGCTCGCGCTCGGCCGAGTCCATGTCGGGGAAGCATTTGGACAGGTTGATCCGCACCGTCTCGCGGGAGCGGTTGGGGGTTTTCCACATGAGCCAGCCAATCGCCGAACCGACCGCTTGCACCGCGCGCCAAGGCAGCAGGGCAAACAACCGAAGAGCGCCTACCAGCAAGGCGCCTTTAAACTTTTCCACAGGTCACTCCTGATCGTGTGTGGTGCGCAAAGCCGCCATTCTAACCGGCGTTGGCCAGGTCCGCGTAACGGTCGCAGTCCTGGGTGTGGTCCATGACCATGCCCGAGGCCTGCATGAACGCGTAGCAGATGGTCGGTCCGACAAACGTAAAGCCGGCTTTTTTCAGGGCTTTGCTCATGGCTTCCGCTTCAGGCGTAATCGCCGGAACCTGGCTGCGATCCTTGAAATGATTGACCTTGGGCACGCCGCCAACAAACGACCAGAGCAACCCCACAGGATCCTCCAGCGTCAGCCAGGCGGCGGCATTGCGCCGGGTGGCATTGAGTTTCAGGCGGTTACGCACGATGCCCGGATCGAGCATCAGCGCTTCAATCTCGGCATCGCTTAGTTGGGCCAAACGCTGTGCATCAAAACCAAACAAGACCTTTCGATAGTGCTCGCGTTTGCGTAAAACGGTGATCCAGGAAAGGCCCGCCTGGAACCCTTCGAGCAAAAGCAACTCGAACAGTCCCTGCGCATCGCGCAGCGGCGTTCCCCACTCCTGATCGTGATAAGCCATGTACAGCGGATCTTCAGAACACCAAAAGCAGCGTGGCATAAGGCTCCAGGGGATGGTGGCGCGGCCGAATCGGGTATACTCCCGCTCTTTAAATCGCAGCCCAAGTAACAGGTGAATTTCGTGAGCCAGCCTACGCCAGCCGTGCGTACCTTCCAAGACTTGATCCTCGCCCTCCAGCAATACTGGGCCGAGCAAGGTTGTGTGGTACTTCAGCCCTACGATATGGAAGTAGGCGCCGGCACTTTCCACACCGCTACCTTCCTGCGGGCCATCGGCCCGGAAACCTGGAACGCCGCTTATGTGCAGCCCAGTCGTCGCCCGACTGACGGCCGCTACGGCGAAAACCCGAACCGCCTGCAGCACTACTACCAGTTCCAGGTGGTTCTGAAGCCGAACCCGGACAACTTCCAGGAGCTGTACCTGGGCTCGCTGAAACATGTCGGCCTGGACCCGCTGGTCCACGACATCCGTTTCGTCGAAGACAACTGGGAATCGCCAACCCTGGGCGCCTGGGGCCTGGGCTGGGAAGTCTGGCTCAACGGCATGGAAGTGACGCAATTCACTTACTTCCAGCAAGCCGGTGGCATCGAGTGCTACCCGGTGACCGGCGAGATCACCTACGGTCTCGAGCGTCTGGCCATGTACCTGCAAGGCGTGGATTCGGTCTACGACCTGGTGTGGGCTGACGGCCCGTTCGGCAAGGTCACCTATGGCGATGTGTTCCACCAGAACGAAGTGGAGCAGTCGACCTACAACTTCGAACACGCCAACGTCGAAAAACTGTTCGAGCTGTTCGACTTCTATGAAAGCGAAGCCAAGCGCCTGATCGAACTGGATCAGCCGTTGCCGTTGCCAAGCTATGAAATGGTTCTGAAGGCATCCCACACCTTCAACCTGCTGGATGCTCGCCGTGCCATCTCGGTCACCGCGCGCCAGCAATACATCCTGCGTGTACGCACCCTGGCACGTTCCGTCGCCCAAGCCTACCTGCTGGCTCGCGCCAAGCTGGGCTTCCCGATGGCAACCCCGGACCTGCGTGATGAAGTGTTGGCTAAGCTGGAGGCTGCACAATGAGTGCTCAAGATTTCCTGGTTGAACTGGGCACCGAAGAGCTGCCACCCAAGGCACTCAACACGCTGGCCGATGCGTTTCTGGCCGGTATCGAAAAAGGCCTGCAAACCGCTGGCCTGAAGTTCGCCGCGAAGAAGGTCTACGCCGCGCCGCGTCGCCTGGCGGTGTTGCTCACCGCGCTGGAAACCCAGCAGCCGGACCGCAGCATCAACCTCGACGGCCCGCCACGCCAGGCCGCCTTCGATGCTGAAGGCAACCCGACTCAAGCCGCCCTTGGTTTTGCCAAGAAGTGTGGCGTCGAGCTGAGCGAGATCGACCAGAGTGGCCCGAAACTGCGTTTCAGCCAGGTCATCACCGGTAAGCCGACCGCCAGCCTGTTGCCGACCATCGTTGAAGACTCGCTGAACGACCTGCCTATCCCGAAGCGCATGCGCTGGGGTGCCCGCAAGGAAGAGTTCGTGCGTCCAACCCAATGGCTGGTGATGCTGCTGGGTGACGACGTCGTCGACTGCACCATTCTCGCCCAAAAGGCCGGCCGTGATTCCCGTGGTCACCGCTTCCACCATCCTGAAGCCGTGCGCATCACCTCGCCGGCCAACTACGCCACTGACCTGCGTGCCGCCTACGTGCTGGCCGATGCCAATGAGCGTCGCGAGCTGATCAGCAAGCGCACCGAAGAGCTGGCCCGCCTGCAGGAAGGCACCGCCATTGTGCCGCCAAGCCTGCTGGAGGAAGTGACCGCTTTGGTTGAGTGGCCAGTGCCGCTGGTGTGCTCGTTCGAAGAACGTTTCCTCGACGTGCCGCAGGAAGCGCTGATCACCACCATGCAGGACAACCAGAAGTATTTCTGCCTGCTGGACGTGGACGGCAAGTTGCTGCCGCGGTTCATCACCGTGGCCAACATCGAAAGCAAGGACCCGCAGCAGATCATCGCCGGTAACGAGAAAGTCGTTCGCCCGCGCCTGACCGACGCCGAGTTCTTCTTCAAGCAAGACAAAAAGCAGAAGCTCGAAGACTTCAACCTGCGCCTGCAAAACGTGGTGTTCCAGGAAAAACTCGGCAGCGTCTACGACAAGGCCGTGCGCGTCTCCAAGCTGGCGGCCTACATCGCGCCACGCATTGGTGGCGATGCTGCCTGGGCTGCGCGTGCCGGCCTGCTGTCCAAGTGCGACCTGGCCACCGAGATGGTCGGCGAGTTCCCGGAAATGCAAGGTGTTGCCGGTTACTACTACGCCCTCAATGATGGCGAGCCGGAAGACGTCGCCCTGGCGCTGAACGAGCAGTACATGCCGCGCGGTGCTGGCGCCGAGCTGCCAACCACCCTCACCGGTGCGGCCGTAGCCATCGCTGACAAGCTGGATACCCTCGTCGGTATCTTCGGTATCGGCATGTTGCCTACCGGCAGCAAAGACCCGTATGCCCTGCGCCGTGCGGCCCTGGGTGTGCTGCGGATCCTGATCGACAAGCAGCTCGACCTCGACCTGACCCAGGCCGTGGTATTCGCTGTCGGCCAGTTCGGTGCCAAGGTCAAGCAAGCGGGCCTGGCCGAGCAAGTGCTGGAGTTCGTGTTCGATCGTCTGCGTGCGCGTTACGAAGACGAAGGCGTTGACGTTTCGGTGTACCTGTCGGTACGTGCCCTGCAACCGGGTTCGGCGCTGGACTTCGACCAACGTGTACAAGCCGTTCAGGCCTTCCGCAAATTGCCGGAAGCCGGTGCCCTGGCCGCTGTGAACAAGCGTGTATCGAACCTGCTGAGCAAGGCCGACAACCTCGGCAATGCCGAAGTCGACCCGGGCCTGTTTGCCGATGCCAAGGAGTTCTCGCTGAACTCGGCCATCGCCAAGGCGGAAAACGCAGTGAAGCCGCTGATCGCCGAACGCAACTACGCCGAAGCACTGGCGCGCCTGGCCACCTTGCGTGAGCCGGTGGATGCGTTCTTTGAAGCGGTGATGATCAATGCCGAAGACGCGGGCGTGCGGAAAAACCGCTACGCCATGCTGGCGCGTCTGCGTGGTTTGTTCGTCAACATTGCTGACATTTCGACCCTGAGCTGATCATGTTGAAACTGCTGATTCTCGACCGGGACGGAGTGATCAATTACGACTCCGACGCTTACATCAAATCGGTGGCGGAATGGATTCCACTGCCCGGCTCGATCGAGGCCATCGCGCAGTTGAGCAAAGCGGGCTGGACGGTGGCCATCGCCACCAACCAGTCCGGCATCGCCCGCGGCTACTACGACATCGCCACCCTCGACGCCATGCACGCGCGCCTGCGCATGCTGGTGGCCGAGCAGGGCGGTGAAGTAGGGCTGGTGGTGTATTGCCCACATGGCCCGGATGAAGGTTGCGATTGCCGCAAGCCCAAACCGGGTATGCTTAAAACTATTGCTGAACATTACAACGTGCCATTGGCTGGGCTTTGGTTTGTCGGGGATAGCCTCGGTGACCTGGAAGCCGCCAAGGCCGTCGACTCTCAGCCAGTTTTGGTAAAAACCGGGAAAGGCGAAAAGACCCAGGCTAAAACCCTGCCGGTAGGCACCTTGATTTTTGACGATCTGGCGGCGGTTGCCGCAGAACTTATCAACAACTAGCAGCACTTCTCGACTTCCTGACCAAGGACTGTTCGGGAGCGCGCTTTTAACAGGCGGGCCTTGTCCCGCAACGGTAAATGCCGCCATGTCGATTTTGCAGGCCATCAGAACCTTCTTCTTTTACCTGCTGCTGGGCACCAGTTCCCTCCTCTGGTGCACCCTGAGCTTTTTTATCGCGCCGTTTTTGCCGTTCAAGGCGCGCTATCGTTTCATCAACGTCTTTTGGTGCAACTGCGCGTTGTGGTTGACCAAGGTGTTCCTGAACATTCGTTTCGAGATCAAGGGCGCCGAAAACGTCCCGGACCAGCCCTGCGTGATTCTGTCGAACCACCAGAGCACCTGGGAAACCTTCTTCCTGTCTGCGTACTTCTCGCCCCTGAGCCAGGTGCTCAAGCGTGAGCTGCTGTACGTGCCTTTCTTCGGCTGGGCCATGGCCATGCTGCGTCCGATCGCCATCGACCGCGACAACCCCAAGGCAGCACTCAAGCATGTGGCGAAGAAGGGCGACGAACTGCTCAAGGATGGCGTTTGGGTGCTGATCTTCCCCGAAGGTACACGCGTGCCCTACGGCACTGTGGGCAAGTTCTCACGCGGCGGTACGGCTTTGGCGGTAAACGCCGGCCTGCCGGTGCTGCCAATTGCCCACAACGCCGGCAAGTTCTGGCCAAAGACCGGCTGGGCCAAGCGTGAAGGCACCATCACGGTGATCATTGGCGAACCGATGTATGCCGAGGGTGAAGGCCCACGCGCTATTGCAGCGCTGAACGACCGTGCCCAGGCATGGAATGAAGCGCAACAAAGAGCCATGGGTTCGCTGCCGCCGGAGCCGGTCGTCGTCGACACTCCGGTGATTTGAGTTTCTGTGGATAACCTGTGTACGGTTTGTTGGCGAATCGTGCTTTTTCGATTATAGGCTGCTGATTTACTTACATATTTCCTAAGCTCATAAAACAGCGGAAAAGGTGCATAAGTTTTTTCCGCATTAAAAAACCGGTCCTTGAGACCGGTTTTTTATGCACAGGTAAAAAGCAGCGGTTCACTCCTTCCATAACGGCAGTTGAAGGATGAAGGTCGTACCTTTATCCACCACACTTTCGCAGCCGATTCGCCCACCATGGCGATCCACGACGGCCTTGACCATGGTCAGGCCCAACCCCAACCCTTCACTGCCTTGAGCAGAGGCGAAGCGCCGGTATTGGCCGAACAATTCGGGCAAATCCTGCTCAGCGATTCCTCGCCCCTGATCGCTGATACAGCATTCCAGGCGATCTTCACTGCTGGTCAGGCTTAATGTGACGGTGGTGCCTGAAGGGCTGTATTTGACCGCGTTCTCCAACAGGTTAAACAAGGCGCGGGTCAGCAGCGATTGATCCGCCCAGACCATCTCCTCGCCGTCGTCATCCAGGTTGCGGGCCAGGTGGATACCTTTCAGCTGGGCATGCACAGCGACTTGATCAAACGCGTCGAGCACCAGCATGGCGAACAGACTGGGCTGGAATTGGTATCCGTCAGATTCGGCTTTCGCAAGTTGCACGAAGGATTCGGTCAGGTTCAGGGCACGGCGGACTTGCTGCTCGATCTGGGCAAATATCGGCGCAGCGGTGTCCTGGACATCCAACAGGGCCAGGATCGCCGAGTGCGGAGCACGCAGGTCATGGGACAGAAAGCGCAACAAGGTTTCCCGCTGCTGCTGGGCGTCGCGCTCGATACTCAGGTCTGTGAGGCTCAACAGCCAGCCCAGGGCCACATCCCCGTCTGCTGGCAGCAGCGGGGCCAGGTCGAGGCGCAGGCTGCGATCAAGGGTGTCGCGAAATTCGACGATCTCCAGCGCCGACAAGGCAGGGCGAATGCCGTCCTGCAGCGGTGGATAACCCAACGCAGCGAGCTGCTCCAACAGGTTTTCAGCCACCAATTCATTGCCGAATACATCACGGGCAATCCGGTTGGCCAGCAGGACATTGCCCTTGGGATCAGTAATCAAGGTCGCTACCGGCAAACATTCCAGGCCATCGGCCATAAAGCGGCGTGTGTCCCGGGTGCGGCTGACTGCTTGTTCCAGGGCGAAGATCCGTCCCTGTAATACATCACCCTGGCTGGCGGGCGCTCTACGCCGCTCCGGGAGCACTTTGGGTTCGTTGTCCAGGCGTGCCAGTTCCCAACCGAAGTAAGCCAGGATCACGCTCAGGCGGCGCCAGTTCCAGATCAAGTAGCTGAGCAGCATGCCGATCAGGCACGCCGCCGGTGACCACCAATGGCCCAGGCGCAACAGGCCCCAAGAACCGAGAAGCGCGGCGCCCATGCAACCGACGGTCAACCACAGCGCATAACGCGGGCGAAACAACAGCAAGCCCAATAGCAGCGCGACCATGGCGGTGGCCAGCAGCGTTGCCATCCAGGCTGGCAGGTCAACAATGCTGCGCCCTTGCAGCAAGCCATTGAGGATGTTGGCCTGGATCTCCACGCCTGGTGTGGTGCCAACGCTGGCCGACAGCGGCGTGACATACCGGTCGCCCATGCCCGGCGCAGTGGCACCGATCAGGATCAAACGGTCTCGCAGCAACTCAGGCGGCACCTCACCGCGTAAAACGCTGATATACGGCACGCTGGGAAAGCCGGCATGGCTGGCAATGAACGGAATTCGAATGGAGTTTTCCCGCTGCCAATGGTTGCTGTCCACCGGGCCAAGCGCGCCCGGCATAACGGCTTGCTGTCCACTCAGTTCAAACGCCAACCAGGCCAGTTGGGGCGTCATGTTCCCTGGCGGGCCTTCACGCAAATACAGGCTTCGAACGATACCGTCGCTGTCCGCTTCAACGTTGATATGGCCGACGCCCCTGGCGCAATCGCGCAGGGGCAGCACCGGCAGGATTTGCGCCACAGGTTGCTCGTAGCGGGGCGAGCCTTCACGAATCAAGGGCAACAGAACAGTGCCGGCGTTGCACATAGCCTCGGCCAGGCGCAGGTCATTGGCCGGCTCTCGGGCGGGTTCGCTGAAGATCACATCGAACAGAATGCCTGCGGGTTTGGCAACGCTCAGCCGATCAAGCAGGTCGGCGTGTACGCGCCGGGACCAAGGCCATTGGCCGAGTTCCTTCAGGCTTCGGTCATCAATGGTCACCAGCAAGATGCGTGGATCCACCGGCAACGGGGCCAGGCGGCGAAGGCTGTCGTACAGCAGGTTGTTGAGGGAAAAGCCCGGGCTCAGGGACAGGAATGCCGTGATAGGTAAAAGCAACAGGCTGACCCAGAGCCATTCGCGTACCAGGCCATTGAATAGCCGCTGAGCCTGGGTCGGTTGGCGCTTTTCAGCCCGGCGCCAAAGCCTCACCGGCGAGCGTCCGGAGCGCTATTGCACGCGGTTCGCGGGCGGGTAATAGAAGATGTCATAGACCCCGGTTTCTCCCTCAAGCCCGTGTTCATCATAGGCCGACAAACGAACGTGATAGAACGATGCTTTCAGCCCAGTGAAGCGCATTTGCGGCTCGTCGGAGAAGTTTTCCTGCTTGATGTTCAGAAACTCCTTATCGGTCGCGACCTGAGCCCTGTAACGCTGGGCGCCGGCTAACGGACGCAGAAAAAGCGTCCATATCGGCGCATCGCCTTTTTGCCCATCCTGGCCCACCAGACGTGGAGCATCCAGCAGTTCCACGGGCTTGAGTTCACCTTGTTTCTTGAATGCCAAACCCTGCCTCGCACCGACCTTCACTTCACCCGCAACCGGCCCGGTAATGGGCTTCTTCTTGATGGGTCGTAGAGTCGGTGGAGCGTCATCCCGATTGACCGCAACCTGCCCATTGAGCACTTCCACCAGCGATTGTTCGCCGTCGTTGCGCACGCGGAAATGTGTGCCGCGCACACCGAGCACGCCCACCGGGGTCACGATCTGGAAACGGTCGTAGTCACTGGCACGCTTGATGACATAAGCCTCAACCTGACCTTCTTCAAGAATGACCTGCGGAATAGATTGCTCCTCGACCAGGTGCAGTCGAACCTGGGAGCTGGACGGCAAGACAACCCGCGTACCGTCTCCCAGCAAAAGGCTGACGAACGCGTCCGGTGAGGTTTTCACACGCTCTTGTTCATCAATGACCATGCCTTCTGCCAAGGCCGTGGAAACGCCCTTGGCATCCAGCTTCCAGGCTTCGCCTGTCAGGTGCTGCACCACCGCCGGCAGTGGCTGCGCGCGGCACATCTGGTTGTCGTCAATGTAGGGGGCGCGGGGAGGGGCGGGACGTGCCAAGGCCGGCAAGCTCAATACGCCAAGCGTAACAATCAAGCCTGAGCCCAACAGCGTAGAAATGGCAAAGCGAAGTCGGCAGGTGAAAAAGGTCATGGCGCTCATCAAGATTCTAGTTCTAATGGGGCATCAGAAAGCACGTTCAGGAAGCGTCTTGCGCGGGAAGACCTTGAATACCGACTACGATACTCGATGAGGTATCCAGTCGATAGCCAAAATGTCTGGGGCGTGGGATCTATGGCAGAAGATGACACATCCCTGTGCCGGAGCAATTCCCTCGCTCCAATCCGTGTGTCATCCAGCGAGAGCGAATTTACCTACAAGACAGGTGTGCCGGACCGAATCGCAAAAATTGTTCAGATTTGGCGGTGCTTAAAACACCCAGCGTTGATTCTGCTGTTGTTCACCGAGTTGCTGAAGCGGCGAACTGGCGAAGCCCATACCGTTACCCGGTTCGCTCAGGGTTTGACGTTCATCGAACGAAGCAGGTATTACCGGTTTGGATGCCCCTACCGTTTCCGTCCCCAAGGTTGCCGCCATTACCACCAATACCATTCGCCCCCATACATTAATCTTCTCCAGAACCGCCGCACGTCTCGAAACAGCATAAAACCAGATTGCCATTGATCCTTTTCCTGAAGGTCCCGAGCCGGTATCTTCCCAGCGTGGGTATTACGATTTCCAATGGCTTACGGCCATTTGATATCAGCGTACCGAGAGATTCAAAGGGCCTGAGAATCTGGCCATAATTGTTCAGATTCATGCCTGCATTCTTAATCAGAAAGGACCCTGCCATGCGTGTCGCAATACTGGATGACGAACCTGCAGAACTGCGGCGGGTGGAACAGACACTGCGACAAATCCCCAGCGCCGCGGATCAGCCTTGGAGTCTGCACTGCTTCGAGCGTGGAGAAGACCTGCTGCGCCAACTGCGCCGGGAAACCTTTGACCTGCTGATCCTTGACTGGCAACTGCCCGACCTCAGCGGCCTTGCACTGTTGCGCTGGACCCGCGAGCACATGGAAGCGCCACCGGCCGCCATCATGCTCACCAGCCGAGATGCCGAGAGCGATATCGTCCAGGCGTTGAACAGTGGCGCCGATGATTACGTCAGTAAGCCATTTCGCCCTAACGAGCTTAAGGCACGGGTCAATGCGGTGCTGCGGCGCCACGGACTGCAAAAGTCTGCAGCCAGCGAAGTGCTGACCTTCAACGACCTGACGTTCGATGATGCTGAACTCACGGTGAGCAGGGCGGGGAAACCTATCAACCTGACAGAACGCGAATACCGCCTGGCTCGGTGCCTGTTTGAGAACCTGGCGCGGCCACTGTCTCGGGAATATCTGTATGAGCGGTTCTGGACCCATGAGGAAATGGTGTCGTCGCGGCCCCTGGATACGCATATTTATCGGCTACGGAATAAGCTCGGGCTGACGGCGGAGCGGGGGTGGCAGCTGCTCACGATTTATGGGTACGGGTATCGCTTGGAGAGTGTGACGGCTGCCTCCGACGAGTGAGATGTTCCACGTGGAGCATTTGTAAAATGCCCAAATCCCACCCAATAAAAAAGGCCAACGCTTAGCGTTGGCCTTTTTGTTTGCGCTGCAACCTGATCAGAAGTCCAGGTTGGACACCGCCAAGGCGTTGCTCTCGATGAAGTCACGACGAGGCTCGACCGCATCACCCATCAGGGTGTTGAAGATCTGATCCGCGCCAATGGCGTCTTCGATGGTCACACGCAGCATGCGACGCTGAGCGGGGTCCATGGTGGTTTCCCACAGCTGATCCGGGTTCATTTCGCCCAGACCTTTGTATCGCTGAATGGTGTGACGCTTGGTGCTTTCAGCCATCAACCAGTCCAAGGCTTCCTTGAACTCTTTGACCGCTTTCTTACGCTCGCCACGCTGAATGTAAGCACCATCGTCCAGCAGGGTGCTCAGTTGCGCGCCAAGGGTGACAACCGTCTTGTAGTCGTTGCTGCCGAAGAAGTCGCGGTTGAAGGTGACATAGTTCGACAGGCCGTGGGAGATCAGTTCGACCTCTGGCAGCCAGACGTTACGTTCACGGTCTTCACGCAGGCTGGCTTTGTAAACCAAGCCGGATTTTTCGACGGTACGCAGACGGACTTCGTACTGGGCCAGCCAATTCTGCATGTGAGCGTGGTCGCCCAATTGCTCAAGGCTGACGGCTGGCAGGTAGATGAAGTGCTCGGTCAGCTCCTGAGGGTACAGGCGCGACAAACGCTTGAGGGTCTTCATCACCATGCGGAAATCGTTTACCAGACGCTCCAACGCTTCACCGGAGATCCCCGGGGCTTCGTCGTTCAAGTGCAGGCTCGCATCTTCCAGGGCCGACTGCGTCATGTACTCTTCCATGGCGTCGTCGTCTTTGATGTATTGCTCTTGCTTGCCCTTTTTCACTTTGTACAGCGGCGGCTGGGCGATGTAGATGTAGCCACGCTCGATCAGCTCAGGCAACTGACGGAAGAAGAACGTCAGCAGCAGGGTGCGGATGTGCGAACCGTCGACGTCAGCATCGGTCATGATGATGATGTTGTGGTAGCGCAGCTTGTCGATGTTGTACTCGTCGCGGCCGATGCCACAGCCCAGGGCGGTGATCAAGGTGCCGACTTCCTGCGAGGAAATCATCTTGTCGAAGCGCGCCTTCTCGACGTTGAGGATCTTACCCTTCAACGGCAGGATGGCCTGGGTGCGACGGTTACGACCCTGCTTGGCGGAACCGCCAGCAGAGTCACCTTCCACCAGGTACAGTTCGGACAGGGCAGGGTCTTTCTCTTGGCAGTCAGCCAGTTTGCCCGGTAGCCCAGCGATATCCAGCGCGCCTTTACGACGGGTCATCTCACGGGCTTTACGCGCCGCTTCACGAGCCCGCGCCGCGTCGATCATCTTGCCGACAACCAATTTGGCTTCGTTCGGGTTTTCCAGCAGGAAGTCGGAGAAGTACTTACCCATTTCCTGTTCAACGGCGGTCTTCACTTCGGAAGACACCAGCTTGTCTTTGGTCTGGGAGCTGAACTTCGGATCCGGAACCTTGACCGAAATAATCGCGGTCAGGCCTTCACGGGCATCGTCACCGGTGGTGGCGACTTTATGCTTCTTCGCCAGACCTTCTGCTTCGATGTAGGTGTTCAGGTTACGCGTCAGTGCCGAACGGAAACCCACCAGGTGAGTACCGCCATCGCGCTGAGGAATGTTGTTGGTGAAGCACAACAGGTTCTCGTTGAAGCTGTCGTTCCACTGGAGGGCGATTTCCACGCCGATGCCGTCTTCACGCTGGATGTTGAAGTGGAACACCTGGTTGACCGCAGTCTTGTTGGTGTTCAGGTATTCAACGAACGCCCGCAGGCCACCTTCGTATTTGAACAGCTCTTCCTTGCCGCTGCGTTCGTCTTTGAGGACGATACCCACACCGGAGTTGAGGAAGGACAGTTCACGAATCCGCTTGGCCAGGATGTCCCAGCTGAAGTGGATGTTCTTGAAGGTTTCGTCGGAAGGACGGAAATGAATCTGGGTACCGGTGGTTTCGCTTTCGCCGACGATTTTCATCGGTTCTTGCGGAACGCCGTGAACGTAGGTCTGCTCCCAGATCTTGCCGCTGCGACGCACGGTCAGCACCAGCAGTTCGGAGAGGGCGTTCACCACGGAAACACCTACACCGTGCAAACCGCCGGATACTTTGTAGGAGTTGTCATCGAACTTACCGCCGGCGTGGAGCACGGTCATAATGACCTCTGCTGCCGAAACGCCTTCTTCTTTATGCACATCTACCGGGATGCCGCGACCGTTGTCGCGCACGGTGATAGATTCGTCCGGGTGGATGATGATGCTGATGTCGTCGCAGTGACCGGCCAAAGCTTCGTCGATCGAGTTATCGACCACCTCGAACACCATGTGGTGCAGACCGCTGCCATCATCGGTATCACCGATGTACATACCGGGACGTTTGCGTACGGCATCCAAACCTTTAAGCACTTTAATGCTGGTCGAGTCGTACGTATTCGTATTTTGTTCGCTCATGCCTTCACTCCCGATGGTCGTGGGTCTGGGTGATACGGCCTTGTTCCACGTGGAACAAAGCGACTGGCGTTTCCGTCTGCCAGCCTTCCCTCAATAATTCGTGGTCTACACAGGTGATAAACACCTGGCAGCGTAAGTCTTCCAACAAGCGGCATAACGCGCGGCGGTGCTGCTCGTCCAGTTCGGACGGCAAGTCATCCACCAGATAAATACATTGCCCGCGCCGGGCCTGGCTAACCAGATGCCCTTGGGCGATACGCAGGGCACAGACCACCAACTTCTGCTGACCGCGGGACAAGATGTCCGCGGCATTATGTGCGCCCAATCTAAGGCGCAAATCAGCCCGTTGCGGTCCGGCCTGGGTGTGACCAATTTGCTGATCCCGCTGTAAGGACGTCGCGAGCACTGCACTCAGCTCCCGGTCTTTGTCCCAACCACGGTAGTAGCTCAACGTCAGCCCCTCGAGTTCAAGCAACTCGCTCAAGGTCTGCTCAAAGACTGGTTTCAAGGCTTTGATATAGGCGCGGCGGTATTCATCTATTTCAGCGCTGGCCAGGCACAGTTCCCGGTCCCAAGCAGCTTGCGAAGCGGCGTCAAGTGTACCATGCCGCAGCCACGAGTTCCGCTGCCGCAGGGCCTTCTGCAGGCGCTGCCAAGTGGCCATAAAACGCGGTTCCACGTGGAACACTCCCCAATCGAGGAATTGCCTGCGGATTTTTGGCGCGCCTTCCAGCAAACGAAAGCTGTCCGGGTTGATCAGTTGCAGCGGCAGGATTTCCGCCAATTGCGCAGCACTGCGAGCATTCTGCCCGTCGATGCGTATTTGAAACTCCCCCTGACGATCACGAGAAATCCCCAGGCTGCTATGACCGCCTTCCGCCAATTCGACTTGGCCAAATACCGTGCACGCCAGTTGCTCGTACTGGATCACCGGTAACAAGCGGGCACTGCGGAAGGAACGGGCAAGCCCCAGCAAATGAATGGCTTCCAGCACGCTGGTTTTGCCACTGCCGTTGGCGCCGTGGAGGATATTGATGCGGGGAGAGGGGGAGAAGGTCACCGGGTGCAAATTGCGCACCGCGGTGACCGAGACGCGACTGAGGGACATCTAGCTTCTGCTGAACATGATTACAGGCGCATCGGCATGACAACGTAAGCCGAGTCATCGTTGTCGGATTCTTGCACCAAGGCGCTGCTGTTGGAGTCGGACAGGATCAGGCGAACCTGTTCGGTGGTCATCACACCCAGCACATCCAGCAAGTAGCTGACGTTGAAGCCGATTTCCAGGTTGCCGCCGTTGTAGTCGACGCCCACTTCTTCTTCCGCTTCTTCCTGCTCAGGGTTATTCGCCTGAATTTTCAGCTGACCGTTGGCCAATTGCAGGCGAATACCGCGGTACTTCTCGTTGGAAAGAATGGCGGTACGGCTGAACGCTTCACGCAGGGCCTGACGATCACCGATCACCAGCTTGTCGCCGCCTTTAGGCAGGACACGCTCGTAATCCGGGAACTTGCCGTCAACCAGCTTGGATGTGAAGGTGAACTCGCCAGTGGTCGCACGGATGTGGTGCTGGCCCAGGACGATGCTGACATTGCCATCCGGCTCGGTCAGCAGGCGCGCGAGTTCCAGAATACCTTTACGCGGCACGATCACCTGGTGGCGATCCGGCTGACCGATATCGGCTTTCATCGAGCACATGGCCAGACGGTGACCGTCAGTGGCCACGGCGCGGATGATGCCTTCGGAGACTTCCAGCAGCATGCCGTTGAGGTAATAACGCACGTCCTGCTGGGCCATGGCGAAGCTGGTGCGCTCGATCAAGCGGCGCAGTCGGCTTTGCTCCAGGCTGCATGTCAGCGAGCCAGGACCTTCTTCCACGGTCGGGAAGTCGTTGGCTGGCAAGGTCGACAGGGTGAAACGGCTGCGACCGGCCTTGACGACCAGCTTCTGCTCATCAACCTTGATGTCGATCAGCGCGTCGTTGGGCAGGCTCTTGCAGATGTCCATCAGCTTGCGCGCCGGCACGGTGATCTCGCCAGGTTCGGCAGGTTCTTCGAGCTGGACACGACCAACCAGTTCGACTTCGAGGTCGGTACCGGTCAAGGACAATTGCTGGCCTTCGACAACCAGCAATACGTTGGAAAGCACCGGCAAGGTCTGTCGGCGCTCGACGACGCCTGCGACCAGTTGCAGGGGTTTCAACAGGGCTTCGCGTTGAATGGTGAAATGCATGGTCTAGTCCCTTGCCTTAATAAGCTGCGCTGGTGTTCATCAAGTAGTCAGTGTACGCAGCAGGTTCTTGTAGTCCTCGCGAATATCCGCGTCGGATTCCTTAAGTTCGTTGATCTTGCGGCACGCGTGCAAAACCGTAGTGTGGTCGCGACCGCCAAACACATCACCAATTTCCGGCAGGCTGTGGTTGGTCAGCTCTTTGGAGAGCGCCATCGCTACCTGACGGGGACGTGCCACCGAGCGCGAACGGCGCTTGGACAGCAGATCGGAAATCTTGATCTTGTAGTACTCGGCCACAGTACGCTGGATGTTATCCACACTCACCAGCTTGTCTTGCAACGCCAGCAGATCTTTCAGGGATTCGCGGATCAACTCGATGGTGATGTCGCGGCCCATGAAGTGCGAGTGAGCGATGACACGCTTGAGTGCGCCTTCCAGCTCACGCACGTTGGAACGAATGCGCTGGGCAATGAAGAACGCGGCGTCGTGAGGCAGGTCGACTTTAGCCTGGTCGGCCTTTTTCATCAGGATCGCGACGCGGGTTTCCAGTTCCGGCGGCTCTACCGCAACGGTCAGGCCCCAGCCGAAGCGCGACTTCAGGCGCTCTTCCAGGCCTTCGATTTCCTTCGGATAACGGTCACTGGTCAAGATGACCTGTTGGCCACCTTCGAGCAACGCGTTGAACGTGTGGAAAAACTCTTCCTGGGAACGTTCCTTGCGGGCGAAGAATTGAATGTCATCGATCAGCAAGGCATCAACGGAACGGTAGAACCGTTTGAACTCGTTGATTGCATTGAGCTGCAGCGCCTTGACCATGTCGGCCACGAAGCGCTCCGAGTGCAGGTACACGACCTTGGCATTCGGGTTCTTCTTTAATAGGTGGTTACCCACGGCGTGCATCAAGTGAGTTTTACCCAAGCCAACGCCACCATAAAGGAAGAGCGGGTTGTAACCGTGCTTGGGGTTGTCGGCGACCTGCCAGGCAGCCGCGCGGGCCAGCTGGTTGGATTTACCTTCGACAAAGTTCTCAAAGGTGAACGTGCGGTTCAGATAGCTGGTGTGCTTGAGCGCACCTTCGACCTGAACGGTGCGCTGTTCAGCACGAACCGGAGCCTGTTGTGAGCTGGCGCCGGCCATTGGGTCAAAGCTGTCGCGGGACGGCTCTTCATTTATAGGCGCGTTTTTCTGCGACGAGGATTTCGAAGGCGTCTGGGCAACCGATGCAGGCGAGTTATTAACAGGTGCCGCTGCGGCCTGAGCCTGAGAGGCGCTTGCTGCCAACGGTGCATTCGGCGCAGCACGAGGTACCGAGCTGCGTTTGCTGCCTATTAATAAGGAGAGCACCGGAGCAAGCCCGTTGCCATGTTCGTCGAGCAATTCGAGAACGCGGCTCAGGTATTTCTCGTTGACCCAGTCGAGAACAAAACGATTAGGCGCGTAGACACGCAACTCGTCGCCTTCGGCTTCGACCTGTAGCGGACGGATCCAGGTGTTGAATTGCTGGGCAGGCAGCTCATCGCGCAAAAGCTCCACGCACTGCTGCCAAAGTTCCACTGACACGGATATCCCCTAAGTTGAAAGCCGGTGAGGCAAAAACAGCCGCCATTGTAGCGGCCAGCCGTCCACTTATCCACATGTAGCTTGCTCACAGGGCGCCAAGAATCAATGCCTTAACCGTAAAAAAGGCGACAAATGGTCTGTGCATAAGCTCTGTGGATAAGCGCCCCTAAGCCCGTTGTACAAGTGGGGTCGAAAGTCTGTGGGTAACTGGCCTGTGGATAAGTAGCCATTCCACACACAGCTTATCCGATAGCGCAGCACAGGCAGAGCACCGTTTCTCCCCCGTGTTGTCATTCTCTGTACACCACGTGGAATATGGCCTTAAGGCAGTTATCCACAGAAGATCGCCTCCCTAGCTTTTATAAGCTTTACAGAAAAGCTTTAAATAACTTCCTTCTTTATTTTTATATCTATGGCATTGCTCGTGAAAGACGAATCGCCCGGATTCGGTCCAGAGGCCTCCAGATATCTAATTAAAGGAAAAGCTGGTTGGAAATTGACCTAGAGGCTTGCTTTCTCTAGAATCGCCGGTCTCTTAAAACGGGGGCCATTCCGGCCCGTTGTGGACGAACCAGGTAACACGCCATGAAACGTACTTTCCAACCAAGCACCATCAAACGCGCCCGTACTCACGGCTTCCGTGCTCGCATGGCCACCAAGAACGGCCGTGCTGTCCTGTCGCGTCGCCGCGCCAAAGGTCGTGCGCGTCTGGCAGTTTGATAATCCGGTACTGGTGGTGAGTCAGGACTTCAGTCGGGAAAAGCGTCTGCTAACCCCCCGGCATTTCAAGGCAGTCTTTGACTCCCCCACCGGCAAGGTTCCGGGGAAAAATCTCCTGCTCCTTGCGCGTAACAACGATCTGGATCACCCCCGTCTCGGGTTGGTGATCGGCAAGAAGAGCGTAAAGCTCTCCGTTGAGCGCAATCGCCTCAAGCGTCTGATGCGCGAATCGTTTCGCCTCCACCAGGAGACTCTGGTTGGTTGGGATATTGTTATCGTCGCGCGCAAAGGCTTGGGGGACGTAGAAAACCCCGAATTGATTCAGCATTTCGGCAAGCTCTGGAAACGTTTGGCTCGTACCAACAAGCCAGCACCAGCTGTCAGCACCGAAACTGTAGGGGTAGACAGTACTGATGCGTAAACTGGCGCTCGTTCCGATCCAGTTTTACCGCTATGCCATTAGTCCCCTGATGGCAAACCACTGTCGTTTCTACCCCAGTTGTTCCTGCTACGCGTTGGAAGCCATAGAAAATCATGGCCTTCTGCGCGGTGGCTGGCTGACCTTTCGTCGTTTAGGTCGCTGTCATCCGTGGAATCCCGGTGGTTATGACCCGGTTCCGCCTATCCCTACCTCCCGTTCTTCTTCGATGGCCGAGTAATCATGGATATTAAACGCACGATCCTGATCGTCGCCCTGGCAATCGTGTCCTACTCTATGGTTCTTAAGTGGAACCAGGATTATGGCCAAGCTGCCCTGCCGACTCAGAATGTTGCTACCAATCAGTCGGCGCCGGCTATTCCGGATACGCCACTGGGTAACAATGCTGCCGCCAGTGCCGATGTACCCAGCGCGAATGCCGATACCAGCACCCCGATAGAAACCCCGGTCGTCACCAATAAAGACCTCATCCATGTAAAAACGGATGTACTGGACTTGGCAATCGATCCACAGGGTGGTGATATCGCCCAGCTAAAATTGCCTCTGTATCCACGTCGCCAAGACCACCCGGATGTTCCGTTCCAGCTGTTCGATAACGGCGGCGAACGTGTATATCTGGCACAAAGTGGCCTGACCGGTACTGACGGTCCGGATGCTCGTGCTACCGGTCGTCCGGTTTATTCGACCGAACAGAAGACTTATCAACTGGCTGATGGCCAGAACCAGTTGAACGTTGACCTGAAATTCAGTCACGACGGCGTCAACTACATCAAGCGCTTCAGCTTCACCCGCGGTTTGTACGATCTGAAAGTCACTTATCTGATCGACAACGAAAGCGCCAAGCCGTGGACTGGCAACCTGTTTGCCCAGCTCAAGCGTGACAACAGCGCCGATCCTTCTTCCAGCACTGCCACCGGCACCGCGACTTACCTGGGCGCCGCCCTGTGGACAAGTAACGAGCCGTACAAAAAAGTGTCGATGAAAGATATCGACAAGGGCGCGCTGAAAGAAACCGTTCAAGGTGGCTGGGTCGCCTGGTTGCAACACTACTTCGTGACCGCATGGATCCCGAACAAGGGTGATGCCAACCTGGTTCAAACCCGCAAAGACAGCCAAGGCAACTACATCATTGGCTTTACTGGCCCGACGTTGACCGTCGCTCCGGGTGCCAAGGCTGAAGCCAGCGCTACGTTGTACGCCGGTCCGAAAAGCCAGGCTGTGCTGAAAGAGTTATCCCCAGGTCTGGAACTGACTGTGGATTACGGCATTCTGTGGTTCATTGCCCAGCCTATCTTCTGGCTGCTGCAACATATCCACAGCATCGTCGGCAACTGGGGCTTCTCGATCATCCTGCTGACCATGTTGATCAAGGGGATCTTCTTCCCACTGTCGGCTGCCAGCTACAAGTCGATGGCACGTATGCGTGCCGTGGCCCCGAAACTGGCCGCGCTGAAAGAACAACATGGCGATGACCGGCAGAAAATGTCGCAGGCCATGATGGAGCTGTACAAGAAGGAGAAGATCAACCCGCTGGGTGGATGCTTGCCGATTCTGGTGCAGATGCCGGTGTTCCTGTCGCTGTACTGGGTGCTCCTGGAAAGCGTGGAAATGCGCCAGGCTCCGTTCATGCTGTGGATAACTGACCTGTCGATCAAAGACCCGTTCTTTATCCTGCCGATCATCATGGGCGCGACCATGTTCATCCAGCAGCGTCTGAACCCGACTCCGCCGGACCCGATGCAGGCCAAGGTAATGAAAATGATGCCAATCATCTTCACCTTCTTCTTCCTGTGGTTCCCGGCTGGTCTGGTGCTGTACTGGGTGGTCAACAACTGCCTGTCGATCTCCCAACAGTGGTACATCACACGTAAAATCGAAGCGGCTACCAAAAAAGCCGAGGCGTAATTTACTCTGTGGATAACACCACTCAAGACGCCCCCTAGTGGGGCGTTTTGCTTTCCGTCACTTTTATCCGGGTACCCGCCATGAGCGCTCCTCGTGAAACCATCGCCGCTGTCGCCACCGCTCAAGGTCGTGGTGGCGTCGGTATCGTTCGTATTTCCGGGCCACTCGCCGGCGTGGCGGCCCTGGCCATCAGTGGACGGGAGTTGAAGCCGCGGTATGCGCATTACGGGCCGTTTTTAGGTGCTGATGAAGAGGTGCTGGATGAAGGTATTGCCCTTTATTTTCCGGGGCCGAACTCCTTTACCGGCGAAGACGTCCTGGAACTGCAAGGCCACGGTGGCCCGATCGTTCTGGACATGCTGCTGCAGCGTTGCCTGCAGTTGGGTTGCCGCCTGGCACGCCCAGGTGAATTCAGCGAACGCGCGTTCCTCAACGATAAACTCGACCTGGCCCAGGCCGAGGCGATTGCCGACCTGATCGAAGCCAGTTCTGCACAAGCCGCGCGCAATGCATTGCGCTCGTTGCAGGGCGCTTTTTCCCTGCGTGTGCATAACCTCACCGAGCAATTGATCAGCCTGCGTATCTACGTGGAGGCCGCAATTGATTTCCCGGAGGAAGAAATCGACTTCCTTGCCGATGGCCATGTCCTGGCGATGCTGGATAAAGTCCGTGACGAGTTATCCACAGTCCTGCGCGAAGCCGGGCAAGGTGCCTTGCTGCGTGACGGTATGACGGTGGTGATTGCCGGCCGACCCAACGCCGGCAAGTCGAGCCTGCTCAACGCTCTGGCAGGGCGAGAAGCGGCCATCGTTACCGAGATCGCCGGCACCACCCGGGATATCTTGCGCGAACATATCCACATCGATGGCATGCCACTGCATGTGGTAGACACGGCCGGGCTGCGTGACACCGATGACCAGGTGGAAAAGATCGGTGTGGAACGCGCTTTGAAGGCGATCACAGAGGCCGATCGTGTGCTGCTGGTAGTGGATGCCACCGCGCCAGAGGCAGCAGATCCGTTTGCGCTGTGGCCGGAATTTCTCGAACAACGGCCAGACCCGGCCAAGGTCACGCTGATTCGAAACAAGGCCGACCTGACGGGCGAGGCGATCGCCCTTGAAGTCAGTGAGGACGGCCACGTGTCGATCAGCTTAAGTGCCAAGTCTGCGGGAGAGGGGCTGGAACTGCTGCGCGATCATCTGAAAGCGTGCATGGGCTACGAGCAGACCTCGGAAAGCAGCTTCAGCGCTCGTCGCAGGCACCTGGAGGCGCTGCGGCATGCCAGCGCCGCCCTCGAGCATGGTCGCGCGCAGCTGACGCTGGCAGGAGCCGGTGAGCTGCTGGCTGAAGATTTACGTCAAGCACAGCAGCTGTTGGGTGAGATCACCGGCGCATTCAGCTCCGATGATTTGTTGGGGCGGATTTTTTCAAGCTTCTGTATCGGGAAATAGCCGGGTTATCCACAGCTGGCACGTCACCAGTTGTAGGAAACTGTTCCGAGTAGCGTCCGGCTTTCACCCCAATAGCAGCGGCCCGCATCGTTGCAGCCGGACACATACTCCTTGTCGAACAGGTTCTTCGCGTTCACGTCCACCGACCAGTGCTTGTCAATCTGGTAACCGATGGCGGCATCCACCAACGTTACGCTTCCAGCATCCAGCTTCCCGTAAAGGGAAGGCGCGGTGTAAGCGAAAGTGCTGTCGAAGTAGCGCATGCCGCCGCCCACGGACAAGCCCTTGAGTTGGCCATCAAGAAAGCGGTACTTGCCCCAGACCGAAGCCTGATTACGTGGGACACCGGTCATTTGGTGACCTTCCACGAGCGACGTTGCCGAATCCTTGGTAATCCGAGCATCGGTGTAGGTGTAGGCCGCAGTCACGTTCAAATTGGGTGTGAGGTTGCTGTTGACCTCCACTTCCACGCCCTTGGCCCGGCTTTCGCCCACCTGGCGGTAGGTATTGGTAGTGGCGTCGAGGTACGTGTCGTCCTGCTTGCGCAAGTCATATACCGACAACGTCATCGCCGTGTCCCAGCCGATCGGCTCGTACTTGAGGCCTACTTCGTATTGACTGCTGGTGATCGGGTCCAGCGGTGTGCCGGCATTGGAGATCTGCTGTACCGGGACGAACGCGGTCGAGTAGCTGACATACGGCGTCAGGCCGTTGTCGAACTGGTACATGATCCCGCCCTGATAGGTGAATTTGCGGTCTTCAGAGCTGATATTGCCGGCCTTGGCCACCTTGTCGCGAAAATCACTGTCGACCCAGTCCTGGCGTCCGCCGAGCAAAAATAACCAGTGGTCATACTTGCTCTGGACCTGTGCATAAACACCTGTCATCTGCTGTTCGAGCAACGTGTTTTGCACCGCGAGAGGCGTCAATGGGTCCTTCAGGTATACCGGGTTATACACATTGATCGTGCCTGCAAATCCGGCATTCCAATCCTGGCTGAACGAGGTACGGTCATAGCTGGCACCAAACAGCACGGTATTTTCCAGGCCTCCCACCTGGAATTTGCCTTCCAACTGGTTATCCAGCGAGTAGACCATCGATTTGTTGTAGCGGTCGTAGGCATTCATGTTCAGCTGGGTGCCGAACCCCGCATTATTCAGGTTGCCTGGCCAGGTTTCATGGCGGGTGATTCGCGACTGCATGTAACGCGAGTTCTGCCGAAACTGCCAGTCATCGTTGAAGCTGTGGCTGAACTCGTAGCCGGTGCTCCAGGTTTCCCGTTCGAAGGTGTTCCAGTCCGGGTCGCCGAGCATGGTGTGCTTGGAGAGCTTCCCGTTGGGGTTGGTCAGTAATGTGCCGGCGGCAGGTAGGCCAAGTTCGAGATTGGTGTGGTCTTTCTGGTAGTTGGCCAGCAGCGTCAGGGTGTTGTAGTCGTCGAAATTGAGGGTAAGGGACGGTGCGATATACAGGCGGTCATCGGGAACGTGATCAGTCTGGGTGTCGGACTTTCTGCCGAGCATCACCACGCGTCCAAGAATATTGTCGTTGTCGTTCAACGGACCGGAGATATCCACACCCACCTGGCGGCGATTATTCGAACCGTAGGTCAGCTGAACTTCGCCTTGTGGTGTAGCTGTCGGGTGTTTACTCACCAGGTTGACCAGACCACCGGGTGCATTTTCGCCGTAGAGCAGGGAAGAAGGGCCACGGAATATTTCTACCCGTTCCAGCCCATAAGGTTCGCTGGTGGTGTCGTACCGGTTGCCTTGTACTCGCAAGCCATCGCGCAGCAGGCCGTAGCCATAATCCGTGGCGTTGAAGCCGCGAATGAAGAACAGGTCACCGGCCAGGCCGTCGCCCGCAGCGAAGGGAGGGGCAAAGATTCCCGGCACATAGCCCAGCACTTCGGTGAGCGTCTGGGATTTTTGATCCTTGATGCGCTGGCCGGTCACCACTGACACCGAGCGCGGAGTTTCCGACAACGGTGTGCTGGTCTTGGTACCGATTCGGCTGTTTTGCGCCTTGTAACCGACGTCCCCGGCAATCTCCTGATTGAAACCGGCCTGTTGATAAGTGCTGACAGTAGTCGGGGCCAACATGAGTTGTTCCCCGCTCGTTGCCGGCTGCAGCGCGTAGCTGCCGGGGCCTTGAGCCGCCGCCTGCAATCCCGAGTTCTGCAGCAATAACGCAAACCCTTGTTCCACCGAGTAGTCACCTTCCAGCCCAGGACTTTGCAAGCGCGCCGTCTGCTGCGGCGAGAATGACAAAATCACATTGGCCTTCGCCGCGAACTGGCTCAAGGCATTGTCGAGTGGCCCGGGGGCGATCACGTAATGTTGCACCGAGCTGGCAGCAATCGCCTGGGTGCATAACAAGGTGCTGGCAGTCGCTGCCGTGGTCAGCAGTAAGCTATATGTGATGCCGTGACAGGAGAGACGCTGGCGAAATTTTGTAGGAAGGCGCATGTGTGAGTAAGCCCTGAAGGTAGCATCGTGATTACCTGTAGGGCCGCGCCAGGTAAAAAAAAGATAACCCCTGCTGAGAGTATTTTTTCGGTATCAACCTGTAAGCGTGACGGCGACCCAGTAGCGGGTGAAATACTTCACCTGGATCGGCAATGTGACCTGCAGGTTGGCCAGTACGGCGTCGGTGGAATCCAGGCGGAAGGTGCCGGACACCCGCAGCCGGGCTGATGCAGCGTCGCACTGCATGACACCCGGCCGATAGCGCGCGAGTTCGTCGATGACATCCCCCAGTCGCGCGTCCAGAACGATCAGTTGGCCGTCGACCCATGCGGCTTGGTTCCTGCGATAGATATGGCTGGGGCCTACGTCCAGCGTGCCGAAATCGGCAGTCTCACCGGGGCCGAGCAGTCGGCCATGACCCGGCTGGTCGACGGGTTGCACGCTGACCCGGTCATCCAACACGCCAACCCGGGTTGACCCCTGCAATTGGCGAACAGTGAACCGCGTGCCTAACGCTTGAACACGACCTTCACGGGTTTCGACATAAAACGGTGTGTGCCGCCCCGACTTGCCGGTGTGGATAAGTACTTCCCCCTCACGCAAACGGACCAGTCGCTGCTGCCCATCGAAAAGTACGTCGATCGCGGTATGGGTATTGAGGTCAATTTGAGTGCCGTCGGCCAGCTCGATTCGCCGTCGTTCGCCGACCTTGGTTCGATAGTCAGCCCAAAGGTTGCCCAGGGAAGTGTGTTGTTGAACGTTCCATCCCAAGTACCCGGCGGCGCCGAGCATCAACATCAGCTTGAGCACTTGGCGCCGCTGTTGACTGGTCGAGAGCGCGCGACGGGTGAAATCCTTGGGTAGCGCACCGAGGCCACGTTGCAACTGTTCCATCTGGTTCCAGGCTGCCTGATGGGAAGGATCGCCGTTGAGCCATTGCTGCCAGGCACTGTGTTGCGCAGGTGTCGGTGGTTGCGATTGAAATTGCACGTACCAACTGGCGGCGGCTTCGAACGTCTTGCGATCCGGGGCGGCCATTACGCGCCCGCCATGATCAGGGCACATTCTGTCAGGGCGCGGACCATATGTTTCTTGACGGTGGTCAGCGAGACCCGCAGCTGATTGGCGATCTGTTGATAAGTCAGGCCTTCGACCTGGGACAGCATGAAAATTCGCCGAGCCCGCTCACCCAGCCCATACAAGGCTTTATCCACAGCCACGAGGGTTTCAATGATGATCGCCTTGTCTTCTTCACTGATTGCGGTTGCTTCTGGCCGGTCTGCGAGGGTTTGCAGATAGGCTTGTTCAATGGCGCGGCGGCGATAGCGGTCAATCACCAGTCCCCTGGCAACAGTGGCCAGATAGTCCCTGGGCTCAAGGATCTGCGCCGCATTGCGGCCACCCAGAATCCGCACGAACGTATCGTGTGCGACATCGGCTGCATCGCAGGCGTTATGCAACTTTCCCTTGAGCCAGCTGTGCAACCACGAATGGTGCTGCTCATAGATGTGCTGGACTGCAAGGGTATGCGGGGGAAGGGACATGAGAGGTGACGAGGTAGGTTAATGATAATAACTATTATTAACTGCCGTGACGCTTTCTCACAATAGGCCTGCCATCAACCCGTTTCACAAATGCAAACGAAGCGTTTCCTGCCTACCCGAAGATTCTTGAAGGCCGCCGTGTGCCTGAAACTTATCGAAATCCGTATTTTCTGTGGATTAAGCCCTGTGAATAACCGCTCCTGTACCCGGTTGATAACAAGGCTTAAAACCTGAGCAAAAACCCCTCTGTGGATAACCACCTGTTTAATCCACAGGCTTAAAGCACTTATCCAAGGGCCTCCTTGGCACCTAACCACAGACTTTTAAATCTCTGTACATACCGTAAATAAAGGCCTGTAGAGATCTATCCACAGAAACATGCCTCAGTAGAAATAAACATAAAAACAAAGATTTAATAAATTTCTCTCTTTTAATTTCTATTGTTCGTGATTCATCCACAGCTGGTTAAATTTTGTGCAAAGGGTTCTTTAGGAAGGGCGAAGTCCCTATACTTGCCGACTCGTTCGAAAACCTGATCTCGAACGCTCATTCCTAATTACCTACAGAAGCAGGCACGAGGTGCGTGGTGGATTTCCCTTCCCGTTTTGAAGTGATCGTCATCGGCGGCGGTCATGCCGGTACCGAGGCAGCACTGGCGTCAGCACGCATGGGGGCAAAAACCCTGTTGCTGACGCATAACGTGGAAACCCTCGGCGCCATGAGCTGCAACCCCGCAATTGGCGGGATTGGCAAAAGCCATCTGGTCAAGGAAATCGATGCCCTGGGCGGTGCGATGGCCATGGCTACCGACAAAGGTGGTATTCAATTTCGCGTATTGAACAGCCGCAAAGGCCCGGCCGTGCGAGCCACGCGTGCCCAAGCCGACCGGATCCTGTACAAGGCCGCTGTCCGCGAAACCCTGGAAAACCAGCCGAACCTGTGGATATTTCAACAGGCAGCCGATGACCTGATCGTCGAACAAGACCAGGTACGCGGTGTTGTCACGCAAATGGGCCTGCGTTTCTTCGCAGAATCCGTGGTGTTGACCACCGGTACGTTCCTCGGCGGACTTATCCACATCGGCATGCAGAACTATTCCGGTGGTCGCGCCGGTGATCCGCCGTCAATCGCCCTGGCTCAGCGCCTTCGCGAACTGCCACTGCGTGTTGGTCGCCTGAAAACCGGCACGCCGCCACGAATTGATGGCCGATCTGTGGATTTCTCGGTGATGACCGAGCAAGCCGGCGATACACCGATCCCGGTGATGTCGTTCATGGGCTCCAAGGAACAGCATCCGAAACAGGTCAGTTGCTGGATTACCCACACCAACGCCCGCACCCATGAAATCATTGCCGCGAACCTCGACCGTTCGCCGATGTATTCCGGGGTGATCGAAGGTATTGGCCCGCGCTACTGCCCGTCGATCGAAGACAAGATCCACCGCTTTGCCGACAAGGAAAGCCATCAGGTCTTTATCGAGCCGGAAGGTTTGACCACCCACGAGCTTTACCCGAACGGGATTTCCACTTCCTTGCCGTTCGATGTGCAAATCCAGATTGTGCAGTCGATCCGCGGTATGGAAAACGCCCACATCGTGCGGCCTGGTTACGCCATCGAGTACGACTACTTCGACCCGCGTGACCTGAAATACAGCCTGGAAACCAAGGTTATTGGCGGTTTGTTCTTCGCTGGCCAAATCAACGGCACCACCGGCTACGAAGAAGCCGGCGCCCAGGGTTTGCTGGCCGGAGCCAACGCTGCACTGCGTGCCCAGGGCAAAGACAGCTGGTGCCCGCGTCGCGATGAGGCGTACATCGGGGTGTTGGTCGACGACCTGATTACCCTCGGTACCCAGGAACCGTACCGGATGTTTACATCCCGGGCCGAATACCGCCTGATCCTGCGGGAAGACAATGCCGACCTGCGCTTGACCGAAAAAGGTCGTGAGCTCGGCCTGGTCGACGATGTGCGTTGGGAAGCCTTCTGCAAAAAACGCGAAAGCATCGAGTTGGAAGAGCAACGCCTGAAAAGTACCTGGGTTCGCCCGGGCACCGAGCAAGGCGACGCGATTGCCGAAAAATTCGGCACGCCGCTGACCCACGAATACAACTTGCTGAACCTGCTGTCCCGTCCGGAAATCGACTACGCTGGGCTGATCTCGGTCACCGGCGGTGGCGCAGAAGATCCACAGGTCGCCGAACAGGTCGAAATCAAGACCAAGTACGCTGGTTACATTGACCGCCAGCAGGATGAAATCGCTCGCCTGCGGGCCAGTGAAGACACCAAGCTGCCTGTGGATATCGATTACACAAACATTTCCGGGCTGTCGAAAGAGATCCAAGGCAAGCTGGGGATAACTCGACCAGAGACCCTGGGCCAGGCGTCCCGTATCCCGGGCGTCACGCCGGCAGCCATTTCGCTGTTGATGATTCATTTGAAAAAACGCGGCGCGGGCCGTCAGTTGGAGCAAAGCGCTTGAGTTCGTTGGTCACCTCGCAACACGCCGAAGAGTTATCCACAGGTGCTCGCCAGCTTGGCGTCAACCTGACTGAAGCCCAGCACGAGTTGCTGCTGGGTTATCTGGCCCTGTTGATCAAATGGAACAAGGCTTACAACCTCACTGCGGTGCGTGATCCGGACGAAATGGTCTCTCGCCACCTGCTCGACAGTCTGAGTGTGATGCCGTTTATCGAAAACGGCCGCTGGCTCGACGTTGGCAGCGGCGGCGGCATGCCCGGCATCCCGCTGGCGATCCTGTTTCCCGAGTCGCAAGTGACCTGCCTGGACAGCAACGGCAAGAAAACCCGCTTCCTGACCCAGGTCAAACTCGAACTCAAGCTGGATAACCTGCAAGTTATCCACAGTCGCGTCGAAGCCTTCACGCCTGAACAGCCTTTCAACGGAATTGTTTCCCGGGCGTTCAGCAGCATGGAGAACTTCAGCAACTGGACCCGCCACCTCGGCGACCGCGATACCCGTTGGCTGGCAATGAAGGGCGTTCATCCAAGCGACGAGCTGTTAGCATTGCCGGCAGACTTCCACCTCGATAGCGAACACGCCTTGGCCGTACCCGGTTGCCAAGGCCAACGCCATCTGCTGATACTGCGCCGCACGGCATGATTGGGAACACAAGCAAGAATGGCTAAGGTATTCGCGATAGCGAACCAGAAAGGTGGCGTGGGCAAAACCACCACCTGCATCAACCTCGCAGCATCCCTGGTCGCTACCAAGCGTCGGGTGCTGTTGATCGATCTCGATCCACAGGGCAACGCCACCATGGGTAGCGGTGTGGATAAACACGGCCTGGAAAACTCGGTCTACGACTTGCTGATTGGCGAGTGCGACCTTGCCCAGGCCATGCACTATTCCGAGCACGGTGGTTATCAACTGCTGCCGGCCAACCGCGATTTGACTGCGGCGGAAGTGGTGCTGCTGGAAATGCAGATGAAAGAAAGCCGTCTGCGCAGCGCCTTGGCGCCAATCCGCGAGAATTACGACTACATTTTGATCGACTGCCCACCGTCGCTGTCGATGCTGACGTTGAACGCACTGGTTGCCGCCGACGGGGTGATTATCCCCATGCAGTGCGAGTACTTCGCGCTCGAAGGCTTGAGCGACCTTGTGGATAACATCAAGCGTATTGCCGAGTTGCTCAACCCGAACCTGCAAATCGAAGGCCTGCTGCGGACCATGTATGACCCGCGCCTGAGCCTGATGAACGACGTGTCGGCGCAGCTCAAGGAACACTTCGGCGACCAGTTGTACGACACCGTGATTCCACGCAACATCCGCCTGGCCGAAGCGCCAAGCTATGGCATGCCCGCGCTGGCGTACGACAAATCATCCCGCGGCGCCATTGCCTACCTGGCTCTGGCCGGCGAGATGGTTCGTCGTCAACGCCGCAATTCACGCACCGCTGCAGCCCAGCCAACTTAAGGAATCCCCATGGCCGTCAAGAAACGAGGTCTCGGACGTGGACTGGATGCACTGCTGAGTGGTCCGACTGTCACGACCCTTGAAGAGCAAGCCGTGCAGGCCGACGAGCGTGAGCTGCAGCACCTGCCGCTGGACCTGATCCAGCGCGGCAAATACCAGCCGCGCCGGGACATGGACCCTCAGGCGCTGGAAGAATTGGCGAATTCGATCAAGGCCCAGGGCGTGATGCAGCCAATCGTGGTGCGCCCGATTGGTGCTGGCCGCTTTGAAATCATCGCCGGCGAACGCCGCTGGCGCGCCAGCCAACAGGCCGGCAAGGAAACCATCCCGGCGATGGTGCGTGATGTGCCGGATGAAACCGCCATCGCCATGGCGTTGATCGAGAACATCCAGCGTGAAGACCTCAATCCGATCGAGGAAGCGATCGCCCTGCAGCGTTTGCAGCAGGAATTCAAACTGACGCAGCAGGAAGTCGCGGATGCGGTGGGTAAGTCCCGCGTGACCGTGTCCAACCTGCTGCGGCTGATTGCGCTGCCAGAAGTCATCAAAACCATGCTTTCCCACGGCGACCTGGAAATGGGTCATGCCCGTGCCTTGCTCGGTTTGCCGGAAAATCAACAGGTTGAAGGGGCGCGACACGTTGTCGCACGAGGCCTCACCGTTCGTCAGACAGAAGCCCTGGTTCGCCAGTGGCTCAGTGGCAAACCTGCACCGGTCGAAACCGCCAAACCTGATCCGGATATTGCACGCCTGGAGCAGCGCCTGGCCGAGCGCCTAGGCTCTGCGGTGCAAATTCGCCACGGCAAGAAAGGTAAAGGGCAATTGGTCATCGGATATAACTCATTGGATGAGCTTCAGGGCGTCCTTGCCCACATCCGTTGAAACAATTGCTTATGTAGCGCGCAGTCGGAAATCACTACCCGGCAGTTGAATAGGGGCAGAACCGCCCCTATACTCTGCGCGCATTTTGTCGGCACAAATTATGCCAAGTTATTGATTTCCGGCAGCCGACCATTGAGGAGCAAGAGTGATGGAAACCCGCACGCCAAACACGTTGCCGTTCCATCGCTTGGCCGTTTTCCCGGTTTTATTGGCTCAATTTGTCATCCTGCTGATCGCCGCTTTGGCGCTTTGGTATTGGCATGGAGTCGTAGCCGGATACTCGGGACTCTGCGGAGGCCTGATAGCCTTGCTGCCCAATATGTATTTTGCTCACAGGGCCTTTCGGTTTTCCGGCGCCCGAGCAGCCCAAGCCATCGTCCGGTCTTTTTATGCCGGCGAGGCGGGGAAACTGATTTTGACGGCAGTGCTGTTTGCACTGACCTTTGCAGGTGTGAAGCCATTGGCGCCGCTGGCTGTATTCGGCGTGTTCGTGTTGACCCAACTGGTCAGCTGGTTCGCTCCCCTGCTAATGAAAACAAGACTTTCGAAACCTTAGGGCGTTTGAGGCAACCATGGCAGAAACAACCGCTTCGGGCTATATCCAGCACCACTTGCAGAACCTGACCTTCGGTCAGCTTCCCAACGGCGGCTGGGGCTTTGCCCACACCGCAGCAGAAGCCAAAGAAATGGGCTTCTGGGCATTCCACCTGGATACTCTGGGCTGGTCTGTCGCATTGGGTCTGATCTTCGTCCTGATTTTCCGCATGGCGGCAAAGAAGGCGACTTCCGGTCAGCCAGGTGCTTTGCAGAACTTCGTTGAAGTATTGGTCGAATTCGTCGATGGCAGCGTGAAAGACAGCTTCCATGGTCGTAGCGCGGTGATTGCACCGTTGGCACTGACCATCTTCGTCTGGGTGTTCCTGATGAACGCCGTCGACCTGATTCCGGTCGACTGGATTCCTCAGTTGGCCATGGCGATCTCCGGCGATCCGCACATTCCATTCCGTGCCGTATCGACCACTGACCCGAACGCTACCCTGGGCATGGCCCTGTCGGTGTTCGTGTTGATCATTTTCTACAGCATCAAGATCAAGGGCATCGGCGGCTTCATCGGCGAACTGACCCTGCACCCGTTCGGCAGCAAGAATATTTTCCTTCAAGCCCTGCTGATCCCGGTGAACTTCCTGCTGGAATTCGTGACCCTGATCGCCAAGCCGATTTCCCTGGCTCTGCGACTGTTCGGCAACATGTATGCCGGCGAGCTGGTGTTCATTCTGATCGCTGTGATGTTCGGCAGTGGTCTGCTCTGGCTTAGCGGCCTGGGCATTGTTCTGCAGTGGGCGTGGGCTGTGTTCCACATCCTGATCATCACCCTGCAGGCGTTTATCTTCATGATGCTGACCATCGTCTACCTGTCGATGGCGCACGAAGAGAACCATTAAGACCAGTCTCGACTAGTCTGATGTCCCTCCCGGTCAAACGGGAGGGTAGCCCTGAAGGGCTATGAAACGATTTGTTTTACCGCTTTAAAATCTAAAAAACCTAAACCATACGACGTAAAAGTCGGGAGGAAAGATGGAAACTGTAGTTGGTCTAACCGCTATCGCTGTTGCACTGTTGATCGGCCTGGGCGCCCTGGGTACTGCCATTGGTTTCGGCCTGCTGGGCGGCAAGTTCCTGGAAGGCGCAGCGCGTCAGCCAGAAATGGTTCCAATGCTGCAAGTTAAAATGTTCATCGTCGCCGGCCTGCTCGACGCCGTGACCATGATCGGTGTTGGTATCGCTCTGTTCTTCACCTTCGCGAACCCCTTCGTTGGTCAACTCGCCGGTTAATCACTCGTTTTTTCGAGTGATTGGTGTGTTGTGCAACGAACGAGCGAGGTATTGGCGTGAACATTAATGCAACCATTATTGGTCAGTCCTTAGCGTTCTTGATTTTTGTAGTTTTCTGCATGAAGTTCGTATGGCCTCCGGTCATCGCGGCTTTGCACGAACGTCAGAAGAAGATCGCAGACGGACTGGACGCTGCCGCACGAGCAGCTCGCGACCTGGAGTTGGCCCAAGATAAAGCGGGTCAACAACTGCGCGAAGCGAAAGCTCAGGCAGCTGAAATCATTGAGCAAGCCAAGAAACGCGGTAACCAGATCGTTGAAGAGGCTGTTGAAAAAGCCCGTATCGACGCTGACCGTGTGAAGGTTCAGGCTCAAGCCGAGATCGAGCAGGAACTGAACGGTGTCAAAGATGCGCTGCGTGCCCAACTGGGTGCTCTGGCCGTCGGCGGTGCTGAGAAGATCCTGGGTGCCACAATCGATCAAAACGCGCACGCGGAGCTGGTAAACAAACTGGCTGCTGAAATTTAAGCGAGGGCGATCATGGCAGAATTGACCACGTTGGCCCGACCTTACGCTAAGGCAGCCTTCGAGCACGCCCAGGCCCACCAGCAGCTGGCCTCTTGGTCAGCCATGCTCGGCCTGGCTGCAGCAGTGTCGCAAGACGACACCATGCAGCGCGTGCTCAAGGCCCCGCGACTGACGAGCGCAGACAAGGCCGCCACGTTTATTGACGTGTGCGGCGACAAGTTTGATGTAAAAGTGCAGAACTTCATCCACGTCGTTGCCGAAAACGACCGTCTCCCGCTTCTGCCGGAGATCGCCGCTCTGTTTGACCTGTACAAGGCCGAACAAGAGAAATCGGTAGACGTTGAAGTGACCAGTGCTTTTGCATTGAACCAAGAACAGCAAGACAAACTCGCCAAGGTTCTCAGTGCACGACTCGACCGGGAAGTGCGCCTGCAAGTTGCGGAGGATGCCACCCTGATTGGTGGTGTCATCATTCGCGCCGGCGACCTGGTTATCGATGGCTCGATTCGCGGCAAACTCGCGAATCTTGCCGAAGCATTGAAATCTTGAGTTTGAAGGGGCAGCAGAGCAATGCAGCAACTCAATCCTTCCGAAATAAGTGAAATTATCAAGGGCCGCATCGACAAGCTCGATGTGACCTCCCAAGCCCGTAACGAAGGCACTGTCGTCAGCGTATCTGACGGCATTGTGCGGATTCACGGTCTGGCCGACGTAATGTACGGCGAGATGATCGAGTTTCCGGGCGGCGTCTTCGGTATGGCTCTCAACCTGGAGCAAGACTCTGTAGGTGCCGTTGTATTGGGCTCCTACCAGACTCTGGCTGAAGGCATGAGCGCCAAGTGCACAGGCCGCATCCTGGAGGTTCCGGTTGGTAAGGAACTGCTGGGTCGCGTTGTCGACGCACTGGGTAACCCAGTTGACGGCAAAGGTCCGCTGAACAACACCGAGACCGATGCGGTCGAGAAAGTTGCTCCAGGCGTGATCTGGCGTAAGTCGGTAGACCAGCCTGTACAGACTGGCTACAAGGCTGTCGATGCCATGATTCCTGTCGGCCGTGGCCAGCGTGAGCTGATCATCGGTGACCGTCAGATCGGTAAAACCGCTCTGGCGATCGACGCGATCATCAACCAGAAAGACAGCGGGATTTTCTGCGTCTACGTAGCAATCGGTCAGAAACAATCGACCATCGCCAACGTGGTTCGCAAGCTGGAAGAAAACGGCGCCTTGGCTAATACCATCGTCGTGGCCGCCAGTGCTTCCGAATCCGCTGCACTTCAGTTCCTGGCACCGTACTCCGGTTGCACCATGGGCGAATACTTCCGCGACCGCGGTGAAGACGCGCTGATCGTTTATGACGATCTGTCCAAGCAAGCAGTGGCTTACCGCCAGATTTCCCTGCTGCTGCGCCGTCCACCAGGCCGTGAAGCTTACCCAGGCGACGTGTTCTATCTCCACTCCCGTCTGCTGGAGCGCGCATCCCGCGTTTCGGAAGAATACGTAGAGAAGTTCACCAACGGCGCAGTGACCGGCAAAACCGGCTCCCTGACCGCACTGCCGATCATCGAAACCCAGGCTGGCGACGTTTCCGCGTTCGTTCCGACCAACGTGATTTCCATCACCGACGGTCAGATCTTCCTGGAATCGGCCATGTTCAACTCCGGGATCCGTCCTGCAGTGAACGCCGGTGTTTCGGTATCCCGTGTGGGTGGTGCCGCTCAGACCAAGATCATCAAGAAGCTCTCCGGTGGTATCCGTACCGCTCTGGCTCAGTACCGTGAACTGGCGGCATTCGCCCAGTTCGCTTCTGACCTGGACGAAGCGACCCGTAAGCAACTTGAGCATGGTCAGCGCGTTACCGAGCTGATGAAGCAGAAGCAATACGCACCAATGTCGATCGCTGACATGGCGCTGTCGCTGTATGCCGCTGAGCGTGGGTTCCTGACCGACGTTGAAATCACCAAGGTCGGCAGCTTCGAACAAGCGCTGATTGCTTACTTCAACCGCGATCACGCCGAATTGATGGCGAAGATCAACGTGAAGGGTGACTTCAATGACGACATCGACGCTGGCATCAAAGCCGGTATCGAGAAGTTCAAGGCCACCCAAACCTGGTAAGCCGCAGCGGGGGCCGCGAGGCTCCCGCTTGCTAACCTGATAGGTGTTACATGGCAGGCGCAAAAGAGATTCGCAGTAAGATTGCGAGCATCAAAAGCACGCAAAAGATCACCAGCGCCATGGAAAAAGTGGCGGTCAGCAAAATGCGCAAGGCACAAATGCGCATGGCTGCTAGCCGTCCCTACGCGGAGCGTATCCGCCAGGTTATTGGTCATCTGGCCAACGCCAACCCGGAATATCGCCACCCGTTCATGCTCGACCGTGAAGTTAAGCGCGTCGGTTATGTCGTGGTGAGCAGTGACCGTGGTTTGTGCGGTGGTTTGAATACCAACCTGTTCAAGGCCCTGGTCAAGGACATGGCGGTAAACCGCGAAAACGGCGTCGAGATCGATCTGTGTGTGGTCGGTAGCAAGGGTGCGGCCTTTTTCCGCAACTTCGGCGGTAACGTCGTTGCAGCTATCAGCCACCTGGGTGAAGAACCGTCGATCAATGATTTGATCGGCAGCGTCAAAGTGATGCTGGATGCATACCTGGAAGGCCGGATTGACCGCCTGTCCGTGGTATCCAACAAGTTCATCAACACCATGACGCAGCAGCCTACCGTGGAGCAGTTGATTCCATTGGTGGCGACCCCGGAACAAGAACTCAAGCACCACTGGGACTACCTCTACGAACCAGACGCCAAAGAGCTGCTTGACGGCTTGATGGTGCGCTACGTGGAGTCGCAGGTGTACCAGGCGGTGGTCGAGAACAACGCGGCTGAACAAGCTGCGCGGATGATCGCGATGAAGAACGCTACCGACAACGCCGGTGATTTGATCAGCGATTTGCAGCTGATCTACAACAAGGCGCGTCAGGCTGCGATCACCCAAGAGATCTCGGAAATCGTCGGCGGCGCTGCCGCGGTTTAACGGTTCAAATATTCAGAGGATCCAGCTATGAGTAGCGGACGTATCGTTCAAATCATCGGCGCCGTTATCGACGTGGAATTCCCACGCGACAGCGTACCGAGCATCTACAACGCTTTGAAAGTCAAAAGCGATGCAGGCACCACCCTGGAAGTTCAGCAGCAGCTGGGCGACGGCGTGGTTCGTACCATTGCAATGGGTTCCACCGAAGGCTTGAAGCGCGGTCTGGAAGTCACTGACTCTGGCGCAGCCATCTCCGTACCCGTCGGTAAAGCGACCCTGGGCCGGATCATGGACGTCCTCGGTAACCCGATCGACGAAGCCGGTCCAATCGAAACCGAAGAGCGCTGGGGCATTCACCGTCCTGCGCCTTCCTTCGCGGAACAGGCGGGCGGCAACGACCTGCTGGAAACCGGCATCAAGGTTATCGACCTGGTTTGCCCGTTCGCCAAGGGCGGTAAAGTCGGTCTGTTCGGTGGTGCCGGTGTAGGCAAAACCGTAAACATGATGGAACTGATCCGTAACATCGCCATCGAGCACAGCGGTTATTCCGTGTTCGCCGGTGTGGGTGAGCGTACTCGTGAGGGTAACGACTTCTACCACGAGATGAAGGATTCCAACGTTCTGGACAAAGTGGCACTGGTTTACGGTCAGATGAACGAGCCGCCGGGTAACCGTCTGCGCGTAGCACTGACCGGCCTGACCATGGCCGAGAAGTTCCGTGACGAAGGTAACGACGTTCTGCTGTTCGTCGACAACATCTATCGTTACACCCTGGCCGGTACTGAAGTATCCGCACTGCTGGGCCGTATGCCTTCCGCAGTAGGTTACCAGCCGACCCTGGCCGAAGAGATGGGTACTCTGCAAGAGCGTATCACTTCGACCAAAAACGGTTCGATCACCTCGATCCAAGCGGTATACGTACCTGCGGATGACTTGACTGACCCGTCGCCAGCGACCACGTTCGCCCACTTGGACGCCACCGTCGTACTGTCCCGTGACATCGCCTCCCTGGGTATCTACCCAGCGGTCGATCCACTGGACTCGACTTCGCGCCAGCTGGACCCGAACGTAATCGGTCAGGAACACTACGACACCGCTCGCGGCGTCCAGTACGTTCTGCAGCGTTACAAAGAACTGAAGGACATCATTGCGATCCTGGGTATGGACGAGCTGTCGGAAACCGACAAGCAGTTGGTATCCCGCGCTCGTAAGATCCAGCGCTTCTTGTCGCAGCCGTTCTTCGTGGCTGAAGTCTTCACCGGTGCCTCGGGTAAATACGTTTCCCTGAAAGACACCATTGCTGGCTTCAAAGGCATCCTCAACGGTGACTACGACCACCTGCCAGAACAAGCGTTCTACATGGTCGGCGGCATCGAAGAAGCGATCGAGAAAGCCAAGAAACTGTAATTCCGGCGCCCGGTAACGGGCGCTCATCAGGTTGAGGCAATCAGATGGCTATGACATTCCATTGCGATATCGTCAGCGCGGAAGGAGAGATTTTCTCCGGTCAGGTTGAGATGGTGATTGCACACGGCGAACTCGGTGACCTTGGTATTGCCATGGGACACGCGCCGTTGATCACTAGCTTGAAGCCTGGTCCGATTACTCTGACCAAGCTGAATGGGGAGAAGGAGGTGTTTTACATCTCCGGTGGTTTCCTTGAGGTTCAGCCACACATGGTCAAGGTACTTGCCGACACCGTGCAACGTGCTGCTGACCTGGATGAAGCCTCCGCTCAGGAAGCCGTCAAGGCTGCCGAGAAGGCCCTGAACGAAAAAGGCGCAGATTTCGACTACGGTTCTGCTGCTGCACGTCTGGCCGAGGCCGCAGCTCAGCTGCGCACCGTCCAGCAGATCCGCAAGAAGTTTGGCGGCTAAGCCGTCAAGCCTCATGCGTGATTGATTAAAAAGGGTAGCCTCGGCTACCCTTTTTCTTTTTTTGCAAAACACTTCTTTGGTCTGAAGTCTGACCGCCCAGGATTGGTAGCCATTCATGTCTCTCGAAATCGTAATTCTTGCCGCAGGCCAGGGCACCCGTATGCGTTCGGCCCTGCCCAAGGTGCTGCACCCGGTTGCCGGCAATTCCATGCTTGGCCATGTTATCCACAGCGCCCGGCAGCTGGATCCACAGCGCATTCATGTTGTGATCGGCCACGGTGCCGATGTGGTGCGCGAGCGGTTGGCGGCGGATGACCTGAATTTCGTATTGCAGGATAAGCAATTGGGTACCGGCCATGCCACCGCGCAAGCCGTGCCGTTCATCAAGGCCGACACCGTGCTGATTCTATACGGTGACGTGCCGTTGATCGAAGTGGAAACCTTGCAGCGCCTGCTCAAACACGTAGTGCCAGGCCAAATGGGCCTGCTCACCGTCGAGCTGGACGACCCCACCGGCTACGGCCGCATCGTGCGCAACGCTGACGGCAAGGTCGCTGCCATCGTCGAACATAAAGACGCCAGCGAAGCCCAACGCGCCATCACCGAAGGCAACACCGGCATCCTCGCGGTCCCGGCCGATCGCTTGGCTGACTGGATGAGCCGTCTGTCCAACAACAACGCGCAGGGCGAGTACTACCTGACCGACGTCATCGAGATGGCCGTCAGTGATGGCCTGGTGGTCGCCACTGAGCAGCCCCACGACCCAATGGAAGTGCAGGGCGCCAACGACCGCAAGCAACTGGCGGAGCTGGAGCGTCACTATCAACTGCGTGAAGGTCGTCGCCTGATGGCGCTGGGCGTGACGCTGCGTGATCCGGCACGTTTCGATGTGCGGGGCGATGTCACCGTAGGCCGCGACGTGCTGATCGATATCAACGTGATCCTCGAAGGCCGCGTGGTCATTGAAGACGACGTGGTGATCGGCCCGAATTGTGTGATCAAGGACAGCACCCTGCGCAAAGGCGTGGTGATCAAGGCCAACAGCCATATCGACGGTGCGGTGATGGGCGAGGGCAGCGATGCCGGTCCGTTCGCGCGGTTGCGTCCGGGCAGCGTGCTGGGTGCCAGGGCTCATGTGGGTAACTTTGTAGAACTGAAAAACGCACAGATGGGCGATGACGCCAAGGCAGGGCACCTGGCCTACCTCGGTGATGCAGTGATTGGTGCCCGCAGCAATATCGGCGCTGGCGCCATCACTTGTAATTACGACGGCGCCAACAAGTACCAGACGACTATTGGAGAAGACGTATTTATCGGCTCCAACAACTCGTTGATTGCACCCGTCACCATTGGTGATGGCTCGAACACAGCCGCAGGCTCAACTATCAACCAGGATGTGGATAAGTCCCAACTGGCTGTAGCCCGCGCCCGTCAGCGCAACATCGACGGTTGGAAGCGCCCGGTCAAAATCAAGAAGACCTGAGTTATCCACAACCGCGAAACACTGTAGTGCCCATGTGGGAGCGGGCTTGCTCGCGAAGGCTGTCTTTCAGTTGATACATGTGCTGACTGACAAACCGTCTTCGCGAGCAAGCCCGCTCCCACATTTTTATCTGTGTTGATTCAAAAAACTCAGTCGCATGCTTGACCATTTTGAGTGAATAGGTTTTGATTGCCTTCGTTATCTTTCGAAACGAAACTTATCATTACCATGTCGAAACGAAATACACCCCAACGTCGCCATAACATCCTTGCCCTGCTCACCGAGCAAGGCGAAGTCAGTGTGGACGAATTGGCCAAGCGTTTCGAAACCTCGGAAGTGACCATCCGCAAGGACCTGGCCGCCCTCGAAAGTAACGGCCTGTTGCTGCGTCGCTACGGCGGCGCCATCACCATGCCCCAGGAACTGGTCGGCGACCCGGCCCAGCCCATTTCGGCCTACAAGCGCGCCATCGCCCGTGCGGCCGTCAGGCGTTTGCGGGAACACGCACGCATCATCATCGACAGCGGCAGTACCACCGCCGCCATGATCCCCGAACTGGGCCACCAGCCCGGCCTGGTGGTGATGACCAACTCCCTGCACGTGGCCAGCGCCTTGAGCGACCTGGAGCATGAGCCGGTGCTGTTGATGACCGGCGGCACCTGGGACCCGCATTCGGACTCGTTCCAGGGCCAGGTTGCCGAGCAAGTGCTGCGTTCCTACGATTTCGACCAGCTCTTTATCGGTGCCGATGGCATCGACCTGGAGCGCGGCACCACCACCTTCAACGAATTGCTGGGACTGAGCCGCGTCATGGCCGAGGTCGCCCGCGAAGTGGTGGTGATGGTCGAGTCCGACAAGATTGGCCGCAAAATCCCCAACCTGGAACTGCCCTGGGGCAGCGTCCATACCCTTATTACCGATGATCGCCTGCCGCTTGAGGCCCGCGACCAGATTCAAGCCCGCGGCATCACGCTGATTTGCGCGGCAGTCATCTAGGAGAGAAACCATGTGTGGAATTGTTGGCGCAGTCGCTGAACGAAACGTCACCGCCATTTTGCTCGAAGGCCTCAAACGCCTGGAATACCGTGGCTACGACAGCGCCGGCGTGGCGCTTTTCACCAACGTCGGCAAACTTGAGCGCATGCGTCGCCCAGGTAAGGTCAGCGAACTGGAGCAGGCATTGGCCGGTGAGCCGCTGGTAGGCCGCCTGGGGATCGCCCACACCCGCTGGGCCACCCATGGCGCACCGTGCGAACGCAACGCCCACCCGCACTTCTCCGGTGACCTGGCGGTTGTGCACAACGGCATCATCGAAAACCACGAAGTGCTGCGTGAACAGCTGAAGGGCCTGGGTTATGTCTTCACCTCGGACACCGACACCGAAGTCATCGCCCACCTGCTGAACCACAAGCTCAAGGACCTCGGCGATCTGACCATCGCCCTCAAGGCCACCGTCAAGGAACTGCACGGCGCCTATGGCCTGGCCGTGATCAGCGCCAGCCAGCCCGACCGCCTGGTCGCCGCCCGCAGTGGCAGCCCGTTGGTGATCGGCCTGGGCCTGGGCGAGAACTTCCTCGCCTCCGACCAACTGGCCCTGCGCCAGGTGACCGACCGCTTCATGTACCTGGAAGAAGGCGATATCGCCGAGATCCGCCGTGAAAGCGTGTCCATCTGGGACGTCAACGGCCAGTCCGTGGAACGTGAAGCCGTGCAGTACCGCGACGGTGCCGAAGCCGCCGACAAGGGCGAGTACCGCCACTTCATGCTCAAGGAAATCCACGAGCAACCGGCCGTGGTGCAACGCACCCTGGAAGGCCGCCTGAGCCAGAACCAGGTATTGGTGCAAGCCTTCGGCCCGCAAGCCGCCGAGCTGTTCGCCAAAGTGCGTAACGTGCAAATCGTCGCCTGCGGCACCAGCTACCACGCCGGCATGGTTGCCCGTTACTGGCTCGAAGAACTGGCCGGCATCCCGTGCCAGGTCGAAGTTGCCAGCGAATTCCGCTACCGCAAGGTGGTGGTGCAGGCCGACACCCTGTTCGTGACCATCTCCCAGTCCGGCGAAACCGCCGACACCCTGGCCGCCCTGCGCAATGCCAAGGAACTGGGCTTCCTCGGCAGCCTGGCGATCTGCAACGTCGGCATCAGCTCCCTGGTGCGCGAATCCGACCTGACCTTGCTGACCCAGGCCGGTCGCGAAATCGGCGTGGCCTCCACCAAAGCCTTTACCACCCAGTTGGTCGGCCTATTGCTGCTGACCCTGTCCCTGGGCCAGGTTCGCGGCACCCTGGGCGAAGGCGTCGAGGCGCACCTGGTTGAAGAACTGCGCCGCCTGCCGGCCCGCCTGGGCGAAGCGTTGGCTATGGACAGCACGGTGGAAAAAGTCGCCGAGCTGTTCGCCGATAAGCACCACACCCTGTTCCTCGGCCGTGGCGCGCAATACCCGGTGGCGATGGAAGGTTCGCTCAAGCTCAAGGAAATCTCCTACATCCACGCCGAAGCCTACCCGGCCGGTGAGCTGAAGCACGGCCCGTTGGCCCTGGTGGATGACGACATGCCAGTCGTTACCGTCGCGCCGAACAACGAACTGCTGGAGAAGCTCAAATCCAACCTGCAGGAAGTGCGCGCCCGTGGCGGCCAATTGATCGTGTTCGCCGATGAAAAGGCCGGCATGACCAATGGCGAAGGCACCCACGTCATCAACATGCCGCACATCCACGACACCCTGTCGCCGATCCTCTACACCATCCCGCTGCAGTTGCTGTCGTACTACGTCGCCGTGCTCAAGGGCACTGACGTTGACCAGCCGCGCAACCTGGCGAAGTCGGTGACGGTGGAATAAGCCTCACCAGAACCAGCAAAACCCCCGTTCTTCGGGGGTTTTGCTTTTTCAGGCTACCGAACATCGGCTCTTGCCGTTTCTGTGGACTAATTCCGGGAGTATTCCCCCGCTTTACCCCTAGAATGCGCCCTGTGGATAACTAGCCAGGGAATGCCGTCACCATGAACATCGAACTGCTGATCGCCGGTATCGTCGTGCTGATTATTGTCGTCGGCCTGGTCGGCTGGCTGGTGGGGGTCTACAACGGCCTGGTGATGCGCCGCAACGATGTGGATAAAGCCTTTGCCAACATCGACGTGTTGCTCAAGCAACGGGCGGACCAGATTCCCGACCTGATGCGCGTGGTGCAAGCCGCCATGAACCATGAGAATGCGCTGTTCACCCGCCTCAGCGACGCCCGCACCGCGTACCTCAACGCCAGCAGCCTCACCGATAAGGTCGATGCCTCCAACCAGCTCAATACGGCACTCAAGTCGGTGATTGCGGTGGCCGAGAATTATCCGACGCTGATCTCCGGCCCCAACATGGTGGAGTTGCAGCAGGCGATTTCGGCGGTGGAAGAACGTATCGCCGACCGCCGCGAGTTCTTCAATGAGTCGGTCAACCTCTACAACATCGCCATCGCGATTTTCCCTGATCTGTTCTTCGCAAAAATGCTCGGCTACCAGCGCATCCCGCTGCTGGCCATCAGTGCCGAAGAAACCCGCTACGAAGGCGTGAAGCTTGAGGTGCCGGGAGCATGAAAACCACTCAGGCGGGTGTTGTCGCGAAAAAGCCGGCGTGGAAAACCCTAGTGGCGCTGATCTTTCTCGCCGGCTTCATCGGCCTGATGGTTTACGCCCCGACGATCCTGGTTGCGCTGTTTTTCCCCGTCTGCATTTTGATTGGCTTGCTGGCCAGCTTCGGCCCCAACTTCTATCGCACCGAACAACGCCTGGCCACCAGCCAGATACGCTCATTGGCCATGGGCCTGGTTGAAGTGAACGGCAAGGTGATCGTCGACGCACCGCTGATCTCCCCGGTCAACGGCAAGCCTTGTGCGGGTTATGTGTGGATCATCGAAGAAGGCACCAAAGACAAGGACGGCGACTGGAGCTGGAGCCAGGTCTCAGCCGAGGCTCGCTGCAATGACTTCCGCCTGCAGGACGCCACCGGAGAAGTGACGGTGATTGCCGAAGGCATCGACCTGTTCGGCAAGAAGCGTCCTGGCGACCATGAGTGGATCAGCAACTTCCGCCGCCAGGGCGAACTGCTACTCACCCAGGATATGCAGGTGATGCTGATTGGCGACGCCTGCGAAAGTGAGGGCAAGACGGTGATTGCCCAGGGCCGGCAACGTGATGCGGTGTTCGGCCTGGCTGAAACCAAGGATGTGGAGAACCGCCGTGTGCTGGCGCCGCTGTGGCGCGCCGGTGGTTTCTACGCGGTGGTGGTGGGCTTGATCGGTGTTGGCATCATGGCCATGACCCCGGAACATTTTGCCCAACTGCATTTGCCCGGCCCCGCCACCTACCAGCAAATGGCGGAGCTGAATCCGGCCTATCGTTTTCTGGCCTGGTTGTACCGTGACAATGGTTTCGTGATTCCCTTCATGGCGGCTTTTGGCTTCTTGCTGACAATGTTTGTGGTGTTGCTCGCGCTGCGGCTGTTGCTGCCCAAGGGCATGCGCCTGGCGGTGGGCCGTGTGCTGGGCGCCTGGATGGGCCTGGGCATGGTGATTGGCGGCGTAGTGACGTTGCTGCTGGTGGTGGCTCAGGTGGACACCATGAAGGTGTTCCTGGTGTGGATGATGATTCTGCTGGGCACCCTGGTGTTTTCGATCTTTGAGCAACGCAAGCTAGGGATGGCGTACAAGCATTTCGCAAAAGATGCCGACACCGCCGGTTTAGGCGACGAAGATCCCTGATCAGGGCACAAACTCCACCTTCAGTCCCCGGCTGGCACTGCGGCCCTGATCATCAGTGACCCGCAACCGATACTCCCCCGATTTACCCGGCCGCCAGTTCAGCGTGGTTTGCGGCGGGCCCTGGCCGATCAGGGTCTGGTCGGCAAACCAATACAGCGTCAGTGCATCACTGGCGGCGTTGGCGTTCAGCGGAATGCTTTCCTGGGGCTGTGACAGGCGCAGGTGATAACTGACCTGAGTCAGCGGCGAGCGAATCTGCGGCGCCTCGCTCTGGTCGCCGATGCGATTGGGTTGGCAACTTTTCTGCACATTGGGCGGCGTGCGCCGGGGCAGGCCGGCGGCGCGGAACAGCCGCTGCACATCGCTGGGCCAGAATTCGAAGACTTCTTCACGGGTGTATTGCGGGTCGAACGGCGGGCACGCGGCCTTGCCGGTGCGGGTGTCGATCAGCACCGGGCGGTGCAGGTTGGACACGCGAATCGGTGACACGCCGGGGATGTACCAGGTCTTGCGGGTACGTGGGCACCATCGGTTGGGCAACTCGCCGGAGGCCGCGCAAACGTCGATGCGGATCAGCCCGGCGGGGGGCTTGTCGGGTTTGATCACCACGTTCGGCAAGGCCAGGGGCAGGGCGTCGGCGATGCGGAAGAACAGCGGTGCCGCGGTTTTCGCGCCGATAAATTCCGGATTCGGACGACCGTCGAAGTTACCGACCCACACCACCAGCACATACGGGCCTACGAGGCCGGCGCTCCACGCATCGTGAAAGCCCCATGAGGTGCCGGTCTTCCAGGCCGTGCGCCAATGGCGTCCCGGCAGCCCGTCCGGGCGCGGGTTGCGACGCAACATGTCGCGCACCATAAACGCAGCCTGTGGTGTGAGTAGCTGGGCGCCGGTGGTTTGCGGTTGCTCCTGCAAATAGCGCAAGGGTCGCAAATGCCCATCACCTGCGAGCATCACGTACAGCCGCGCCAGCTCCTCGGGCGTCATCTCGCCGCCGCCCAGAGCCAGCGCCAAGCCGTAGTGGCTTTCGCCCCGCAGGCCCTTGATCCCGGCCCTTTGCAGTAATCCGTAGAGTGACGGCGAGCGGGTTTGGCTGGCGAGCCACACCGCCGGGATGTTGCGGCTGCGGATAAGCGCATCGCGGGCTGTCACCGGTCCGACAAAACTGCCGTCGAAATTTTCCGGCTGGAAGTAGCCGAAGTTACTCGGCATATCCTTGAGGATGCTCATGGGGTGGATCACCCCTTGGTCCAACGCCAGCCCATACAGGAATGGCTTGAGCGTAGAGCCGGGCGAGCGCCGCGACAACACGCCGTTGACCTGGCCGTGGATGCCTGTGGATAAGTAATCCGCCGAGCCCACCAGGGCTTTTACGCTCTGGTCGCGGCTGTCGATCAGAATCGCCGTGGCGTTTTCCACACCGCTGCTGCGGCGCTCGGCGATGAAGCCGGTGATCAGGCGTTCCAGCAATTGTTGCAGCGGCAGATTGAGGGTGCTGTTCAGCTCAGTGCCGGTTTGCGATGCCAGCAATTGTTCGCTCAAGTGCGGTGCCAGAAACGGGATCTGCTGGCGGTTGCGGGCTTCCAGCGGCAGGTCCAGCAAGCTGTCGTTACGCGGGTCTTGTGGATAAGTTTCCCGCCAGTCCGCCATCAGCCGTTGCCGAGCGGTTTGCAGCGATGGCCCGAAGCGCGCGCGGCGGCCAGGCTGCTGCGGAATCACTGCCAGCGCCAGCGCTTCAGACAAGGACAATTGCGCCGCCGACTTGCCGAAATAAATCCGGCTGGCCGCCTCGGCACCTTCGATATTGCCGCCCATGGGGGCCAGGTTGAGGTAGGCCTCGAGAATGTCGTGCTTGCTGTAACGCGCCTCCAGCCACAACGCCAAGGCCACTTGCTGCAGCTTGCCGGGTACCTGGCGGGTATTGAGATCCCACAGGCGCCTGGCCAACTGCATGCTCAGGGTCGAGCCGCCCTGGCGCTGGCCGCCGCTATAGGTGGCCATGGCCGCCCGCAGCAACGCCGGGGGATTGATCCCCGGGTGCCAGTAGAAATTGCGGTCTTCCTTGAGCAGCAACGCCTCCACCAGTGACGGAGAAATCCGTTCCAGGGGTAGCCACAGGCGATATTGCCCGTCAGCCGCCAGGGTCATGCGCAGCAGCGAACCGTCATCGGCCAGCACCACCCGTGAGGAGGTGGCTGCCTGTTCCAGCGGCGCGTGGGGCCACAACCGTAGCCCCGCCAGAATCAACGCCGCTGCCAGCAGCGGCGTCAGGCTTTTAAGGCTTGGTAATTTCAAGCTGGCCTACTTTGCCGCGTCCTTGCAGGGTGGTTTCGTACATGCCCTCGGCGTAGGCCGGTGGCGTATTGAAGGTACCGGCGTTGGTGGCGCGCACGCGGTACACGAAGGTGCCTACATCCCGCAGCGCGGTGCCGTACAACACCACTCGGTCATCACGCACATCGACGTAGTCCGGTTGCCAGTTGCTCAAGTCGGTCTCGCCGATCGGAGCCTGCCAGGCATCGGCTTCCTCGGTGTCTTCGCTGGTTTCAACGTACTCCGAATCGTCGCCTTCGCTTTCCTCGCTGCTGGCCGCTTCCGGCTCCGGCGGCAAGTTATACACAGGCTCGACACCACCCGGCAGCAAGTCGACCACGGCCACTTGTTGCACCTGATCACGGTCGGTGGCCCGCAAGCGCAGGCGCACCAGGAACTCGTCACCTACCGCGACCTTGCTGACTGGGTTGCCTTTGAGGTCGAGGTATTCGTGGATGATTTCCAGGCCGCTGTTGATCGGCTTGAGGTTGGCGCCCTTGTCATAGCCGGCTTCGCTCAGCATGTAGAACGCCGCCGGGCCGTCGGATTTTTCCATCTGCAGTTTTTGCGTACCGGCAGGCACCGCCGCACGTGGCGGCTGGCCGGCCATCTGCAACAGCTGTTGCTGCTTGTCGCTGAGCCATGCGGTGGCCTTGAGGGTCATGTCGCTTTGGGCGCGCTGGCCATAGTTGTCCAGGGCCCGCAGCAACAGTGCCGCCGACAGCGAGTTGTAGCGTTGCTCGTTGAGGCGCTTGCCGAGTTTATCCAGCAGGCTTGCTGGCACATCGTCGAGCATTTCCGGGAAGTGCCGCGCGAGCAAATGCAGGTGCTCGGCGTCGTGCACCAGCGGGTCGTAATACAGGCCGTCGCTGTTCCATTTATCCGACAGGGAAAGCCACGGCACCTTGCGGAACAGTGTCTCGGCCTGACGATCCTGCTTGAGCAACTTGTAACTGGCGGCGAGGTACGCGGCGCCAATGTCGTTCTGCCAGGTGTCCTTGAAGTAGCTCTCGTAGCGTTCGCGGATATCGCTCAAGGCACCACTCACCAGAATCCCCTGACGGCTCAGGAGGTAACTGGCATAGGCGCGGTTGCGCAGTTCCGACAGACCTTCGCTCGGGCCGTTGGCCAGATCGGTGAGGTACGCGTTGGAACGTTGCAACAGGTCTTCCGGTACCGGCAGCCCGCGCTCCCTGGCTTCGATCAGGAAGTCGGTGGCATACAGGCTGGCGTATGGCGCCACGTCCGGGTTGGCCGCCCACAAGCCGAAACCACCGGCCTGGTTCTGCCGCTGACGCAGCATGCGCACCGCGCCGCTGAAGGCCTGCTCGGCCTCCGGCGCGTTACCGCCCCAGATCAACGCCGGCATGGCCTTGGACACCAATTGCTCGGTGCAGGCGTAGCCGTAGTCATCCAGGTAATGCTTGAGGCCGTTGGCCCAGACCAGCGGCGAAGCGGCGACGCCCAATTGCACATCGCGCAACTGCCCGAACAGATCGCGGGTCGGTTTCAGCTCTTTGCTGGCGCTGTCGAAACGGCCCAGGCTCAGGGCCACCCGATGTTCGCTCAATGGCCGGATCGACGTGGTTTCCGCCACCTGGATACGCTTGCCATCCGGCAGCACCGCGACGAAGCGCAAGTCTGCCGAGCCGAGGTTTTCACCCACCTTGATCTTGAATTCGGCGACGCCTTCCTTGCGCGGTTGCAGCGCCAGAGTGCTGCCCTTGTCGCCTTGCACCTGCAGGCCATTGCTGGTCTGCACTTCAAACTTCACGTCCGCCGCTGCGTCCAGGTTGCTGAACACCCCGGCGCTGACGCTGAACACATCACCCGGCGCGACAAAAGCCGGCACGTTCGGCGTGATCACCAGCGGCCCGCGCACTTCGGTGTTGGCCTCGCTGACGCCCACGCTGTCGCTGTCCACCGCGACTGCAAACAGGTGCAGCTTGCCGTTGAAGCTGTCCGGAACCTGGTAGTGCAGCACGGTTTCACCGGCTGGCAAGTCCACCAAGCCAGACCACCAGGCCACAGGCGGCTGATGTTTACGCTTGAAGGGGTTGAGGTGGTTGGCCAGGGCGCCTTCGGTATCACCACCCGGCGCTGCCCCACTGAGCAGGCGGCTGAATTCCGGCAGGATCAGGTCAAGAATCTGACTGGTACCAACCTCCAGCGCACGCTTCTGGAAGAAGAAGCCCAGCGGGTCCGGCGGCTGGTAGCGCGCCACTTGCAGAATGCCTTCGTCCACCGCGTAGACCACTGCGCGGCCAGGGCGGTCGGCGTTGACCTTGATATCCAGGGTCTGCCCCGGCTCGATTTTCGCCGGGCCTTCGACTTTCAGCGCCATGCGCCGCGCATCCAGGTTGATGCTGAACGGCACCACGCCGTAGGACAGCGGGCTCATGTAAACCTCGGACGAGCCGATGTCCCGCACGAACTGCACATTGACGTAGGCATTGCCCTCAAGCCCCGCAGGAACGCGGATATGTTGCACGCTGTTGGTGCTGTCGGCCTTGAACCACTGCTGGGTATAGACCTTGTCCCGCTCGATGGTGATCAACCCGGCACCGGTGTACGGCGCACGAATGCTGATGGCGATCTCATCACCGGTGGCGTAGCTGCGTTTATCCAGGCGCAGTTGCAGCTCGGCGTTACGCTCCAGGGAGCGCGAGGTGTTGCCCCGGCCGGCGACGCTGTAGTCGATCTGGTTCAGCAGGTTGCCGTTGGCGTCCTTGAGTTGCAGGGTGAAATCGCCCGGGGTACCGGTGTTCAGGGTTTGCTTGGCGCCGTCTTTGGTCATCACCACCGGCGAGGCCGGCTGGCTGATGTTCTTGATGCGCGACTCGTATTTGTAGGTGCCGTTGGATTGCTTCACCAGCACCGAGACGTAGCGGTGTTCGACCACTTCACTGGTCAGGCCGTCCACGGCGACTGGCGTGAGGTCTGGCGCCACGGCCAGCCATTGCACCTGGCGCGGCGCGTCCTTGGCGACGAAGGACAGCGAATCCTGGCTCTTCACACCCACCAGGTACGGCGCTGCCGACACCAGCAACGCGCTTTGTGCGGCGACGTTGCGACCGCCTTCGGCTTCGTAGACCTGGGTCATCACTTGCAGGCGGTAGGTGCTGTTGGCGAAGCGTTGCAGGTTCAGGTCCAGCACCGCTTGGCCGTTATCGTCGACGGTGGTTTCGGCCAAGTCTTCGGAACTGGCTTCTTCCAGCGAGTCATTCAGGCGGAAGCGGTAATCCGGGTAGCGATCAAAGGCCGCGAGCGTTGGGCTCAGGGACATTTTTGCCGTGACGCGACGGCCCGCCGCCGGAGCGCCGAACAAGTGCATCGCGGTGACCTTGGCCACCACCTGGTCCGGCGGGATCCAGCCCAGCACCGGGGTGTCGTGCAAGCTCAGGCTGACTTTCATCCGGTCCGGTTCAAAATCGCGAACCTTGAAGCTGACGCTGCCCAGGTCAGTGCGTCGCTGCTTCTCACCGATCAGTTGCAGGGTCGCCGTGTAATCGCCAGATGGCGCCACTTCGCTGCTTGGGAAGTCGAAGGTTTCAAAACCGCTGGCCGACAGTTTCAATGGCTGGCGAATCACCTCAAGACCACGTGGGTCGGTGATCTGCAGCTCAACCGGCAGGCCTTGCAGGGCGCCTTTCCAGTCGCCGCTGCGCACGATCATGCCCAGGTGCGCGGTCTCGCCGGGCCGGTACAGGCCGCGGTCGGTAAACAGGTAGGCGCTGAGACGATTGATCGCACCGTCTTCTTCCAGGCCACCTACATCAAAGCGCGACAAATCCAGCTGCTGGGACTGACGGGCAATCGGCAGGAACGATTGGTCATTGCCGCGACTGACCACATACATCAATGGCGTTTTCTCACGGCGCAGTTCATCCAGCTTGGCAAAGTGCGCGTGGCCTTCGCCGTCGGTATGGCCGCTGGCGACCGGCAAGCCGTTGCGGCCGATGATATCGACCTGGGCGTCGGATACCGGCGAGCCGTTGCCGATGGACTGCACATACACATCATGGCTGCCATCGCTGGAGCGCTTGGCGATGATGCCCAAGTCGGTGACCACGATGAAACGCAGGTCGCTGGTGGTGTTGCGCGAGTAGTCGAAGGTGCGATCGGCCGGGTCGTCCTGTGGGCTCAGCTTGAGCACGAAAATGCCCCGGCGGCCGCCGTTGGCCGTCAGGTAGCTGCTCAGGTCGACGTTGTCGTAGACGGTTTTTGACGGGTCGCCAGCCGACAGCGGAATGTCCAGGCTCTGACGTTCCACCATCCGGTCGAAGTAATCATTGGCAAAATTCGGTCGGGCAAAGCTGCCGCTGCTCTGGTCCACCAGGTGTTGCAACTGGTTGGGCAGCAGGCGGGCGATTTCCACATGGGCGCCGGGAATGCCACGGGCCATGAAGCCCAGGCGTTTTTCGCCGGTAAGGCTAAGCAGGGCGCCGTCGGACAGGAACTGCAGCGTGCGCGGATAAGCCGGCATGCTCACGAGGGAGGCTGTCGGATTTTTCGCCAGGTAGCCGCCGATGGCTTCCAGGTTGGCCGGTACCCGCACATACAGGGCGCGGTCCGGCGGGGCCTTGAACTTGAAGGCGTGCAGGGTATTCAGCGGTTCGACGCTCGGCACGTGGGTCAGCTTGACCTTGGTGCTGCTGGCCAGCAGCTTGTCGTCGATGTCTTGCAGGTTCCAGGGGCGGGTATCGTCCTCGGCTTTTTCCGGCAGCATCCAGGCCTGCACCTTGTTGGCGATGGTCTCGTCGGCCACCGCGCTGGAGCTGCTGAACATCAACACCGGCTCGGGCTCGCCGCGCTCGTTGTCGACAAAGCTGACTTCGGCGCCGGTAAAGGTCAGGCGATAGCGGCCGGGCACGGTGACTTCGGCCACCAACGGTGCAGTGCTGGCGTTGCCGCCGTCACGGGCTTTGAGGCCTTCATCGAGCTTGGCGCTGACCGGGGTGCTTTCCAGCGGAGTGGCCAGGGCGGCGGAGCGTACAAAAGCGTTGAGCTTGTGCTCGTCGAAGGTGACTTCCGGACGGTTGGGCAGTTGCGCGTCGCGGTAGGCCAGGCCTTTGCCGAGGGTTACCGAGGCGCGCTTGCGTACGCTGTCTTCATCTACCGGGTGGGAAAAGTGGAAGGTCGCTACCAGCTGTTTCTGCGTCGGGTTGCTCGGGTCTTGGTACAACTCGTTTTGCGTCAACGTCGCGCGGAACGGCTGGGTGGAGAATTGGCTGGTGTACTGGCTGAGCAGTACGCCGTCGGCCAACAGGTTCTTCTTAGCCAGGTCGATGGAGTAATGAGCATCGACGGGCCAATCTTTTTCCGGGGTGAACACCAGGCTGCGGTCGTCCGACCAGCGCCAGGTACCCGCAATGGTCGGCTTGAGCGTGATGCCTTCGGTGACCGGTTTGCCAATCGCTGCAAGGGGTGCCACGGATTCGGCGAAGCGTACCTGCAAGTTATCCACAACCGGCTGCGGCTGGGTGTAATCCGTCAGGTTGGGTTTGTGCAGCGAATAGCCCACGGTATGGGGTTGCGGCAGGTGGGAATACCAGTGCCAGCCATAGACGCCTGCGGCCACCAGCAACACCAGGGCCAGCACGCCACCTGCGGCCTGGCGCGGATACGCCCGGGCCTTATGGCCGACGTTGACCAAGCCGTTGCCGGTGGCTTGCAGCCAACGCGGCGGTTGCCACTGGCCGAACAGGCTGCGCGCCAGCCATCGCACGGCGCGGAACACAACACTCACCACTGAGATCAAGGCCACGAAAAAACGGCGGCTGGTCGCTTTTAACGAATCAAACATGGTGAGCATCCCTGGCAATGTGTCGCGTATCTTACACATCTCTTTAATACAAAAGATGACGGCAAAACACGTCGTTTTGCTCAGGCTTGCTGTACGAAGGTGAGGCGTATAGCAAAACCGATCAAAAGACTGCCAAACAGCCATTGTTGCAGGCGTTGGGCGGACGGGCTGCGCTGCAGCCAGCGGCCGATTCTGGCGCCGGCCAGGCCGTAGCAACTGTCGAATGCCAGGCCGACGGCCACCAGAATTATGCCCAACATTGCGAACTGCGCCGTCACCGAAGCGCCGTGTGGATCAATGAACTGCGGCAGCAATACGGAGCAGAACAGCAACGCCTTGGGGTTGAGCAGGTTGGTCAGCAGGCCGCGTTGAAAGGCTTCGCGCCAGGCATGGGCCGGTGCCGGGCCGTTTTGGGTATTCAGGTTGGGCAGCAGGTTGGAGCGCAAGCACTGCACACCGATCCACAGCAGATACGCCGCACCGCCCAGGCGCACCACATCGAAAGTCCAGGGTGCGACCTTGAACAACGTCGCCAGGCCCATCCCGGCCAGTGCCACGTGGCAGGCCCGCGCCAGCCCCAAACCTGCTGCGGTTGCCAGCGCCATCGCCTTGCCCTGGCGGGCGCCGGTTTGCAGCAGCAGGATCATGTCCGGGCCGGGCAACAGGTACACCACTGCCAGCGCGACTAAAAACAACCAGAGTTCTGCCATGTGCCTGCCCCTTGCGGTACGTGATTCGTAGGGCAATTTTAGAGGTGAAGGCCGGGGCAGGTGCTTGCGTAGTTAACCGGAAAGGCGTCTAGTTTTGGCACAATCTGCCACTTTTACCGGGCGAAACACCTCACTTATGCCAAATCTTAAACTGGATGCGTTTGACCGCAAGATTCTTGAGGCCCTGCAACGAGACGGCCGCTTGAGCAACGTGCAACTGGCGGATGAGATTGGCTTGTCGGCCTCGCCCTGTTTGCGCCGGGTGCGGTTGTTGGAGGAGGCCGGGGTGATTCGGGGTTACCAGGCAAGTCTCGATCGGGATGAAGTCGGGTTGGGGCTGACGGTGTTTGTCGGGGTCAAAGTGGAGCGGCATAACGACGAACAGGCAGAGGCGTTTCGATTGGCAGTGACCGCGTTGCCCCAGGTGATTTCGGCGTTTCTGGTGTCGGGGGAATCGGATTTCCTGCTGCAAGTAGTGGTGCCGGATTTGCGCGGGTATGAGCGGTTCCTGACCGGGAGTTTGTTGAAGTTGCCGGGGGTGAGTGATATCCGCAGCAACTTTGCGATTCAAACGGTGAAGACCCCGGGGGCGTTACCGTTGGGGCATCTTCCCGGCTAGATCGTTCCCACGCTCCGCGTGGGAATGCCGCCCTGGACGCTCCGCGTCCGCTCTTAACGTCGTGACGCGGAGCGTCACCGGATGCATTCCCACGCAGAGCGTGGGAACGATCAGACTCCCCTCCCTTCGTAGCAGCTGTCGAGCTTTAGCGAGGCTGCGTAGGGCGCGACTGGGTCTGAGGTCGGTGGTGCGGCCGACGCAGCCTCGCTGGAGCTCGACAGCTGCTACGGGGGAGAAGGTCATGGAGTGAGGTTTCAAGTCCACCAGTAGCGTACGAGATGAAATAAAATCGGCGCGGCAAAACACACCGAGTCCAGCCGGTCCAGCATCCCGCCGTGGCCTTCGATCATGTGCCCCCAATCTTTCACGCCGCGATCGCGCTTGATTGCCGACATTACGATCCCGCCCGCAAACCCCAGCAGGTTGATCAGCAGCGCAATCAGGAACGACTGCCAGGGATTGAACGGTGTGGTCCACCACAGCGCTGCGCCGATCAGCGACGACAGCAAAATCCCGCCAACAAACCCTTCCACCGTTTTCGACGGCGACAAATTGGGCGCGATCTTGTGTTTGCCGAACAGCTTGCCGCACACGTACTGCAAGACGTCCGACAGCTGCACCACGATCACCAGGTAGGCGATCAGCAGCAGGTTGCGGCCTTCGTAGCCGACGATGTCCAGGGTCAGCAGCGCCGGCACGAACGACACGCAGAACACCGCGATCATCAGCCCCCATTGCACTTTCGACGCCCGTTCCAGGAAGTGCGTGCTGTCACCGCCCAATGAAGCAAGGATCGGCAGCAGCAGGAACACGTACACCGGGATGAAGATCGAGAACAGCCCGTACCAGTCGAAGTAGATCAGCAGGTATTGCAGCGGCAGCGCCAGGTAGAAAGCCGCCACCAGCGCCGGGTAATCACTGCGACGGGTCGGCGTCAGCGTGAGGAATTCCCGCAGCGCATAGAACGACACGGCGTAGAACAGCAGGATCACCGCGCCGGTGCCGAGCCAGAAGGCCACGCCGATCACCACCACCATCACCCACCAGGCATTGATGCGGGCGTTGAGGTTGTCGATCACCGCGTTAGGTGCGCCACGGGTGCGCAGTTTGAGGATCAGGCCGATCAGCGAGGCGTGCACCAGGATCGCGCCGATCCCGCCGAACAACATCAGGGTTTGGCTATCCATGTCAGGAATGCTCCGGGGCGAGGGCGAGCAAGGCGTCGCGGGTGCGGGCGAGGAACAGCGCCTTGTCTTCGCCGTCCTCCAGTTGCAGCGGTGCGCCGAAGCTGGTGGTGCACAGCAAGGGCAGCGGCAGTACGCGGCCCTTGGGCATGACCCGGTTGAGGTTGGCGATCCACACCGGAATCAACTCGGCTTGTGGATAACTCTTGGCCAGGTGATACAGCCCGCTTTTGAACGGCAAAAGTCCGTCTTCCAGGTTGCGCGTGCCCTCGGGGAAGATGATCAGCGAGTCGCCGTTTTCCAGGGCCTGGAGCATCGGTTGCAGGGGGTTATCCACAGGGTCCTTGCGCTCGCGGTCGATCAGTACGCCGTTGAACACCCGGTTGATGATGTAACGGCGCAGGGCGCTTTGATTCCAGTAGTCGCTGCCGGCCACCGGGCGCGTGAATTTACGCAGGTTCTGCGGCAACGATGCCCACAGCAGCACGAAATCGCCGTGGCTGCTGTGGTTGGCGTAGTAGATGCGTTGCACCGGCACGGGCGCGCAGCCAAGCCACAGGCTGCGGGCGCCGGTGACAGTGCGGGCCATGGAGGTAATCAGGGTGGCGACCACAGGTTCGAACATGAGGATTCCTTATCCGGCGAAGGGCAGCCAAGGGCTGGCCAGGATGACGGCCACGGTCAGCAGCACTTGCGCCGCCAGCAGGTAGGCTTGCTTGCGCAACAGTTTCAGGGCGCCGCGACGGCGTTCGGTCCACGGCCGACCCGCGCGTTTGGCGGATTGCAGGCCGAGGGTTTGCATCGCCTGGTCGAAATCGGGCGTGCGCTCGGTATCGCGGGCCAGCAGGGCGAACAGGTCGGCGTCGAAGGCCACCCGCAGCGCCCAGTATTTTTGCAGCAGCCCGAGCACAATCATCCACAGGCTGAGGACCAGGCAGATCGGCGTGATGCTGGCCATCAGCAGTTGCGCCAGGCCGAACAGTACGCCGAGCAAGGTCAGGCCTGTGGATAACTGATCCAGGGAACGGCCACGGCGCAGCAGGCTGGCGACGACCTGTAATTCCATATCAACGGGCATGGGCTAAACCCTCCAGGGCTTCACGGTGAGCGGGATGCAGGACCACACGTGGGCGTGCTGTACGAATAATAGCCACTGCCTCATCGACGTTACGTGCGCGCCCGCTGTGGAGCAGCCATGCGGCCACGGCGGTGGCACTGCGCGAGTAACCCAGGGCGCAGCACACTAGCAATGGGCCGGCTGGGCGCAACCGTTCAATAGCTTGAGCGGCTTCCAGGCATTGCGCAGGAGTGGGCGCTGTCAGGTCGAGCACCGGCAGGCTGTAATAGGCGCGGCCCTGTGGATTAATCGGTAACTCGGCGCAAAGATCGACCACGGCCTTAAATGACCCCAGTTCGCCGCCGGTGGGAATACGCCCGAGCCAAACGTTATCCACAACCTGATCGGGCTGTGGATGTTTACGTGTCCACAGGCGGGAATTGATCCAGGCGGCTATGAGATAAGGCGCCAACAACCAGCGCACCGCCGGGCTGAGTCGTCCATCAGTGCGCTTCTGAAAGCCCGAAACACCCAACACCAGGTAATTCGCCTTAAGCAACCCGAGGGAAACCGCTGGCCAAAGCAGCCACAACCAACCGCCACCGAGGGTAAACGCGAGGATCAAACACACCAAAGCCCCGAAGCCATAGCGCAACCCCAGTCGCCAACGCTGCCGGTCCTTGGTCAGGTGGGCATTCAGCAGCGGGCTCGGATGTTCCAGTGGCCACAGCCACACGCACAGCCAGCCAGCGAGGGCACCTGTGGGTAAGTCGATAAAGTGATGTTGATAAGTGGTCAGTACCGAAAGGCCGATCAACGCAAACCAGCCATGCACCAGCCAACGCCAAAGGCCCTGGCTATGCCGCTGGTACATTATCCACAGCACCACCAGCAGGGCGATGTGCAGCGAGGGTGCCTGGTTGAACGGCTTGTCGAACCCGGCGAGTACCGCAAACAGCCAGCCGAACACGCCGTCCAGTTCCGGCCTTTCGAAGGTGAAGCGCAGTGGCCAGATCAGGAAGCAGGTGACGGCAATCACTTGGGCCGTCAGCAGGCGCAAGGCGTGTTGCTTCAACTCATGGCGGGTGCTGGGCAGCAACAGGGAAAAACCGTAGAGCAGGTCGATCGACCAGTAGGGCACGATGGTCCAGGCCCAGAACGGAATATGGGTTTCCCAGCCGAACACCATCGTGCCCACGTCGCTGCGCTGGCTGGTGACCCATGTAGCAAAGCCGTAGGTGCTGAAAAACAGCGGCGCCAACAGCAGCAGCCACAGCACCGCTGGTTTTAACAGGCCCGGTTCACGCATGGGTCAGACTCGCTGTGCCAGGGACACGCTGAAAATCCCCCACTCATCCACACGCTGGGTGATCTTGCGAAAACCGGCGGCTTCCACCAGTTGGTCCATCTCTGCCTGGCTGCGCCGGCGCATTACCCATGCCTGGCCCTGACGGTGGCTGGTGAGGGCGCGGGCGATCAGTTCCAGTTGCGGGTGCCACGGTTGGCCGGTGTACACCAAATAGCCACCGGGCTCGACGGCCTCGGCCAAACCGGCGAGCGAACCACCGACCATCGCGTTATCCGCGAACAGTTCATACAGCCCGGACACCACCGCCAGCGTCGGCTTGGGCTCCAGCGCTGCCAGGTCCGCCCGGTCAAACGCATCGCCTTTGACGAACTGGGCGATGTCTCCCAGGCCTTTTTCACGAATCAGCGCGCCACCGTCGCGCACGTTGATATCGCTGTAGTCCCGAAGCAGGATCGATTCCGGCAACGGCGAAACGCCCTGCAAGGCTTCCAGAATGTACCGACCATGCCCGGCAGCGATGTCGACGATGCGCACTTCGCGCTGCTCGTCCCGCAGTTTGGCCATCGCCAGGCGCAGCAGCTCTTCCACGTTCAACTTGCGCTGACGAATACCGCGCCAGCCGATGGAGTTGAGGTAATTGGTGTCGATCATCCGCCCCAGCCCGCCTTTGCCGGTGGGTGTGTTGCGGTACACGTAGTCCAGGGTGCTGCCGGAGTCGAAGCCGGTGTCGAAACCGAGCTTCACGCCATCCGACAGTTTGCTGCCCAGGCCCATACTGGCGCGGGTCATGCGCCAGTAGAGGTCGCGCAGGGAGTTGCGTGGCAGCGGCGCGGCCAGGGATTCGGATTCGGCGCAGGTCAGGCCGATCTTGTCGGCATCCAGCAAGGAGGCGCGGTCCAGCGGGTGTTCGAAGTTCTGCAGGATAAAGCGCCGGGCGCTGCTCAAGGCCACGGCGCGGTCACGTTCACCGAGGGTGTCGTGGAAGAAGCCGGGGAGGATGTGCAGTTCTTTTTTCAGGCTGCCCAGGCGGTCGAAAAACTGCTGCTGGGGTTTGCGGTGCACCACAAAGTCCGAGCCGGAGATCAGCAGTTGGGTCGGCACCTGGATTGCCTGGGCATCGGCTACAACCCGGTCGGCGGCTTCGTACAGGCCCTGCAGCACATTTACGGAAATGGCTTTGGTGATCAGCGGATCGCTGTCGTAGGACGCCACGCGCTCCGGGTCATGGCTCAGGAACTTGGCCTTGACGTAACTGTTGACGAAAAAATTGCCGCGAAACTTGCGCATCAGCGCCAGGCCCGGCCGGGCGAAGGGCACGTAGAGCTTGACCTTGAACGCGGGCGAGGCGAGCACCAACGAGCGGATCTTCGGCGCGTAGTCGTGCACCCAAGTGGCCGCGATCACTGCGCCGACGCTCTGGGCGATCACCGCGAGGTTTTCTTCCTCAATGCTGTAGGCGCCGCCGATATGGTCAACGAAGGTCTGCACGTCCCGCGCACTGGTGGCGAAGCTCGGGCTGTCGCCGCGCGCGCCGGGGGATTGGCCGTGGCCACGGGCGTCCCAGGCGAAGAAGTCGAACTCCGGCAGGTTCAGTTCGTCCACCAGGTAGGCGATGCGCCCGGAGTGTTCGTGGCCGCGATGGAACAGCAAAATCGCCTTGCGGGGTGCAAAGCCCGCGGGCGCGGAGGCGGGCCAATGACGGTAGAAAAGCTCCACCCCGTCATGGGTGCTGAAGGTGTGCTCTTGCTGTTCACGCATCGCAAAATCCTTATGCAGAAGGGGAGGTTTGTTGTTCTTTGAGGCCTTGGCGCACGCGGTTGACCAAGGTGTAGGCCAACAAGGCCGCGACCAGCCACATCACCGCATCGACCCAACCGGCACCGAGCCAGCCCAGCGCCACGCCGGTGGCCAGCACCCCGAGCACAAATGCCCGATCGCTCTTGCCCATGGGCCCGTCGTAGCGCCGCGAGGCCCCGACCATCGGCCCGAGCACGCCGGCGTATTCGCTGAACACCGCCAGCAGTGTCACCAGCAACACCGGCGCCAGGCTGACCTCGGGGATCAGCGCAAACGGCAGGATCAGCGCGCTGTCGGCGATCACGTCACACAGTTCATTGAGGTAGGCGCCGAGTCGCGACTGCTGGCCGAATTCCCGGGCGAGCATGCCGTCGATGGCATTGAGGGCCATGCGCAGGATCATCCACAGCGGGATCAGCGCAAACAGCCACACATGCTGGGCGAAGCCGGCAATCAGCAATCCCACCAGCAGGGAAACTACCCCGGCCAGCACGGTGATCTGGTTGGCGGTGGTGCCGTTGTCGTAGAGGCGCTGCACCAGCGGGCGCAGCAGGTTCTGAAAACGCGGTTTAAGCTGATAGATCGAAATCATGGGGAGTGACGCTTCCTTGTCCGTAAGCCCGCGAAAAACTCTGGGGAGTGTGCCGATTTATCACGGCTGAAACCAGTGATGGCTCCTGTTTCTGGGGCTTTCGTCACTATCTGTGTGAAACCAAACAAAAATTTCACGCTTTGGGTTATAGAGTAACTAATTGTTTCTGGGTGGGCGTTTGGGGATGCGAGTGGATTTAGACGCTGATGACGTGGCCATCGAAGGGTTACCGCGGTTTCAGCAAGGGTTGTTTCATGCCCGCCGTCTAAGGCAGGCCGGCATTGGCCTGACGGTGCTGGCGGTCGGCGGCTGGATGCTGGCTCTGTTTGTGGCGCTGTTCGCCCCGCTGTCGATCTGGCCGGTGGTGCTGATCAACTGCGCCTCGGCGTTGCTGGTGCTGGTGGCCGGTATTCAGTCGGCGTGGTGGGTCGCGGATTGGCGGGCTATGGCGCTGGAGGAGCCGGCTGCGCGGCTGATGGAACAGCCACTGCCACAAGAAGAACCTGGCTGGCTTAACCGCCAGTTCGGTCGCGTCGGTAATGGCTTGCTGGTGCAGATTGGCGCACCGGTGTTCTGGCTGTGCGGCTGGTCGTTGCTGGCGCTGTTCAGCGTGCTGGAATTCTGGAGCCTGACCTTGCCCGCTGCGGCGGTGGGCCAGGCTGCCAGTGTCGGCGCGGCCATTGCCTTGGCACTGGCGTTCGGCTTGCTGGTGTTTGAACGGCGCATGGCCCAGGAAAGCACCGCCCAATGGCCGGAAGCCGCGCAACTCGCGCAATTGAGCCGAGTGGCGATTATCTGTCTGGTGATCAGTGCGATTTGTCTGCTGTTTGCCGGTGAAGAATCCGTGTGGCCATTGCGCCTGGCCGTGTTGATCGGCCTGTTGCCGATCCTGGTGGCGCTGGAGTTTCTACTAAGAGGCTTGCTGTCGCTGTTCAGTCCGCGCCAGGAGCGCCTTGAACCGCGCCTGATGGCGCAAAGTTTTATCGCCGGGATGCTGCGCTGGCCGCCGCAACCGTTGCTCGCCTTGCAGCACGAATTGCACAACCGTTTTGGCATCGACCTGCGGCAGATCTGGGCCTTTACCTACATGCGCCGGGCGTTCCTGCCGGTGCTGGTGGTGGTGCTGGCTGTAGGTTGGTTGCTGACCGGTGTGCATGAGGTCGCCCTGCAAAGTCGTGGGATTTATGAACGCTTTGGCAAGCCGGTGGAAGTCTTCGGGCCTGGCCTGCATGCGGGTTTGCCGTGGCCGCTGGGCCGCGTGCGGAACGTGGAAAACGGCGTGGTCCATGAGCTGGCCACCAGCGTTGGCGAAGCGGCTACGCCCGACGTAGCCCCCGCCGAAGGCCCGGCACCGTTGATCGCCAACCGCCTGTGGGATGCGAGCCATGTGAATGACAAATCCCAGGTCATCGCCAGCAGCAGCGGCGACAAGCAGAGCTTCCAGATCGTCAATATGGATGTGCGCTTCGTGTACCGCATCGGCCTGACCGACCAGGCCGCACTCGCCGCCACCTATAACAGTGCCGATGTGCCCACGCTCATCCGCAGCACCGCCAGCCGCATCCTGGTGCACGAATTTGCCTCGCGAACCCTCGACGAATTGCTGGGTGAAGAACGCAACAGCCTCGCTGATGAAATTGGCAAGGCAGTGCAAGCGGACCTGAAGACACTCGACAGCGGCGTGGAAATTCTCGCCACCGTGGTGGAAGCCATTCACCCGCCGTCCGGTGCGGCCAACGCCTATCACGCAGTGCAAGCTGCGCAGATTGGCGCCCAGGCGCTGATTTCACGGGAGCGCGGCGCTGCCAGCGAGCAGACCAACCAGGCATTGCTGCAAGCCAGTACCGCCCGCGACCAGGCCCAGGCCACGGCCCATGAAGTCAGTGCTGGCGCCCAGGCGGCGGACCTGCGTTTCAGCGCCGAACAAAAGGCCTATCAGCAAGCGGGCCAGGCCTTCGTGCTGGAGCAGTACCTGAGCCAACTGAGCCAGGGCCTGGCCCACGCCAAATTACTCATTCTTGATCATCGCCTGGGCGCCAGTGGCGCACCGACCATCGATCTGCGTTCCTTTACCTTACCGGCCGACCCCACGGTACCGCGTAAAGCCGTTCAATAAGGAGTTCATCTGTTGAGCGCTCATTCTCATGATCACGCAGGCCATGGTCACCACCACGGCCACCATCATCACCATCACGGTGATGAACAGGAAGCCGGCCCGTTCCCTTGGCGGCGTATGGGCTGGGCGGTGTTGCTGGTACTGTTCGCCGTCGCCGCGGCGAGCCTGGTGCAGGTGCGTTCCGGTGAAGCCACGGTGATTACCCGCTTCGGCAACCCGTCGCGGGTATTGCTGGAACCGGGCCTGGGCTGGCGCTGGCCGGCGCCGTTCGAAGCGGCGATCCCGGTGGACCTGCGCCTGCGCACCACCTCCAGCGGTTTGCAGGATGTGGGCACCCGCGATGGCCTGCGGATCATCGTGCAGGCCTATGTGGCCTGGCAGGTGCAGGGCGACCCCGACAACGTGCAGCGCTTTATGCGTGCGGTGCAGAACCAGCCGGATGAAGCGGCGCGGCAGATTCGCACCTTTGTCGGCTCGGCGCTGGAAACCACCGCCGCCAGTTTCGACCTGGCTAACCTGGTGAACACCGATGCCAGCCAGGTGCGTATCGCCGATTTTGAAGCGCAACTGCGCCAGCAGATTGATCAACAATTGCTCACCACCTATGGCGTGCGCGTGGTGCAGGTCGGTGTTGAACGGCTGACCTTGCCGTCGGTGACCCTGGCCGCCACTGTCGACCGCATGCGTGCCGAGCGCGAGACCATCGCCACTGAACGCACCGCCGTGGGCAAGCGTGAGGCGGCACAGATTCGTTCGGCTGCCGAGCGTGATGCGCGGATCGTCCAGGCCGACGCCACGGTGAAAGCCGCCGATATCGAAGCGCAATCCCGGGTCGAAGCCGCGCAGATTTATGGCCGTGCCTACGCCGGCAATCCGCAGTTGTACAACCTGCTGCGCTCCCTCGACACCCTCGGCACAGTGGTCACGCCGGGTACCAAAATCATCCTGCGCACCGACGCCGCGCCGTTCCGCGCATTGGTGGACGGGCCGAAGGATGTCCAGCCATGAGTGAGCGGGAAAGCCTCGACAGCCCGTGGATCCAGGCTGGACGGCTGACGTTCCTGGCGCTGTATGCGGTGACGGTATTGGCCGCGCTGGCGTGGGCATTTTCCAACGTGCGGCAGATCGACCCGCAGAACCGCGCCGTGGTGTTGCACTTCGGCGCGCTGGACCGGATTCAGAATGCCGGGCTGCTGCTGGCCTGGCCGCGTCCGTTCGAACAAGTGGTGCTGTTGCCCGCAGCGGACCGCGTGATCGAGCGCCGGGTGGAGAACCTGCTGCGTTCCGACGCGGCCACCCAAGCCGACCGCGTCGCCAGTTTTGCCACGCCGCTGAGCGATGCCCTGGCCGGCTCCGGCTACCTGCTGACCGGTGATGCCGGGGTGGTGCAGCTGGATGTGCGGGTCTTCTATAAGGTCACCGAGCCCTACGCGTTTGTGTTGCAGGGCGATCACGTGCTGCCGGCCTTGGATCGACTGGTCACCCGCAGCGCCGTGGTGCTGACCGCAGCGCGAGACTTGGACACCATTCTGGTGGCGCGCCCCGAGCTGATCGGCGCCGACAACCAGGCTGCCGAACGCCGCGAACGGCTGCGTGGTGATCTGGTGCGAGGCATCAATCAACGCCTGGCTGACCTGACGTCCACCGGCCTTGGCCTGGGCATCGAAGTCACCCGTGTCGACGTGCAATCAAGCCTGCCGGGCCCGGCGGTCAACGCTTTCAACGCGGTGCTGACCGCCAGCCAGCAAGCCGACAAGGCGGTGGCCAATGCGCGCACCGACGCCGAGAAGCTTACCCAGACCGCCAACCAGGACGCCGACCGCGCCGTGCAGGTGGCCCACGCCCAGGCCAGCGAGCGTCTGGCCAATGCCCAAGCGCAAACCGCTACCGTCGCCAGCCTGGCTCAGGTCAAAGACCCCGGCCTGTTGCTGCGCCTGTACCGTGAGCGCCTGCCGAAGATTCTCGGCCAGGCCGGTTCCGTGACTACGGTCGACCCTAAAGACGATTCCCGCCTGATCATTCAGGGAGCCGAACAATGACCGCCCACGCCGCCCCGATGCTTTCATCGGCCGAACAACGCAGCGCCGCCCGGCAACTGACCCTGGCGATGCTCGCCTTGGGCTTGCTCAGCCTGGGCCTGGTATGGCGCTGGCTGGCGCCGGACCAGACCGGCGTCAGCCAACTGCTGCTGGGCGTCGCCTCGTTGCTGGTGGCCGTGCCCGTGATGCGCTCGGCCTGGTACAGCCTGCGTTATCCGAGCCTGCATGGCATCACCGACCAACTGATCGCACTGGCCATGCTCGGCGCCTGGGCTACCGGTGACCTGCTGACCGCGGCACTGCTGCCGATCATCATGATCTTCGGCCATGTGCTGGAAGAGCGCAGCGTCATCGGTTCCCAGGAAGCGATTCATGCCCTGGGCAAATTGACCCGCAGCCATGCGCGCCTGGTGCAGGCTGACGGGACCGTTCTGGAAGTCGACAACGGCATCCTGAAGACCGGCGATATCGTCGAAGTGCGGGCCGGTGACCGGGTGCCCGCCGATGGCGTGGTGCTGTCGGGCCAGGCCAGCCTGGACACTGCGCCGATCACCGGCGAATCAGTGCCGCTTGAGGCCAGTGTTGGCGTGCAGGTGTTTGGTGGCGCGATCAACCTCGACGGCCTGCTGCGCCTGGAAGTGACCCGCACCGGCAATGAGTCGACCCTGGGCAAAGTCATCGCGCTGATGCAGAGCGCCGAACGTTCCAAGCCGCCGATCACTCGATTGCTGGAGCGCTACGCCGGCAGCTACATGGTGCTGGTGTTGTTGCTGGCGGCGGTCACCTGGTTTGTCACCAACGACGCCCAGGCGATGCTCGCGGTGCTGGTGGCGGCGTGCCCGTGTGCATTGGTGTTGTCGGCACCGGCCACGGCGATTGCAGGCATTGCAGTGGCGGCGCGTCACGGCATTCTGATTCGCAGCTCGGCGTTTCTCGAGGAGTTGGCGGACCTGACGTCACTGGTGGTCGACAAGACCGGCACCCTGACGTTTGGCACCCTGCGTTTGCAGTCCATCGACACCCGCGAGCCGGATCGGCAAGTGCTGCTCAACCTTGCGGCCAGCCTCGGCTCGGCCAGCAGCCACCCGGTCAGCCGGGCATTGGCGGGGCTGGCGACTCAGGAACAAATGCTGGTGCTGTCGGATATTCGCGAGCGCCAGGGCCTCGGTGTGGTCGCGCAGACCGGGCAGGGCGAAGCCGCCCTCGGTCGGCCGGAATTGTTTGAGCAATTGGGCATCGCGACCACGGCGGTCCCCAATCACGACGGCCCGATTGCCGGGCTCGCGTTGAACGGGCAATTCCTCGCTTGGCTGCTGCTGGCGGACAGCGTGAAACCTGAAGCCCGCCAGGCCATGAAGGAGCTGCGTGAACTGGGCCTCGGTCGCCAACTGCTGCTGACCGGCGACCGCCAAAGCGTGGCCGACAGCCTGGCGTTGGAAGTGGGCATCAGCGACGTCGAAGCCCAGGCCTTGCCGGAAGACAAGCTCAACCGAGTGCTGGGGGAAATCGGCAGCGGTTTCCGGCCGATGGTGGTGGGCGACGGGATCAACGATTCCCTGGCGCTCAAGGCCGGCGTGGTCGGTGTGGCGATGGGCGCGGGCGGGGCGGATATCGCCCTGGCGTCGGCGGACGTGGTGCTGATCGGCAGCGACCTGCGGCGCTTGGGTACCTGTGTGCGCTTGAGTCGCCAGTGCCGGCACACGCTGCAGGTCAATGTGATCATCGGCCTGGGCTGGACGCTGGCGATCGTGGTGTTCGCCGCATTCGGCTGGTTGGGCGCGGCGGGAGCGATGATTGCGGCGGTGTTGCACAACCTCAGTACGCTGCTGGTGCTGGGCAATGCGGGGCGTCTGTTGCGGTTCCAGGAGCCGTTATTGAAACTAGAGGAATAAATTTTTCAGTCTCGCTGTAACGCTATTGGGGGACCTCACTCTAGTGCTATGTCGAGACTGAACAATCCGTTCAGACCGACTCCACTACCGATCATGAGGAATACACAATGAACATCAAATCCGCTGCTGCTGGTGCCGCCCTCGCTATCGCCGCTGCTGGCATGTTTGCCGGTGTTGCCACTCAGGTGCAGGCAGCAGACGCCCAGGTCCATTGCTATGGCGTCAACGCTTGCAAAGGCCAGAACGATTGCAAGACCAAAGACCACGCGTGCAAAGGCATGGGCTCTTGCAAAGGCCAGGGCTTCTTGTCGATGAGCAAAGCGATGTGCGACCAGAAAGGCGGCAAAGTCGGCGAGTAACCGACAACCGAGTGCAACCGCAGCGGGCCCCCGCCGCTGCGGACACTTTCCCCAGGAGTGTTTTATGTCCGCTTCCCTTCCGAGTCTGGGTTACGGCCTGGGTTTACGCAGCGAGTACTACCAGCAGATCCTCGAACAATCGCCGGCCGTGGATTGGTTCGAAGTGATCTCCGAGAATTATCTGGTGCAGGGCGGCAAGGCTTTGTATTACCTGGACGCGATAGCCGAGCGTTATCCCCTGGTGATGCATGGCGTGTCCCTGTCCATCGGCGGGCCCCATGCCCTCGATATCGATTACCTGAAGCAACTCAAGCAGCTCTCCGAGCGCATCCAGCCGGCGTGGATTTCCGATCACTTGTGCTGGAGCCGCGGCAATGCGCACCAGTTGCATGACCTGCTGCCGCTGCCTTACACCGAAGAAAGCCTGTACCACGTGGCCGGTCGCGTACGGCAAGTGCAGGATGTGTTGCAGCGTCCCTTGGTGCTGGAAAACGTCTCCAGCTATGTACGCTCCAAGGCAGATGAGTTTACCGAGTGGGAGTTTCTCAACGCCCTGACCCATCTCACCGGCTGCCAGCTGTTGCTGGACGTGAACAATGTGTACGTCAGCTCACGCAACCACGGCTTCGATGCCTGGACGTTTATCCGCAACCTGCCGCCCGAAAGCATCCGCCAACTGCATTTGGCCGGGCACATGGATTACGGCGACTATGTGATCGACACGCACGACCATCCGGTATGCGATCCGGTGTGGGCGCTGTATCAGCAGACTCTGGAGCATCTTGGGCCGGTCTCGACCTTGCTGGAGCGCGATGACCATTTCCCGCCGTTCCAGGAACTGCTCGACGAACTGAGCAAAGCCCGCGAACTGGGCGCGAGCGCATTGGACAGGAGAGCGTTATGCGCCTGATCGATTGGCAATTGGCGTTTGAGCAGCATTTGCTGGCCGAGACGTCCACTGCCAGCAACAGCTTCAGCGCCACCTTGATTGGCGGCCCGACCCTGGATGTCGACACGGGCCTGGCGATTTACCACAACGCCTATCACGCCCGGTTGCAGGAAGTGCTGCGCGATGACTTCAGCGCCGTCTGGTATTGGCTGGGGGATGAGGAGTTTGCGCAGCTGGGTTCGGCCTATATCCGGCGTTACCCCTCGGCCCATTACAGCCTGCGCTGGTTTGGCGAGCGTTTACCCGGGTTTATCGTCGAGCATTACGCCGGGCAAGGTTTGCCGTTGGCCGAATTGGCGCGGCTGGAATGGGCTTTCACCCTGGCCTTTGATGCGCCGCAGGGCGAGCCTCTGACAGTGCAGGACATGGCATCGCTGCCGCCCGAAGACTGGCCAGGGCTGCGGGTGCAGCTCGCACCTTCGGTGCAGCAGGTGATGTGTGCCTTCAACAGCCTGGGCATCTGGCGCGCCAGCAAGGGTGAGTGGGACTTTCCCGGCAGTGAGGCCCTGCCGTTGGCGCAGGTCTGCCTCGTTTGGCGGCATCAGAATGTTTGCCAGTACCGCAGCCTGGAAGCGGCTGAAACCAGCGCGCTGACAGGCATGGTCAGCAGTGGCTGGAGTTTTTCCGAACTGTGTGCCGAGTTGGCAGTCACTTACCAGGAGGGCGCGCCATTGCAAGCGGTTACCTGGCTGAAACAGTGGATCCAGGACGGTTTGCTCCAGCGGCGGGCACCATAGAAAAGCGCTATTGATTCGATAGCCTGCTAATTTTTCCGTGGATGGTCTACCCTCATTTCAGACGTCTGAAACAAGGGGGGACTACTCATGCTCGCGCAACTTCCACCGGCCTTACAGAATCTTCAGCTACCGCTGCGTCTTCGACTCTGGGACGGCCATGAATTCAATCTGGGCCCGGATCCCAGTGTCACCATTGTGGTCAAGGACCCCATGATGGTTTCAACCCTCAGCCATCCGACGCTCGATTCACTGGGCGAAGCCTTCGTCGAGGGCAAACTGGAGCTGGAAGGCTCCATTTCCGAAGTGATCAGGGTCGTGGACGAGTTGAGTCATGCCCTGGTGAATGACGACGAGGACACTCGTCCGGTGCGCTCGATCCACGACAAGGCCACCGACGCAGCCGCTATTTCCTACCATTACGACTTGTCCAACGAGTTCTACCAGCTGTGGCTGGACCGTGACATGGCCTATTCCTGCGGGTATTTCGAGACCGGCAGCGAATCCCTCGATCAAGCCCAACAAGACAAATTCCGCCACCTGTGCCGCAAATTGCGGCTGCAGCCGGGGGAATATTTGCTCGACGTGGGTTGCGGTTGGGGCGGGCTGGCGCGGTATGCCGCGCGGGAATTCGGGGTCAAGGTGTTTGGCATCACACTGAGCAAGGAACAACTGGAACTGGCCCAGGAACGGGTGAGAGCCGAAGGCCTGGAAGACCAGGTTGAGTTGACGCTGCTCGACTACCGCGACTTGCCCCAGGATGGCCGGTTTGACAAGGTGGTGAGCGTGGGCATGTTTGAACACGTCGGCCACGCCAACCTGGCGGAGTACTGCAAGATTCTCTACGGCGCGGTGCGAGAGGGCGGCCTGGTGATGAACCACGGGATTACCGCCAAGCATATTGATGGCCGGCCCGTAGGCCGTGGTGCCGGGGATTTTATTGAGCGTTATGTTTTTCCCAATGGCGAGTTGCCGCACCTGTCGATGATGACAGCCGAGATCAGCGACGTGGGCCTGGAAGTGGTCGACGTCGAAAGCCTGCGCCTGCATTACGCGCGCACCCTGGATCACTGGAGCGAGCGCCTGGAAGATAACCTGGAGGCGGCGGGCAAGATGGTGCCGGAGCAGGCCTTGCGCATCTGGCGCCTGTACCTTGCCGGTTGTGCCTATGCGTTTGCCCGGGGCTGGATCAACCTGCATCAGATTCTGGCGGTGAAACCCCATGCCGATGGTAGCCATGAGCTGCCGTGGACGCGGGATGATCTGTACCAGTAAACCCCGGTACCTGTAGGAGCGAGCTTGCTCGCGAAAAACTTGAGGACGCCGCGTTTATCCAGAATGAACGCGTCATCGTTAACGTTCTTCGCGAGCAAGCTCGCTCCTACAGGATCGGAGAAATCAGGCGCGCGACCCGCATGCCCAGTTGTTGCAAGCGGTGGGTCTGGCGGTTTTCTTCCTGGCTGATTTCGTGGGCCTGGGCGAAGTCATCCAGCAGCATGTGCTCTACCTGGCTGGCGAAGGTCTCATCCACGGTCAGCAACATCACTTCGAAATTCAGCCGGAATGAACGGTTATCCAGGTTCGCACTGCCGATGGCGCTGATCTCACTGTCTACCAACACCACCTTCTGATGCAGGAACCCCGGTGTATAGCGGAATACCCGCACCCCGGCGCGCACGGCTTCGATCGCGTACAGGCTGGAAGCGGCGTAGACGATGCGGTGATCCGGCCGTGACGGCAGTAACAGGCGCACATCCACCCCGCGCAGTACCGCCAACCTCAATGCCGCAAACACCGCCTCATCGGGTATGAAATACGGGCTGGTGATCCACACCCGCTCGGTCGCCGCATGAATCGCCTCGACGAAAAACAGCGAGCAGGTCTCGTAGGGATCCGCCGGGCCGCTGGCGAGTAATTGGCAGAGCACGCCGTCGTCCGGGTAGGTATCCGGCAGCAGCAGCGGCGGCAACTCCCGCGCGGCCCAGAACCAGTCCTCGGCAAAGGATTCCTGCAGGCACGCCACCACTGGTCCGCTGACTTGCACATGGGTGTCACGCCACGGTGCCAGGGGCGGCTTTTTGCCCAGGTATTCATCGCCGACGTTATGCCCGCCGACAAACCCGGTAATGCCGTCGACCACCACAATCTTGCGATGGTTGCGGAAGTTGACCTGGAAGCGGTTGAGCCAGCCACTGCGGGTGGCGAATGCCTTGACCTGCACCCCGGCGTCCCGCAGCGACTGCACATAACGGTGGGGCAGGGCGTGGCTGCCGATACGGTCATACAGGACGAAAATGGAGACGCCTTCGGCGGCCTTTTCCTTGAGCAAGGTGTGCAGTTGGCGGCCGAGTTCATCGTCATGAATGATGAAGAACTGGAACAGCACGGCGGTCTTCGCCGAGCGGATCGCCTCGAAAATTGCGCTGAAGGTAGCCTCGCCATTGATCAACAAGCGCACCTGATTGTTCGCCAGGCAGGGCATGCGGCCCAGCTTCGGCATGGCCCGCAGCGAGGCGTAAGCGTGGGAATTGCGCGCGGCCAGTGCCTCTTCGACCCAAGGGCGCCAGTTCAGCTCGGTAATCGCCTTGTGCATTTCCTGGTTGGCCTGGCGACGCGCCTGAATGTAGGCGTCGAAGGTACTGCGGCCAAAGATCAGGTAGGGAATCAGCGTCAGGTAAGGGATGAACATCAGCGACAAGGCCCAGGCAATCGAGCCTTGGGCGGTCCTGACGGTCAGCACCGCATGGATGGCGGCGAGAGTGCCCAGAAAATGCAGGGTGGCAATGAAATAGGCGAGCAGGTGTGGGCCAAAGAAATCCATGGACAACGGTACTCCTGACAAACAAGTGCCTAACAGACCATGTTCGGCCACGAATGTCGCTATTTTATTTGCTGTGCAACACTGGCGCTTTTGCGGCGTCTAACGCCGACAATTGCCCAGGAGTTACCCGATGAATGCTCGTCTGCTTGGTTTGGCCATGGTTGTTGGTTTAACGCTGCCCGTGGCGGCGCAAGCGCAGATGTTGGCGCCGGGCTTGTGGGAATTGACCACCAGCAATATGAAGGTCGATAACCAGGACCTGCCGGACTTGTCGCTGATCCTCGGTCAGCTCAAGCAACAGATGACCCCGGAACAACGCGCCATGCTCGAGAAGCAAGGCATCACCATGGCCGGCAAAGGCGTGCAGGTGTGCCTGACCCCGGCCCAGGTGGCGTCCGATTCCATCCCACTGACCGACCCGCAATCCGGGTGCAAGCAGGAAGTGACGGACAAGACCGGTAACCAGTGGAAATTCCGTTTCAGTTGCCCGAAAGCCCAGGGCACCGGCGTGGCGACGTTCCAGAGCCAGCAGGAATTCACCACCACCGTCAACGGTACCTTCAATGCCACCGGCATTCAGCAGAAGGGCAGCCTGGACACCCACGCGCAGTGGTTGGGCAGCAACTGCGGCACCGTCAAGCCGCGCGCTTAACCTAAGATAAACCCCGATCAAAATGTGGGAGCGGGCTTGCTCGCGAATGCGGTGGATCAGTTAATACATGTGGCGACTGACCTACTGCATTCGCGAGCAAGCCCGCTCCCACATTCGATTGGATTGCCAGTTCCTGATTCTCTTCAACGCTGGAAATGCAGCGGCAACCCCTGGCAACTGTCGTGCACGCGCCCGTCGTGCCAGGCCAGGTGGCCGGAGACCAGCGTGGTGCTGACGCTGTGCCGGAAGCTGCGCTCGGCGAAGGGCGTCCAGCCGCAACGGGCCATAATCGGCTGGCTGCTGACGGGCTTGCCATGGGGCTCGGGTTTGATCAGTACCAGGTCGGCCCAATAGCCTTCCCGCAGGTAGCCGCGGTCGGGGATCGCAAACAGGTCCGCGACGCGATGGCTGGTCTTTGCCACCAGGGTGGTCAGCGGCAGCAAGCCGTCGGCGACCAGTTCCAGCAGCGCCGGCAGGGCGTGTTGCACCAGCGGCAAGCCTGACGGCGCTTCGCGATACGGCAGCTGTTTTTGCGCCCAAGTGTGCGGCGCATGATCACTGCCAATCACATCCAGACGATCACTCAACAATGCCAGGCGCAGGGCGTCGCGGTCGGCGCGTGTCTTGATCGCCGGGTTGCATTTGATCTGGTGGCCGAGGCGCGCGTAGTCGCGGTCATCGAACAAGAGGTGATGCAGGCAGACTTCCGCCGTGATGCGTTTTTCCGCCAGGGGTTTGTCTTCGAACAGCACCAATTCCCGCGCGCTGGTGATGTGCAACACATGCAGGCGCGTGCCATGCCGCTTGGCCAGTTCCACGGCTAAAGACGACGAGCGATAGCAGGCTTCGGCATCGCGAATCAGCGGGTGAGCCACGGCAGGAATGTGCTCGCCGAAACGCTCGCGCATCCGTTGCTCGCTGGCGTGGATGCTGGGCGTGTGCTCGCAGTGGGCCAGGAGAATGGTCGGCACGTCGGCGAACAGGCGCTCGAGAATCTTCGGATTATCCACCAGCATATTGCCGGTGGAGGCGCCCATGAAGACTTTGACGCCGGCCACCTCGCGCGGATCCAGCGCGGCCACGGTGTCGAGGTTGTCGTTGCTCACCCCGAAATGAAAGCCATAGTTGGCCACCGAATGCAGCGCCGCGCGGCGCTTCTTGTCGGCCAGGGCTTCCAGGTTCAACGTCGCCGGGTTGGTATTGGGCATGTCCATGAAACTGGTGATGCCACCGGCCACCGCTGCACGGGACTCGCTGTAGAAACTGCCTTTGTCCGGCGCGCCGGGTTCACGGAAGTGCACTTGGTCGTCGATCATGCCCGGCAGCAGCCATTGGCCGTGGGCGTCGATTTCCACGGTGGCATTGGCGTTGTCGATGCTGCTGGCGATCTTCTCGATGCGGCCATTGGCGACCAGCAGGTCAGCCTCGAATTCCTGGCCTTCATTCACCAGGCGGGCGTTGCGGATCAGCAGGCGGCTCATGGTCAGAACTCGTTTTGCAGGGCTTTGTAACCCAGCACCAGGTCGACGTTGGTGCGCGCCACGTCTTCGGAAAACTCCGAAGCGCTGACACTCACCGGCGGAAACTGGGACAGGTCGGTGTTGGGGCCGATGCGGGTGGTGGAAGGCACGTAGAACGCGGCGGGCAAATCGCGGCCGTCGACCACCGAGTTGTGGCGCACCACGCAACCGTCACCCACGATGCAGTTGAACAGCACACTGTTGAAGCCGATAAACACCCGGTCGCCGACAGTGCACGGGCCATGAACGATGGAGCGGTGGGCGATGGAGGTGAACTCGCCGATGGTCACGGCGGCGCCGGATTTGGAGTGGATCACCACGCCGTCCTGGATATTTGAATTGGCGCCGATGGTGATCGGGTCCATGTCGCCATTGGCGTCGACTTCGTCGGCGCGGATCACCGCGTAAGGGCCGACAAAGACGTTTTCGCCGATGATCACCTTGCCGCAGATGATTGCGGTTTTGTCGACGTAGGCCGATTCGGCAATCACGGGCAGATCGCCGGAAGGGTTCTTGCGGATCATGGGGCAGGCTCCTGGAGGGGCGCGGTAAGGATGTGTACGTGGCGGCCGTCGATGGCGTTGTAGAAGCAGGTGGGTCGCCCGGTGTGGCAGGCCGGACCTTGCTGGTCGACGATCAGCAATACGGCGTCGCCGTCGCAATCCAGGCGCGCCTCTACCAGCAGTTGCCAGTGGCCGGAGGTTTCGCCCTTGCGCCACAACTGCTGGCGCGAGCGGGACCAGTAGCAGACCTGCCCGGTGGCCAACGTTTCGTCGAGGGCCTGGCGGTTCATCCAGGCCAGCATCAACACCTCGCCGCTGCCGTGTTGCTGGGCGATGGCGGCGATCAGGCCATCGCTGTTCCACGGCAGGGCGTCGAGCACGCGGTCGAGTGGAAAGCGGCTGCCGATGGCGGCCTTTTCCAGGTCGAGCATGCTCGGTTTCATGGCTTGCTCAGGGCCGCGCACAGGGTGTTGAGGTTGTATTCGAACAGGCCGGTAAAGGTGCTGGCCGGGCCTTCTGATGCCAAGGCGTCCGAGTACAGCGTGCCACCGATTTGCGCGCCACTTTCGTCCGCGATCTGCTTGAGCAGGCGCGAGTCCTTGATGTTTTCCATGAACACGGCCTTGACCTTGTCTTTGCGGATCTGGGTGATCAGCGTGGCGACTTCAGCGGCGGACGGTTCACGTTCGGTGGACAAGCCTTGAGGCGATAGGAACTCGATACCGTAGGCCTGGCCCAGGTAACCGAAGGCGTCATGGGAGGTCACGATGCGACGGTTGCCCGGTGGCAAGGCGCCGAACTTGGCTTTGGCTTCAGCCAGCAGGCGGTAGATTTCTTTCAGGTACACCTGGCTGTTGTGCTCGTAGTCCGCCTTGTTGGCCGGGTCGGCGGCGATCAATGCCTTAGTGATGTTGTTCACGTAGATCACTGTGTTGGCCAGGTTGTGCCAAGCGTGTGGGTCGGGAATGGTTTCGCCGTCTTCTTCCATGGTGTGGGACAGCACGCCTTTACTGGCGGTGACCACCGTCGCTTTGGTCTCGGTGCTGGTGACCAGGCGATCCAGCCAAGGCTCGAAGCCCAGGCCGTTCTTGATGATGACCTTGGCGTTGAGCAGGGCCTTGGCATCGTCTGGCGTCGGTTCGTAGGTGTGGGCGTCGGCGTCGGGGCCGACCATGTTGCTGATCTGGATATGATCGCCACCAACCTGATGGGTCATGTCGTCAAGAATACTGAAGCTGGTAACCAGCTGAAGCTTGTCGGCAGCCTGGGCCGTCGCGAACGACAGCGGCAGCAACACACTGAACAGCACGAGTAGAGCGCGCATCGGGAAACACCTCATTGGGATGTAAGCAAAGGCGGGCGGCGCAGCAAGCCGTGCACCGGACCGAAGACCACGGACAGCAGGTACAAGCCGCCAGCCACCAGCACAATCGCCGGGCCGCTGGGCAACGAGTAGTAGAACGACAGCAACAAGCCAAGCCACACCGACAGGCATCCCAGCACTGCCGATATGGCGATCAACACCGGCAGGCGCCGGCTCCAGAAACGTGAAGCAATCGCCGGCAACATCATCAAGCCGACCACCATCAACGCGCCGATGGCCTGGAAGCCGATCACCAGGTTCAACACCACCAGCGTCAGGAACAGCCCGTGGGCCAGTGGGCCGAGGCGGCTGACGGTTTGCAGGAACAGCGGGTCGAGTGTGTCCAGCAGCAGCGGTTTGTAGATCACCACCATGGCGATCAGGCTGAAGCCGGAAACCCAGAGCATGCCGGTGAGGGTCGGACCGTCGACCGCCAGGGCCGAGCCGAACAGCAGGTGCAGCAGGTCCAGGCGCTTGCCGGCGAGGCCAAGAATCAGCACGCCGCTGGCCAGGGAGATTGGGTAGATGGCGGCGAGGCTCGCGTCTTCCTTCAGCCCGGTGCGACGGGTGATCCACGCGGCGAGGCCGGCCATGCTCAGGCCCGCGCCCAGGCCACCGATGGTCAGCGCGGGCAAACTCAGGCCGGCGAACCAGAAGCCCAGGGCGGCGCCCGGCAGGATGCCGTGGGACACCGCGTCACCAATCAGGCTCATGCGGCGCAGGATCAGGAACACCCCCAGCGGTGCCGTGCTGCACGCCAATACCAGCCCGCCGACAAGCGCGCGGCGCATGAAAACGAAGTCGAGAAACGGCATCCACAGGTGAGCGGCGAAGTGCATCAGGCCACCTGCATGTGTGGCTGGGGGCGGATCAGCTCTTTGCTTGAGCCGAACACGCAACCGCTGCTTTTGATCTGCACCACTTGTTGGGTGTGTTGGCGGACGGAGCCGAGGTCATGGCACACCACGACCACCGTGCGGCCTGCGTCGTGCCAGGCGTGGATGTGTTTCCAGCACAGCGCTTGGCCGTCTTCGTCGAGGGCGGCGTGGGGTTCGTCCAGCAGCAATATCGGTGACTCGGCCAAACTCATGCGGGCGAGCAGGGCGCGTTGCAGTTCGCCGCCCGACAAGGCCATCAACGGCCGATGCTCCAGGCCACTGAGGCACCAGTCTTCGAGTACGGCGTTCAGGCATTCGGTGCGTTGTTGCGGGGTTTGCTTGCTGCCCCAAAAACCGGCGGCCACCAATTCTTGCAGGCTGATGGGGAATTGCCGATCGAGATTCTGTTGCTGGGGCAGGAACGACAGGCCACCACGGCGTGGAACATCAATCGTCACTTTCCCGGCCAAGGGCTTCTGCAAGCCGGCGATGACTTTCAGCAGGCTGCTTTTGCCGGTGCCGTTGGCGCCGATGATGCCGGTGAGGCTGCCTTTTTCCAGGGTGAAATCCACGGCGGGCGTCAGTGGTTGGCCGGGAGCGCCCCAGCGCAGGGCGGTGCAGGTGATCATTCGGAAGGTCTCGTCCAGCGGCTTTCAGCCACGGCATCGTGCGCGTGCAGGCTTTCGGCGTGGATCACTTTCAAGTGGAAGGCAATGACCGCATCCGAGCGTTTCAAGGCGAGGTTCAGGCGGCGTGCGGCGTCTTCGCAGAACATCAAGTTCTGCCCGTTGGCCAGGGCGAAGGCTTGTTCGTCCGCGCGCTTTACGGCGGTTTGTACGGCGGTGCCAAGGGCTGCTTCGGTATCGTCGATCAGTTGCGTCAGCGGCAGGGTTGGCTGGTCGCCTCGAAGACGGACCTGCAACAGCGCGCTGCTGCGCTGGCTGTGGGGCGTGGCGACGATGCCATTGGCACTGCCCAGCCAGGTCAGCACGTCTTCGTGTTGCAACGGGGTGTTGCCGAAGTCTTCGATAAATTGCTGCTGAATCAATTGCCTGGCGAGGGCAGCCGAGCAAGGGCAGGTTGAAGAGTAAGTAACGTCAATTTTTAGTTCCACGTGGAACATCTGGTTTTCCAGACGGGCTTCGATGCTCACCGGGTAGCTTTTCCAGCCGGCCAGTGGGCTGACCAAAGCGGGGCGTTTCAGCAGCAGATCCGCATGAATTCGCAGGTAGGCATTTGTGGATAAACCTTCATGACTGTCGAGAAAACGTTGCAATACACTGCGCAGCAGTGCTGGCGTAAGCGGCTGCTGTTCAAGCATCTCCAGCGCAAGATAAAGCCGCGACATATGAATGCCACGCGCTTCGCCGTCGTCCAGGCTGACGCCTGCATCGGCCTTGGCGCTGAGGCGCTGGCCGTCGATCTGAATGGGCAGGGCAATGCCGCACATGCCCACCCAATCCAGCGGCAAGGCTTGGCGTGAAGCCTGCGCGGCGATATCGGGCAGAGTCAGCGCGTTCATGAGCAGTCCATCGTTGGAAATAAAAAGACATGTTATATTATTACAATTGAATCGACGAAAGTTTTTCTGCTCTGTCTTTTATTCAGTCATGTCGAGTACGGACGCTCCTTTATTTGCGGTGTAAGTCATGCACAGACGTCAACTCCTCAACCTGCTGCTGGCCAGTGCGGTGTTCACCCTGCCCTTTGGTGTATCTGCCGCGCAGATCCGCAATGCACGGCTGTGGCGCTCGGATAACAAGCTGCGGTTGGTGCTGGATCTCAGCGGCCCGGTGCAATACAAAACCTTCACCCTGACCGCGCCGGAGCGGTTGATCATTGATTTGAGCGGCGCGAAGCTGACCGGGGATTTCAGCCAACTGGCCCTGACCAACAGCGGCATTACCTCGATTCGCTCGGGGCACTTTGGCCAGGGTGATACACGGATCGTGCTGGATTTGAAGGCGCCGATGCAGCTCAACAGCTTCCTGCTGCCGCCCCAGGATGGCCAAGGTCATCGCCTGGTGCTGGACCTGACCAGCGCCACCCATGCGCCTCAGCAAATCGCCGCGGCACCGGCGCCCTTGGCACCGCCGGTGGACAAGGCGCATCCGAAACGCGACATCATCGTGGTGGTCGACCCCGGCCATGGCGGTAAGGATCCCGGCGCAATCGGCTCCAAAGGCCAGCGTGAAAAAGACGTGGTGCTGTCCATCGCCCAATTGCTGGCCAAGCGCTTGAAGCGTGAGAAGGGCTTCGATGTGAAGCTGGTGCGCAACGACGATTTCTTCGTGCCGCTGCGTAAACGCGTGGACATCGCCCGTCAGCACAAGGCCGACATGTTTATCTCGGTGCACGCCGATGCGGCGCCACGGCTCACGGCGTCAGGCGCTTCTGTCTATGCGTTGTCTGAAGGCGGCGCGACGTCCGCCACCGCGCGGTTCATGGCACAACGGGAGAACGGCGCCGACCTGCTGGGCGCCACCACCTTGCTCAACCTCAAGGACAAAGACCCAATGCTCGCCGGCGTCATTCTCGACATGTCGATGAACGCCACCATCGCCTCCAGCCTGCAACTGGGCAGTTCGGTGCTGGGCAGCCTGCAAAGCATCACCACGCTGCATCAAAAACGCGTGGAACAGGCCGGCTTTGCGGTACTTAAGTCGCCGGACGTGCCGTCGATCCTGGTGGAAACCGGGTTTATCTCCAACACCCAGGACGCCCAGCGGCTGGTCACCGCGCGCCATCAACAGGCGGTGGCAGACGGTTTATTTGAAGGGTTGAAAAACTACTTCCAGAAGAACCCGCCGATGAACAGCTACATGGCCTGGGTTCAGGAACAGAAGAATGGCCAGGTCTAACAGCCGGTAATCCGGCTGCAGGTGAATTTGGCGCTGGCACCACCAGAACTGGAAAACCGGTTGATGGTGGTCCAGCCCACTCGCCGCGTGTAGCCCACCCACGCCTCACCATCGGATGCCAATCCGGTAAAGAACGTCAGCTGCCCGTAGCGGCTGTTGGTCTGTGCCCAGTAGCGTTTGCCGATCACCTCGAAACCCCGCAAATACGTGGTGCTGCCCGCCGTCGCGACGCTGTAGGCATTGCCCTGCGCGTCGACGCACGCCAGCAGGTTGGCGCTGCGGGTGCAGTTGGCCAGCAAACTGGGCGCCTGGGCATTGGCCTGACTCGCCACCATCAACAACACACCGCACAACAGGTATTTCATAGAGGCTCTCGGGCGTTATTCGGTGGCAAGCATTGCGCCCTTCGTCGTTGCGAGCAAGGGGGATTAGCTAATTTGCATTGTTATACTATAACATTAAAAAACAGCCTGATCCGTGAACCGCCTCCAATGACCGAACAAGACCTTCTCGCCCAACCGTTCGCCGATTACATGAATGAAGCCCAGCAAGGTTTCTTCCGCGAGCTGTTGCTGGCTCAGCGCAACGAGCTTCAAGTGCGCATCGATGCCGAATTCATGGTGCTGCGCGAACAGGAACCCAACAGCGATCCCGCCGATGTGGGCAGCGCTGAAGAACAGCGCCAATGGCAACTGCGCCTGCTGGAGCGCGAAAAGAAGCTGTTGGACAAGATCGATGAAGCCCTGGAACACCTGGCCCGCGGCGAATACGGCTGGTGCCGTGAAACTGGCGAGCCCATCGGCCTCAAGCGCCTGTTGCTGCGCCCCACGGCCACCCTGTGTATCGAAGCCAAAGAACGTGAAGAGCTGCGCGAACGCCATCAACGGGCGATGTGACCGGCCAACCCTGATGAGGAATACCTGATGCCCAATCGTCTCCCCGTTACTGTGCTGTCCGGATTCCTCGGCGCCGGTAAAAGCACGCTGCTCAACTACGTCCTGCGCAACCGCGAAAACCTGCGGGTGGCGGTGATCGTCAACGACATGAGCGAAATCAACATCGATGGCAGTGAGGTCCAGCGCGACGTCACCCTCAATCGCTCCGAAGAAAAACTGGTGGAAATGAGCAATGGCTGCATCTGCTGCACCTTGCGCGAAGACTTGCTGGAAGAAGTCGGAAAGCTCGCCAAGGAAGGTCGGTTCGATTACCTGTTGATTGAATCCACCGGCATCTCCGAGCCACTGCCGGTGGCCGAAACCTTTACCTTCCGCGACGAAGAAGGCCAGAGCCTGGCGGACATCGCCCGGCTCGACACCATGGTCACCGTGGTCGACGGCATGAACTTCCTGCTCGACTACCAGGCTGCCGAAAGCCTGGCGTCCCGGGGCGAAACCCTAGGTGAAGAGGACGAACGCTCGATCACCGACCTGCTGATCGAGCAGATTGAATTTGCCGACGTGATCCTCATCAGCAAGATCGACCTGATCAGCAGCAGTGAGCGTCAGGAGCTGATGGCGATCCTGGAGCGCCTGAATGCCCAAGCGGAAATCATCCCGATGGTCATGGGCGAAGTGCCGCTGGCGAAGATCCTCAACACCGGTCGGTTCGACTTCGAACGCGCGTCCCAGGCACCCGGATGGTTGCAGGAATTGCGTGGCGAGCATGTGCCGGAAACCGAGGAATACGGCATCGCCTCCACCGCGTATCGCGCCCGCCGCCCATTCCATCCACAGCGTTTTTTCGACTTTATCGACCGGCCTTGGGTGAATGGAAAACTACTGCGCTCCAAGGGCTTTTTCTGGCTGGCCAGCAAACACCAGGACGCCGGCAGTTGGTCCCAGGCCGGCGGCCTGATGCGCCATGGTTTCGCCGGGCGCTGGTGGCGTTTCGTGCCGAAAACCCAGTGGCCGCAGGACGAGGAAGGTGTCGCCGCGATCATGAACAACTGGCAGCCGAGTACCGGCGATTGCCGCCAGGAACTGGTGTTTATCGGCCAGAACATCGACTTCGCGCAGATGACCGCCGAACTGGATGCCTGCCTGCTGACCGATGATGAAATGGCCACAGGCGTCGAAGGCTGGCGCTTGTTGGCTGATCCCTTTGGCCCTTGGTTCGAAGAGGCTGCCTGATGCTGGCACCGACCCTGAAACTGCGCCCGGTGATTCGCCAGACTCATGGTGAAACCCCGGCCGTGCTCACCGATATCCTTGAAGATGGCGTGAATCTCGCGGTGTGGCAGCGTCAGTTGCCGCTGCACATCGCCGAGTTCGGCGCGTTGCTGGTGGCGCTCAATGAGCCGTTGGCCGAGTCGCTGGTGGTTGAGCTGAACAGCGAAGACGCCGAGCCGAACTTGCAGGACTTCGCGTCAGGTAGCCGCGACCTTGAAGGCTACGAAGGCTTTATCGCCGATGTGTCGTGGCTGGTCAGCGCCTTTGCCTGTTTGCTGGGCGCCAAGCGCATCGGCGTACGTTTGCGGCTATTGGACAAGGCGATGTGCCCGCGCTTTCACGTGGACCATGTGCCGGTGCGGCTGATCACCACCTTCGCCGGCATCGGTAGCCAGTGGTTGCGTGAAGGCGTGATGGAGCGGCGGCACCTGAGCCAGGCGAGCGCGGAGCCGGAAGCGCGCATTGAGCAAATCCACTGCGGTGAAGTGGCGTTGCTCAAAGGCGAAAAATGGCACGGCAACGAAGGCTTTGGCCTTATCCACCGTTCTCCGCCGTTGCAAGCGGATGAGCGACGGTTGATCCTGACGCTGGATTGGTTGGCGTAACCGGGTAGGATCGAACCTCTCTACACGGCCTGAATGATGTCCACCATGCTGCAGAACATTCCCACCCACGTGATTGCCGGGCCCTTGGGCGCCGGTAAGACCAGCCTGATCAAGCACCTGCTGGCGCAGCGCCCGGCCAACGAGCGCTGGGCGGTGTTGATCAACGAGTTCGGGCAGATTGGCCTGGATGCCGCGTTGCTGACCCGTGATGACGACGGTATCGCCCTCGGTGAAGTGGCGGGTGGCTGCCTGTGTTGCGTCAACGGTGCGCCGTTCCAGGTAGGACTGGGCCGTTTGTTGCGTAAGGCCAAGCCCGACCGGCTGTTTATAGAGCCGTCCGGGCTGGGGCATCCGGCTCAACTGCTCAAGCAATTGCGGGAAGCGCCCTGGCAGCAGGTGCTGGCGGTGCAGCCGTGCGTGCTGGTACTCGATGCCCAGGCGTTGGCGGCTGGCAAGCCTTTACCCAATGCCCAACGTGAAGCGTTGGCCAGCGCCGGGCTGTTGGTATTGAATAAGAATGAAGCCCTAAGTGATGCGCATCGCCTGGTGATTCAAGGGCAATTGCCTGACCGGCCGATCTATTGGACTCAGCAGGCGCAACTACCCCTGGCGCAATTGCCGGGTTTGAACGCTCAAGCCGCAGCGGCTGTGGATAACTTCGAGGTGCCCAAAGGCGTGGGGCAAATGCCGGCCATCTGGACTGACCCGTCGGCGCCGATTTGCCTGAGTCAGGGCCAGGAGGGTGGCTGGAGTATTGGTTGGCGCTGGCATCCGAGCCAGCAATTCGACCGGCAGCGCTTGCAGCAATGGCTGGAGTCGCTGGATTGGCGGCGGGCAAAACTGGTTATCCACAGCCTCGACGGTTGGATGTCGGCCAACGCTGTGGATAACGCCGTGTTGGCCTGGCTGCCCAGTGAATGGCGCCGGGATTCGCGTATCGAATTGATCTTTGGTGAAGCGCAGGACGTTGCGCAATTACAGGACGGGTTAGCCGATTGCCGTCAGTGACGGGTCTTGCTGCTGCCATGCTCCTGGCGCCATTGGCTTAGCTCAATGATCTCGGCGCTGGGCAGCGGCGTCTTGATCTCAAACGGGTAGGGCGCCAGCTCGATTTGCGCGCTGTGGGCACCGAACTGGGTGATGGTTCCCGGGTGCCGCGTTTCGCCGGTCACGGTGAATTCAAAGTTGTAGATCCGTGCCAGACGCCGCCGACCGCTGGCATCCTTCACAAAACCGATGCGCTTCAACGCCACGGCGCCATCGAGCAGCTCGATGTCGAGCTTGGCGCAATGCTGCTTGACCCGTTCCAGCGCCCGCTCGCGCAGGCCGTGGTTGTGCCACAGCCAGGCGGCACCGGTCGCCAGCAGCATCAGCACGAAGATATTTCCGAGGGTCAGCATTCGATGAACTCCAACAAAGTGTGGCCAGCTTAACTGCGTCTCCGGTCTGTCGTACAGGCCGCGTTTAGTCGCATACTGCGCAGCCAGAAATTCAACCGCTTTACGGAAATTCCCTGCATGAAACGTACGCCCCATCTGCTTGCGATCCAGTCTCATGTGGTCTTTGGCCACGCCGGAAACAGCGCCGCCGTGTTCCCCATGCAACGGGTCGGGGTGAACGTGTGGCCGCTCAATACCGTGCAGTTCTCCAACCACACTCAGTATGGTCAGTGGGCGGGAGAAGTGTTGGCGCCGCAGCAAATTCCTGCGCTGGTGGAAGGCATCGCGGCGATTGGTGAGCTGGGCAACTGTGATGCGGTGCTGTCGGGCTACCTGGGCAGCGCGGCCCAGGGTCGGGCGATCCTTACCGGCGTGGCGCGAATCAAGGCGATCAACCCCAAGGCCCTGTACCTGTGCGACCCGGTGATGGGCCATCCGGAGAAAGGCTGCATCGTGCCCCAGGAGGTCAGCGACTTTCTCCTGGACGAAGCGGCGGCGATGGCCGACTTCCTGTGCCCCAACCAGTTGGAGCTGGACAGCTTTGCCGGGCGCAAGCCGCAGTCGCTGTTCGATTGCCTGGGCATGGCCCGTGCGTTGCTGGCTCGGGGGCCGAAAGCGGTGTTGGTCAAGCACCTGGATTATCCCGGCAAGCTGCCGGATGGTTTCGAGATGCTGCTGGTAACGGCCGAAGGCAGCTGGCACCTGCGCCGGCCGTTGCTGGTGTTCCCGCGCCAGCCGGTGGGCGTGGGTGACCTGACGTCGGGCCTGTTTCTGGCACGGGTGTTGCTGGGCGACAGCCTGGTGGCGGCCTTTGAGTTCACCGCTGCAGCGGTGCACGAAGTGCTGCTGGAAACCCAGGCGTGCGCCAGCTATGAGCTGGAACTGGTGCGCGCCCAGGACCGAATTGCCCATCCGCGGGTTCGCTTCGAGGCAACCCCCATAGGGCTTTAAGGCCCGTCGGCCTTGATTTCCTGATAGCGCTTTTCCAGCTCCTGGCGAATCTGCCGACGTTGCTGGGCCTGTACAAACCGGCGCTTGTCTTCGCTGTTGTGTGGTTGCAGCGGTGGCACGGCGGCCGGTTTGCGCTGGTCATCCACCGCGACCATGGTGAAGAAGCAGCTATTGGTATGGCGCACCGAACGCTCGCGGATGTTCTCGGTGACCACCTTGATCCCCACTTCCATCGACGTGTTGCCGGTGTAGTTGACCGAAGCCAGGAAGGTCACCAGCTCGCCGACATGGATCGGCTCGCGAAAAATCACCTGGTCCACCGACAACGTCACCACATAGCGGCCGGCATAACGGCTGGCGCAGGCGTAGGCCACTTCGTCGAGGTACTTGAGCAGCGTGCCGCCGTGCACATTGCCTGAGAAGTTGGCCATGTCAGGGGTCATCAATACTGTCATCGACAGCTGGGCGTTTCCGGGTTCCATAGCACACTCACGGGTTGTAGGCATTGGGTGGGGAGGCACCTCTGCGGGTGCTGGAATCTTTGCAGAGCCATTCATAACGGGACGCTGGGCCCCGGCTTGCCGTCACGCCCGGGGCGATCTGTTTCCATATATTGCACCGGCTTTCTGTCGCAAGTCGCGGTGTTACCCTTCAAAAGCCCGCCTCAAGGGCAATTCTTACGATCAAGGCTGACTTTTCTTTCCGTTCATTGCGACCTTTCGGGGTGAATGCGTGGAAATGGGAAAAGCGCCAGTACCCCTCAAGGAGCCCCTCGCCATGCACGCCATCAGCTTTATCCAGGACCTGGCCGTGATCATGCTCGTGGCCGGGGTGGTGACGATCCTGTTCCATCGGCTCAAGCAGCCAGTGGTGTTGGGGTATATCGTCGCCGGCTTCATCATCGGCCCGCACACCCCACCGTTCGGCCTGATCCACGATGAAGACACCATCAAGACCCTGGCCGAGCTTGGGGTAATTTTCCTGATGTTCTGCCTGGGACTCGAATTCAGCCTGCGCAAGCTGTTCAAGGTCGGCGCCACTGCGTTTATCGCGGCGTTCCTTGAGATCATCCTGATGATCTGGATCGGCTACGAAATCGGCCGCTGGTTCGACTGGAACACCATGGACTCACTGTTCCTGGGCGCTATCCTGGCGATTTCCTCCACGACCATCATCGTCAAGGCCCTCAATGACCTGAAGATGAAAAACCAGCGTTTTGCCCAGCTGATTTTCGGTGTGCTGATCGTTGAAGACATCCTCGGCATCGGCATCATCGCTTTGCTGTCGAGCATCGCCGTCAGCGGTACGGTCAGCTCCGGCGAGGTGTTCTCCACGGTCGGCAAACTCTCATTGTTCATGATCGTTGCGCTGGTGATCGGGATTTTGCTGGTGCCGCGCCTGCTTGAGTACGTGGCCAAATTCGAAAGCAACGAGATGCTGTTGATCACCGTGCTTGGCCTGTGCTTCGGCTTCTGCCTGCTGGTGGTCAAGCTGGAATACAGCATGGTGCTGGGGGCGTTCCTGATCGGCGCAATCATGGCCGAATCCCGGCAACTGTTGAAGATTGAGCGCCTGATCGAACCGGTTCGCGACATGTTCAGCGCGATCTTCTTTGTCGCCATTGGCTTGATGATTGATCCGCAGATTCTGCTGCAATACGCCTGGCCGATCGCGGTGATTACCGTGGCCGTGGTGCTGGGCAAGATGTTGTCCTGTGGCTTGGGGGCATTTATCGCCGGCAACGACGGCCGCACCTCGCTGCGGGTGGGGATGGGCCTGTCACAGATTGGCGAATTTTCATTCATCATCGCCGCGCTGGGGATGACGTTGCAGGTCACCAGTGACTTCCTGTATCCGGTGGCGGTGGCGGTTTCTGCGATCACCACGCTGCTTACCCCGTATCTGATTCGTGGCGCTGACCCGCTGTCGCTGAAGATAGCGGCTGTGATGCCCAAGCGCATGAGCCGGGTGTTCGGGATGTATGGCGAGTGGCTACGCAGCATTCAGCCCCAGGGCGAGGGTGCGATGCTGGCGTCGATGATCCGCAAGATCATTTTGCAGGTGGGTGTGAATCTGGCATTGGTGGTGGCGATCTTCTTTGCCGGCAGCTTTTTTGCGGCGCGCATTGGCAGTTATGTGGAAGGCTGGATCAGCGATCCGAGCTGGCAGAAAGCATTGATCTGGGGCGGGGCGTTGCTGCTGTCGCTGCCGTTTTTGATTGCGGCGTACCGCAAGCTCAAGGCGCTGTCGATGCTGCTGGCGGAGATGAGCGTGAAGCCGGAAATGGCTGGGCGCCACACTCAGCGTGTGCGCCGGGTGATCGCCGAGGTGATCCCGATTCTTTCGCTGCTGGTGATTTTCCTTCTATTGGCAGCCTTGTCGGCCAGTATCCTGCCGACCAACAAGTTGCTGGTACTGATCGCCGTGGTAGCGGCCGCCGTGGCCGCCGTGCTGTGGCGCTGGTTCATCCGCGTGCATACGCGGATGCAGGTCGCCTTGCTGGAGACTCTGGATAACCACAAGGACACGTTGTAGGAGCGAGCTTGCTCGCGAAGGTCGTTAACGATAACGCGGGAAACCTGACACCCAGTGGTGATCTCAGGTTTCTCGCGAGCAAGCTCGCTCCTACAGGGGTCTTAGCTTTCCAGCCAGACGTCCCGCGCCCAGTGCCATACCGATTCCCAGGTTTCTTCAGTGACGAGTTCTTCTTCGCCGGACCACAGCACCACGGTGCCGTCTTCTTCGACGCAGTAGTAGTCGTCGCCGTCCTGGCAGATCGGGATCATGCTGCGGTCAACGCCGGCATCCCAGGCGTTGGCGGCAACGTCCGGCAGGTAGGTGTGGGACTGTGGGTCGGTGACGGTCACCGGCTCCAGGCTGCCGTAGACCACGTCGCTGACGGTCAGCAGGAATTCACGGAAGACGAACGGGATATCGATGAACAGTTGTTCCTCGATTTCCACCAGTTGGTCTTCGTCAGGCAGCTCCAGAGGAACCGGTACCGGTTCGTTGGCTTCACGCAATTGTTCGATAACTTCTTCCACGGCCGGGATCCTCTTGCTAGATGGCGCGGTTAATAGGGGCGTTTTATACAGTAGCTCGCTATAAGTGCAACCGTGAAATAGAAAACCCCGGACAAGTCCGGGGTTTTTGTTACAGCGCACTCAAAGCGTGCAGGGATCAGCCGTTCTGGCGGATACCGGCGACCAGCCAAGGCTGGTTTTCGCCCTGTGGACGTTCCATGTTCCAGCTTTCGCTGAACACTTCGCCCTGGTCGAAACGCGAGGTCTTCGACACGCCGCTGAAGGTCAGGGTGGCGATGGTCTTGTCGGCGCGGTCATCCACACCTTCGAGCTGCACTTTCAGGTCTTCGATGTAGGTCGACTGGAAGCCGTCGCCCAAGTCAGCACGTTCGCGCTTGAGGAACTCCAGCAATTGCGGGGTCACGAACTCGGCGATCTTGTCCATTTCGTTGGCGTCCCAGTGTTGCTGCAGCGCCTGGAAGTGGCCACGAGCGGCTTCGACGAAACGCTCTTCGTTGAACCAGGCTGGCGCATTGATCACCGGACGAGCGGCAGGTGCGGCCGAACCCCCAAAGATCGAACCCATTGCAGCAGGCTTCTGTTCGAACACTTCACGCTGCATCGGCGCGCCGGCTGGAGACATGTGCTCCTGCTGCTTGCGGCGACGGGCGGCGATAAAGCGGAAGATCAGGAAGGCGATGACCGCCATGATCAGGATGTCGAAGATCTGCATGCCCTGGAAGCCGCCGCCCATGAACATGGAGGCGAGCAGGCCACCGGCCGCGATACCGGCCAGAGGGCCCAACCAGCGCGAAGCACCGCCAGCCTTGGCAGCGGCGCCTGCTGCACCGGCAGTCGCAGCTGCGCCGCCCATGCCGCCGCCGGCTGGGGCCATTTGGCTGGTCTGGTGGCTCGGCGCCGAACCCATGGATTTGCCGCCACCGAAGCGCTTGGCGTTGGCGTCGAGGCTCATTGTCAGGCCGATGCACAACGCCATGGCGATGCTAAGAAAACGTTTCATAAAGGGAATTCCCATTTGTGGATTGCACGCGCGCCATGTTGCACAGGTGTGTTGGCAGTGGCCAGCGGCATAATGTTTCGGGCTTTTGCGTAGGGCCAATACCGAATCGTCTGTAGGACTTAGTACAGATATTGGCCCCACCGTTGCCAAATACAAGGGCGGGCCAACATCCTTCATGTTCTGCAGTTGTTTCAGATTGCTTCGAGCTTGGCGTAGCCCATCATCAGCCACTTGCTGCCTTCGGCGAAGTTCACCTGCACCCGGGCCTGGGCACCGGCGCCTTCGAAGTTGAGGATAACGCCTTCGCCGAAGACCGCATGCTTGACCTGCTGGCCAAGGCTGAACGGCGTTTCGGGAATTTCAGAACCGGCAAACATGCTGCTGGAGTTCTGCTGCTGGCCGCCGCCGAACGGTCGGCTGACGCTGTTGGAGAGGCGCACTTCCTGAATCAGTCCTTTCGGCACTTCACGTACGAAGCGCGACACCTTGTTGTAGGTCTCACTGCCGTACAGGCGCCGGGTTTCGGCGTAGGTCATCACCAGGTTCTGCATGGCCCGGGTGATGCCCACATAGGCCAGGCGGCGTTCCTCTTCCAGGCGGCCGGGCTCTTCCAGGCTCATCTTGTGGGGGAACAGGCCTTCTTCCATGCCCACCAGGAACACGTACGGGAACTCCAGGCCCTTGGCGCTGTGCAAGGTCATCAGCTGGATGCTGTCTTCATGCTCGTCAGCCTGGGTGTCGCCGGCTTCCAGCGAAGCGTGGCCGAGGAATGCCGCCAGTGGCGTCAGGTCTTCGTCTTCTTCGTTGTTTTCGAACGCGCGGGCGGCGCTGACCAGTTCCTCAAGGTTTTCTACCCGGGCCTGGCCTTTCTCGCCTTTTTCCGCTTCGTGGTAGGCGATCAAGCCGGACTGCTCGATCACGGTCTGGGTCATCAGGTGCAGGGGCATTTCCATGCACTTGGCGGCCAGGTTCTCGATCAGCTCGACAAACACGCTCAAGGCACCGGCAGCACGGCCGGTCAGGCCCTTGTTGGCGATCAGCAGGCGCATGGCTTCCCACATCGACACATCGCTGTGGCGTGCATGGTCACGAATCGCTTCGACAGTCTTCTCGCCAATGCCGCGGGCCGGGATATTGATCACCCGCTCCAGCGCCGCATCGTTGCCGCGACCTTCGAGCAAGCGCAGGTAGGCCATGGCGTTCTTGATTTCAGCACGTTCGAAGAAGCGCTGGCCGCCATAGATACGGTACGGAATGCGCTCGCGCAGCAAGGCCTCTTCCAGCACCCGTGATTGGGCGTTGGAACGATAAAGAATCGCGATATCGCTGCGGGCCAGGCCGGTTTTCAGGGCGCTTTCGATGGTTTCCACCACGTAGCGCGCTTCATCGTGCTCGTTGAAGGCGGCGTACAGGTTGATCGCCTCGCCTTCGCCGCCGTCGGTCCACAACTCTTTGCCCAGGCGCCCGGTGTTGTTGGCGATCAAGGCGTTGGCGGCCTTGAGAATCCCGGCCGTGGAGCGGTAGTTCTGCTCCAGGCGGATGGTTTCGGCGTCCGGGAAGTCGTCGCTGTACTGGTAGATGTTCTCGATTTTCGCGCCGCGCCAGCCGTAGATCGACTGATCGTCGTCGCCCACCACCATCAGGCTGTCGCCGCCCTTGGCCAGCAAGCGCAACCAGGCGTACTGCACGGCGTTGGTGTCCTGGAACTCGTCCACCAGGATGTGCCGGAAGCGTTTCTGGTAGTGCGCCAGCAAGCCCGGGTTGTCGCGCCACAGGTCGAGGGCGCGCAGCAGCAGTTCGGAGAAGTCGATGACGCCGGCGCGCTGGCAGGCCACTTCGTAGGCTTCATAAATGCTGCGCATGGTCGCCAGGAACAGGTCGCCGCTGGCCTGGATATGTTGCGGGCGCAGGCCTTCATCTTTCTGGCCGTTGATAAACCACTGGGCCTGACGGACCGGCCAGCGTTGCTCATCCAAGCCCAACTCGCGGATCACCCGCTTGACCAGGCGTTGCTGGTCGTCGCTGTCGAGAATCTGGAAGGTCTGGGCGAGGCCGGCCTCCTGCCAATGGGCCCGCAACAAGCGGTGCGCCAGGCCGTGGAAGGTGCCCACCCACATGCCGGCCGGGCTGATGCCCATCAACTGCTCGATGCGATGGCGCATCTCGGCAGCGGCCTTGTTGGTGAAGGTCACCGACAGGATGGAGTGAGGTGAGGCGTTCTCGACCTGGATCAACCAGGCGATACGGTGCACCAGCACTCGGGTTTTACCGGAGCCAGCACCGGCCAGGACCAACTGACGGCCAACGGGGGCTGCTACGGCCTGGCGTTGGGCATCGTTGAGGGAGTTCAGCAAAAGGGAGAGATCATCGCGCATCGGCGCATTCTAGGGTGCCCGGGGGAGTCGGGCAAATCCCAATGCCGGATGGTCGCGGGAAAATTTCAGGGACTACACTGGATAAGGCAACAATCTATTCACGGTGATGACCGGTCGGTCATCGCCCACAGCCCGCGCCCTGTCTCACTCAAGCTGTCTGGCTCCAAGGTTTGCGCCTGATTGTCGCGCTGTTTTTATGACGCGGAGCAGTTTGGCCCGAGCGTTTGCTTGTGTATGCTCCGTCGACGTTTCGGGCTCACCATTATAAGAACATTGCCTATGACCCTTAGCACTGACCTGGCTGGCCCCTCGGTGGCGCCGGCGCAGGTTATCCGCAAACATTACGCCATGGAGATGGCGGTCGAGCGCACGCGCCTGCTGTACCAAGGCTCCCTGCTGCCTACCTTATTAATGCTGGTGAACGGACTGGTCTGCGCCTGGTTGCTCTGGAGCCCGCAGCGCTATCTGCTGGACAGCATTTGGCTGGTGTGGCTGCTGGCGCTGGTGGCCCTGCGGGTGATTCAGGTGGCGGCGTTCGAGTCCGCTATGCCGAGCCGCCAGGCACAGCCGATCTGGCGCCGCATGTTCATGCTGGGCTCGGCCGTCAGCGGCCTGACGCTGGCCAGTGCTGCCATCGCCCTGGTGCCGGTGGACAGCTTCGCGCAGCAGGCCTGGGTGTTCGGCTTGCTCGGCGCGGCGACCTTGTCCGCCAGTGTGGCCTACGCCGTCAGCCTGCCAGCATTCCTGTCGTTTGCCTTGCCCTGCCTGGTGCCGGCGATTATCTATCTGTTCTGGAGCGGTGACCCGCAGCAGCAAGGCTGGGGTTGCCTGGGCCTGATTTTGCTGGCGTCTTTAAGCCTGGTGGCGTGGCAGGTCAATCGCTTGATTCAACGTGGGCTGCTCAGGCGCTTCCAGAACCAGGCGTTGATCGAGCATCTGCAGCAAGCGCAGCAGCGCAGCGAGCAGCTGAATCAGGAACTGGTGCGTGAAGTGGAGCAACGACGCCAGGTCGAGCAAGAGCTGCGTGAGGCGCAGATCGGCCTGCAGCAGCGTGTCGATCAGCGTAGCCAGGAACTGGATGTCGCCAGCCTGGCCCTGAGCAAAAGCGAGGCGCGCCTGGCGATGGCATTGCAGGCCAGCGAACTGGGCCTGTGGGACTGGAACCTGCAAACCGACGAGGTCCACCATACCCAGCTCAAGGAACTGTTCGGCCTGGAGCCGGAATACGTCACGGCGATGCTCAGCCATCTCAAGCCGCGGCTGCACCCGGACGATTTGCCGCTGCTCAAGCGTGCGCTGGTGGAACACCTGAAAGGCCGCAGCGAGGATTATCTGGTGGAATACCGGGTGCGCCATGGCGATGGCCATTGGGTGTGGATTCAGGACCGTGGCCGCGCCGTGGAGCGCTCGCCCAGTGGACGCGTCACACGGATGCTCGGCACCCGCCGCGACATCAGCGCCGGCAAGGTCCTGGAGGAACAGCAGCGCCTGGCATCGACGGTGTTCGAGGCGGCCAGCGAAGGCATCGTGATCCTGAACCCAGACTATGTGCTGGTTGCGGTCAACCAGGCGTTCAGCCGCGTCACCGGCTTCGATATTGATGACATGATCGGCCGCAATGTCGTCGAACTGCCCAGCAGCCGCGACGCACGTCGCCATTTCCCGGTGATCCGCCAGGCGCTGCTCAGCCACGGTACCTGGCAGGGCGAGCTGGTGGAAACCCGCAAGAATGGCGAACTCTACCCACAATGGCTGCAACTCAATGTGGTGCGGGATATTCGGGGAAATGTCAGCCACATCGTCGGCTTCTTCGCTGATCTGTCCGCGCGGCGCGAATCCGAGGAGCGCATGCGCTACCTCACGCATTACGACGAATTGACCGGGTTGGCGAACCGTTCACTGTTCCGCGAACGGCTGCGCGAAGCCCATCAACGGGTGCGCCAAGGCGGCCGCAGCCTGGCCTTGCTGCATATCAACCTGGATCGTTTCAAGCTGCTCAACGACAGCCTCGGGCATGAAGTGGCCGACCAGTTATTGCAGAAAATGGCCCGCCGCTTGATCAACGCCTTGCCCGAAGCCGACACCATTGCGCGGCTCTCTGGCGATGAATTCGCCGTGCTGTTCGATGCGTACGGCAACCTGTCGAGCCTGGCCCGGGTGGCCACGCGGCTGCTGGCCAAGTTACGGGTGCCGGTGACGGTGGACGGGCATGAACTGGTGGTCAGCGCCTCAATGGGCGTCAGCCTGTTGCCCGACAATGCGCGGGAAATATCCGCGCTGGTCAGCCAGTCGAACATGGCGATGCAGCACGCCAAGCATTTGGGCGGGAATAATTTCCAGTTCTACACCGACAGCCTGCAAGCCAGCACCCTGGAGCGTTTGCAGCTGGAAAACCAGCTGCGCAAGGCGATTGATGAGCGCCAACTCACCGTGTTCTACCAACCCAAGCTGTGCCTGGCCAGCGGCAAGCTGAATGCCGCTGAGGCCTTGATCCGCTGGGAGCATCCGCAGTGGGGCATGGTGCCGCCGGGGGATTTTATCGGGCTGGCCGAAGAAACCGGATTGATCGTACCGCTCGGGGAGTTCGTGTTGCGCCAGGCCTGCTGGCAAGCCTGTGAGTGGCAGCGCCAGGGGCTGGAACCGATTCGGGTGTCGGTCAATCTGTCGGTGCATCAGTTGCGCCAAGGGAAGCTGGTCAGTCTGGTGCGTCAGGTGCTGGAAGAAACCGGGCTTGATCCGCAGTACCTGGAGCTGGAGCTGACCGAAAGCCAACTGCTCGACAGTGTCGAGCACATCATTTCCACCTTCCAGCAACTGCGCGACTTGGGTGTGAAACTGGCGATTGATGATTTCGGCACCGGCTACTCGTCCCTCAGTTACCTCAAGCGCATCCCTGTGGATTACGTGAAGATCGACCAGACCTTCATCCGCGGCCTAGGGCAGGGCCGCGAAGATGCCTCGATCACCCGTGCAATCATCGCCATGGCCCACGGGCTGTCGCTCAAGGTGGTGGCCGAGGGCGTGGAAGATCAGCAACAGCTGGATTTCCTGCGGGCCGAGCGATGCGATGAAGTGCAGGGCTATTTGATCAGTCGGCCAGTGGAAGCGGACGGTCTGGCGGATTTGTTACGAAAAAATGCCGATTTTCCGTAGTTGAGCCCAAGCCGCACGCGGGGCTACATCGAGCCTGCCCGCTGTTTCAGCGGGCAGCAGCGTGATTAAGTGATGCATCGAGCGGGCAAATCGGTAATTCTTGTAGTATAACTACAAGCTTGCTACATCCCTGGCGTCTGCCAATAACAAGAGTCCAGCCCTTTGAACCTGTTGCAACATATCGCCCAGTCGCGCCACCTGTTACGCAAATCGGAACTCAAGGTTGCCGATCACGTGCTGCTTGACCCTGCGGCTGTGATGCACAGTTCCATGGCCGACCTGGCCCACAGCGTGGGCATCAGCGAGCCGACCATCGTGCGCTTCTGCCGCGCCATCGGTTGCTCCGGGTTCCAGGACTTGAAGCTCAAGCTGGCCCAGAGCCTTGCCGCCGGTGCGAGCTTCGGGCAGTTCGCGATTCACGAAGACGACTCCGTCGCCGACTACAGCCTGAAAATCTTCGACACCACCCTGCATACCCTGATGGAAGTGCGGGAAAAGCTCGACCCGGTGGAACTGCAAAAAGCCGTGACCGCCATGTCCCAGGCCCAGCGCGTGGAGTTCTATGGTTTCGGCGCGTCCGGTGCGGTGGCGGCGGATGCCCAGCACAAGTTCTTCCGTTTGCTGCTGACTGCGGCGGCCTACAGTGACCCGCACATGCAGGCGATGTCGGCGGTGACGCTGAAGCCTACCGACGTGGCGATCTGCATTTCCCAGTCCGGCCGCTCCAAGGATCTGCTGATCACCGCCAACCTGGTGCGTGAAAGCGGCGCGACCCTGATTACCCTGTGCCCCAGCCAGACGCCTTTGGCGGAGCTGTCGACCGTCAACCTGGCGATCGATGTGCACGAAGACACTGAAATCTACACGCCATTGACCTCGCGTATCGCCCACCTGGTGGTGATCGACGTGCTGGCGATGGGCGTGGCCATGGCGCGCGGCCCGAGCCTGGTCAACCACCTCAAGAGCGTGAAGCGCAGCTTGCGCAGCCTTCGGTTGTCGCCCAAATCCGTAAAAGCCCTCGACGACTAATAGTTTGTACGCGGACCAACTGTGGGAGCGGGCTTGCTCGCGAATGCGCAGTGTCAGTCACCGAATATGCTGGCTGGCCCACCGCATTCGCGAGCAAGCCCGCTCCCACATTTTGATTGGGTTCTGCCCCGGAAGATTCATCGTCCTGTCATCCCCGTGCCGCTAAACCGTCATTGCCCAAGCCCATCCTGAACTCCCCGTACTCGCATTGGGAGACTCGAAATGGCTCGGCAATACGAAGAAAGCAATAGCACCGTCAAGACTCGTCGCCAACAGGAAGACCAGCGCCGCATGGCTTTCCGACGCGCAATTGAAGACCGCTGCGATCAGCGTCAATTGCAACAGAGCATCAGTGACTATCCGGAACTTCATTGGCAGGCACCCGCGGCTGCCCAGCGAAGCGCTCAGCCAGCGCGCTGATCTGTAGCCGCTCGCTGCGGATAAAGCCCAGGAATGCATGGGCCACCGGTGACAGACGCTTGGCCTTGGCCTGCACCAGGCACCAACTGCGGTACAGCGGCAGTTCTTCCACCGGCAGCTCCTTGAGCCCGCCGGTGGCCAGTTCCAGGTTGACCGCGTGGCGCGTCAGCAGTGCCACGCCCAACCCGGCGGTCACGCACTCTCGCTGCGCCTCGGCCGAGGACACTTCCACCGTCTGGGTGAAGTGCACGCGCTTCTCCTTGAAGTACTCCTCGCACGCCATCCGCGTCCCGGACCCTGGCTCGCGTAACAGCAGCGTGTAAGGCTCCAGGTCCTGCAAACGCAGCGGCCCTTGATGGCTCAGCGGATGGTCGTGGGGCGCCACGGCAACAATCGGGTTGTTCAGGAACGGCAGGAATTCCAGGCCCATGTCCTGGGGCACCATGGACATGATCACCAGGTCATCACGGTTGTCCGACAGCCTGCGAATCACCTGGGCGCGGTTGACCACCGTCAGGTGCAGGTTGACCTCCGGGTGCTGGCGCTTGAAGGCGGCAAACAGGTGCGGCACGAAGTACTTGGCGCTGGATTCCACCGCCAGTTTCAGCTGGCCTTGCAATGAGCCCTGCATGTCGGAGAGCTGCATATCGAGGTTTTCCAGGCGCCCGAAGATGTCTCGGCTCGCCCGTTGCAACGCTTCGGCTGCTTCAGTCATATAGAGCTTTTTGCCGACGTAATCGAATAACGGCTGGCCCAGCAGCTCTTCCAGCTGCTTGATTTGTAGGCTAACGGCCGGCTGCGTGAGAGACATTTCCTCAGCCGCACGGCTGTAGGAGCGCAAATCACAGACCTCATTGAAAATTTGCAACTGACGCAATGTCATACGCATCAATGACTTACGCATTGTTCAAACCCTCCTGCCGATCTCTGAAGCGCTGACTATAAGTCTTTACTTATACACAACCCAATTATTATTGATTTTTGTTAATCCCTGCAGGGGCATAGTGTGTGTCTCGCGACTGGCTTGAAACATTTGGTCACGCGCCGACCCGGCTCCAGCGGGTCGAAGTAGCTAGCAATCGGCTCAAGGGAATTTCCAAGTGATAAAAAAGATCCTGATCGCCAACCGTGGTGAGATTGCCGTACGTATCGTGCGTGCTTGCGCCGAGATGGGTATTCGTTCGGTCGCGGTCTATTCCGATGCTGATCGCCATGCCCTGCATGTAAAGCGCGCAGATGAAGCCCACAGTATCGGTGCCGAGCCGCTGGCCGGTTACTTGAACCCGCGCAAGCTGGTGAACCTCGCGGTGGAAACCGGTTGCGACGCGCTGCACCCTGGCTACGGCTTCCTCTCGGAAAACGCCGAGCTGGCAGACATTTGCGCCGAACGCGGGATCAAATTCATCGGCCCGTCGGCCGAAGTGATTCGCCGCATGGGCGACAAGACCGAAGCCCGCCGCAGCATGATCAAGGCCGGCGTGCCGGTCACCCCTGGCACCGAAGGCAACGTTGCCGACATCGCTGAAGCTCTCACCGAAGGCGACCGCATCGGTTACCCGGTGATGCTCAAGGCCACCTCCGGTGGTGGCGGTCGCGGCATTCGTCGCTGCAACAGCCGTGAAGAACTCGAACAAGCCTTCCCTCGCGTAATTTCCGAAGCCACCAAGGCGTTCGGGTCGGCGGAAGTGTTCCTGGAAAAATGCATCGTCAATCCCAAGCACATCGAGGCGCAGATCCTCGGTGACAGCTTTGGCAACGTGGTGCATTTGTTCGAGCGTGATTGCTCGATCCAGCGCCGCAACCAGAAGCTCATCGAAATCGCCCCGAGCCCCCAGCTGACCCCTGAACAGCGCGCCTACATCGGCGACCTGTCGGTGCGCGCAGCCAAGGCCGTGGGCTACGAGAACGCCGGCACCGTGGAGTTCCTGCTCGCGGAGGGCGAGGTGTACTTCATGGAGATGAACACCCGGGTGCAGGTGGAGCACACCATCACCGAAGAAATCACCGGCATCGACATTGTGCGTGAGCAGATCCGCATCGCGTCGGGCCTGCCGCTGTCGGTCAAGCAGGAAGACATTCAGCACCGGGGTTTCGCATTGCAGTTCCGGATCAACGCCGAAGACCCGAAGAACAACTTCCTCCCAAGTTTCGGCAAGATCACCCGTTACTACGCACCCGGCGGCCCCGGCGTGCGCACCGACACGGCGATCTATACCGGCTACACCATCCCGCCGTTCTACGACTCCATGTGCCTGAAGCTGGTGGTGTGGGCGTTGACCTGGGAAGAAGCCATGGACCGCGGCCTGCGCGCCCTGGACGACATGCGGCTGCAAGGCGTGAAGACCACCGCCGCCTATTACCAGGAAATCCTGCGCAACCCGGAATTCCGCAGCGGCCAGTTCAACACCAGTTTCGTGGAAAGCCACCCTGAGCTGACCAACTACTCGATCAAGCGCAAACCCGAAGAGCTGGCCCTGGCCATCGCCGCCGCCATCGCCGCCCACGCAGGCCTGTGAGGAATATAAGAATGAGCAAGAAGATCTTCGTAACCGACACCATCCTGCGCGACGCCCACCAATCGTTGCTGGCGACCCGCATGCGCACCGACGACATGCTGCCGATCTGCGACAAGCTCGACAAAGTCGGCTACTGGTCCCTGGAAGTATGGGGCGGCGCGACCTTCGACGCCTGCGTACGCTTCCTGAAAGAAGACCCGTGGGAGCGCCTGCGCAAGCTGCGTGCGGCATTGCCCAACACGCGCCTGCAAATGCTGCTGCGCGGCCAGAACCTGCTGGGCTACCGCCACTACAGCGACGACGTAGTCAAAGCCTTCGTCGCTAAAGCTGCCGTCAACGGTATCGACGTGTTCCGTATCTTCGATGCGATGAACGACGTGCGTAACCTGCGTGTGGCCATCGAAGCGGTAAAAGCAGCGGGCAAACATGCCCAGGGCACCATCGCCTACACCACCAGCCCGGTGCACACCGTCGAAGCGTTCGTGGCCCAGGCCAAGCAGTTGGAATCCATGGGTTGCGACTCGATCGCGATCAAGGACATGGCCGGCCTGCTGACGCCGTACGCCACCGGCGAACTGGTCAAGGCGCTGAAAGCCGAGCAAAGCCTGCCGATCTTCATCCACTCCCACGACACCGCCGGCCTGGCTGCGATGTGCCAACTCAAGGCTATCGAAAACGGCGCCGACCATATCGACACCGCCATCTCCAGCTTCGCCTGGGGCACCAGCCACCCGGGCACCGAGTCGATGGTCGCCGCCCTTAAAGGCAGCGAGTTCGACACCGGCCTGAGCCTGGAACTGCTGCAGGAAATCGGCCTGTACTTCTACGCCGTGCGCAAGAAGTACCACCAGTTCGAAAGCGAATTCACGGCGGTCGATACCCGTGTGCAAGTCAACCAGGTACCGGGCGGGATGATTTCCAACCTGGCCAACCAGTTGAAAGAGCAGGGCGCGCTGAACCGCATGAGCGAAGTGCTGGCTGAAATCCCGCGGGTGCGTGAAGACCTCGGCTTCCCGCCGCTGGTTACCCCGACCTCGCAGATTGTCGGCACACAGGCGTTCTTCAACGTGCTGGCCGGCGAGCGCTACAAGACCATCACCAACGAAGTGAAGCTGTACCTGCAAGGCGGCTACGGCAAGGCGCCGGGCACTGTGAATGAAAAACTGCGGCGCCAGGCCATCGGCAGCGAAGAAGTTATCGACGTCCGTCCGGCCGATCTGCTCAAGCCGGAAATGACCAAGCTGCGCGGCGAAATCGGCGCGCTGGCCAAGTCCGAAGAAGACGTGCTGACCTACGCCATGTTCCCGGACATCGGCCGCAAGTTCCTCGAAGAGCGTGATGCCGGCACCTTGAGCCCTGAAGTGTTGTTGCCGATTCCTGAAGCCGGCGGCGTGGCCCGCGCCGGTGGTGAAGGTGTGCCGACCGAGTTCGTGATCGACGTGCACGGCGAAAGCTACCGCGTGGATATCACCGGGGTGGGCGTCAAGGCTGAAGGCAAGCGCCACTTCTACCTGTCCATCGACGGCATGCCCGAAGAAGTGGTGTTCGAACCGCTCAACGAATTCGTCAGCAGCGGCGGCAGCAAGCGCAAGCACGCCACCGAGCCGGGTCATGTCAGCACGGCGATGCCGGGCAACATCGTCGACGTGCTGGTCAAGGAAGGCGATGTGGTCAAGGCCGGCCAGGCCGTGTTGATCACTGAAGCGATGAAGATGGAGACCGAAGTACAGGCGTCTATCGCCGGCAAGGTCACCGCCGTTCACGTGGCCAAGGGCGACCGGGTCAACCCGGGTGAAATCCTGATTGAAATCGAAGGCTGACTGACAGCCTTCGACACTACCGCTTAATCCTCGGGGGGGCATGTGCCCCCTTTTTTTTCGCCTGGGATTTGCCCTCAGGCCGCCACGGCTTCCTTGGGTTTGAACGCCACAAAAACGCCGGTTGGGGTGTAGATCAGCTCCGGGGTGTAGGCCTTCAGGTTGCTGGTAACCGTGCCGAACTCGCCGTCAACCTGCTGGGCATCAACCACCCGTAGTTGCCGCGCCAGGAGCTGGTCGGTCTCGGCGGTGACTTCGATGTTCAACGTGGCGTTGTTCAGGACGGCGCGGTTGTCGACTTTCAACGTGCTGTGGGTTTCATCCGTGCCGACCTTGAAGGCCAGTGTCGAACCCGGTTCAAGGCGCAAGGTGTCCTTGACCCTTGTCTGCGACTTCGTCGCCGGGTCGAGCTGCAGGGTGCCCGCAACATTCAGGCTACCGACGGTGCCTCCCGTGTAAGTACCTCCCGGGCGTACGTGCATCTCCCCGCCGATTCGGCTTTTGTTGATCAGGGTCGCGTTGGCGTAGACCTCGCCGTTCTGGTTGGCGGGCACGGGGCCGGTCAAGGTCCAGGCGCCGCTGCCCACCCACAGGTGTTGCATCTGGCTGGCGCCGTCAAAGGTGCCACCCTTGGCGCTGTCCAGGAGCACCTGATTGGTGCCGCTGCCTCCGTCGACTGCGCCGTCAAAACCGCCGCTGCTGCGCACAATCAACAGGTCGTCGCCGCCGCCCATGTCCAGGGCAATGCCGTTGCTGCCTTTGATCATGCCTGCGTTCACCACCTCGTCTGCCTGGTTGCCCGCAAGTTTTACCCCGGTACCCTTTTTGTTTTCGATAAGGCCCTGGTTTTCCAGCCAGACAGGGTTCTGGCCGGCGCTTGAAAGGCCTTGGGTCGTGGCGGTAGGCGAGTTGGTGATTTCGATGCCTCGCAGTGAAGTGCGGGGGCCGGTTTTGGCGTAGGGGGAAATCAGCTGGCTGACACTATCGATGTCCAGTCCTGCCCCATTGTTGAGGGTTACGGAGATGGAGGTGAAGTTTGCGCCGACCGGGGCGGCTGAAGGTGGCCGAGGCGCCACGGCCTCGGCCAATGACCGAGTGCCGTAGGCCAGCAGGGAGCCCATGGAAGGAAAGTACGGGATTGTCGACGACATAATGTTCCGGCCTCTTGGGTAAAAGAGACCGGAATGTAGCGAGCAACCCGGGTTGATGACTGTCAGGACATCGGGCCGATGCTTGCGGGATTGTTCCTCAATTCACTGAGGTTAGAACGCCATCCGCCAGTTGCCCATCAGTCCTTGTTGATGGCTGTTGCTGCCGACCTCGGCGGTATAGGCCAGGCCCACGGTCTGTTGCGCCGAGAGTGCCAGGTCGAGCCCGGTGTGCAGGGCCAGGCTGTCACGGTCAAGGGAGGTGCCTTCGATGTTGAAGTCACTGTTGAAGGTTGTCCGTTTTACCCAGGCGGAGGATTGGCGCACGCTGCTGCCCACGTCGCCGTAGAGATGCTTCCAGCTAGTGCTCAGATGCGGTTTCAAGGTCATGCGGTTATCCAGCTCAAACGCGCTGGCCATGCGCAGGCCGAAGTTACTGCTGACGTTTTCCTGGGTCTGGGTGCCGACGTTCAGCGCTGTAAAGCTGCCTTTTTCCTTGTAGCTGTCACGGTGATAGCGCTGGTAGCCGACACCGGCAAAAGGTTCGACGCTGAAGCTGCCCTTGTCCAGTTGATAGCCCAGTTCGGCGAAAGCGTTCTGGCTTTGGGCGTTGTATTTGCCTTTGGCCTGCTCGCGATAATCGACGAAGTCAAAGTCCACGGAACGTTTGGTTTGGCCGGCATGGCTGCTGTAGATCGCACCCAGGCGCAGGGCCAGGGGGCCGTCCTGCCGCACCGCGTAACCACCAAGGTGCCAGCTGTCCAGATCACCCTTGAAGCGTCTGGCGCTCAGGTCGCTGGCAGATTTGGCACCCATCACGCCCACTCGCCATGCGTCATTTACTGACCAGTCGCCACCCAGCATCAGGCCTTTTGTTCGGCGATCCAGCCCCGCGCTGCCGTGCTGCCCGTCGAGCTTGCCAGTGTCGCCCAGAGCCTGGAGCCAGACGTGGCCATTGCCTGCGCCATCGCTGACGTTGCGGCCATCGCTCAGTTGGCGCATGGCTGAAAGCAGGCTGCTATTGAGCTGTTTCATGCTGTCTTGAGTGGCAGTGCCGAGGTTGGCGTTCTGGCTGCCTGCCAGTTGCTCAAGGACTGCACCCACACGGCCGGGTGCCAGATCGCCGAGTTCCCGGGCGACACTTTCCAGTTCGTACTCATCCCATTCGTCGAGTTCTCCCGACTCGAGAAGGGTGTCCACGGCGGAGTCCAGCACGCGAGCGACCTGCTGACCGTTGCGGGTGGTCGCTTGGTTGGCGAAGTAGAAGTCGGGAGTGGGCTCGGATGGCGTGGGATACAGGTGGCCCTGTTGGCCGACCACCGGCTGTGAGGTGAACCACTCGCTGTCTGGATCAATCTCCCCTTGCGCCTGGACGAATTGAGCGCTGGTGGCTCCCAGTGCGAAGGTGATGGCAACAGCGAGTTGTTTCTGTAGGAGTGGCATGTAAACCGAACCTCTTGATGTATGAGGTCGGGAAATCTAGCGAGGTAAAGGGCGAATAAATGTCAGGCTATCCACCCTTGGCTTGCCGGAGATGTCTCTAGTGGGCTGCGATTAAAAACTCATCTGCCAATGCCCGATCAATCCATGAGTGCGGCTGTTATTGCCGATGTCGCCGCTGTAGCCCATGCCCAGCGTGTGGCGAGCCGACAGGCCAACATCCAGCCCGGCCTCCAGCATCAAGCTGTCACGGTCCAGTGCGCTGCCTTCGACGTTGAACGCGGTACCGCCCATCAGGAAGGCCTGGCGAGTGCTGCTGTCGACATCGCCGTAGGTGTGTTTCCAGCCGGCGCTGACCCGTGGCGTGAGGCTGATGCCATTGTCGAGCTGGCTCAGGTGCGCCAGGCGCAGGCCGAACGTGCTGCTGAAATTGTCCTGGGTTTGCCCATCGACACGCAGCGCGGCGGCGCCGCCTTTTTCGTTATAGCTGTCGCGGTGGTAGCGCTGGTAACCGAGGTTGGCGAACGGCTCGGCGCTGAGGCGCCCGCTGCCCAGGGCATAACCCAGTTCGGCGAAGGCTTGTTGGCTGTTGGCGTCGTAGTCACCTTTGGGGCGATCGTTGAAACCGTCGAAGGCCACGGTGCGTTTGCTCTCGCCCTGATGCCCACTGTAGGCAGCACCAAGGCGCATGGCCAGCGGTCCACTCTGGCGCATGGCGTAGACACCTGCGTGCCAGCTGTCGACGCTGCCATCGACGCCAGTGGTGTCCAGGTCGGTCTTCGAGTAACCGCCCAGTACGCCCACGCGCCAGTCCGAATCGAGTGCCCAATCGGCCCCCAGCACACTGCCTTTGGTGCGCTGGGTCAGGCCATTGCTGCCGTGGTCGCCGTCGAGCTTGCCGTAGCTGCCGATGCCTTGCAGCCACAGGCGGCCCCGGGCATTCGGATCGTTGAGGTTACGGGCTTCGGCGGGTACGCCAGTGGCGGCCAGTACGGGGGTGTCTTTTTGATCAAGGCCCACCAGCAATCCTGCGCCGCCGCCCAGTTGATGCATGGCGCTCAGCATGCTGTTGCCGACCTGAGCGCTGGCGCCGAGGGTCGCGCTGGTCAGGTTGGCGGTGCTGCTGCCTGCCAGTTGCTCGATGGCGGCACCGGCGCTGCTATTGGTGGTGTTGAGCAGGGCGTTATACAGCGGGTTGTTGTTGCCCAGGCTCGCCAGGGCATTGGCGGCGCGGGTGCCGTTGCCGGTGTTGGCGAACTGATTGAAGGCAATGTCATTACGGGTGTAGGTCAGGCCAACCTGGGTAGGGCTGTAATCCAGGGTGGGGGTGAGGAAGGCATAGTCGCTGGTGACCTTGCCGAATGTGCCATTGATACTGCCGGCCTGCAGCACCGTGTAGTGGCTCTGCCACGGGTAGGTGCCGGTGCCGGGATTGACCGCCAGGGTCGCGCCGTTCAGATAGGCAGTGCCACCGATCTGAACCGGTGCACTGCTGCCGTCGGCATTCACGCCATAGGCCAGGGTCGAGCCGCTGGTCATGGTCAGGTCGCGGGTGATGCTGGCGGTGCCGAGTGCAGTGTTGGTCTGCAACGTGCCTTTGACCAACAGGCTGCCGACGCTGCCGCCACCGGCATAAATACCGCCTTCATCGACGGTCACGTTGCCGGCGATCCCGCCTTGGTTGATCAGCTTGGCGCCGCTGAAAATCTCGCCGCCATCGCTGAAGTCACCGCTGCCGGTGAGGGTCCAGGTGCCTTGCTTCACGTCCAGCCATTCAAAGTTGCGGCTGTCGCCGAAACTGCCGCCGGCGGCGTCGTCCATGATCACGCGGTCATATCCGGTGCCGCCATCCACCACGCCGACAAAACGGCTGCCACCGAGCAGAGTCAGCTTGTCATCGCCGCCGCCCAAATCCAGGGCCAGGCCGTTGCTGCCGCTGATCAAGCCAGCGTTGACCACCGTGTCGGCAAACTCGCCGACGAACTTCACACCAAAGCCGTTCAAGCCCTGGATGGTGCCGTGGTTGATCAGGGTCGTGGCTGCCAGTCCCGGGCCGTCGCTGCCGTCGTCCACCAGCACCGCGTTATTGGCGCCGCTCACCAGCGCGCCGACACCGTTGAACACATAGCCACCGCCGAGGGCGATGCCTTCGCTGCCGTTGGCAAAGCCGTTTTTGTCGACGCCACCGGCGCCCACGCCCTGGATGACTCCGTAGTTTTCAATGTGGGCGATCTTGTCGATGTCCACGCCGTCGCCGTCGCCATCTGGCTGCAGTCCGGAGAATGCGCCAGTGATGGTGCCGTGGTTGATCACCGTGCCGTCGCCGTCGGAGCCAAAGCCCGAGCCGTTGCGGCCGATCACCGTGCCGTAGTTGGTCAGCGTAGCGCCCAGGTCGGTGGTGATGCCGTGGCGGCCGCCGGAGATGAGGCCGTAGTTGGTGACGGTCACGCCGGTGGCGGAGTCGATGTCGACGCCGTCGAATTTGTCATCGCGCGAGTGTGTGTCACCGGTGGAAATCTCGCCGTAGTTGGTGATCGTAGCGTTGCCGCCGGTCTTCATGCCGTCGCTGGCGTCGCCGCGAATCAACCCGCCCAGGCGGTTGATGATGGTGGTGCTGACGTTGGGGCTGCGGATCGCATCCAGGTCCAGCCCTTGGCCGGTGGCGGAGCGAATGGTGCCGCTGTTGTCGATCAACAGGCTGCCGCTGGCGAAATTACTGTCGATGCGCAGCGCGTCGTTGGCACCCTGGATCACGCCGCCGGCGCGGTTGTAGATGCTGTAGTTGCGAGCGCCGGTGAGGTCGCCGCTGCTGTCGATCCCGCGGCCGCCGGTGGAGGCGATAGTGCCGGAGTTATCGATCCGCACGCCGTTGCCGCTGGTGCCATCTTTCAAGGTCACCGCGACTTTGGAGGTGGTGATGCTGCCCGGGGCCGAGATCGTCAACGAGTCACTGCCACCCAGGGTTTGCCCGGTGGTGGTGGGCGTGTCGATCTGCAGCGTCTTGGTTGGCGTGGGCGCCGCATCGACAAAACCGCTGCTGACCAGCAGGCCGAGAGTGAGCGCAAGGCGCTGGGGCGAAGGGGGCATGGCGGGCGACCTTGTTTTTGGAAAATAGTCGACCTGTATAGCGAAGGTTTTTTACAGAATGATGGCGGGGAGGTGACAGAAGAGTGCAATTTATTGCAGTTTTTGCAGCTTTATCATGCAATAAACGCAATATATTGCAGCTTGCCGTGTTCAGTCCGTTTGAATTGAAGGTGGGAGCGTTGAAGCTTCGTAGAAGCTTGTAGGAAAAGGCGATCATGAGATTTTTGATCGTGGGCAAGTATTTTAAGGTATAGCCGCTGGCATATAGTCCGCCGGTTGCTGATTCGTAGGTGACCGATCTTAGCCGGTCGAAAGCAAAGTGAGACCTCTGAACTTCAATTACGAGTCTTTCTTCATGCCCAACTACACCGCTCTTGAAAGTAATATCAGCTGTGACCCCGTCCTGTTCCTCAACCCCGATGCCGACGCCCGCGGGCTACTCGAAACCGCCACCCAGCGCATCGAGGCTGCCCGCAATTTGCTCAATAGCGTGATCTGTCTGAGTACCGAGCGCGTGGAGGGCACGGACCTGCAACACTTCGCCTCGGCGGCGCATCTGTTGTTGCAGGATGGTTGTGACGCCTTGCAGGCGTTGGGGTGGAAAGAGGGCAGGGTTGGCTGAGCACAAGGCCCGGATACGCTGAAGATACAATGTGGGAGCCGGGCTTGCCCGCGATGACGGTGGGTCAGTTAATACATTTGTGACGGATACACCGCTTTCGCGAGCAAGCCCGCTCCCACATTTGTAAGGGGGTGGCAGGGTGGATTAGGTACGGCATTCCACCAGCGTTTTCAACTGTCCCGAACCGGTCTGGTTGGCATCTGACAGCCACCGCTCAAACCCCGCCCCAATCGCCGGCCATTCCCCATCCAGGATCGAATACCACGCCGTATCCCGGTTTCGGCCCTTGACCACGGTGTGCTGGCGAAACACCCCTTCAAAACTGAATCCCAACCGCTCGGCCGCATTTTTGGAGCGGGTGTTGGCGTTGTTGCATTTCCACTCCAGGCGACGATTGCCCAGCTCAAACGAGTGCTTGGCCAGCAGGTACACCGCCTCGGTGCTTTTCGGAGAGCGTTGCATCGGCGCGCCGAAGGTCACGTGGCCGATTTCGATGCGGCCTTGCTCGGGCACGATGGACATCAGGCTGAGGATGCCTTGTACGTCGCCGCTGGCCTTGTCGATCACGCTGAAGAAGTACGGGTCGCTGTGGGACGCGTGGTTGTTCAGCCAGGCGTCGAAGGCGGCGCGCTCGGGGAACGGGCCGTAAGGCAAATAGTCCCACAGCTTCGGATCAGCACCGGGGCCTTGCAGGGCGTTGAACAGGTCATCGCCGTGGCGGGCCGGGTCGAGTTTTTCCAGGCGGATGAAGCGCCCTTCGATAACGGTGACGGTGGGCGCCGGGACGCCTTTCCAGTCGGCCAATGATGTCGTCATGCTGTGCTTCTCCTTAAAGACCTTTGCGAAACTGGATAAAGCCGGGGCGTTCGGCGATGCGTTCGTACAGCTGGATGGCGGTGGCGTTGGTCTCGTGGGTCAGCCAGTGGACCTTGCAGCAGCCGTCGGCCTTGGCGGTGGCGTAGACGAATTCGATCAGTTTGCGGCCGACGCCGGTGCCACGCTGGGCCGGGTCTACCAGCAAGTCCTGCAGGTAGCAGGAGTTTTCGATGCTCCAGTTGGAGCGGTGGTAGATGAAGTTGACCATGCCTACGGCCTTGCCGTCCTGCCAGGCCAGGGCCGAATGGGTCGGCTCATTGGCGTCGATCAGGCGTTGCCAAGTGTTCTGGCTGACGGCGTCGGGCAACTCGGTGTTGTAAAAACGCAGGTAGGCCTGCCACAGGGGCAGCCATGCGGCGTGGTCGGCGGCGCTGACCTGGCGGATTTCGATCTGGCTCATGATGGCTCCTTGGGGATAAAGCGGGCGAGGGTCTGGTCGCGCACATCGGTGCTGGCCGCAAGGCCGTCGCGAACCCCAGCGATGTCTGCCGGGCTGCGGTTCTGGCTTAGTTTGCGTTTGCCTTCCAGGCGCTGGATGGGCAGGGCAAAGCCGACGATGGCCTTGAGCATGCCGTCGATGTAATCGGCCGGGGCGTCGCTGACGTTCCAGGGTTGGGCGCGATTGCCTTCATGGCGGTCGGTGAGGGCACTGACCAACTCCAGCAGGCGCTCGGCATCGGTGAACACTTCGCCGGTGCCGTAGGCGTGTACCGCGATGTAGTTCCAGGTCGGCACCACTTTGCCGTGTTCGGCTTTGGCCGGGTAAAACGACGGGCTGACGTAGGCCTCGGCACCGGCAAAAATCACCAGGGCCTCGCCGCCATTTTGCAGGTCCTGCCACTGGCGATTGGCCTTGGCCATGTGCCCGTAAAGGGTGCCGTTGGGCCCTTCATCGGGGTTGAGCAGCAGCGGTAAATGGCTGGCTTGCAGGCCTTGCTCACCGAAAGTGACCAGTTGCGCCAAGCGCGTGTGCTGGATCAGTTGCTGGATTTCGGGCAAGTCATCGAGGGCAAAGGCGCGTGGTGTGTACATGAAGATTTTCCTTGGCGAATGCTTGCATCCTAGGCAGGCTATTGGTTCGTTGTAAGAGCCATCTACAGTCAATTTCATAGGTCCAATTCTATGCCTGCCTTAGAACCACCGCTCTCGTTCAACCCGGCGGGTATCGAGTTGGACCGTCGCCAGGGCCTCACGCGCCAGCTCTATCAGGCGCTGCGCCAGCGGGTATTGGATGGCCGGCTGGTCAGTGGCACTCGGCTCCCCGCCAGCCGCGACCTGGCAGCCGCGTTGTCGATTTCACGCAATAGCGTGGTCCGCGCTTACGACCAACTGTATGCCGAAGGATTTATCGAAGGCCGAGTGGGTGATGGCACCTATGTCGCGCAATTGCCACAGACACCGACTCCCGCAAAAAAGCTATCCACAAAAGTGTCCACAGGGTTATCAACAGGCTTATCCCCAGGGTTATCCACAAAACGGCCGGATTTACCTGGGGTTTCGTCCAGTCAAGTTATCCACAGCGGTGCGTTGGCGCGGGTGGAAAACAATCATTTGGCACTTCCACCCGGCGGTCCGCCGAGGGCTTTCAGGGTGGGCGTACCGGCTTTTGATCTGTTCCCCTTCGACGTGTGGGCCAAGCTGAATGCGGCTTTCTGGCGCAAGCCGGACTTGCAGCAGCTGTGTTATGGCGACCCGGCAGGCGACGAGCGCCTGCGTGGATTGATTGCTGCCTATTTGCGCAGTTCTCGCGGCATGCAGTGCAGTGCTGAGCAAATAGTGATCACCAGTGGCGCGCAGCAGGCAATCAGCCTTTGTGCACAGTTGCTGGTGGAGCCCGGCGATGCAGTTGCCATTGAAAATCCGGGGTATCGGGCGGCGGGCCATGCGTTCGCAGTGGCGGGGGGCCAATTGCATGGCGTGACGGTGGACAGCGAGGGCATCGACTGCGCTGCCTTGAACGGCCTCGGCAGTTGCCGTCTGGCCTACGTCACCCCGTCGCATCAATACCCCACCGGAGTGGTGATGAGCCTGGCCCGGCGCCTGGAACTGCTGGCCTGGGCCGAGCGTACGGGCGGCTGGATCGTCGAGGATGACTACGACGGTGAGTACCGCTACAGCGGCGCGCCCCTGGCTCCGCTGGCGGCCCTGGATCGTACGGGGCGGGTGCTGTATGTCGGGACCTTCGGCAAGGTGGCCTTTCCGGCGCTGCGCCTGGGTTACCTGGTGTTGCCGGTCGGCCTGGTCCAGGCCTTTGCCCGTCGCCGTGCGGTGGACGTGCGCCACTCGGAAGTCAGCACTCAAGCGGTGATGGCGGAGTTCATGGCGACCGGGCACTTTCAACGCCATGTGCGCCGCATGCGCCGAGCCGCGCAGAGCCGGCTCAATGCGCTGGTGGCCGAATGGCCCGCTGGTATAGATGGCGTTGGCCGCCTCCCGTCAGTGGCGGCCGGGCTGCACTTGACCGTGCGGGTCGATAGCCTGGCGCGGGAACAGGCGCTGATCGCACAGGCCGCGGCGGTGGGTGTGGAGATCAATGGCCTGAGCAGCTATTGGTTGCCGGACTCGCTTACACCGCTGGATCAGCGTGCAGGATTGGTGTTGGGGTTTGCTGCCGTGCCCGAGGCGCAGATCAGCCAGGCGTTGAAGCGCTTGAGCCAGGTTTGGCGCGCGCCGGTTACGCGCTGAGGCGCAACCGGCGGCAACCGATCAGGTGCCGGACTTGATCTTGGTCCAGGCGCGGGTCCTGGCCCGTTCGGCATCACGTCCCAGCGGCTTGAGGGTATACAGCGTGGCCATGGCGGCCTCGGTCGGGTACAGGTTGGGGTTGTTGCGAATGGCCGGGTCCACCAAACCGGTGGCGTCCTTGTTGGGGTTGGGATAACCGACAAAGTCACTGATCGGCGCGATCACGCCCGGTTGCAGCAGGTAGTTGATAAAGGTGTAGGCGTCTTCCGGGTCCTTGGCGCCTTTGGGGATGGCGAGCATATCGAACCAGATTGGCGCACCTTCTTTCGGCAAGCGCATGTCCACGGTCACGCCGTTCTTGGCTTCCTTGGCGCGGTTGGCGGCCTGGGAGAAGCTGCCGGAATAGCCGACCGCCACGCAGATGTCACCGTTGGCAATGTCGGCCATGTACTTGGACGAGTGGAAATAGGTGATGTACGGACGGATCTTCATCAGCAGCGCTTCGGCTTTGACATAGTCCGCCGGGTTGCTGCTGTTGGGGTCCAGGCCCAGGTGCTGCAAGGCCAGCGGCAGGATCTCCGACGGCGAATCCAGCAGCGCCACGCCGCATTGCTTGAGCTTGCTGATGTTTTCGACGTTGAAGATCAAGTCCCAGCTGTCCACGGGCGCGTTGGCACCCAGCGCGGCCTTGACCTTGTCCGGGTTGAAGCCGATCAGGATGGTGCCGTACATGTAGGGCACGGCGAACTTATTACCCGGGTCGTTGGCCTCGATCAGCTTCATCAGCTTGGGATCGAGGTGATTCCAGTTGGGCAGTTTGCTGCGGTCCAGCGGCTGGAACACCGAGGCTTCGATCTGTTTGGCCAGGAATACGTTGGACGGCACCACCACGTCATAGCCGGAGTTGCCGGTCAGCAGCTTGGCCTCCAGGGCTTCGTTGGTGTCGAAGATGTCGTAGACCAGCTTGACGCTGGGGTTCTGCGCCTTGAAATCTTCCAAGGCCTTGGGGGTGATGTAGTCGAACCAGTTGTAGACCCGCAGGGTTCTTTCTTCGGCGTGCGCGGACCCGCTCAGCACGGCGGCGCAGAGGACGAGATGCTTGAGCATGTTCATTGGGTGAATCCCTCAAAACCTTCGAGAACGTTGACGGCATTGATGCCGATTTCTTCCACGGCATAGCCGCCTTCCATCACAAACAGCGTCGGCTTGCCGAGGCGGGCGATTCGCGCGCCCATCGCCAGGTAGTCGGGGCTGTCGAGCTTGAACTGGGAGATCGGGTCGTCCTTGAAGGTGTCCACGCCCAGCGAGACCACGATGATGTCGGCGCCATAGCGCTCAATCTCCTCACACGCCTGCTCCAGCGCGGCGCTCCAGCGGTCCCAGCCAGAGCCGGCGGGTAAGGGATAATTGAAGTTGAAACCTTCACCGGCGCCTTCGCCCGACTCGTCGGCATAGCCCAGGAAGAACGGAAATTCCGCTTCCGGATGGCCATGGATCGAGGTGAACAGCACATCGCTGCGCTCGTAGAAAATCGACTGGGTACCGTTGCCGTGGTGGTAGTCCACGTCGAGGATTGCGACCTTCTTGTGGCCCTGGTCGAGAAACGCCTGGGCTGCGATCGCCGCGTTGTTCAGGTAGCAATAGCCGCCCATCAAGTCGCTGGCGGCATGGTGCCCGGGCGGGCGGCACAGGGCGAAGGCACTGTGGGCGCCTTGCTGCATCGCCTGTTGCGCAGTCAGCGCGACTTGCGCTGCGCTGTAGGCCGCTTGCCAGGTACCGGCGGTGATCGGCGCGCCGCCGTCGAAGCTGTAATAGCCGAGCTGGCCGTGCAGGCTGGTGGGGATGACCCGGCGCAAAGTGCGTGCGGGCCAGGTGTAGGGCAGCAGATCTCCGTCCTGGCCGTACGCGGTCCAGCGCTCCCAGGCGCCTTTAAAGAAGTCCAGATAGGCGGGGCTGTGAATGCGTTGCAGCGGCGCCAGGCCAAAATCGTTGGGCGCTTGCACCGGTCCCAGTTCGCGCTCCTTGACCCGTTGCAACACATGGTCGGCGCGCGAGGGCATTTCAAAACACGGCATCAGTTGCCCGTCCATCAACTCGCATCGGCCATGGTGCAGGTGGTGATCGTCCGAGTAGATCGTCAGCATATTGTTGTTCTCCGCAGGCTGAATCGGTGAGGTCCAGTCTTGCGGCGGGCGGGATTTATGAGAATGGCAGGAGCGGCCAAAAGGGGATCAATATGGCCAAAGTGTGTGACCGCAATTCGCCCCGAAATGGCGCGGCCACGCCCCACCAAGTGGCTTCAGGGGCGGAACTGGCTGGGCGCTACGCCGCTCCAGCGCACAAAGGCGTGACGGAAACTCGCGGTTTCGCTGAAGCCCAGCGCCTCGGCAATTCGGTAAATAGGCAGTTCATCCTCGCCCAGCAACCGTTTGGCCCGCTCGAAGCGTAGCTCGTCCAGCAACTCCTGATAGCTGCAGCCCAAGTCATGCAGGTGCCGGCGTAGCGTGCGGGGGGAGCAGTTCATCTGCTCGGCCAGGCCATCGAGTCCCGGCGCGGCGCTGAGTTGGCTGGCGAGCAGGTGGCGAATCTTGCCCAGCCAGGCCTGGCGCCCGGTGAACTCGGTGTTTTGCTTGCGGCAGCGCTCGGCCATGGCCTGGTGGGTGACGGCGTCGGCTAACGGCAGGGGCTGGTCCAGCCAGCTTCGGTCGAAGGCAAACGCGTTGGCGGTGGCGCCGAATTGCAGCGAGCAGGCAAAGCTTTCGGCGTACCGCGCGCGGTAATCCGGGGCGTCATGTTCAAAGCGCGCACCCAGCAGCGGCAAGGCATGCCCCAGCAGGTCGTCGCAGATCACCTTCAACGAAGCCAGGCAAAGTTCGACGTTGAACATTTCCAGTGCCGGATTTTCTCGGTAATCCGCGGCGCTGAACCAGATGCGCGTGCCGTCTTCCTCGAGGTCCAGCTCGAAAAGTGTTCCCAGCAGCGCCGGATACCGCAGCGCCAGGCGCAAAGCGTCACCGAAGGTGGCACTGGTGAGCAGTGCGTAACCGAGCATGCCATAGGAAGAAACGTGCATTTGCCGGCCCAGCTCCAGGCCGATATCCCGGCGCAGTGCCACGGCGTTGGCGCACACGCGCATCTCCTGGTTGGTGGTGATACGGGTGTCGGCGCGGCTCAAGTCCGCCGCGCAGATACCGCTGCCGGCCAGCAAGGCCTCGGCGGGTTGGCCTTCGGCCTTGAAGGTGTTGAGCACCAGCGAGACGGCGTTGAGGGTGGTGAGGTGGGAGTGCAGCATGGGTGCTTCCAGCCAGGGGATGGCTGGAAGAGGAGCAAGTTATATGCCGGTCAGCTCAGTTCGCCGCACAGGTCGAGTTCGACCAGGCGGCGGACTTCGGCGGTGTCCAGCCCGGCGCCGATCAAGGCATTGAGCTTGCCGAACGCGGCTTCCCGGGTCATACCGCCACCTGACAACACGCCCACGCCACGCAAGCGGCTACCGGCTTCGTATACATCCAGCTCCACGCCGCCTTCATGGCATTGGGTAATTGCCACCACCACCACGCCGTTATCCTGCGCGCGCTGGAGGCTGGCGAGGAACTGCGGGTTGTCGCTCGGCCCGGTGCCGCTGCCGAAGCATTCCAGCACCAGCGCCTGGATGCCACTGTCGATCAACCCGTCCAATTGCGCGGCGGCGATGCCCGGCACCAGTGGCAGCACGCCCACATTGGCCAGCGCCTTGGCCTGGCGGTAATGCAGCGCTGCTGGCACCAGTTCGGCCTTGGCCACGCCGCCATTACGCCGTAACGCGGCAAACGGATGGCGACCAAAACTGCGGATTTTCGCGCAACGGGTCGGGGCCATCAGTGCACCGTGGAAGTACAGTTGCACGCCCGGCGCCAGGCCTTCGCCCAAGGCTGCCAACGCACCGCTGACGTTTTCCCAGGCATCGCTGTCGGGCACGCCGGCAGGCAGCATCGAGCCGGTGAACAGCACCGGTGCGGGCAGGCCCAGCAGTTGGAAACTCATGGCGGCCGCGCTGTAGGCCAGGGTGTCGGTGCCGTGCAGCACCAGTACGGCGTCGCAGCCCTCGTCCACCGCCTCAATCACGGCGGCGCGCAGGCGCTGCCAGTAGGCGGGGGTCATGTTGGCGCTGTCGATCAGCGGGGACATTTCCCGGAAGCCCCAGGCTGGCATATTCAGTTGGGCGAGGGCTTCGCTCATTCGCGCTTCAAAACCCGAAGCGGGGGCCAGGCCGTTTGCGCTGGCCTGCATGCCGATGGTGCCGCCGGTGTAGAGCACCATGACGTTGTTGGCTGGTTGCATTGAAGAATCTCCTGAACGAAAAACGCCGCCGGGCCCAGAGCATGCCCAAGGCCGGGCGGCGTGTCATCTATCTAGGTTTAGCGTTGCGTTTGAGCGCTCAGTTCAACCGATGCTTGAGCGGTTGGCTCAGCCTTCACCGGGTTCGCCGGCCAGGCCTTGCGGTCCAGGTCCAGGTCCGGGAACTTGCTGGAATCAAACACCGGAGTCTTGATGCCCGCAGCACGCTGGCCGTCGTAGTCATTCAGGATACGCATGGCGATCTTGAACAGGAACGCCAGGGCAAACAGGTTGACGAACGCGAGCATGGTCATGGTGATGTCGGCGAAAGCGAACACGGTGCCGAGGTTCTCGATGGAACCCCAGAAAATCAGCACCAGCACCAGCGCACGGTAGCCCATCAACACCTTGCGATTGTCGCCCACGATGAAGCGCAGGTTGCTCTCGCCGAGGTAGTAGTTGTACATGATCGAGGTGAACACGAACAACGCCAAGGCCACCGAGATGAACATCCGGCCCCAGTCACCGACCACTGCCGCCAGGGAGTTCTGGGTCAGGGCAATGCCGTCGCCTTCAAAGCCCGGGGTGTAGAAACCCGAGAGCAGGATCAGCAACGCGGTGCAGGTGCAGATCACAAAGGTGTCGAGGAACACGCTGAACGCTTGCACCACGCCTTGGGCGATCGGGTGCTCTACGGACGCGACTGCCGCCACGTTAGGCGCACTGCCCAGACCGGCTTCGTTGGCGAACACGCCGCGCTTCACACCCATGATGATCGCGCTCCCCACCAGGCCACCGAAGGCTTGGTCGAGGCCGAAGGCGCTCTTGACGATGGTCGCGAGCATGGCTGGCACGTGGTCGAATTGCAGCACGATCACGTACAGGGTCACGGCGATGTAGACCAGGGTCTTGACCGGCACCAGCAGGTCGGCGATCGAGGCGATACGCTTGATCCCGCCAATGAACACCAAGCCCAGCAGCACAGCCAGGGCCAGGCCGGTGTAGGTGGTGTCGAGGCCAAACGCGTTGTTCAGCGAGTGGGTTACGGCGTGGGCTTGCAGGCCGTTGAAGGCGAAACCGAAGGTCACCAGCAGCAGGAATGCCATCACCATGCCCAACCAGCGTTTGTGCAGGCCGTGCTGGATGTAATACGCCGGGCCGCCACGGTAGGTGCCTTCAGCGTCGGTGCGTTTGTAGAGCTGGCCGAGGGAGCACTCGATAAAGCTCGAGGACATGCCCACCAGTGCGGTGACCCACATCCAGAATACGGCGCCCGGGCCACCCAGGGTCACGGCAATGCCGACGCCTGCGATGTTGCCGGCACCCACGCGCCCGGCGAGGCTGAGCATCAGCGCCTGGAACGAGCTGAGCTGGCCGGCGCTGCTTTTCAGGCTGTCGCGAAATACCGAAAACATGTGGAAAAAGTGACGCAACTGAACGAAACGCGAGCGGATCGTGAAGTAACCACCGAGCCCGACAATGAGCACGATCAATACTTTCCCTGAGAGGAAGTCGTTGATGACTTCTAGCATGGAGTGTTCCTCGCTGATTTTTCTAATGGCAAACGCAGGACGGTCCGACGCATCGCTCGGCACCAGGCAGTGCACGACGCTTCGACCCCAATCCTTTTGCGGGTGTTGTTATTCATGCGGTTTCGCGCTTACCAGGGTCTCGTTACCGACGACCGCTGACGCGAAGAGGGGCGGCACTATACCTAGGAGTGTGTGATCCGTCTGCACGAGGCGATTAAAGGTTTGTAGGAGCGAGCTTGCTCGCGAAGGTCGTTAACGGTGATCTTGGCTGTCTGGATGATTGCGGTCTCCTTGCGTTTTTCGCGAGCAAGCTCGCTCCTACAAGCAAAAAAAAAGGGCCTGAAGAACGAGCCTTCAGGCCCTCAAAAGGTGAGAGGTGTCTAGTCCCTCAACCTGGTGAGCGGTGCAACAAACGCTTAGGCCTTCAACGGGACCAAACGTGGAGCGATCATGTTTTCGGGGCGCAGGATGTCGTCGAGCATGGCGTCGTCGAGCAAGCCTTCTTCGCGCACCAGTTCCAGCACGCCGCGGCCGCTTTCAAGGGCGATGCGGGCGATGCGGGTGGCGTTTTCATAGCCGATGTACGGGTTCAGCGCGGTGACCAGGCCGATGGAGTGTTCCACCAGTTCGCGGCAGCGGGCTTCGTTGGCGGTGATGCCGACGATGCAGTGCTCGCGCAGCATATCCATGGCGCGTTGCAGCAAGCGGATCGAGTCGAAGATCTTGTAGGCGATCAGCGGCTCCATCACGTTCAGTTGCAGCTGGCCGCCTTCGGCCGCGATGGTCAGTGCCAAGTCGTTACCGATGATCTGGAACGCTACCTGGTTCACGGCTTCCGGGATGACCGGGTTGACCTTGCCGGGCATGATCGAGCTGCCTGGCTGACGCGCTGGCAGGTTGATTTCGTTGATGCCGGTGCGTGGGCCGCTGGACAGCAGGCGCAGGTCGTTGCAGATCTTCGACAGCTTCACCGCGGTACGCTTGAGCATGCCGGAGAACAGTACGAAGGCGCCCATGTCGGAGGTGGCTTCGATCAGGTCGGCAGCCGGTACCAGCGGCTGGCCGCTGATGGTGGCCAGGCGTTGCACGGCCAGGGCCTGGTAACGCGGGTCGGCGTTGATGCCGGTACCGATGGCGGTGCCGCCCAGGTTCACTTCAGTCAGCAGCTCAGGCGCCAGGGTCTTCAGGCGAGCCAGGTCTTCACCGAGGGTGGTGGCGAAGGCACGGAATTCCTGGCCGAGGGTCATCGGCACGGCGTCTTGCAACTGGGTACGGCCCATCTTCAGGACGTGGCTGAATTCTTCACCTTTGGCAGCGAACGCCTGGATCAGGCTGTCGAGGCTGGCCAACAAGGCGTCGTGGCCCAGCAGCAAACCCAGGCGGATCGCGGTCGGGTAGGCGTCGTTGGTCGACTGCGCCATGTTCACGTCGTTGTTGGGGTGCAGGTATTGGTATTCGCCCTTGCTGTGGCCCATGGCCTCCAGCGCGATGTTGGCGATGACTTCGTTGGCATTCATGTTGGTTGAAGTGCCAGCGCCGCCTTGAATCATGTCCACCACGAACTCTTCGTGGAAATCGCCGCGGATCAGACGGGCACAGGCTTCGCTGATGGCAGCATGCTTGGCTTCGCTGAGCTGGCCCAGCTCGCGGTTGGCGTCAGCAGCTGCCTGCTTGACCATTGCCAGGCCGACCACCAATTTCGGGTAATGCGAAATCGGAACGCCCGAGAGGCGGAAGTTATTCACCGCTCGCAGGGTCTGGATGCCGTAATACGCTTGAGCGGGTACTTCGAGTACGCCAAGCAGGTCTTTTTCTGTGCGGAAAGATGCAGCGGAGGACATGACGGAAATCATCTCGATATGGACCCGGGCTAGGCCGGAACGCTGTGAATGCTAGGCTTGCAGGAGATTTTGGGCCAATGCTGTTAAACACTGGGCTATGCATAAACGGCATAATGTCGGTGTGACCCCGTTACCATAACGGTCGTGTGTGCCAAAATGGTGCATGCCCCGGGAGGATGTGATGAACCTTGAAAGCAAATGGCTGGAAGACTTTAGCGCCTTGGCTGCCACCCGCAGCTTCTCCCAGGCGGCTGAGCGGCGCTTTGTCACCCAGCCGGCGTTCAGTCGACGCATTCGCAGCCTGGAGGCCGCGCTGGGGCTGACCCTGGTTAATCGCTCGCGCACGCCGGTCGAACTGACGGCGGCGGGGCAGTTGTTCCTGGTCACCGCGCGTACCGTGGTCGAGCAACTCGGTGAAGTGCTGCGGCACTTGCATCACTTGGAAGGCGGGCAGGGCGAAGTCATGCAGGTGGCCGCGGCGCACTCCCTGGCGTTGGGCTTCTTCCCACGTTGGATCGCGCAGTTGCGCAACGAAGGACTGAACATCGCCACGCGGTTGGTTGCTACCAACGTGGGTGACGCCGTGCATGCCTTGCGCGAAGGCGGTTGCGATTTGATGCTGGCGTTCTACGACCCGGATGCGGCCATGCAGATGGACCCGGAAATCTTCCCGTCGCTGCACCTGGGCAACACCGAGATGCTGCCAGTGTGCGCCGCCGATGCCGATGGAAAGCCGCTGTTCGACCTGGAAGGCGAGGGCAGTGTGCCGCTGCTGGCCTACAGCGCCGGGGCTTTCCTGGGGCGCTCGGTAAACCTGTTGTTGCGCCAGCGGGCGCTGCGCTTCACCACGATTTATGAAACTGCCATGGCCGACAGCCTGAAAAGCATGGCCCTCGAAGGCCTGGGCATTGCCTGGGTGCCGCAGTTGAGCGTGCGCGCCGAGTTGGCCCGGGGCGAACTGGTGGTGTGCGGCGGCCCGCAATGGCATGTGCCGCTGGAGATCCGGCTGTACCGCTGTGCCTTGGTGCGCAAGGCGAACGTGCGGTTGCTGTGGCGCAAGCTGGAAGGTGGTGCGGCGCAGGCACCGGTGGGAGAGCGTGGCCTTGCTTGATGATGTAAATTGGATAGTTTTCTGATCAATATAGGCTATAAGGTCATATTTTGATCATGTTTCTAGCCAAAAGATATGTCTTTATATGGCATCAGTTTTCAGTCAATTATTGGCTAGAATACTGATCAATATCCCGTGAAATACTGCCTATTGATCAGGAATCTATACAAAATGCGAATGACTACGATGAGTGAGCAAGCCATCGCACAGGCAATTGGTTTGCGCCTTGAAGCCTTGAGAGTGAAAAAGAACATCAGTCAGGCAGTCGTCGCCGAAGAGGCAGGCATTACGCGTACGACATTACGTCAGTTGATGGCGGGCAAGGGCACCCTGCTCAACCTCATTTCGGTCCTGCGGGTGATCGGTGAATTGGATCGGTTGAGTTCTCTGGTCGAGGAGGTGCGTTCAAGCCCCATCCAGATGGCGAAGATGGCCGGGAAGAAGCGCCAGCGGGCCTATACCACTCGCAAGGATCCATTGGCGGCGACCGCAGTAACAGGCCAGAAAAAGCTCATCGTGCCTGACGCAACCAAGAAGGACATTAGTTGGTGATCGCACAAATCTACTTATGGGGTTTATACGTCGGCGCGCTTAATTGGGATGAGGCAACCGAAGTTGGCGAGTTCGAATTCTCCCCCGAGTTCGTGGCCACGGGTCTGGAAATCTCGCCCATTCATATGCCCGCCCGCGCGGGGTACACCTACGCATTCACCAACCTGAATCGGGAAACCTATAAGGCGCTCCCTGCGATCTTTGCCGACTCTCTCCCGGATGACTTTGGTAATGCGCTGATCAATGCGTGGTTAGCACAGCAAGGCCGTGACAAGCTTTCGTTCACGCCAGTGGATCGACTTCTTTACCAGGGTAATCGGGGCATGGGCGCGCTTGAGTATCGGCCGGCCATGAACACTGAGGCGAACGAGGCCGAGGTCGTAGAGATCGCGGCACTTGTCCAGTTGGCTGGGGAAGTTCTCTCGGGAAGAGAGAGCCTGGAGGATCGCCTGACCTCTAATGACCCCACTGTCGACGACGCTGCATTGCAACGTTTGATTCAGGTCGGCACAAGTGCCGGTGGCGCGCGTGCGAAGGCGATCATTGCGATCAACGCCGAAGGTCACATCAGGTCAGGGCAGGTGATCGCTCCCAAGGGTTATAGCTACTGGCTCCTTAAGTTTGACGTCGGAAAAAACACTGATGTGCTTGCCGATAGTCAAGGTTATGGCCGGATCGAATACGCGTATTACTTGATGGCCAGGCAAGCCGGTGTGGTGATGACCGAATGTCGCCTGCTTCAAGAAGGCGGACGTGCTCATTTCATGACCAAGCGATTCGATCGCACTGATGAGGGTGAAAAAATCCATACCGCGACACTATGTGCGTTGGATCATGCCGACTATAAGAAGCCTGGAGAGTATTCCTACGCTGAGGCGCTGAGCGTATTCAGGGTGCTGAAACTGGGCCGTAGTGAGGCAGAACAGTTTTTCAGGCGGATGGTGTTCAACGTTATCGCTCGAAACCAGGATGACCATACCAAGAACATCAGTTTCTTGCTGGATACCGACGGCACTTGGTACTTGTCTCCAGCCTATGACGTAACGTGGTCCTACCTGCCTGGAAACTTCTGGGTCGATAGCCATCAGATGAGCATCAACGGCAAGCGTGACAATTTTGTGGTGGATGACCTCCTCACTATGGGGAGGCAGATCAAGGGATTGAAGGCCAAGCAGATCATTCGGGAGGTCCATGAAGCTGTGCAGCAATGGCCTTCTATCGCTGCAGAGGCAGGCGTCTCAAAGGTAATGATCGAGGCCATCGCCAAGACCCATCGCCTCGATCTTGTCGCTGACTTGTAAGTCAATAAAACCGCCGGTTTGACCTGTAAGACAGATGGTCACCCAAGGGGCTGTTTATCTGCGTTATTACGGTATACTGCGCGGCCTTCGGCCGGTCCAACCGGCCTTAATTCGTACAACAAGCCACGCCGGATTTCCCGCGTGGCTTGTTGTTTTTTGACGCGCCTGCGGGCGCCCAGAGAGAAGAGGCACGACGATGAGTGCATTGGTTGGCGTGATCATGGGCTCCAAGTCCGATTGGTCCACCCTTAGCCACACCGCCGATATGCTGGAAAAACTCGGCATTCCCTATGAAGTGAAGGTGGTTTCCGCCCACCGCACTCCGGATTTGCTCTTCCAGTATGCCGATGAAGCAGAGTCCCGTGGCATCGAGGTGATTATCGCCGGTGCCGGCGGTGCAGCTCACTTGCCAGGCATGTGTGCCGCCAAGACTCACCTGCCAGTACTTGGCGTTCCGGTGCAGTCGTCGATGCTCTCGGGCGTGGATTCGCTGTTGTCCATCGTGCAGATGCCCGCCGGTATTCCGGTGGCCACCCTGGCGATCGGCAAGGCCGGCGCGATCAACGCAGCCTTGCTGTCCGCCAGCATCCTCGGGGCCAAGCACCCGCAGTTCCACGCGGTGCTGAAAAAATTCCGTGCTGAACAGACAGACAGCGTCCTGGACAATCCAGACCCACGCATTGCCTGAGGTTGTTGACGATGAAAATCGGTGTAATCGGTGGCGGCCAACTGGGCCGCATGCTGGCCCTGGCGGGTACGCCGCTGGGGATGAACTTCGCTTTCCTGGACCCGGCGCCGGACGCCTGTGCGGCTGCGTTGGGTGAACATCTGCGGGCTGATTACAGCGACCCGGATCACCTGCGCCAACTGGCCGATGAAGTCGACCTGGTGACCTTCGAGTTCGAAAGTGTCCCGGCTGAAACCGTAGCCTTCCTGTCGCAGTTCGTGCCGGTGTACCCGAGCGCCGAAGCCTTGCGCATCGCTCGTGACCGCTGGTTCGAGAAGAGCATGTTCAAGGACCTGGGCATCCCGACGCCGGCCTTCGCCGACATCCAGTCCCAGGCTGACCTGGACGCCGCAGTCGCCTCCATCGGCCTGCCGGCCGTGCTGAAGACTCGCACCCTGGGTTACGACGGCAAGGGCCAGAAAGTCCTGCGCACCGCCGCCGACGTGGTCGGTACCTTCGCCGAACTGGGCAGCGTCGCCTGCCTGCTGGAAGGCTTCGTGCCGTTCACCGGCGAAGTCTCGCTGATCGCCGTGCGTGCCCGGGATGGCGAAACCCGCTTCTACCCGCTGGTACACAACACCCACGATAGCGGCATCCTCAAGCTGTCCGTGGCCAGCACCGACCACCCGCTGCAAGCCCTGGCCGAAGATTATTCGAGCCGTGTGCTCAAGCAACTGGATTACGTCGGCGTGATGGCGTTCGAGTTCTTTGAAGTCGACGGAGGCCTCAAGGCCAACGAAATCGCCCCGCGCGTGCACAACTCCGGGCACTGGACCACCGAAGGCGCCGAGTGCAGCCAGTTCGAAAACCACCTGCGGGCGGTGGCGGGCTTGCCGTTGGGCTCCACGGCCAAGGTCGGCGAGAGCGCCATGCTCAACTTCATCGGCGTGGTGCCGCCGGTTGATCGTGTGATCGCGATTGATGACTGCCATCTGCATCACTACGGCAAGGCGTTCAAGGCCGGGCGCAAGGTCGGCCACGCCAACCTGCGCTGCAAGGACCGCGCGACGCTGCAAGCGCAGATCCTCAAGGTCGAAGCGCTGATCGCTGAGCAATAACCCAAGGCCGGGCGGGAACCATTGGTACCCGCCACCCTCTGATTGCAGGAAGCCAAAGTCTGACTAGGCTTTGACTTAGCTCACTTCAATCAGAGGGAAATGCCATGGGTATCATTGGAACCATCTTTATCGGTTTGATCGTCGGCCTGCTGGCGCGTTTCCTGAAACCAGGCGACGACAGCATGGGCTGGATCATGACCATCCTGCTGGGTATCGCCGGTTCGCTGGTTGCTACCTATGGCGGCCAGGCACTGGGCATCTATCAGGCTGGCCAAGGTGCAGGCTTCATTGGTGCGCTGGTGGGTGCCGTGGTGTTGCTGGTGATCTACGGTTTGCTGAAAAAGAAGTAATTTAGCGACCAAGCCCTCTGCGCTGCGCAGGCGCAGAGGGCTAGAATGCCGGCACTGTAATCCTTGCCGAGCTTCTCCATGCGCCGTCTCCTGTTATCCCTTCTTCTATGCACCGGGTTGGCCCACGCTGGCGAACTGCCGGAAACCGACTGGCTGGAACTGATGCCCAAGTCGGACCAGAAAGCCCTCGAAGAAATGCCGGAAATCGACCACAACTCCCCGGAAGCCCAAGGCACGTTCACCGCAAAGGGTGGCCTGAAGCAGAGCAAGGGCTTGCCGGCGGTGATGTATTCCACCAAGACCGTGGCTGCCATGAACGGCAAGAACATCCGCATCGGCGGCTACCCCGTGCCACTGGAAACCGACGCCAAGGGCCGCAGCACGCTGTTCTTCCTGGTGCCTTACCCGGGCGCCTGCATCCACGTTCCGCCACCGCCGCCCAACCAGTTGGTGCTGGTGCGTTATCCCAAGGGTTTGAAGCTGGATGATATCTACACGCCGCTGTGGGTGACGGGCACGCTGAAGGTGGAGAAGGTCAACAATGACCTGGCCGATGCGGCGTATGCGCTGGATGCGGGGAAAGTGCGGGCGGTTAAAGAGTCGGATCTCTGATCTGACGCAGAACCTAATGTGGGAGCGGGCTTGCTCGCGAAAGCGGTGTGTCAGTCAGCACATACACTAACTGGAAAACCGCATTCGCGAGCAAGCCCGCTCCCACATTTTTGATTGGGTTTACAGGGCAATACCGGCGATGCTCACGCCCAGGGTATGGCTTTCACCCGGCGCCAGTGTCACCACATCGTCCAGCACGTTCGCGGTCTCGATGCACAGCATGCCCTGCCAGCCATCGTCGGCCATGTCGCTGAAAGCCTTGGCACGTTCAGTCCACGGGTTCCAGATCACCGTCGAGCGCGAACCTGTGCTGGTGAGTTGAACGCGGCGCTGCCAGTCTTTATCGACAATGTTCAGTTGCGCTGGCGTGTCGAGGTAGATGCGGTCGGTCTCGGCGGTGAAGTGCAGGAGCCCGGATTGCTGCTTGTGGCTCCAGCCGTCGGCGGTGTCGATATAGGCTCGCCCGTCCAGGCCGTCGACCTGCACGTTGCGCACATCACTGACCGCAAAATAACTGTGCAGCGCCTGGCTGAGGCTGACGGTCTCGGTGCCACGGTTGTGGCTGGTCAGGCGGATGTGCAGTTGATCATCCAGCAGGATGCTCATCTTCAGGTCAACTAGATGCGGCCAACCCGGGAAGCCACCTTCAGGCACCGGCAGTTCCAGTTCAACCCGCAACGCTGCGCCTTCAGCTTCCACGCCAGCCAACGTCCAGTCGGCGGTCCGTACGAACCCATGCGCCCCAGCTGGCTCGTCGCCCTGGTACATGGCCTTGACGCTTTGCGGATTGCGGTCGAACACGCCAAACCACGGCCAGCACACCGGCACGCCGGTACGAATGCCTTTGCCTTTCTTGAACACCACGGCGTCATTGGGCCAGATCAGCGGCTTCTCGCCGGTGCGCTGGTAACTGACGATGTGCGCGCCTTGCTGGGCCACCACCAATTCGGCCCCGTTATGGCGGATGCGCCAAGCGTTCAGCTCATCCAGTTTTACGGTTTCAACGTTGGGCGTAGACATAGGCGCGCGCTCTCAATGGCAGACAATGGGGCAATGGACCGTCAAAACGTCGCGATGTTTAACGCGCCCGCGACGGAACCGACCGGGTGCGACCGCTGCCATCGATGGCAACGAACACAAACACAGCCTCGGTGACTTTGCGCCATTCACTGGACAGCGGGTCGTCGCTCCACACTTCGACCATCATCTGGATCGAGCTGCGGCCGATTTCCAGGGCCTGGGTATAGAAGGACAACTGCGCGCCGACGGCCACTGGCACCAGGAATGCCATGCGATCAATCGCGACGGTCGCGACGCGGCCACCGGCAACCTTGCTCGCCATGGCCGTGCCGGCCAGGTCCATCTGCGCGACCAGCCAGCCGCCGAAGATGTCGCCGAAACCGTTGGTTTCACGCGGGAGTGCAGTGATTTGCAGGGCGAGATCGCCTTGCGGGATAGGATCTTCTTGTTCGAGTTCGATCATGCCGGTGCCTCTGACCCGTGACGCTTTATGGGTATTTCAAGTGGATAGCCGTCTTCTGGAAAAACGTTTCAGCACCAACATACACCGCTCGATGCGTTTCTCGTAAGGCGTACTAAAGGGAAACTCTGCCAAATCGGCTGGAGGACACCAACGGCGTTTTGGCACAGCAGCCCCTCAAGGATGCGGGTCTGGCGCTTGCAATGGGCGAGTATATCGAGCCGTCGGCGCCACGACGACCTCCCGTCGCTCATTTGGTCGGTAAATAGAAGCTGTATCGCGGCTTTTTCCGGCAACTGTGCTCCTGCTCATGTTAATTGCAGTTCTGCGACGGGAATATTTCGCTTATCTGAACTGTTAACGGCCTGACGCTGTGCTTTTTCAAGCGATTTGCTATCTTGCCAAACCTGCCGCAAGTCCCGGGCTTGCCGTCCTGACTACTATAAGAGAAGCCTTGCCATGTCCTCCGTGCCCGCAAGCAGTGCGCAACCTTCGCGCCCGCTGACCCGCAACGACTACAAAACCCTGTCGCTGTCTGCCTTGGGCGGGGCGCTGGAGTTCTACGACTTCATCATTTTCGTGTTTTTCGCCACAGTGGTCGGGAAACTGTTTTTCCCTGCCGAGATGCCCGAATGGCTGCGCATGATGCAGACCTTCGGCATTTTCGCCGCCGGCTATCTGGCGCGGCCGTTGGGCGGGATCATCATGGCGCACTTCGGCGACCTGCTGGGGCGCAAGAAGATGTTCACCCTGAGCATCTTCATGATGGCCGTGCCGACCCTAATCATGGGCCTGCTGCCGACCTATGCGCAGATCGGCCTGTGGGCGCCGATCCTGTTGCTGCTGATGCGCGTGATCCAGGGCGCGGCGATTGGCGGTGAAGTACCAGGCGCGTGGGTGTTCGTTTCCGAGCATGTGCCGCCGCGTCATATTGGCTATGCCTGTGGAACCCTGACCAGCGGCCTGACGGCCGGCATCCTGTTGGGTTCGCTGGTGGCCACCGCCATCAACACGCTCTACACCCCGGAGCAGGTGTCGGATTACGCCTGGCGAATTCCGTTCCTGCTGGGTGGTGTGTTTGGCTTGCTGTCGGTGTACCTGCGTCGCTGGCTGCACGAGACCCCGATCTTCGCCGAGATGCAGCAGCGCAAGACCCTGGCGGCAGAGCTGCCATTGCGCGCGGTGCTGCGTGACCACCGTGGTGCCATCGTGTTGTCGATGTTGCTGACCTGGTTGCTTTCGGCCGGTGTGGTCGTCGTTATCCTGATGACGCCGACTGTGTTGCAAACGGTCTATCACTTCAGCCCTACGATGGCGCTGCAGGCCAATAGCCTGGCCATCGTCACCCTGAGCCTGGGGTGTATTGCCTCCGGGGCCCTGGCCGACCGATTCGGTGCCGGGCGTGTGTTGATCATCGGCTGTGCGCTGTTGCTGGCAACGTCCTGGACGCTCTATCACAGCCTGGTGGCTCACCCGGATTGGCTGTTCCCGTTGTACGCCTTGACCGGCCTGTTTGTAGGCACCATCGGTGTGGTGCCCTATGTCATGGTGAAGGCATTCCCGCCAGTGGTGCGTTTCAGTGGTTTGTCGTTCTCCTACAACGTCGCTTATGCCGTGTTCGGTGGCCTGACACCCTTGGCGGTGTCGCTGCTGATGAAAGAAAGTCCCATGGGCCCGGCGTACTACGTGGCTGTCCTGTGCGTGATGGGGATGGCCGTGGGCGGGTATCTGTGGAAGCGTGGGCGCTGACACGTTTTTTGAAAACTGACGGATAACCTTGTGGCGAGGGAGCTTGCTCCCGTTGAACTGCGCAGCAGTTCCATTTTGGGGGCCGCTACGCGACCCAACGGGAGCAAGCTCCCTCGCCACAGATTTTGCCTTACAACGATTACAGATTGTTTCCACGAAATCGCTCCCACCTCCTCGCAAGTCCCGGATTTATTGAAGTTTCTCCTTCCTGTCAGCTTTTTCATAAATGCTGGCCTTTCATCTAATTGTCATATTCCAGACATAGAGTGTTCACACGGCCTACCGATACTTGGCCCCGATCCAACTATCCCTATCTGCTAGGAGCAAGGCATGAAACTGAAACGTTTGATGGCGGCAATGACTTTTGTCGCTGCTGGCGTTGCGACCGCTAACGCGGTAGCCGCTGGTGTTGACCCGGCAATTCCGGCTTACGTGAAGACCACTGGTGTGTCGGGCAACCTGTCCAGCGTTGGTTCCGATACCTTGGCAAACCTGATGACCCTGTGGGCTGAGGGTTACAAAAAGGAATACCCGAACGTCAACATCCAGATTCAGGCCGCCGGCTCCGCCACTGCTCCTCCTGCGCTGACTGAAGGCACCTCCAACCTGGGCCCGATGAGCCGCAAGATGAAGGACACCGAACTGGCTGCCTTCGAGCAGAAGTACGGCTACAAACCAACCGCTATCCCGGTTGCCGTGGATGCCCTGGCCGTGTTCGTGCACAAGGACAACCCGATCCAGCACCTGACCATGGAACAAGTCGACGCGATCTTCTCCTCGACGCGTCTGTGCGGCGCCAAGGCTGATGTCAAAACCTGGGGCGACCTGGGCGTGACCGGCGACCTGGCCAACAAGCCAGTGCAACTGTTTGGTCGCAACTCGGTATCCGGCACCTACGGCTACTTCAAGGAAGAAGCCCTGTGCAAAGGCGACTACAAACCTAACGTGAACGAACAACCAGGTTCGGCGTCGGTTGTGCAGTCCATCAGCTCTTCGCTGAACGGTATCGGTTACTCGGGCATCGGTTACAAAACCGCCAGCGTGAAGACCGTGGCCCTGGCCAAGAAAGGCAGCACTGACTTCATCGAAGACACCGAAGAAAACGCCCTGAACGGCAAATACCCGCTGTCGCGCTTCCTCTACGTCTACGTCAACAAAGCCCCGAACAAGCCTCTGGCCCCGCTGGAAGCCGAGTTCGTGAAGCTGGTCCTGTCCAAACAGGGCCAGGAAGTTGTAGTGAAAGACGGCTACATCCCGCTGCCAGCCAAAGTTGCCGCCAAGGCACTGGCTGACCTGGGCCTGAAAGAGGGTGGCAAATAAGCCGCCGGTAAACCTGCCTTGAACCTGGGTTCGCCCACCGTTCAAGGCCTGGGCGGGGTCTGCAAGACCTGGACCTCGCCTCCCATTTTTTAATCCGCTGCCAGCCCTGCTACGCGGCGGATTTCTTGCGTCACTGCATTGTCATCTTTCTGTCATACAGGATCGCTAGGGTGTGCGCATGAATGATCTGGCCAATTCCACCATGACGACGACTTCTCCCCCCAAGCGCATTGATTTCAATACGCCTGAGCTGCAACGCAAGCGCCGCATCCGCGCGCTCAAGGATCGCCTGACCCGTTGGTACGTGCTGGTGGGCGGCCTTGCCGTCCTGGGCGCTATCACCTTGATCTTCTTCTTCCTCGCCTACGTGGTGGCCCCGCTGTTCCACGGCGCCAACCTGACCAAGGAAGACGCTCTGACGCCTGCCTGGATGCAGGACGCCGGCAAGCCGCTGATGATCTCCATGGAAGAACAGAACCAGGTCGCCATGCGGGTTTCCGACAAGGGCCAGGCGCTGTTCTTCAACGTTGACACGGGTGCCGAACTCAAGCGCGTTGACCTGCCGTTGCCGGCCGGTGTGACGGTCGCCTCCATCGGTGAAGACCAGCCCGGCAGCCCGCTGGTGATTCTCGGCCTGTCCAACGGCCAGTCTTTGGTGTTCCGCCACACGTATAAAGTGTCGTACCCGGAAGGCAAGAAGACCATTTCGCCCGCCGTCGAATACCCTTACGGCGAAACGCCGATCGTCCTCGACGAACAAGGCCGCGCGCTTGAGCACGTCGCTTTGAACGCGACCGACTCGACGCTGGTGGTGGCCGGTTCCAGTGGTGCTCATCTGAACGTGCTGTCCATCAGCCGTGAAGAAAACATGATGACCGAGGAAGTCACCACCGAGCAGAAGCGCATCGAACTGCCGCAAATGACCGAGCCGGTGAAAGCCATCTTCGTTGATCCGCGCCAGCAGTGGCTGTACGTGATCAACGGTCGCGCCCAGGCCGACGTTTTCAGCCTGAGGGACAACAGCCTCAACGGTCGCTACAAATTGTTGGACGACGGCGTTGCGCAAGTCACGGCCAGCACCCAGTTGGTGGGCGGCATCTCGCTGATCATCGGTAACTCCAGCGGCGGCCTGGCCCAGTGGTTCATGGCCCGCGACCCGGACGGCGAACAACGCCTGAAGCAGATCCGCACCTTCCAGATGGGCACCGCGCCTATCGTTGAAATCGCCGCCGAAGAGCGTCGCAAAGGCTTCACCGCCCTCGACGCCTCCGGCAAGTTCGGCGTGTTCCACAGCACCGCCCATCGCACGTTGCTGGTGGACCCGGTGGTCGACGGCACTGGCATCTTCGGCATGTCGCCACGGGCCAACCGGGTGATCGTCGAAGCCGGCGGCAAGCTGCAACCGCTGCTGCTGGACAACCCGCACCCGGAAGTCTCCTGGAGCGCGTTGTGGAGCAAGGTCTGGTACGAAAACTACGACGAGCCTAAATACGTCTGGCAATCGACCGCCGCCAACACCGACTTCGAACCCAAAATGAGCCTGGCGCCCCTGACCTTCGGTACCCTGAAGGCCGCGTTCTACGCCATGCTGCTGGCTGCGCCACTGGCCGTCGCCGCTGCGATCTACACCGCCTACTTCATGGCCCCGAGCCTGCGCCGCAAGGTCAAGCCGGTGATCGAATTGATGGAAGCGATGCCGACGGTGATCCTCGGTTTCTTCGCCGGCCTGTTCCTGGCGCCGTATGTCGAAGGGCATTTGCCGGGGATTTTCAGCCTGTTGATGCTGCTGCCGGTTGGCATCCTGGTCGCCGGCTTCATCTTCAGCCGCCTGCCTGAGTCGATCCGCCTGCGGGTTCCCGATGGCTGGGAAAGCGCGATCCTGATCCCGGTAATTCTGTTTGTGGGCTGGCTCTCGCTGTACATGAGCCCGTACCTGGAAACCTGGTTCTTCGGCGGCGACATGCGCATGTGGATCTCCCACGACCTGGGCATTACCTACGACCAGCGCAACGCCCTGGTAGTCGGCCTGGCCATGGGTTTCGCGGTGATCCCGAACATCTACTCCATCGCCGAAGACGCCGTGTTCAGCGTGCCGCGCGGCCTGACCCTGGGCTCCCTGGCCCTGGGTGCCACGCCATGGCAGACCATGACGCGCGTGGTGATCCTGACCGCCAGTCCGGGCATCTTCTCGGCACTGATGATCGGCATGGGCCGCGCGGTCGGTGAAACCATGATCGTGCTGATGGCCACCGGTAACACGCCGGTGATGGAGATGAACCTGTTTGAAGGCCTGCGCACCCTGGCGGCCAACGTCGCGGTGGAAATGCCCGAATCGGAAGTCGGCGGCAGCCACTACCGCGTGCTGTTCCTCTCGGCGCTGGTACTGCTGCTGTTCACCTTCGTCATGAACACCCTCGCCGAGCTGATTCGTCAGCGTCTGCGCAAGAAATACTCGTCGCTTTAAGAAAGGTAGAAGTCTGTGAAACAGAACTCCCTGAATGGATGGTTCAAGAGCGGCGCCCCGGGCGTCTGGATCAGCGGTGGCGCGGTGTCCATCGCGGTCATCATGACCATTGGTTTGCTGGCCGTGATTGCCGTGCGTGGTTTGGGCCACTTCTGGCCGGCCGACCTCATCCAGGCCAGCTACAACGTGCCGGGCCAGGAAAACCATATCGTCGTCGGCGAAGTGGTGCAGAAAGAAGAAGTGCCCCGCGAGCGTCTGAAAAGCGCTGGCTTGCCGGTGCCGGACCAAGGCCCGGAGTTCATGACCCGCGAGCTGATCAAGGTCGGCAACCGTGACTTGAACGGCAACGACTTCACCTGGATCGTCGGCGAGTGGCTGACCAACCAGACCAAGCCGGTCGAACTGATGGCTATCGAGCGGCGTGAATGGGGCAACTTCTACGGCACCCTGGTCAACGTCAAGCAGGACGGCAAGGTCATCGCTGAAGGCGAGGCGGCCTGGCCGGAACTGCAAGCCCGCGTCGACCGCGTCAACAAGCTCGCGGCCCAGCTCAAGACCCTTGAGAAGTCCGACATCGGCGCAATCAACGCCGGCCTCGAACGCATCCGCCTGCACGGTCGCAAGCTGGAGCTGGAAGGCAAGCTGGACGCCACCGCTCAAGCCGACATGGACAGCGGTCGCGCCGAACTGAACAACCGCTACAAGGACATCGAAGCCCGCCTGGCGGACCTGCATGCCCAGTTCAACCGCGACAGCCTCACCGCCCGCGATGCCAACGGTAAAGAAATCGAAATCGGCATCGGCAAGGTGGTGCATGCCTACCAGCCGAACGCCATGGGTTACATGACCAAGATCGGCTTCTACTTCAGCAAGATCTGGGAATTCCTCAGCGACGATCCACGGGAAGCCAACACCGAAGGCGGGATTTTCCCGGCGATCTTCGGCACCGTGATGATGACCCTGATCATGGCGATGATCGTGACCCCGTTCGGTGTGCTGGCGGCGGTGTACCTGCGTGAATACGCCAAGCAGAACACCCTGACGCGGATCATCCGCATCGCCGTGAACAACCTGGCCGGTGTACCCGCCATCGTTTACGGCGTATTCGGCCTCGGCTTCTTTGTCTACGTACTGGGCGGCTCGGTCGACCGGCTGTTCTTCGCCGAAGCCTTGCCGGCACCGACCTTCGGTACGCCTGGCCTGCTCTGGGCGTCCCTGACCCTGGCGCTGTTGGCGGTACCGGTAGTGATCGTGGCCACCGAAGAAGGCCTGGCGCGGATCCCTCGCACCGTACGTGAAGGTTCTTTGGCACTGGGCGCGACCAAGGCGGAAACGCTGTGGAAGATCGTCCTGCCGATGGCCAGCCCGGCGATGATGACCGGCATGATCCTCGCCGTGGCCCGTGCCGCCGGTGAAGTGGCGCCGCTGATGCTGGTAGGTGTGGTGAAACTGGCGCCGTCGCTGCCGGTGGACGGCAACTACCCGTACCTGCACCTGGACCAGAAAATCATGCACCTGGGCTTCCATATTTATGACGTCGGCTTCCAGAGCCCCAACGTCGAGGCCGCACGGCCGCTGGTGTATGCCACTGCCTTGCTGCTGGTGCTGGTGATCGCCACGCTCAACCTCTCGGCGGTGTGGATTCGTAACCACCTGCGCGAAAAATACAAAGCGTTGGACAGTTAATTGAAGTGAACGCGGACTAAATGTGGGAGCGGGCTTGCTCGCGAATGCGGTGTATCAGTAATACATGGGTCAACTGACCTGACGCCTTCGCGAGCAAGCCCGCTCCCACAAAACGAATTGGTAGCACAGGGAGCATCCCATGCAACATGAAACCCATTCCCACGGCATCAACATGTCAGCCCTGGGTCGCGACAAGCAGAGCCTGAGCCTGGCCCAGGAAACCGTGGCGATCGAAGTCCCGAGCCTGAGCCTGTACTACGGCGACAAGCAGGCGCTGTTCGACGTCAGCATGAACATCCCGAAGCAGCGCGTGACCGCTTTTATCGGCCCGTCCGGCTGCGGCAAGTCGACCTTGCTGCGCACCTTCAACCGGATGAATGATCTGGTGGACGGCTGCCGCGTCGAGGGCGCAATCAACCTCTACGGCACCAACATCTACCGCAAGGGTGAAGACGTGGCCGAGCTGCGTCGCCGGGTGGGCATGGTGTTCCAGAAGCCCAACCCGTTTCCCAAGACCATCTATGAAAACGTGGTCTACGGCCTGCGCATCCAAGGCATCAACAAGAAGCGCATCCTCGACGAAGCCGTTGAGTGGGCTTTAAAAGGCGCGGCGCTGTGGGACGAGGTCAAGGACCGCCTGCACGAATCGGCCCTCGGTTTGTCCGGCGGCCAGCAGCAGCGTCTGGTGATCGCCCGCACCATCGCCGTGGAGCCGGAAGTGCTGCTGCTCGACGAACCTTGCTCGGCACTCGATCCGATTTCCACGCTGAAAGTCGAAGAGCTGATCTACGAACTGAAATCCAAGTTCACCATCGTCATCGTGACCCACAACATGCAACAGGCAGCGCGGGTTTCCGACTACACCGCGTTCATGTACATGGGCAAACTGGTGGAATTTGGTGACACCGATACCCTGTTCACCAACCCGGCGAAGAAGCAGACCGAAGACTACATCACCGGTCGCTACGGCTAGCAGGTGGCTGGTTGCTCACTGAACTGATGCTGCGGTCGACCGCACCTTACTGGACGTTCCAAGGACGCCAACATGATTAGCAAAGAAGGCCTTACCCATCACATCTCCGCGCAGTTCAACGCCGAGCTTGAGGAAGTGCGCAGCCACCTCCTGGCCATGGGCGGGCTGGTGGAGAAGCAAGTCAACGACGCGGTCACCGCGCTGATCGAGGCCGACTCCGGCCTGGCCCAGCAAGTGCGCGAGATCGATGACCAGATCAACCAGATGGAACGCAACATCGACGAAGAATGCCTGCGCATCCTGGCCCGTCGTCAGCCGGCGGCGTCCGACCTGCGTTTGATCATCAGCATTTCCAAGTCGGTGATCGACCTGGAGCGCATCGGCGACGAAGCCACCAAGATCGCCCGCCGCGCCATCCAGTTGTGCGAAGAAGGCGAAGCGCCGCGCGGTTATGTCGAAGTGCGCCACATCGGTGACCAGGTGCGCAACATGGTCCGCGATGCCCTCGACGCGTTTGCCCGCTTCGACGCCGAACTGGCGTTGTCGGTGGCCCAGTACGACAAGATCATCGACCGCGAATACAAGACCGCCCTGCGCGAGCTGGCGACCTACATGATGGAAGACCCGCGCTCTATCTCACGGGTGCTGAGCATCATCTGGGTGCTGCGTTCGCTGGAGCGCATCGGCGACCACGCACGCAATATCTCGGAACTGGTGATCTACCTGGTGCGGGGCACCGACGTGCGGCACATGGGCCTCAAGCGCATGAAAGCCGAAGTTGAAGGCACGGTTGATCAAATCCCTAATGTTCCGGGCGTTCCTGACGATAAGTAAGATTGCCCGAGAAATAAACGCCCGGCCTTTGGTCGGGCGTTTTCGTTTGTGGCGTACGAATTTTGCGCGGCGGGGTAACGTAAAGTCCTGGCGTGACTGAAGAGTTTTGGCGAAATGCCATCAGCGAAGCGTTATGCTTGCCGGGGTTTTTATAGGATGAAGGGTCGATGAGCAAAGTCAGTGTATTGGTGGTGGATGACGCCTCGTTTATTCGCGACCTGGTGAAGAAGTGCCTGCGCAACTACTTCCCTGGGATCAAGATCGAAGATGCGGTGAACGGCAAAAAGGCCCAGGCCATCCTGATGCGCGAAACCTTCGACATGGTGCTGTGTGACTGGGAAATGCCGGAAATGTCCGGCCTCGAACTGTTGACCTGGTGCCGAGAACAGCCTCATTTGAAGGCCATGCCGTTCGTCATGGTGACCAGCCGTGGCGACAAGGAAAACGTCGTGCAGGCGATCCAGGCCGGGGTTTCCGGCTATGTCAGCAAGCCGTTCACCAACGAGCAGTTGCTGAACAAGGTCAAGCAGGCGCTGAACAAGATCGGCCGCCTCGACGCGCTGATCGCCAGTGCGCCGACCAAGATGAACTCGGCGTTCGGCAACGATTCCCTGAGCGCCCTGACCGGCGGCAAGCCTGAAGCGGTCAAGCCGGCGGCGGTGGCCGCACCGAGCAAAGGCTTGCTCAACAGCCCGCCGGTGCAGGCTGCTCCGGCAGCATCGCCAGCCGGCGGTCGTGGCCAGGGCCAACTGCGCCTGTCCAGTGGCACCCAGCAATGCGTGATCAAAGCCCTGAGCATCAAGGAGGCGCTGCTGGTGGTGCGTCGCGGCGAAATCCTGCCTCAGGTACTGGAAAGCGCCGTGCTCGACCTGGAGCAGGGCGAAAACGCCGAGGTGGCCCGTCTCAACGGTTACCTGCACGCCGTCGTGGCGTACGAACCCAGGCCTGACAGTGACTGGCTGCAACTGACCTTCCGGTTTATCGACCAGGATGCGCAGAAGCTCGACTACATCTCGCGGCTGATCGCCCGCGGGACCGCACAGAAGCATTTTGTGCCGGGTGCGTGATCTCTCTTCCAATATCGGGAATCGACCAACCGTCTGATTCTCGGTGTTCGGCTTGATTTATATCGGTTTCGATATAGTCTCTCGTTAACGCACTGTCGTTATCGAGTGTTCGCTACGCCTTGAAACATACCGCCCGCTCCTTGAGCCGAATCGTCTATTACGCTTTTCCTTTCCAGAACAGGAGAAGTGGATGCCAAGGCATAAGGACGTGGTGTTTGTGGGAAGCTCGCTCAAGGATCTCAAGTCGTTTCCACTTGATGCGCGACGAGCCGTCGGTTTTCAATTGGACCTCTTGCAGCAGGGCGAGCAGCCTTTTGATTGCAAACCGATGAAGACTATCGGGCGCGGCGTCCATGACATCAGGATTTTCGACGAGTCAGGAGCGTTCCGGGTTTTTTATGTGGTCAATCGGCCGGAGGCAATCTATGTGCTGCATGCGCTGCGCAAGACCACTCAGAAAACCGAAATGCGGGATATTGAATTGGCTCGCGCCAGACTGCAGGAGTTAGGTTAAGCCCATGACAGACCAAAAGTTTCAAACCGAACGTTTCAGCAGCGTTTGGGATGCGCTGGAAGATACTCCCCAGCAAGCAGCCAACATGCGTTTGCGCTCAAAGCTCCTTCAGGAACTGTGCAAAACCATTCGCAGCTGGGAGCTTTCCCAGAAGGACGCAGCCCATCGACTTCACATCAGTCAGCCGCGCCTCAATGATGTTCTGGGCGGCAAGATCGAAAAATTCTCGCTGGATGCCTTGGTTAACCTGTCCGCTGCGGCTCATATGGACGTGGATATCTGCTTCACACCACTGCTGGCCTGAGGTCACATAGCACTGTCATGATCCCTTGTTAGCCTGCCATCCCGTCGTCTCTGGCAGGCCAACCCGATGCTCGTGCGCTCACTGCTGTTCTGTGGACTGTTCGCCGTCGTCATGCCGGTGATGTCCATGACCCTCTACAAATCCATCGATGCCGACGGCGCCGTGGTCTTCAGCGACCGGTACACGCCCGGGGCGCAGGCGTTTGTGTATCAGGAACGGGTGATTCCCAAGCCTGTATATCCGTCGCAACCCGCTTCATATCGTTATCCCTTGCCCTGGCGTGGCGGCCCGTTCCGTCTCACCCAAGGTCCCAACGGTACCTTCAGCCACTCCGAGCTCAAAAGCCGCTACGCGATGGACATCGCCATGCCCGAAGGCACACCGATCATTGCGGCACGCGCAGGTTTGGTGCTGAAAACCGAGAACACCCAATCCGGGCGCGGCAGTGATCCATCGGGCAATTTCGTGCGGGTGCAGCACGATGACGGCACGCAGGGCGTGTACCTGCACCTCAAGCAAGGGTCGGTCAGCGTCAGGGAAGGGCAGCGAGTGGCGGTGGGCAGCCCGCTGGCGCTGTCGGGTAATACCGGCAACAGCAGCGGGCCGCATCTGCATTTTGTGGTGCAACGCACGACGGCGTTGGGGCTGGTGTCGATTCCCTATGAATTCAACCAGCCGGTGCAGGCGTTGCCCAATTTTGCATTGGGCCCGCGATAAGGCTTTTGTAGGAGCGAGCTTGCTCGCGAAAAACCTGAGGGCGCTGCCGGGTGTCAGGATCCCAGCGTTATCGTTAACGTCCTTCGCGAGCAAGCTCGCTCCTACAGGGTCGGCTAGTCGAGCAACAGCACCTTGGCCAACACGATCTTCGGCCCTTTCATCTTCTTGATGATGATCCGCAGGCCTTCGACTTCCAGCACTTCTTCCTCTTCCGGCACCCGTTTCAGGGTGTCGTAGATCAGCCCGGCCAGGGTTTCGGCCTCGATGTGGTCCAGGTCGACGCCCAGCAGGCGCTCCACCTTGAACAGCGGCGTGTCGCCACGCACCAGGAGCTTGCCCGGCTGGTAAGCGAGGATGCCGCGCTCGGCCTTGCGGTGTTCGTCCTGGATGTCACCTACCAGTACTTCCAGCACGTCTTCCATGGTCAGGTAGCCGATGATCTTGCCGTCGGCTTCTTCCACCAGGGCGAAGTGCGCGCCGCCTTTGCGGAACTGCTCAAGCAACTGCGACAGCGGCATATGGCGCGATACGCGCTCCAGCGGGCGGGTCAGCTCGGCGAGGTTGAACGATTCGGGAATGTGGTCCAGGGCCGCCAGTTCCAGCAGCAGGTCCTTGATGTGCAGCAAGCCGACAAACTCGTTGCGCACCGCGTCGTACACCGGATAACGGCTGAACTTGTGGCGACGGAACAGCGCCAGGATTTCCTTGAGCGGGGCGTTGAAGTCCAGGGTCACCAGGTCTTCCCGGGAGTTGGCCCAGTCGACCACTTCCAGCTCGCCCATTTCCACGGCGGAAGCCAATACACGCATGCCTTGGTCGCTCGGGTCCTGGCCACGGCTGGAGTGCAGGATCAGTTTCAGTTCTTCACGGCTGTAATGGTGCTCGTGGTGCGGGCCAGGCTCGCCTTGGCCGGCGATGCGCAGGATGGCGTTGGCGCTGGCGTTGAGCAGGTAGATCGCCGGGTACATGGCCCAGTAGAACAGGTACAGCGGCACGGCGGTCCACAGCGACAGCAACTCAGGCTTGCGAATGGCCCAGGACTTGGGCGCCAGCTCACCGACCACGATGTGCAGGTACGAGATCACGAAGAAGGCGGCAAAGAACGACACGCCCTTGATCACTTCCGGCGATTGCACACCGATCGCGCCCAGCAACGGCTCGAGGATGTGCGCGAAGGCCGGCTCACCGACCCAGCCCAGGCCCAGGGAGGCGAGGGTGATACCCAACTGGCAGGCCGACAGATACGCGTCGAGCTGACTGTGTACGGTGCGCAGGATCTGCCCGCGCCAGCCGTTTTTGTGGGCAATGGCCTCGACCCGGGTCGAGCGCAGTTTGACCATGGCAAATTCCGCCGCAACGAAAAAGCCGTTGAGCAGTACCAGGATCAGTGCAAAAAGAATCATGCCGAAGTCGGCGAAGAGTGTCGCGAGGGTGATGCCAGGGGAAGGGTCCATGATGGGGTTTTGCGGGTTCCGTCTAATCAAAAAGGGTGAGCAGGTGGGCCTGAAAGGCAGGCGCAAGTCCGCCAATGTAGCGGCTGACGGGGCGCTTGCCTAGTGGCGGCTGCCGGGTGGAGGGTCACTCGTCCTGATGAATGACCCGTGAGCGTGTCATCTGGGCCGGCGGGAAATGGCAGGTAAAGGTACTGCCATGGCCGAGCACGCTGCTGATTTCCAGCCGCGCGCGATGGCGCAGCAGCACATGCTTGACGATGGCCAGGCCGAGCCCGGTGCCGCCGGTGTTGGAGTTGCGGCTGGAGTCGACGCGGTAGAAGCGTTCGGTGAGGCGCGGCAAGTGTTTGGCGTCGATGCCCATTCCGGAGTCCTGCACGCTGAGGTGTGCGCCCTGGTCATCGGCCCACCAGCGGATGCGGATATTGCCCTTGTCCTGGGTGTATTTGACGGCGTTGAACACCAGGTTGGAAAACGCGCTGCGCAACTCGCCCTCGCTGCCCTTGAGCAGGATCGACGGGTCGGCTTCGAGGGTAATCTGCTGTTCACGCTGCCCGGACAATGCCTGGGCGTCGCTCTTGATGGTCTGCAGCAGGCTTTGCACCGGCACCGGATGGTTGTCAGAGGGGTAATCGGTGGCTTCCAGCTTGGCCAGCAACAGCAGGTCATTGAGCAGGGTTTGCATGCGCCCGCCTTGCTGCTGCATCTGTTGCAGGGCACGGGTCCAGCGCGGGTTCACGTCCTCAACGTTATCGAGGAGCGTCTCCAGATAACCGCAAATCACCGTCAGCGGCGTGCGCAGTTCGTGGGAGACGTTGGCGACGAAGTCCTTGCGCATCTGTTCCAGCTGATGGATGCGCGTGACATCGCGCACCAGCATCAAATGTTCGTTATTGCCGTAGCGCGTCAGGTACAGCTGGATGCGCACGCGGTCGTTGGTAGGCGACGGAATTTCCAGGGCTTCTTCGAAGTTGTCCTGCTCGAAGTACTCCTTGAAACGCGGGTGGCGCACCAGGTTGGTCACCGGCTGGCCGCTGTCCTGGGGCGTCTTGAGGCCCAGCAGGGTTTCTGCGGCGCGGTTCCACCATTCCAGGTTGCCGTCGCTGTCGAGCATGATCACGGCGTCTTTCAGCGCGGCGGTGGACTCCTGGACCCGGTCAATTACCGCCTGCAGCCGCCCGCGTACACGTTGGTCGCGGCGTTGCAGGTGGTAGATGCTGTCGAACACCTCGCCCCACAGGCCGTAGCCATCGGGCGGTGCTTCATCAGGTTTGTGCTGGCGCAGCCACTCGTGCAGGCGCAGCAATTGCTTGAGGGTCCAGCCAAGATAGAGGCCGATGCCGACGGCCAGGCTCCAGCCGTAAAAGCCGCTGACCAGGCCCACCAGCAGGCAGCCGGTGATCAGCAGGAGCATGTGGCGGATCAGGGTGCCATGCCAGTTTTGGTTCACTTAAACACGCGTCCTTTCAGCTGTCTGGGCAGTTCGGGCTGGCTCAGCCTTTGGTGGAAAACCGGTAGCCAGTGCCGCGCACGGTTTGTACCAGATTCTCGTAAGCGTCGCCCAAGGCTTTGCGCAGGCGGCGGATATGCACGTCGACGGTGCGCTCTTCCACATACACATTGCCGCCCCAGACCTGGTCCAGCAGTTGGCCGCGGGTGTAGGCGCGCTCCTGATGGGTCATGAAGAATTGCAGCAGGCGGTATTCGGTGGGGCCCATCTCGGCGGGTTTGCCGTCGATGGTCACGCGGTGGCTGATAGGGTCCAGAATCAGGCCGTCTACTTCGATAGGCGCTTCGCCATCGGTTGGGCCGGCACGGCGCAGAACGGCTTTCAGACGGGCGACCAGTTCTCGTGGGGAAAAGGGCTTGGTGATGTAGTCATCGGCGCCGACTTCCAGGCCCTGGATCTTGTTGTCCTCTTCGCCCTTGGCGGTGAGCATGATGATCGGGATATCCCCGGTCAGCTCGTCACGCTTCAGGCGGCGTGCCAATTCGATGCCGGAGGTGCCGGGCAGCATCCAGTCCAGCAGGATCAGGTCCGGCTTGCGGTCGACGATAATGGCATGGGCCTGCTGGGAGTTCTCCGCCTCCAGGCAGTCATAGCCGGCCATTTCCAACGCAACGGCGATCATCTCGCGAATGGGCGCTTCGTCGTCAACGATCAGAATGCTCCTGCCAACCATGCTAAATCCTCTTGTCATTTAACTGTCTTGCGCCGCATTAGATAACGGAATTATTGCAGTCGTGTGACAGTAATTTAGTCGCTTGGGCATTCGGCGCCTCTCTGGACTACGCTTGGGGTCCGAATCCTGACAACCACAAAAGGAAGGTTCCCATGACTCACAGTACTTTTTCCTGGAAAACCCTGCTGGTAACGGCCGCGTTAACGCTGCCGACACTGGCGTTTGCGGCAGACCCGGCGATGACCAAGGACGGGATGCTGGTGGACCACAAAGGCATGACCCTCTACACCTTTGCCAAGGATGCTGATGGCAAATCCATGTGCAATGACAAGTGCGCCACCAACTGGCCGCCGTTGATGGCCGAATCCACCGACAAGCCCATGGGCAAGTGGACCGTCATCACCCGTGACGACCAGAAAAGCCAATGGGCCTACAGCGGCAAGCCCCTCTACACCTTCATTATGGACAAGAAGGCCGGCGATATGACCGGTGACGGCAAAATGGACGGGGCCTGGAAGGTCGCCAAGCCCTGAGTCAACCTGCTAGCGGTGAGGGGCGTGGCCCTTCACCGAAACCCGTAGTCCGCCACAATCCCGACAAAAATCGCCAACCCGGCCCAGTGGTTGTGCAAAAACGCCTTGAAGCATTTGAGGCGGTCCTTGTCCCGGGTGTACCAGAACTCCCAGGCAAAACACCCGGCCGCCGCCAGTAAGCCCAGGTGAAACCAGCCACCCAACTCAAAGCGCATCCCCGCCAGCCACAGGCAAGCCAGCGCCAGACCCTGCAAGCTCAGGATGATCACCCGGTCGGCTTCGCCAAACAGAATGGCGGTGGATTTGACCCCGATTTTCAGGTCATCGTCGCGATCGGTCATGGCGTAATAGGTGTCGTAACCCACCGTCCACAACAGGTTGGCGATGTACAACAGCCATGCCGCGGCTGGCAGGCTGCCTGTTTCCGCGGTGAACGCCATCGGCATGCCCCACGAGAACGCCGCGCCCAATACCACCTGCGGGTAGTAGGTGTAACGCTTCATGAATGGATAGCTGGCCGCCAGCGCGAGGCCGCCCAGGGACAGCCAGATCGTCATGGAATTGGTCAGCAGCACCAGCAGGAAACTGATGAACATCAGCACCGCGAAGAACACCAGCGCCTCTTTCGAGCTGATCTTGCCGCTCACCAGCGGCCGCTGTTCGGTGCGTTTCACGTGACCGTCGACCTTGCGGTCGGCCCAGTCATTAATCACGCAACCGCCGGCCCGGGTGAGTACCACGCCAAGCACAAAGATCAGGATATTGAGCAGCGATGGCGAACCCTTGCCGGCAATCCACAGCGCCCACAGCGTGGGCCACAGCAGCAGATAAATGCCGATGGGCTTGTCCATGCGGGTCAACTGGATGAAGTCCCAGGCCCTTGGGTTCAAGTGATTCAGGGATTTGAGCAGGCGCTGATACATCAGCAGTTCTCCGGGTGGTCGTGCACGGCTTGCCACAAGGTCGGCAGGAAGATCTCGGCCACCAGCACGCTCAGCGGCCCGCGATCAAAACGCGAGCGGCGGGCCCACAGGTGATCGGCCTGGTCCGCCACGGGCAGCCATTTCCGTGGGTAGCGGCATACCTCGATGGCCTGGCGCGTGAAGGCGTGGTCACAAAACAACAACTCCCCCAGCGACCGGCTGCCCAACTCATCCATGTGCAAACCGTCGCCTTGCAAGGCGCTGCGGGCCGCCACGCTGCGGGCAAACACCCACGGCTGGCCATGGCCACGCAAATACACCTCGCGCACCCAGCCGATGCTGGCGGCGGGCAGGTCCAGGGCGGCGCATTCGTCGTCTCGCAGTGGTTGCCAGCCTTCGAACAGCGGCGTCACGCTGAAGCCGTCGCTGGACAGACATGTAAGGCGCCGGGTCAGGGAACCTTCATCGAACAGCCAGTTGAGTGTCAGCGGCGCGGGCAGTGGGCTCAGAAGGCTCTGGGTCAGCCATCGGCAAGCATCGGGGAGGGCGTTTGAATGCGGCACGGAGGGTCATTATTGGCAGTTAATGAGACGGCGAGCTTACCATGGTGCCCTGGACTTTTGCCGGGACGCGCCAGGCCCATGCGTCGATCATGCTTGCATCTGCGCCTGCTGATCAGTACAAAACGCCCTGAGCCGCACGGCAAGGTTTCATCTATCGACTGTCGGCCAACACGCCTGGACCCTGAGGAAGCAAGTAATGAAGAAGTGGCAATGTGTCGTCTGTGGCCTGATTTACAACGAAGCAGACGGATGGCCGGATGACGGTATCGCGCCGGGCACCCTGTGGCAGGACGTCCCCGAAGACTGGCTGTGCCCGGACTGCGGCGTGGGCAAAATGGATTTCGAAATGATCGAAATCGGCTGACTTAAGAAGCAATCCAAGAAACGTACTACAAGGAGAAAGGAATGAACGCACCTGTCGTGATCGTCGGCACGGGTTTGGCCGGTTACAACCTGGCTCGGGAGTTTCGCAAGCTCGATAGCGAAACCCCGCTGTTGCTGATCACCGCAGATGACGGGCGCTCTTACTCCAAGCCCATGCTCTCCACCGGCTTTGGCAAGAACAAGGAAGCCGACGGCCTGAGCATGGCTGAACCGGGCGCCATGGCCGAGCAACTCAAGGCCGAAGTGCGCACCCACACCCGCATCAGCGGCATCGACCCGGGTCACAAGCGTTTGTGGATCGGCGAGGAAGCGGTGATCTACCGCGACCTGATCCTGGCCTGGGGCGCAGAAACCGTGCGGGTGCCGGTACAGGGTGACGCCGCTGACCTGATTTTCCCGATCAACGACCTCGAAGATTACGCGCGCTTCCGTGCGGCGGCGGCCGGTAAACGTCGGGTGCTGCTGCTGGGCGCCGGGCTGATCGGTTGCGAGTTCGCCAACGACTTGATCCTTGGCGGCTACGAGATCGACCTGGTGGCGCCGTGCGAGCAAGTCATGCCGACCCTGCTGCACCCGGCAGCCGCCGCAGCGGTGCAGGCCGGCCTCGAAGGCCTGGGGGCGCGTTTCCACCTGGGCCCGGTGCTCAATCGCCTGCAGCGCAACGCTGACGGCCTGGAAGCCCACCTGTCTGATGGCGAAGTGATCCAGTGCGACCTGGTGGTGTCTGCCATCGGCCTGCGCCCCCGTGTCGATCTGGCCGCCGCCGCCGGCTTGCAGATCAACCGTGGGATCATGGTCGACCGCCACCTCAAGACCTCCCACGCCAACATCTACGCCCTGGGCGACTGCGCCGAGGTAGATGGCCTGAACCTGCTGTACGTAATGCCCCTGATGAGTTGCGCCCGCGCCCTGGCGCAGACGCTGGCGGGCAACGCGACCGCTGTCAGCTACGGCCCGATGCCCGTCACAGTAAAAACCCCGATCTGCCCGCTGGTCGTCTCGCCACCGCCACGGGGCACCGAAGGTGTGTGGAGCGTCGAAGGGCAGGGCGGCGACATCAAGGCCCTGTGCCGCGACGCCAGTGGCCGCCTGCTGGGTTACGCCCTGACCGGCACAGCCGTGATGGAAAAACTGGCCCTTAACAAAGAACTTCCGCCGCTGCTGGCGTAAATGCTGGTCGTTCTGTCGGAATAAGCATCATTTTGCCCACAGAAAGGTCGCCGTGAGACTGGCGCAGGCCCCGATGGCATGCCATCCTCACTCCCGTCTGCCGCAGAGTAGAGCCTGCGGCGCCTTGGGCGCTGCTCCGAAAGAGAGCAGCACGGACATAACAACAAAAAACCGTCAAAGAGGCTTCACTTATGCGTAAACCAGAACTCGCAGCCGCTATTGCTGAAAAAGCAGACCTGACCAAAGAACAGGCCAACCGCGTACTCAACGCCGTACTCGAAGAAATCACCGGCGCGCTGCATCGCAAGGACAGCGTCACCCTGGTCGGCTTCGGCACCTTCCTGCAGCGCCACCGCGGCGCCCGCACCGGCAAAAACCCGCAAACCGGCGAGCCGGTGAAAATCAAGGCGAGCAACACCGTTGCGTTCAAGCCAGGCAAGTCGCTTAAAGACAGCGTCAATCCGTAAGTAAAGAAGCCTGCGCTACGCACATGCGAGTGTGAGCGCGGGATAAAAAATGGGCACGCCGACTGGGTCGGGTGCCCATTTTTTGTGGCTTTTTGAACGTTGCGTCCGGTTAATGAGACCGGCTTAGTACTCGATAAACGCGTCATTCTCGAAATAGAAAACAAACGCTTTGAATAGGTCTGCAACACTTACTGTTGGCAGCTGATCTTTTGCATTGTCGACTACGTCCTCGATTGCTGAGGTTTCCAGCGTTGCAATCCAACCGTCCTCTTTCGCCTGTTTCGGCAAATAGTCGTCGGAGTCAGGCGGGAAATCCGAACTATCGAGTGAAAATACACCTAAGGTCTCAGCGCTCCACTGCGCGGCATCTGGAGGTAAATAGAACCATCCTTGCGGATTGTTCTCTGGTGAAGAAAGAACATCACGAATTGAGACCAATTTCATATCGCTTCCTCATATCAGGGTTAAGGGGGCGGATTATTCAATTTATCTAATGGTCATTTAATCTAAACAAATCTTTCCCTTTTATAATTTAAGCATCTTGAAGAAGTGAAATAAATCGTGAGGTGAATTCCTCGCCCTCATAATCTTCGAGGTTTTCAATATTGAAGACAGCTCCGCGTTGAGTTGTAAGTTTTAATAGTCGTCGCTTCAATATCTTATTGATCTGGCTTTCAGGTTCTGCAGATATGATAGTGAGTGCTTTTTTCGCACGAACTGCCACATCTTTGAAGAAAATGTGTTTGGCCTCGGCGGGTGGGATTATATTTTCCAGGTTGCAGTTTTCAAAGGTTACATAATCAAGTTTGCAAAGTTCAAAGTCAGCAGAAAGTGGCGTGCTGGGTTGATCTGATATGAAATTAACTTCCTGGAGTTTTCCAGCGAATTTAATGGTGGATATATTTTTTACATTAAATGAATTATCAATAATTTTGCACTGAGAGAATGTGCAGTTGGCAAAAGTGCAATCCTTCAAGGACGCTTCTCGAAAGTCGCACTTCACAAACGTGCAGTTCTCAAATTTGCTATTGCTGAAACCTGATCCTTGAAAACTTGTAGTTTTGAACGAGCAATCGGTCAAGGATGTTTTATTGAAGAATCGCGAGCCGGAAAAGTCAGCTTTCTCAAAGTCGCAATTTTCCAAAATGCATTGGTCAAAAATCGGATCGCAGAGTTTTGCGTTTTTTAATTTGCAACCACTGATAAGCTCGTTTTCAAAACGCGTTTTTTTAGGCAAAACGAGTCCTTCCTGCGAAACGCCGGACAGTACTTTTGATGGAATTTTGTCACTCACCATAATATTCCTCATAACCATTGCCCCAATCCTAAGGGTAAATGGTCTTCGTCTTCGTAAAGCTGGCGGGCGAAATCCTCCGCGCCGTCAGCCTCAATCGAGGCGGATTTCTTTTCAGCAACAGCCATCTCCGCGCCCCGGAAAACGTGACAGTCAGTCAGCTGGTTCATGTCCGATCTCTTAGAGCGTGCTTGGACATTGCGCTTGAACCCTCGCCTTAGATCCTATGATAATTCTCCAATTACATGAGGATGATGGGATGGAACTCCAAAAAAGAGTGATCGAAATCTAACTCTAGCAATTTCTCTTTGTACGCTTCTCCAATGATGATATTGAACGCTCCTCCCCAGCCCACCAAACGAAAGACCTCAGCACTCTCAGGGATTTTTTCGGCGATCAGTACCGGTTCGAAAAAAAACGTCCTCTTGGATTTTGCCATTCCTTGGCCACGTGATCTTCGGGCCAAGCTTCGTATTTGGATAAGGCCCAATCGACGCAGTCGACATAATTGTAGGCATGCAAGAGTCGGTAACGTACTTTTTGGCTTTCGTGGGTGATGCGCAAATATTGCACACGCTCGGTCGCCAGGTTATCCAGCCCTTTAATAGACTCATCGAATACGAAGAAGTCGGCTCCGATTGTGTTGACCGGGGCGGTTATACCGTCGACAAGAATTTCATAATGCAACGGTTTCAAATTGCACGGTGCTCGGCTATTGGAAAGCGCTATGTCATCGACCTCTTCGCCCTTGTAAATGAGCTCTCCAAGATTGACGTAACCATCCCATTTCTCACTGCTGACATTTGGATTGAGCTTGAAATAGTTCATTAATCAACCATCCTCAAAATTTTGTTAAGAGCGGATGTGGGGTCTAGCACTTCCTTTTTAAGCTCTGCGAGCTCCGCTTTATTAACTCTGCTTTGTAATTCATAATCAAATCGTCAGCTCAAAAGCGACATTGCCTAAACGATTTTTGACCTTGTAACTGTTTTCATGAAGTTCTGCATTTTTGAAAAAATCACTTCGATCAATGAAACTTGGAATCTCATGCATCCAAGTTTTGTTTTTTGTTGGCCCCTGTACATCGCAATACCAGCTTTCTCCGATTTCTGCGTTCAAGAGCCTGAAAATAGTGATTCTGTGCTTTTTGTCTTTACTGTTTTTTTGCTAATTTTTTAATAGGGGGTTTCCAGCTGAAAATGCGCGTCTAGGACGCCGTCAGCAGTAGAGTTTATGATTTCAACAGTGGTCTCGTTGTTTCCTTTTTTTGTGGCAATATCAATGAGCGCACTTCGTAATGTCTCTAACATTTTTTTGTCTTGGCTGAGACGATCTAAGGATAAAAAATGTTTAAAGTCGAAGTCTTCTATGAATATGTTTGTCACGCCCAGCACATTATCAAACAAGTCTTCGTCGCCGCGGGGGCCTAAAGAAACAACGATTTTACTACTGCCGTTAATGTTTACCTTGAGCGACAGTGTCATGAATATCTGCGTGATGTGGTGGCCCAGATGGCGGATACGAATGCCCTCATTCAGGGTAGCCTCGTCACTTTCTTGTAGGATAAGTATATTCAGACTCATTGCAGTGTTCGCTTCGGGCGAGTAAGGAGGCTAATTTATCTTATGGCCGTTAATCTAAATAAACCTATACCGTTATAATCATTAATTTTGAGGCGAAATAATTTTACTGATGTCGGCTCCTCTCAATTTTAATGATTTTATCGCGCTTTTAATCTCAAGTGCCGTTTCGATACCGAGAATAATGGAAGGGCTCTTTTCCTTGCCGCTACCAAAGCCAATACTTGTGAAAAACATCCCATACTCAAGTGGTTTGCCAGTTTCCTGATAAAAGATTGGGAGAGGGGCCACACAGTCAAAGTACTGATGACAGGTACTGCAGAGGTTTTCCTGCTGTTGAGCACTATAGCTGATGACATGTTTTGGCTGGATGAGAAAGAGCTGTTTTTTTTCATTGATCAATGAGAAGTCAACATCCAGCTTTAAGCTTTCAATATATTCCTTGAATCGCAGTGACGCGATGAAGCGTCGATCATACGTTGCGCCAATATCAGCTTTGTTAGATGTTTTAAGCTCAGCAGGGAGGTAGCCGGGGTCGATACAGCAACCGCAGGTTTTACAAAATATATTTTCAGGTGCCCCCTCAAAAAAATAGGCATGATTATTTATGGCACTTAAGTCGTAGGCAATGGTTAGGAATTTAGTCACTACTTTAGTCCCGGGTGTTGTGTGAAGAAGTCGATAACAGCATCTTTGTATTGTGCCCCTTTTCCTTTGTAGAAGTCAGCAAGCGCTTGGAGCCTTTCAGTCCTGGTGAAGTTTGCTTGAATTTTGGCTCCGCTGTTACCTCGTTGGGGCCGCATATGTACAGGACTCCCATTGATAATTTTTGTTTTCCCGACCAAGAAATCATTCATGTCACGGTGAAGCTGTTTGTGATCAGAGTCGGTGAGCCTAGTCAGTTTTTGGTTATGTTTACCACCCATGAATTTGGGATCGGAGTGATGCCCATGGTGACCACATGCCCAGCCAAAAGGATCGATCCAGGTGAATGGGTTGGGGGCGTACTGATAAAGGTTGAGCCCACCTTTCAAATCAATCGGGTCGGGTGTCGTAAAGCGACCTATGTCAGGGTCATAAAACCGAAACGTGTTGTAGTGCAGCCCGATCTCCCGATCTAGGTATTGCCCCTGAAACCGCAAATTCTGGTCTTCGATATAGGAAGGCTCGCGCTCTTCCCTCAGCGTGTTACCCCACACCCGATAAGTCGCGCGCCAAACATCATGGCCATCGCCGTCGGTTAGCTGCTCCGGCAAGCCACTGAGGTCGTTGTGGTAGTAGCGGATTTTTTGCAGCGGCCCGATACCGTCGACCCGCGCAAGGGGTTCGTAACCCTCTTCCTCATAAATATAGAGGCTGGTTTGACTGTGTTTATGTTCCTGCAGCAGGCGTAATCCGTCCCAGGTGAAGCGCGTTACGCCCAGTGGATAGCCATCGTTGTCATGCTCTGTTTTTTCAGTGCGACGGCCCAATGGGTCGTAGGTCATCCTGACCACATTGCCGTTTTCGTTGTGCACTTCAACCAGTCGGTTTTCTGCGTCGTAGGCAAACCGCTGCAACCCTCGAGCAGCACTACGCTTTTCAATCATTCGACCAAAAGCATCGTATTTATAGCGTTTATCTTGGTAGGTGAGCAGCCTGTTATGCCTTACCAAGCCACCCTGTCGTGGGCCGTCGAGCAGGTTGGCTGCCGCGTCATAAGCAAAGGTCTCGGTCTGGCCTACCTGGTGGCTTGCGAGAATACGTTCGGTACTGTCGTAACCGAACTGCTCTTGACGATCATGAACACGGTCAACACGCCGACGCCCGATCAGGTTATCGCTGGGATCGTAGCTGTAGTCAGTTTCAACCAACGGCGGCAACTGCCACGGTTGGTCAATACTGCGACGCTGGCGCGAGCGAACCCTGCCACTGCGGTCATACGCGGTGTTCGTTCTGAGTTGACCTTGAGTGCGCTGCACTTCGCGATGCAGACGATCACGCTCAAAGTCGCTGATGACCTTCCCATCGAGATTCAACTGATGCAGGTGACCGCTGCCGTAGTAGAGGCGGTTCAGCCATCGACCGTCGGGCAACTGGGTCTGAATCAGGTTCCCCAATTCGTCGTAGTGATGCTGCAAGGAGCCCGCTGTGCTTTGCTCCTGCAGCAGTTGCCCCAGCGCGTCGTAGCTGAAACCCAGTCGCTGCTGCTGACCGTCAAGCGCGGTGAACGTGACGCCGACCAGTTGGTCGTTCAGATCATGTTCATAAACGGTGGAACCGTCCGCTGTCACTTTGCTCACCAGACGTCCAACCGGATCTCGCTGAAATTGGTGTGACAACGGCGCTACCGGCTCGCCTTCCGTCCCCGGCAGGAAGTCCACGGCGACAACATCATCCAGCGGATCATAGGTGTAGCAGCGCTGACTCTGGTCGAGGTCTTGCTGCCGCACCATGCGGTCGCATGCATCCCACTCAAAGCGATAGCTTTCGCCGTTCTCATTGGTCAGCCTGCGCAATCGGCCATAGGCGTCATGGTCGAACATGACCGTGCGGTTGTGCGCATCCCAGCGTTGTTTGACCAGGCCACGCAGGTCATAGGCATAGCGCGTGGTGCTGCCGGCCGGGTCGACATGGGCCGTCAGGTAACCGCTGGCGCTGCGTTGGAACTGTTCCACGCGGCCATCCGGGAGCTGGCATTCCAGCAATAGCCCCTGAGGACCGTACCGGTAGCGAACCGACTCACCTTCCGCATTGGTCTGCACCACCAGATTGCCGAAGGCGTCGTATTGATAACGGGTGGGATAACCCGAGCAATCCACCGCTTCGACCAGTTGGCTCCATTCGTTCCAATGCAGCGTTTTGGTTTTTTCCGTGGCATCGATGATGCGCACCGGTTGACCGAACCCGTCGTAGACATAGCGCGTGCTATTGCCCAGCGGGTCGATTTCCTCGATGCAGTTGCCTCGCTGATCGTAGCGGTAATGCCAACTGTTGCCCGCAAGGTCGGTCTCTACTTGGGGCAATGCCCAGTGCGCGAGCCACTGCGTGCCGCTGGTTCTGGACAGCGGGTCGATCACCGCGCTCAGGTTGCCGGACTCATCGTAATTGAAGCGCCACTGACCGTTTTGCGGGTCAATCGCGCCGAGCAGCTGGCGATCTTCGCTCCACTCGAACTGCCACGTATGGCCCAGGTTGTCGACGTAGCGAGTGATCTGGTACTGCGGGTTCCACTCTCGTGTGCTGACGCGCATCAGGCCATCGGTCACGCGGGTAATGCCTGCGTCGAGATCGTAGTCGAAGGTGTATTCATCGCCTGCATCTGTCCAGTGGCGGCTCACGCGCCACTCGTCACCGTGGGGTCCGGTCACTGCACTCCATTGATAGAAGCAGCGCAGGCCACTCGGCAACTGGTGTTCGACCATTCGCCGGCCATTGTCATAAGCAAAGCGTCGAAGGGTGGTACCTTGCACGTCCAACACTTCAGCCAGGTCGCCGTTGCTGTCATAGCGGTAGCTGACGAGCACGTCGCTGCGCGCATCGAAATGGTCCTGGCGCAGGTAACGCCGTTCGATGTGGCTCACGCGCCGTGGATATTCGGTCGAGTAGCTCAGCTCGACGTGCATCAAGTCATGGGTGTCGCGCAGGCGATACAGCCGCCCCTGAGTGTCGTAGTCGAGAACGATCCGCCCTTCATTGCGATCACCCAGCAGCTGCAGACGCATCCGCGCGCTGTTCAGTGGGTCGGGCTCGAACAGGCGATACAGGCCGTCGATGCTCTCGATCAATACCGCGCCGTCGGCACTGCGCCTGACCGCAAGGCCTTCGCCCGGGTCGAATGCTCCGCCGGACAAGGGGATGTAGCCGATCTCCAGGCGGCGCCCTTGCTCATCGATGTAGAGCAGGTTTTCGTCTGCATCTATCTCGATCGACACTTCATACGCAACGCTCCAGCCCGCGCCGAAGAGACCGTCCTGGCGTGTGTCGAGGCTGCTGTAGAAACGCTGCCAATCTATCGGGAGCAAACCCGGCAGCACGAAATCCAGCTCCTCGTCCCCACCCAGGACCTTGGCCCCGGTCGCGCTGTGAACCGGATTGGGCGAGCCATTCATGGCGCTCTTGAGCGCAGAGGTAACCTTGCTGGTTGCATAAGAAATGGCACCGCCCACCACCAAGCCACCAACCAGGCACGGCAGCTTGGTCCAGAAACATTTCAGGTTGCCCCGCAACGCCATCACCACCGCAATCGCCAAACCCACGCCCGGCGTCTTGCCGCTACGAATCTCTTGCACCACGATGGTCCCGCCACCGATGCGCACATCCGGCGAGATCAGGCCCGGGGCTGTACCAATCTTGGCGTCGCACGTACTGCGATCGCCACTGCGTGCCGCAGGCTGCCCGTTGATGAACACCGAGCTGGACCCCTCGGCAATGAATTGCAGGGGCATGGGCGGGTGCTTGTTGCACGCCACAGTGTCCAGCGGGCAAGGCTCGGTGCCAGGGGCGGGGGAGGCGACGGTCGGGCGCCACATCTGTGAGAAAAACTCCCCGGCCATGTCCAGGAAGCTGGGGGCTGGCGGTTCGCTGGGTGCGACCGGAACAGCAGTCATCTTGCCAGCGGCGCGGGCAGCTTTTTTGCCATTGATGAAGACGTTGTCCGAACCGCTGGTGATGAAGGCATCGATCACCGGCGGGAAAACCCAGTTGGCGGCGGACTCGCACCAACTGGATATTTTCAGGTCGGCCCCTGTGAGCCCTGCGGTGATCCCAACGACTGCCCCCACTACCAAAACCAATGCAACGCCGCCTGTGGCGATGGTCGCACCGGTCGCGAGGAAAACCGCCCCTGCAACGGCCAGGCAGCCCACGGTAGTGAGTGCGGCATAGGCCGCCACTTCCAGCACGCCGCCGAGAATATCGGCCATCACCGAGGTGTGCAGCAGCGCGTCGCCTTCGCGGGCAGCCCAGAGGTCTTCACTCATTGTTCAGACTCTACTCAGGGCGTGGCGACGAAGTTAAGCGTGTTCTTGAGCGTTGCCCAATGTGCCGCTTCGGCAGGCCCCAGGGGCTGGGTCTTAACGTAGCTCAGGGCAATCAAGCGGCGTGTGCCGGGTATCTGCATCGCCAGCTGATATTGGTAAATATTGTCACTGCCTTTGTTGAAACGGTTCTGCACCTCAAAGGCGTCGATGTCCTGCGCTGGCCCCACCTTGACGGCTTGCGCCGGCGAATAACGAAGGTCTTTGACTTGCTGCTCAAGTTTTTTAAGCTGGCCCTCGAAGTTGCTGTGTAAGGTCTCGCCATCTGCCAACGGGCTGCGGCTGACCACCAGCGTGGTGCCCAGCTTGGCGAACTTGAGAATGTTGATCGAGGTGTCCTGCACCTCTGCATCGGGCAGGGTGAATTGGGCTTCGTTGATCAGGTAATTCATGGTGGAGAAATCTCGTTATTGACCAGCGCCGGGCTTGCCAGGGAATTTTGATTCGACGGCGGACTTGATCGTGCTTTGCACGCCTTGGGCACCGGGCACCGTGCCCTTGTCACTGCCCACGTTGATATCCAGTTTGCCCTTCGTCTGGATTTTGCTGCTGCCGGTGGAAAACAGGTTGAACGAGCCACAGGTCAGGTTGATGTCTCCACCGGCCTTGAGCTCAATCACACTGGCGCCGCACACCAGGCGAATACTGTCGCCCGCCTCGATGGTGTAGGTCGTGGCGGCACTGTCAGACTTGGCACCGCCCACAATCACGGTGTCGTTGTTGCGCACAACCCGCAGGCGGTTACTGCCAATCGTCACCGTCTCGTTATGCCCAATACTCTTGTTCCGGTCATGCCCCACCGAATGACTTTCATCCACCTCAACCACGATGTCCTGGTTACGCTCGGCATGGATGTACAACTGCTCCAACCCCTTCTTGTCCTCCATGCGGATTTCATTGAAGTTGGCCGGCGTGCCGCCTTTGCTGGAGCGGCTCTTCATCCCGCTTTGGGTGGCGTTTTCCGGCAAGTCGTAAGGCACCGTCTGCTCGGCGTTGTACACGCGGCCGGTAATGATCGGCCGGTCCGGATCACCCTCGAGAAAGCTCACAATCACTTCCTGACCAATCCGTGGAATCTGCATGGAGCCCCAGTTTTTCCCGGCCCATGACTGCGATACACGAATCCAGCACGAGCTGTTTTCGTTGGACTGGTCGTGACGGTCCCAATAGAAATGCACCTTGACCCGGCCATATTGGTCGGTCCAGATTTCTTCGCCTTTGGGGCCCACCACCAGCGCCGTTTGCGGGCCTTTGACGATGGGCCGGTAGGTGTTGGCCAGCGGGCGGAAACTCTGTTGCGCGTCGATGCAGGTCAGGGTGCTTTCGAACTGGGCCGAGGCTGCGCCACCGCCGCTTTCGAGGCTTTCCTGGGAGATGTAGTAGCGGGCGCCGACGATCAGGTATTCGCGGTTCTGGTCGCGGCGGCTGAAGCCGGTGAGGCTGAACAGGTGGCCGGAACCCAGGCCCCGTGCGTTGCCGCTGAACTCCACTTGTTCGTGCAGGGTTTGCAGGGCTTCGATGCGGGTGCGTGCGTAGTGTTCGCCGTCTTCGCTTTTGACGTAGGTGCCGGGGTAGTCGTACAGCGGGTAATCGCCGGCGGTGTGCGGGCGCGGCATGGCCGAGCGTACGTCGATGCTGGCGCTGGGGCGCTGGAAGTCGTAGTCGTTGAGCTCAAGGGAGCCGGGCTGCACTTCCTGCGCCAAGTGCCAGTTGTGCATATGGTCGCGTTCGCGCTGCTGCTCGTCCTTGGGGTAGTAAGGCACCGAGGCGTAGCCGGGCACGTTGGCGTGGGCACCGTAGGCATCGGCCAGCACCAGCACGTGGCGGTCCTGCTCGTGGCGGAAGAAGTAGTAGATGCCTTCCTGTTCCATCAAGCGGCTGACGAAATCGAAGCTGGTCTCGCGGTACTGCACGCAGTATTCCCACTCGCGGTACGGCCGGCTCAAGGCGTCTTCGAAGTCGGAAAAACCCAGGTCGCGGAACACCTGCTTGATGATCTGCGGGATGCTCAGGTTCTGGAAAATCCGGCAGTCGGAGGTGCGGCTCAGCAGCCACAGCCACGGGCGCAAAGTCACCTGATAGCTGGCGAACTGGCCCTGGTCGATGTTCTGGCTGCAGCGGGCGACGATGCCGTGGAAGTGCCGCTCGCCACCGTCCGCCAGTTGCAGGTTCAGGCTCATCGGCTTGCCCAGCAACTGGTTGAGGTCGATGTTGGCGTCCAGCGAGGTCAACTGCAGTTCAAAATTGAACAGCCGACCCAACTCTTCACCGCCGCCCATTTCATTGAGCAGCAGCACATCCGGCCCCAGGGGACTGGTGATCTTGGCCAGGCGTGACGATTGGTTGAATAACATCGGTTAACCCGTAAATTGCGTAATAACTGTAGGAACCGGCTCCAACTGTGGGAGCGGGCTTGCTCGCGAACGCGGTGAATCAGTCACCGGATGCATCAACTGATCCACCGCATTCGCGAGCAAGCCCGCTCCCACATTTGGATTGCATTTCGTCAGTTCAATCCGCGTCGCTGAAGTCGTAGTGCAATTCGTTATCCCGCGTGCTGATCCGCACTCCCGCCAGCGCCTTGCCTTCGAGCATGCGGGTGAGGAATTCGCGGCTCATGTCCGGCAGCAGGCTGTTGGTCAGGATGGTGTCGATCATCCGCCCGCCGCTTTCGGTTTCGGTGCAGCGGGACACGATCAGGTCGACGACTTCGTCGTCGTAATCGAAGGCGACTTTGTGGGTGTTCTCCACGCGCTTCTTGATGCGGTTGAGTTGCAGGCGGGTGATCGCTTTCAGCATCTCGTCGCTCAGCGGGTAGTACGGAATGGTCACCAGGCGGCCGAGCAGCGCCGGCGGGAAAATCTCCAGCAACGGTTGGCGCAGGGCCTTGGCGATTTCCTCGGGCTCTGGGATGTTCGCCGGGTCTTTGCAGACCCGGGAAATCAGCTCGGTACCGGCGTTGGTGGTCAGCAGGATCAAGGTGTTCTTGAAGTCGATCACCCGGCCTTCGCCGTCCTCCATCACGCCCTTGTCGAATACCTGGAAGAAGATCTCGTGCACGTCCGGGTGGGCTTTTTCCACCTCGTCCAGCAGCACCACGCTGTAGGGTTTGCGCCGCACGGCTTCGGTCAGCACCCCGCCTTCGCCATAGCCGATGTAGCCCGGTGGCGCGCCCTTGAGGGTCGACACGGTGTGGGCTTCCTGGAACTCGCTCATGTTGATGGTGATGACGTTCTGCTCACCGCCGTACATGGCTTCGGCCAGGGCCAGGGCGGTTTCGGTCTTGCCCACGCCGGAGGTGCCGGCGAGCATGAACACGCCAATCGGCTTGCTTGGGTTGTCGAGGCCGGCGCGGGAGGTCTGGATGCGCTTGGCGATCATCTGCAAGGCGTGGTCCTGGCCGATGATGCGCTTCTTCAGGTGCTGGTCGAGGTTGAGCACCGTCTCCAGTTCGTTGCGGGCCATGCGGCCCACCGGGATGCCGGTCCAGTCGGCGACCACTGAGGCCACCGCCTGGTAATCCACGGTCGGCAGGATCAGCGGGGTTTCGCCTTGCAGTGTGGAGAGGCGCTGTTGCAGGTCGACCAGTTGCGCACGCAGCTCGTCGCTCTCGTTATTACCCGCATCACTGTCAACCACACCGGCTTTTTCACGCAACGTCGCACGGGTGGCGAGCAACTCATCCACCAGGGTTTTCTCTCCGGCCCAGCGGGTTTCCAGGGTGGCCAGGCGCTCGCGTTCGGCACCCAGCAGCGCTTCGCTGTTGGTCTGGCGCGCACCGATGGCGATGCCGATCGCATGCTCGCGGGCGATGATTTGCAGCTCGGTTTCCAGTGCCTCGATTCGACGGCGGCTGTCGTCGACTTCCGCCGGCACCGCGTGCAGGCTGATGGCGACGCGGGCGCAGGCGGTGTCCAGCAGGCTCACGGATTTGTCCGGCAATTGACGCGCCGGAATGTAGCGGTGGGACAGCTTCACTGACGCTTCCAAGGCTTCATCGAGGATCTGCACCTGATGGTGTTTTTCCATGGTCGAGGCCACGCCGCGCATCATCAGCAGCGCCTTGTCTTCCGACGGCTCGGCCACTTGTACCACCTGGAAGCGGCGGGTCAGGGCCGGGTCTTTTTCGATGTGCTTCTTGTACTCGGCCCAGGTGGTGGCGGCCACGGTACGCAAGGTGCCACGGGCGAGGGCGGGTTTAAGCAGGTTGGCCGCGTCACCGGTCCCGGCGGCGCCACCGGCACCTACCAGGGTGTGGGCTTCGTCGATAAACAGGATGATCGGTTTCGGCGAGGCCTGCACGTCTTCGATGACCTGGCGCAGGCGCTGTTCGAACTCGCCTTTCATGCTGGCGCCGGCTTGCAGCAGGCCCACATCCAGGCTGCGCAGTTCCACATCTTTCAGCGCTGGCGGCACGTCGCCGGCGACGATGCGCAGGGCGAAGCCTTCGACCACGGCGGTCTTGCCGACGCCGGCTTCACCGGTAAGGATCGGGTTGTTCTGGCGGCGACGCATTAGGATGTCCACCAGTTGGCGGATCTCTTCGTCACGCCCGACGATCGGGTCGAGCTTGCCGCTACGGGCTTGTTCGGACAGGTCGACGGTGAAGCGCTTGAGGGCTTCCTGCTTGCCCATCGCGCTCGGGGCCATGGCGCCGCTGGCTTCGCCGGGTACGGCGCCGGCATTGAAACCGTCGCTGGCACTCAGTGCATTTTCGGGCGAGTCGCCGACGTACTCGTCAAAGCGTTCGCTCAGGGCTTCGGCCTTGATCTTGTCGAACTCTCCAGACAACCCCAGCAGCGCATGGCGCAGGCTTGGCGTCTTGAGGATCCCCAGCACCAGGTAGCCGGTGCGCACCTGGGTTTCGCCAAACATCAGGCTGCCGTAGACCCAGCCACGCTCGACCGCTTCTTCCACATGGGACGACAGGTCGGTGATCGACGTCGAACCACGGGGCAGGCGGTCCAGGGCTTCGGTCAGGTCACGGGCCAGGCGCGCCGGCTCGACGTTGAACTGCCGGATGATGCGGTGCAGGTCCGAGTCCTGCAGCTGCAGCAACTGGTGAAACCAGTGGGCCAGTTCCACATACGGGTTGCCCCGCAGCTTGCAGAACACGGTGGCGGCTTCGATGGCCTTGTAGGCCACGCTGTTGAGTTTGCCGAACAGTGCGGCGCGACTGATTTCACCCATGCTCTGGATTCCTTGAGGTGTTGGCGTGTTCGGCGTAATGCCGGGCCAGGATTAGGTCGTTGGCGTCATGCTCGGGTTGGCCGAGCCAGGTGTTGAAACCGAGACGGAACTGGCCATTGAGTTGCAGGGCCGGCACTTGCGGTTGTTGCAGGATCAGGTTCAGGTCCCAGTCCAGTTCATGGCCCAGGTACTCCGCGACCCACGCCACCAGCTCGTTGAACGGCTGGCTGCCAGGCAGCATGCCCATGTAGTCATCGAGCTTCAGGGGGCCGAGGCGGATACGGAATTTGTGCTGGCGGTCCCACACGTGGCTGCCCAGGCAAAAGTCCACGCCCAGCTGGTTGGCGCTGACACTCACGCGGCTGCGCTCGGGCAGTTCCAGCCATTGGCCGACGTATTCTTCGATCTCCACCGGCAGGCCGAAGTACTCGCCGAGAATCGCTTTCAGGCCATCCGGGTAGCGGGTTTGCGCCGACAGGTGGCCGCTGTAATGCAGCTTCGCCGTGTCGGGGATCAGGCCTTGGTTGAGCAGGCTCGGTGTACCGCGACCACTCAGTGCCGCGAGGCGCGCCGACCAGTAGTCATCGTCCGGACGGTCATGGCTGACGGTCGGCCGTGCCTCGGCCCATGCGCGATAAAACAGAGTCAGCAGGCGGTGGTGGAACACATCCAGAAAGCGCTTGCTGGTGCTGTCGGCGTTGTTGCGCTGGCGCTCACGCACGTACTCGGTGATGTGCAGCGGCAGCGGGCCGTTGGGGCCGCCGAGGCCGAAGAAGAACTGCTCCAGCCGTGCCGGCTGGCCTTCAGCCCCAGGTTCGACCGAGGCCAATGTGGCCGGTGCAAAGGTGCAATCGGCCTGCTGCCCGAGACGCAACGGGTCATCCGCCAGGCGCAGGGAATGTCCCAGGCGTGGCAGGTCCGGCGATTCGCACTCGATACGACGCAGCGCCTGGAAGAAGTCATATTCCCAGGGCTCCTGATGCATAGCATCCAGGGTACTCACAGGGTCGGACGGCGTCCGGGCTTGGCTTTCCATCGCATGATCTCGCCGCGTTCGGTGGTACGGATCACCGTCTCGGTAAAACTGTTGATCGACACATAGCGTGCCAGGAACCGTTCAAACACCGCACCGAGCAGGAACACGCCGGTGCCGCGGAACGCGTTTTCATCAAATTCCAGGGTGATCTCAAGGCCCCGGCCAAACACGATCGGGCCGGGCATCGGCAGGCGGCGGGTCACCGCTTTGCTGCTGACTTCCCGCAGGCCTTCGATCTGCAATTGCAGGGCGGCGTCGTTGCTGTCGCCATACAGGCGCAGCAGTTCACGCAGCGCGGCGGCGCCCTGGCCTTGCTCGCTCAGCGACAGGTAGTTCAACGACAACTGGCTGATCAGGCGCCAGGCCTTGGCGTCATGGGCATGGCTGGCGCGCGGGCGGCTTGGCCCGGCGACGCAACGCACGGCCAAGACCGGCGCACTGTCGGCCAGGGTGAAGTCGGTCTTGCCGTTGCCCACACTCATGAACAACGGCAAATCGCGGTTGGTGCACAGCGCGGTAACGCCCAGTTGGCGCAGGTCATGGCGGTACGGCGCTTGCTGGGTGTCCACCAGGCTGACGAAGGTTTCGCTGCCCACATAGGTGGAGCGCGGCCCGTTGCGGCGCTGGTCGCTGGACAACACGCGGGGTTCGCGGCGCACCGTGTAGTAAGCCTGGTCACGGCCATAGCGCGACGGATCGCGTACTGCGTAGAACGGCAAGAACGGTTGCTCCGGTCCGGTGCCGTGGCCCGTGATGCCACTCAAGGAGTGAATCTCGAAATCCATCGGCCGCGTGCGGTCGGCGATCACATGGTGTTCGTTGACCCGCTCGGACAAGTGGATCCGGTCCACGCGCTTGGGAAACAGGTTGATCGCCGGGGTGCAGAACGGCACGAATTGCGCCTTGCCGATGCTGCCTTCCAGGCTCGGATCGTGGCGGTCGAACAGCACGATCAGCTCCAGCTCCTGGCCGTCACAGCGCTTGACGGCGCGGCTCAGCTCAGCGAATTCAACGAATAGAAAACGGTGGGGCAGGGCGAAGTACTCCTGGAGCAAGCGATAGCCCTGGAATGCCCGAGGCACCACCGGCATTGCCGCATCGGCGTCGTCGAAACCCCGGGAGCGCAAGGCATCCGGCGGCAGGCGTTCCACCCAATCACCGCCGGGCTTGCGCGCGAACACCGCACAGGCATTGCCCAGCAGTTGTTCGTAGAGGCGGAACGGTTGTTCGTCGGCACCGCTGAGGTACAGCGGCAAATTATCCAGGGCGAGGCTGTTGAACGGCAGCTCGGCGCCGGTACGCAAGGTCAGGCGAAGGCCGGCCTTGGCCTTGGGTTCGCTGGCGGCCAAACGCCCGAGTACCGTGGACGGGTTGCCGAAGTACTCGGCCTGGGCGACCTGCAACGGCCACAGTGTCACCGGGTGCGCGGTGCGGTACTCGCAGCAGGTCTGGGTTTCGCGGCCCAAGGCGGCGCGCAAAACGGTGTCGCGGGGCAGTGGAAAACCACTGGCCAGGGAGCCTTCATCGGGATCGGCCTGCAACTGCACCACGGTCATCGACGGGGTCGGCGCCAGGTAGTGCGGGTAGGCGATCTCCAGCAGGTTGTTGGTGAAGGTCGGGTACTCGGCGTCGAGTTTGAGCTGGACCCGGGCCGTGAGATACGCAAAGCCTTCGAGCAAACGCTCGACGTACGGGTCGGCGCAGTCCATGCCGGACAGGGTCAGCCGACTGGCGATCTTCGGGTATTCCTTGGCGAACTCGGCGGCGCTTTCGCGCACGTGGTGCAGTTCCTGGTTGTACAGCTCCAGCAGGCGCGGGTTCATGGGCGTCTCCGCTGGTCGGCGTTGACCATACGCACATGGCCGGATTCCAGGTCCAGGTCGGTTTGCAGCAACAAGCGCAATGGCACCGGCTGCGCCCACAGGTCGCCCTCGATCTCGAAACTCAGGGCGTTATGGTTCATCTCGCCATGGCCGACGCGCGCCTTGACCCGCAGGGTATGACGCAGGATACGCGGCTCGAAGGTGGCGATAGCTTGTCGAATCAAGGCTTCCAGGGCACTGACGTCGACACTGGAGACACTGTTGCCCGCCAGGGCAGGCAGCCCGTAATTGACCACCGACGTACCGGCCGGCGTGTGCAGCGTGGCATCGGCGTTGAGCAGTGAAGTGGTGTTGAGCAGCCACGTCAGGTCACGCAGCACCGAGGCTTTCAATTGGCTCAGGGACAGCACGCGTTTGTCGGCGCTTTCCTTGGGATTGGTCGGGTCATCGTCGGTCAACCGGTCCAGCAGGGACGGTTGCAGGCGATCGCGGGAAGCAATTTCAGTTACCACCAAAGCAGCTCCACGGACGGGTTGCGAGAGGAACAGGGGGCTTGCAGCCGCCACTTGGGGTGGCGGCTACAGGGGCAATCAGCGTTTGGTGTTGGAGCGAATGTTCCAGCCAAACTTGATCGCGCCGCCGTCTTTGGTGCCGTCGGCTTTCTGTGGCTGGTAGTCCACCATCACCTGGGCAAAGTTCAGGGTCACGTTTTCGGTCAGGCGGTCATCGCTGCCCGAACCGCCGGTGCTCAGGGAGGTAACCAGCACTTCTTCCAGGTTGATGATCATGTACTCGACCTGGCTTTCACCGCCGGCCTTGCGCACGGTCAGCGTGACCTTGTCGATGTGCTTGCCGCTGGCGCAGTGCATCATCAGGTTAGGCGAGGCCTTGTCGACGTACTTGGTCAGCGACAGGTCCTGGATGTTCACCTTGCCCGCGCCGCCGCCACCGCCAACGTGCATGTTGCCGGACTGGGCCATGCCCCAGCTCCAGTTCAATACGTCGATTTCGTCCTTGTGGGCCTTGTCCATGGACTCGCCCTTGATGTCGCCGATCTTGATGAAAATATCAACAGCCATGTTTTCTCCCTGTGTGGACTCAGCCACGATATTTGGTTAACCCAAGGGCGGTGCTTTTCTGTGGGAGCCGGGCTTGCCCGCGATGGCATCACTGCGGTCTGACTGACAGACCGCGTCGCCTGCATCGCGGGCAAGCCCGGCTCCCACAAAAGCCCGATCCCGGCGGATCTTTATTACGCGCCTTTCGCCGAAGGCAGTTTCGATACCAGGCGCAGCGACACGGTCAGCCCTTCAAGCTGGTAGTGCGGGCGCAGGTAGAACCGGGAGTTGTAGTACCCCGGGTTGCCTTCAACGTCTTCCACGATCACTTCGGCAGCCGCCAATGGGTGCTGGGCCTTGGTGGTTTCGGTGGAGTGCGCCGGGTCGCCGTCCACGTAGTTGAGGATCCAGTCCTGCAACCAGCGCTGCATCTCGTCCTTCTCTTTGAAGGAACCGATCTTGTCGCGCACGATGCACTTCAAGTAGTGAGCGAAACGGCAGGTGGCGAACAGGTACGGCAGGCGCGCGGCCAGGTTGGCGTTGGCGGTGGCGTCCGGGTCATCGTATTCGGCCGGCTTCTGCAACGACTGGGCGCCGATGAAGGCGGCAAAGTCGGTGTTTTTCTTGTGCAGCAGCGGCATGAAACCGTTCTTCGCCAGTTCCGCTTCACGGCGGTCGCTGATGGCGATTTCGGTCGGGCACTTCATGTCCACACCGCCGTCATCCGTCGGGAAGGTGTGGGCCGGCAGGTTCTCGACTTCACCGCCAGACTCCACGCCACGGATGCGCGAGCACCAGCCGAAGTGTTTGAACGAACGGTTGATGTTCACCGCCATCGCGTAGGCCGCGTTGGCCCAGGTGTACTTGGAGCTGTCGGCACCGTCGGTGTTTTCTTCGAAGGCGAAGGCTTCTACCGGGTCGGTCTTGGCGCCGTACGGCAGGCGCGCGAGGAAGCGCGGCATGGTCAGGCCGATGTAGCGTGAGTCTTCCGATTCACGCAGGGATCGCCAGCCGGCGTATTCCGGGGTGGTGAAGATCTTGGTCAGGTCGCGCGGGTTCGACAGTTCCTGCCACGAGCCCATGCCCATCACAGTCGGCGAAGCCGCGGCAATGAACGGCGCGTGCATCGCGGCGCAGACTTTCGACAGCTCGCCCAGCAGCTCCACGTCGGGAGGCGACTGGTCGAAGTAGTAGTCGCCCACCAGGCAACCGTAAGGTTCGCCACCGAACTGGCCGTATTCTTCTTCGTACATCTTCTTGAAGATCGGGCTCTGGTCCCACGCGGTGCCCTTGAATTTCTTCAGGGTCTTGTGCAGGTCCGGCTTGGAGATATTGAGCACGCGAATCTTCAGCTGCTCATCGCTCTCGGTGTTGTTCACCAGGTAGTGCAGGCCACGCCAGGCGCTTTCCAGTTGCTGGAAATCCTGGTGATGGATGATCTGGTTGACCTGGGCGGTGAGCTTGGCGTCGATGGCGGCGATGATCGATTCGATCGACTTGATCGCGTCGTTGGACACCAGGTCCGTCTGGGCCAGTGCCTGCTCGGCCAGGGTGCGCACGGCGGTTTCCACGGCTTCGCGAGCACGCTCGGTCTTGGGTTTGAATTCTTGCAGCAGCAGCGACGCGAACTCGCTGGTTTCTTCGGTAGCGCCCAGGTTCTGGGCGCCTTCGCGGGCGGTATTCTCGGTCATGATTACTGGTCCCCTGCCGGCTTCGGCGCGCTCGCAAGGGCCTGCAGCAATGCCGGGTCCTTGATCGCTTTCATGATGATTTCTTCAGCGCCGGTCTTGCCGTCCATGTAGGTCAGCAGGTTGGCCAGCTGCGTGCGGGCTTCGAGCAGCTTGTTCAGCGAGTCGACCTTGCGCGCCACAGCGGCGGGGCTGAAGTCGTCCATGCTTTCAAAGGTGATGTCCAGGCTCAGGTTGCCTTCGCCGGTCAGCTCATTGGGCACATGGAACGCGACGCGTGGCTGCATGGCCTTGAGGCGCGAGTCGAAGTTGTCGACGTCCACTTCAAGGAACTTGCGGTCGGCCACCGGCGCCAGAGGCTCGGCGGGCTTGCCGGCGAGATCGGCCATCACACCCATGACGAAGGGCAGCTGGACCTTTTTCTCGGCGCCGTAGAGCTCGACGTCGTACTCGATCTGCACCCGAGGCGCACGGTTGCGCGCGATGAATTTCTGAGAACTTTGCTTCGCCACGTTGCTGCTCCTGGTCGCTTGAGCGACGGTGTTGTAACTGCGCGATCCGTACGCTTATTCGCTGTCCGGCCCGCGCAGATTTTCAAATTGGGACATGCCGTCGGGAATCAGGTTGCGCACGATGGCCGCAAAGTCGGCGTGCACCAGATTCTTCGCTCGGTTCAACAGCACCGGCAGCGGGCTCGAAGGCTCGTGGCGGGTGTAGTACGCAAGTATTTTGTCGAGGCTGCGCAGCACTTCATCGCGGCTCGCGATGTCGCCGGTTGGGCGTGCTGCAACGGGCGCGGCGGCGTATTCAACCGAGGGGGCATTGTCGTCACTGACAACCTCGGGCTCGCTGGCGGCGCCGCTGTGTGGGGCATATTGGTTGAGTATCTGCACGGCCTGCTTGAGCAGTTGCTTCAAGGGGCCGAGGTCTACGCCCTGGGCGGAACCGACCTGGTCGCTGACGTATTGTTCGATGGCATCACAGGCGGCGCGGGCGGCGTTCAGCGCGTCGCGGGTGGCTTGCAGTTGCTCGGCATCGCTGTCGAGGAACGCGCCGTTGAGCTGTTCTGCGCCGAGGCTTTCGCCGGGGAAACTCTGCAGCCCGCTGGCATTCAGCGCGGCGCGCAGGCTGACGGGGCCGAAGGTGCGCGAACGGGTCAGAATGGCTTCGCGCAGCAGGCGGATGTTCGCGTCGCTGGTCACGCCGCTGAGGGCGTTGATGCGCACGGTGGGGTCGTTGTCGTCATCGGCATCCAGGCGCGGATGCAGGTCGGCCCAGTATTCGCGCAGCAGCGCGTTGATCAGCGTGAGCGCGTCGGCAAGCCCCGCGATGCCCTGGAGGGCGAGGGCGCTTTGCAACAGGAAATGGGTGATGCGCAGGTCTTTGCTGCGTTGCAGGAGGTCGAGGCTTTGCTGCTGGATGCTGCGCCATTCCGGAGGTTCGGCGGGCAGGATCGAGTCGCCCATGCTGCGCTCGGGTTGACCCTGTGCGGCACGCTCAAGATGCAAATAATCGGCGTCATATTCCAAGTCTTCGCCACAAGGCGAAGTCGCGGAAACGGCGGCGAGCAGCAGAGGCACATCCACTAAATTCGATCTCCCTATCAGCCCGTTAGATGACGGGCAACTCATGCATTAGTTGCGCGAGGAACTTTGCATGTTTTCTTGGTCATATTTAGCGCTTTGACATCATGCTGATTTCAAAGTGCCATCATTGGTGTTCAAGAAGTTGTGCATTTTTGGTGTAGTACTTATGCCTTGTCAAGGTAAGCTATTCGCCCTCTATGACAGATGTGCGGTGCTTAACATCCTGCGCGACCGATCAGTCGAAGCAGGTGCCGAGGCAGGATTTTTGTCATACAGGCCGGTTAAGATCAGCTATTACGCGGGTTGAAGCAGGCTTTCAAGGTTTTGAAAGGATCTGTCGTGGATCACTCGGGAGCATTTCTCCCAGGGAACGGCCGCGCGCGAAGTATCAGCAAGGAGGCATGATGTCGCTGTGTTTGACTATCACTAGTTATCACAAGATTACCCCTGGCCAGTGCCCTGAAAAGTCCATGGATCAGGGAGCGATGGCTATTGGCCGCGGTTCCGAAAATGACTGGATACTGCCTGACCCGGAGCGCCTGGTTTCCACGCAGCATTGCGTTATTCAATACAAAGATGGTCGTTATTATCTAACTGATAACAGCACTAACGGTGTTGAGCTAGTCAACGCCGGTATCCGTTTGCGCCGGGGAAACAGCGAGCCATTGCAAGACGGTGAGCTGATCCGCATCGGTGATTACGAAATCCAGGCGCGTATCGATTTCAACCTGAAAGTGACAGATACCCCGTCTTTCACCGGTGACGCCTCCAACAGCTTCGAAGCCCTGATGGGCGCCGCCGTGAGCACCCCGACGCCGCACCCGGTCATCGCGCCGCAGTTCCAGGGCGCCTCGTCGATGGACACCCTGCCGGACCTGTTCGACTTCCTGGCGCCCAACAGCGTGCCGCCGGCCACCGTGCACGACCACGTACCGGCCGAGCAACACGATTTCCGCCCGCCAACACCGCTGCCCGTGGCTGAGCCGCCTGCGCCGGTGGTCTCGGGCTCAATCATTCCCGACGACTGGGATTTGTTTGGCGATGCCCCGGCACCCAAGCCTGTTGCGCCGCCGCCACTACCTCCTCCAACACCGATTATCGAGCCACCCAAGGTTGAGCAACCGCTCCCGGTGGTCGACGCCAACCCACCCGATTTGCTGCAAGCCTTCCTGCGCGGTGCCGGCCTCGATCAGTTGCGGCTGGACAAGGCCCAAGCCGAAGCCCAGATGGAAAGTATCGGTCGCAGTTACCGGCTGATGGTCGAAGGCCTGATCGACGTATTGCGTGCCCGCAGCAGCCTCAAGGGTGAGTTCCGCATGCAGCAGACGGTGATTCAGCCGGTGGAAAACAACCCGTTGAAATTCGCCCCCAACGCCGATGAAGCGTTACTGCTGCTCCTACGTCACAGCAACCAGGCGTTTATGGCGCCGGACGTGGCGGTTCGCGACAGTTTCGACGATCTGCGTGCACACCAATTGGCGGTAATGGCCGGGGTCGAAGCCGCCATCAAGCACCTGCTGACGCGCTTTGAACCGGCGCAGCTCGAAGAGCGCATGGGCAAGCCCGGCGGGCTGTCGAGCATTTTCAACGGTTCGCGCCAGGCCCAGTACTGGCAGCAGTTCACCGAGCTCTACAGCAATATTTCCCGCGAGGCCCAGGAAGATTTCCAGGACTTGTTCGGGCGTGAATTCAGCCGTGCCTACGAAGAGCACAGCAGCCGACAGCGTCACTAACAACGCAGTACATGGAACAACGGATAGCTAAGTACGTCATTGAGGACGCAGGATGATTCCCAGGTTTTTACTCGCAGCCGCCACCGCGCTTCTGCTGACGGCGTGTGCCAAGGATGCGGCCAAGCCCGAAGCCCCCGAGGCTGAGGCAGACACCGCCGCCGTCGAGCTGCATTTCCACGCCATCACCGGGCTCAACCCCGGCGCCAATGGCCAGGCAGCCCCGGTACGGGTGCGGATTTTCGAACTGAAAAACGCCGCCACCTTCAGCCGTTCCGACTACTTCGCCTTGGCCGATCGCGCCCAGTCGACCCTCGGCCTCGACCTGCTCGACCAGGACGAAGTGGTGATCCAGCCCGGCCAGCAATTGAGCATTCAGCGCGACCTCGACCCGTCCACCCGCCAGATCGGCCTGCTGGTGGGCTATCGCGAACTGGACCGCGCCGTGTGGCGCACCGTGCTTAACGTGCCGGCGCGCCAATACACCGAATACCAGATCAGCCTCGATGTGCATGCGGTGCGTGCCGACGTCGTGGTTCCCCCATCCAGCCCTGCCCAATAAGAATCGGAGCCCCCATGTCCTGGAACAATCGCGTGGTCTGGTCGGAAGGCATGTTCATCGGAACGCAGCACTTCCAGCAGCATGACCGTTACCTGGAAAACCTGATCGATGCGCGCAGCCGTCCGTTGTCGGCAGGGGCCTGGGGCTTCTCCGAATTGTTGATCGACCAGGGCCTGTTGGCCCAGGGCAAGCTGGCGATTGTCTCGGCACGCGGTTTGTTGCCCGACGGTACGCCGTTCAATATCCCCCAGGACGACCTGGCGCCGAGCCCGTTGAACATCGACGACCACCTGCGCGATGGCCTGGTCTACCTGGCGCTGCCCCTCAAGCGTGCCGGCGCCCGCGACACCGTCGACGAAGGCGAAGCCCTGGAAGCGGCGCGCTACGTCAGCCAGGTGCGCGAAGTGCGCGACGACAACGCCCCCTTTGAAAACCGTGCGCCGGTGGCGGTCGGTTCCCGTGCCCTGCGGCTGTTGACTGCCCAGGATGGCATCAGCGATTACGCAGCCATCGGCCTGGTGCGCATCAAGGAAAAACGCGCCGACCGCGCCCTGGTGCTGGACGACAGCTACATCCCGCCGGTACTCGACGTGGCTGCCAGCAAACCGCTGACCGCGTTTCGCAGCGAACTGCTGGGCCTGCTGCACCAGCGCGGCGAAGCGTTGGCCGGGCGCGTAGTGGCTTCGGGCGCCGGTGGCGCTTCGGAAATCGCCGACTTCATGCTGTTGCAACTGGTCAACCGTGCCCAGCCGCTGATCCAGCACCTGAGCCAGTTGAGCCCGCTGCACCCAGAGCGTTTCTTCAGTGAGCTGGTGAGCCTGGCCGGCGAGTTCTCGACCTTCTCCACCACTGGCCGCCGCCCCCAGGAATACCCGCAATACCAGCATGACGACCTGGCCCTGAGCTTCACCCCGGTGATGCAGGCGCTGCGCGAAGCACTGTCGATGCTGATCGACAGCAAGGCCACGCCGATCCCGATTGTCGAGAAAGCCTACGGCGTGCACGTGGCGATGCTGGCCGACAAAACTTTGATCGACAGCGCCAGTTTCATCCTGGTGGTGCGTGCCGATGTGCCGGGCGAAACCCTGCGCGCGCGTTTCGGCCAGCAAAGCAAGGTCGGCTCGGTGGAACACATCCGCGACCTGGTCAACCTGCAACTGCCGGGCATCGGCCTGCTGCCGCTGCCGGTGGCGCCACGGCAGATTCCGTACCACGCAGGCAGCACCTATTACGAGCTGGACCGGGGCAGCGAGCACTGGCAGCAACTGAGTAATTCCGGCGGTTTTGCGTTCCACATCGCCGGCCAGTTCCCGGGGTTGAACCTGGCTTTCTGGGCCATCCGAGGATAATCCGCGATGCATCCCAATGACGATGACCGCACCCAGTTCATGCCGCGCCCGGGTGGCCGCGCACCGGAGCCGGTTCGCGCAGAGACGGCGCCGCTGTCGATGCCTGCCGCGCCGATCCTGACCGGCAAGGCCCAAGGCCTGAACCCACTGGAAAGCGCCGCCGGCCCGCTGCTGTCGCTGCTGACACGCCTGCGCAACACCATTTCCCACCCGGCGCCGTCGAGCCTGCGCGCGCAATTGCTGGCCTACCTGCGCCAGTTTGAAGAACGTGCCGAGGCCGCCGGCGTCGCCCGCAATGACGTGCTGCTGGCGCGTTACGCGCTGTGCACCGCCCTCGATGAAGCCGTGCTGAGTACGCCGTGGGGCAGTGCCAGTGACTGGGGCAAGCAGAGCCTGCTGATCACCGTGCACAACGAAGCCTGGGGCGGCGAAAAGGTCTTCCAGTTGCTGGATCACTGCCTGCAAAGCCCGCGGGAACGCCTGTACCTGCTGGAACTGCTGTACTTGTGCCTGTGCCTGGGTTTCGAAGGTCGCTACCGCGTGATGAACGACGGCCGCAGCCAGCTGGAAGCCTTGCGCGAGCGTACCGCGGCGGCGATTCGCAGTGCCCGTGGCGAGCATGAGCGCGAGCTGTCGCCCCATTGGCGCGGCGTCACCGTGGCCCGTGATCGCCTGGCGCAATTCATGCCGCCGTGGATCGCCGTGGCGATCGGCGTGGCGCTGTTGCTGGCGTTACTGTTCGGGTTGCGGATGAAACTGGCGTCGGATGCCGAGCCGGTGTTCAAGAATATTCATGCCCTGGGCGAGATCCCGGTGCAGGCCATCGACCGTCCGGTCGCCCAGCCGAAAATCATTGAGCGACCACGCCTGGCGGGCTTCCTGGTGGAAGACATCAAGGCCGGTCGCGTGGCTGTGGAAGATGCCGTCGACCGCTCCGTGGTAACCATCCGTGGCGATGAACTGTTCGCCTCGGCCAGCTCCAGCATCGTCGATGACTTCCAGCCACTGATGCTGCGTATTGCCGACGCCATCCGCAAGGTCAAGGGCCAGGTGCGCGTCACCGGCCACAGCGATAACCGTCCGATTGCGACCCTGCGTTTCCCGTCCAACTGGGCGCTGTCCGAGGCGCGGGCCAAGTCGGTGCTGGAAATTCTCGCGGCCAAGACCGGCCAGGCGGAACGCTTCAGCGCCGAGGGCCGTAGCGACACCGAGCCGGTGGCGACCAACGCCACTGCTGAAGGCCGTGCGCGCAATCGCCGGGTAGAAATCACCGTATTGGCGGAGGGGGTCGAGTGAAGGCGTTTTTCAGTTTTTTGATTCGCTGGGTGATCCCGTTGTTGGGTCTGATCGCCTTAAGCCTGATCATCTGGTTTGTGGGGCCATTGCTCGATGTGCTGGTGCCGGAAGGGCGCCGCTGGGCGCTGATCATCCTGGTGTTCGCGGTGTGGATTGCCTACCGCGTGTTCCGGATTATCCAGGCCCGCCGCCAGGCCGCCGAAGTGATGCGCAGCCTTGCCGCAGAAACCCCGCCAGACCCGGCCAGCGTTGCCACCGCCGAAGAGCTGGCGACCCTGCGCCAGCGCATGGACGAAGCTCTGGCCCTGTTGAAAAAGGCCAAGCTGGGCGGTGACGAGCGCCGCAACCTGTATGAGCTGCCGTGGTACGTGATCATCGGCCCGCCGGGTTCGGGCAAGACCACCGCGCTGGTCAATTCCGGCCTGCACTTTCCCTTGGCTGCGCAGTTGGGTGCCGGTGCGGTACGGGGCGTGGGCGGTACGCGCAATTGCGATTGGTGGTTTACCGACCAAGCCGTATTGCTCGACACCGCTGGCCGCTACACCACCCAGGACAGCAACTCCACTGTAGATAAAGCCGCCTGGCTGGGCTTTCTCGATCTGTTGAAAAAGCAGCGTTCCCGGCGCCCGATTGACGGCGCATTTATCGCCATCAGCCTCTCGGACCTGCTGCTGGGCAGCGACGCCGAGCGCGCCGCCCATGCTGCCGCGATCCGCCTGCGCATCCAGGAGCTGTACACCCAACTGGGCGTGCGCTTCCCGATCTACCTGATGCTGACCAAGCTCGACCTGGTGCCGGGCTTCATGGAGTTCTTCGACAACCTGAGCAAGGAAGAACGCGCCCAGGTGTGGGGCATGACCTTCGCCCTGGACGACGGCAAGAACAGCGACAGCCCGTTGGCTCATTTGCAAAGCGAATTCGCCGGCCTGGAACAGCGGCTCAACGAGCGCCTGGTGGAACGCCTGCAACAGGAACGCGACCCGGCGCGGCGCGACCTGATCTACGGCTTCCCGCAGCAGTTCGGCGCGTTGAAGGATTGCCTGCAAGGCTTCCTCGAAGGCGTGTTCAAGCCCAACGCCTTTGAAGAGCGCGTCTTGCTGCGCGGCGTGTACTTCACCAGCGGCACCCAGGAAGGCAGCCCGATTGACCGCTTGATCGGCGCCATGGCCCAGAGCATGAACCTGGACCGCCAGCACCTGGCGCGCCAGACCGGCACCGGGCGCAGCTATTTCATCGAAAAACTGTTCACCGCCGTGGCGTTTGCCGAGCGTGGCCTGGTGGGCGTCAACCCGAAGGTCGAGCGCCGCCGCAAGTGGATTGCCCGTGGCGTGCTGGCCGCAACCGTGGCGTTGGTGCTGGTCGTCAGTACCCTGTGGTGGGTGAGTTATCGCGCCAACCAGGCCTACATCGCCCAGGTTGACCAGAAGGTCGCACCGCTGGGCCAGACCGTGCAGAACCTGAGCCCGGCGCAACGCGAAGTACTCGCGGTGCTACCCCTGCTTAACGCCGTGAAGAATCTGGCGGGTGACTCGCCGAGCTGGTCCGAAGGCTTGGGCCTGTATCAGGGCGACATGCTCGAAGCCGAATCCGCCAGCGTCTACCGCAAGCTGTTGATCGCCGTGTTCGCGCCCCGTTTGGTGACGCGCATCGAAGAGCAACTGCACGGCGGCGGCAATTCCGACTTCCTCTATGAAGGCTTGAAGGCCTACCTGATGCTCGCTGACAGTGAGCATTACGACCCGGACTTCATCAAGGCCTGGATCGCCCTGGACTGGGACCGCAACCTGCCGCGCGACCTGCCGGCGGACCAACGCCAGGCACTGATCGGGCACTTGCAGGCCTTGTTCGAGCGGCATCCGCCCAGCGCCCGGCTTGACCCGCGCTTGATCGACGACCTGCGTCGGCAACTGCAGCAACTGCCGGTGGCCCAGCGCGTCTACGACCGCATCAAGCGCCAGAAACTGCCGGAAGGCGTGCCGGACTTTCGCATCAACGAAGCGGCGGGCCGCGACGCCGCGCTGGTGTTCAGTCGCAAAAGTGGCAAGCCGTTGGGCGAGCCGTTGAGCGGCTTCTTCACCGCCAAGGGTTATCGCCAGGGCTTCCTGCTGACCAGCCTGAACCAAACCGGCACCCTCGCTGAAGAGCAATGGGTGCTGGGCCGCGAGCCGGCGGATCAACAGAACGTGGTCAGCCTCGCGGCCGACGTGCGTCGCCTGTACTTCCAGGACTATCAACGCCAGTGGGACGCCTTGCTGGCTGACATCGACTTTGTGCCGATCACCAGCGTGGCCCAGGCGGCCGACGTTTTGCGGGTGATTTCCGGGCCGACCTCGCCGCTGAAGAAGCTGCTGGTGGCGGTGTCCAAGGAGACCGACTTGCAGGCGGAAGAACGCCTGCTGGCCGCCAAGGGTGCGCCGGTGGAGGGTGGCGTGGACAAGCTCAAGGAGCGCCTCGGCAGCCTGCTCGGCCAGGACCAACCAACTGCGAATGCACCAGCGGCCAGTGAAGATCCGGTGACCGCGCACTTCGCCGAACTCAACAGCATCGTCAGCAAGAACGAAGGCGAACCGGCGGCCATTGATGGCCTGCTGTCGGACATGAATGCGTTGTATGTGCAGGTCAGCGCCATGGTCGGGGCCAGCGGCGATGCGTTGCTCGGCGAAGCGAAAAACCAGGCAGCGGCTGCGGCCACGCGGGTCAGCCTGAATGCCGAACGCCAGCCGCCGCTGGTGCAGGGCATGGTCAAGTCAGTGGTCAACTCCACCACCAACAGCATGATGGGCGGAGTGCGTAACCAGTTGAATGCGGCGTGGGTCAGTGAAGTGGTGAACGTGTATCGCCAGTCCCTGGCCGGGCGTTATCCGATGTCGCCTGGCAGTGCGCGGGACGCGACCCTGGATGACTTCGGGCAGTTCTTTGGGGTGGGCGGGGTGATGGACAACTACTTCCGCAAGTACCTGCAACCTTACGTCGACACCTCCACGCAAACCTGGCGCTGGCAGCCGGGCGCGGCGCAGAAGCTCGGCATCGCGCCGGGCGTGCTGCAAACCTTCCAGCGCGCGGCAACCATTCGTGACGCGTTTTTCCGCGCCGGTGGCACTCAGCCGATCGTGCGCTTTGAACTCAAGCCGGTGGCGATGGACGCGACCATCACCCAGTTCCTGTTGGACCTGGACGGCCAGCAACTGAGCTACGACCACGGCCCGAGCCGCCCGGTCGCGATGCAGTGGCCGAACCCCGGCAGCATTGGCGTGGTGCGCATCTCCATCATGCCGCCGTCGGCCAGTGGGCGCTCCGGTGTGACGCTGGATGGCCCGTGGGCGTGGTTCCGGTTGCTGGAACAGTCAGACCTGACCGCCGGCAATTCGCCGGACCGTTTCAACCTCCGCCTGCGGGTCGACGGTGCGAGCATCTCCTACGAGTTGCGGGCCAACAGCGCCTTCAACCCGTTCAAGAGCCGCGTGCTTAACGGCTTCAGCCTACCGGAGCGGCTATGACCACGCTGGGTTTCTACGGCAAGTTGGCCAGCCGCGGCGACTTTGTCAGTCGCGCGCTGCCGCAGAGCTTTATCGGTCCTTGGGACAGTTGGCTGGCGTCCGGGCTGCTCGCCAGCCAGACCCGCCTTGGGGCTGACTGGTTGAACGCTTACCTGGTCAGCCCGCTGTGGCGTTTCGTGTTGGCACCCGGTGTGTGCGGGCCGGACGCGGCGGTGGGCGTGGTGATGCCGAGCATCGACCGGGTGGGGCGCTATTTCCCGCTGACCGTGGCAGCGCTGTTGGATCACGACAGCGACCCAGCCTCCGTCGTCAGCGGCCCGGACGCTTGGTTTGAACAGGTGGAAGAACTGCTGCTGAGCACGCTGGATGCCGGCGCCACCTTCGAAGGTTTCAGCGACGGGATCGAATCCCTCGGCGCTCCAGCCTGCCAACCACGCACCTTGGGTAGCCGCTTTGCCGGCCTGCAACGCGTCGCTGCCACAGACCCGCAAGCGCGGATGACTGCGCTTGCCGAACAGGCCTGCGAAGGCGCGAGCCTGTGGTGGGGCCGTGGTTCGCAACAGATTTCCCCCGGTTTATTGCGGTGTCAGGGCCTGCCTGCCGCCGACGATTTTGCGCAATTTTTGCTTGGCCAAGAAGGTGTTGTGTAGATGCGGTCCACGTTCAAATCCGCCAGCAAAAGCCATGTCGGCATGGTTCGCCAAGTCAATGAAGACGCCTGCCTCGACCTGCCGGAAAACGGCCTGTGGGTGGTGGCCGACGGCATGGGCGGGCATGCGGCAGGGGACTACGTCAGCAGCTTGATCGTCGATAGCCTGCGCAGCATTCCCGTCGGCCGTTCCCTTGAGGAATACACGGCGGCGTTGCGCAGCGACCTGTTGCGGGTCAACGGCGCGGTGCGCGAAGAAACCGCCCACCGTGGCGTGAGCATGATGGGCAGCACCGTGGTGTTGCTCGCCACCCGAGGCTTGCGCGGCGTGTGTCTGTGGGCCGGCGACAGCCGCCTGTACCGCCTGCGGGATGGCGTGCTGGAAGGCATTTCCCGCGACCACAGCTACGTGCAGGACTTGCAGGACAGCGGCCTGCTCAGCGAAGCCGACGCCCGGGTGCATCCACGGGCGAATATCGTCACCCGTGCGATTGGCGTGGAAGCGCAGTTGGCGTTGTCGTCGGTCGATCTGTTGATCGCCCCCGGCGACAGTTACCTGCTGTGCAGCGACGGCCTGAACAAGACCGTCGAAGACCACGAGATTCGCGAAGTGTTGAGCCATGCCGAGCCCGACGAAATCGTCCGCAGCCTGGTGCACCTGGGGCTCAATCGCGGCGCGCCGGACAACATCACCGCCATCGTTGTGAAGGTGTCGACATGAACATCGTCATTCCCGGCTACGACATCGAAGGCGAAATTGGCGTTGGCGCCATGGCCAGCGTGTACCTGGCGACCCAGCGGTCCCTGGAGCGCAAGGTGGCGCTGAAGATCATGGCGGCGGCGCTGGCGGCCGACCCGAGCTTCTGCGAACGCTTCCTGCGCGAAGGCAAGACCCTGGCGCGCCTGTCCCACCCGCATACCGTGACCATCCATGACATCGGCAATGTCGGTGAGCTGTATTACATGGCCATGGAATACCTGCCCAATGGCACGCTCAAGGAGCGCATCGCCGCTGGCCTGACGCCGGAGCAGGGGCTGACGTATATCCGCCAGATCGCGTCGGCGCTGGGCTATGCCCACGCCCAGGGGTTGGTCCACCGTGACGTGAAGCCGGCGAACATTCTGTTCCGCGCGGATGGCACGGCCGTGTTGTCGGACTTTGGTATCGCCAAATCCCTGGATGACCGCACGCAGTTCACCCAGGCCGGATTTGCCGTTGGCACGCCGAGCTACATGAGCCCGGAGCAGGCGCGGGGCCAGGAGATTGATGGCCGCGCCGACCTGTATGCGCTGGGCGTGGTGCTCTACGAAATTCTGGTGGGCAAGCTGCCTTATAACGGTACCGATGCGCTTTCCACTGCGCTGGCACACTTGACTGAACCCCTGCCGGAATTACCGGTGCATCACGGGCGTTATCAGGAGGTGCTGCGCAAGCTGCTGGCCAAAGACCCGGCGGAACGTTTTCCGGATGCGGCGGCGTTGTTGCGGGCGTTGGATCAGTTGCCGAAGGAAGAGCAGGTCGAGGCGACGTTGATTCGGCCTTTGCCGATTCCGCTTTCGGTCACGAATGACCTGGCCGGACTGACGCCGGTATCAATCGAAATTCCGACTGAAAAGCCGCAGCCACAACCCGTGCGCCAGCCGGTGGTAACACCGACGCAACACTCCGCCGTGTCCGAACAGAACCGTGGGCCGATGATGGCGTTGGCAGCGGTTGCCGTAGCGGTCGCGCTGGCGATGGGTGGCGCGAGTTACTGGTGGTTGAAAGATGACGCACCCGCCGCGCCGCCGGTTGCCGACGCGGTCAAGGCCGTCACGCCGCCTGCCACGCCGCCTGCCGCGCAACCGGTGGCAGCGCAGGCCGACGGCGGCCAACGGCCGTTGCTGATGGCTGGCAAAAAAAACCTGTTTCAGCGGGTACTGAGCAAGCCCGGTGCAAAATTGTCGAGTAACGCGGGCGGCACGGCAGGCGAAGGTTTGCCGGCGTTTTCGGTGCTCTACGTCTACCAGCGCAAGGACGTCGACGGCAGCCCGTGGCTGCGGGTTGGCGCTGCCACCGACGGGCGCAGCGACGGCTGGTTGCCGGCGGCGCAAGTCAGCGACTGGAAGCAGAGCCTGGTGCTCAAGTTCACCGAGCGATCGGGCCGGGCGCCGGTGATGTTCCTGCGCCAATCCGCAGAAGTGGAAAAACTGCTGGCTGATCCGGCGGCGGCGAAAAACCTGCTGCTCAAGGTGCAGAAAAACAGCGAGGACAACCAGCAAGTGCTGGCCCTGGAACCCACCGCCAGCGCCGTCCCGCAGAACCAGTTCTACTTGCTGCCGATCTTCGACTCCAAAGAGAGCTTCGACGAAAACGGCCAGCCGGTGCAGTTGCTCAACGTCGCCTCCATCGACCCCGGCAGCACACCGAACACCATTGCCAAGGCCGTCGGCCGAACCCCGGTGACCGACGCCCACGCCGATGCCTTCCGTACGGCCGTGGTGCTGGTGGTCGACACCACCGTGTCCATGCAGCCGTATATCGACCAGGTTCGCGACGTGGTCCACGAACTGCAAACCCGTATTGCCGAACGTGGTGAGTTGGACAGCGTGAGCTTCGGCCTGGTGGGTTTTCGCAACAGCATCAAGAAAACCCCGGGCCTGGAATACGTGGCCAAGACCCTGATCACCCTCGACCAGGGCCGCGACCCGCAACGCTTCCTCGACATGGCGCGGCAGGTGAAGGCGTCCACTGTGTCCAGCCACTCGTTCAACGAAGATGCGTTCGCCGGTGTGATGCAGGCGGTGGAAGGCATGGACTGGTCCGGCTACGGCGGGCGCCTGATCCTGCTGGTGACCGACGCCGGTGCGCTGCGCAAGAACGACCGGTTCGCCACCACCCAGATGAACGAAGCCGAAGTACGCCAGGCTGCATTGGGCAAGCAGATCAAGATCTACGCTTTGCACCTGCGCACCGACGCCGGCAAGAAAACCCACAGCGGCGCCGAAACCCAGTACCGCACACTCACCGCCGACGCCAACCCGCAGATCGGCGACCTGTACACGCCGGTGCCCGGTGGCGATGTGCGCAAGTTCGGCGAGCGGGTCGACGAAATCGGTACGGTGTTCGCCAATCTGGTGCATCAGGTGCGCAGCAACACGCCGCAGCCGGTGCCGCTGCTCAGCACCGCGCCGACCCTGGCGGACAAATCCGCCGCCGTCGGTTATGCGATGCACATGGATTTTCTCGGCCGCAAAACCGCGAGCCAGGCGCCGCAACTGGTGAGTGCCTGGACCGCCGACCGCGACCTGACCAACACCGCACTGCCGGCCTTCCAGGTGTGCGTGATGTTGACCAAATTGCAGCTCAACGACTTGCAGCAGTCGCTGAAACTGATCGTCGACGCGGCGCGTAAAACCCAGACCTCACCGAAGGATTTCTTCCAGGAAATCGCCAGCGCCTCGGCCTACATGAGCCGCGATCCACAGGCCTTGAAAAAAGGCGGCAACCTGGCGGACGGCGGCATCCTTGGTGAATACCTCGAAGGCCTGCCGTACCGCAGCAAGTCGCTGAACATGACCCAGGATTTGTGGCTGTCGTTGAGCGTGGCCGAGCAGGAAGACTTTATCGACGAGCTGGACTCGAAGATCCGCCTCTACGAAACCTTCCACAACGACGTGGCGAACTGGGTCCGTTTCGGCGATGCCGAGCCGGGTGATGCGTTGTACCGCGTGCCGCTGTCGACGCTGCCGTAATGCTGAACTTGAGCGCAGTGCACAAGAGCCGGGGCGTTGGTGCCCAGCGCTACAGCCTGGTGATTCCGGGCCTGCAACTGCGTGCGGGTGAACAGTTGGCGGTGGTTGGGCCGAGCGGCTGTGGCAAGAGCACCTTGCTGGATTTGCTGGCGTTGGTGCTGGCACCGGATCAGGTCGGGCAGTTCGATTTCAACCGCGTCGACATCGCCGGGCTCTGGCGCGGCGACCAGCAAAGCACGCTGGCGGACCTGCGCAGTCGGCACCTGGGTTATGTACTGCAAACCGGCGGCCTGCTGGGTTTTCTCGATGTGCGCGGCAACATTGCGTTGTCGCGGCAACTGCTGGGGTTAAAGGATGACGGCAGTGTGGCGCGGCTGGCCGAGCAGTTGGAGATCACTGATCAACTGGATAAGAAACCGGCGGCGTTGTCCGTCGGCCAGCGTCAGCGGGTCAGCTGTGCGAGGGCACTGGCTCACGGTCCGCAGCTGTTGCTAGCGGATGAGCCCACCGCTGCGCTTGACCCGTTGAACGCCGAGCGGGTGATGCAGGCACTGTTGGCCCAGGCCCGGAATAACGGCGCGTGCTGCGTGATCGCTACCCATGATGAACCCCTGGCCCGGGCCAGTGGCTTGCAGGTGCGGCGCATCAGTTGCCGTCGCGACACCGACGGCGGCGTCACCGCGACCCTCGGGGAGGCCTGCTGATGCGTATCGCACTGGTGGCTTCCCTGGCCTGGCAGGATTACCGCAACGACGCGTGGCTGTCGGTGTGTTCGGTGCTCGCGCTGGTGGCGGTGATCGCACCGCTGTTGGTGTTATTCGGCCTGAAATATGGACTAGTTAGCAGTTTGACCGAACGTTTGGAAAACGACCCGGCCACCCGGGAAATTATTCCGTTGGGTGGTGGTCGATTCAGCAGTGAATTTGTCGAGCAACTGCGCCAGCGCAATGACGTGGCGTTTGCCTTGCCGCGCACCCGGCAGATTGCAGCGACGGCGCAGTTGGGCGCCGTGACGGTGGAGATGCTGCCGACCGCCGACAACGATCCATTGCTGGCCGGCATGCCGATGCCCAAGGGCCTGGATCAGATCGTGCTGAGCCAGACCGCCGCCGAGAAGCTCGGGGCGAAGGCCGGTGATTGGCTGGAGGCCAGTTTTGGTCGCCAAGTGGCGGGGCGGGTCGAGTCGCAGCGCACTCGGGTTCAAGTGCTGCACGTATTGCCGCTGGAAGCCTTCGCCCGGGATGGACTGTTTGCGCCCTTGGGCTTGCTGGAAGCGGCGGAAGATTATCGCGATGGCCGCGCGGTGCCGGCGTTTGGCTGGGACGGCGATGCGGTGGGCGTCAGCGAGCAGCGGGTATACCCGGCGTTCCGCTTGTATGCGCGGCGCCTGGTGGATGTGGAACCGCTGCGGGTGTATTTCGTCGGGCAGAATCTGCTGGTGTCGACCCAGGCCCAGACCATCGCCCAGGTGCAGTCGTTGAGCCGCAACCTGTCGATCGTGTTCTGGATCATCGCCGGGCTGGCGTTGGCGGGCGCGTTTGCCGCGATCTTTGCCGGAGCGCTGGCAGCGGTAGAACGCAAGCGTCGGGAGTTGTCGGTGTTGCGGCTGTTGGGGTTTTCCACCGCAGGGCTGTTGCTGTTCGTGGTGTTGCAGGCGCTCTACAGCGCCGGGTTTTCCGCTGTATTGAGTGGCGTGTTGTATGGCCTGGCGCAGTCCGGCCTGAACCAATTATTCGTGCAGGTGCCGGGCGAGTACGCCAGTCACCTGCTGGCGCGTCACTACGGCCTGGCCTTGGCCGCTGTCCTTGGCGTCAGCGCCGTGGCGGCGGCCTGTGGCGGTTGGCGTGTGGCGCGGATCCAGGCTTCTGAAGGAATCAGAGATGTATAAGTTACTGGGCGCCGCCGTGGCGCTGACCCTGTCCTGCGTGGCCTGGGCCGATGAGGCGAGCGACAAGCTGGACAACCCCAAGCCGTTGCCGGACGACGTCAGCCTGCCGCTGCCCTGCGAAGGCAACATGGTGTTCCGCTACGCCTATGTGCTGGCCCAGGGCACCCTGGATGACCGCGAGATCAGCCTCGGCTACCCGTTCAGCGAGGGCGAGGCGGGCTACCAGCAGTCGTTCATTTCCGGTTATCGCCGGGACTTCATCAACGGCCAGTTCACCCTCAAGGACCTGCCCAAGGACTGGAACAACGTCATCGCGCCGCTGATGCCCAAGACCGACGCCAAGACCCCGCTCAAGCCGATGCTGTACTTCATCGGCAAGTACGAAGTCACCGCACGGCAATACGCGCAGGTCATGTCCCAGGCGCAGTCCCTGGCCAGTGGCGAGCCGGCCCCGGCGTGCGACGTACCCACCGGCATGGCGGCGCGCCTGCCCAAGGTCAAGCTGTCGCGCTTTGAAGCGGAACGCTTCTCGGCGGTGTACAGCGCGTGGCTGATGAAGTACCACCGCGAGCTATTGCCGGTGAGTGGTCGCGGTGCTTCGGCGGATGACGGCGGCCTGGGTTTTGTGCGCCTGCCTACCGAGGTGGAGTGGGAGTTTGCCGCACGCGGCGGCCAGGCGGTCAGCCGTCAGGACCTGGAAGGCCGGCTGTTCCCACGGCGCACCGAGGGCAGCGAAAGCGACGGCCCCCTCGCCGATTATGCGGTGTTCAATCAGGTCGCCGGTGGCACCGGCCAGGCCGCACGCTTGATGCCCATCGGCACCAAGTTGCCCAACCCGATCGGCATGTTCGATGTGATCGGCAACGCGGCGGAAATGGTCCAGGAATCCTTTCAACTGGTGCACGCCGGGCGTCGTCAGGGCACCTATGGCGGGTTCGTGGTCAAGGGCGGCAACTACCTGGAAGGCGAGGGCACGCTGTTCACCGGCATGCGCCGCGAGTACCCGTTGTTCGCCGCTGACGGCACCGAACAAAGCAACGAGACCACCGGCTTTCGCGTAGCGATTGGCGCCTTGTCGGCACCGCGCTCGCGCTACAAGGAACTGTTCGCCCAGTGGCAGAAAGAAGGCCGCCTGGCCTCGCTGACCGACGCCATCGACGACGCCCAGGACCCGACCAAGCGCCTGGACAGCATCATCGCCGCGAGCGTCGACCCGCGCCTGCAAGCCGAACTTGGGTTGGTCAACGAAGAGCTCAAGCGCAACGTCTCGCTGATCGCCCAGCAGCGCGAAGAAGCGGCCGGTAACCTGATTCAGTCTGCAGCCCTGGTGGCCGAGACCATCAACAACTACAACATCCGCCTGATCAATTTGCAGAAGAGCCGCCAGCAGGCCATCGACGCCAAGGATGAAGCCAGCGCGCAGCTGTTCGCCACGGCCATCACCAATGGGCGCAGCGCGCTGGATGGCGCGGTCGCGATCTATATCGACAACCTGGCCACCGGCACGCGCTACACCGATGCCGTGATCCAGGCGCAGTTTCAACGGATCAAGGAAGAGTTGGATCGCAAGCCGGTACTGGGCAAGAGCCTGGTGACGCGCGCGACGTTATTCGTTCGCCATGTAGGCAACTACCGCAAGCAACAGCGGGCCGACCCGGCGACGATTTTGAAGGAATTGCTCGCAGCGAGCGGTCAGCGGTCTTGACCGTTGGTTGTATGGCGAGCTTGGAAAGGACTCAGGCGGCGGTGGGCCGTGCTGGGCAAGTCAAACTTAAAAGAGAACACAACGATGATTTTTTCCCGTAAGGCGGTTTCCAAGCGTCATCTGCTGTTGATCGCAGCTGGTTTCAGCACCGTGCTGACTGGTTGCGCAACGTCGCCGACCAACAAGGTCTCCTCGACCACCAAGGTCGAGTACTACCCGAACTGCTACGAGCCGGTGCAGCACCTGCGCGCTACCGATTCGGACCTGACCAAGTCGGTAGTCACCGGCGCTGCAATCGGTGCGGCCGGTGGTGCTTTGCTGGGCGCCCTGACCGGCGACTCCGACAAGCGTGGCCGCAACGCCGCGATCGGCGCAGCGGGCGGCGCCCTGGCCGGTGGTGCAGCGGGTTACTACACCGAGCGCCAGAAGCAGATCACCGATGACAACCAGCGCATCGCCTCCTACGCCACTGACGTCAACAAGCGCGCTTCCGACATTGATCGCAGCACCGCGTATGCCAAGGCGTCCCAGCAGTGCTATCAGAGCGCATTCACCAAGCTGGTGGCTGACCGCAAGGCCAAGACCGTTAACGACACCGAAGGCCGCAAGCGCCTGGCAGAAATCGTCTCGGGCCTGAAAGAGTCCAACGACCTGATCGTCGCGGTAAACGGCAAGGCCAGCGAAGACCTGAACAACTACACCCAGGCGTACGAGCAGGATCTGCAACAAGTGGGCGTACAACGTGCCGACGTCGTTACTGTTGCGACTGCCGATACCACGCCGGTGGTGACGCCAGCCAAAGGCAAGAAGCCGGTAAAAGTCGCGAAGAAGCCGGTGCTGCCAACCGTGCCGAAAGAAGCCGTAGCGACCGAGAAAACCATCCAGACCGCCCAGACCAAGCAAGCTGAAAGCAAGCAGGTTGCCAGCGCCGGTAAAGCGCAGATCGAAGGCACTTGCCGCGATCCAAACCTGGCGGATTGGGCACCGGTTCCTTGCCCTAACGTCTAAGCAAAGTTGTTGCTATAAGCGGTAAACGCCAGCCGATCTCCTGCTAAAACGGGAGATCGGTAGCGTTATTTGCGCAAATCGTTAAACTGCTGCGGCCACCCAATAATTACACTGAGGCCGTGTGCATGAAATTTCGTTTTCTTCTCTGGATGCTTGGCCTGTTGATGGGCAAAGCCAGCCGCACCAACCCTGCGTTCCAGCAGCAGTTGGGTGACAAGGACCTGGCGTTCCAGCTGCAGACCCTCGACGGCAAGGTTGCTCGTCACTTCATCGTCAAAGACCAGCGCATCACCAGCCGTTCGGGTGTTCATCCCGCGCCTGCGTTTGCTATTGCCTTCAAGGACGCCGCCTACGGCTTCGCCACGATGCAGGCGAAGAACAAACAACTGGCGTTCATGACGGGGATTCAGGACAAGTCGATCCAGATCAAGGGCAACCCGGCGCTGGTGATCTGGTTCCAGGGGTTGACCAAGTATTTGAAGCCGAAGAAAAAGCCGAAGGCTTGATGGCTGCACCACAACTTATGCGGTGAAAATGCTTGTTGTGGCGAGGGAGCTTGCTCCCGCTGGGCTGCGAAGCGGCCCCCGGYTTTTTTGGGAGCGCTGCGCACYCCAGSGGGAGCAAGCTCCCTCGCCACATTGATCTGCTGAGGTTTTAGCCTTGGCTGAACTGCGACGCCAGTTCGCGCAGCAACGTTTCCGCATCCAGCACTTTGGCCACCACATCCTCTGCCTTGTCCCGGGTCAGCCCCAGGCGCTCAAGCAGTTCGTCCGGGATGTCTTCATCCGGCCCGGAGCCGATCCCCCGGCTGCGCAACAAACGTACGGCCAGGCACACCAGGTTCGGGTATTCCGCATATTGCCCGTCGTAGGTCGGGTCGTGCTGGAAGCGCAGGGCCGTGGACAGTTCGTCCGGCATGTCCCAGTAACGCATCAACCACGCACCAATCTGCTCGCGGCTGATACCCAGCAGGTGCTGTTCGATGTAGCTGTGGCACAGGTGCGGGTTGACCTCCAGGTGCCGGCAGATCAGCGAGAAATGCGGCGGGAAGACGTGGGCCAGCAACAGGTAGCCGAAGTTGTGCAGCAGGCCGGCCAGGTAGGTCAGGCCGGCTTCCGGGCGCTGGGCGCGGGGCATGGCGCGGGTCAGGCCTTCGATCACCGCGGCGGTGTAGATCGACTGGTGCCAGTACGGCGTGGCCTGTTGCGGGTGGTCCTTGGGCAGGCTCAAGGTCTTGCCCAGGGCCAGGCCCAGCGCAAGGTTGATCACCAGGTCAAAGCCCAGCACGCGCACGATGGCGTCTTCCACCGAGCGGATCTTGCCCGGCGAGGCGTAGTAGGGCGATGCAGCCCAGCTCACCACTTGGGCGGCCAGGGCCGGGTCGGTTTCCACCACGCCGGTGATGTCGTCGATGGTGGCGTTGGGGTCGACCCGCAGCTTGATGATCTTCTGCGCCGTGTCGGCCAGCGGTGGAATCTCGATGGTCGCTTCCAGGCGCTGCTGGATACGGCGGGCGGTGAACGCCTGCATTGCCTGGGTGATTTCCTCGCGGTCGTCGTTGGGGCGATCCAGGTTCGGCCGGATGCTGCTCAGCGGCTCGCCGAAATGCGCGGCACTGGCCTTGGTCAGCATGCTCTTGAAGGCGTCGCTGGAAATCTCCAGCAGCAGCCCGGCCTCGCCCGAGTGCACCAGCACGGTTGGCTCACGCAACAGGCTTTCTTCGTACAGGCACGGCGAGCTGGTGAGCGGCGGCAGGCCAGGCAGCAGGCTCAGGCTGTGTTTGCCGAGCATGCGCTCGAGGCGCTCCGGCGACACGGCCGTGAGGCGGCGGCCGGTAAGTTCGGCCAGGCGATTGAGGTCCAGCAGCTGACTCTGTGGAAACAGCACCATGAGTGCACCCACGGCATCATCGAGCAACACTGCCTGAACCTTTTGTGCCGGGTTCAGGCCAGGGCGTTCGGCAACTTCCGTGTAGCTGATAGCGAGCTTTGCAAGCAGCGTCCGAATCACCGAGGGTGCGGTCGGCGGGGCTGTGGCGAGGGCAACTTCTGACATGGCCTGAATCCAATTTCCTACAGTCATTGGAGTATAACCAGCTTGATACAAGTGAGGGTCGTCTAAGTGCGGTTTGTGACACTGTCGGCTATTGCAGGCCTGTGTAGGCGCGAGCTTGCTCGCGAAGGTCGTTAACGATGATGCGGGCATCCTGATTCAACGCGGCGCCCTCAGGTTTTTCGCGAGCAAGCTCGCTCCTACGGTGGGTCAGCGTCACACTTGGCCGTATTGCTGCCCATGCCTGAGCCAGCGATCCAGTAACGGGCTGACATGCTCCGGCCAGCGCTCGATCAACGCCTGGGCGGCATCGCGCACGGCGGGCAACAGGTCGGCGTCGCGCATCAGGTCGGCGACCTTGAATTGCAGCAGGCCGGTCTGGCGGGTGCCGAGCATTTCGCCGGGGCCGCGCAGTTCGAGGTCTTTTTCGGCGATCACGAAACCGTCGTTGGTCTCACGCATGATGCCCAGGCGCTGGCGGCCCACCTGCGACAGTGGCGGGTGGTACAGCAGCACACAATGGCTGGCAGCGCTGCCCCGGCCGACGCGGCCACGTAATTGGTGCAGTTGGGCCAGGCCAAGGCGCTCGGGGTTCTCGATGATCATCAGGCTGGCGTTGGGCACGTCGACGCCGACTTCGATGACGGTGGTCGCCACCAGCAATTGCAAATTGCCGGCCTTGAACTCGGCCATCACCGCGGCCTTTTCCACCGGCTTCATGCGGCCGTGGATCAGCCCGACCTTGAGTTCGCCCAAGGCGCTGGTGAGGTCTTCATAGGTGGTTTCGGCAGCCTGGCAGGTCAGTTCTTCGGACTCTTCGATCAGCGTGCACACCCAATACGCCTGACGGCCTTCGGCACAGGCACCGCGCACCCGTTCGATCACTTCGACCCGGCGAGTGTCGGTGACCAGCACCGTGTTGACCGGCGTTCGGCCCGGCGGCAGTTCGTCGAGGATCGAAGTGTCGAGGTCAGCGTAGGCGCTCATGGCCAGGGTGCGCGGGATCGGTGTGGCGGTCATGATCAACTGGTGCGGGCTCATGCGGCCGCCCACGCCTTTCTGGCGCAGGGCCAGGCGCTGCTGCACGCCGAAGCGGTGCTGTTCGTCGATGATCACCAGCGCGAGGTTCTTGAACTTCACTTCGTCCTGGAACAGCGCGTGGGTGCCCACCACCATCGGGGCGCCGGCGGCGATTTGTTCCAGGGCCGATACGCGGTTCTTGCCCTTGAGCTTGCCGGCCAGCCACGCGACTTCCAGGCCCAGTGGTTCGAGCCAGCGCTTGAAGGTGATGAAGTGCTGTTCGGCAAGAATCTCGGTAGGCGCCATCAGTGCAACCTGATAACCCGCTTCGAGGGCCTGCAACGCGGCGAGTGCGGCGACCACGGTTTTACCCGCGCCTACGTCGCCCTGGATCAGCCGCAGCATGGGTTCTTTCTGGCTCAGGTCGTAGGCGATTTCATTGCCGACCCTTTGCTGGGCGCCCGTCGGTGCAAACCCCAGGTTGGCCAGATATTGAGCCGGAAGACGTGTGGCCTTGGGCATCGCCGGCGCGCGCAGGGAACGCATGCTCTCGCGCAGGCGTTGCTGGGACAGTTGGTGGGTCAGCAGTTCTTCGAATGCCAGGCGATGCTGGGCCCAGTGATGACCGAGGGCCAGCTCGTCGACATCGGCGTCGGCAGGTGGGTGATGCAGGTAGCGAATCGCATCATCCAGCGGTGCGAGTTGATAGTCGCGCGCCAGTTCCTGAGGCAGCCAGTCGGGCAGGCTTTTTGGCCCGAGCATCGTCAGGGTTTGCATGCACAACTGGCGCAGGCGCTGTTGGGTCAGGCCTTCGGTGAGCGGGTAGATCGGTGTGAGGGTAGTGTCCACTGGCGGCGGTTCGTCGCCGGTAATGGCGCGGTATTCCGGGTGGTAGATTTCCAGCCCCGAAGCGCCGGGCCGGGCTTCGCCGTAGCAACGCACGCGGGTGCCACGCTTGAGGCCTTCCTTCTGGGCGTTGCTGAAATGGTAGAAGCGCAGGCTCAGGCCGCCGGTGCCGTCTTGCAGGCGCACGACCAAGCTGCGGCGCTTGCCCATCACCACATCGGCGCCGCTGACGGTGCCTTCAACCACCGCGTCCTGCCCCGGGCGCAGTTGGCCGATGGGCACTACGCGGGTGCGGTCCTGGTAACGCAGGGGCAGGTGGAACAACACGTCCTGGAGATTTTCCAGGCCGACCTTGGCCAATTTCTCGGCCATGGCTTCCCCGACACCCTTGAGTGCCGTCACCGACACCTGCGACAGCTCAGTCATACCGTTACTTAGCTCGCAGCAGGCGGTTTGGCCACCGAACACAGGCGGATCGAGTCGGCGAGGATTTCAATCGCTTTCGGCCGCGGGAAGCTGGCGCGCCAGGCGATCGCCACGGTACGGAACGGCACCGGCGGCGTCAGTGGGCGCACGGCGATCACGCCGGGGGCGTAGTGATGGCTGTCCACCGCCGACAGCGGCAGGATCGAAATGCCCAGGCCGGAGGCGACCATGTGGCGAATGGTTTCCAGGGAGCTGGATTCCACGGTGGTGTGCTTGGCGCCGTCATTGCCCTTGGTCAGGGTCGGGCAGGCTTCCAGCACCTGGTCGCGGAAGCAGTGGCCTTCGCCCAGCAACAGCAGGCTCTTGTCATTGAGCAGGGCGGCGTCGATGGTTTCTTTTTGCGTCCACGGGTGGGACGCCGGCATCAGCACGTAGAACGGCTCATCGTAGAGCGGCAGGGTCAGCACGTCTGCCTCGTTGAACGGCAGGGCGATGATGATCGCGTCCAGTTCGCCGTTACGCAGTTTGTCGCGCAGCACGTGGGTGAAGTTTTCTTCGATATACAGCGGCATCTGCGGCGCGACGCGGTGCAGTTGCGGAATCAAGTGGGGGAACAGGTACGGGCCGACGGTGTAGATGGCGCCGACTTTCAGCGGGGCGGTCAGCTGGTTCTTGCCAGCCTGGGCCAGCTCGCGAATGCTTTGGGCCTGTTCCAGAACCTTCTGGGCCTGGGCGACGATGCCTTCGCCGACGGGCGTGAGGCGCACGGCGCTTTTGCTGCGCTCGAAAATCAGCACACCGAGTTCGTCTTCAAGCTTCTTCACACCCACCGACAGCGTCGGCTGGCTGACGTGGCAACGCTCGGCCGCGTGGCCGAAGTGCTGCTCTTGGGCGAGGGTAACGATGTAGCGTAATTCTGTAAGAGTCATAGCGGGCGTCCATGAGGTTGCGGGCCAAGCATACCGGCTGCAATCGATAGACGCACGTTATCAGACAGCGTAGGGGCCACGACACTGGTTAATCGAGTATCACGGCCCGGTATTTCACTTCTGCGGGTACTTGAAGGTGAAGGTTTCGGTGAAGGGAGCCCACCAGTCAGGCACGCCGGTTTCCTTGTCCACATGGTGGAAGAAACCTTTGATTTGCGGGCTTTCATAGCGCAATACCACGGTGTAGGTGCCGGGGCCGTCCATCTTCACGTTGTTCGCGTAGTGGGCGCCGTCTTTGGCCACCATCGGCAGCAACGTACCGATTTCCTTGTAGTCGGGCGAACCTTGCTTGACCAGCGAGTAGCTGATGGTCAGGTAGGGCACCCACTCGCCGTTGGACAGGCCGTACTTGTTGTCGGCGGTGGCGTGCACGTCCGTTTCAAGGTGCACCGAGTCCTTGCTCATCACCATGCCCGGCGGCATCGGCGCCATTTCGATGCCCACCAGATAGGAGGAGGCGATTTCCATATCGTTGATCTGGACTGGCCCGCCGATCGGGTATTCGCGGGCCTGGGCGAGGGAGGAAGCGGCCACGGCGCTGACAAGCAGCAGTGCGGCGGCCAAGGGATTGCGCAGAGGTTTCATGGTGGGGCTCCTGGGGCGGTTAAGGTGATTGTGTCGCGCGTGAATGCAGTAAGCGGTTACCCAGCACCAGGAGCGCGAGGGTGACGGACCAGGCAACCAACTGGACGCCCAGTGGCCGGTCGGTGTAGCCCACCAGCGCGGTCAGTGCCCGGCCTGTGAGGCTGCCATCGGAGACCAGCCAGGAGGTGTCCCAGAGCTGGTAGCCCCAGGCGGGAATCAGGTCGATACCGGCAAGGATCGCGGCGGCCCGGCCGGCCATGCCGGCGGCGAGCAAGGCGATCATCCAGCCGGTAATCGAGAACAGGCGCTTGAGGCTGATGGCGACCAGGCCGCGGTACATCAGCCAGGACAACGCGGCCCCGGCAGCGATGCCGAGCACGCCGCCGGTCAGCATCGAGAGCGGGTCTGCCTGGCTCGACGCGGCGATGCCGTAAAGGAACAGCACGATTTCCGAGCCTTCGCGCAGTACGGCGACGGTAATCACTACGGCCAGGGCCCAGAGTGATTTTTCGCCGTTGAGTACGGCATTGCCGGCGCTGCGCAGTTGGGTCGCCAGCTCGCGACCGTGGCTGGCCATCCACAGGTTGTGCCAGCCCAGCATCACCACGGCGACCACCAGAATGGCCGCGTTGAAAATTTCTTGGCCGAAGCCTTGCAGCGCCTGGGTGATTGCGCCGGTAAAGAGCGCGAGGACGCCGGCACCGAGTACGCCGGCCGCGATTCCTCCACCAATGAACAGCCCGCGTCTGGCCAGGCCTTGGGTGGCGGCCATCACAATCCCCACCACGATCCCGGCTTCCAGTACTTCTCGAAACACGATCAACAGACAGGCCAGCATGGCTTACTCCTTGGCCGCGACCGCAGTGACCGTGCCTTTGGCCTGGTCCGGGTGGTAGTCATCGAAGAAGGTGTAGGTGCCGGGATGCAGCGGGCCGGCGAACACCGTAACGGTGTTGCCGGGGACGATGATTTTTTCGAATTTCATGTCATAGCTTTCGAACTCATCGACGCTTTCGTCATGGCTGGTGAGTTGAATACGAAAGCGTTCCCCGGCCGGCACCTCGAACGTCGAGGGGCTGAAGGTGTGGTTTTGAATGACTAGGGTGACCAACTGATCCGCTTGCGCTGCGACGGGAAAAGCCAGTAGGAGAAGAGCCAGCCGGGCAAGGTTGGGCATGCCGAATGTCCGCTAATGAGAACGATTCGCGGATGATTGGCTTTGTCTTTAAATGTTACAAGTGAAGATAAAGTTAGGTTGAGGCCTGTTCAACTGGGGTTCAGCTTGCGGCGATAGGCAGGGAGACGTAGCAGCCGTGGGCACCCGAGAGTGCCCACGGAGAGGATTACCGGCGACGTTTTTCGATGTTGTAAACGAACGGCGCAACGATCTCGATGCTGCCGCCTTTCAACATGTCGGCCGGCGGCTTGGGCAGCGGCTGGGCGCGACGAATCATGTCGAGGGTGGCGCGGTCCAGATCGGCGTTGCCAGAGCGGCCCACCAGTTCATAGGACAGTACGTTACCGTCGGCATCTACCACGAAACGCAGGCGGTTCAGACCTTCCTTGCCACGCGCCTGGGCGCCCGGCGGGTACTTCTTGTACTTCTGCAGGTGGCCCAGCAGGGTACTTTCCCAGGTGGCCTTGGCCGCGATCTGCTGCGGTGAAGGGCCCGGTTGTGGCTGAGCGGACTTCTCCGTAGGCGCGTTGTTCTGCGGAGTTTCGCTCGGTGGCTCCTCGGAAGGTTTCTCCTTGGGCGGATCGGGCTTCTTCTCCACAGGCTTGGGCGGCTGTGGTTTTGGCTTGGGTTTGACCGGCTTTGGCACCTGGATCGTCGGCTTCGGTGCCTCGGCCAGTTTCGGCAATGGCAGCTCTTCCACCGGCGCGGGCGGTTGCGGCGGCGTTACCACCTTCGGCGGGGCCGGAGGTGGAGGCGCCGGCATCGGTGCCAGGTCGATAACCATGGCCGCCGGAGGCAGCTGGACCATATGTGGCGCCGACCACTGGAGCGCGATGATGATCGCGACGGCGTGGACGCCCAGCACGACGGCGAGGCTGGTGCCATAACGCGTCAGTTTGTGGCGCGTCGTGATCATTTCTTGGCTGCCGTCTCAAGTCCGACCAGGCCTACCTTGAGGTAGCCGGCTGCCCGCAGGGCATCCATCACGCTCATCAGGTCGCCGTAGTCCACGCCCTTGTCGGCCTGGAAGAAGATCGTCGTGTCTTTCTTGCCCTGGGTCTTGGCGTCGAGCACCGCGCCCAGGGTTTCGGATTTGACTTCTTCTTCGCCCAGGAACAGACGTTGGTCCGCCTTGACGCTGAGGAATATCGGTTTCTCCGGCCGCGGCGCAGGTTTCGCGCTGGAGGCGGGCAGGTCGACCTTGATGTCCACAGTGGCCAGTGGTGCGGCCACCATGAAGATGATCAGCAGCACCAGCATCACGTCGATAAACGGCGTGACGTTGATTTCGTGGTTCTCGACGAGCTCGTCGTCGCCTTGATTCAAATGCAGGCCCATGGCCGATTACCCCACTTTCACCATATGCGGTTGCGAGCTGCGCTCGGTAGGCAGGTGATCGAGGTCACGGCTGACCAGCAACAGGACTTCTGCCGAAGCGTCTGATACCTGGGCCTTGTAGCCGGCGATCGAACGGGCGAAGACGTTGTAGATGACTACCGCAGGAATCGCGGCAACCAGGCCCAGTGCCGTTGCCAGCAGGGCTTCGGCGATGCCGGGAGCCACGACGGCGAGGTTGGTGGTCTGGGTTTTGGCGATGCCGATGAAGCTGTTCATGATGCCCCACACGGTACCGAACAGGCCGACGAAGGGCGCGGTGGAACCGATGGTGGCCAGCACGCCGGTGCCGTTGCTCATGTTGCGACCGCAGGCGGCAACCAGGCGCTCAAGACGGAAGCTGACGCGTTCCTTGATGCCTTCTTTTTCACGTGTGTTGGCGGACAGGCGCATCTCTTCGAGTGCGTCGTGAACCAGCAGGTGTGCCAGGGTACCCTTCTTCGCCGCGCTTTCGCTGGCTTCTTTAAGGGTGGTGGCTTTTTTCAGGTGGACGATTTCAGTGCGCAGGCGACGCTTGGCGCCCAGCAGCTCGAAGCCCTTGGCGATCCAGATGGTCCAGGTGATGATCGAGGCGATGGCCAGGCCGATCATCACGATCTTCACGATGATGTCAGCGTTCTGGTACATGCCCCAGGGCGACAGGTCGTGGGCCATGCCCAGGCTGTTGTCTTCTTCCAGCACGACGCCGGAATCGTCAGCCGGTGCGCCTTCGGCGGCCAGGGCCGGGTCGGTGGCAGCGGGTGCGGCGGCTGGCGCAGGAGCATTTTGCTCGGGGGCTGGCGCAGTGGCAGCAGGCGGGGTGGCTGGTGCGGTGTTATCGGCGAACGCGGCGGTCGGAGCCAGCAGAACGCTGAACAGCACTGCAGCTATCGCACGCCAGGCGCGGGATGGGCTGTGAGGCTTGGTTGGCGAAGCGGGGAATTTATTGCGTGTCATGCTGGCCGGACCTGAGAGAAAGAATGAGTGGGTGTCCTTCCAGACCGTATCGGGTCGAGGACAAAAGGGCGGTTATTATTGCAAGTAATTCTTGTTAACAGAAGCAATACGGATACTTTATTTGTCGTTTTGCTGGCCGCTGGTCATCTGTGGGGGCTAATCTTGACCTTTAAGAATGGAGTTTTGTGATGTCTGCGCCTTCTGTGGTGATTGCCGGTTGCGGCGATGTCGGTAGCCGTCTGGCCACCCAATTGCTGGCCAAGGGCTGGGAGGTTCATGGCCTGCGGCGGGATGTCTCGCGCCTTCCCGGGGGCGTGATCGGGATTGCCGGCGACCTGTTCAAAGAAGATTGCCCCGACACCTGGCCGGTGGGCGGGGTGGATTACCTGGTGTATTGCGCGGCGGCCACCGATCACGACGAAGCAGGCTATCGCGCCGCGTACGTGCAAGGGTTGCAGCATGTGCTGGAATGGTTGAACGACTACGGCCAAGAACCTAAGCACTTGCTGTTTGTGTCCAGTAGCAGTGTGTATGGGCAGCAGAACGGTGAGTGGGTCGACGAAAGCTCCGCGACCCAGGCGGGCGGTTATTCCGGACAAGTGATGCTGGAAGCCGAGCAAGTGGCGTTGGATAGCGGGATTCCCGCCAGTGTCGTGCGCCTTACCGGTATCTATGGGCCGGGCCGTGAACGGTTGTCGACCCAGGTGCGTGAAGGCTATCGCGTGACGATTGACCCACCTTTATATGGCAACCGGATTCACGTTGACGATGCAGCAGGCCTGCTGGCGTTTTTGTTGCTTCATGTGGAGCAGGGTGGCGCACTGGACAACTGCTACATCGGCGTCGACGATGCTCCCGCACCATTGGCCGAGGTGGTGGACTGGCTGCGTGAGTACCTCGGCGTAACCGAATGGGCCGCAGACGCCAGCGTGCGACGGGCCGGCAGCAAGCGGTGCAGTAACGCCCGGGCGAAGGCGTTGGGCTGGGGGCCGAAGTATCCGAGTTATCGCGAAGGGTACGCAGCGATTCTTGAAGGTTGATCGCGACCTAAAGAAAAAGGAGCCCAAGGGCTCCTTTTTTTGCGTCACTGTTTTTCCAGCAGCCATTGGCGTGGGCCTGGAGTGAGCTGTGGGATTTCATCCGGTTGCGACTGATTGATCGCCTGGAGAATCTCCAGTTGTTTGCCGTAGCGGACAAAAATCCAGCTGTGTCCCACATCGCCCTTGCCCAGGTAGAGGGTGTCATTGCCAGCCCCTTGAGTAGCACAATCGCCTCCCAGGCATAACTCGTACCGGTTGTTTTGCGCCAGGCCGGATACGCTGCCGTCAGCGTTGAACACTACGATGTTCCCGGTGCCCTGGCCTTCAATGATTTTCCACTGGCCACCCACATAGGCCGAGTTCAACGCACGTCTGAACGTCGTACCCCACTGGGCGTCCACTGCGGCGGGTTGGGCGGGGCGGGTGAAGCGTTGGGCTGCGTAATTTTTTGTGGTCTGCTGAATCAGTTGGTTGCCATCCAATTGCAGTTCATCGGTGCCATGACCGTTGTAGTCGACGGTCCATACACCCGGCGCCGTTTGCTGCAATTGCCCTTCGCCCAGTTCGAACGCATTGCTGACTTGCGCCTTGTTGCTGCGGGTGTCGATGTTCCATTCCAGATTTAAGCCATGCGCATCAATGGCTCGCAGCAAGGGCCTGCCTTGGGCAGCCGAATCGATGGCTGCCTGATTGATCCATAGTCCGCTGATGTCGGTTGGCTGCGGCGCATGGGTGCAGCCGCCCAGCAGAATCAGGCTAAGGACAAGTAATGTGCGCATGGGGCAATCCCTGGACGGTAAAAACAATGGGGCCCAATGTAGGAGCGAGCTTGCTCGCGAAAAACGCAAAGACACCGCGTTAATTCAGGATGCCACCGTTACCGTGGACGTCCTTCGCGAGCAAGCCAGCGCCTACAGAAAGCAGGAGCCTGTTTCTGTATCACTGTTTTTCCAGCAACCACTGTCGCGGCCCGGGGGTAAACGAGGGTACTTCGTCGGCCTGGGCGGTGTTGATCGCCTGGAAGATCTCCAGTTGCTTGCCCTTGCGCGCAAAGATCCACGGGTTGCCCTGGCCGTTCAGTTGCAGCCAGATGCTGTCGTAGCCGCCACTCATGGAGGCGCAATCGCCCGCCAGGCACAGCGAGTACTGATCAGCGCCGGGCAAGCCGGTTACCTGGCCATTGGCCTGGAACTGCACGGTCGCGCCTTCGCCATTACCGCTGCTGATTTTCCAGGTGCCGCCCATATAGGCTGCGTACAGGGTGCGCTCGAAGTTAGCACCGAGCGGCGCGCCTTCGGGAGCTGGGTCCTTGGCACGGGCAAATAGCTGCTCGGGCTCGTTGTCATTGGCCCCTTGCAGCAGTTGTTTGCCTTTACGCTTGAGTTCAGTGGCGGAGCTGCCGTAGAAATCGACGCTCCAGGCGCCGGATTTTTCACCCAGCAACTTGCCTTCAGCTACTTCAAAACCGTTGTAGTAGCGTGCCTGAGACGCTTTGGTGTTCACCTCCCATTCGAGGTTCGGACCGTAGCTCTGCAGGGCTTCACGCAAAGGGCCGCCCTTGGCTGCTGCGTCGATGGCGGCCTGGTTGATCCAGGTGCCGCTCACATCCAGGTCGGCGGGATTGCTGGCGCAGCCGCCGAGCAACAGGGCGAGCAACGAAGAGGCAACGAGCGCTTTGCGCATTACGAAATCCTTCCAAAAACCAATTCGGCGCAGCCTTCCCGTGGAAGCGCTGCGCCGGATGTTTTATTCGATGACCAGAATGGCGTCCATCTCAACCTGCGCGCCCTTTGGCAGGGCGGCAACGCCGATGGCGGCGCGTGCTGGGTACGGCTGTTCGAAGTACTTGCCCATGATCTCGTTGACCTTGGCGAAGTGGCTCAGGTCGGTGAGGAAGATGTTCAGTTTGACGATGTCCTTGAACGAACCGCCTGCAGCTTCGGCAACCGACTTCAGGTTTTCGAAGACCTGGATGGTCTGGGCTTCAAAGCCTTCAACCAGCTCCATGGTTTTTGGGTCCAGTGGAATCTGGCCGGACATGTAGACGGTATTGCCCGCCTTGATCGCCTGGGAGTAAGTACCGATTGCTGCTGGTGCCTTGTCGCTGGTGATAACAGTCTTGGTCATGAATGACTCCTTGTAATGAATGGGCTAGGCGCGCATGCGGGTGATGCGGATGACCCCGGTCAGGGCGCGCAGTTTCTTGATCACGCGGGCCAGGTGCACGCGGTCGTGCACGCTGACCACCAGTTGGACCACGCTGATGCGACCATCGCGTTCGTCCATGCTGATTTTCTCGATATTGCCGTCGGCCGCATTGACGCTGCTGGCCAGCAGGGCGATCAGGCCGCGCTGGTGTTCCAGCTCGACCCGCAGCTCGACGTTGAATTCGCCGGTGACATCCTTGGCCCACGAAAGCTGGATGCATTTCTCGGGGTTATGGCGGATTTCACTGATATTGCGGCAGTTGTCCAGGTGCACCACCATGCCTTTGCCGGCGGACAAATGGCCGACAATCGGGTCACCCGGGATCGGCGTGCAGCACTTGGCGTAGCTGAGCACCAGGCCTTCGGTGCCGCGAATCGCCAGCGGGCCTTCGGGGCTTGGCAACTGTTCGCCTTCGCCCAGCAGGCGGCGGGCGACCACATAGGCCATGCGGTTGCCCAGGCCGATGTCTTCCAGCAAGTCTTCGATCAGTTCCTGGCGGTACTCGTGGAGCATCGCCTGCACGCGCTCGGTCGGGATCTTGTCCAGGGAGCTGTCGAAGCCGTTGAGTACCTTGTTCAGCAGGCGTTCGCCCAGGCTGATGGACTCGGAGCGGCGCTGCAGTTTCAGGGCGTGACGGATGTGGGTGCGGGCCTTGCCGGTGACCACAAAGTTGAGCCAGGCCGGGTTCGGGCGTGCGCCCGGTGCGCTGACGATCTCCACCGTGGAGCCGCTTTGCAGCGGTTCCGACAGCGGGGCCAGTCGACGATTGATCCGACAGGCTATGCAGCTGTTACCCACGTCGGTGTGCACCGCGTAGGCAAAGTCGACCGCGGTGGAGCCTTTGGGCAGCTCCATGATCCGGCCTTTGGGCGTGAACACGTAGACCTCGTCCGGGAACAGGTCGATCTTCACGCTTTCGATAAATTCCAGGGAGTTGCCGGCACGTTGCTGCATTTCCAGCACGCCCTTGACCCACTGGCGGGCGCGGGCATGCGTACCTTTCGGCTGCTCGTCGCCGCTGGATTTGTACAGCCAATGGGCGGCGATGCCGTTGTTGGCCATCTCTTCCATTTCGCGGGTGCGGATCTGGATCTCGATCGGCACCCCGTGCATACCGAACAGCGTGGTATGCAGCGACTGATAGCCGTTGGCCTTGGGAATCGCGATGTAGTCCTTGAAGCGCCCCGGCAGGGGTTTGTACAAATTATGCACAGCGCCCAGCACGCGGTAGCAGGTATCGACCTTGTCGACGATGATCCGGAACGCGTACACGTCCATGATCTCGTTGAAGGCCCGACGCTTGCCGCGCATCTTCTTGTAGATGCCGTAGATGTGTTTCTGCCGGCCGCTGACTTCGCCCTCGATCTCATCGATCGCCAGGCAATGGCTCAGGGATTCTTCGATCTTGTTGACGATTTCCTTGCGATTGCCCCGGGCGCGTTTCACCGCCTGATAAATGCGCGCGGAACGCATCGGGTGCATGGCTTTGAAGCCGAGGTCTTCGAATTCGATACGAATGGCGTGCATGCCCAGCCGGTTGGCGATGGGCGCGTAGATTTCCAGGGTTTCCTTGGCGATGCGCCGGCGTTTTTCGCCGGAGAGCACTTCCAGCGTGCGCATGTTGTGCAGCCGGTCGGCCAGCTTTACCAGGATCACGCGGATGTCCCGGGCCATGGCCATGGCCATCTTCTGGAAGTTTTCCGCCTGGGCTTCAGCCTTGGTTTCGAAGTTCATCTGGGTCAGTTTGCTGACCCCGTCGACCAGTTCGGCCACGGTTTCGCCAAATTGCGCGCTGAGCGCTTCCTTGGCAATGCCGGTGTCTTCGATCACGTCATGCAGCATCGCGGCCATCAAACTCTGATGGTCCATGTGCATGTCGGCAAGAATGTTTGCCACGGCAAGAGGATGCGTGACATACGCCTCGCCACTGCGGCGGCGTTGGCCGTCGTGGGCTTGTTCGGCGTAGAAATACGCTCGGCGGACCAGGTTGACCTGGTCTGGGCCGAGGTAGGTCGATAAGCGATCGGCGAGGGCGTCTATGCTCGGCAAAGTATTAACTCCTGCCGTTGGCTGTGACCCCGCGCCGTGCTACGTCGACCAGGCATAGGCTTAGACGGCCTCGTTGGACTCGTCCTCGAACGCTGCAAACAGCGGTTCGTCTTCAACGATTTCGGCGTTGGCGATGAACTCGTAGCTCATCAGGCCTTCAGCGATTTCACGCAGGGCTACAACGGTAGGCTTGTCGTTTTCCCACTGGACCAGAGGCTCTTTGCCGCCAGTAGCCAGTTGACGGGCACGCTTGGTAGAGAGCATGACCAGCTCAAAGCGGTTATCCACGTGTTCTAGGCAGTCTTCAACGGTTACGCGGGCCATGGTATTCCTCGGAGCGAATGCAATATGCGCGCTGCCCGGTTGGGCGAGCGGACTGAACAGTTTAAAAAATCACCAGCGTTTAGGGAAGCGCTGATTTTTCGCAGGCCATCGCAAACGCGCTACAAGTGCCAATGTAAAGCCCTTGCAGCGGTTTTGGGAAGAGCCAATCAGCCGAGCAGTTCGGCCAACAATTTGCCGAAACGCTGCTGCTGACGCTTTTGCTGGAGCTGATTGGCGCGGAAAATCGCCTTCAGATCGTCCAGTGCGTGAGCGAAATCGTCGTTGATGATCAGGTAGTCGTAATCGACGTAGTGGCTCATTTCACTGACGGCTTCGCGCATGCGGCCTTCGATGATCTCGTCGCTGTCCTGGCCGCGATTGGTCAGGCGCTGGTGCAACGCTTCCAAAGACGGCGGCAGGATGAAGATCGAGCGGGCTTTGGGCATCAGTTGGCGCACTTGCTCGGCGCCCTGCCAGTCGATTTCCAGGATCAGGTCGTGGCCTTCGTCCAGGGTCTGCTGCAGGTGGCTTTGGGAGGTGCCGTAGAGGTTGCCGAAGACTTCGGCGCGCTCGAGGAAATCACCGTGCTCGATCATCTTGACGAACTCGGTGCGCTCGACGAAGTGGTAGTGCACGCCGTTCACTTCACCCGGGCGCATGGCGCGGGTGGTGTGGGACACCGAGATGCGGATCTGCTCGTCAGCGTCGGTCAGGGCTTTGACCAGGCTGCTTTTGCCCGCGCCCGATGGGGCAGAAATGATGTAAAGGGTGCCGGTGCTGTGGGTCATGTCAGGGTGCCTTACTCGATATTCTGTACTTGTTCGCGCATTTGCTCGATCAACACTTTGAGGTTGACCGCAGCCTGGGTGCTGCGCGGATCAAAGGCTTTGGAGCCCAGTGTATTGGCTTCGCGGTTGAGTTCCTGCATCAAGAAGTCCAGGCGCCGACCGGCGGCACCGGCAGACTTGAGCACGCGGCGCACTTCCAGGATGTGGGTGCTCAGGCGGTCGAGCTCTTCGGCGACGTCGCTCTTTTGTGCCAGCAGCACCATCTCTTGCTCCAGGCGCACCGGGTCCAGCTCGGCCTGCATGTCGGCGAAGCGATCCAGGACCTTCTGGCGCTGGGTAGCAAGCATCTGCGGCACCAGTTCGCGCAGGGTGACCACGTCTTCTTCGATGGAGGTCAGGCGGTCGCTGATCAGGCGGGCCAGTTCGGCGCCTTCGCGCTCGCGGCCGGCCTTGAGTTCTTTCAAGCCTTGGTTGAACAGTGCCAGGGCCTCGGCGTTCAGCGCCTGCGGGTCAGTGGCGTCGGCCACCAGCACGCCAGGCCAGGCCAGGACTTCCAGCGGATTGATGGCGGCAGGGTGTTTGATAAGGCTGGCGATGGTTTCGGCGGCGGCGACCAATTGGGCGGCGCGCTCGCGATCCACCTGCAATGGCTTGCCGGTGGTTTCCTCGGTGAAGCGCAGGGTGCATTCCAGCTTGCCGCGGGAGATGCCCTGGCGCAGTGCTTCACGGACCGCGCCTTCGAGGTCGCGAAACGATTCCGGCAGGCGCAGGTGCGGCTCCAGGTAGCGGCTGTTGACCGAGCGCAATTCCCAGCTCAGGGTGCCTTGGACGCCGGCTTTTTCGACGCGGGCGAAGGCGGTCATGCTGTGCACCATGGAGGTACCTCGCGATGCAGTCCCGCAAACAGGCGGGCTGATGGGTAGATTGGAGCCGACAGGCTGCGAAGGCGCAGGATTGTAGCTCAACGGGACGGGTGGCCCCAAACAGTGGCTTCGGGCCCCGGGTTTGTAACAGGATTTTTTAGAAGTGCCGATCAGGGCTGGCGGCTCTATAATGCTCGGCAGTTTTTCGTCCTCCGTACAGGTATCCCCTATGAAACGTCCAAGTGGTCGCGCTGCCGATCAGCTCCGCTCGATCCGCATCACCCGCAACTACACCAAACACGCCGAGGGATCTGTACTGGTCGAGTTTGGCGATACCAAGGTTATCTGCACCGTTAGCGTCGAAAACGGCGTGCCGCGTTTCCTCAAGGGCCAGGGCCAGGGTTGGTTGACCGCCGAATACGGCATGCTGCCGCGCGCCACCGGCGAGCGTAACCAGCGTGAAGCCAGCCGTGGCAAGCAAGGCGGCCGCACCCTGGAAATCCAGCGCCTGATCGGTCGTTCCCTGCGCGCTGCGCTGGACATGTCCAAGCTGGGCGACGTGACCCTGTACGTCGACTGCGACGTGATCCAGGCCGACGGCGGCACCCGCACTGCATCCATCACCGGCGCCATGGTTGCCCTGGTCGATGCGCTCAAAGTCATCAAGAAGCGTGGCGGCCTGAAAGGCGGCGATCCGCTCAAGCAGATGATCGCGGCTGTATCGGTAGGCATGTATCAAGGCGAGCCAGTGCTGGATCTGGACTATCTTGAAGATTCGGCTGCCGAGACCGACCTGAACGTGGTGATGACCAGCACTGGTGGTTTCATCGAAGTGCAGGGTACCGCCGAAGGCGCGCCATTCCAGCCGGCGGACCTGAATGCAATGCTGGCATTGGCCCAGAAAGGCATGACCGAGATCTTCGAACTGCAGAACGCCGCACTGGCCGACTGATTCATCCCCAAGGAGCTACGCCATGAGTGACAGTCAACTTCCGCTGCCGACACCGTCCAAGGAAGTTCGCCAGTGGGCGATGCTCTGTCACTTCGCGGCGTTTTTCGGCTTGATGTTCCCGTTCGGCAGCCTGCTGGGGCCTTTGATTCTCTGGCAGGTGAAGAAGGACACGGACCCGTTCATTGATGATCAGGGCAAGGAAGCGCTGAATTTCCAGATCACCGTGGGCATAGCCTGGGCGGTCTGCTTCCTGCTGGGTTTTATCGTGATCGGCTTCGTGTTGATGACCGTCCTGGTGATCGGCGCGGTGGTGATGACGATCATTGGGGGCATCAAGGCCAACAAGGGTGTGGCTTATCGTTATCCGTGGACGTTGCGGTTGATCAAATAACCACCGCCCACAAAAAAACCGACAGCGATGTCGGTTTTTTTGTGCCTGGAGAAAGACCTTAGATGGTCAAGGTCCAGTCGTAGTCCACGATCAGCGGCGCGTGCTGCGAGAAGCGCGGCTGGCGTGGCAGGCGTGCGCTGCGCACGAAACGGCGCAGGCCTGGCGTCAGCAGCTGGTAGTCAAAACGCCAGCCGAGGTTGAGCATCTCGGCCTGTTCGTTATCCGGCCACCAGCTGTACTGGTCGCCTTCGCGGCTGACTTCACGCAGGGCATCGACATAGCCCATATTGCCGACAATCTCGTCCATCCAGGCCCGTTCCGGCGCCAGGAAGCCCGGTGATTGCTGGCTGTCGCGCCAGTTCTTGATATCCAGCTTCTGTTGCGCGACGTACAGCGAGCCACAGTAAATGTACTCGCGACGTTTGCGCCGCTGTTTATCCAGATAACGGGCGAAGTCGTCCATTAGCTTGAACTTCTGGTTCAAGTCTTCATCGCCATTCTGCCCTGATGGAAGCAGCAAGGTCGCGATGCTGACCTTATCGAAATCGGCTTGCAGGTAGCGCCCGTAGCGGTCGGCTGTCTCGAAGCCGAGGCCGCTGATGACCGCCTTGGGTTGCAACCGCGAATACAAAGCCACGCCGCCTTGGGCGGGAACTTCGGCATCACAGGCATAAAGGAAGTAGCCATCCAGTTGGAAGGCTGGGTCGTCCAGTTCAAAGGCGGAGGCGCGGGTGTCCTGCAGGCAGATGACGTCGGCATTCTGGGCTTGCAGCCAACTGAGCAAACCACGCTCGACTGCAGCCTGAATACCATTGACGTTCACACTGATGATCCGCATAAATGGCCCCAAAAATCGCGTGCGTGTATGATACACGCCGTCTACCTAATTAGCTAAATCCGTGGTATCTGAGGCTTTTTTCATGCAGGCGTATCAACGCGATTTCATTCGTTTTGCCATCGATCGCGGCGTATTGCGCTTCGGTGAGTTCACCCTGAAGTCCGGGCGCACCAGCCCTTACTTCTTCAATGCCGGCCTTTTCAACTCGGGTTCTGCCCTGGCGCAGTTGGGTCGTTTCTATGCGGCCGCCATCGTTGAAAGCGGTATTTCCTTCGACGTGCTGTTCGGCCCGGCCTACAAGGGCATTCCCCTGGCCGCCGCGACCGCCGTGGCGTTGGCTGAACATCACGGGCTGGATTTGCCTTGGTGCTTCAACCGCAAGGAAGCCAAAGCCCATGGCGAAGGCGGTAGCCTGGTGGGCGCGCCGCTCAAGGGCGACGTGCTGATCATCGACGACGTGATCACTGCCGGTACGGCGATTCGCGAAGTGATGCAGATCATCGCTTCCCAGGACGGCGCCAAGGCAGCCGGTGTGCTGATCGCGCTGAACCGCCAGGAGCGCGGCAACGGTGAATTGTCGGCGATCCAGGAAGTGGAACGTGATTTCGCGATTCCGGTGGTGAGCATCGTGTCGCTGAACCAGGTGTTGCAGTTCCTGGAAGATGACCCGCAGCTCAAGCAGCACTTGCCAGCGGTCAAGGCCTACCGCGAGCAGTTCGGCGTTCAATAATCGCCGACCAATAAAAAGGCCCCGTTCAATCGAATTGAACGGGGCCTTTTTGTTTGCCAGCGCTTAGGGGCGCTTGCGATTGCTGATCAGCGTACCCACACCGGTGTCGGTGAAGATTTCCAGCAGGATCGCATTCGGAACCCGGCCATCCAGGATCAACGAGCTGCCGACACCACCTTGCACCGCTTCCAGTGCGCAGCGGATCTTCGGCAGCATGCCGCCGTAGATGGTGCCGTCGGCGATCAGGTCGTCCACTTGCTGGGTCGTCAGGCCGGTCAAGACCTTGCCTTCCTTGTCCATCAAGCCGGCGATGTTGGTGAGCAGCATCAGCTTCTCGGCCTTCAGCGCCTCGGCCACCTTGCCGGCCACCAGGTCGGCATTGATGTTGTAGGACTCACCGTTGGCACCGACGCCGATTGGCGCGATCACCGGAATGAAATCGCCCTTCACCAGCAGGTTCAGCAGATCGGTGTTGATGCCGATCACTTCGCCCACCTGGCCGATGTCGATGATTTCCGGCTGAGTCATCTCCGGGGTCTTGCGGGTCACGGTAAGCTTCTTCGCCCGGATCAGCTCGGCGTCCTTGCCGGTCAGGCCGATGGCGCTGCCGCCATGGCGGTTGATCAGGTTGACGATGTCTTTGTTCACCTGGCCGCCCAGGACCATCTCCACCACGTCCATGGTCTGGGCGTCGGTGACACGCATGCCGTCGATGAAGTGACTCTCGATGGACAGGCGTTTGAGCAGGTCACCGATTTGCGGGCCGCCACCGTGTACCACCACCGGGTTGATCCCGACGGCTTTCATCAACACGATGTCGCGGGCAAAGCCGGTTTTCAGCTCGTCGCTTTCCATGGCATTGCCGCCGTACTTGATCACCAGCGTCTTGCCGACGTAGCGTCGAATGTAAGGCAACGCTTCGGAAAGGACCTTGGCGGTATTGGCGGCGGCTTCGCGTTCGAGGGTCATTCAGGGCTCCGGTACAAAAAATCAGAACGGTAATTGGAGATCAGGGGCAACACGTTTCAACTGGGCGTGGAACACGTCCTTGATGCGCTGCAACTCAGCCTCGGAATCCGCCTCGAAACGCAGCACCAGCACCGGTGTGGTGTTGGATGCGCGAACCAGGCCCCAGCCTTTGGCGTAATCGACCCGCACGCCGTCAATGGTGGTCAGGTTGGCGCCTTCGCCCCATTGCGCATCGTGCAGTGCGTCAATGATGCTGAATTTGCTCTCTTCGGTCACATGGATATTGATCTCTGGCGTAGAAATATCATTCGGGAAGGTCTCAAACAGGTCTTCCGCGGTGGATTTTTCCTTGCTGAGGATCTCCAGCAGACGGGCGGCGCTGTAAATGCCGTCGTCAAAACCGAACCAGCGCTCCTTGAAGAACACGTGGCCGCTCATTTCACCGGCCAACAGCGCACCGGTTTCCTTCATTTTCTTTTTGATCAACGAGTGACCGGTCTTCCACATTAGCGGACGACCACCGTATTCCTTGATCAGCGGCGTCAGGCGGCGGGTGCATTTGACGTCGAAGATGATCTCGGCGCCCGGGTTGCGCGCCACGACGTCGCGGGCAAACAGCATCAGCAGGCGGTCCGGGAACACGATATTGCCGGTGTTGGTCACTACGCCGACGCGGTCGCCGTCGCCGTCGAAAGCCAGGCCGAGGTCGGCGCCGGTTTCCTTGACCTTGGCGATCAGGTCCACCAGGTTCTCAGGCTTGCCCGGGTCCGGGTGGTGGTTAGGGAAGTTGCCGTCGACCTCGCAGAACAGCGGGATCACTTCGCAATTCAGGGCTTCGATCAGTTGCGGGGCGATCACGCCAGCCGCGCCGTTGCCGCAGTCCACCACCACTTTCAGGCGGCGGGCGAGTTTGACGTCGCGGGTGATTTCGTCCGAGTAGCGATCGAGAATCTCAACCTTGGTAATGCTGCCGGTGCCGCTGGTCAGGTCGTTGGTCTTCAGGCGGGTGTGCAGGGCCTGGATCTGTTCGTTGGCCAGGGTATCGCCGGCGATGACGATCTTGAAGCCGTTGTAGTCCGACGGGTTGTGGCTGCCGGTGAGCATCACGCCCGACTTGCCGGCCAGTACGTTGGCCGCGTAGTACAGCGCAGGCGTTGGCACCAGGCCGACGTCGCTGACATGGCAGCCGCTGTCGGCCAGGCCCTGGATCAGTTGCTCCACCAGCTCGGGGCCGGAGAGGCGGCCATCACGGCCAACGGAAACATTGGGCTCGCCCTGGGCCAGGCTCTGGGAGCCAATGGCACGGCCGATCCAGTAGGCGGTTTCGGCGGTCAGGGTCTTGGGGACCACGCCACGGATGTCATAGGCGCGGAAAATGCTGTCGGGAAACGTCGGGGCGACTCGGGCTGCGTTGCTCATTGCGGGGGGGAACTCCATCTGAAAGGGGCGGGGCTGGCCTCAGGGGTGCTGACCGGCAGGCTCAAACTGAAGGGTAAGACGGCGTTTTTGGCATAGAGTTCGTGGTGCAAAAGTGCCATCGGCGCCGGAGCACCGCTCTTTCGCCCGCCTAATGTCCTGATTTCACTGGGGAAATCTTGCTGATAAGTTCCGCGCATTCTTCATCCTGAAAGGCCATGCGTTGGCGTCAGGCCGGGTGAGGCACCCGGCTTGTCCGGCTAAGTCAGTTCAGCTTAGTCAGTGGCTGCCGGAATGTCCGAAGCCGCCTGCACCACGCTGGGTTTCGTCGAACTCTTCGACCAGTTCGAAGTGCGCCTGCACCACCGGCACAAGCACAAGTTGGGCAATGCGCTCGCCGACGGCGATGTTGAACGCGGTCTGGCCACGGTTCCAGCAGGACACCATCAATTCGCCCTGGTAGTCCGAATCGATCAGGCCTACCAAGTTACCGAGGACGATCCCGTGTTTGTGACCCAGGCCGGAGCGCGGCAGGATCAGCGCCGCGAGGCCAGGGTCGCCCACGTAGATCGACAGGCCGGTCGGAATCAGAATGGTCTGGCCCGGCTCAAGCACGGTGTCCTGCTTGAGCATGGCGCGCAGGTCGAGGCCGGCGGAGCCTGGAGTGGCGTAGGCCGGCAGCGGGAATTCGTTGCCGATGCGGGGGTCGAGGATCTTGGCTTGCAAAGCGTGCATGGAAATTAAACCTGGTTCAGCCGTAGGGCGATAAAAGAGATCAGTTGGCGGGCAATCTTGCCCTTGCTGGTCTGGGCGAAAACGGTAGCGTGCAACTCGCGGTCGATCACGCTGATGGCATTTTCCTCGCTGTTGAAGCCGATGCTCGGGTTGGCGACATCGTTGGCGACAATCAGGTCGAGGTTCTTGTCTTTCAATTTGCGTGCGGCGTAGTCCAGCAAATGCTCGGTTTCGGCAGCGAAGCCGACGCTGAACGGGCGGTCCTCGCGGGTGGCTATGGTCGCCAGAATGTCCGGGTTACGGACCATTTGCAGGAGCAGGCCGTCGCCGCTTGTAGGGTCTTTCTTGAGTTTCTGCGGTGCAACTACTTCGGGGCGGTAGTCCGCGACCGCTGCCGAGGCGATAAACAGGTCGCAGGGAATCGCCGCTTCACAGGCCGCCAGCATGTCGCGGGCGCTGACTACGTCGATTCGGGTGACACGATCCGGGGTCGGCAAATGCACCGGGCCGGTGATCAACGTCACACGGGCGCCTGCCTCGACCGCCGCTTCAGCCAGGGCAAAGCCCATTTTTCCTGAGCTATGGTTGGTGATGTAGCGCACCGGGTCGATGTTTTCCTGGGTCGGGCCGGCGGTAATCAGCACGTGCTTGCCGGTCAGGGCCAGGTGCTGGAAGCAGTCGGCGGCGCATTGGGCGAGGTCGGTGGCTTCGAGCATGCGGCCCATGCCCACGTCGCCGCAGGCCTGGCTGCCGGAGGCCGGCCCGAAGACCTTGAGGCCGCGGCTTTGCAAGAGTTGGGTGTTGGCCTGGGTGGCGGGGTCGCGCCACATGGCCTGGTTCATGGCCGGGGCGATCGCGACGGTGGCGTCGGTGGCCAGCACCAGGGTAGTCAGCAGGTCGTCGGCAATGCCTTGGGCGAGGCGGGCGATCAGGTCGGCGGTGGCCGGGGCGATCAGCACCAGGTCGGCCCACTTGGCCAGCTCGATGTGGCCCATGGCGGCTTCGGCCGCGGGGTCCAGCAGGTCGAGGTGAACCGGGTGACCGGACAGTGCCTGCATGGTCAGTGGGGTAATGAATTCACTGCCGCCACGGGTCATCACCACGCGCACTTCGGCGCCTTGGTCGAGGAGCCTGCGAACCAGCTCTGCGCTCTTGTAGGCGGCAATGCCGCCGCCGACGCCGAGAACGATGCGTTTCCGATACAGACGCTGCATTGGCTTGCCTTTCCAGTTCAGTGATGGCGTTGCGATGCCCCCTCCCCAGGTGAAATCGCACGCAAAAAGATGGCCTAAGATACCACAGCGTCCGCCATGCAACAGCGGCGCACATGCACACGGAGGTGCCATGAGTATTCGCGATTGGCCTGCGGCAGAGCGTCCGCGGGAGAAGCTGTTGGAACTGGGCGCGGAGAACCTTTCCGACGCTGAATTGCTGGCGATTTTCCTGCGCACCGGGGTGTCCGGTAAGAGTGCCGTGGACCTGGCGCGGCATCTGCTGGCGCAATTTGGCAGCCTGCGCGCGCTGATGGAGGCCCGGCAGACGGTGTTCAGCCAGCACCTGGGCCTGGGGCCGGCGAAGTTCGCCCAGCTTCAAGCCGTACTGGAAATGGCCCGCCGTCATTTGGCCGAGCGCTTGCGCAGCGATTCGGTGCTGGAAAGTCCGGAGGCCGTGCGCGACTACCTCAAGGCGCTGCTGCGCCATGAGCCTCACGAGATATTCGGCTGCCTGTTTCTCGACTCCAAGCATCGGGTGCTGGGCTTCGAGAAGCTGTTTCAAGGCACCATCGACAACGCCACGGTTTATCCCCGGCAAGTGGTCAAGCGCGCCCTGGACTACAACGCCGCGGCGCTGATCCTGTGCCACAACCATCCTTCCGGCAGCGCCGAGCCCAGCATCGCTGATCGAAAACTGACCAGAGTGCTGCAAAAGGCGTTGGAGATGGTGGACGTGCGTGTGCTGGACCACATCATTGTGGGGGAGGGTGATCCGCTGTCGATGGCGGAATTTGGGTGGATGTAGGCTCTGTAGGAGTGAGCTTGCTCGCGAAAAACCTGAGGGCACCGTTGGGTGTCAGGTTTCCCGCGTTATCGTTGACGACCTTCGCGAGCAAGCTCGCTCCTACAGGGGGGCCTGGCTTATGGCTTGACGCTGACCTTGGAGTAATCCTGGCGCCCGAACGGGCTCACCTGATACCCCTCGACATTTTTGCGCGTCAGCGCAAACGCCGTCGGGTGCGCCAGTGGCAGCCACAACGCCTGTTGCTGGATCTGCGCCTGGGCCTGCTGGTACAGCTTGCTGCGCACGCCTTGTTCGCTGGTGGTCTTGCCGGCGCTGATCAGCTTGTCCAGCGCAGGGTCGCAATAGCGGGCGAAGTTGGTCCCGGACTTTACGGCCGCGCAGGAGAACTGCGGCGTCAGGAAGTTATCCGGGTCACCGTTATCGCCGGCCCAGCCCATGAACAGCAGGTCGTGCTCGCCGGCCTTGGCGCGACGGATCAGTTCGCCCCATTCGATCACGCGGATTTCAGCCTGGATGCCGACCTTGGCCAGGTCCGCTTGCAGCAGTTGTGCGCCGAGGCTTGGGTTGGGGTTCAGCAGGCTGCCCGACGGTCGGGTCCAGATGGTGGTCTTGAAGCCATCCTTGAGCCCGGCACGATCCAGTAGCTGCTTGGCCTTGGCAATGTCCTGCGGGTAGCCCGGCAAGTCCTTGGCGTAGCTCCAGGTATTGGGCGGGTATGGGCCATTGGCGGCTTCGGCGGTGCCTTCGAATACCGCCTTGAGGTAGCTGGCCTTGTCGAAGGCCAGGTTGATTGCCTGGCGAACTTCCGGCTTGTCCAGCGGCGGATGCTGGCTGTTGATGGCGACAAACGCGGTCATGAAGGCCGCTGTTTTCTCGATCTTCAAGTCGGCGTCTTTCTGCGCAGCATCGATATCCAGGGGCTTGGGCGACAGGGCGATCTGGCACTCATCGCGACGCAACCTTTGCAGGCGCACGTTGGCGTCCGGGGTGATCGCAAAGATCAGGTTATCCACCGCAGGCTTGCCGGCGAAGTAGTCCGGGTTGGCCTTGTAGCGAATCGTTGCATCCTTCTGGAAGCGCCCGAAAATGAACGGCCCGGTACCGATAGGCTGGCTGTTGAGTTTTTCGGGTGTGCCGGCCTTGAGCAGTTTGTCGGCGTATTCCGCCGGGTAGATCGAGGCGAAGCCCATGCTCAATGCGGCGAGGAAGGTCGAATCGGCGTGGTCCAGGGTAAAGCGCACGGTCAGCGGATCGAGGGCGTCGATCTTCTTGATCAGCGTTGGCAGCTGCAGCGATTGGGCGTGGGGGAAGCCACTCTGGGCAATCTTGTGCCACGGGTTGGCCGGGTCGAGCATGCGCTCGAAGCTGAAGCGCACGTCTTCGGCGGTCAGGGTACGGCTTGGAGTGAAGTATTCGGTGCGATGGAATTTAACGTCCGGGTGCAGCTTGAAGGTGTAGGTCAGGCCGTCCGGCGATACGTCCCAGCTGTCTGCCAGGCTCGGGACCAGCTTGCCGCTGGTGGCGTCGAAGTCCACCAGGCGGTTCATCAATACGTCTGCCGAGGCATTGGTGGTGGTCAGCGAGTTGTATTGGACCACGTCGAAGCCTTCGGGGCTGGCTTCGGTGCAGACGCTCAAGGTGGTGGCCGCCTGGGCGTGTGCAGCAATAAAAAGAGGGGCTAGCAATAGCGGTAGGGCAGCGAGGCGCATATTCAGTTTCCTTTGCAGATCGAAGGCCCATCTGCGAGTGCAGTCTGGAAAAGTCCTACCGTAGTGGGCTGATTGACAAATGACTAGCCCATTTTTGCCTGTGCTTTTGCCTCAAATACTGTTTTGATGGCGCCTCAGGTCGTTTTGCCGGGCACTTTGCAGTGCGCGCGGGCGCTGTAAATCATTCTGTGCGACGAGCGGTTAGCTTCTATAGCGGCCCACCCTGGCAACGGTTCAGGCGTCCATAGCCTGGATTTACGCGTGTAAAAACACACGGCCTGTTGTTGCACTGGGGTCTTTCTGGTATAAAGCAGCGCTCTTTTCTAGGGGCCCGGTTCCTTCGCTAGTAGGTGTAGCCGGTAAGACCCTAAAGAAACGCGGCGCCTGGCGCCAAATGACTGAGAGATTAAGCGGCCAACCCATGCCGGGTTGGGCATGTGGTTTTAGAGGGCTGAGGCATGTCGAGAGTCTGTCAAGTTACCGGTAAGGGTCCGGTGACTGGGAATAACATTTCCCACGCAAACAACAAAACCCGTCGTCGTTTCCTGCCAAACCTGCAGCATCATCGCTTTTGGGTTGAAGAAGAGAAACGTTTTGTCCGTCTGCGCGTATCTGCCAAAGGCATGCGTGTTATCGACAAGCGTGGCATCACTGTCGTGCTGGCCGAACTGCGCCGCGACGGCAAAATCTAAGGAGCTAAATCATGCGTGAATTGATTCGAATGATCTCTAGCGCCGGTACTGGTCACTTCTACACTACCGACAAGAACAAGCGTACTACCCCGGACAAGCTCGAAAAGAAAATGTTCGACCCGCGCGTTCGCAAGCACGTGATCTACAAAGAAGGCAAAATCAAGTAATTGGTTTTCTTCCTTGTGAAAAAAAGCCCGTATCTCACGATGCGGGCTTTTTTTTGTGCCTGAAAAATTGATCAGGCCTTTTCTTCGAACACCACGTAGATCTTGCGGCAGGGTTCCAGCACTTCCCAGGTGCCGCTGAAACCGGCCGGAATGACGAAGCGGTCACCGGCGCGCAAGGTCTTGGCGTTGCCATCGGCGTCGCGCAATACAGAGACGCCCTGCACGATCTCGCAGTATTCATGCTCGGTGTAGTTGACCTTCCACTGCCCGACTTCACCTTCCCAGACCCCGGCGCTCATCTGGCCGCATGGACTGTTGTAATGGTTGTAGACGGTTTGCTCAGGGTCACCCTTGAGGATTTTCTCCGCAGCCGGACGGTAGCGGTCAGGCTCGGTCCTGGCCTGGCTGAAGTCGACGATATTCTGGATGTTCATGGGCGTGTCCCGTCTGGCCTGCGGTTGGAGAGCTCAAAGTCTATGTTTATTAAAATGAACATCGCAAGGGCGTTTGCTGCCGTTATGTCAAATATATTGAAACATCCATCGCCGCTGGTTTAGGGTGGCAGCTGCCTTGAGCCGAACAGCTGGCTGGCCGGGCAAGCATTCTTCGAAGGTGCCTGGGTACATCGCCCGGCCCTTGTATTCAATAAGAGGAGGACACTCGCATGACCACCCTGACCCGTGCCGACTGGGAACAACGCGCCAAGGATCTGAAGATCGAAGGCCGCGCCTACATCAATGGCGAATACACCGCCGCGGTTTCCGGCGACACGTTCGAATGCCTCAGCCCGGTCGATGGCCGTCTGCTGGCCACCGTTGCCAGCTGTGACGTCGCCGACGCCCAGCGCGCTGTTGAAAACGCCCGCGCCACCTTCAATTCCGGTGCCTGGTCACGCCTGGCGCCGGCCAAGCGCAAAGCCACCATGATCCGTTTCGCCGGCTTGCTCAAGGCCAACGCCGAAGAGTTGGCACTGCTTGAAACCCTGGACATGGGCAAACCGATCAGTGACTCCCTGAACATCGACGTTCCAGGCGCGGCGCAAGCCCTGAGCTGGAGCGGTGAGGCCATCGACAAGATCTACGATGAAGTCGCTGCCACGCCCCACGACCAACTGGGCCTGGTGACCCGCGAGCCAGTGGGCGTTGTCGCGGCTATCGTGCCGTGGAACTTCCCGCTGATGATGGCCTGCTGGAAACTCGGGCCGGCGCTGTCCACCGGTAACTCGGTGATCCTCAAGCCGTCTGAAAAGTCGCCGCTGACCGCCATCCGCATCGCCGAGCTGGCGGTTGAAGCCGGTATCCCGAAAGGCGTGTTCAACGTGCTGCCGGGCTATGGACACACCGTGGGTAACGCCCTGGCGCTGCACATGGACGTCGACACCCTGGTGTTCACCGGTTCCACCAAGATCGCCAAGCAACTGCTGATTCGTTCCGGTGAGTCGAACATGAAGCGCGTCTGGCTGGAAGCTGGCGGCAAGAGCCCGAACATCGTGTTCGCCGATGCTCCGGATCTGCAAGCCGCTGCCGAATCCGCCGCCGGCGCCATCGCCTTCAACCAGGGCGAAGTGTGCACCGCCGGTTCGCGCCTGCTGGTGGAGCGTTCGATCAAGGATAAATTCCTGCCGCTGGTGATCGAGGCCCTCAAGGCCTGGAAGCCGGGCAACCCGCTGGACCCGGCCACCACGGTCGGCGCGCTGGTGGATACCCAGCAGATGAACACTGTGCTGTCGTACATCGAAGCCGGGCATGCCGATGGCGCCAAGCTGGTGGCCGGCGGCAAGCGCACGCTGCAGGAAAGCGGTGGCACCTATGTCGAGCCAACGATCTTCGACGGCGTGACCAACGCCATGAAGATCGCCCAGGAAGAAATCTTCGGCCCCGTGCTGTCGGTGATTGCCTTCGACAGCGTGGAAGAAGCCATTGCGATCGCCAACGACACCCAATACGGCCTGGCCGCTGCGGTGTGGACGTCGAACATCTCCAAGGCGCACCTGACCGCCAAGGCACTGCGTGCCGGTAGCGTTTGGGTCAACCAGTACGATGGCGGCGACATGACTGCACCGTTCGGTGGTTTCAAGCAATCGGGTAACGGCCGCGACAAGTCGCTGCACGCGTTCGACAAGTACACCGAGCTGAAGGCGACCTGGATCAAGTTGTAAGTAATCCCGGCGACTCCCTGTAGGAGCGAGCTTGCTCGCGAAGGACTTGAACGATGACGCGGGCATTCTGAATGCACGCGGTGCTCTCAAGTTTTTCGCGAGCTAGCTCGCTCCTACAGTTCGTTTGCGGCCCTGAAAAATAATGATCCACAGGAGCGTGGAAATGCGTTGGGCGACCTATTTCGCCGTGTTGGCGTCGGTCTTGAGCGTGGGCCTAGCCTTGGGCGTGAGCATGCCGCTGGTGTCCCTGCGCCTGGAAAGCTGGGGCTACGGCAGCTTCGCCATCGGCGTCATGGCGGCGATGCCGGCCTTCGGTGTGCTGCTTGGTGCCAAGGTCTCCAGCGGCCTGGCTTCGCGCCTGGGCACGGCGAACCTGATGCGCCTGTGCCTGTGGGCCGGGGCGATTTCCATCGGTTTGCTGGCGGTATTGCCCAGCTACCCGGTGTGGCTGGTGCTGCGGCTGATGATCGGGGTGATCCTGACCATCGTGTTTATCCTCGGCGAAAGCTGGATCAACCAACTGGTAATCGAGCGCTGGCGCGGCCGTCTGGTGGCGCTGTATGGCTGCAGCTATGCGTTGAGCCAACTGTCAGGCCCGTTGCTGCTGGGCGCGCTGGGTACGGATAACGACATTGGCTTCTGGGTGGGCGTTGGTCTGCTGACGTTCTCGCCGATCCTCCTGCTGGGCCGTTCCGGTGCGCCGACTGCCGAGTCCTTCAGCGTGACCTTCGGCGACTTGCTGCGCTTTTGCCAGGGCTTGCCGGCGATTGCCTGGGCGGTGGCGTTATTCGCCGCGTTCGAGGCGATGATTCTTACGCTGTTGCCGGTGTACTGCCTGCAACAGGGCTTCACCGCCGAGATTGCCTTGGCAATGGTCAGCACCGTGGTGGTCGGTGATGCGTTGCTGCAACTGCCGATTGGTGCGCTGGCGGACTACCTGCCTCGGCGCACGCTGTTTCTCGGCTGCGCGCTGATGCTGCTGGTGACGAGCCTGGCGATTCCGCTGTTGCTCGATACGCTGATGATCTGGCCGGTGTGGGTGCTGTTCGGGGCCAGTGCCGGTGGGTTGTTCACCCTGTCACTGATCCTGATTGGCGAGCGCTACCGCGACGACGCGCTGGTGCGCGCCAATGCGCATATCGCGCAGCTGTGGGGCATTGGCTGCTTGATCGGCCCACTGGTGGCCGGTGCCGGCAGCCAGTGGATCAGCGGGCATGCGTTGCCGCTGTTGATGGCGGCGGGAGCGCTGGGATTGGTGATTCTGCTGCTTCGCCAAGGTGCATTCGGCGCGACACAGCCCGTGTAGGAGCAAGCTTGCCCGCGATGGTCGTCAACGATAACGTTTGCTGCCTGAAAGAACGCGGTGCTCTCGGGTTTTTCGCGAGCAAGCTTGCTCCTACAACATGCGCTCCAGGCCGACGCTGGTAGCAAACCAGGCATTGAACCGGCGCCACCAACTGCCGGGTTCACGGGTCAGGGTGTGCAGTTGGCCGTTGTCTTCGGTCACCCACACCACCTGGCCGTCCTGCAGTTTCGCCTGATAGCTCAACGGGGGCGCCATGCCCTCCAGTGCCAGGTTGCGCACGTGCTCCGCCAGCTCGGGGCTGTCCACCAGCACCCCGACTTCGGTGTTCCACAGCACCGAGCGCGGGTCGAAGTTGAATGAGCCGATGAAGGATTTCTCCCGGTCAAAGATGATCGCCTTGCTGTGCAGGCTGGAATCCGAGCCGTGGAAAGTGCCCTTGCGGAACAGATGAGGGCCGCTGCCGCCTCCGTCTCCCGGCTGGCGGCGCAATTCGTACAGCTTTACCCCGTGCTCCAGCAATGCCTTGCGATAGGGCGCATAACCACCGTGCACGGCCGGCACGTCGGTGGCTTCCAGGGAGTTGGTCAGCAGACTCACCGATACCCCGGCGTCCGCGCGCCCGGTCAGGTACACCAGCCCGGGCTGCCCGGGCACGAAGTAAGCCGAAATCATCATCAGCTCATGGCTGACACCTTCCAGCTCCGGCGCCAATTGGGTGGTCAGTAGCAGTCGCGGATCCGGATCGGCCTTGGCCAGTACCTTACTCGGCGCATCCCACAGCGCCTGGTTCCAGGCCCAGATCAGCTCGCGGCGCCAGATGTCCATGCGCGGCTGAGTCTTGTAAGTGCGCAGGCGGTTGTACAGCGCATGATTTTGCTGGCGCGATTCGGCGAGGGATTCCTCGAGGCGTATGCGGGCGCTGGCCAGGTCGCCTTTGGTGGCGCTGCTGACGAAGTCACCGATGGGTTTGCTCAGGGCGCTGTTCCAGTACTGATCGAAACTGTGGCCCAGTTGCTCGGCCACCGGCCCCACGCTGAGCATGTCGATATCGGTAAAGTTGAGGTTGGGTTCGGCGTCGAAATACTCATCCCCCAGGTTGCGCCCGCCGACGATGGCGACGCTGTTGTCCGCCAGCCACAGTTTGTTGTGCATGCGCCGATGTTGCAGCGACAGGTCGAACAGCCGCGCCATGGCACGGGTCACGCCGGTGCTGCGGCCCAGGTGCAGCGGGTTGAACAGGCGAATCTGGATCTGCGGGTGGGCGGCGAGGGTGGCGATGATCTGGTCCAGGCCGTCGCTGGTGGTGTCGTCCAGCAGGATGCGCACGCGCACGCCACGGTCGGCAGCCTTGAGCAATTCATCCACCAGCATCCGCGTACTGATGCCGTCGTGGACGATGTAGTACTGCAAGTCGAGGCTGGTCTGTGCGTTGCGGATCAGTTCGGCACGGGCCATGAAGGCTTCGCTGCTGTTGGGCAGCAGGCGGAATCCGGAGCGGCCTTTGTACGGTGCGGCCTGGGCCAGGATCGAGCGGCCGAAGGACGACTCGTTGGCCGGCAGCGCCTCGCTGGGCGTGCGTGGCGCGTTGATGGTGGCGCAGCCGCCCAGGGTCAGCATGCCCAGCAGGAAAAACGGTAATAGCCGTTGGGTCATCAATGACGTGGGTTCCGAATCAGGGCGGTTGTCGGCATATGACGGCTATTTCCCGAGAAAGGTCAGTCCGCGGCTTCGGCCAGCAACTTGATGGCCGTTGCGCCGACCTTGCGCACGGCCTCTTCAATCTGCGGCGTTGGTTTGGCAGCGTAGTTCATGCGCAGGCAATTCCTGTACTTGCCGGAGGCGGAAAAGATACTTCCCACAGCAATCTGTACACCTTCATCCAGCAACAACCGGTTGAGCTTCAGGGTGTCGAAGCCTTCCGGTAATTCCACCCACAGCATGAAACTGCCCTGTGGACGGCTGGCGCGGGTGCCAGCCGGGAAGTAACGGCTGACCCAATCGAGCATCAGGTCGCGATTACGCTGGTATTGCGTACGCATCCGCCGCAAATGCGGTTCGAAATGACCATCTTTCAGGAATTCGGCAATCGCAATCTGCGGCTGCGTTGCGGTGGAGCCGGTGCTGATGTATTTCATGTGCAGCACGCGCTCCAGGTACCGACCGGGTGCTACCCAGCCGATCCGCAGGCCCGGCGCCAGGGTCTTCGAGAAGGAGCTGCACAGGACGACGCGGCCATCTTCGTCGAAGGACTTGATGGTGCGTGGGCGCGGGTAGCTGTAGGCCAGTTCGCCATACACATCGTCTTCGATGATTGCCACGTCAAAGCGCTGGGCCAAGGTCAGCAGCGCGCGTTTGCGCGACTCCGGCATGATGTAGCCCAGCGGGTTGTTGCAGTTGGGGGTCAGCTGTATGACTTTGATCGGCCACTGTTCCAGCGCCAGCTCCAGCGCATCCAGGCTGATACCGGTGAGCGGGTCGGTGGGGATTTCCAGGGCTTTCATGCCCAGGCCTTTGAGGGTCTGCATGGCGCCGTGGAAGCTTGGCGAGTCGACGGCTACGATGTCGCCCGGCTCGCAGATGGCGTGGATACTGGCGGACAGCGCTTCATGGCAACCGGTGGTGATCACCAGGTCCTGGGGCGTCAGTTGGCAGCCTGAATCGAGCATCAGGCGCGCGATCTGTTCGCGCAGCTCCAGGTTGCCGTGGATGGTGTCGTAATACAGTCCCGGCATGTCCTGGCGCCGACTGATCCGGGCGAGGCTGCGCAGCAGCGGTTTCATGGTCGGCGACAATACATCCGGCATGCCACGGCCCAACTGTATGGTGTCTTTGCGTGGCACCGCGCGGATCAGTTCCAGCACTTGGTCCCATTGGGAAATCTCCACCGGGCGCTGGGCCGGGCGGCCTACTGCCGGGAGTGCCGGTAAGTCGCGGCCTACCGGTACAAAGTAGCCAGATTTGGGTTTGGGCATCGCCAGGCCGTTGTCTTCCAGCATACGGTAGGCCTGCTGTACGGTGCTCAGGCTCACCCCGTGCTCCACGCTCAAGGCCCGCACCGACGGCAATCGATCGCCCGGGCGATAAAAGCCCTGCTCGATTCGCGTGCCCAACAGTTCGGCGAGGTTGACGTATAGGGTCATGGCGATGCTTCCCGATTACCAGTACAGATAGGCTGAAAATACAGGATTCAGCCGCCTATAGGCAGTATCTGTATGGATTTAATACTGGGTGGTTGAATCTGTCATGGTTTTGCGCGCCGGCTCATCCTACGTACTCATGGCAATACGTAAATGAGGGGCAGGAAAATGAGCGGTTTGAGCGATGTGCGGTTGGCGTTACACAGTCAGGAACTGGAAGCCGGGCAGGAGCGGCGTATGGCGGCGCGTCACGAGGCCCCGGCACTCCGCTCCTGGGCGTTGTTCTGGCACCGCATGCACACGCGCAAGACCTTGCTGGAACTGACCCCGGAGCAACTGCGTGACGTGGGCCTGAGTGTCGAACAGGCGCGCCAGGAAGGCTTGAAACCCTTCTGGCGCGGTTGATTCAGACCAGTTCTTTCAACCGGTGCCAGAGCATTCCCAGCGCCAACAGCGGCGAGCGCAAATGCTTGCCGCCCGGGAAGGTGATGTGCGGCACCTTGGCAAACAGATCAAAACGCCCGCTTTGCTGGCCGCTGATGGCTTCGCCCAGCAGTTTGCCCGCCAGGTGGGTGGCATTGAGGCCGTGACCCGCATAGGCCTGGGCGAAATACACGTTGGGTTGGTCGGCCAGCCGGCCAATCTGCGGCAGGCGGTTGGCGCCGATGCCGATCATGCCGCCCCATTGGTAGTCGATTTTTACGTTGGCCAACTGCGGGAACACCTGGAGCATCTTGGGGCGCATGTAGGCGCCAATGTCCTGTGGGTCGCGTCCGGAATAATGGCAGGCACCGCCGAACAGCAAGCGTCGGTCGGCGGACAAGCGGAAGTAGTCCACTGTCACTCGCTGATCACACACCGCCATGTTCTGCGGCAGCAGCTCGGCCGCCTGGGCTTCGCTCAACGGCTCGGTGGCGATGATGTAGCTGCCGGCGGGCAGCACCTTGCCGCTCAGGTGCGGGTTAAGGCCGTTCAAATAAGCATTGCAGCCCAGCACCAGGGTCTTGGCGCGCACGTTGCCCTGAGCCGTGTGAACGTTGACCTCCGGGCCGTAATCAATCCGCACCGCCTCGGAATGCTCGAACAACTGGACGCCCAACTGCTGTGCCGCTGCTGCCTCGCCGAGGGCCAAGTTCAGCGGGTGCAGGTGGCCGGAGCCCATGTCGATCATGCCGCCAACATAGCGGTTGGAGCCGATCACACTGCGCATCTCGCTCGCTTGCAGCAGGCGCACTTCATGGCGATAGCCAAGGCCTTGCAGCTCTTCGGCGTCGGCGGCCAGGTGTTCCAGGTCGCGGGGTTTGTTGGCCAGGTCGCAGTAACCCCAGGTCAGGTCGCAGGCGATCTGCGAACGATCGACCCGCTGGCGCACGATTTCCACGGCTTCCAGGCCCATCAGTTTCATCTGGCGCACGCCCTCGGCGCCGATGACGTTGGTGAACTGGTCGAGTCCATGGCCGACACCACGAATCAGCTGCCCGCCATTGCGCCCGCTGGCGCCCCAGGCAATCTTGCGGGCTTCCAGCAACACCACGCTGAAACCACGCTCAGCCAGTTCCAGGGCGGTGTTAAGCCCCGAAAAGCCGCCGCCAACCACGCACACATCGGCCACGATCTCACCTGTCAGCACTGGATAATCAGGCTGCGGGAAACTGCTGGCGGCGTAGTAGGAATTGGCGTGCCGGGCGCTGGCGGTCATGGGGAGCATCCCTGTTTGGAAAATTTGACGCAGGATACAGCGGTCGGGCGAAGCTGTCTCACCGGGGGCTTTTAGGGCAGAATCCACGCCTATTCGCCGTTCGGTCCCTGTGTCGATGAGTTGCAACAGTCAGAAAGTCAACGCGCTGCGCCGGCAGATTCCCTCGTTCGAGTGCGTCCCGGGTTGCCACGACTGCTGTGGGCCGGTAACCACGTCCACCGAGGAAATGTCGCGCCTGCCGCGCAAGACCGCTGCCGAGCAGGAAGCGGCGATGGACGAGCTCAACTGCGTGCACCTGGGCCCCAATGGCTGCACCGTTTACGACGAGCGCCCGCTGATTTGCCGGCTGTTCGGCACCACGCCGACCTTGCCATGCCCCAACGACCGCCGCCCGGTGGAGTTGATCCACCCACGGGTGGAAAAGCAGATTCACGCGTACATGGCGTCGACGCGTCAGGTATTGGTCTAGCGGATGTCCCCGATCAACTAGTGTGTGCGGGCTTGCTCGCGAATGCGGTGGATCAGTGGATATAGGGTTGGCTGGCATGCCGCCTTCGCGAGCAAGCCCGCTCCCACATTGGCCTGTGGTGCTGTCTTAATCCGGGATCGGCAGGTTCAGGCTCTCCTTCACCTCTTCCATCACGATATAGCTCTTGGATTCCCTTACGTGGGGCAGCTTGAGCAGGATATCGCCGAGCAATTTGCGGTAGGACGCCATCTCGGAGATGCGCGCCTTCACCAGGTAGTCGAAATCCCCCGACACCAGATGGCACTCCAGCACGTGGGGCAGTTTCAGCACGGCGCGTCGGAATTCTTCAAAGGTGTCGCCGGACTTGTAGTCGAGGCTGATCTCGACAAACACCAGCAGGCTGCCCTTCAAATGCTGCGGATTGAGCCGGGCGTTGTAGCCCATGATGATCCCTTCGCGCTCCAGGCGCCGGACACGCTCGGTGCACGGTGTGGTCGACAGGCCGACCTTTTCCCCCAGCTCAGTAAACGAAATTCGCCCGTCAGCCTGCAGGATGCGCAGGATGTTACGGTCGATCTTGTCCAGCTCCCGCTTGGTCTGAGTGTTGGTCCGCATAGGGGATGCTCCTCCGTGAAAAGGGTTTTTGCCGAGAATTGTCGCCAAATATAGGCAGTTATATAGTGAAATGCACTGGTGATTGCTTTTTATACTGCCCACATCTTTGTGCTGAACAACAAACGTCAGCGGTCAAGCCGTGATGAGGGAATAAAAATGCGCGTTCTGGTCTTGGGTAGCGGTGTCATTGGCGTGGCCAGTGCCTACTATTTGGCACGAGCTGGTTTTGAAGTGGTCGTGGTCGACCGTCAGCCGGCTGTGGCCATGGAGACCAGTTTCGCCAACGCCGGGCAGATCTCGCCGGGCTACGCCTCGCCATGGGCTGCACCAGGTGTGCCGCTCAAGGCCATCAAATGGCTGCTGGAGCGCCACGCACCCCTCGCGATCAAGGCCACCGCCGATATTGATCAGTACCTGTGGATGGCGCAGATGCTGCGCAACTGTACCGCCAGCCGCTATGCGGTGAACAAGGAGCGCATGGTGCGTCTGTCTGAGTACAGCCGCGACTGCATCGATGAGCTGCGCGCCGAGACGGGCATTGCCTACGAAGGCCGCACCTTGGGGACCACGCAGTTGTTCCGTACCCAGGCCCAGCTGGACGGTGCCGCCAAGGACATCGCCGTGTTGAAAGAGTCTGGCGTGCCTTACGAGCTGCTGGACCGCGCCGGCATTGCCCGCGTCGAGCCGGCCCTGGCCAGCGTTACGGATATCCTCGCCGGTGCCCTGCGCCTGCCGAACGACCAGACCGGCGACTGCCAGATGTTTACCACCCGCCTTGCCGACATGTGCAAGCAGCTGGGAGTCGAATTCCGCTTCGAGCAAGATATCCAGCGCCTGGACTACGCCGGTGACCGGATCAACGGCGTGTGGATCGACGGCAAGCTGGAAACCGCCGATCGCTACGTGCTGGCCCTCGGCAGCTACTCGCCGAAACTGCTCAAGCCACTGGGGATCAAGGCGCCGGTGTACCCGCTCAAGGGTTACTCGATGACCGTGCCGATCACCAACGCGGCGATGGCCCCGACTTCGACCATTCTTGACGAGACCTACAAGGTCGCGATCACCCGTTTCGACAACCGCATCCGCGTCGGTGGCATGGCTGAGATAGCCGGTTTTGACCTGTCGCTGAACCCGCGTCGGCGGGAAACCCTGGAGATGATCGTCAACGACCTTTATCCTCAGGGCGGTGATTTGAGCCAGGCCAGTTTCTGGACCGGCCTGCGCCCGACCACGCCAGACGGCACGCCGATTGTCGGTGCTACCCCGTTCAAAAACCTGTTCCTGAACACCGGTCACGGCACCCTCGGCTGGACCATGGCCTGTGGCTCTGGTCGTTTGCTGGCCGATTTGATGGCGAAGAAAACCCCGCAAATCAGTGCCGAAGGCCTCGATATTTCCCGTTATGGCAACCACCAGGAGTCCGCAAAACATGTCAATCCAGCGCCAGCTCACCAATGAGCGCATGAGCCAGATCGTTGTTCACAGCGGTACCGTGTATCTGGCAGGGCAGGTCGGCGACGACATGAGTGCCGGGATTGAGCAGCAGACCCGCGAAACCCTCGTCAATATCGAGCGTTTGCTGGACCTGGCCGGTACCGACAAGACCAAGCTGCTGTCGGTGACCATCTACCTGAAAGACATCGACGCTGATTTCGCCGGGATGAACGCGGTATGGGACAGGTGGCTGCCAAAAGGCGTCGCGCCGGCCCGTGCCACGGTTGAAGCGAAACTCTGCGAACCGGAAATCCTGGTGGAGCTGTCGGTTGTGGCCGCTCTGCCTTAAGCAAAACTCCTCTCCCGGTGCCCGCGCAGTCAGTGGGTGCCGGTTTTTTCTTCTCACTGCCGCCTAGAAGCCCGCCGCCATGCGTCCTGCCCGTGCCCTGATCGACCTCCAAGCCCTGCGCCACAACTACCAACTGGCCCGTGAAGTCACGGGTGGGGCCAAGGCCCTCGCCGTGATCAAGGCCGATGCCTACGGCCACGGTGCCGTGCGCGTTGCCCAGGCGCTGGAAGCCGAGGCGGACGGCTTTGCGGTGGCCTGCATCGAGGAAGCGCTGGAACTGCGGGCCGCCGGAATTCGCGGGCCGGTGCTGTTGCTCGAAGGTTTTTTCGAAGCCGACGAACTGCCGCTGATCATCGAGCATGATTTCTGGTGCGTGGTGCATTCGCTGTGGCAGTTAGATGCAATTGAACAGGCGCAGCTCAGCCAGCCGCTGACCGTCTGGCTCAAGCTTGATTCGGGCATGCACCGTGTCGGCTTGCACCCCAAGGATTATCACGACGCTTACCAGCGCCTGCTGGCCAGCGGCAAAGTCGCGAAGATTGTGCTGATGAGCCACTTCGCCCGTGCCGATGAGCTGGACAGCACCAGCAGCGAAGAGCAGGTGGCGGTATTTGAAGCGGCGCGCCAGGGCCTGTCGGCCCAGGTCAGCCTGCGCAATTCGCCGTCGGTGCTGGGCTGGCCGAACGTTTCCAGTGACTGGGTACGCCCGGGCATCATGCTCTACGGCGCCACGCCGTTTGGCGAAAACCAGGCCATCGCCGCGCGTTTGCAGCCGGTGATGACCCTCGAATCGAAAGTCATCTGCGTACGTGAACTGCCGGCCGGTGAGCCGGTGGGTTACGGCGCCAGGTTCATCACGCCGAAACCGATGCGCGTCGGCGTGGTTGCCATGGGTTATGCCGACGGCTACCCGCGCCACGCGCCCACCGGCACGCCAGTGCTGGTGGCCGGTCAGCGCAGCCAGTTGCTGGGCCGGGTGTCGATGGACATGCTGTGTATCGACCTGACCGACGTGCCTCAAGCCGAGCTCGGCTCCACCGTCGAGTTGTGGGGCAAAAACATCCTCGCCAGTGACGTTGCCACCGCCGCCGACACCATTCCCTACCAGATCTTCTGCAACCTGCGCCGGGTGCCACGGCTCTATTCCGGCGCTTGAGCGGCACCCACGAATGGCAGATCCCGGGATTTAGGCCAAAGTGTTGTAAATACTGAACGCTGTCGCCATGATAACGCTCAATTACAACAACGCCTGAATCCTAGGAGGCTCCTGCATTGGACGTCGGCGAACGACTGCAATCCATCCGTAAACTGAAAGGTCTTTCCCAGCGTGAGCTAGCCAAGCGCGCGGGCGTCACCAACAGCACCATTTCGATGATCGAAAAAAACAGTGTCAGCCCCTCCATCAGCTCCTTGCGCAAGGTGCTGGGCGGCATTCCCATGTCGATGGTGGAGTTCTTTTCCGAGGAGATCCTCCAGGAAAAACCGACCCAGATCGTCTATAAAGCCAATGAGCTGATCGATATCTCCGACGGCGCCGTCACCATGAAACTGGTGGGCCGCGCGCACCCGAGCCGGGCGATTGCGTTCCTCAACGAGATCTACCCGCCCGGTGCTGATACCGGCGAAGAGATGCTCACCCATGAGGGCGAGGAAACCGGGATTCTGGTGGAAGGCCGCCTGGAGCTGGTAGTCGGCCTTGAAACTTTTGTGCTCGAAGCCGGCGATAGCTACTACTTTGAAAGCACCAAGCCGCACCGTTTTCGTAATCCGTTCGAAGTGCCGGCGCGACTAATCAGCGCAGCCACACCCGCGAACTTTTAAGAAAAGAGGCGTCCTGCCTATGTCGCAGAGACTCCCGTAGCAGCATTCCGCCCTGCTGAATCTCCCCTTGGTTAATAGGGTTGTTTCGGCGGGGCGGGCTAACCGTTATACTTTCGCCGCCTGCGAAACCGTGGCCGCAGGCGTGAATAGCCACCATTGAGGGTGAACGCGTGAACCTAATTATGAAAATGCTGGCTGCACCAGCAACCGTACTGGCCCTATGGGCTGTCAGCGCTCAAGCTGCGACCAATGATGAAATTGCCAAACGCCTGGAGCCTGTCGGCCAGGTGTGCGTCCAGGGCCAAGAGTGCAAGGGGATGGAAGTAGCAGTGGCTGCGGGCGGTGGCGGTGGCGCGAAATCGCCGGATGACGTAATCGCCAAGCACTGCAACGCTTGCCACGGTACCGGCCTGTTGGGCGCTCCGAAAATTGGCGACACCGCCGCCTGGAAAGACCGCGCTGATCACCAGGGTGGCCTCGACGGCCTGCTGGCGAAGGCCATCACCGGCCTGAACGCCATGCCGCCAAAAGGCACCTGTGCCGACTGCTCGGATGACGAGCTTAAAGGTGCGATCGAGAAGATGTCGGGTCTTAAATAAACCGATCTTCGCCAAAAAAGCCGCTGACCAGCGGCTTTTTTGTGCCTGAAATTTGCCTTTTGAGGCTGTTCTTTGCAGCAAAGACCCGGCAAGCTCGGTCCAACCCCAATTCATGGAATGTTCGGGAGAAGTCGGATGGTGCAGTTGTGTTCAATTGAGCAAGCGGTCGACGACGTACTGGCACGGCTGCCGGCGCATATTCACATGGGCATGCCCTTGGGCCTGGGCAAACCCAACCTGTTCGTCAACGCGCTGTACCGGCGTATCGCCAAGCTGCCGGACCGGGCGCTGACCCTCTACACCGCCCTGGCCCTGGGTCGTCCTACCTTGGGCGACGGTTTGCAGAAGCGCTTCCTCGAACCCTTTATCGAACGGGTCTTCGGTGACTATCCCGAGCTGGATTTCCTCGCCGCCCTGCACAAGGACAATCTGCCGGCCAACATTCATGTGCAGCAGTTTTTCATGCAGCCCGGCAGTTTGTTGCACAGCGCCTCGGCCCAGCAGGATTACGTCAGCAGCAACTACAGCCACGCCGCCCGCGACATCAATGCCGCCGGCCTGAACCTCGTCGCGCAACTGGTGGCCAGCAGCGCCGAACATCCGGACCGCCTGAGCCTGAGCTGCAACCCCGACATCACCCTCGACCTGTTGCCGATGATCGCCAAGCGCCGCGAGGCCGGCGAGACCATTCTGGTGGTGGGCCAGGTTCACAGCGATTTGCCCTACATGCCCGGCGACGCTGAACTGGGCATGGATGAATTCGACTTCCTGATCGACGAGAAGGACAGCACCACGCTGTTCTCCACCCCCAACATGCCAGTGGGTTTCCAAGACCACTTTATCGGTTTGCACGCCAGCACCCTGGTGCGCGACGGTGGCACCTTGCAGATCGGCATCGGCTCCATGGGCGACGCGCTGACCGCCGCCTTGCTGGCGCGCCAGGCGGACAACGAGGCGTATCGCCTGTTGCTCACCGACCTGGATGTGTACCAATGGGCGCCGCTGATCAGCCATGAAGGCGGCGTCGCGCCCTTCGCCCGTGGCCTGTACGGTTGCAGCGAAATGTTCGTCAACGGCTTGCTGGTGTTGGCCGACGCCGGGATTGTGCGGCGCAAGGTGTACCCGGACGTGGCGACCCAGGAGCGGGCCAACGCCGGCACCCTGGACGAAGCGGCGCAGACAGACGGCATTTCGGTGCACGGCGGCTTCTTCCTCGGCCCGCAAAGTTTCTACGAGCGCCTGCGGGATTTGCCCCAGAGCAAGCGCCTGGAGTTCAACATGACCCGCATCAGCTACATCAACGAGCTGTACGGCCAAGAAGAACTCAAGCGCTTGCAGCGCCTGGATGCGCGGTTTATCAACAGCGCGTTTACCGTGACCCTGTTGGGCGCGGGCGTGGCCGACCAGTTGGAAGACGGCCGGGTGCTCAGCGGTGTCGGCGGGCAATACAACTTCGTCGCCCAAGGCCATGCGCTGGAAGGCGCGCGCTCGATTCTGATCCTGCGCAGCTGGCGCGAATCGGGGGGTGATGTCAGCTCCAATATCGTCTGGGAATACGGCCACTGCACGATTCCCCGGCACCTGCGGGACATCGTCATCACCGAATACGGGATCGCGGATTTGCGTGGGCAGACTGATGCCAAGGTGATTGAGCGGCTGCTGAATATCACCGACTCACGATTCCAGGAAGACTTGATCGAACAGGCGCAGAAGGCTGGGAAGTTGCCGAAGGATTTCCAGCTGGATCCGCGGTTTGCCGACAACACGCCGGAGCGTTTGCAGGCGATTCAGGCGCGGCATCCCCGGTTGTTCCCGGAGTATCCGTTGGGCTGTGACTTCACCGATGAAGAGCGGGATTTGTTGCGGGCGTTGAACTGGCTCAAGAGCAAATTCAAGCTGACGGAGATTCTGGAACTGGGCAAGGCGGCGCTGGATGCACCGGAGCCGGAGGCGTTTCCCGAGCATTTGGTGCGGATGCGGTTGGATAAGCCGGAGGGGTTGAAAGAGGACTTGTATCAGCGCCTGTTGCTGGCAGGGCTTCGGGCGACGTCACTGTAGGAGCGAGCTTGCTCGCGAAAAACGTCCAGACAACGCGTTCATCCAGAATGCCAGCGTTATCGTTAACGTTCTTCGCGAGCAAGCTCGCTCCTACAGTATGTGGGTGTCGGTTACTCGATGAAGGTAACTACACCACCCGCCAACGACTGCACCCGCGCCAGCGACTCAACCCGATAACCCTGCGCATCCAGCTCCGCACGGCCACCCTGGAACGACTTCTCGATCACAATCCCCAAACCCGCAACGGTCGCGCCGGCCTGTTTGATGATCGAAATCAGTGCTTGGGACGCCTTACCGTTGGCCAGGAAGTCATCGATGATCAGCACGCGGTCGCTGCTGGTCAGGTGGCGCGGGGAAATCGCCACGGTGCTTTCGGTTTTCTTGGTGAAGGAATACACCGTTGCCGACAGCAGGTTCTCAGTCAGGGTCAGGGACTGTTGCTTGCGCGCGAAAATCACCGGTACGCCGAGGTTCAGGCCGGTCATGATCGCCGGCGCAATGCCCGAGGCTTCGATGGTGACGATCTTGGTAATGCCCGAATCCTTGAACAACGCAGCGAATTCGTCACCGATCAGTTTCATCAGCGCCGGGTCGATCTGGTGGTTCAGAAAGGCGTCGACCTTGAGTACCTGATCGGAAAGCACGATGCCTTCTTCGCGAATTTTCTTGTGCAGTGCTTCCACGAAAGCTTCCTCTGTTGGCGCAACACGCGCCGAAAGTAGATTAAAAAGTAGTCGATTCTAGCGCTTTAACATCGCGCGTATATCCGCCAGTGCGGTATTGCCGCGAACGGCTTTGACTTCGGTTGGTGTGTCGTCGTTGCCTTCCCACGCCAGGTCATCCGGCGGCAGCTCGTCGAGGAACCGGCTGGGGGCACAATCGATGATCTCGCCGTACTGCTTGCGTTTCGCGGCAAAGGTGAAGGCCAGGGTCTGACGCGCGCGGGTAATGCCCACGTAGGCCAGGCGCCTTTCTTCTTCGATGGTGTCGGCTTCGATACTGGAGCGGTGCGGGAGGATTTCCTCTTCCATGCCCATGATGAACACGTAGGGGAATTCCAGGCCCTTGGACGCATGCAAGGTCATCATCTGCACGCCTTCGGCGCCGTCTTCCTCTTCCTGCTGGCGTTCAAGCATGTCCCGCAGGACCAGCTTGCCGATGGCGTCCTCGACGGTCATCTCGCCTTCTTCGTCCTTCTCGAGGGTGTTTTTCAACGCCTCGATCAGGAACCACACGTTGCCCATGCGGTAATCGGCGGCCTTGTCGCTGGAGCTGTTGGTGCGCAGCCAGTTCTCGTAGTCGATGTCCATGACCATGCTGCGCAGGGCGCTGATCGGGTCTTCGCCGGAACATTGCTCGCGCACCTTGTCCATGAAACGCTTGAAGCGCGCCAAGCGATCGGTGAAGCGGGTGTCCAGGTGTTCGCCCAGGCCGATTTCGTCGGTGGCGGCGTACATCGAGATCTTGCGTTCGGTGGCGTAGTTGCCGAGCTTTTCCAGGGTGGTCGAACCGATTTCCCGGCGTGGGACGTTAATCACCCGCAGGAAGGCGTTGTCGTCGTCCGGGTTCACGATCAGCCGGAAGTAGGCCATCAGGTCTTTCACTTCCTGGCGTCCGAAAAAGCTGTTGCCGCCCGACAGACGATAAGGAATCTGGTGGTGCTGCAGCTTCAACTCGATCAGCTTGGCCTGGTAGTTGCCGCGGTACAGGATCGCAAAGTCGCTGTAGGGCCGGTCGGTACGCAGGTGCAGGGTGAGCAGTTCGACGGCCACGCGTTCGGCTTCGGCGTCTTCGTTGCGGCAGCGGATCACGCGGATCTCGTCGCCGTGGCCCATCTCGCTCCACAGTTGTTTTTCAAACTCGTGGGGGTTGTTGGAGATCAGTACGTTGGCGCAACGCAGGATGCGGCTGGTGGAGCGGTAGTTCTGCTCCAGCATCACCACTTTCAGGGACGGGTAGTCGTCCTTGAGCAGCATCAGGTTTTCCGGGCGGGCGCCGCGCCAGGCGTAGATCGACTGGTCGTCGTCGCCCACCACGGTGAACTGGTTGCGCGTGCCGATCAGCAGCTTCACCAGCAGGTACTGGCTGGCGTTGGTGTCCTGGTATTCGTCCACCAGCAGGTAGCGGACCTTGTTCTGCCACTTTTCGAGGATGTCGGCGTGTTCCTGGAACAGCTTCACCGGCAGCAGGATAAGGTCGTCGAAGTCCACCGCGTTGAACGCCTTGAGCGTGCGCTGATAGTGGGTGTAGACGATGGCGGCGGTCTGTTCCTTGGGGTTACGCGCATTTTCGAGGGCTTCGGCGGGCAGGATCAGGTCGTTTTTCCACGAGCCGATCATGTTCTTGATCTCGTCGACGCCGTCGTCGCCCGCGTATTCCTTTTGCATGATGTCGGTCATCAGCGCCTTGACGTCAGTCTCGTCAAAGATCGAGAAGCCCGGCTTGTAGCCCAACCGCACATGCTCCTTGCGGATGATGTTCAGCCCCAGGTTGTGGAAGGTACACACAGTGAGGCCACGGCCTTCGCCACCCTTGAGCAGGGTGCCGACGCGCTCTTTCATTTCCCGCGCCGCCTTGTTGGTAAAGGTCATGGCGACGATGTACTGGGCGCGGATGCCGCAGCTCTGGATCAGGTGCGCGATCTTGCGGGTGATCACGCTGGTCTTGCCGGAACCGGCACCGGCGAGCACCAATAGAGGGCCGCCGACGTAGTTCACGGCTTCTTGCTGCCGGGGATTGAGTCGGGACATACAGAATTCAGGGAGTCATTGATCAAAAGGGCTGGCATTTTAACAGGCTGGCAAGATTCTGCTGCCTCTGAACGACAGTGTGACGTACCACTCGATCTAAATTTGCCGGTTTTGTTACTTTGCCGCAGGATGTATAGGGTATTTAGGACTATTGTTCGGTCTAGAGCCGCGCAGTGCGTATTTGATAACCCATATCATTGGTCATTATCTGGCCGCACGTCATAATGCCCGCCGCCAACGAAATTTTGCAGAGTCTAGGGAGCTAGCTTGTCTACGCCTGTCGAACCCTTGCGTTTGCTGCTACTGGCCGATGAGCCAGCGTGGGCAGCGTTATTGCGCGAGTGCCTGGCGCCGATGGGCGACGGAGCTGTGCTGATCAGCGCGCCAAACTGGGAGTCTGTGAGCAATCTGTTCGACGACGATCACAGTGCGGTGTTGTTGACAACGGCCAGCCTTCAGCCCGGCCCCGGTCGTTGCAGCTTGCCAACGGTATTGCTGTTGGAAGAGGAACCTCTGGTTTCGCCCCTCGGCGTCAGCGACTGGCTGATCCTGAATGCATTGGATGTCGATACATTGCGCCGTTGCCTGCGGCATGTGCGCGAGCGCGGTGTGCTGGAAAACACCCTGCAACGCCTGGCCGAGCAGGACCCGCTGACCGGCATCGCCAACCGCCAGGGTTTCCAGACCCTGTTGACCGCCCGCCTGGCGGAAAACGAAGGCCGTGGCGTCGCCCTCGGTCACCTCGACCTGGACAACTTCCGCCACGCCAACGACGCCCTCGGCCACCAGGCCGGCGACCGGCTGATCCTGCAAGTGGTCTCGCGGCTCAAGAGCCAGCTGGAGGCCGGTGATCAACTGGCGCGCCTGGGCAGCGATGAATTCGCCCTGCTGATCGACACCCGCCGTGCGCCCCAGCGCGCCGAATGGATGGCTGAACGCATCATCGAAGCCATGGCCGAACCGTATTGGGTCGATGGCGAAAGCCTGCTGATCGGTTGCAGCCTCGGCGTGGCACATGCCCGGGCCCGGGCCGGCGCCGACCCGCTGATGTGGCACGCCCATATCGCCATGCAGCAAGCCAAGAGCACCCAGGGCTGCACCTTTCATATCTTCAACGAACGCATCAACCGCAACGCCCGCAGCCTCGCCGACCTGGAAAGCGAACTGCGCCGGGCCTTGCGTCGTGACGAACTGGAACTGCATTACCAGCCGCGCCTGGACCTCGACGACGGGCATATCGTCGGCCTCGAAGCGTTGGTGCGCTGGCGCCACGGCGAGCGCGGGCTGTTGCCGCCGAGCGAGTTCGTGCCCCTGGCCGAGCAGAGCGGCTTGATCGTGCCGCTGGGCTACTGGGTGATTTCCCGGGCCCTGCGCGACATGCAGGACCTGCGCGAACGCGGGATTGCGCCGTTGCACATGGCCGTCAACCTGTCGTTCCGCCAGTTCCAGGACAGCCAATTGCTCAGCACCCTCAGCCGGTTGATTGCCGAGCGTGGCGTGGAAGCCCAGTGGCTGGAATTTGAACTGACGGAAACCGCGGTGATGCGCCGCAGCGACCTGGTCAAGCAGACCATGGACGCCCTTGGCCGCCTGGGCGTGCGCTTTTCCCTGGATGACTTTGGCACCGGCTTCTCGTCGTTCGTGCACCTCAACAGCCTGCCGATTGCCTTGCTGAAGATCGACAAGAGCTTCGTCGGCGGTATGGAAGAGCGCGAAGAGAACCGCAAACTGGTCCACGCGATGATCAACCTGGCTCACAACCTGAACCTGGAAGTGGTGGCCGAGGGCGTGGAAACCGCAGAGCAACTGGCGTTGCTGCGGTTGTTCGGCTGCGACCAGGCCCAGGGTTACCTGATCAGCAAACCGTTGCCGCTGTCGGAACTGGTGGACTACCTGACGTTTGGTGACAGCCAGGAGTTGGTGGGCGGCGTGATCTAATATTGTGAACCCGATCAAAAATGTGGGAGCGGGCTTGCTCGCGAATGCGGTATTTCAGCCAACCAATTCATAGCTGACCCACCGCATTCGCGAGCAAGCCCGCTCCCACATTTGACCGAGTACAGCCGTTACTCAGGCTGCGGGGCTTGAAATCCGCGGTGGGCTTCAGGCTCCTGGCGAATCATCCGTTTCATCTTCCGTTCAAACGCCCAGGTCAGGCTGACTGCCGCGCACGCCAGGCCCAGGGCCAGGCCCCACCACACGCCGGTTGGCCCCCAGCCGAGGTTGAACGCCATCAGCCAGGCGGCCGGTGCGCCGATCAGCCAATAGCAACCCAACCCGACCAGGAACGTGGTCTTGGCATCCTTGAGCCCGCGAATGCAGCCCATGGCGATGGTCTGCACGCCGTCGAACAGCTCAAACCAAGCGGCCACCGCCAGCAGGCTGACCGCGAGGTTGATCACGTCGCGAAACGCCGGGTCATTCTGGTCGAGGAACAAGCTGATCAACTGGTGCGAGAACAACCACAGCACCGCTGCAAAGCCCAGCATCACCAGCGCGCCAAAGCCGATGCCAACCCTTCCGGCCAGCCGTGCGTCCAGCAGGTTCCCGGCCCCGTAATGCTGGCCGATGCGCATGGTGATCGCGTAAGACATGCCCGCCGGAACCATGAACGCCACCGACACAATCTGCAGGGCAATCTGGTGCGAGGCCAATTGCGTGCTGCCCATGGTGCCCATGCACAGCGCCGCGAACGCAAACAGCCCGACTTCCACCGCATAGGTGCCACCAATCGGCAGGCCCAGGCGCCACAGTTCCCGCAGGTAATGCAGGTTGGGCCGCAGCAGGCCCTTGCGCAGCGGATAGGCGTCGTAGGCGCGGTTGTATTTGATGTACCAGATCAGCGCCAGGGCCATGCAGTTGGCGACGATGGCCGTGACCAGGCCAATGCCCACCAGCCCAAGTTTCGGCAGGCCGAACATGCCTTCAATCAACGCGTGGTTGAGCAGGTAGTTGATCACCGTGCCGCCCAGGCTGATAACCATCACCGGCGTGGCCTTGCCGATGGCGCTGGTGAAGCCGCGCAGGGCCATGAACGTCAGGTAGCCGGGCAGGGCGAACGGCAGGATGGTCAGGAACTGGCCGGCCGACGCGACGTTGGTTTCGGTCTGGCCGAACATCAGCAGCACCGGCTTGAGGTTCCACAGCAACAAGCCGGCCACCAGCGCCATCAACCAGGCCAGCCACAGCCCGGCCTGGGTCAGGCGCGTGGCGCCTTCAATGTCGCCCGCGCCCTGGCGGATCGCGACCAACGTGCCCACGGCGGCGATCACGCCGATGCAGAAAATCGACACGAACGAATAGCTCGCTGCACCCAGGCCACCGCCGGCCAGGGCCTCGGGGCTCAGGCGGGCCATCATCAGGGTGTCGGTCAGCACCATCAGCATGTGGGCCAACTGTGAGGCAATCAGCGGCCCTGACAGCCGCAGAATGGCCCAGAGTTCGGTACGTGCCGGATGCTGCATGATCATCACGCTCAAAAAGTCAGGGAAGGGTGGAAGGGTTGATTCTCGGCGCTCACAGCGCATTGCACAAAGGGATAAATCCGATGGCACGCATGATTAAAACTCATGCCTGAATGATTCTGGTAGGGTTTCGAGATTGCGCCGTCGGAGCTTTCGCCATGTCTCGTCGTCTTCCTCCTCTTTACGCCTTGCGCGCGTTTGAAGCCGCATCCCGCTACAACTCGTTCACCCGGGCGGCGGAAGAGTTGTCGATCACCCAAAGCGCGGTGAGCCGGCACATTCGTACCCTGGAAGAGCACTTCGCCTGCCGCCTGTTCCAACGCAGCGGCCGCACCTTGCAGCTCACCGAGGCGGCGCGCCTGTTGCTGCCGGGCGTGCGCGAAGGCTTCGCGGCCCTGGAACGCGCCTGTCACACGTTGAACGCAGAGGACGACATCCTGCGCATGAAGGCGCCCTCCACCCTGACCATGCGCTGGCTGCTGGCGCGGCTCAGTCGCTTCCGGCATTTGCTGCCGGGCAATGAAGTGCAACTGACCAGCGCCTGGATGAGCATCGATGAAGTGGACTTCAACCAGGAGCCGTTCGATTGCGCCGTGTTACTGAGCAATGGCCATTTCCCGCCGGACTGGGAAGCCAGTTACCTGTTTCCTGAGCTGTTGATTCCGGTGGGCGCCCCCAACCTGTTGAGCGACGGGCCCTGGGATGTCACACGGCTGGCTACCGCCGAGTTGCTGCATCCGACACCCGACCGGCGTGACTGGCGCTATTGGCTGGAGCGCATGGGGTTGTCATCCCAGGTATCGCTCAAGGGCGGGCAGGTGTTCGACACATTGGAGCTGGGCATGATCGCTGCCGCGCGGGGTTACGGCGTTTCCATGGGCGACCTGCTGATGGTGGCCGAAGACGTTGCCCAAGGCCGCCTGAGCCTGCCATGGCCAACCGCCGTGGCCAGTGGGGAAAGTTACTATCTGGTGTGGCCGAAAACCCGACCCGGTGGTGAGCGTTTGCGCCGGCTGGCGGACTTTCTCCAGGGTGAGGTCCAGGCGATGGAATTGCCCGAGGTAGAGCGGCTGGATTGAGCGGATTGCACATTTGCGAGCAATCGTTTGCGTGATACCCCTGTGATTCGCTCAAGTATTGAGCCTGCCCGCCGAAGTAGGGTTGTTGGAACTACCGTTCTACAACGTTTCCCCTATTAGAATTTTGCCGAGCAGCGCTATGAGATCAGGATGATCCTGGCCTCGGCCAGGAGCCTTCATGTCTCAACCTCGCGCCCGGATCGCCTCTCAACTGGGGCTTGCCCTCGCCGTGATACTGGCTGTCGTCATCAGCGGCAGCACGGTGTTCGCCTTGCGTTCGCTGGACTCAGCCAACCTCGACACCCGCGAGGAGCATCTGGCCAGCGAGGCTCGCTTGCTGGCCGACCAACTCAATACCTTCCACAGCACCTTGCGCGAGAGCACTCAGCGTTTGAGCGGGCTGTTTGAAAAGCGCTTCAGCGCCGGCTTGAGCACGCGTCCTGAACAACCGGTGACGGTGGCGGGCGTGCAGACCCCGGGCCTTTACCTGGGCGAGGAAGTGCTCAACAACAATTTCGCTGAAGTTGATGAGTTCAAGCAGATGTCCGGCGGCGTGGCGACCGTATTCGTACGCAGCGGGGAGGACTTTATCCGCGTCAGCACGTCCCTGACCAAGCAGGACGGCAGCCGCGCCATCGGTACGGCGCTGGATCATCAGCACCCGGCCTATCAACGCTTGCTCGGCGGGCAGGGCTATGTCGGCCGCGCGGTGTTGTTTGATCGCTCCTACATGACCCAGTACAGCCCGGTGCGTGATGCCAGCAGCAAAGTGATTGCGGTGCTGTTTGTCGGCTTCGACTACACCGATGCGCAGAACGCCCAGTTCGACAACCTCAAGCGCTTCCGCATCGGCCAGACCGGTTCCCTGGCGCTGCTGGACGAACAGAAGCACTGGCTGGTCCCGCCAGCTGGGGTGCAGGCATTGGATCAGTCGATTCCGGTCATGCTCGACCTGGCCGCCAAACCTGGAAAAGGCCGTTTCTGGAGCGACAAGAACGAAGACTTCTACAGCGTCGCGGTGCCGTTTGAAGGCGGCCCGTGGTCGGTGGTGGCGAGCATGCCGAAAGCCGAAATTCGCGCGGTGACCTGGTCGGTGGGGATTCGCCTGGCGATCGGCAGTTTGCTCGCGATGCTGCTGGCGGTGGGCGCGGCGGTCTGGCTGCTGCGCAGCAAATTGCAGCCGTTGGGCGACCTGGTGCGTCAGGCTGAAGCCCTGGGCGCCGGTGATTTGAGCGTGCGCTTGAACGTTTCCAGCCATGATGAAATCGGCCAGCTAGCCCGCAGTTTCAACCAGATGGGCGAAGCCCTGTCGACCATGGTGTCGCATATCCGCAAGGCGGCAGAAGACGTTAACAGCCGTGCCCAGGCGTTGTCGGGTTTGTCCGGCGGTGCGTACGAAGGCATGGAGCAACAGTCCGGCGAAATCACCAGCATGGCCGGCGCGGTAGAAGAGTTCAGCGCCACCTCGCTGAACATCGCCGACAACATGGGCAACACCGAGCGCCTGGCCCAGGACAACGCCCAGCAAACCAAGATCGGCCGCACCTCGATGCAAGAAGCGTCGTCGTCCCTGGAACACATCGCCACCGCGCTGAACAGCACGGCCACGGTGATCAATACCTTGGGCCAGCGCTCCCAGGAAATCGGCGGGATCGTCGGTGTGATCACCGCGATTGCCGAACAGACCAACCTGCTGGCGCTCAACGCCGCCATCGAAGCGGCGCGGGCCGGTGAGCAAGGGCGCGGGTTTGCGGTGGTGGCCGATGAAGTGCGCAACCTCGCGTCGCGCACCCGTCAAGCCACGGATGAGATTTCCGGAATGATCCAGAGCATCCAGCAGGAAACCGGCAACGCCATCAGCACCATGGAACAAGGCAACGTGCTGATGCAAGAAGGCCTGGCACGCAATGCTGACGTGGCATCAGCCTTGGCGCGGATCGACGAGCAAAGCCGCTCGGCGGGCCAGCAGTTTGCGGCGATTACCACCGCTACCCAAGAGCAGAGCAGCACCGCGACCTTGCTTAGCAGCAACTTGCAGAGCATCGCCCTGGCCAACAGCGAGCAGCGTGAAGTGGTGTCGAACCTGGCGATTACCGCCAAGGAACTGGAGACCCTGGCGGCGGGCTTGCGGCATGAGGTGGACCGTTTTCGTTGATTGACTGTTCGGGCCGCATCGCGGGCAAGCCCGCTCCCACGGTTGACCGTGTTCAATTGAAGAAACCGGTTCAATGTGGGAGCCGGGCTTGCCCGCGATGACGGACGATTCGACGCCTCAAACTTCGGATCGGTCGGCCAGCCCCGGGTCCACACGCTTGCCAATGTCCTTGAGTCGCGCCAGTTGGTCGACCATCCCTGGCGCTTCATCCAGGCTGCTGACAAAGGTCCATAGGTAGGTCATCACCGCATACACGTGGCCGGCCTTGACCGCCGGCGACAGCGCCAACTGGCTGATCGCAACCACAAACAGCAGTGCCGCCAGCGTACCGATAAACAGGAACGCTGCGGCCTCGCGGTCCGACAGCCAGATGCGCAGGCGTGACAGCACCTGGTAGTGCCGCTGCAAGGTCTGCGCGCCGACCTTTTCCACCAGGCCGATTTCCTTTTCCAGGCGGTCATTCAAACGCACATGCAGCTCCTGATTGCGCCGGGCAAAACGTGGCAACAAGGTCGTGCAGAGCACCAGCGCGGTCAGGCACGCCAGGCCGATCCACGGTTCGATCACCAGCAACATCACGGCCGCACCGACGATCGACACCAACGCCGTGGCGATGATTGGCACGTGTTTTTCGAAGAAATCCACAAAGTCTCGCGCCAGCACCACCCGCGCCGCCGCCCGTGAGGTGCTGTGGTTTTGCAGGCGCTGGTTGAGAATCACCGGCACCGCGAGATCGGCGTAGATGCGGGTGAAGGTGCGCGTGTCCAGCGCCCGTCGCGCCGCCCCGACCACCCAGAACGCCAGCACCACGGCGGCGTAGAACAGCGCGCTGCCGGCGTCGCCGCGGATAATTGAGTCCACCGCGAACCCGGCAAACAGCGGGTAGGCCAGCAGCAACGCGTTTTCCAGGGCCACCAGCGACAAGGTGCAGAACAGTTTCCCGGGATAGGCCCTGGCGATCGCCTTGAGGGTTTGGCTGGCGGATTGTTGCCCGATCTTTTTGCTTTCTTCGATCAGGATTTGCGGTGTTACGGATGACATGGGGTGCACCAAGGGTGAGATAAACGCTAGTATTGAGCGACTGCTCAAGTATCCTTGAGCGACCGCTCAAAAAGCAAGCGCCGTCGATCTGCCGGTGCCTGAAGGAAAAGCCTCATGTCGCGTATCGACCGTAAAGACCAGATTATCGCCGCCGCCTTGGAGCTGTTTCGCAGCAAAGGCTTCGCCGATGTCTCCACCCGCGATCTGGCGGAGCATGCCGGGCTGTCCCGCAGCCATGTCTATCACTACTTCAGCGACTGGAAAGACCTGCGCCGCGAAGCCTTTGTGCGGTTTGCCAACGAGCAACTGGACGAGGTGCGGGTGCCGTTGGAAGGTCTGCCGCCGCTGCAAGCGCTCGAAGGTTTCCTGCGTGACTGCTTGCCCTCCACGGCAGACGCCGGCTGGGCGCTGTGGCTGGATGCCTGGGATGAAGCCATGCATGACGAGCCACTGGCCCAGGCTTACCTGGTGATCAACGCCCAATGGCAGGCCATGCTCGCCGAGATCATTGAGCAAGGTGTGGCGGCCAAGGTGTTCCGCTGTGAGTCGCCCAAACGCGCGGCGCGGCAGTTGTTCGCCGTCGCCATGGGCTATGCCGATGACTTGATGCTCAAACCCTCCGTTGAATCCGCTGAAGCGGTAATGGATGAGGTGATGGAAGTGGCGGGGCTGCTCCTGGCGTTGCCTAAGAAGCGCTAGCCGGCCGGTACTGCAAGGCTTCCGCCAGATGATGGCGAGCGATGGCCTCCACCTGTTCCAAGTCGGCCAGGGTGCGCGCGACCTTGAGCAAGCGATGGGCTGCCCGCAATGACAGTGTCAGTCGTTCGCACGCGCTCTCCAGCCAGCCTTCATCGGCCTTCGCCAGTTTGCAGTGCTGGCGTAGCCCCGGCAGGTCGAGAAAAGCATTGGCGCAGCCCTGGCGCCGTTGTTGGCGTTCCCGGGCCTCGGCGACGAGCATGGAAGCGCTGGCGGTATCGTCACCTGACTGTTTGCCGGGGTTCAGCGCGGTGCTTTCCCGGGCGACGGTCACGTGCAGGTCGATCCGGTCCAGCAGCGGACCCGAGAGCTTGTTGCGATAGCGCTGGATCTGCTCCGGCGTACATCGACAGCGCCCGCTCGGCTCGCCCACATAGCCGCAAGGGCATGGATTCATGGCCGCCACCAACTGAAAGCGCGCCGGGAAACTCACCCGGTCGCGGGCGCGGGAAATCACGATATGCCCGGATTCCAGCGGCTCACGCAGCACCTCTAGTACCTTGCGATCAAACTCCGGCAGCTCGTCGAGAAACAACACACCATGATGGGCCAGAGTAATTTCCCCTGGCTGCGGTTTCGAGCCACCGCCCACCAGCGCCGGACCGGATGCCGAATGATGCGGCTGGCGAAACGGCCGGTGTGGCCAATGGCTCAGCGGCGCCAGGCTGACCACCGACTGAATCGCCGCCACCTCCAGCGCTTCCTGCTCACTCAAGGGCGGCAACAACCACGGCAGACGGCTGGCCAGCAAGGTTTTGCCCGTTCCCGGTGGCCCGCTGAGCAACAGGTTGTGGGCACCCGCCGCAGCGATCAGCAGCGCGCGTTTGGCTGCGAGCTGGCCTTGGACTTCACTCAAGTCCGGGTAGGGTTTGTTCAGGTACATCAGGCCACTGGAAACGAAGGGCTCGATCGGCACGTGACCGTTCAGGTGCGCCACCACTTGCAGCAGATGATCCACCGCAATCACCTTCAATCCCGAGGCGAGGCACGCCTCTTCCGCATTGGCCCGAGGCACGATCAAGGTGCGCCCGGCCTTGCGCGCCGCCAGGGCTGCCGGCAACACACCTTTCACCGCCCGCACCTCGCCGGACAGCGCCAGCTCGCCCAGGCATTCCACGTTGTCGAGGGTCAGCGTCGGCACCTGCACACTGGCGGCAAGAATCCCCAAGGCAATCGCCAAATCAAAACGCCCGCCGTCCTTGGGCAGGTCGGCGGGCGCGAGGTTGAGGGTAATGCGGCGGGACGGGTATTGCAGCGCAGAGTTGAGAATGGCGCTGCGCACGCGGTCTTTGCTTTCCTTGACGGCGGTCTCCGGCAGGCCTACCAGCGTCAGCGAAGGCAAGCCGTTGGCCATGTGTACCTCGACGGTGACTGCGGGGGCTTCAACGCCAATCTGGGCGCGGCTGTGGACGATGGCGAGGGACATGCTCGTTCCTTGAAATGAGTGGCCGCTTCCTGCGGTTTTTCAAGGGTAGTTCAGCGCTGGCGCAACGCAGCGGCGAGGTTTTACAGAACGTATCGGGCTACTGGCTGGGCGGCGGCACGCACAAGAACTCCTTCGCCAACGTCAACCACGCCTGCGCCGCAAACGACAGCTTGCACTGCCTACGCCACGCCAGCATCAGCCGCCAGTTCAGGGCCGGCGATTGTATTTCCGCGATGCTGAATTGGCTGGCGTCGAGGGTGTCGCAGAACGCCCGGGGCAGCAGGGTGATGCCCACGCCCAGGCGCACCAGGGAGGCGATAAAGTCCCATTGGCTGCTGCGGCCACTGATACGCGGCTCAAAACCGGCCAGGGCGCAGGCATCGAGTACAAATTGGTTAAGGGTGAAGGTGTCATCGTAAAAGATGAATTCGCAGGCTTGCAGCTCGCTCAGTTCAACTGAGCTGCGCCCCTGCCAGGGCGAGTCATGGGGCGCGAGCAGGCACAGTGGCGATTCGAACAAGGGCATGGATTCAAATTCGGACCAGATGTCCGCCACGCGCGGCGAGTCCAGGATGGTGCCGAACTCCAGGGTGCCTTGGCGCAGGTCCTGGATGGTGATGTTGCCGCCGCTTTCGAACAGTTTCAGTTCGATTTTCGGATAACGGGCGTGATACGCCGCAAAGATCGGCGCCAATGCGAGGTGGGTGGAGGGCGAAAGCCCCATGCGCAGGGCGCCGCGCTCGACCTGCTGGAGGTCTTGCAACTCCACGTTCATCTCATCGTGCAGCGCGATCATTTCCCTGGCGCGCTTGAGCACAATTTCCCCGGCGTCCGTCAGGGTGAAGCGTTTTCCCATACGGTCCAGCAGCTTCAGCCCAAGGCTCGCCTCCAGTTGCTGCACCATTTTGCTGACCGTTGGCTGGGTCAGGTGCAGCTTCACTGCGGCCTTGGTGAAGCTCTGCTGGTCCACGACTTCTACGAAATAACGAAGCGCCCTGATGTCCATCTTGCATTCCAATTTCGCATGGTTTTCATAAGATTAATTCATTATATCTTTAAAAAATGGCTGGATAAGATTTGTTACATCTGTTCCCAGCCAGCGTACCCGGTGATGCCGTAAGGGCCTTGCCAGACGCTTCCATGGCCAGATTTCTCGCAGTGTATGAATCAAAGGCAACGCTATTTCTGGAGAGCAATTGTGCTTAACAAAACGCGTCATTCTTTTTCCGGTTCTGATGAGATGTCTCAGGGAGCGCGCTTCGTTAAGGAGTTGCTGGTGCAGGCGCAGATCGAGGTCAACGGGCCGTCGGCTGCGGATATGCAGCTGTACCACGGTGGCACGTTCGACCTGGCCCTGGCCAAAGGCAACCTTGGTCTTGGCGAGGATTACATGGAAGGCGGTTGGGACGCCGAGGCGCTGGATGAGTTTTTCTACCGGCTTATGCGTTCCGGGGTGATCGACCAGGCCAACCCGGCCACCTTGTTGTTTCACGCGTTCAGTTCCCGATGGTTGAACCTGCAAAACAAGAAACGCGCCTGGCAGGTCGGCGAGGCGCACTACGACCTCGGCAATGACTTCTACGCGCGCATGCTCGACTCTCGCATGACGTACACCTGTGGCTACTGGAAAGATGCCACCACCCTGGAACAAGCGCAGTTCGCCAAGCTGGACCTGATCTGTAAAAAGCTCGGTCTCAAGCCGGGCATGCGCGTACTGGATATCGGCTGTGGCTGGGGCAGTTTCATGAGCCATGCGGCCGAGCACTATGGCGTGGAGTGCGTGGGTGTGACCATCTCCAAAGAGCAGGCGGAGTGGGGTCGCGCCAAGTATGCACATCTGCCGATCGAGTTTCGTCTGCAGGACTATCGGGATATCGACGAGCAATTCGACCATATCGCCAGCGTCGGCATGTTTGAGCATGTGGGCCGCAAGAACCATCGGGCGTATATGGAGGTGGCCAACCGCTGCCTGAAGGACGACGGGCTATTCCTGTTGCACACCATCGGCAAGAACCAGCGCAACAGCACGCCGGATCCGTGGATCGACAAATACATCTTTCCCAACGGGGATTTGCCCTCGATCGGGCAGATTGGCGACGCCATGGACGGGTTGTTTGTTGCCGAGGATCTGCACAACTTTGGCGCCGACTACGACAAGACGCTGATGGCCTGGTGCGAAAACTTCGAACGGGCGTGGCCGGATTTTGCCGAAACCTTCGGACGGCGTTTCTACCGGATGTGGCGCTATTACCTGCTGTCGTGCGCCGGGGCGTTTCGCGCGCGGGATATCCAGTTGTGGCAGTGGGTATTGTCGAAGAAGGGGGTTGTCGGCGGGTATCAGCGGGTGAGCTGAAGGTTACAACGGTTTAACGGGGACAGGCGAAACCTGCCCCGGTTGGGCTGGTTTATTCGGCGGCCGGCGTCAATCGCGCTTCCAGTTCCGCCACCTTGGCCTCAAGGCTTTCCAACCGCGCCCGAGTGCGCGCCAACACCACCATCTGGCTATCAAACTCTTCCCGGCTTACCAGGTCCAGCTTGCTGAAACCGCTTTGCAGCAGCGCTTTGAACTGGCTTTCAATTTCATTGCGCGGCAGCGGCGTGTCGCTGCTGAACAGGCGGGAGGCGTGGCCGCTCAGGGCGTCGAGGAGGTCTTTGGGCGCGAGCATGGGAAATCGTCCGGAAAATCTGTTGGCCGGCAGTGTATCACGCAGCGTCTATAGTCATTTCCAGCAGCGGCGGCGCACGCTTTTCGCGCATGGGGACGGGCGGTCGCGCACCGTTTTCGTGCGTATCTTCGCCGTCGTAGCGCCCGGTAGGTGGGCGCGAGCGAACAAAGGACTGATTTCAGTGATTTTTACGGAGCTGGCAAGCTTTCTGCTTAGACGATCATGACCCATGCACTGATGCAGTCGCTGTGACGATGCAGTGCGCCGACGGAGCGGGGTAGGTTTCGTCACCAGTGGTTAGCGAGCGTCGCAATGGCAAATGCCAAGGCGACGAAGCGTTACAAAGCCAGGCACTGCGCTTAGACTTGAGACGGGTTTGTTTTCCTGGGGCAAGTCCACCAATTCGGGAGAGAGTTTTCATGAAGCTAGTCACTGCCATCATCAAGCCGTTCAAGTTGGACGATGTACGCGAGTCACTGTCCGAGATCGGCGTGCAGGGCATTACCGTTACTGAGGTCAAAGGCTTCGGTCGGCAGAAGGGTCACACCGAGCTGTATCGCGGCGCGGAATACGTGGTCGATTTCCTGCCAAAGGTGAAGATTGATGTCGCCATTGATGACAAGGATCTTGACCGGGTTATCGAGGCGATAACCAAGGCTGCCAACACCGGCAAGATCGGTGACGGCAAGATCTTCGTGGTCAATCTGGAACAGGCTATTCGCATCCGTACCGGCGAAACCGATACCGACGCAATCTAAGCCGCCAAACCCCAACGCCCCAGGAGAAAACAATATGACTCTGCGTAAATTCGCAGGGCTCGGAGCCCTGTTGTCCATCGTAATGCCAAGCCTGGCCATGGCGGCAGACGAAGTGGCTGCTCCAGTCCTCAATTCCGGCGACACCGCTTGGATGCTCACATCCACTGCGTTGGTGCTGTTCATGACCATTCCAGGCCTGGCGCTGTTCTACGGCGGCATGGTTCGCTCCAAAAACATTCTTTCCGTGATGATGCAGTGTTTCGCCATCACTGGCTTGATCACCATCCTGTGGTTCGTCTACGGCTACAGCATGGCGTTCGACACCACCGGGATGGAAGCAGGCGTCGTCAACTTCAACTCGTTTGTGGGTGGCTTGTCCAAACTGTTCCTCTCGGGTGTGACCCCGGCCAGCATCACCGGCCCGGCGGCGTTGTTCCCTGAAGCCGTGTTTGTGACCTTCCAGATGACGTTCGCGATCATCACCCCGGCGCTGATCGTCGGTGCGTTCGCGGAGCGTATGAAGTTCTCCGCGATGCTGATCTTCATGGGCGTCTGGTTCACCCTGGTCTACGCACCGATTGCCCACATGGTGTGGGGCGGTCCGGGTTCGTTGCTGGGCGACTGGGGCGTGCTGGACTTCGCAGGCGGCACCGTGGTGCATATCAACGCCGGTGTGGCTGGCCTGGTGGCGTGCATCGTGCTCGGCAAGCGTAAAGGCTTCCCGACTACCCCAATGGCACCTCACAACCTCGGTTACACCCTGGTGGGCGCGGCCATGCTGTGGGTTGGCTGGTTCGGCTTCAACGCTGGCTCCGCTGCTGCGGCCAACGGCACTGCCGGTATGGCGATGCTGGTGACCCAGATCGCTACCGCGGCTGCTGCGCTGGGCTGGATGTTCGCCGAGTGGGTCACTCACGGTAAGCCAAGCGCTCTGGGCATCGCCTCGGGTGTGGTCGCTGGCCTGGTGGCCATCACTCCAGCCGCTGGCACCGTGGGCCCGATGGGCGCCCTGGTGATCGGCCTGGTTGCCGGTGTGATCTGCTTCTTCTGCGCCACCAGCCTCAAGCGCAAGCTGGGCTACGACGACTCCCTGGACGCGTTCGGCGTTCATGGTATCGGCGGTATCGTGGGTGCGATCCTCACGGGTGTGTTCGCAGCCCCTGCGCTGGGCGGCTTCGGCACTGTGACTGACGTGGCGGCGCAGGTCTGGATTCAGGCCAAGGGTGTCGGCTTCACCGTCATTTACACCGCTATCGTGACCTTCATCATCCTCAAGGTGCTGGACATGGTGATGGGCCTGCGGGTGACCGAAGAAGAAGAGGCGGTTGGCCTCGACCTGGCACAACACAACGAGCGCGGCTACAACTTGTAAGTACGCGAAAAAAAGATGCCCGGCTTGCCGGGCATTTTTTTGCCCGGGGTTTGTCTGTGGCTAAAGGTGTATGGGTTTTTTGGCGACTTTGTGATGGGATCCACACCGCACTTTTCAGTGTGCGAATGTCTTACAGGCATGTAGGCGTATTCGGCACTTTGTTTTTTTCCTGAGCGCGCTAGAATGCGCGCCGATGTGCGGAGAACTGTATGTGGCAACAGACCCTGATAACCCTGCGGGCCAAGCCCCGGGGCTTTCATCTGGTGACGGACGAGTTGCTCGCCGGCCTGCCTGAATTGAAGGCCTGTCGGGTGGGACTGTTGCATTTGTGGCTGCAGCACACCTCGGCCTCGTTGACGGTCAACGAGAATGCCGACCCGGCGGTTCGCCGTGACTTCGAGCGTTTTTTCAATGCGCTGGTGCCGCAAGGCATGGCGGGATATGAACACAACGACGAAGGTCCGGATGATCTGCCGGCGCACTTCAAGGCCAGTCTCCTGGGCTGCCAGCTGAGTTTGCCGGTAAGGGCCGGCCGCTTGGCGATGGGGACCTGGCAAGGTGTTTATCTGGGCGAGCACCGTGATCATGGCGGTGCTCGTAAAGTCCTCGCCACCTTGCACGGTGATGGGGCATAAGCCACTGGTTATCCGGTGGATGTTGATTTTTTCCCGGCGGCCGTCGACAGGTGGCGAAGCTGGGCTATAACTAATCTGCTTTTCGCAAGTCATGAGGTAGAACATGAGCGACGATGATCTGGAAAACGACGACCTCGAAGTAGGCGACGACGAAACCGAAGAAGGTCTTGAGGCGGCTGCCGAAGACGTGGCTGACGACGACGGTGGCGACGATGCACCGGCCCCGGCAGCCAAGGGCAAGGCCAAGGCTGCGGTGTCGGTCGACGAACTGCCGAGCGTAGAAGCCAAGAACAAAGAGCGCGATGCGCTGGCCCGTGCGATGGAAGAATTCCTCGCTAAAGGCGGCAAAGTGCAGGAAGTCGAGGCTAACGTGGTGGCAGATCCGCCGAAGAAGCCTGATAACAAGTACGGCAGCCGGCCTATCTAAGGTCAGCTGTTCGCTTGCTGAAAAAGCCCGCCGTCGCTGCGGGCTTTTTCATGGGCGCTACAAAATGGTTAGGGCCAACACCCATCTAAGGATGAAGAGCGTGTGTGGCGAGGGAGCTTGCTCCCGTTGGGGCGCGAAGCGGCCCCTGGTTGGGTCGACGCGTTCTTTCAGAAAGGCCGTCGTGGCTGGTTCAGGGGCCGCTTCGCAGCCCAGCGGGAGCAAGCTCCCTCGCCACAAAAGCCCTTCATCATCAGGTTACGCGTTCCAGCGGGCGAGGAGTGCTGGCAACTCGGTCAGGCTGCGAATCTCGGCATCCGGGCGTTTTTCTGCTTCCCAGGCCTTGCCCGCCGGGTTGAACCACACCGCCCGCAGCCCCGCCTGCTGCGCACCGGCAATGTCATCCCCCGGATGATCACCCACATGCACCGCCGCGCCCGGCTCTACGCCACCGCGCTGCAAGGCTTCCTGAAACAACCGCGCATCCGGTTTGGCGATACCAATGTCTTCAGCCCTCAGGGCAAAGTGAAAGTAATCCGCCAGCCCCACACGCTGCACGTCGGCATTGCCGTTGGTAATCACCCCCAGCAGGTAGTGCTGGCGTAGCGCGTGGAGCATCGGCTCGGCCTCGGGGAATACCGTGAGCTGGTGCCGGGCGTGGATGAACGCTTCAAAGCACACATCCGCCATCTGCGCCGCTTCCGGCAGCGGATATCCAGCCTCCTCGAAAGCATATTGCAGCACCTTGTGACGCAGCACGCTGATGCGGTATTTCAACTCTGGATGTCGCTCCAGCACCTGTTGGCGCAGGCTGGCAAACTTCTCCAGGGGCAAGTCGCCCACCTTGGTGGCATGGGTCGCCAACCACTCGCGCATTGACGCCTCGGCGCTGACGATGACCGGCACGTTATCCCAGAGCGTATCGTCCAGGTCGAAGGTGATCAGCTTGATGCTCATGAGTCACTGCCCTTAATGCGTTTGGCCCGTGGATGGGCGCTGTCGTACACCGTTGCCAGGTGCTGGAAGTCCAGGTGGGTGTAGATCTGGGTGGTCTTGATGTCGGAGTGCCCAAGCAGTTCCTGCACCGCGCGCAGGTCCTGTGACGACTCCAGCAAGTGGCTGGCAAAGGAGTGCCGGAGCATGTGCGGGTGCAGGTTTTGCCCCAGCTCGCGCTCGCCGGCGGCCTTGACCCGTACCTGAATGGCCCGGGGCCCGAGGCGGCGGCCTTGCTGGCTGATAAACACCGCGTCATCCGCCGGGTTGGCCAGCGCACGCAGAGGCAGCCACAGCAGCAAGGCTTCGCGGGCCTTTTTGCCCACCGGCAACACGCGGGTCTTGCTGCCTTTGCCGAGCACTTGCACCAGGCCATCTGCCAGGTCCAGTTGATCGAGGTTAAGCCCGGTCAGCTCCGACAGGCGCAGGCCTGAGGAGTAGAACAGTTCGAGGATCGCCTGGTCGCGATGGGCCAGGAAGTCATCTTCCACCGCGCCATCGAGCAACTGAAGGGCACGGTCGGTGTCGAGGGTCTTGGGTAGGCGACGTTCACCCTTGGGCGGCGCCAGGCCGTTGGCCGGGTCGTGGTCGCACAGGCCTTCGCGGTTCAGGTAGTGATAGAGGCCGCGCACCGCCGACAGCAGGCGCGCCAGGCTGCGGGAGGATTGGCCTTGCTGGTGCAGGCGGGCGATCAGGCTGCGCAGACCCTGGATATCCAGGGCCTTCCAGCTGCTGATGTGTTGTTTCTCGCAGAACGCCAGGACCTTGTTCAAGTCCCGCCGGTAGGCTTCCAGGGTATGCGGTGACACCTGGCGCTCGCTGCGCAGGTGAGCGCAGTAGGCGTCCAGTTGTCGTTCCATGGCTAGCGCACCGCGCGCAAGGCGGTGGTGAAGCGCGGCAGGACGCGGCCCAGCACTTCGGCGATGTAGCTCAGGAACAGCGTGCCCACCGAGCTTTTGTAGTGCTGCGGATCGCGGCTGGCAATGGCCAGCACTCCATGCAGCCCTTGATGACTCAGGGCAACCACCGCCGTGGAGCCGATCTGCTGGCGCTGCTCGGCACCAAACAGGAAGTCCAGCTCATGCTCACGCAGGCTGCCGCTGATGGTCTTGCCTTCGGACAGCAAGCCGCCAATGGCAGTCTGGGCATCGCTGCCGCTGACCCAACGCCCTACCGGCATCGGGTTGTCGCTGAACAGGATCAGGCTGACAAAAGGCACCTGGAAGTCCTGGCGCAGGCTGTCTTCGACGGCAATCACCGCTTCTTCCAGGCTGGCGGCGTCCATCAGGGTCAGGACCAGCCGGCGGGTCTTGTCGAAAAGGCGGTCGTTGTCGCGGGCTACGTCCATCAGCTGCGAGAGCCGATGACGCATCTCGATATTGCGCTCGCGCAGGATCTTCATCTGCCGCTCCACCAGCGACACGGTATCGCCGCGCTGGTGGGGAATACGCAGGGCTGGCAGCAGCTCTTCGTGTTCGACGAAGAAGTCCGGATTAGCCTCCAGATACGCCGCAACGGCTGCGGCCTCCAGACTTTCGCTTGGGGATGCTTGCGCGGGTACTTGAGGCTTATCAGTCATTAGATTTGCTCACTCATAGACGGACCTGTCCTTCGTAGACGCGGGTGGCCGGGCCGGTCATTTTCACCGGTTGGCCGGGGCCTGCCCATTCGATGGACAGACGTCCGCCGGGCAGGTCGATCAGCAGCGGCGAATCCATCCACCCTTGGCTGATCGCGGCAACGGCAGCGGCGCAGGCGCCGGTACCGCAAGCCTGGGTTTCGCCGGCACCGCGTTCCCAGACGCGCAAGAGCGCACGGGAACGGTCGATGACCTGCAGGAAACCCACGTTAACCCGCGCCGGAAAGCGCGGGTGGTTTTCGATCTTCGGCCCCAGTTCGTGAACCGGTGCGCTGTTGATGTCATCGACCCGCAGCACGGCATGGGGGTTGCCCATGGACACGGCGGCCAGGTTGACGGTCTTGCCGTCCACGTCCACGGCGTAGCTCAGCGCTTGCTCGGTGGCCTGGAACGGAATGTCCGCCGGCACCAGCCGTGGGGCGCCCATATTGACGCCGATCTGGCCGTCGCTGCGAATATCCAGCTCGATAATGCCGCTTTTGGTCTCGACGCGAATCTGCCGCTTGGCGGTCAGGCGCTTGTCCAGCACAAAACGGGCGAAACAGCGGGCACCGTTGCCGCACTGTTCCACTTCTGAGCCGTCGGAGTTGAAGATCCGGTAACGGAAATCCACTTCCGGGTTGCTCGGTGCTTCCACCAGCAACAATTGGTCGAAGCCGACACCGGTGTGCCGGTCGCCCCACAACTTGGCGTGCTTGGGCAGGATGTGCGCGTGCTGGCTGACCAGGTCGAGAACCATGAAGTCATTGCCCAGCCCGTGCATCTTGGTAAAACGCAGCAACATGGCCTTACTCCGGCAGCAGGCTTTCGCCAGCAAACAACTCGGCTACCGTCTCGCGGCGACGCACTTCAAACGCTTGATCACCGTCCACCAGCACCTCGGCGGTACGTCCGCGGGTGTTGTAGTTGGAGCTCATGACAAACCCGTAGGCACCGGCCGAATGCACCGCCAGCAGGTCGCCTTCTTCGAGGGCCAGCTGACGCTCCTTGGCCAGGAAGTCGCCGGTCTCGCAGATCGGACCGACCACGTCGTAGGTGCGGCCTTCGCCCGCGCGTGGCTTGACGGCCGTCACATCCATCCAGGCCTGGTACAGCGCCGGGCGGATCAGGTCGTTCATCGCCGCGTCAACGATGGCGAAATCCTTGTGTTCGGTGTGCTTGAGGTACTCGACCTGGGTCAGCAGCACGCCGGCATTGGCGACAACGTAGCGGCCCGGCTCGAACATCAGCGTCAGGTCGCGGCCTTCGGTGCGCTCGCGCACGGCCTTGATGTAGTCGCAAACCAGCGGCGGCTCTTCATCGCGATAACGCACGCCCACGCCGCCACCGAGGTCGATGTGGTGCAGGTAGATGCCGCATTCGCCGAGACGGTCGATCAACGCCAGCAGGCGGTCGAGGGCGTCGAGGAACGGTGGCAGGCTGGTCAGTTGCGAGCCGATATGGCAGTCGACGCCCAATACTTCCAGGTTCGGCAGTTGGGCGGCGCGGATGTACACGTCCTCGGCGTCGGCAATGGCGATGCCGAACTTGTTCTCTTTGAGACCGGTGGAAATGTACGGATGAGTGCCGGCATCTACGTCCGGGTTGACCCGCAGGGAGATCGGCGCGCGTACGCCCATCTCGGCGGCCACCACTTGCAGGCGCTCCAGCTCGTCGGTGGATTCAACGTTGAAGCAGTGCACGCCTACTTCCAGGGCGCGGCGCATGTCTTCGCGGCTCTTGCCGACGCCGGAGAACACGATCTTGTCAGCCTTGCCACCCGCCGCCAGCACACGCTCAAGCTCACCACGGGACACGATGTCGAAACCGGCGCCCAGGCGCGCCAGGACATTCAGTACGCCCAGGTTGGAGTTGGCTTTTACCGCGTAGCACACCAGGCTTGGCGTGCCTTCCAGCGCGTCGGCAAAGGAGCGGTATTGCGCTTCGATGTGGGCACGGGAGTACACGTACGTCGGGGTACCAAAGCGCTCGGCAATGGCGGACAGCGCGACACCTTCCGCGAACAGCTCGCCGTCCCGGTAGTTAAAAGCGTCCATGATGTTCCCTTAGTAGGTGTCGTGCTTGTGCGCTTTGGTTTGCGACGATTGCGCCTGTTCATTCGGGTCTTTGCTGTCATCGGGCAGATACAGCGGGCCTTTTTGACCACAGGCACTAACGAGGCAAGCGACCGCGACGAGCGCAGCAAGGGAAGAGATCAGGCGCTTCATGGCGAAATCCTTGAATATGCATTAATTGCGCCCGAGTATACCGACCACCCGCCGGATTGCCTATGTGCCGAAATACCCGTCCGGCGGGGCTTTGCCGAGTTTGTCGCGATTGCGCTTACGCTAATCAGGGATAATTCACGCGGCTGCGGGTAATGAAATCGGTATCCTTTGCAATCATGATGGCGCGTCCGTATTGTGCGGCGCTTGAGCGAGACCAGACACTTTTCGAGGTTCCCACAATGAGTTTGACCGAAGCCCGTTTTCACGACCTGGTGGATTCGACCCAGCAAGCGCTGGAGGATATTTTCGACGACAGCGGTCTGGATGTGGACCTGGAGAACTCGGCCGGTGTGCTGACCGTCAAGTTCGAGAGCGGCCAGCAACTGATCTTCAGTCGCCAGGAACCGCTGCGTCAGCTGTGGCTGGCTGCGCGTTCCGGTGGCGTTCACTTCGACTACGACGAAGAAAGCGGCAAATGGCAGTGCGACAAGAGCGAAGAGTTGTTGGGCGAGATGCTCACGCGCCTGGTCCATGAATATACCGGCGCCGAGCTGGACTTCGACGAGATCTGATCGTGACGCAGCCCGCACCCGTACGCCCGCCCAAGCCGCTGTTCAGCAATGTCAGCCCGGCGGTGCCGTCACCTTGTATCAGCTTATGTCGGCTGGATGAGCACAAAGTCTGCCTCGGCTGCTTCCGCCATGTGGAAGACATCCGCGAATGGCGCTCCGCCGATGATGCGCGGCGCCGCGTGATCGTCGCCCAGGCCGAGCAGCGCAAGGCCTGCGCCTGAGGCCGTCTTGTTTATTTATTGTGCTGTGGTAGTGTCCGGATACACCTCAACTCATCGAGGTCCGTGAGAACCCCGCCTTTTCCTGGCGGGGTTTTGCTTTTTTGTGCAGAAAAAAGGAGTCTGCCTGAATCATGACCGCACCTTCCATCATCCTCACCCGTCTTGACGTGCAGCGTCTTGAGCAACTGATCGACCGTGTCGGCGAGGCATCGCCGGGCGTTGAAGCCCTGCAACACGAACTCGACCGCGCCGAAGAAGTGGTTGGCCACGATGAAGTGCCTGCAACGGTCGTGACCATGAACTCCAGTGTGCATTGCCGCGAACAAGGCAGTGGCAAGGACTATCACCTGACCCTGGTCTACCCCAAGGACGCGAACGCCGACGAAGGCAAAATCTCGATCCTGGCTCCAGTGGGCAGTGCATTGCTGGGCCTGCAAGTCGGCCAGCACATCGACTGGCCAGCACCGGGTGGCAAGACTCTGAAGCTTGAATTGCTCGGCGTCGAAGGCCAGCCGAAAGACGGTGGCGCCTTTCCTCTCTAAACCTGGTTCAGCGCCTCATTGAGCGCCAGTTCCAGATCAGCCTTGTAGCGCAGGTACAGATTGCTCGGGCTTTGAACATCACCGAGCAGGCCGGACAGGTCCAGATCGGTGATGTAGCAGCGGTAGCGCTCGGCCTCCCGGCGTTGCCCGACGATTTGCTGGGCGACCACCGCAAACAGTTGGTCGCCAAATTCCAGCTCGGAAAACTCCCGTTGATTGCAGTACAAGGTGATCCCCACCTGGCCCGGCGCTGCCTTGCCGATAATCGCCTGCACGTCGTAGAACGGTTTATTGGCCGGGGTTTGCGGCGCAGGGCGCGGTTCGGCCCTGCGTGCCCGGCCGGTGCCAGACGGCAACAGCTGGTAATACAGGATTTGCACCGCGCCAAGGGGCTGTTGCGGGTCCAGCGGCAGCAGCGCGTCGCGGCGATAAATGATCGACTGCAGGAAGCGTTGCAGCGGCACCAACAGGCTTTGCTCGTCGTGAAACGGCAGGCGCTGCTGCCAGAGCGCGTTGAATTCATCCAGCACGTACAGCTCGGCAACCCCTTCGTTGATCCGGTAGAACACCTGCACGCAGTCGGGCAGGCCCATCGGCAGCAACAGCGCCAGGTCGTGGTCTTCGAGGGCCATGCTGTCCAGGTGCAGCGGGCTGTAGCTGGCCAGCTCTTCGCTGAGGTAGGCGATCAACGCGTCCTGGGTCGCCAGTGACACATGGTTCGCTTGGCCGGGCGTCAACTCCATCACGTGGTAGTGCTGTTGTACCTGCACCAGGTAGCGATGGTTTTCCTGGCTGAGCAGCAGGTTTTGCGCGGTGTCGAAGATCTCTTCCACGCGCTGGGCAATGAATTGCGCGCGGTTGTGGCAGAAGCAGCGCACGCGCAATCTCGGCAAATGATTGGCCGGCAGTTGATTGAGGTAGTCGCGCAGGCAGTCGAGCAGCGCGTGGGGGCCGTCGTAGCGGCTGACCATCACCTCGTTCCAGCTGTTGAGGATGACCTGGTCCAGGGTCAGCACCAGGTTTTCCCGCACACCCGCATAACTCAGGGAGTCGGTGCGCTCGGTGGTCATCAAAATATTCAGGTCGCGGTGGTGCTTGAGTGGGTCGACGCCGACGTTGATCAACAGCAGCACTTCCTCGGGCACCGCCGAGCGCAACAGGCGTTCTTCATCGACGCTGGCCAAGGGCAGGGCGACGGTCTGTTGCAGGCCGCCCAGCAGGTTGAACAGCTCGAATTCGGTCATGTCGCTGCTGCCGGGGTGCAAAGCCAGGCGGGTGCTGCTGTCGATCACGCCGTTGCGGTGGCACCAGGTGAGCATTTCCAGCAGGTCGCGGCTGCGCTTGATCGGCGCGAAGTGCTCCCATTCCAGGGCGGTCAGGCTGCCGTTGTACAGGCCCCAATGATGCTGGCCCGGCTCTTTGCGGTTGGGCGACTGCACCAGGGTCAGGGTGTCTTCGGCAAGATCGGGCGCAATGCCGGGGTTGATGAACTCGACCTTGCCGGCCTTGCGCTCAAAAGCGGCGTACAGGCGCCGGCCGAGCACATTGAGGTCGCGCTTGTTGATCAGGCTGACGGTCTGTTCGGTGCGGGCAAACTGGGTCAGGAAGCGATAGCTGTAGTTAAGCTCGTTCACCAGCGCCCGGCGCTCGGAAGCCACCTGGCGGACTTTCCATTGGCTGCGGCTGTCCAGCAGGGCCAGTTGGCGCTGGTCCCAGCCCCATTCACGGGCCAGGCGCTCCAGTAGCAAGCGTTGCCAGCGGTCGGTGCGTTGGCCGGCCGTGAGTTTGCGGTTGACCTTCAGGTACAGGGCGCGCCGCACCAGTTCCAGGCGCTCCGGCTCGTTGCGGGCCTTGAGGTATTCCTCGATGCGGCGGTAGACCACGATGTACGGGTCCAACTCGTCGAGGTCCATCTGGTTGGCAAACACCGCGCGTTTGAAGCGCAAGCTCAGGCACTGCACCTTCGGGTGTTCGCTGGCGTAGACCTCGGTCAGCAGGAGTTTGAGTACCGACTTGTAGGGCGATTCGATGCCCTTGAACAACTGCCACAGGCCGGCGCCGATAAATTCACCCGGTGGGATGTGAGCCAGATGGCCCAGGTCGAGGGTTTCATCGGCGCGGATAAAGCGCTTGGAGATCAGCGCGTGGGTGAATTCTGCATAGCGGGTTTCTTCATACACCGGCACCAGCCACCAGATCGGCGTGCGCCCGGCCAGCCAGATGGCGGTGCGGTAGAACTCGTCCAGCAGCAGGTAATGTTGGCTGGTGCCGCAGTCTTCGGAGCTGAGCTGGGTGTCACGCTCGCCCTGGATAAACCGCGTGGGCTCGATCAGGAAAAAATGCGCCTCGGCGCCCATGCTCAAGGCCCAGGTTTCCAGCAACTGGCATTTTTTGCGTAGCTCGGCCAGCTCGTTCTCACTGAGATCGGCAGCGTGGCAGACCCACACGTCCATATCACTTTGATCGGCCTGGGCCAGCGTGCCGAGGCTGCCCATCAGAAACAGGCCATGAATCGGCCGCGGTGGGTTGCCGTGTCGGGGCTTGTAGGAAAACGTGCGGGTCAGGCGCTGAGCCTCGGCCAAGGCTTGTGCGTCGGGTTCAAAATTCGACAGGCCGGCCGGCGTGCTGCCCGACACATAGCCCGGCAGCAGCGGATGGTTGACGTGAAAGAACAGCGGCAGCAGCGTCAGTACGCTTTGCTGGCGTGGCGTCAGCCCTTCGACGGCCCGGGCCATGCGGCCCTCGTTCAGGGCCAGAAACCGCGCGCGCAACTGGGTCAGCACCTTGCGGTCGATGCCTTCGTCCAGGTCGGGGCGGATTTCGTGGGTGCGGGTCATGTCGAACTCGGTGGCTCGCAGGGCCCGACATGGGCGGCCGTGTAGGAGTTTACAGCCAGTAGCGTAGGAGGTTTAGCGGGATTTTGTTTTTGGCGCCAGAATTTTATCCCGGGCGCAGAAATGCCCGCGGAATCCGTGAAAAGAGGATCCCGTGGGCGATACGAGGTGTCAGGCGGCTTCTTTGCTGGTCGTCAGGATAATCAGCAGGCTTTGTGCGTGTTCGGCAGCATCCCGGCCAAGGCTGGTGAGGTAGCCACCATCTGGCTGGTCGATCAGGTCTTTATCAAACAGGCGCCGGGCAGCGGCAATGGCAGTAGGAGCGGCAGTCTGATGAACTTTCAGACCTTCCTGGGAGCTGCCCAGGTTGAAGAGTGCAAGGATTTCCAGTTCGGCAACCAACTCAGGGGTATACGACATAAGGACTCCAGACTTTCTAGGAATTTTTAGACGTTAGCAGCCATAAGGTGAACGCACTTTGGCGAGCTGTCCAGTCGGAACTCATGCAGTGTTGATGTGGGGCAGGATTGTGGCCAGCAAGCGCTTGCTGGCCAGCGCGGTGTCGGGCTTATTGCTTCTCGGGCGGTAGCTCTGGCAGGGCGCGCAAGGCAGTTTCATACCATTCGGTATTGAAGGCGCGGTCTTCTTCGAGCAAGGCGTCGATTTCGATGGCGAGTACGTGGGCCATCATTTGCAGGATGTCTTCGCGCTCGTAGCCCACCAGGGTCAGCTTGTTGAACGTGGCCTTGGCGGCGGGCGGGTTGTCGCTTTCGAGCTGGTTTTCGATCGCTTCAATCAAGGTGGTCTCGGCGAACTCTTCTTCGTCGTTGTCGATATCGGTTGGCTCGCTCATGGCAGGCTCCTGAAGGAAAGGGCGCCAGTCTACCCCCATTCACTCGGCTGATGCTGCTGGTCAGGCGTGGCATCCCGTTCTATAACCACTGCTGCCAACCCCGTACACGGCCTGGAGGCTTTGTGATGCTCAAGCTTTATGGATTTTCGGTCAGCAACTACTACAACATGGTCAAACTGGCGCTGCTGGAGAAAGGGCTGCCCTTCGAAGAGGTGCCGTTCTACGCAGGCCAGACCCCTGAAGCATTGGCCGTGAGCCCGCGGGGCAAGGTGCCGGTGTTGGGTGTCGAACAAGGCTTTATCAACGAAACCAGCGTGATCCTCGAATACATCGAACAGACCCAGGGCGGTCGATCGCTGCTGCCCAGCGATCCGTTTCAGCGGGCCCAGGTGCTGGCGTTGTGCAGGGAAATCGAGCTGTACATCGAGCTGCCGGCCCGGGCGTCTTTTGCCGAGGCGTTTTTCGGGATGCCGGTGCCGGAGGCGATCAAGGAGAAGTCCAAGGCGGAGTTATTGCTGGGGATCGCATCGTTGGGGCGGCACGGGAAGTTCGCGCCGTATGTGGCGGGGGACAGTTTCACGATTGCGGATTTGTACTTTGTGTACAGCGTGGACCTGGCGTGTGCCGTGGCTGGGAAGCTGTTTGGGCTGGACCTGTTGGCTGAGTTGCCGAAGGCCAGGGCGTTGCTGGAGCGCTTGCAGGCGTTGCCGAATGCCCGGCGGGTAGCGGCGGACAAGGAAGCGGCGATGCCGGCGTTTATGGCGATGATTGCCGCCAAGAAATAAAGACTGCTTTTGTGGCGAGGGAGCTTGCTCCCGTTGGGCAGCGAAGCGGCCCCAAAAATGGGACTGCTGCGCAGTCCAGCGGGAGCAAGCTCCCTCGCCACAGGTTCAGTGTTCGCCCCTATTTGCCGGGGTACTTACCTTTGGGTTAGCGGCTGGCGAGCAGTTCCTGGCCGCGAACCACGGCAGCCTTCACCTGCGCCGGCGCAGTCCCGCCGATATGGTTACGGGCATTCACCGAGCCTTCCAGGGTCAGTACCGCAAACACGTCCTGCTCGATCTGGTCGCTGAACTTACGCAGCTCTTCCAGGCTCATTTCCGCCAGGTCCTTGCCGGTGTCCACACCGTATTTCACGGCATGCCCGACGATTTCGTGGCAGTCACGGAACGGCAGCCCACGGCGTACCAGGTAGTCGGCCAGGTCGGTGGCGGTGGAGAAACCACGCAGGGCCGCTTCACGCATGATGGCGTGCTTGGGCTTGATCGCGGGGATCATGTCGGCAAAGGCCCGCAGCGAGTCGCGCAGGGTATCGGCGGCGTCGAACAGCGGCTCCTTGTCTTCCTGGTTGTCCTTGTTGTAAGCCAGCGGCTGGCCTTTCATCAGGGTCAACAGGCCCATCAGTGCGCCGAATACACGGCCGCTTTTGCCACGCACCAGCTCAGGCACGTCGGGGTTTTTCTTTTGCGGCATGATCGAGCTGCCGGTGCAGAAGCGGTCCGGCAGGTCGATGAACTGGAATTGCGCACTGGTCCACAGCACCAGCTCTTCGGAGAAACGCGACAAGTGCATCATCGCGATGCTGGCCGCGGCGCAGAATTCGATGGCGAAGTCACGGTCCGACACGCCGTCCAGGGAGTTACCACCCACCGCGTCGAAACCCAGGAGCTGCGCGGTGTATTCGCGGTCGATCGGGTAGGTGGTGCCAGCCAGTGCGGCGCTGCCCAGAGGCATGCGGTTGGCACGCTTGCGGCAGTCCACCAGGCGCTCGTAGTCGCGGCTGAGCATTTCGAACCAGGCCAGCAGGTGGTGGCCGAAGGTCACAGGCTGGGCGGTTTGCAGGTGGGTGAAGCCGGGCATGATGGTACCGGACTCACGCTCTGCCTGCTCCAGCAGGCCTTTTTGCAGGCGGGTGATTTCGGCCAGGATCAGGTCGATCTCGTCCCGCAGCCACAGGCGGATGTCGGTGGCCACCTGGTCGTTACGGCTGCGACCGGTGTGCAGTTTCTTGCCGGTCACGCCGATGCGGTCGGTGAGGCGGGCTTCGATGTTCATGTGCACGTCTTCCAGGTCGACGCGCCAGTCGAAGGTGCCAGCTTCGATCTCACCACGGATGGTGGTCAGGCCGTCGATGATGCTGTCGCGCTCGGCGTCGGTCAGTACGCCGACCTTGGCCAGCATCGTGGCGTGGGCGATCGAGCCCATGATGTCGTGGCGGTAGAGGCGCTGGTCGAAGGTGACGGAGGCGGTGAAGCGCGCGACGAAGGCGTCGACGGGTTCACTGAAGCGGCCGCCCCAGGACTGGTTGGTCTTGTCGGTGCTCATGGATTCGCTCGTGATCTGCTGGAAAGAGGGCATGAAAGTGTGGCGCCGATAATAACAGGGTTGCCCCCGGAGGCGAGGATGCGGGGGCGCGGCATTTTTATTTGTTTCCAAGATGGCTAAGTGCCTTGCCGCCGGACTCGCGCAGGACGAGACTGGAGCCAGGACCGAACGGGGGTTTAAAACTTGCGGTCTTGGGTAAACAAAGCGTGTTTATTGAAACGATATTTGACGATTGAGCAATATCGTCTTCACGAGCGTCTACAGTGCACTGATAGAGCGTCGCGCTGACAGACGGTGCATTGCACCAATGCCGGGCGATGAGGTCGAACTCCAGGCTAACCATTAGAGAGGGGGTGTTCGTATTGTGTATCAGCAAACCCTACGACGATGCCCAAAGGCAGCAGGCTTTGGGCGCGATTGAACAGGTCCGGGTAAATATTGGTGCCACTCTCGGGGCACTTTTTGCCGCTCGCGCTAGTCTTAGCGTGGATCGCCGTGACGGAAGTCACCGCACCTGTCTACGCTATCCTTGTGCGAGACTCACGCAGGAATCCAGCGCAATATGAATGTCCTGATCGTTGATGACGAACCCCAAGCCCGCGAGCGACTGAGCCGTTTGGTCAGTGAACTCGAGGGTTACAGTGTCCTTGAGCCGAGCGCCACCAGTGGCGAAGAAGCCTTGGCCCTTATTGACAGCCTAAAGCCGGACGTCGTGTTACTCGACATCCGCATGCCGGGCCTTGATGGCTTGCAGGTAGCTGCCCGCCTGAGCGAGCGAGAATCGCCGCCTTCGGTGGTGCTGTGCGCCTCCCAGGATGAGTTCTCCTCCGAGGCTCTGGATGCCAGTGGCGCCAGCTTCCTGGTCAAGCCGATCAATGCCGATGCCTTGCTTCGGGCCTTGAAAAAGGCCGAGCGTCCCAATCGCGTCCAGCTCGCTGCCTTGACCCAGCCCGCGGCCCAGGGCGGCAACGGGCCGCGCAGCCATATCAGCGCCCGCACCCGCAAGGGCATCGAGCTGATTCCCCTGGATCAGGTGGTCTATTTCATCGCCGATCACAAGTACGTGACCTTGCGTCACGAGGCCGGTGAAGTGCTGCTCGATGAGCCGCTCAAGGCCCTGGAAGACGAATTTGGCGACCGCTTTGTGCGCATCCACCGCAATGCGCTGGTGGCACGGGAGCGTATCGAGCGTCTGCAGCGCACGCCGCTTGGGCACTTTCAGCTGTTCCTGAAAGGCCTCAATGGCGACGCCTTGATCGTCAGCCGGCGCCACGTCGCCGGTGTGCGCAAGATGATGCAGCAGCTTTAGCCCAAGGGCTGACGCGAGCTTCACCGCCCATATCCCGGTGCGACGCGGCCAGGGAGGCCCCGCATTTGCTGATTCAAATCAAAGCGCCTTTGCCTGAGCTGTTATTATCTGCCGTATCTATTCAGTACGGATTGATCCATGTCCTCTCGCGAAATCCGCATCGCCACCCGTAAAAGTGCCTTGGCCTTATGGCAGGCCGAGTACGTTAAAGCACGTCTTGAGCAGGCCCATCCCGGCCTCAAGGTGTCCCTGGTGCCTATGGTCAGTCGCGGCGACAAGCTGCTTGATTCGCCATTGTCGAAAATCGGCGGCAAGGGCCTGTTCGTCAAGGAACTGGAAACCGCTCTGTTGGAGAACGAAGCCGACATCGCCGTGCATTCTATGAAAGATGTGCCCATGGACTTCCCTGAAGGCCTGGGCCTTTTTTGCATCTGCGAGCGCGAAGACCCGCGCGACGCTTTCGTTTCCAACACCTACGCCTCTCTTGATGAGTTGCCGCTGGGCAGCGTCGTCGGCACTTCCAGCCTGCGTCGCCAGGCACAGTTGCTGACCCGCCGCCCGGACCTGCAAATTCGCTTTTTGCGGGGCAACGTCAATACCCGCCTGGCCAAGCTCGACGCCGGTGAATATGACGCGATCATCCTCGCGGCAGCCGGCTTGATTCGCCTCGGTTTTGAAGACCGCATCACTTCGGCCATCAGCGTCGAAGACAGTTTGCCGGCTGGCGGGCAGGGCGCCGTGGGGATCGAATGCCGCACCGTCGACAGCGAAATTCACGCGCTGCTCAAGCCACTGGATCACCAGGACACAGAGATTCGCGTCACCGCCGAACGCGCCTTGAACAAGCACCTCAACGGTGGCTGCCAAGTGCCGATCGCCTGCTACGCGGTGCTTGAAGGTGAGAACCTCTGGCTGCGTGGGCTGGTGGGCGATCCGAGTGGTGGGTTGCTGCTCACCGCAGAGATCCGCGGGCCACAAAGCGAAGCGACCAGCCTGGGGATCAAAGTCGCCGAGGAACTGCTGGAGAAAGGCGCCGGTGGCATTCTGCAAGCGGTGTACGGCGAGGCCGGGCCGCAGTGACGCAATGGCGTGTGCTGCTGACGCGGCCTGCCGAGGAGTCGGCAGCGTTGGCCGCGACGTTATCTGAAGAAGGTATTTTCAGCAGCAGCCTGCCGTTGCTGGAGATCGAAGCGCTGCCCGTCACGCCTGAGCAACACGCGATCTTTCGCGAGCTGGACCGTTATTGCGCGGTGATCGTGGTGAGCAAGCCGGCGGCGCGCCTGGGTTTGCAGTTATTGGCTCAACACTGGCCACAGCCACCGGCATTGCCGTGGTTCAGCGTCGGTGCTGCTACAGCGCAGGTGCTGGCGGACCACGGCCTTGATGTCAGCTATCCCAAGGAAGGCGACGACAGTGAAGCCTTGCTTGAACTGGTCGCCTTGCGCGAGGCTATCGCTCGGCCTGGGGCCCGGGTGCTGATCCTGCGGGGCGAGGGCGGGCGCGAGTTGCTCGCTGAGCGTTTGCGCGAGCAAGGTGCTAGTGTCGACTATCTGGAGTTGTATCGCCGTTTCCTGCCGGATTACGACGGTGCAACCCTCATCCAACGCATAAACGTGGAACGCTTGAACGGCGTGGTGGTCAGCAGTGGGCAGGGTTTTTTACACCTGCAAGCCCTGGCCGGCCCGGATTGGCCCCTGGTGGCACAGCTGCCATTGTTCGTGCCCAGCCCACGAGTCGCCGAGATGGCCCGTGTCGCTGGTGCGCAAGAAGTTGTGGATTGTCGTGGCGCCAGTGCCGCGGCTTTGTTAGTGGCGTTACGGAGTTTCTCCGTTCCCACTCTCTAATACGCAAAGGATGGATACGTGAGCGAAACAGCCTTGCCTAAAGATGAAGCTCAGCCCGCGCTTGATGCGCCTGTTGAGACACCGGTTACCACCGCCCCGCGCCGTGGTAACGGCCTGGCTATCGTGGCCTTGTTGCTCGGCGCTGCCGGTGTTGCCGCCGGTGGTTGGGGGATCTGGCAGGTCCGTGCACTGCAGGCGAGCAGCCAGCAACAGCTGGGCCAAGTGCAGACCCTGGACGACCAATCCCAGAGCCTCAAGCAGAGCCAGCAGCAGCTGTCGGCACGCCTGGGGCAACTGCCGGGTGCTGAGGAACTGGAAGAGCGCCGTCGGTTGGTGGCGCAATTGCAGGGCGATCAGCAGCGCTTGAGTCAGCGCCTGGAAACCGTGCTGGGTGCCAGCCGCCAGGACTGGCGCCTGGCCGAGGCCGAACACCTGATCCGCCTGGCCAGCCTGCGTCTCTCCGCCTTGCAGGACATCAACAGTGCCCAAGCGTTGGTCCAAGGCGCTGACGAAATCCTCCGCGAACAAAGTGATCCCGGCTCGTACGCCGCCCGTGAGCAGTTGGCCAAGAGCCTCGCCGCGTTGCGCAATATCGAACAGCCGGACCGTACCGGGCTGTACCTGCAACTGGCGGCATTGCGCGATCAGGTCGTGCAACTGGCGGCCGTCGCCCCGGAATACCAGCTCCCGGAAGCCGCCAATGGGGGCCGTCCGACCGCCGATACGGACAGCCGCTGGAGCCAGTGGTGGGAGCAGATCTCGCGGTATTTCCGCATCGACTTCAACCCGGATGACAACATTCGTCCGCTGCTGGCAGGGCAAGGTCTGAATCAGGTGCGCCTGGCGCTGAGCCTGGCGCTGGAGCAGGCGCAATGGGCGGCGCTCAACGGCGAGCCGGCTGTGTATAGCCGATCCTTGGGCGAGGCGCGCAGCGTCCTGCAGGACAACTTCAATCAAGACAACCCGCAAAGCAAAAACATGCTGGCCCGTATTGCCGAGCTCGAGCCCAAGGCTGTCTCGGTGGTAACGCCGGACTTGGCCGCAAGCTTGGCCGCCGTGCAGGCTTACCTTGACCGTCGCCACCTGTCTGCCGAAGAAGCCAAGGTTTCTGCTGGCAAGCCGGCGACCCAGGAGTAAAGCCGATGAAGCGTTTCTATGTGATCCTGGTGCTGGCGATTGCGATCGCCCTGGCACTGGCTGTGGGCATTTCGAAACACACCGGTTACGTGCTGATTACTTATCCCCATGTGCTGCATTACGAGTCCGGACTTTGGTCGACGCTGGTGGCGGTGTTTGCCATTGGCTTGGTGATCTATCTGGTCAGGGTGCTGTTGAGCCTGGTGCTGACTTCCGGTGGTGTGGTCAACCCATGGTCGCGGCGCAATCGTAGTCGTCGTGTTCAGATTGCCATCGAACAGGGGCAGATGGACCTCGCCGAAGGGCGCTGGGCCAGTGCCGAGCGTCACTTGCACCGTGCGGCCGAAGCGGAACGCCAGCCATTGCTCTACTACCTCGGCGCTGCCCGCGCGGCCAACGAACAGGGCCGTTATGAGGAGGCGGACGGCCTGCTGGAGCGGGCGCTTGAGCGCCAGCCCCAAGCAGAACTCGCGGTGGCCTTGAGTCATGCGCAGTTGCAGATGGACCGTGGTGACACCGAGGGTGCCCTGGTCACCTTGCAGGCCATGCATGAGCGGCATCCGCATAACGTCCAGGTATTGCGTCAATTACAGCGGCTTTATCAACAGTGCGGTGATTGGTCTTCGGTCATTCGGCTGTTGCCGGAACTGCGCAAAGACAAAGCGCTGCCGCCTGCCGAGCTGGCCGAACTGGAGCGTCGTGCATGGGGCGAGAACCTGACCTTGGCTGCCCAACGCGAAGAGCAAGGCGAGGCTGGTCAGCAATCCCTTGAGCGGGCGTGGCAGCAATTGACTTCGGCCCAGCGCCAGGAGCCGCAACTGGTGCTGGCCTATGCCGAGCAACTGCGTCAATTGGGCGCGGATGCCAAGGCTGAAGAGGTGCTGCGTGGTGCGCTCAAGCGTGAGTACGACAGCCATCTGATCAGGCTCTACGGCTTGCTGCGAGGCAGCGATTCGGCGAAGCAGTTGAAGTTTGCCGAAGGCTGGCTCAAGGACCATCCGGGCGATGCCAGCCTGTTGCTGACCCTCGGCCGCCTGTGCCTGCAAAACAGCCTGTGGGGCAAGGCGCGGGACTACCTGGAAAGCAGCCTGCAGGTGCAGCGCAATCCCGAAGCCTGCGCCGAACTGGCACGCCTGCTGGCGCAATTGGGCGACACCGAGCGCAGCAACCAGTTGTTCCAGGAAGGCCTGGGCCTGTTGGACAAGCGTCTGCTGGCGTCACCTCTGCCTGTGCCGGCACGGGTTTGAGGTAGGAAATGGCGTAGGGGTTGCCTCAGAGTTGTCTCGTGGGCAACCCTTCAATAGCGCTCAATAGCTGTAGGCAATATGGCTTGTAGTAAACTCCTACGCAGACGGGCGTTTAATCGCTCACCTTCTGACGGGATATCCCTACGCTCTCGCGGAATCGTCTGCTCTGGCGCGTATTGAAAGGGGTAAGGCCTTTCCTCTACCGTAACTACCTATCTCTTGCGTTGCGGATAAACAATGTCTTTGGCCCCCTCACGCTCCCTGTTCCTCCTGGCGTTCCTGGCTGGTGCGCTGACGCTGGGCGCGTCCTTTTACCTGGAGTATGCCGCGCTGTTGCGGCCTTGTTTCCTGTGTCAGGTGCAACGAATTCTTGTGGCGGCCTTCACGCTGATCAACCTGGTGGCGGCGATTCATGGGCCCAAGCGTTCCGGGATCTACGTGTATTGGGCGGCGAGCATGGGCTGTGCAGTGTTGGGCGCCATCACCGCCGTACGCCAGGTGCTGCTGCAAAATACGCCGCCGGAGCAGCTGCCGACCTGTTGGCCCGGCCTTCAATCCATGATCGAAAACCTGTCGATACGAGAAGCGTTGTCCCTGATGTTCAAGGGCAGCGTTGACTGTGTGGAAATCAACTGGACGCTGTTCGATTTAAGTATTCCCGAGTGGAGCCTGCTGTTCTTCGTGGCGATGCTGATCCTTGGTGTAGCGCAGTTCTCGCGGTTGGCGTTGAGTCAGCGTTTTGGCCTTGCACGGCACTGACAGGTGCCCGCGGGTTGTAGGAAGGGATTAAACACTTGTATGAACTTTCTCTCCTGCGTACCTTGATGCCATAGTCGTGCGGGCATAATCTGGCCCGCACGCGTTAGTGAAACAGACTGTTCGATGCACGTCTGCCCGGTTGCCGCTTTAACCTTGAAGTGTTGCGCGGGCAGCGGGCGGCGCCCCTATAGGGAAGAGAGATCATCATGTTGGAAAGTTGTCAGAATGCTCAGGAACGCTGGGGTGGGGTGCACAAACTGATCGATGGTTGGTTGAAAGCGCGTCACGAACTGGTTCGGTCCTTTGATGCTCTCGGTGCCAAGCCCGAAGCGCTGAGCGAGAACCGCAAGCCGTTGCAGGAATTCTGCGGTGTATTGGTGGACTACGTCTCGGCGGGGCACTTCGGTGTCTACGAGCAGTTGACCAAAGAGGCCGAGGCCTTCGACGATCAACGTGGCTTGGACCTGGCAGAAACGATTTACCCGCGCATCGATGTCATCACCGAGAAGCTGCTGGCCTTCAACGACCTGTGTGATGCCGGCAAATGTGTCGCAGAAAAATTCAAAGAGTTGGGCGGTTTGCTGCATGAGCGTTTCGAGCTGGAAGATTGTCTGATCGAAGTGCTGCACAATGCTCACAAGGAAGAGTTGGCGGCCAAAGCCTGACTCGCCGCAACACAAAAAAACGGTGCGCATTGCGCACCGTTTTTCGTTTGGGTTCAGGCACCCGCGCCGAGTAATTCGATCTCAAATACCAACGGTGTGTAAGGCGGGATCAACTCGCCGGCACCGTCAGCCCCATAGGCTTGGTCGGACGGAATCACCAGACGCCATTTCGCGCCCACCGGCATCTGTTGCAACGCGCTTCGCCAGCCGCTGATCACACTGTCCAGGCGAAACCACTGAGGCTGCGTGCTTTTGTCGAAGACTGTCCCGTCGGGTAACCGCCCAACGTAATTCACCTGCACGCGATCATCGGCCGCAGGTTTTTTTCCGCTGCCAGGGGTCAGTTCGGTCATCAGGATGCCGCCTGCCAATTCGCGCACACCACTTTTGGATTTCTCACTGGCTAAAAATTGTTGCTCGGCAGCCAGAGCCTTTTCACTTTGTGGTGCTCGATTGTCCGGTGCGTTTTGCGCTTCGTGCTGGGCAAGTATCTGTTCGATGCGTGTGTCGTCCAGCGCCAGCGGCTTGCCCTGGTAAGCCTGTTTAAGGCCGTCGATCAGTGCCTCGAGTTGCAGGCCCGGCATCTCCTGGCGCAGGCGCTCACCCAGGCTGGCGCCCAGGCTGTAGGCCAGGTCGTGGTCATCTTTTGACGGGGATTTCTCACTCGCATTGGCCACGGAAAGCGCCAGGCCCAACACTAAAAAAAGGTAACGCGACATGGGCGTTCTCCAGCCGAAAGTGCGATGGATTATGCCAGTGTGAATGCTTAAAAAGTGGCGTGGATTTTCGTTATATCAATAAGAATTTTCGTGCGGTGCAACGCAAGCCAATCGATACTGTCAACATGCCCTAGCGGCGGTAAGAGCAGAGGGCTAGTATGAGCCGCACCCACGTCAGCCAGGAGGTAAACCATGTCGGCCAAACAGAAGCCTGTAAATACCCCGTTGCATTTGCTCCAACAACTTTCGGGCAGCCTGCTCGAACATTTGGAAACTGCTTGTTCCCAAGCCTTGGCTGATGCTGAGAAGTTGCTCGCCAAGCTTGAAAAACAACGCGGCAAAGCTCAGGAAAAACTGCACAAATCCCGTACCAAACTGCAAGGCGCAGCGACCGCTGGCAAAGCCAAGGCACAAGCCAAAGCCAAGGACGCCGTCAAAGAACTTGAGGACTTGCTCGACGCCCTCAAGGATCGTCAATCCGAAACCCGCACCTACATTTCCCAACTCAAGCGTGATGCTTCCGAGAGCCTGAAACTGGCTCAGGGTGTTGGTCGTGTGAAGGAAGCTGTAGGCAAAGTGCTGAGCACCCGTGCTCCGGCTAAAGCTGTTGCAGCCAGCGCAGCGAAGAAGCCAGCCAGCAAAGCAGTCGCCGCCAAGGCACCTGCGAAAGCTGCGGCCAAACCTGCGGCAAAAGCACCGGCTAAATCGGCTGCCAAGCCAGCCGCTAAAACTGCTGCTGCGAAACCAGCCGCCAAGCCAGCTGCTAAAACTGCTGCTGCGAAACCAGCCGCCAAGCCAGCTGCTAAAACGGCTGCTGCAAAACCAGCCGCCAAGCCAGCTGCTAAAACTGCTGCTGCAAAACCAGCCGCCAAGCCAGCTGCTAAAACTGCTGCTGCAAAACCAGCCGCCAAGCCAGCTGCTAAAACTGCTGCTGCGAAACCAGCCGCCAAGCCAGCTGCTAAAACTGCTGCTGCGAAACCAGCCGCTAAGCCAGCTGCTAAAACCGCTGCTGCGAAACCAGCTGCCAAGCCAGCCGCTAAACCTGCTGCTGCGAAACCAGCCGCTAAGCCAGCTGCTAAAACTGCTGCTGCAAAACCAGCCGCCAAGCCAGCTGCTAAAACCGCTGCTGCAAAACCAGCCGCCAAGCCAGCTGCTAAACCTGCTGCTGCGAAACCAGCTGCCAAGCCAGCCGCTAAACCTGCTGCTGCGAAACCAGCCGCCAAGCCAGCTGCTAAACCTGCTGCTGCAAAACCAGCTGCCAAGCCAGCCGCTAAACCTGCTGCCGCAAAGCCAGCCGCAAAACCAGCAGCCGCCAAGTCTGCACCGGCCAAACCAGCTACCCCAGCTGCAAAGCCTGCGACACCTGCCGCACCGGCTGCCAGCACCGCAGCGCCAACCGCTCCGGCCAGCAGCACGCCTGCACCGGCAGCGCCAAGCGTCACCCCAACCAGCGCTTCCTAAGTGCTGGTGACTGCGGCGCGCAGCTGATGCAGCGCGTCGTGGTCAAGGTTGGCGGTTTCGGCCGCCAGTCCTTCAAGCCACGCTTGAACACCCGCCTCGGCCATCGGCCAACCCTGCGCAACGCCTTCCAGGCGCGATAACAGCAGCCGCTCAGCTTCCTGCTCCAGAGCCTTGACCCGTTCCCGTAACGCTCCCAGCTCAGCATCCTGCTGCGCCGTGGCCCGCCATTGCGTGCGCACTTGCCGCAGCGGCTCGACCACCTCCGCCTGCCACGGCTCGGCGACCTGCCGCAGTGCCTGCAAACGCGACGTTTCCGGCGCCACGCCACGCTGCTCCAGCCACAACCCGCACAACATCAGGCACACATCAGCCCCTTGCGCCTGCAGGCGCAGACACGCGTCCTCGACGCCCGGGCGGGCGTAAGTCGAGAGGGCAAAGCTCCACAGGTCAGCGCACATATTCACACCCAAGCCAGCGGCCAACGAAGCTGGTAGACTCCGCCGCCATTATGATCCGACTTCAAAGCCTAACATTACAGCGTGGCCCGCAACGTCTTCTCGAAGACGCCGAGCTGACCCTGCACGCCGGTCACAAAGCCGGCCTGATCGGTGCCAACGGCGCCGGCAAATCCACGTTGTTCGCCTTGCTGCTGGGTGAGCTGACGCCTGATTCCGGGAACTGTCTGCTGCCGGCCGACTGGCGCATCGCCCATATGCGCCAGGAGATCGACACCCTCGACCGCATTGCGATCGACTACGTGCTCGATGGCGACCTGCGCCTGCGCCAGGTGCAACACGACCTCGCCGAGGCCGAGAAAGCCCAGGACGGCGCCGCACAGGCCCGCCTGCACTCGGAACTGGACAGCGCCGACGGCTACACCGCCGACGCCCGCGCCCGCAAGATGCTTGCCGGCCTTGGCTTTACCAACGAACAGATGGACCGCCCGGTCGCCGACTTCTCCGGCGGCTGGCGCATGCGCCTGAACCTGGCCCAGGCGCTGATGTGCCCCTCGGACCTGTTGCTGCTCGATGAACCGACCAACCACTTGGACCTCGATGCAATCCTGTGGCTGGAAGACTTCCTCAAAAGCTACCCGGGCACTTTGCTGCTGATTTCCCACGACCGGGATTTCCTCGACGCCGTGGTCGACAACATCGCCCACGTCGACCAGAAGAAAATCACCCTTTACCGCGGTGGCTACAGCGCCTTCGAGCGCGCCCGTGCCGAACGCCTGGCCCAGCAGCAGCAAGCCTACGAGAAGCAGCAGGCGCAACGTGCGCATATGGAAAGCTACATCGCCCGGTTCAAGGCCCAGGCCACCAAGGCCCGTCAGGCCCAGAGCCGGATCAAGGCCCTGGAGCGCATGGAAGAACTGTCGGCGGCCCACGTCGATTCACCGTTCGACTTTGTGTTCCGCGAGTCAGTGAAAATCTCCAGCCCGTTGCTGGACCTGTCCGACGCCCGCCTGGGTTATGGCGACAAGACCATCCTCGAGAAGGTCAAGTTGCAGCTCACCCCCGGCGCGCGGATCGGCCTGCTCGGCCCCAACGGTGCGGGCAAGTCGACCCTGATCAAAAACCTCTCGGGCGAATTGCAGCCTTTGGCCGGCCGTCTGGTGCGCGGTGAGAACCTGGTGGTGGGCTATTTCGCCCAGCATCAGTTGGACTCCCTCGACGCCAAGGCCAGCCCGCTGCTGCACTTGCAGCGCCTGGCGCCGACCGAACGTGAACAGACCCTGCGAGACTTCCTCGGTGGTTTCGACTTCCGCGGTGCGCGCATCGACGAGCCGGTGTTGAATTTCTCCGGTGGCGAAAAGGCCCGCCTGGCCCTGGCGTTGATCGCCTGGGACCGGCCAAACCTGTTGCTGCTCGACGAACCGACCAACCACCTCGACCTGGAAATGCGCCTGGCGCTGACCATGGCCCTGCAGGAATTCAGCGGCGCGGTGTTGGTGGTGTCTCACGATCGGCATTTGCTCAAGAGCACCACGGATAACTTCCTGCTGGTGGCTGACGGCAAGGTCGAGGAATTCGACGGCGACCTGGAAGACTACGCGCGCTGGCTGTCGGACTACCGCTTGCGCAACGCGCCGGTCAGCAACACGCCGGTCAACCCGGACAAGACCGACAAGAAGGCCCAGCGCCAGGCCGCTGCTGCACTGCGTCAGCAGTTGGCACCGCACAAGCGTGAAGCCGACAAGCTGGAAGCCGAGTTGGGCAAGATCCACGAGAAGCTGGCGAAGATCGAAACCAGCCTGGGTGACAGCGCCGTGTACGAGCCGGCCCGCAAGGATGAATTGCGCGACCTGCTGGCCGAACAGGCCAAGCTCAAGGTGCGTGAGGCACAGTTGGAGGAGACCTGGATGGAAGCCCTCGAACTGCTGGAATCCTTGCAAGCGGAGCTGGAGGCGCTTTCCTGATGGAAACGCTGCAACTGCCGCTGCCGGCCCAATGGATCGCGCCGATCTGGGTGGCCGTACAGATTTTGCTGATCTTGCTGGGCGGCTATCTCGCCCAGCGGTTCGTCGCCAAATGCTTGAACCGCCTTGGGGAGCGTTATCCGTTCCCGCCGCAGTTGCTGATGCCCCTGCGCGGCGGCCTGCGCTGGCTGATCATGGGCAGTGCGCTGATCTTTGTGCTGGAGCGCCTGGGCGTTTCCGCCACGGTGCTGTGGACGGCGTTGTCGGGCTTTGTGGCGGTGGCTGCAGTGGCGTTCTTCGCCATGTGGTCGGTGTTGTCGAACCTGCTGTGCGCCATTTTGATCTTCACCGTCGGGCCGTTCCGCTTGGGCGACGTGGTCGAGTTGGTGGACACCGTCGACAAGCCCGGCGTCAAAGGCCGGGTGGTGGCGATCAATCTGCTCTACACCACGCTGATCGAAGTGGAAGAGGCCGGTACCGGCAGTGTCATGGTGCAAGTGCCCAACAGCCTGTTCTTCCAGCGCTCGGTGCGCCGTTGGCGCGACACAGACATTACCGGCCTGTAGGAGCGAGCTTGCTCGCGAAAAGCGTCAACGATGACGCAGCGCTTCCGATAGTCCGTGGTGCCTGTGGGTTTTTCGCGAGCGAGCTCGCTCCTACAGCAAGAATTCTGTAGCCAGCCCTTATGTGTCGGAGTTAGCTTAGTGCCGACAACGAATTTGATACGAGGTGTGTAATGGCTCTCGACACATGGCTGGCCTTTTTCCTGGCCAGTTGGATCATCAGTCTCTCTCCTGGCGCCGGCGCCATCGCGTCGATGTCCAGCGGCCTGCAATACGGTTTCCTGCGCGGCTACTGGAATGCCCTGGGCCTGCAACTGGGCCTGGCGATGCAAATTGCCGTGGTCGCCGGTGGCCTGGGGGCGATCCTCGCGGCATCCTCCACGGCGTTCTACGCGATCAAATGGTTTGGCGTGGCGTACCTCGTGTACCTGGCCATCAAGCAATGGCGCGCGCTGCCAACCGACCTTAGCGATGACGCGGCGATTCGCCCGATCGGCAAGCCGATGGCGATGATGTTCCGTGGGTTTTTGGTCAACGCCAGCAACCCCAAGGCCCTGGTGTTCATGCTGGCGGTGTTGCCACAGTTCGTGAACCCACAGGCGCCGCTGCTGAACCAGTACCTGATCCTGGGTGCGACAATGATCTGCGTGGACATGATCGTGATGGCCGGCTACACCGGGCTGGCGTCGAAAGTGTTGCGCTTGCTGCGCACACCCAAGCAGCAGAAACGCATGAACCGCACGTTTGCCGGGCTGTTTGTTGGTGCGGCGGGGTTCCTGGCCAGCTTGCACCGCGCAACGGCATAACTGACGAAACCGGATAAAAAATGTGGGAGCGGGCTTGCTCGCGAATGCGGAGTGTCAGTCACCAGATGTATTGACTGATCCACAGCATTCGCGAGCAAGCCCGCTCCCACATTGGTTTTGTGTTGCATGTACTTCCAGTGATCAGCGCAAGATCTTCGGCGCTTCATCCCGTGGCAGGTTATTGCGCAATGCAGGCTGCCCCGGTTGCTCCTGATAACCACCGCCAAGTTGTTCGGCCAACTGCCGCGCAACATCCTCGCCCAACGCCTTCGACACTTCCCGCACCACACGAGGCCGGTTCAGGCTCACGCGCACGTCACGGTTGCTCACCAGCTTGGTGTCCTGGCCTTCGCCCATGGCCGTAAACGCCGAGGTGATCTCAAAGGTGCGGGTGTTGATCAGGCTGAAGTCTGCCACCAGCGTCAGGCCCAGCACCGCCGAATAACTGTTGGTGTGGTCCAGCGCGTTGACGTCCTGGGTGAAGTCGATGTCCGACAAGGTGCCGAACAACACGTAGTCCGCGCCCTTGAAGTTACCGGCCTTGATCCGCTTGATCACGTCATACACATCGCCCTTGGCGTCAGCGGTGTACGGCGTGCCCTGCACCAGCTGGAACTGCCGCGACTTGAGGATTTCACCCTTGATGTCGCCGCTGAACTTGCGCAGTTCGGTCTGCTCGATGTAGCTGTTGCGGCTCTCGTACTCGCTGTAGCTCGAGCCGCCGCTGGCGCTATAGGCGCTGGCCTGGAAGTTGTTGCTGGCCGCGACCTGGTGAATGTACTCCTCCACCCGGGCCTCGTAGGCCAGGTCGGTCACCGCGATCTTCGGTGCGGCCGAGGCGCCAAAGGCGCACAACAGGCCGATCATGCCGATCCATGCACGCATTGCTTAGCGCTCCGTGGTCTTGCGGATTTCTTTTTCGTCCATCCATTCGGCCAGGCCGCTTTCAACGTCAATCAGTTGCAGGCTGAACTTGTAGAACACGTCCTTGTAGTCCGAGCTGCGCTTGACGATGGAGCTGATGGAGCCTTCCAGACGGTACTTGGCGGCGACCATGTTGCCGGTCTTGCTGACGGTCGACTTCTTGTACAGGCCGCTCTGGTTCTGCAGCTTCAGTTGGTCGACCTGGCTTTGCATGTCGGTGTTGTCGCTGGCGAAGCGAGCGGTGCCGGTCTTCATCAGCTGGGTCTTGATCGACGTGGTGATCTCGCGGGTATCGATGTACTCGCTGGTCTTGTTCTTCACGTCATATACCTGCACCACCGGGCGGCCCTGGAGGATGCCGGACTGGGCCAGGGAGCGGGTCATGCTTTCGGCGATCATCTGCAGGTCGGTGGAACCGAACTCGTTGGTCACCAGTTCCACGGCCTTGGTGTCGCCGTAGCTGATGTTTTTACCGCCCAGTACCGGCGAGGTGTTGGCGCAGCCGCTGGCCATAACGGCGACCACGGCGAGGAACGAGAAGCGTGCAAACATGGGGATGTCTCTCTGAAACTGAATGAGTGGGCGGATCAAGGCGTTTTCACTTCAAGGCGGAAGTCGGCAGCCTGGGGCAGGTTGGCGATGGCCGGCAGGAAGGTCGCCTGGTTTGCGTAGAGGTTCAGCACTTTCCAGGTTTCTTCGTCGCCCACCGGGAAGCCGTCGGCGCCCAGCCAGGCGAAGCGGTAATACATCATCTGGTTGCTGCTGGTGATATTGCTCAACTGCACCTTGGCGGTCAGGAAGCCGTTTTCCCGGGCGACGCGGATCGCGCCGACGGCGATGCCCTTGAACTTGCCCATCACCACGATTTTGCTCGCGGCGCTGCCAGGTTCCGGCGGTGGCGGGGTGGCGCAACCGGCCAGCAGGATCAGCGCCAGGGCGCCGAGGATGAAATGACGCATAGCGTGCTCCTTAAGGTTGTTTGAGAGTGGCGACGGCCTGGGGCGGATTACTCTGCACCACATGGGCCGCAAGACCGCCGGCGAATACCTGGTTGCCGACCACGCGCAAGGTAATCACTTGATAGCGCTGGTCGGCCTTGACCGTTACCAGCGTGCCGCCCAAGGCGTTGGGCAGGCTGACCTGGTGCTCGCCGTGCTTGAGGCGCAGGCGAGTCACCTGGGTCATGTCCGGCAACGTGCGCCAGGTGCGGGTGTCGGCGCCTTCGGTGACGGCTGAAGCGATACCGAGTACCAGGCCTGCCATCGGGTTGGTCTTGTTCAGGTTGTTCTGGGTGATACCGCGGGTCACGGCCCGCACGGTGGTGCGCAGGATGATGCCCGGCATGTCATCCCGCAGGGCGCGGCGGGACATGGCGGTGGTGCTGTTGAGGGCCGTGAGGTTCTGCTGCTGGCCATCGACCCCGATCTGCGCGAAGGTCGCGGTGGAGGCGTCGGCCTTGATCACCGGGAACGACAGCGGGGTGATCACCAGGTGGCCGTCGATGGGGATCGGCAACGGCAGGCGAATCGAGTCGCGGGCCGGTGCCAGGCCGCTTTGCACCACGATCAGCACGTCGGTCTCGTCGGCTCCGACTTTGGATTTGTCCAGGTTGAGCAGGGCCTGTTCCAGCAGCGGAGTGTTGGGGCGCAGTTCGGCGGCCTTGCGGTAGCCCGGCGCGGCCAGGTCTTTTTCGCCCAGGGCTTCGTAGACGAAGCCGGCCAGGTAATGGCTGAACGCGCTCTGGTAGCTGTTCTTCAGGCCCACCACTTCCGGGGCATTGAGGCTTTCCACCGGGTAGCCGCGCAGGTCCTTGAACTGGGTTGCGATGCCCTGGCGCTCGGCTTCGTTTTCGCTCTTGAGGTATTCCTTGTCCCGCAGGTCGGCAATCACCGCTTCGCGTTCGTGGGTCTTCTTGATCTCGGTGCGGGCACCGTCGAAGTCGTTCAGCGCCAGCAGGTTCAGGGCCATCTGCGTGGTGAGCATGACTTTTTCGTAGTCGTAGCCTTCGTAGCGGCGGACCTTGTCATTGACCAGAAAGGAGCCGAACTGCGCGAGGTACTTATCGGTGTCGAACTTGACCGACTCTTCCCATTTGTAGACTTGCAGGTCGGCGCTGCGCCAGGCGGTCTGGCTGCCGGTGAGGTCGCCCTTGGCCCGCAACAACTCGCCTTTTTCGAAGTAGTAGAGAAGGTCCTTGTCGTCGCCGGTGTTGTTCTTCTCAAGCAGGGTCAGCGCGCCGTCGACATTGCCGGTGGCCAACTGCTGATTGGTGGCTTGCAGCTCGGTGTCGTAGCTGCGGAACATCGAACAACCGGACAACAAGGTGACTGCTGCGAGCGCGAGCGAGGTAAAGGCGCGAGATGCCATCGAGGAGCTTCTTCCCTGAACGTAATCGGCCGAAGGTGCTGGTCGGACCGAATCACCAATGGCAGGAAGGCGTTGCATCCTGCCAATTCCTCATAAAAAGAGGAGCGAAAATGCCAGTTCGCAATAACGAAGGCGCGGCATTATAAGCCCGATTACTGGCAAAACAATGGCCTTTTGGATCCATTTTCCGGTAATGAGGCCAGCATCAGCCCTTGGGTAAACGCAGCCCATATCACTAACAACTTGAGTCAAACCCCGTAAGGTTTGACAATGTGTTACTTCGTATTTCCATTTGAGATCCATTCATGATTGCCCCCTTCCGTTTTCTTGCCTGGCTGGTGCTGCCGGCGTTGATGTCGTGCAGTTTCAACCTGCTGGCTGCAACTGCCGAGGGCGCGCCCCAAGCCCTGCATTTACTGGACTACATCGGTGCGGACTACCCCCCGACAGTGGAGGCGGGCAAGGTTATCGATGATTCCGAATACCGTGAACAGGTAGAGTTTCTCGGGGTGTTGCAGGGGCTGGTGGCCGATCTACCGGAAAAGCCCGAGCGCGCCGAGCTGATAAAAGGCGTGGATGAACTGCTGGCTGCCGTAACGGCCTATCAGGATGGCGCGTTGGTTGCTCACCAGGCCCGGCAATTGGGCGCCAAGCTGGCGGTGGCATATGAAGTCAGCCAAGCCCCTGCCATTACGCCCGACCCGACGCGTGGTGCGCCGCTGTACGCGCAGAATTGCTCGGTGTGCCACGGCGCCGCGGGCGCTGGCGATGGCCCAGCCGCTGTCGGCATGACCCCGCCGCCAGCCAACCTGCGAGACGCTGCCCGCCTCGACCGCCTGAGTCTCTACGCGATCTACAACACCCTTGGGTTGGGCGTCGAAGGCACCGACATGCCGTCTTTCGCCGATCAACTGGACGACCGCCAACGCTGGGACCTGGCCACCTACATCGCCGGCTTTACTGCCGACCCGGCTGCGGCGAAAAGCGAAAGGTCCTTCAACCTCGCCGACCTGGCGCGCCAAACCCCCAATGAAGTGCTCGCCGCCGAAGGCCCCGACGCCGTCGCTACCTTCCGTGCCCAGCGCGCACAGCCGCCGCAGGTCAAGCGTGGCCCGGCGCAGTTGCTCGATTACACCGCCGCCACCCTCGACAAAAGCCTCGCCGCTTTCCGTAACGGTGAGCACGAGCAGGCCTACGACCTGTCGGTAGCGGCTTACCTGGAAGGTTTCGAGCTGGTTGAAAGCTCCCTCGATAACGTCGATGCCAACGTGCGCAAGGACACCGAAAAGGCCCTGATGGCCTACCGGCAGTCGTTGCAGGATGGCTTGCCGATCGAGCAGGTCCAGCAGCGCCTGGACGTGGCCAAGGGCAAACTCACCGAGTCGGCCGGCCTGCTGGGCAGCGATGGCTTGAGCTGGTCGCTGAGTTATATCTCTGGTTTGTTGATCCTCCTGCGCGAAGGCCTGGAAGCAATCCTGGTGCTGGCGGCGATCCTCGCGTTCCTGCGTAACACCGGCCAGCAATCGGCGGTGCGCAGCGTCAACGTCGGCTGGGGCCTGGCGCTGTTGGCCGGCTTGGCCACCTGGGCGTTGGCGGCTTATGTGATTGACGTCAGCGGCGCCCAGCGCGAGTTGCTGGAAGGCTGCACGGCGCTGTTTGCCAGTGTGATGGTGCTGTGGCTCGGGGTGTGGATGCACGACCGCCGTCACGCAGCCGCCTGGCAGGACTACATCAAGAGCAGCCTGGTGGGCGGCGGCGGGCGCTTCGGCTTTGCGATGCTGGCGTTCTTCTCGGTGTACCGCGAGCTGTTCGAAGTGATCCTGTTCTACGAAACCCTGTGGTTGCAGGCAGGCCCAGCCGGGCACAACGCGGTATTGGCCGGTGGTGCCACGGCGCTGGTGTTGTTGGTGGGCCTGGCCTGGGTGATTCTGCGGGGTTCGGCGAAACTGCCGCTGGCGCTGTTCTTCGGTATCAACGCGGCATTGCTGTGTGCGTTGTCGGTGGTGTTCGCCGGGCATGGCGTCAAGGCGTTGCAGGAAGCCGGGATCTTCGGCACCCGGCCAGTGGCGTTCTTTGACTTCGACTGGCTGGGCATCCACGCCGATGCTTATTCGTTGAGTGCCCAGGCCGTGGCGATCCTGGCGATTGTGGTGCTGTACGGTCGCAGCCGGCTGGCTGAAAAGCGCCGGGTGGTGGCGTAACCATGCGCGTGTGGATCGATGCAGATGCTTGCCCACGGGCGGCCAAGGACCAGGTGGTGAAGTTCGCCCTCAAGCGCCAGTTCGAAGTGGTGCTGGTGGCCGGGCAGAGCCAGATCAAGCCGAGCTTCTCGTGTGTGAAGCTGATTGTGGTGCCCAGCGGTCCGGATGCGGCCGATGACTACCTGGTGGAGCACGCGGTGCCCGGCGAACTGGTGATCTGCAGCGATGTGCCGCTGGCCGACCGTTTGGTAAAGAACGGCGTGGCAGCGCTGGACCCGCGAGGCAAGGAGTTCAGCCCGCAGAACATGAGCGAGCGGCTGGCGGTGCGCAACCTGTTCACCGATCTGCGGGAGCAGGGCCAGATGGGCGGTGGTCCACCGCCCCATGGGGACAAGGACAAGCAGGCGTTTGCCAACTCACTGGATCGGATTCTGACGAGGCTGATGAAGGCCTAATCGTTCTCGTGGGTCAGCTCCAGCACTCGGTCCACCAGCTTGTTGATGCCTGACGCCACTTCGCTGATGCGCTTGCCCAGCATGTAGGCCGGGGTGCTCACCAGTTTGCGTGCCTTGTCTTCGACAATATCGTCCACCGCACACACCTGGTGGGTGGCGCCCATCTTGTCCATGGCCGCTGCAGTGTCGGCGTCGTTACCGATGGTGCAGGTCACGCCTGGGCCATAGATCTTCGCCGCCAAGGCCGGCGAGATGCAGATCAGCCCGACTGGTTTGCCCGCTTCGGCAAAGGCTTCGGCCAGTTCCAGCACCTGCGGGTTGACCGTGCACCCCGCGCCTTCCACGGCAAAGTTCGACAGGTTCTTCGCGGCGCCAAACCCACCGGGCACGATCAGCGCGTCGAAGTCCTCGGCGTTGGCCTCACGAATGTCCTTCACCTCGCCACGGGCAATGCGCGCCGACTCCACCAGCACATTGCGCGACTCAGGCATCTCTTCGCCGGTCAGGTGATTGATCACATGCAGTTGGGCAATGTTCGGCGCAAAGCACTGCACCTCGGCGCTACGCTGGTCCAGACGCAGCAGGGTGATCACGCTTTCATGAATCTCAGCGCCGTCGTACACGCCACAGCCGGAAAGGATCACTGCAATCTTTTTGCTCATGGGCATTTCTCCTGATTCATGGCGTTAAATGTCTACCAATTTGTAACTCGATGCCAATGGGATATTTCGCGGTTACACCTAATCTTGATGTAACAATAATTGACCGGACTTGCCCATGGACTTCGTCCCTTACGCGGTACCGTTTTTCATTGCCTTGATCGTGGTCGAGCTGCTGGCCGACTACCGGCGTGGCCAACGCAACTACCGGGTGGCCGATGCCATCAACAGCCTCAGCACCGGCGTGCTGTCCACCACCACAGGGTTGCTGACCAAAGGTGTGGGCATCCTTACCTACGCCTTCACGCTCAAGCACCTGGCGATCATCGAACTGTCGGCCCAAAGCGTCTGGACCTGGGTGTTCGCCTTTGTGTTCTATGACTTCTGCTACTACTGGCTGCATCGCATGGGCCATGAGCGCAACATCCTCTGGGCCGCGCATTCGGTGCATCACCAGAGCGAGGACTACAACCTCAGCACCGCCTTGCGCCAGACCAGCACCGGCTTCCTGCTGAGCTGGATCTTCTACCTGCCGCTGGCCGTGTTGGGCGTACCGCTGGTGGTGTTTATCAGTGTGGCTTCCCTCAACCTGCTGTATCAATTCTGGGTGCACACACGCCATGTGCCGAAGCTCGGCTGGTACGAGTGGTTTTTCGTCACGCCGTCCAATCATCGGGCCCACCATGCACAGAACGCTCTCTACATGGATCGCAACTACGGCGGGGTGTTCATTATTTGGGACCGTCTGTTTGGCTCCTTCCAGGAAGAAGACGATAACGAGCCGGTGATCTTTGGCGTGACCACGCCATTGGCCAGTTGGAACCCGCTGTGGGCCAACCTGCAGTTTTATGCGCAGCTGTGGAGTGATGCACGGCGTGCTGAGAGCTGGTGGGACAAGCTGCGCATCTGGTTCATGCGCACCGGCTGGCGCCCGGCGGATGTGGCGGCGAAGTACCCGATGGCCAAGCCGGACTTGAGCCAGTTCCGCAAGTTCGAGGTGCCGCTGGACGGGCGCCAACAGGTTTACATCGCCCTGCAGTTTGCCGCGTACGTTGGCTTTGGCAGCTATTTGATGAATTTCGGCGAGGGCTTGCCGACCGCCGCCCTGGTGTTGGGCTGGAGCGCAATGGCGTTGGGGTTGTTCACCCTGGGGGTGGCGCTGGAGAATCGCCCATGGGCGTTGAAAGCCGAGCTGGCACGCCTGGCGCTGAATGTGCCGTTGGTGTGGCTGGCGCCGCTGGTGGGGCTGTGGCCGGCCAGCTCGTTGGGCTGGCTGGGCCTGGTCAGTTACAGCTTGCTCAGCGGCATCGGCCTCTACTGTTGCAGAGACCGGCTTACTCGACTGGCGTCGTAGGCTTTTCGGCTTTTTCAGGTTCGCCGGCCGCCAGGCGAACCTTCTCGGCGGCGCAGGCTTCGCGGGTCAGGCGGGCGTTCTTGACGCGCCGGCGGATCCACAAGCCCAGGCCCAGCACCAGCAGTGCGCCCAGTACCCACAGCTCATATTTCTTGACGCTGCCCAGCATGCCTTCCAGTACCGCGCCGAAATGGTAAGCCGCAGCCCCCAGCGCCGCAGCCCACACGGCGGCGCCAATCCCGTTCAGCAACAGATAGCGGCCCGGCGGGTAGCCCGACAAACCAATGGCCACCGGCATCACCGTGCGCAAACCGTAGACAAAACGGAAGCTCAGCACCCAGATGTCCGGGTGCTTGCGGATGTGCTCCAGGGCCTTGTCACCCAGCAGTTGCCAGCGCGGCTTGCGTGCCAACAGTTTGCGGCCGTGCTTGCGCCCCAGGAAGTACCACAACTGGTCACCGGCGTAGCTGCCGAAAAAGGCAACGACCACCACCAGGTTGATATCCATGTATCCACGGAACGCCAGGAAGCCTGCGAGAACCAGAATGGTTTCGCCTTCGAAGAAGGTGCCTAGGAACAGCGCAAAGTAGCCGAAGTCATGCAGAAATTGTTGAAGCATGGTCTGGGTGCTGGCGAAATGAACGCGCAGCCTACGCCTTCGTGAACATTCATGAAAGTATCGAGATGTGTCACGAAGTGAACAATTCCTACATAAACGACGAATGCGACTACGGGTCGCATGCCGGTTGCCTTACGGTGCATGAGCTCACCACAACTGTAATTCCTTCGTCATAATGGCCGCTTATAACTGTCACGCTCGCCCGTCAAGCCGGGCTCAGGAGTCTGCCGTGAGCTTTACCCCCGCCAACCGCCTGTTTCCCGCCACCCGTCTGCGTCGCAACCGTCGCGATGATTTTTCCCGTCGCCTGGTGCGTGAAAACGTGCTGACGGTGAATGATCTGATCCTGCCGGTGTTTGTGCTGGACGGTGAAAATCGTCGGGAAGCGGTGGCGTCGATGCCGGGCGTGGAGCGCTTGACCATTGATTTGCTGCTCGAAGAGGCCGCGAACTGGGTTGAACTGGGGATCCCGGCGCTGGCGCTGTTCCCGGTCACGCCGTCTGAACTCAAGTCCCTGGACGCCGCCGAAGCCTGGAACCCGGAGGGTATCGCCCAGCGCGCCACCCGCGCCTTGCGCGAACGCTTTCCGGAACTGGGAGTGATCACCGACGTGGCCCTGGACCCGTTCACCACCCACGGGCAGGATGGCATTCTCGACGAAGAAGGCTATGTTCAGAACGACATCACCGTTGATGCGCTGGTCAAGCAGGCCTTGTCCCACGCCGCAGCGGGCGCCCAGGTAGTGGCACCGTCTGACATGATGGACGGTCGCATCCAGGCGATTCGCGAAGCCCTGGAGCTGGCCGGCCACGTCAACGTGCGCATCATGGCTTACTCGGCCAAGTACGCCAGCGCCTATTACGGCCCGTTCCGCGATGCGGTGGGCTCGGCGCTGAACCTGGGCAAGGCCAACAAGGCCTCGTACCAGATGGACCCGGCCAACAGCCACGAAGCCCTGCACGAAGTGGCGGCGGACCTGGCTGAAGGTGCCGACATGGTCATGGTCAAGCCCGGGATGCCGTATCTCGACATCCTTTATCGGGTCAAAGAGGAATTCAAGGTGCCGACCTTTGTCTATCAGGTCAGCGGTGAATACGCCATGCACATGGCCGCGATCCAGAATGGTTGGTTGAGTGAAGGGGTGATCCTTGAATCCCTGACTGCCTTTAAACGTGCGGGTGCCGATGGCATCCTGACTTACTTCGCCGCCCGCGCCGCCCAATTGCTTAGAGAGCAACACTAGCCCTCACAGGAACACTCGATGAATACCGAAGGACTCACAGAAGTTGCCGTAAAAGACGCTCACCCGGTGGTTGAACAAGTCACCGAGACCCCGCCGGAGCTGGAGCCGGCACCGCCTGCCGTGGTGGCCGAAACGCCTGCCGCCGCACCGGTGCCGGTGGTTGCGATTCCCAACCTGGATGACAGCAGCCTGTACATCCATCGCGAGCTGTCACAACTGCAATTCAACATCCGCGTGCTGGAACAGGCACTGGATGAGTCCTACCCGTTGCTGGAGCGGCTGAAGTTCCTGCTGATCTTCTCCAGCAACCTGGACGAGTTCTTCGAGATTCGTGTCGCCGGCCTCAAAAAGCAGATCACCTTCGCCCGTGAACAAGCCGGCGCCGACGGCCTGCAACCGCATCAGGCCCTGGCCCGCATCAGCGAGCTGGTGCACGGTCATGTGGACCGCCAATACGCGATCCTCAACGACATTCTGTTGCCGGAACTGGAAAAGCATCACGTCCGCTTCATCCGCCGCCGTCACTGGACCACCAAGATCAAGACCTGGGTGCGCCGTTTCTTCCGCGACGAAATTTCGCCGATCATCACCCCCATCGGCCTCGACCCGACGCACCCGTTCCCGCTGCTGGTGAACAAGAGCCTGAACTTCATCGTCGAGCTGGAAGGTATCGACGCCTTCGGTCGAGATTCCGGCTTGGCGATCATCCCGGCGCCGCGCTTGCTGCCACGGATCATCAAGGTACCGGAAGAGGTGGGGGGCGCTGGCGATAACTATGTATTCCTTTCGTCGATGATCCACGCCCACGCCGATGACCTGTTCCAGGGTATGAAGGTCAAGGGCTGCTACCAGTTCCGTCTGACCCGTAACGCCGACCTGGCGCTGGACTCCGAGGACGTCGAAGACTTGGCCCGCGCCCTGCGCGGCGAGCTGTTCTCCCGTCGCTACGGTGACGCCGTGCGCCTGGAAGTGGCCGATACCTGCCCGAAACACCTGTCCGACTACCTGCTCAAGCAGTTCAACCTGAGCGAGACCGAGCTTTACCAGGTCAACGGCCCGGTGAACCTGACGCGCCTGTTCAGCATCACTGGCCTGGACAGCCATCCGGAGCTGCAATACACGCCGTTCACCCCGCAGATCCCGAAACTGCTGCAGAACAGCGAGAACATCTTCAGCGTGGTGAGCAAGCAGGACATCCTGCTGCTGCACCCGTTCGAGTCCTTCACCCCGGTGGTCGACCTGCTGCGCCAGGCCGCCAAGGACCCGCATGTATTGGCCGTACGCCAAACCCTGTATCGCTCCGGCGCCAACTCCGAAATCGTCGATGCGCTGGTAGACGCCGCGCGTAACGGCAAGGAAGTGACGGCAGTGATCGAACTGCGGGCGCGGTTCGACGAAGAATCCAACCTGCAACTGGCCAGCCGCCTGCAAGCGGCCGGTGCGGTGGTTATCTATGGCGTGGTCGGCTTCAAGACCCACGCCAAGATGATGCTGATCCTGCGCCGTGAAGCCGGCGAGATCGTGCGTTACGCCCACTTGGGCACCGGCAACTACCACGCCGGCAACGCCAAGCTCTACACCGACTACAGCTTGCTGACCTCTGACGATGCCTTGTGTGAAGACGTCGGCAAGTTGTTCAGCCAGCTGATCGGCATGGGCAAGACCTTGCGCATGAAGAAGCTGCTGCACGCGCCGTTCACCCTGAAGAAGGGCATGCTCGACATGATTGCCCGCGAGACCCAGTTCGCCCTCGAAGGCAAGCCGGCGCACATCATCGCCAAGTTCAACTCGCTGACCGATCCGAAGATCATCCGCGCGCTGTACAAGGCCAGTCAGTCGGGTGTGCGCATCGACCTGGTGGTGCGTGGCATGTGCTGCCTGCGTCCGGGCATCGCCGGGGTCTCCCATAACATCCACGTGCGTTCGATCATCGGGCGCTTCCTGGAGCACACACGGGTGTTCTACTTCCTCAATGGCGGCGAGGAGCAGATGTTCCTCTCCAGTGCTGACTGGATGGAGCGCAACCTCGACAAGCGTGTGGAGACTTGCTTCCCGGTCGAAGGCAAGAAGCTGATCATGCGGGTCAAGAAGGAGCTGGAGAGTTACCTCACCGACAACACCCACAGCTGGAGCCTGCAGTCGGACGGGCGCTACGTGCGCAACACGCCGACCGGCAACCAGAACCCGCGCAGCGCCCAGGCGACGTTGTTGGAGAAGCTGGGCAGCCCGATTCTGACGGTGAACTAAAAACCGACGCAGTCAAAAATGTGGGAGCGGGCTTGCTCGCGAAAGCGGTGGATCAGTCGATGAATCTGTTGACTGACACTCCGCCTTCGCGAGCAAGCCCGCTCCCACATTTGTTTTGTGGCGTTAGATTGTTCCCACGCTCTGCGTGGGAATACATCCTGTGACGCTCCGCGTCACTCACCCCTATCAGCGCACGTTCAGCGTGAACCCAACCCGCGTCAGCCACTCGGCTTCCTGGGCGAAATCCGCCTGGGTCAGCTGGTTTTCATCCAGCCAGTTCTTCGGGAACACCACGTCCAGGCTGTCGGCATTGGCGCGCAGCACCACTTGCGGCATTTCCTGGGTACCACGGATGTGGTGGAACAGGATCGCGAAACGCAGCAGCGCACACAGGCGAATCAGCTTGATGCCCTCGGCGCCGAATTCGGCAAACTTGTCCCGGGGGATATTGCGGCGGTGGCCGCGTACCAGCAACGCGAGCATCTGCTGGTCTTCCCGAGAGAAACCCGCCAGGTCCGAGTGCTCGATCAGGTAGGCGCCGTGCTTGTGGTAATGGTAGTGGGCGATGTCCAGCCCCACTTCATGGACCTTGGCCGCCCAGCCCAGCAGTTCACGCCAGACGCCGTCTTCCAGGTCCCAGTCCTCGGCCACCTGGTCAAACGCGTGCAGCGCTTTGCGCTCAACCCGCGCCGCTTGTTCCAGGTCGACGTGGTAACGCTCCATCAACGAGCTGAGGGTGCGTTCACGGACGTCCTCGTGATGATGGCGGCCCAGCAGGTCGTACAGCACGCCTTCACGCAGGGCGCCGTCGCAGTGGTCCATGCGCTGCAGTTCGAGGGCGTCGAAAATAGCTTCGAGAATCGCCAGGCCTGCGGGGAAAATCGTGCGGCGGTCAGGCTTGATGCCGTCAAAATCGATCTTCTCGGCATCTCCCAGCTTGAATAGCTTGCGCTTGAGCCAGGCCAGGCCTTCGGCGTTGACCTCGCCAGTGCCGTGGCCGCCGGCCTTGAGCGCCAGACCGATGGCGCGAATGGTACCGGACGAGCCGATGGCCTCATCCCAGGTCAGGCGGTGCAGGGCGTGCTCGATGCTCATGATCTCCAGCCGCGCTGCCGTATAAGCCTGGGCGTAGCGGGCCGGGGTGATCTTGCCATCCTTGAAATAGCGCTGGGTGTAGCTGACGCAGCCCATCTGCAGGCTTTCGCGCAGCAATGGTTCGAAACGCTGGCCAATGATGAACTCGGTACTGCCCCCGCCGATGTCGGCCACCAGGCGTTTGCCCGGTGTGTCGGCCAGGGTATGGGACACGCCGAGGTAGATGAGGCGCGCTTCCTCACGGCCGGAGATGACTTCTACGGGGTGGCCGAGAATGTCCTCGGCACGGCGGATGAATTCGCCGCGGTTGCGGGCTTCGCGCAGGGCGTTGGTGCCGACGATCCGCACGGCGCCCGGGGGCATGCCGTTGATCAGTTGGGCAAAGCGCTTCAAGCAATCGAGCCCGCGCTGCATGGATTCTTCATTGAGCTGACGCTCATCGTCGATCCCGGCAGCCAGTTGCACTTTCTCGCCGAGCCGCTCAAGGATGCGGATTTCGCCGTTCTGGGCCTTGGCCACGACCATGTGAAAGCTGTTGGAGCCCAGGTCGATGGCGGCGATCAGGGACAGATTCTTGGCTTGGGATTGCGGCATGGTTAAGGGGTCTCGGTCGATAACCTCGACATCGTGCCACGATCAACCGCTGACGCCAACGCGTAGTGCCAGAGTAATTTTTCCAAAACCGCTATGAGACCGGCGAGTTGTCGTTGTAGGAAATGTGCGTTCATCTCGTATTACTAAGTTAATAGTTGATGTGGTCCATATTTGTTCAACCAAGCACCTATTGAGGTAACTGATAGTTCCTACGCGTATTCGTATTCATCCTGAGCGATTTTACGCACGCTCGCACAACGGCGCAGGAAGGTTCAAGGCGATATGCCTGATGGTTCATACGAGGATTGAAATTTTTTCCGGCTTTATTGTGGAATTGATATGCCGATACTTCGATTCGGCATTTGTGCCGTGGCGGTATTTATTTATGGATCAGAGCATCGTGCTGCATAAGTTTGTCCGCATGAACGCGGGCAATGATCGTTTCTGGCCATCTGTAATTAGCCGTTTCTCTCATTGAAAGGTAACTATCTGATGAAGAAAAATATTGCTGTATTGGTGGGCATGTTCCTGGCTGTTGCAGGTCTGAGCGCGCAAGCCGCCGATCTTCGTGTCAAAGGTACTATCGCGCCTTCCAGCTGCAGTTTTACAATCACTAACTCTGTTATTGATTACGGCGCTATCAATCCCAGCACCTTGAGCCCTACCAACTATACCAAGTTGGCCACCAAGACTACTCCTTATGCAATCAGGTGCAGCAGCGGCGTAAAGACCAAGGTGGGTATCAAGGCAGTGGATAACCGCGCCAGCAGCCGGATCCCGAACCTGATGGTTAGTCAGATTGGCGGGAGTTACACCGATACCTATAACTACGGCTTGGGCACAACCGCAAGAGCGCAGAAAATAGGCGGTTACGTTGTACACCTGCGTAACTCTGTGGCTGATGGCAGGGCGGTAAACGTTCTTACCAGTATCAATAATGGTACAAGTTGGGTGCAGGGTGGGCCGGCTTTGGGGCAAGGCGCGAACATTGCTGCATGGCACACTGGCACCAACACGCCAATCCAACTGAATACACTGGCCGGGAATCTGGAAATTCAGGCAGTTATCAATAAAACTTCTGAGCTTGATATGACGAGTCAAATCGCTCTTGATGGTCAAGCAACCTTGGAACTGCGTTACCTCTAAGCATTATTTGAATTGGGTCGGTGCAAGTTAGGGCTGAGTGTTATTTTGCCAGAGCTTGCGTCGACTGGTTTGTATTCTTGAGGTAATGGGAAGGTCGTTCGATGACTCAGTTGAGATTCAAGGTTCTTGCACCTTTGTATGTTTGTTTGAATATGGTGTTCGCTGCTGGTGTATGGGCAGATGGTATGCGTCCTGAAACAACCGTTATTGTGCTGAACGAGTCGGAGGGTGAAGTCAGCATCAACGTAACCAATACCGATGGAGGCCCCGCCTTACTTCATTCGACGATCGAAGATATTCCTGAAGACCTTGAGCCGTTGGTGCTTATAACGCCGCCTGTTGCACGAGTCGATGCAGGGGAGCAGCAGATGGTGAGGTTCCTGGCGATTGGCAAGGAGCCGCTCAAGACACAGCGTTTGAAGCGCGTGTCTTTCGAGGGCGTTCCTCAGACGCGACCCGGTTCGGGTGCGACCATCGGTATCAGCCTTCGGCAGAATTTGCCCCTGATCCTGCACCCCAAAGGCTTGCCTCGAAATGAAGCACCCTGGGAGCTACTGACCTGGCAACTGCAGGCCAGCACTCTGATCGTGCGCAACGACAGTCCTTATGTGGTCCGACTGGGTACTGAAGTGAAGGTCAATCCGCAAAAAATTCAAGCCATCCTTCCTCGCGCCTATATCTTGCCGGGCGAAGTGTTGAGGGTTGACCTGAAGAAGGCCCTACCGGACGCCACTTCAGTGACCCTCGAGCCGGCCACCATCTATGGATTTACCGTCGACAGCTACGACGCATTACTCCTAGCCAATGCGCCTTGACCGGTCATGAGAAAAGTCAAAAGAGTTACGGGTGCAGTCAGTAAAAAGCTATCTAAAACCAAGCGTGACGATGAGCGATTCAGGCGTAATGGCCTGGTGTGTGTGGCGATCCTGTCGGGGATGGCTGAGCAGGCTTACGCTGCCCAGCCCGGCACCCAGTTGCTGGGGTTCGACCTGGCGACCTTACAGGCTCGCGGCATTGACCCCGGCGTCGCTCGTTATTTCCGTAGCGCTGCGCGTTTCACCGAAGGCGTGCGCGTTGTCGGGCTGACGGTGAATGGTGACCGGGTCGGGCTGGCGGATGTGCGTTTCAATCATGAAGGCGAGTTGTGTTTCACCCGTGGTTTGCTCGACCGAGCGGGCTTGCAAGTGCCTTCCCGGGTACTGAACAAAGACGCAGCGGTTGACCAGGCTTGCCATGATTTCCTCTCTGAGTATCCCAATACGGTCGCAACGTTACGCCCGGGAAGCGAGGAAGTATTCCTGGTGGTGCCTACCCAGGCGTTGCGCGAACTGCAACGCGGGTCTGGCCACTACTCCCGGGGCGGTACCGCAGGGATGCTCAACTATGACCTGCAGGGCAGTAATAGCCATTCGCGGGAGGACACCAGCCGTCATCTCTCCGCTTCGACTGAAATAGGCTTCAACTTCGGCGACTGGATTGCCCGTAGTCGCCAGTTGTATGTCTCCAGCGATGGTCGCTCCACTACTGAGCATCTGTTTGCCTACGCACAGCGTGATTTAGTGCCGTTGGCATCTACGCTCCAATTGGGGCAGATCTCCGGCACCAGCCCGGTATTTGGCGGTGTGCAACTGTTGGGTGCGCAGTTGTTTCCCGACGGGGTCGCGAGCGGTTCGAGCGGTGCAGGCGTCGTGGTTGAGGGCGTGGCCGTCAGCCAATCACGGGTTGAGGTACGCCAATCAGGCGCCCTGATTTACACCACGGTGGTGCCCGAAGGTCCCTTTTCATTGAACAATTTACCTTTGCTCAATGGCACAAGTGACCTTCAGGTCAGTGTCATCGAAACGCGAGGAGGAGGGCGACGTAGCTTCGTGGTGCCGGCGGCGTCTTTTCGCGCGGCAGTACCGGTCAGGACGGGTTATACGGCTGGGCTGGGCAAGGTGCGTGATGTGAACCGTAGTGGCGCCAAAGAGCCTGTGCTGGGAATGGCCAGCGGAACGTGGGCATTAGGCAAGCGCAGCGCCTTCAGCTCCGGGGTGCAGGGTACCGACAACTACAACTCGGTGGGCTTTGCGCTGGACACCGGTTTTGGCGAACGTTTTTCCTTGGGGCTGCGGAACAACCTTGCGCGCGACCGAAAAAAAAAGCTCCAGGGCGCGCGCAACAGCGTTTCCCTGGGAAGCACGTTGCCAGGCAATGTGCAGGTGTCGCTGAGCGCGACTGCTCAAACCCCAGGCTATCGTGAGGTGCTCGACACCCTGCGTACTGCCGCCGCCGAGGCCGGGGACGCGCGGTTTAAAACCCAGTACACCGCGGGCTTCAGTTGGGCTGTCCGAGAGGTTGGCGAGTTTTCGCTGGGCTATTCCCGGGCGGCTCATTTCAATAGCAGGACCACCCAAAACGTCTATGGCTCATGGAGCAAGGACTTCAGGTACGCGAACGTGGGTGTGACGGTGGACTCGCAAGTGGGTAAGTCGGGTGACACCAGGGGCGACAATGATGGCGTCGGGGTTCGCTTGCAGGTCACTGTACCGCTGGGCCGTGAGCGGTCCCTCAGCTCTGTTGCACGGCATCAAGGTCGTCGATCCAGTATTGGCACCACGTACAACGAACGTGTGGATGAAACCCTCAACTATGAGCTTCGTGGCGAGAGAGACTTGAGAGGCGATCATGAGCAGGCCGTGGGCGGCTGGGTCAACACCATGTCGCGTTATACCCAGGCGGGCGCGGGCATTGACCGGGATGGCTCCAGCACACGCTATAGCGGGCAATTGCAGGGCGCCGTAGTGGCCCATGACCGGGGCGTGACCTTTACGCCGTACCGGGTCGAGGATACGTTTGGCGTCGCCTCGGCCGGTGATATAGCCGGGGCCCGCATCAGCACCCCTCAAGGGCCGGTGTGGACTGATCACTGGGGCATGGCGGTGCTTCCCGGGCTGCCCGCCTATCAAGTCAGCCAGCTTGAAATCGAAGGCAAGTCCTTGCCGCGGCAGGTGGATATCAAGAACGGTACGAAAGTGCTGGAGGCCGGGCGAGGTTCATTCAGCAAGGTCGACTTCGAGGTGGTTAAAGTTCGACGCGTGCTACTGAGGGCCACGGATACAGCTGGCGAGCCTCTGCCCCAGGGTGCATCGGTGCTGGGTGCAGGTAATGCATTCCTGACCAACGTAGTCGCAGACGGCATGATTTTCCTGAGCAATATCGATAGCGCGCAAACCCTCATGGTGTCATCGCCAAGCGGGGCTTCGTGCACACTTCAACTCGACCTGGCGGAGCAATCTTATGATGAGCGACCCTACGAAACCGCCTCAGCGACCTGCCGTTAAGGTAGGCGCTGCAGGCATGCTGTCCTGCCTGTTGATGGCGGGCGAGGCCTATGCCGCAGAATGTCGTCTGTCGTTGAGCCGGCCAGAGGTTGATCTTGGCGCCTTGCGCCATGGTGGGCAGGCTGCTGCGCAAGGCGTACTTTTTGGTAAGCGCACGGTGCATTTGAATGTGGTGTGCCCGCAGGACACGCTCATCGCCCTGCGTTTTCGAGGCGTACCCGCTGTGGGCCAAGGCTTCAAGTTTGGCGAGCAGGGGTATTTCAACCTTAGCCTCCAACAGGCGGTGCTGGACGGCAGGCCCGCGGAGTTGGCCCCGATGCATAATCGGGCCGAGCGAAGCGGCCAACTGCTGCCGGACCAGACCATGGTGGTGCTGGCAGCCGGACTGCCCGTCGTGGGTCGCGTGTTTTCGGCCCAGGTGCAAGTCGACACTTATCTCTTCGACACGACCACCGCCGTGCGCGACAAAACCGTGCTGGAGGGCTGTGGGCGTTTTGAGTTGGTGCCGGCTGGCTGACGGCTCAGTCGGGTGTCTCTGTCGAGCCGATAAAGTTGGCCAGTTCGGCGGTCTGCGGGTTGGCAAACAGGATTTTCGGGTCACCCACTTCATGCACCTTGCCCTGGTGCATGAACACCAGCTTGTCCCCCACTTCCCGGGCAAAACGCATCTCGTGGGTGACCATGATCAGTGTCATGCCATCCTTGGCCAATTGGCGCACCACGCTGAGTACTTCGTTGACCAGTTCCGGGTCCAGGGCCGAGGTGATTTCATCACACAGCAATACCTTGGGTGACATGGCCAGCGCCCGGGCGATAGCTACCCGCTGCTGTTGGCCGCCGGACAGTCGATCAGGGAAGGCGTCGAACTTCTCTCCCAGCCCGACCCGCTCCAGCATCTGCCGCGCCAGTTGCGCGGCCTTGGCTTTCGGCACTTTCTGCACCACTTGTGGCGCAAGCATGACGTTTTCACCCACCGTCAGGTGCGGAAACAGGTTGAACTGCTGGAATACCATGCCGACCTTTTGCCGCAAGCTGCGCAGGTCGGCGCGGGCGGCGTCGAGGTATTCGCCGTCGACTTCAATCACTCCATCGTTGATCGACTCCAGGCCATTGAGGGTGCGCAACAAGGTGGATTTACCCGAGCCGCTTCGACCGATGATCGCCACCACCTGGCCTTCTTCGACACTCAGGTCGATGCCCTTGAGTACATGGTGATCGCCGTAATACTTATGCAGGGCGGAAATTCTAAGCAGAGGCATGCAGTCTCCTTTCCAGGTAGCGCGCACTGAGGGACAAGGGGTAGCAAAGCAGGAAGTAACCGAGCGCCACCAGGCCATAGACCATGAAGGGTTCGAAGGTCGCGTTGGCGAGCATGCCGCCGGTCTTGGTCAGCTCGGTGAAGCCGATGATCGAGGTCACGGCGGTGCCTTTAACCACCTGCACCGAGAACCCCACGGTCGGCGCCACGGCAATGCGCAGGGCTTGGGGCAGGATCACGTAGCGCAGTTGTTCAAGCGGGTTGAGGGCCAGGCTCGCGGACGCTTCCCATTGCCCGTGGGCGATGGAGTCGACACAGCCACGCCAGATCTCGGCCAGGTAGGCGCTGGTGAACAGGGTCAAGGCAATGGCTGCCGCCAGCCAGGGCGAAATGTCCACGCCGAGCAAGGCGATGCCGAAGAACACCAGGAACAGCTGCATCAACAGCGGCGTGCCCTGGAACAGTTCGATGTAGGTGCGTGCAACGTTGCGCGGGAAGGCTTTGCTGCTGATACGCATGGTCATCACCAACAAGCCGATCACGCCGCCGCCGATAAACGCCACCAGCGACAGCAACAGCGTCCACTGCAAGCCGGTGAGTAGGTTGCGCACGATGTCCCAGAACGAAAAATCACTCATCGGGCGTTCCTCATGACATAGCGCCGGCCGATCCAGTTCAGCAATTGGCGGATCATCAGCGCCATGCACAGGTAGACCAACGTGGTCAGTGCATAGGTTTCAAAAGCACGGAAGTTGCGTGACTGGATAAAGTTGGCGGCGAAGCTCAGCTCTTCTGTGGCGATTTGCGAACAAACTGCCGAGCCGAGCATCACGATGATGATTTGGCTGCTCAGGGCCGGCCAGACCTTGCCCAGCGCGGGCAGCAACACCACATGGCGGAACGCCTCGAAACGCGTCATCGCCAGCGCGGCCGCCGCTTCCAGTTGCCCACGCGGGATCGCCTGGATGCCGGCGCGGATGATCTCCGTGGAGTACGCCCCCAGGTTGATCACCATCGCCAGCACCGCCGCCTGCCATTCGGTGATTTTCAAACCGAGGGACGGCAGGCCGAAGAAGATGAAAAACAACTGCACCAGGAACGGCGTGTTGCGGATCAACTCGACGTACACCCCGAAGATCCAGCTGAACGGCTGGATCTTCCACGCCCGAACCACGGCGCCGACGATTCCCAGCGCCACGCCCAGTACTGCACCGATGGCGGTCAGCTCAAGGGTGAACAGCGCGCCGCGCAGCAACAGATCGGTATTGGCCAGAACCGGCACAAAGTCGAATTGATAGGCCATAGCTAACCCTCGTTACCGCGATCAGAGATCAGCCGGCAGCGGCTCTTTAAGCCACTGCATTGCGTTCTTTTCCAGGCTGCCGTCGGCTTTGGCCGCGACCAGAATCTGGTTGACCTTGTCCAGCAGCGCCGGCTCGTTCTTGTTTACGCCCACATAGACCGGCGAGTCCTTGAGCTTCACTTTCAGTGCCGGTACGCGCTTGGGGTTGCGCTCGCTGATGGCCACCATCACCACGTTGCCGCTGGCGATCAGGTCCACCTGGCCGGCGAGGTAGGCGGCGATGGTCGAATTGTTGTCTTCAAAGCGCTTGATCGTTGCCTCTTTAGGCGCGACGGCGGTCAGCTCGATGTCTTCGATGGCACCGCGGGTCACGCTGATGGTCTTGCCCTTGAGGTCGTCAACGGTGCTGATCGGCGCATCTGGCGGGCCAAATACGGCGAGGTAGAACGGCGCGTAGGCCTTGGAGAAGTCGATGACCTTTTCGCGCTCGGCGTTCTTGCCGAGGCTGGAAATTACCAGGTCGACCTTGCCGGTGGTAAGAAACGGGATGCGGTTGGTGCTGTTGACCGGGGTCAGTTCAAGCTTGACCTTGAGCTGGTCGGCCAGCAGTTTTGCGGTGTCGATATCCAGCCCGCGAGGCTTCATGTCCGGGCCGACCGAGCCGAACGGCGGGAAATCCTGAGGCACGGCCACCTTCAGGGTGCCACGGGCGACGATATCGTCCAGACCGTTGGCCTGGGCGGGCGCCTGGCTCAGCATCAGGCTGGCAAACAGGGCAGTGAGCAGGGCGCTGCAACGCTTGGTCATGGCAACTCTCCGAAAGGGACGAAAGGATTTTCTGAGTTTTGCCAGTGCACAGCCCATGCCAGCACTGTCTTAATTCGCTGGAAGGCCGGTAGCTGTTGAGTTCTGGCGGTCTTACTGGTCTGAACAGTTGCCGCGTTTTCTGCACCCTTTTCGAGCGCCTTCAAAACCCCGCGAGCCCCTTTGGGGCGTGGCTTGCCGGGCGCTGCGAATAGCTTTACAACTAGTCGCTCAGTTGACGAAAACTCGAGTTTTTATGAATTCCATCGCCCAAGCCGTACCGGAAGTGGCGCTACAGGCCATCCGCAAGTTGATCGCTGACGAAGGCTTCGGGCCGGGCGATGCATTGCCCTCCCAGCGCGAGCTGGCGCTGCAATTGGGCGTGAGCCGGGCCTCGTTGCGCGAAGCCTTGTCGTCGCTCAGTGCGTTAGGCGTGGTGAGTGTGCAGCCGGGAAAGGGCGTGTTCGTGCAAGCGCCCGAGGAGCTTCCGGGTTTGGCCTGGCCGTTTACGGCGCAGGCAACGCCGCTGGATATCTTCCAACTGCGCTACGCCCTGGAAGGCTTTGCCGCGGGGCTGGCGGCGGTGACGCTGACCACCGATGAGCTGGATTGCCTGGAAGACAATGTCGAGGCGATGCGCAAGGAGCTCAAGGCCGGCGACTTTGAAGCCGCGGCCCGGCTGGACTTCGAATTCCACCAGCGCATCCTGCTGGCCAGCGGCAATCAGGCGATGGTGAATATTCTCAGTGCCAGCGCCGAGGTATTTCTGGAGAGTCAGAAGCTACCGTTCATCCGGCCGGAGCGGGCCATGGAGACCTGGCAGGAGCACCGCAAGATCCTCCGTGCGCTGGCCCGGCGCGCCAGCGGGGCGGCCCAGAAAAGCATGCAGGAACACGTACGTAACGCAGCGCTGCGCACCGGCATTGCGTTCATGACTCCCGTGACCCCATGAATTGGGCTATACCCAAACTCATGCACCACCATAGCAAGAGTCAATCAGCTGCGGCTTCCTGAACGCGGGAAGGGCGGCTATGATGGGCAACGTTTTTTTTGCTTACAACCCGGAGACATCCATGAGCAACGATCTTATCAAGCACGTCACCGACGCGACCTTTGAGGCCGAAGTACTGAAGGCCCAGGGCCCGGTGCTGGTTGACTACTGGGCTGAGTGGTGCGGTCCTTGCAAAATGATCGCTCCGGTCCTGGACGACATTGCCACCACTTACGAAGGCAAGTTGACCATTGCCAAGCTGAACATCGACGACAACCAGGAAACCCCGGCCAAGCACGGCGTGCGTGGTATCCCAACCCTGATGCTGTTCAAGAACGGCAATGTCGAGGCCACCAAGGTCGGCGCGCTGTCGAAGTCCCAGCTGCAAGCTTTCCTCGACGCCAACATCTAAGCGTCCTCAAAAGGCCCCGCAAATTGCGGGGCTTTTTCGTGAGACAGGGCTAGACGCTCTGAAATTCAGGTGGTACATTCGGCCCCGCACTGGTTTCTCCACTGCCCCCTGCAAGCCGTCGCCGACGCTCTCCTTTTCGATTAGTACGCGATCCTGTCGCCTTCTCTGCGGCGCGGCCTCATTAAGCCAAAAGCTTAATTTCCCCCCCTCCATAAATGATTACGTCATTCCTATATGAATCTGACTGAACTCAAGCAAAAGCCGATTACCGAACTGCTCGAATTGGCCGAACAGATGGGCATAGAAAATATGGCCCGTTCGCGCAAGCAGGACGTGATTTTCTCCCTGCTCAAAAAGCACGCGAAAAGCGGCGAGGAAATCTCCGGTGATGGCGTGCTGGAGATTCTCCAGGACGGCTTCGGCTTCCTCCGCTCTGCAGACGCTTCCTATCTCGCCGGCCCAGACGATATTTACGTCTCGCCGAGCCAGATCCGTCGCTTCAACTTGCGCACCGGTGACACCATCGTTGGCAAGATCCGCCCTCCAAAGGAAGGTGAGCGTTATTTCGCCCTGCTCAAGGTCGACACGATCAACTACGATCGTCCCGAGAACGCGAAAAACAAGATTCTCTTCGAGAACCTGACCCCGCTGTTCCCGACCGTGCGCATGAAGATGGAAGCCGGTAACGGTTCCACCGAAGACTTGACCGGTCGTGTCATCGACCTGTGCGCCCCGATCGGCAAAGGCCAGCGCGGCCTGATCGTGGCCCCGCCGAAAGCCGGTAAGACCATCATGCTGCAGAACATCGCAGCGAACATCGCCCGTAACAATCCTGAAGTTCACCTGATCGTGTTGCTGATCGATGAGCGTCCGGAAGAAGTAACCGAAATGCAGCGCACCGTGCGCGGCGAAGTGGTTGCCTCGACGTTCGATGAGCCGCCAACCCGCCACGTGCAGGTTGCCGAAATGGTGATCGAGAAGGCCAAGCGCCTGGTCGAACACAAGAAAGACGTGGTGATTCTGCTCGACTCCATCACTCGTCTGGCGCGTGCCTACAACACCGTGATCCCGAGCTCCGGCAAAGTGCTCACCGGTGGTGTCGATGCCCACGCCCTGGAGAAACCGAAACGTTTCTTCGGCGCTGCGCGGAACATCGAAGAAGGCGGCTCGCTGACCATCATCGCCACCGCGCTGGTTGAAACCGGCTCGAAGATGGATGAAGTGATCTACGAAGAGTTTAAAGGTACCGGCAACATGGAACTGCCTTTGGACCGCCGTATCGCTGAAAAGCGTGTGTTCCCGGCCATCAACATCAACCGCTCCGGCACACGCCGTGAAGAGTTGCTGACCGCCGACGACGAACTGCAGCGCATGTGGATCCTGCGCAAGCTGCTGCACCCGATGGATGAAGTGGCTGCCATCGAGTTCCTGATCGACAAGCTGAAAACCACCAAGACCAACGACGAGTTTTTCCTGTCGATGAAGCGCAAGTAACACGACGCTTCGGTCAAAAAGGATGGCGCCCCATGGGGCGCCATTTTTTTTGTTTCTGAAAAAGGAGGTTTGGCCTTAGTGTGTGTCTGTTTAGAAACAAATTTGCGGGTGTGACTACACTCGCTGTCAATCTGATCAGGCAAACAACAAGATTTATGACCATTCTCGCTTATCGCAGGGACATTGACGGCCTGCGTGCCATTGCCGTTCTCGCTGTTGTGCTGTTTCATTTTGGTGTACCGGGCTTCACCGGCGGCTTTGTCGGTGTTGATGTATTTTTCGTGATCTCCGGTTACTTGATCACCTCGATCATCTGGCGTGAACGTGAGGCCGGGCGCTTCAGTTTTGTCGGCTTCTGGGCCCGGCGAGCGCGGCGTATCCTGCCAGCACTGTTTGTGATGATGCTCGGCACGCTGGTGGTGGGCTGGTTTTTGCTGGCGCCCAAGGATTACAGCGAGTTGGGGCGCTCGATTCACAACCAGGTGGTGTTTATCTCCAACCTGTTTTTCATGCGCCAGGACGGCTACTTTGATGTGGCCTCCGACATCAAGCCGTTGCTGCATACCTGGTCATTGTCGGTTGAAGAACAGTTCTACATTCTTTTTCCTCTGTTGCTGACAGTACTGTCGAGCCGGCTCAAACACTGGCGTGCGGCGCTGTTTGTGTTGTTGCTGGTGTCGTTCGGGATGAGTACGTGGGCGGTGGCCCACGCTCCGGAAAGAGCCTTTTTCCTGCTGCAGATGCGTGCCTGGGAACTGTTGGCGGGCGCAATGCTGGCGGTTATGCCTGTACGCCAGTACCGCGCGAGCCCGGCATTGGCGCAGGTCGTCAGCCTTGCCGGTCTTGGCCTGATCCTGCTGGCGGTCTTCGCCTATGACCCAAGCACGCCGTTTCCCGGCGCCGCAGCGCTGTTGCCGGTGGTGGGCGTGGTCTGCCTGATTTGGGCCAACGGCCAGCAAGCCACCCTGGCGAGCAAGCTGCTGGGTAGCCGTTTGCTGGTTGGGATCGGCCTGATCTCCTACTCTTGGTACCTGTGGCATTGGCCGGTCTACGTGTTCGGCAAGTACGCCAGTGTCGATGGCCTGGGGCCATGGGAGCTTGGTGCGCTGTTTGTGTTGAGCCTGGTGCTGGGTTACGGATCCTGGCGATTCGTCGAGGCGCCGTTCCGTGAGCGTCGGTTGTTGGCAGGACGCAAGCAAATCCTGGTGGTGGCGGGTATCGCGCTGCTGGCGGTGGGGCTGCTCGGCAAAGGCCTGGTCTGGACAAAGGGGTTGCCTTGGCGCCTGTCGCCCGAGGCGCTGCAATTTGCCCAGGCGCGCGAGTGGGGCCCGGACCTCATGGCCTGCCTGGTGGATGGTGGAAAAAATCGCCATCATGGATTTTGTCATTTCGGACCTCAGTCCGCGCCGACACGCGCGTTGGTATGGGGCGATAGCCATGCCACGGCGCTGGTTCCGGCGTTGCGAGACGGCGCCAGCAAGTACGGTGTCAGCGTCACCCAGGCAGGTTATGCCGGTTGCTTGCCGTTTAATCGCAAGGAAAGCGTTCCGGGCTGCTTGACCTTTAACCAGCAGGTCATCCAACTGCTCGGCAAGGAAACCTTTAGCGATGTGGTGCTGGTGGCGCGCTGGAGCCTGTACGTCTATGGGCAGCGCGATGGTGACACCGAGGCTTCGTTGCTGGACCCGGCGACCGGAACCTATGACCGCGCCTTCGCCGAGCGGCGCTTCGCTGAAAGCTTGGGCGCCCTTGTGCAGCAATTGCGCGCCAGCGGCCATCGGGTGTGGCTGGTCAAGGAAGTCCCCCTGCAGGAATTCAATCCGCCTTACCGCCTCAGTCGCCTGGCGATGCTTGGCCGTCCCACCGACAAAGAAGGCATGCCCCTGGCTGATCACCTCCAGCGCCAGGCCTATATCAGCAGCGTATTCGAGCGCATCGCGGCGGCTGATCCCGGGGTAAAGGTAATGGATCCGGCGCCTAAGCTATGCAGTGCGAATGACTGGTGTCGCGTGGAACTGGACGGTCAGTCGCTGTACACCGACGACAATCACCTCTCGGCGGTCGGCTCGCGGTATGTCGAGGCGTTCCTTGAACCGTTGTTCAAAGCCTTGCGCAATGAAACCCAGGCATCCGCTCTTTGAGTCTGTGTCGTCGGCAATGCTGCTCAATAAGCTGCCAGCGACCGTAAGAGCAGGTAGGATGTACGCCTATTTTACGGGTGGCATGGTTAATGAAATTCAAGGATCTTCGGGATTTCGTGCAGCAACTTGAGCAGCGCGGAGAGTTGAAACGTATCCAGGTGCCGATTTCCCCGGTCCTGGAGATGACTGAGATTTGCGACCGCACCTTGCGTAACAAGGGCCCGGCGCTGCTGTTCGAAAATCCGGTGGGCTTTGATATCCCGGTGCTCGGCAACCTGTTCGGCACCCCCGACCGCGTTGCGTTTGGCATGGGCGCCGAGTCTGTCAGCGAACTGCGGGAGATCGGCAAGCTGCTGGCCTTCCTCAAGGAACCCGAGCCACCCAAGGGTCTGAAGGACGCCTGGTCGAAGCTGCCAATCTTCCGCAAGATCATCGCCATGGCCCCCAAGGTCGTAAAAGACGCGGTATGCCAGGAAGTGGTCATCGAAGGCGATGACGTCGACCTCGGCATGCTCCCCGTGCAAACCTGCTGGCCTGGCGACGTCGGCCCGCTGATCACCTGGGGCCTGACCGTCACCAAAGGCCCGAACAAGGACCGCCAGAACCTCGGCATCTACCGTCAGCAAGTAATTGGCCGCAACAAGGTCATCATGCGCTGGCTGAGCCACCGTGGCGGCGCGCTGGATTTCCGTGAGTGGTGCGAAAAGCATCCCGGCAAGCCATTCCCTGTTTCGGTGGCCCTGGGCGCTGACCCGGCGACCATTCTCGGCGCGGTCACGCCAGTGCCCGACAGCCTTTCCGAGTATGCTTTCGCCGGTCTGTTGCGCGGTAACCGCACCGAGTTGGTGAAATGCCGTGGTAATGACCTGCAAGTGCCGGCCACCGCCGAAATCATCCTTGAAGGCGTGATTCACCCCGGCGAGATGGCCGATGAAGGCCCGTACGGCGACCACACCGGCTACTACAACGAAGTCGACAGCTTCCCGGTGTTCACCGTCGAGCGCATCACCCACCGAATCAAGCCGATCTACCACAGCACCTACACTGGCCGTCCGCCGGATGAGCCGGCGATCCTCGGCGTGGCGTTGAACGAAGTGTTTGTGCCGATCCTGCAAAAGCAGTTTCCGGAAATCACCGACTTCTACTTGCCGCCCGAAGGCTGCTCGTACCGCATGGCCATCGTGACGATGAAGAAGTCGTACCCCGGCCACGCCAAGCGGGTAATGCTGGGTGTGTGGTCGTTTTTGCGACAGTTCATGTACACCAAGTTCGTTATTGTCACCGACGACGACATCAACGCCCGGGACTGGAACGACGTGATCTGGGCCATCACCACGCGCATGGACCCCAAGCGCGACACGGTGATGATCGATAACACGCCGATCGACTACCTCGACTTTGCCTCGCCGGTATCGGGCCTCGGCTCGAAAATGGGCCTGGATGCCACCCATAAGTGGCCGGGTGAAACTACCCGAGAATGGGGCCGCGTGATCGTCAAGGACGAAGCGGTGACTGCCCGTGTGGATGCGCTCTGGAAAGAATTAGGAATAGATTGATGCGTGTAACCCTGCAGCCTTCCGGTGCGGTACTTGAACTGACGCCCGGCGAGCGGATTCTCGAGGGCGCGCGACGCCTGGGCTACGATTGCCCCCAGGCGTGCCGCAATGGTGTGTGCCACGTATGTGCAGCGCTGCTGGTGGAAGGCCGGGTGCAGCAAGCCGGTGAGGTGCGTGACCATGGCGAGTTTTTTACCTGCATTGCCGAACCGCTGGAAGATTGCATTGTGTTGTGGGATGGCGTGCTGGCGCCGGGAGAGTTGCCGGTGCGCAAATTGTCTTGCCAACTGAGTGAGTGCGTTGAAGTGGGCGGTGACGTGTGGCGCGTGCGCCTGCGGGCTCCGGCCGGCAAGGCAGTGCGTTACCACGCCGGGCAATACCTGATGATCGAACGGGAAAACGGCGAGAAGTCGGCGTTCTCCCTGGCTTCGGCGCCCCACGCCGGGCGCGAGCTGGAATTGCACGTACTGGCCCGTGAAGACAGTGCCCGCAGCCTGCTGGAGCAGTTGCAGCGCAACCAGATGGCCCGCATCGAAATGCCGTTTGGCGATACCCACTTGGCCGAACTGCCCGACGGGCCGCTGGTGCTGATCGCCGCCGGTACCGGCATGGCGCAGATGCACAGCCTGATCGAACACTGTCGCGCCAGTGGCTTCAAGCACCCGGTGCATCTGTATTGGGGTGTACGTCGACCGGAAGATTTCTACGAGATCGAGCACTGGGACCAATGGCTGCAACTGCCCAACCTGTTCCTGCACAAAGTGGTCAGCGACCTGTGTGGCTGGGAAGGGCGCTGCGGGTTGCTGCATGAAGCGGTGTGCGAAGACATCAGCGACCTCAAGGCCGTGTACGTCTACGCCAGCGGCTCACCGGCGATGATCTATGGCACCCTGGATGCGTTGGTCGAGGCTGGTATGGATGCGCACCAGATGCGTGCCGATGTGTTTGCCTACGCACCCCGTCCGTAACCTGTGGCGAGGGAGCTTGCTCCCGCTGGGCTGCGTAGCAGCCCTAAAACAGTCGCTGGGTTCTATCTGAAAGACCGCATGAACTTCAGGGGCCGCTTCGCGACCCAGCGGGAGCAAACTCCCTCGCCACAGAAGCCCTTCAGCGGCTCAATTAAAACCGCACGCCCGTCGTCACCATCGCCGCATTAAACCCGAGCAACACCAGCTCGGCGGCAACCGGCCCGTAGTGAGTGCCCACGGACGGGATGATCACCGGCGCCACTCCCAGTCCATTCAGCGGAATCTTGTCGCGGTACTTGCCGCGATAGCCCTGGATCACGCCGCCTGTGAGCTTCAGGTACACCGGATAATCGGTCATGTCGTAGCGTTTGCCGGCGTAGGCGTAGTACGACCGCTGTCTGAACGAGTTGCGAAATGTCGCCCCGCCATACACCAGGCCTGACGCTTCATTGCGCTCCAGGCCGATCAGGTCCTGATTGTTGTTGTGGTCCTTGTCTGGCGCAAAATGCCGGGTGTAGACGCTTGTCTGGGCGTACCAGAAGCCTTTTTCGTCTTGGCTGGGTGCTTCCACCGCCAGGGCGGTGGTGGCCTGTGCCAGGAGCAGCAGGCTGGAAAGTCGGTATTTCATGGTGCGACCTCGATAGTCGGTGCGGTTGGCGGCTAAGTGGGTCGTGATAAGTGCCTATTTTGAAGGCTCCCCGCGCCTCTAGGCTGAACGTGCGCTGAAACTACAGGGATTGAGGCGGCCAATCCTGATGAGCGGAGCGACCCGGGCTTATGCATTCGCTTATTCTTTAAAGGTATTTAATTTGTTACATAAATATCATTAAGCTATATGACAACGGACTACCGACTTTCTGCCAATAACCAATAAATGACCGCCACCGTCCGCCACACGGATCGATCGTATGAGCTCAGAGCATTGACGTTCTGGCTTTTGATTCCAAGGGGAGCGGTATGGGGAGCAACAAGCAGCACCTGCTGTACACGGCGATTTTGTCGGCTAATTTGCTGACCGCTGTGGGATTCAGTCCAGTGGCAGCCGCCGAAACGGCCACTGCCGATGTACCCAAACTCGACACAGTCATCGTGACCGGCACCCGCGCCCAAGAGCGCACTGCCAGTGCTTCGCTGTCGCCCATCGATGTGATTTCCGGCGACACCTTGCGCAGCACCGGCTCTGATGAATTGGGCGCGGTGTTGGCCCGTCTGATTCCGTCCATCAACTTTCCACGCCCCAGCCTGGTAGACGGCGCCGAATTGGTACGCCCGGCGCAACTGCGCGGCCTGTCACCGGACCAGGTGTTGGTGCTGGTTAACGGCAAGCGCCGCCACACCAGTGCCTTCGTCAACCTCGGCGGCGCAGTGGGGCGCGGCTCGGCACCGGCCGATCTGAATGCGATCCCACTGTCGGCGGTCGACCATATTGAAGTGCTGCGGGACGGCGCGTCCGCCCGCTACGGGTCCGATGCGATTGCCGGGGTGATCAACGTGATCCTCAAGCATGACGACCACGGTGGCTCGATCACCAGCAAGTTCGGTGAGTACAAGAAGGGTGACGGTATCCAGCGCAATCTCAGCGGCAACACCGGTGTGGCGCTGGGCGATAACGGCTTTATCAATATCTCGGCCGAAGGTGCCGACAACGATTACACAAACCGCGCCGGCAAGGATCTGCGTCCGGGCAGCGTTGGTTCGACGACCTATGGCCAGCGAGTATTCCGCCAGGGCGAGCCGGCTACCGACCAGGGCAAGCTGTTTCTCAACTCGGAATACTCCTTCAACGAAGCCGCCGAATTCTACGCGTTTGGCGGCTACAGCAAGACCCGCGGCGAGACGGCGGCGTTCTACCGGGCCAGCAACGCGAGCAACAATATTCCTGCGCTCAACCCCAACGGCTACTTGCCACTGATTCGCGGCGACGTGGAAGACACGTCCCTGGCGGTCGGTCTGCGCGGCCTGTTGGCCTATGACTGGCACTACGATGTGTCGGTCAACTATGGCAAGAACCAGTACCAGATCGGTACCGAAACCATCAACACCTCACTGGGCCTGGCGACGCCGCGCAAGTTCGACAACGGCACTTTGGTCAATGATCAGAAGCAACTCAGCCTGGACCTGTCGCGGGAATTCAGCCTGGGCTGGTTGCCGTATCCGGTGTCGGTAGCGTTCGGTGGCGAATACCTGGACCAGGGTTACCAGATCAAGGCGGGCGACCCGGAGTCCTACTACCAGACCGGCAGTTCGGGCCTGGGCGGCTTCCGGGATTCCGACGCCGGCACCAGCACGCGCCATAACTGGGCGCAGTACCTGGACCTGGAAACCAACTTCACCGAAAAACTCAGCGCCTCGGCTGCCGTGCGTCATGAGGACTACAGTGATTTTGGCTCCAACGTCAGCGGCTCGCTCTCGGCCCGCTACGACTTCACCCCGCAAGTGGCCTTGCGCGGCAGTGTATCCAACGGTTTCCGCGCGCCGTCCCTGGCGCAGCAAAACTTCGCCTACACCTCGTCGCAGCTGATCGGCAACACCATCCAGGAAGCCGGTACGTTCCCGGCCAACAGCCAGGTGGCGCGCCTGCTCGGCGCTGAAGACCTGAAAGCCGAGAAGTCCCGCAACTACAGCCTCGGCCTGGTGCTGGAGCCGACCGACAACCTGACCGTGACCGCCGATGTCTACCGTATCGACATCAGCGACCGCATCAGCCTGTCCTCCAATCTGGATCTGAGCAAGAACCCGGCTGCGCTGGCGTACCTGCAGGCCAACGGCGTCGGCAACATCAACTACACCACCGTGCGTTACTTCACCAATGCCACCGATACCACCACCAACGGCGTCGACCTGGTGGCCAACTATCGCTACCAGCTGGACAACGGTGTGCGCTGGAACAGCACCGTGGGCTACAACTACAACCACACCAAGGTCACCGACGTAAAAGCCAACCCGGCTGTACTGGATAGCCTGGGTGCGAGCCTGGTCCGGGTGGATCGTCGCGAACGCATCGGCCTGTTGGGCGACACCACGCCTCAGCACAAGCTGAGCCTGGGCAATGACCTGAGCTTCGGCAATTGGGCGCTGCACAGTAATTTGGTGCGCTATGGTTCATTTACCAGCTACCAGGCCGACCCGGCCAACGACCAGAGCTTCAAGGCCGCTTGGCTGTTGGACCTGTCAGCCGACTACAAGCTGAAAAACTGGACCTTCACCGTTGGCGGCGACAACGTCACCGACAAGTACCCGGAAAAACTCAATGCCTACGCCAGCAGTGGTGGCAATTTGGCCTATAGCACTTTTTCGCCGTACGGTTACAGCGGCGCGTTCTATTACGGTAAAGTTGCTTACAACTGGTAACAGCTTCTCGTAACAACAAAGGAGACCTAAGCGATTTGCCATGACCGCCATTGAATCTGATCTTTTGCAATTGGCTTACCCTCCGCGGCTCGATCTGGGGCCGCAACTCACTCACGAACAGTTGATGAGCTCGATGCAAGCCACCATGGCTTTGCATAAGGGTGGGCCGGTCTGGCTATTCGCTTATGGTTCGCTGATCTGGCGGCCTGAATGTTCGTCCACACAACGCATGCGGGCTCGGGTCCACGGTTATCACCGGGGTTTGTACCTCTGGTCCCATGAGCACCGGGGCACGCCGGAAACACCGGGGTTGGTGTTTGGCCTGGATCGTGGTGGCTCGTGCAGTGGGTTTGCCTACCGCTTGCCGGAAGATCAGCTGGAGGCTTCGCTTTATGCCTTGTGGCAGCGCGAGATGCCTTACCCGTCCTACCGGCCACACTGGCTCACCTGCCGTCTTGAAGATGGCAGCCAGGTGCAGGCATTGGGATTTGTTTTGGAACGGCACCTGCCCAGCTATGCCGGGAATTTGCCCGATATCGTGCTGAATCACGTGTTGCAAAGCGCTTGCGGGCGTTACGGGACCACTCGCGATTATGTCGAGCAGACCGTCAACGCCCTGCGTAGCCACGCCATGCCAGACAAGAATCTGGAGGCGCGGCTCAAGCGGTGTTCCAAAGGCTGTTCCGACGATTAACGTGCGGTACTGACGCTATTGGTGTGCCACAAGGTGGGGATCAGGAATGCAATCGCCAGCAGGCACGCGCCGATCAGCAGCACAAAACCGCCGTCCCAACCGAAATGGTCAACGGTGTAGCCCATGGCCGCACTCGCTGCCACCGAACCACCCAGGTAACCGAACAGGCCCGTAAAGCCCGCTGCAGTACCGGCGGCTTTCTTCGGTGCCAGCTCCAGCGCCTGCAGGCCGATCAGCATCACCGGGCCGTAGATCAGGAAGCCGATGGAGAACAGCGCGATCATGTCGACCATCGGGTTGCCCGGCGGGTTGAGCCAGTAAACCAGGGTCGCGACGGTCACCAAGGCCATGAACACGATGCCCGTCAGGCCACGGTTGCCACGGAAGATCTTGTCCGACATCCAGCCGCACAGCAGCGTGCCCGGAATGCCCGCCCACTCGTAGAAGAAGTACGCCCACGAGGTTTTATCCACGTCGAAGTGCTTGGCTTCCTTGAGGTACGTCGGTGCCCAGTCCAGTACGCCGTAGCGCAGCAGGTAGACGAAGACGTTGGCGAAGGCGATGTACCAGAGCATTTTGTTGCGCAGCACATACTTGACGAAGATTTCCTTGGCGCTGAATTCGTCTTCGTGGCTGGCGTCGTAGCCTTCCGGGTAGTCATTCTTGTACTCCTCGATAGGCGGCAGGCCCACCGATTGCGGAGTGTCGCGCATGGTAATGAAGGCAAATGCCGCCACCAGCAGGGCCACGGTGGCCGGGACGTAGAACGCCGCGTGCCAGTCGTTGAACCACGCCATGCCCAGCAGGAACAGCGGGCCGATCAAGCCACCACCGACGTTATGCGCCACGTTCCATACGGAAACCACGCCGCCGCGTTCCTTCTGCGACCACCAGTGCACCATGGTCCGCCCACTTGGCGGCCAGCCCATGCCTTGGGCCCAGCCGTTGATGAACAGCAAAATGAACATCATGGTCACGCTGGACGTTGCCCAAGGCGCGAAACCGAAAATGAACATCACCCCGGCGGACACCAGCAGGCCGAAAGGCAGGAAGTAGCGCGGGTTGGAGCGGTCGGACACCAGGCCCATGAGGAACTTGGACAGGCCGTAGGCAATCGCAATCGCCGACATCGCCAGGCCCAACTGGCCACGGGTGTAACCCTCGTCGATCAGGTACGGCATGGCGAGAGAGAAGTTCTTGCGCAGCAAGTAGTATCCGGCGTAGCCGAAGAAAATACCGGCGAAGATCTGCCAGCGCAGGCGTCGATACGTGCTGTCTATTTTTTCTTCAGGCAGGGGCGCCTGATGTGCGGCAGGACGGAAGAAAGCAAACATTCAAGAGCTCCAGATTTCTTGTTTTGACTGCGGATGCGAATGTTACAGTTTCGTTACCGAAAATAGCACCGCCTCTTATCTGCGGGCATAGGAATAGAGTGCAATTGCATGTTCTTTTACGAACATGTCGCTTAGAGGCAAGTGAAGGACGTTTTCAGGAGAGAATGCCAAGAACCTGTGGTGAGGGAGCTTGCTCCCGCTGGACTGCGCAGCAGGCCCATCTTTGGGGGCCGCTTCGCGACCCAGCGGGAGCAAGCTCCCTCGCCACAGACAGTGATTCGGTTCAGATGCCGTTGGCGGCTGCGATATCACCTGGAAGCAGGTGTTCCTGGACTTTCTGGCTGCGTGACTCCACCAGTTGGCCCTGTTCGTCGAAGCGCAACACGATCAGCCAGTCATACACATTTTCCGGCCATTTCTTCATGCCGGTGAGTGCCGGGCCGTCGCCGCCAAAGGCTTCGATCAACTTGTCGATATGCCCGTGGTGCCACGCGATCAGCACGGTTTGGGCCTGGTTGGACTTGCGCAGCGACTTCACCAGCTTGCCGACTTGATCGTCTGAGTAGGGTGTTTCAAGTGGGAGTTGCAGGCGCTGGGCCAGCGGCGTCAGGGTCAGGCGAGGGCGGGAGCTTTCCTTGCTGTCGCTGGTAGCGATCAGCCGCTGGGGCACCACAGAGACTCCATTCAACAACAGTGGGTCGAAATAACTGGCATAGGCTGCCGCCCTTTGTTCGCCCTTGGGGCTTAGCAACGGGCCTTCATCGGGTTTTTCTGCATGACGCACGATCAGCACGGTCACGTTGTTTAGCCCACGCACATCCTTGTCCTCTTTATGGGCAAAGGCTTGAGCCGAGATCACCATCAACAACCCCAGCAGCAGCGCGCGCAACCGTATGACTATTATTTTTCCTGCCAATGAATGAGTGCCTCGGCCGATCATGGGCCCAGGCACCTCGCCGACAAAATGAAACAATCGTCAGCGTAGCTGCACCACGACCTTGCCGACGGCCTTGCGCTGGCCGAGGTCATTGATTGCCTGCGCCGCTTGCTCCAGCGGGTACACCTGGGACACCAGCGGCTTCAGCTTGCCTTCGGCAAACCAGTTGAACAGTTGCTGGAAGTTGGCGGCATTGTCCTGAGGCTGGCGCTGGGCAAACGACCCCCAGAACACCCCGACCACCGACGCGCCCTTGAGCAGCGCCAGGTTTACCGGCAACTCAGGAATGCGCCCGCTGGCAAAGCCCACCACCAGCAGCCGGCCATTCCAGGCGATGCCGCGAATGGCTTGGTCAAACAAGTCGCCGCCCACCGGGTCGTAGATCACATCCACACCGTTGCCGCCGGTAAGGCGTTTGATTTCGTCCTTGAGGCTGGCTTCGCTGTAATTGATCAACTCATCGGCACCGGCCGCCTTGGCCACCGCCAGCTTGTCGGCACTGCTGGCCGCGGCGATCACCCGGGCGCCCATGGCCTTGCCGATTTCCACCGCAGCCAGGCCGACACCGCCGGAAGCACCGAGCACCAGCAGGGTTTCCCCAGGCTGCAGGTTGGCCCGCTGCTTCAGTGCGTGCATCGACGTGCCGTAGGTCATGCTGAACGCGGCGGCGGTGTTGAAGTCCATGCTCGGCGGGATTGGCAGCACGTTATAGCCTGGTACCGCGACCTGCTCGGCGAAGCTGCCCCAGCCGGTCAACGCCATCACCCGGTCGCCGACCTTCAGGTGGCTGACGTTTTCTCCGACTTGGCTGACCACGCCTGCCGCTTCACCGCCTGGCGAAAACGGGAAGGGCGGCTTGAACTGGTATTTACCCTCGATGATCAGGGTGTCCGGGAAATTGACCCCGGCGGCATGCACATCCAACAGGATTTCGTTCTTCTTGATCGCCGGGCTTTCGACGTCTTCCAGCACCAGGGTTTCGGCGGGGCCGAAGGCTTTGCACAGCACAGCTTTCATCGGACTATTCCTTTTGGCGTGTTGGCCGATAAGTGTAGGTGGGCAGGGCGACGGGTCAACGAGCATGCCCCGGCCTGATAAGTCGCCATAAGCTTGTGCTCAGGGCTGCTAGCGTTATGCTACTGGGCAACCGAATTGAGGAATGAATTGTGAAAGCGTGGATCCTGTTGATGCTGGCCCTGACACTGCCGATGGCCGCCCAGGGCGAAGAAGCCAAAGAAGGCGACGCGCCGAAGGTCAGCTATATCAGCCTGAGCCCGCCGTTCGTCGGTAACTACGGCCTGGACGGCACTGCGAAGCTGCGGGTGTTCAAGGCGGATATCGCCCTGCGGGTGACCGGCCCCGAGGCGGCGGCCGCCGTCAAAGCCAACGATGCGTTGATTCGCAACCAGTTGGTGGCGCTGTTTACCCAGCAAACCAACGACGCCATGAGCAGCGTCGACGGCAAGGAAAAGCTGCGCCAGGAAGCCCTGAAGCAGACTCAGCAAGTAATGAACGACGAGACCGGCAAGCCGCAGGTTGAGGATTTGTTGTTCAACAACCTGATCATCCAGTAAGCCGGTCGCTTCGCGCCCTTCGCGAGCAAGCCCGCTCCCACACTTGACCGAGTTCTAAAATGAGAATGCGGTTGAATGTGGGAGCGGGCTTGCTCGCGAAGAGGCCCTGACAGACACCTCAGGAAGCCAGGCTCTTCCTGAACCGCGCCAACGCCACCGCAAAGAACAACAACCCAATCCCCGCCAGTGCCAGCAAGTCCGGCCACACCACAGTCACGCCTGCATCCCTGAACAATATCGCCGCACTCAGGCTCACAAAATGCGTCGACGGCGAGCCCTGCATCACCCATTGCAACCATTGCGGCATGCTGTCCAGTGGCGTGCTGCCGCCGGATAACAACAGCATCGGAATAATCACCGGGATCGCCAGCAGTCCGAACTGCGGCGTCGAGCGGGCGAGGGTGGCGAGGAAGATGCCGAGGGCAGTACTGGCAAACAGGTACAGCGCTGTCACCAGCAAAAACAACGTCAGCGACCCGGCCAGCGGCACGCCGAGCAAGCCTTTCACCACCACTTCCAGCGACAGCCAGGTGCACAGCACTACCACCAGCATGTTGCTCCAGATTTTCGCCAGCATGATTTCCAGTGCCGTCAGCGGCAGCACCAGCAGATGGTCGAGGGTGCCGTGTTCACGTTCACGCAGCAGCGCGGTGCCGGTCAGCACGATGGCGAGAATGGTGATGTTGTTGACGATCTGAATCACCGCCAGAAACCAGCCGCCTTCCAGGTTGGTGTTGAACAACGCCCGGGTGGTCAGCAGCGCCGGCGCTTTTTGGGCCGCATCGGCCTGGCCGCCATAGGTCAGCAGTTCCCGCTGGAAAATCCGTCCGATATACCCGGCGCCCATGAACGCCTGGCTCATGGCCGTGGCATCGACGTTGACCTGCACGCCCGGCTGGCGCCCGGCCAACAGGTCGGCCTGGAAATTCGCCGGCACGTTGATCACGAAGGTGTACTGGCCGCTGTCCATCACCTTGTCCAGTTGGTCATACGGCAACGGCACCGCCGCCTGGAATTCCGGTGGTTGCAGTGCTTCGGCCAGTTGTCGGGACAGCGCGCTGTGGTCTTCATCCACAAAGGCCACGCTGGCGTTGTGCACGCCGATCACCGAACCGGCGGCGGGCATGTAGATGGCGACGGTGAAGGCGTAGAACAGGAACAGCAGCAACACGCTGTCGTGGCGCAGGCTGGTCAGTTCCTTGATGCCGAGGCGCAGGATATGGGCGAACTTGTGCATCTCAGGCCTCCTGCTTCTTGAGCATGATCAGGCTAAGCCCGGTGAACCCCAGGAAGAACCCGAACAGCGCCAGGCACTGCGGCCACAACTGGCGCAGGTCGAGGGCTTTGGTAAAAGTGCCCACCGCAATGTCGAGGAAGTAGCCCGCCGGGAACAGCATGCCCATCAACGCGGCGGCGCCTTCCAGGGACGAGCGCGGCACGATCAGCCCGGAGAACTGAATGGTCGGCAGGCTGGTGATGATCATGGTGCCGAGAATCGCCGCGATCTGGGTGCGGGTGAACGCGGAAATCAGCAGGCCCATGCTGGTGGTGGCCAGCACATACAGCAGGCCGCCGAAGGCCAGGGTCACGCCGCTGCCCTTGAAGGGCACGCCGAATAGCCAGCGGTTCATTGCTACCAGCAGCCCGAGGTTGATCAGGCTCACCGCCAGGTACGGTGCCTGTTTGCCCAGCAGGAACTCCAAGCGAGTCAGCGGTGTGGCGTAGAAGTTGGTGATCGAGCCCAGTTCCTTTTCGCGCACGATCCCCAGGGCCGTGAGCATCGCCGGGATGAAGGCGAGGATCAGCGCCATCACGCCCGGGCCGATGGCGTTCACGCTGACCACGTCCTGGTTGTAGCGAAAGCGGGTTTCCAGTTTGGCGGCGGCTTGCTGATTCAGTGGCGTGCTGTTTAGTTCGGCCAGTTGCTGGAGATTGGCCTGATGCACCGCTTCTACATAATTGCGGCTGGTTTCCGCACGGAATGGCATGCCGCCATCGAGCCAGGCGGCCACGGCGGGTTGGCGGCCGGCGTAGAGGTCACGGCCGAAACCCGGTGGGATTTCCAGCGCGAGTTTGATTTCCGAGCGTTGCAGGCGTTTGTGCAGTTCGTTGGAGTCAGTGATCGGCGGCTGTTCGGCGAAGTAGCGTGAGCTGCGAAAGGCTTCCAGATAGGCGCGGCTTTGCGGCGTTTGATCCTGGTCGTAGACGGCGAAGGCGAGCTTTTCCACGTCCAGGGAAATGCCGTAGCCGAAGATCACCATCATGAAAATCGCACCCAGCAGGGCGAAGGCCATGCGCACTTTGTCCCGTAGCAGTTCCTTGCCTTCGCGGCTGGCCACGGCCAACAGGCGGGCGAGGCTGAACCCGCGTTTGCTGACGGGCGGCGTCATGGGTTCGCTGACGGTTTCGGTGGGCGCGGTTGCCGCTTCGGGCGCGCCTTGGGCCTGTTCCAGGCAGGTGACGAACGCTGCTTCCAGGGTCTCGCCGTGGAATTGCTGTTGCAGCGCATCCGGCGTGTCGCAGGCCAGTACCTTGCCCGCGTGCATCAGCGAGATCCGGTCGCAGCGCTGGGCCTCGTTCATGAAGTGCGTGGACAGGAAGATCGTTACGCCCTGTTCCCGGGACAGCTCAATCAACAACCGCCAGAAATCATCCCGCGCGGCTGGGTCGACGCCCGAGGTCGGCTCATCGAGGATCAGCACTTCCGGGCGGTGCAGCACCGCCACCGCCAGGGACAAACGCTGACGCAAACCCAATGGCAGCTCGCCGGAAGGCTGCTCGGCAACGTCGCCCAGGTCAAAACGCTCGATCAACTCATCAATGCGCTGGCCGCTTTCAGCCTTCGGCAGGTCGAACAACTGCGCATGCAGCACCAGGTTCTGGCGCACGCTGAGTTCGCCGTACAGCGAGAAGCTTTGCGACATGAAACCCACGCGCTTGCGGGTCGCCAGGTCCTTGGCGTTTACCGGGTTGCCCAGCAGGGTCGCGGTGCCCTCGGTGGCGGGCATCAGCCCGGTGAGGACTTTCATGGTGGTGGTTTTGCCGCAGCCGTTGGAACCGAGGAAACCGAAGATCTCGCCTCGGCCAATGCCGAAGCTGACCTTGTCGACCGCCGTGAAGTCGCCGAAGCGCAGGGTCAGGTCGTGGGCTTCGATGGCGATGTCGGTGTTGTCGCTTTGCCGTGGCGGAATCACCAGCGGCTGGTTGTTGTGGGCGCTGTCGCCCTGGAAATGAGTGAAGGCTTCGTCCAGTTTGCCGCTGGGTGTCGCGGCGGCGAGTTCGCTGCTCAAGCCGTCGGCGATCAGCTTGCCGCGGTCGAGCATCAGGCAGTGTTCGAACTGCTCGGCTTCTTCCATGTAGGCAGTGGCTACCAGCAATGTCAGCTGCGGGCGTTCGCTGCGTACGGTTTCCACCAGCTCCCAGAAGCGCCGACGGGACAGCGGGTCGACGCCGGTGGTGGGTTCGTCGAGGATCAGCAGGTCCGGGTCGTGGATCAGCGCGCAGCACAGGCCGAGTTTCTGTTTCATGCCGCCGGAGAGTTTGCCGGCGGGGCGCTCGGCGAAGCGCGCAAGGTCGGTGGCCAGCAGCAGGTTATGCATGCGCTGTTCGCAGTCGGCTTTCGTCAGGCCGAACAGCGTGGCGAAGAACCGGATGTTCTCGCTGATGGACAGCTCGGGGTACAGGTTGCCGCCCAGGCCCTGAGGCATGAAGGCGATGCGCGGGTACAGGCTGTTGCGATGGCGGCGGTCTTCGATGGAGCCGCCGAGCACTTGCAGTTCGCCTTGTTGAAGCTTTTTAACCCCGGCAATCAAGCCCAGCAGGCTCGACTTGCCAGCGCCGTCCGGGCCGATCAGCCCGCAGCGTGTGCCGGCGGGCAAGCTGAAGGCGATGTCGATCAGCGCCTGTTGCTTGCCGTAGCGATGGTTGATGCCCGTGGCGTGCAGCGCCAGGCCGCTCATTGCAGGTTGGCCGGCCAGTCCAGTTCAGCGGTGCGCACATAGCCGGCGCCGGGCATGCCCGGTTTGGCTTGCGGCACGGCGCTCGGTTGGGTCAGGCGCAGTTTGACCCGGAACACCAGCTTCTGGCGCTCGTCGCGGGTTTCCACTTCCTTGGGGGTGAACTGCGACTTGGCCGCGACAAAACTGATTTTCGCCGGCAGCGGTTGCTTCGGCAGGGCGTCGAGGACGATCCGCGCGTCGCTGCCCACGGTCAAAGCGCCTGTGACTGAAGCGGGCAGATACAGGTTCATGTATTGGTCGTTGGGGTCGATTAGCAGCAACACGCGACCACCGGCACCGAGCACTTCGCCGGGTTCGGCCAGGCGCAGCTGGATGATGCCGTCGATGGGCGCCCGCAGGCTGCTGTCTTCGATTTCGCTGGTGAGCTGCGCGACCTGGGCCTGGGCGGCGCCGATGGCGGCCTTCACCGAATTGACCTGGGCCTGCGCGGCGACCACGGCGGCGTTGCCGGTGTTTTGCCGCGCCTGCTGCTGGTCGATCAACTGGCCGCTGGCGAAGCCGCGTTTGTACAGCTCCTGGGTGCGCTTGAGTTCCTGGCTGGCCAGCAGTTGTTCGCTCTGGCGCAGTTGCACATTGGCTTGGGCGGCGGCGAAATTCTCTTTGGCCCGCAGCACTTCGGCTTCAGCCTGGGCGCGCTGGGCTTCCAGAGTGCGGGTGTCCATGCGCGCCAACAGTTGGCCCTTGAGCACCTTGTCGCCTTCGTCCACCCGCACTTCGGCGAGGCGCCCGGGGATTTTGGCGGCGATCTGCACTTCGGTCGATTCCAGCCGGCCATTGCCCATGCTCAAGCCTTCGGGCAGGCGGTCCTGGGTGGATTGCCAATAGCCAAAGCCGCCGGCGGCCAGCAGCAAGACAATCAATGGAATGGCGAAAAGATGGGAGGTGCGGTGGTTCGTCGACATGGGTGCATCCTGCGGCGTTAGCGTCCTAGTTTGACCGATCCTGCCCGAAGGCCCTTGATGCGGGTCAAATGAACTGTAGGAACGAGGGGGGCGCCTAGCCCTTGCTCGCGAAAAACGTCAACGATAACGCGACCTGTCTGGATAGTCGCGGTGCCTTGGAGTTTTTCGCGAGCAAGCTCGCTCCTACAGTTAAAGCAGGCCGAGTACGGCGGCCCATTGCTCAGCGGTGACCGGCATCACCGAAAGGCGGCTGCCTTTTTGCACCAGGGGCAGTTCGGTGAGGGCGGTTTGCTGTTTTAGATAGCCCAGCCCCAGAACCTTGGGGAAGGTCTCGACGTGGGCGACGTTGATCGCGCTCCACGGGTTTTTCTCAGGGCTGGCCTTGGCGTCAAAGTAATGGCTGTCAGGCTCCAGCGCGGTCGGGTCCGGGTACGCTGCCTCGACGATTTTGCCGATGCCGGCGATCCCCGGTTCCGGGCAGCTGGAGTGATAAAAGAAGAACTGGTCACCCACCGCCATTGCCCGCAGGAAGTTACGCGCCTGATAGTTGCGCACCCCGTCCCAACGGGCCTCGCCGAGCTTTTCCAGGCCCTTGATGGACAGTTCATCGGGCTCGGATTTCATCAGCCAATAGGCCATGTTTTCGCTCCTCAAAAGACGATTGGGAAAGTTGTCCGGCAATTTTATGACAAACCGACGGTCGGTTGGCGTCAAGGTTTGCGTGTTGGTCCACGTTAACGCAGAATGCCGGGGTTTTGAGCTTGGCGCAGCTGGCACGGACTACTAATGGAACGTTGCTGTCATCGTGTGCAAGATGCCTGAAGGGGGGCAATCGATGAAACGCAAACCGGATTTACTATGGATATTGGTTATTTTGTTCGGTCTGGGCGTCGTGACCACCGGCTATGCGCAGAGCTTGTGGTCGAACAAGACTGACGCACCGATTGAACTCGCACAGCAACAACCGCAACCGTTCAAACGCTGACCTGTCTTTAAGGCGCTGCTGGTTCCAGTAGCGTCTCTGCTATATACCAATCCTTATCGGTGACTGTGCCCTCAAGCGGTACATCCCAGCTCGCCTGCGCCAATCGTTCGACCTTCTGGCATTCATGGGCCAGGCCCAACAGTGTCGGCTTGCGCCAGGATTTCCGGCGGGCCATGTAGGCCAGGCTGCGGTCATAGAAACCGCCGCCCATGCCCAGCCGTCCGCCCACATCATCGAATCCCACCAGTGGCAACAGCACCAGGTCCAGCGCCCAGACCTTGCGTTGCCGGCTGACATTTACCTGTGGCTCAAGGATGCGAAAACGGTTGGGGCTCAGCTTCTCGCCGGGCCGTACCCGCTGAAACACCATCTTGGTTCGCGGCCATGCGCTGAGCACCGGCAGGTAAGTCGCTTTGCCCCGGCGTTGCGCGGCGCGCAGCAGCAGGCGCGGATCGATTTCACCGTCCGTCGGTAGATACAAGGAGATGTGTTTGGCTCGGCGAAACAGCGGGTGCTGTGCCAGTTGCCGATACAGGCCCAGGGCGGCCTGGCGTTGCTCGCTGGGCGTCAGGGCGCGGCGGGCTGTGCGCAGCATGCGTCGAAGTTGCGGGCGGGAAAGCGGCGCAGGTTCGGTCATGGTTTTCGGCTCATAAAACAATGCCAGTCCTAAGACTGGCATTGGATTTGGGAATCAGGCTCCCCGACAGAACCGCTGTCGACTAAGCCCTTGAACCCGAAAGTTCAAGGTGGAAGAAGCAGTAGGCTTTAAGGCTTTCCGTCTAGCGGACATGCACACCAGCCCAACGTGCAACTTCCAGGGTAGTGCGAATCGGCTCCGGGACATCGCCGACTGGCAAGCACGCCAGGGAGTGGGGCGAGTATACCCGAAACCGACGCCGCAATCAGCCCTTGGGTGGCTCTGGATCGGTAGAAAGTACCAGATCAACCCGCTCCAGCAGGTCGCGCACTTGCTCGCGCGTCGAGCCGCTGGCCTGCACGTCAGGCCGTTCCTGCTTATGCAGCAAATCGTGGGTAATGTTCAGTGCGGCCATCACCGCGATGCGATCGGCGCCGATGACTTTGCCGCTGCTGCGGATTTCACGCATCTTGCCGTCCAGGTAGCGGGCAGCGCTCACCAGGTTGCTGCGTTCTTCCTGTGGGCAGATGATCGAATATTCTTTGTCGAGAATCTGCACGGTGACGCTATTGCTTGAACTCATGAGTCTTGCTCCAGGGCCTTCAGGCGCGAAATCATCGATTCGACCTTACGCCGGGCGATTTCGTTTTTTTCAATGAGGTGAGCGCGTTCCTCGCGCCAGGTCTTTTCCTGAGCTAATAGGAGTCCGTTTTGGCTCTTAAGTTGCTCGACCCGGTTAATTAGCAGCTCGAGTCTGGCCATCAGCGCTTGCAGGTCGGTGTCTTCCATTGGGTTCCACTGGATTTGTCTGATGAATGGCAACTGCTGGATAAACGATCTGACGCCCTCGATAGTCTTGGTACGTCTGCCGATGCTAGGATACAGCGCTTCATTCTAGACATTGCGCCGCCTGGCGCCTAGCTCACCATGCCCATTCAGAATTCCCCGTACGATGCTTTTTCCAAACTGCTGAGCTCCAGCGGTCATCCTTGCTCGCCTGCCGAGCTGCACGGCGTGCTGCTGGGCCGCAGTTGCACCGGTGTCGGCTTTGATGCCGACAACTGGCTGGCCGACGTCGCCGAGCTGCTGGAAACCGAGCCCACCGAAAACGTGCGCAACGCCCTCATCGGCTTGCAAGAGATGGTCAAAGGCGAACTGACCGGTGATGACGTCACCGTCGTGTTGCTGCTGCCGACCGATGACGCGCCGCTCACCGAGCGCGCCGCCGCGCTGGGCCAATGGTGCCAAGGCTTCCTCCACGGTTTTGGCGTGAACGCCGGCGGCCTGGACCTGAGCACCGACGCCCAGGAAGTGCTGCAAGACCTGGCCGCCATCTCCCAGGTGCAAGACGCCCTGGAAGAATCCGAAGACGGCGAAAGCGATTACATGGAAGTCATGGAATACCTGCGCGTCGCGCCGCTGCTGCTGTTCACCGAGACCCGTAAATCGGCTGAGCCTGCTGCACCCAAGCCGTCGCTGCACTAAGAAAGGAAGCCCATCTGCCCATGATCCATATCCCCAAAGCGGAATACACCCGGCGCCGCAAGGCGCTCATGGCGCAGATGGAACCCAACAGCATCGCCATTCTGCCGGCGGCTGCGGTGGCCATCCGCAACCGTGACGTCGAGCACGTCTACCGTCAGGACAGCGACTTCCAGTACCTGAGCGGCTTCCCTGAACCGGAAGCGGTGATCGTGCTGATGCCCGGCCGCCAGCACGGCGAGTACGTGCTGTTCTGCCGTGAACGCAATGCCGAACGCGAACTGTGGGACGGCCTGCGAGCGGGCACCGAAGGCGCGATCCGCGAATTCGGGGCTGATGACGCTTTCCCGATTACCGATATCGACGACATCCTGCCCGGCCTGATCGAAGGCCGTGACCGGGTGTATTCGGCGATGGGCAGCAATGCCGAATTCGACCGGCACCTGATGGAGTGGATCAACGTGATCCGCTCTAAAGCGCACCTCGGCGCCCAGCCGCCGAATGAATTTGTTGCCCTGGATCATCTGCTTCACGACATGCGCCTGTATAAATCGGCGGCAGAAGTGAAGGTGATGCGCGAGGCGGCGCGGATTTCCTGCGCGGCCCATGTGCGGGCCATGCAGGCCTGTCGCGCCGGGTTGTATGAGTTCAGCCTCGAGGCGGAGCTCGACTACGAGTTCCGCAAGGGCGGGGCGAAGATGCCGGCCTATGGCTCCATCGTCGCCTCGGGGCGCAACAGCTGCATCCTGCATTACCAGCAGAATGACGCGGTGCTCAAGGATGGCGACCTGGTGTTGATTGATGCCGGTTGCGAGATCGACTGCTACGCCAGCGACATCACCCGCACCTGGCCGGTGAGCGGCAAGTTCTCGACTGAGCAAAAGGCGATTTACGAAATCGTGCTGGCTTCCCAGGAAGCTGCCTTTGCCGAAATCGCTCCGAACAAGCATTGGAACCAGGCCCATGAGGCGACGGTGCAAGTGATCACCGCCGGGCTGGTGAAGCTGGGATTGTTGCAGGGTGACGTCGACGAGCTGATCGCCAGCGAAGCCTATAAAGCCTTCTACATGCACCGCGCTGGCCACTGGCTGGGGATGGATGTGCACGATGTGGGCGAGTACAAGGTAGGCGGCGAGTGGCGGGTGCTGGAAGTCGGCATGGCACTGACCGTGGAGCCGGGGATCTACATTTCCCCGGACAACCAGAACGTGGCGAAGAAATGGCGTGGCATTGGCGTACGCATCGAGGACGACGTGGTGGTGACCAAGCAAGGCTGTGAAATTCTGACCGGTGGCGTGCCCAAGTCCGTCGGCGAGATCGAAGCGCTGATGGCGGGTGCCCGATGAGCCGGGTCAATCTGGCGATTATCGGCGGCGGCCTGGTGGGCGCCAGCCTCGCGTTGGCGTTGCAGGCCGGGGCCAAGGCCCGTGGCTGGAAGATCGTGCTGATCGAGCCGTTTGCCCCCGGCGACAGTTACCAGCCGAGCTACGACGCACGTTCTTCGGCACTGTCTTTTGGCGCGCGGCAGATTTATCAACGGTTGGGCGTATGGCAGGAAATCTCCCGTCGCGCCGAGCCGATCAAGCAGATTCATGTGTCGGACCGTGGCCGTTTCTCCACTGCGCGCCTGTCGGCCATGGAAGAAGGCGTGCCCGCCCTCGGCTACGTGGTGGAAAACGCCTGGCTCGGCCAATGCCTGTGGCAAGGCCTGGACAAGGAAGTCGTCAGCTGGCGTTGCCCGGCGGAAGTCACCCGCATGGAGCCGCTTGCCGATGGCTACCGCCTGACCCTCAATGACGAAACCGTGCTGGAGTGCGACCTTGCGGTGCTGGCCGATGGCGGCCGCTCCGGCTTGCGCGAACAACTGGGCATCGGCGTTAAAAAGCGGCCGTACAACCAGAGTGCGCTGATCGCCAACATCACCCCAAGCGAAGCCCACAACGGCGAGGCGTTCGAGCGGTTCACCGACGAAGGCCCGATGGCCTTGCTGCCGCTGCCGGACAACCGTTGCGCGCTGGTCTGGACCCGCATCGGCATGGACGCCCAGCGTTTGGCCGAGCTGGACGAGCGCAGCTTCCTCAGTGAATTGCAGGGTGTGTTCGGCTACCGCCTGGGCACTCTGAAGCAGGTCGGTGCGCGTCACTTGTACCCGTTGACCCTTGTGGAAGCCGAAGAACAAGTGCGCTCCCATCTGGCAGTGCTCGGCAATGCCGCCCACAGCCTGCACCCGATTGCCGGTCAGGGCTTCAACCTGTCCCTGCGGGATGCCTACGCGTTGGCCGAGGCGCTGCTGGCCGGGCCTGAGATCCCGGGCGACCTGGCGACCTTACAGGCATATCGCGAGCGCCAGCGCATGGACCAGAAACTCACTGTCGGCTTTTCCGACCAAGTCACCCGCCTGTTTGGCAGTGCGCAACCGTTGGTAGCGCTGGGCCGCAACATGGGGTTGCTGGGTCTGGACCTGCTGCCGCCGGCCAAGCGCTGGTTTGCGCGCCAGGCCATGGGCCTGGGTACCCGTCCCGATGCGTGAGTGGCTGACCCAACGCCTGGGCAAGGCGCGGCTGTTGCGCTGGATCATGACCCTGTACCCGCCGTACCTCGGGGCCGGAGTTCGGGTATTGCACATCGGCAGCGATTTTCGCGAGGTCAAGGTGCGCATGGGCCTGGGCTGGTACAACCGCAATTACGTCGGCACGCAGTTTGGCGGCAGCCTGTATTCGATGGTCGACCCGTTCTACATGCTGATGCTGATGGAGAACCTGGGGCGCGACTACATTGTCTGGGACAAGGCAGCGGCCATCGATTTCATCTCGCCGGGCAAAGGCCCGGTGTTTGCCGAATTTTCCATCGACCAGGCGTTGCTGGACGAGATTCGCCAGCACACCGCCGGCGGCGAGAAGTACCTGCCGCATCTCAAGGTGCAGATTCATGACGGCTCCGGCACCCTGGTGGCGCGGGTCGACAAAACCCTTTACGTGCGGCGCAAGCCGCAAGCGAGACAGGCTTAAAGCATGGACATGCGCGCAGATGTGCTGATTGTCGGGGCCGGAATGGTCGGAAGCGCCCTGGCGCTGGCGTTGCAGGGCAGTGGCCTGCAGGTGCTGCTGCTGGACGGCAGCCCGCTGAGCGTCAAACCGTTCGACCCTCATGCTGCGTTCGAGCCGCGGGTGAGCGCCTTGTCGGCCGCCAGCCAGCGCATCCTCGAACGCCTCGGCGTGTGGGACGGCATTGTCGAGCGACGTGCCAGCCCTTATGGCGAGATGCAGGTGTGGGACGGCAGCGGCACCGGGCAGATCCACTTCTCGGCGGCCAGTGTGCATGCCGAGGTGCTTGGGCATATCGTCGAAAACCGCGTGGTTCAGGACGCCTTGCTTGGTCGCCTGCACGACTGCGACCTTGGGCTGCTGGCCAACGCGCGCCTGGAACAGATGCGCCGCTCCGGCGATGACTGGCTGCTGACCCTGGCTGATGGCCGCACCTTGCGCGCGCCGCTGGTGGTCGCGGCGGACGGCGCCAACTCGGCCGTGCGCCGTCTGACCGGCACCGCCACCCGTGAGTGGGATTATTTGCACAACGCCATCGTCACCAGTGTGCGCAGCAGTCAGTCGCATCAGCGCACGGCATGGCAACGTTTTACCGACAACGGCCCGCTGGCGTTTTTGCCGCTGGTGCGCGATGGGCAGGAAGACTGGTGTTCGATCGTCTGGTCGACCACCCCGAGTGAGTCCGAGCGCTTGATGGCGCTGGACGATGAAAGCTTCTGCCGTGAGCTGGAACTCGCCTTCGAAGGACGCCTGGGCACCGTGGTAAGCGCCGATCCACGGGTGTGCGTGCCGTTGCGCCAGCGCCATGCCAAGCGTTACGTCGCCGAGGGCCTGGCATTGATTGGCGATGCGGCCCACGTCATTCATCCGTTGGCGGGGCAGGGCGTGAACCTGGGCTTCCTCGATGCGGCGGTGCTGGCCGAGGTGTTGTTGGCCGCCAACGAGCGCGGTGAGCGCCTGGCGGATGCGAAGGTGCTCAGCCGTTACGAGCGCCGGCGCATGCCGCACAACCTGGCACTGATGGCGGCGATGGAAGGCTTCGAGCGGTTGTTCCAGGCTGATCAACTGCCGCTGCGCTGGCTGCGTAATGCCGGGCTGAAGGTGGTTGAGCAGATGCCGGAGGCCAAAGCGTTGTTTGTGCGTCAGGCCTTGGGCTTGTCCGGCGATTTGCCGGAGCTGGCCAAGGCCTGAGGGGGCTGCGCAACATTTGGTAACGGCTCCGTCGAGCGTTACCAAATGTGAGTCCTTATCATTTGCCCTCTTTTCGCAAATGAGAGACCGCACCCATGTTGGCACCCAAGCGCCTCCTGACTGCCCTGGCACTCACCCTGATCGGCAGCACCACCGTGCAGGCGGCCGATGAGGTCGTGGTCTACTCCTCGCGCATCGACGAACTGATCAAGCCGGTGTTCGACGCCTACACCAAAAAGACCGGCGTGCAGGTGAAGTTCATCACCGACAAGGAAGCGCCGCTGATGCAGCGCATCAAGGCCGAAGGTGAAAACGCCACCGCCGACCTGCTGCTCACCGTCGATGCCGGCAACCTCTGGCAGGCCGAGCAGATGGGCATCCTGCAACCGTTCACCTCTGCGGTGATCGATAAGAATATCCCCCTTCAATACCGCTCTTCGGCCCATGCCTGGACCGGCTTGAGCCTGCGTGCGCGGACCATTGCCTATTCCACCGATCGCGTGAAGCCGGGCGACCTGACCACCTACGAGGCGCTGGCCGACAAGCAATGGGAAGGCCGCCTGTGCCTGCGCACTGCGAAGAAGGTCTACAACCAGTCGCTGACCGCCACCCTGATCGAAACCCACGGCGCGGCCAAGACCGAAGAAATCGTCAGGGGCTGGGTCAACAACCTGTCCACCGACGTGTTCTCCGATGACATCGCCGTGCTCGAGGCGATCAATGCCGGGCAGTGCGACGTCGGTATCGTCAACACCTACTACTACGGCCGCCTGCACAAGCAGAAGCCGGACCTGGCGGTGAAACTGTTCTGGCCCAACCAGGGCGACCGTGGGGTGCACGTCAATCTGTCGGGCATCGGCCTGACCAGGCACGCACCGCACCCGGAAGCGGCCAAGGCGCTGGTTGAATGGATGACCACGCCGGAAGCGCAGAAGATCTTTGCGGATGTGAACCAGGAATTCCCGGCCAACCCGGCGGTGCCGCCTTCGGCTGAAGTCGCGACCTGGGGCAAGTTTGTGGCCGATACGTTGCCGGTGGAAGTGGCGGGCAAGCGTCAGGCTGAAGCTATCCGCTTGATGGATCGGGCCGGCTGGAACTAGATACAATTTGTAAGGCGCCGCCGATCTAAATGTGGGAGCGGCTTGTGTGGGAGCGGGCTTGCTCGCGAAGACGATGTGTCAGTCACATATGCGTTGACTGACACGGCGCTTTCGCGAGCAAGCCCGCTCCCACACAAGCCGCTCCCACATTGGTTAGCGGTGGCTTCAAGCTATTCATTCTCTGAGAATTAACCTTTGGCCCATCCCGCCCAACGCCGCTGGTACCTGCCGGTCTTCACCGTCGCCGCCCTGGTGCTGCTGCCGCTGAGCGTGCTGTTGCTGTCGTGGCAGAGCATCGATCACCAGATCTGGTCCCACCTGTGGGAAACCCAGATGCCACGCCTGCTGGGCAACACCTTGACCCTGGTGCTGGGCGTCGGTGTGGGCGTCACGCTGCTAGGCGTCAGCCTGGCCTGGCTGACCAGCCTCTGCGAATTCCCGGGCCGGCGCTGGCTGGACTGGGCGTTGATGCTGCCTTTCGCGATTCCTGCCTATGTGCTCGCCTTCGTCTTCGTTGGCTTGCTGGACTTCTCCGGCCCGGTACAAACCCTGCTGCGCGAATGGTTCGGCACGGGGCTGCGCCTGCCTCGCGTACGGTCCACCAGCGGTGTAATCATCGTATTGGTGCTGGTGTTCTACCCCTACGTCTACCTGTTGGCGCGCACCGCGTTTCTCGCCCAGGGCAAAGGCCTGATGGAAGCGGCGCGGGTATTGGGGCAGTCACCGTGGCAAGCGTTCTGGCGTGTGGCCCTGCCCATGGCGCGCCCGGCAATCGGTGCGGGTGTGGCCCTGGCGCTGATGGAAACCCTGGCGGATTTCGGCGCCGTCTCGGTGTTCAACTTCGACACCTTCACCACCGCCATCTACAAGACCTGGTATGGCTTTTTCAGCCTCTCCAGTGCTGCGCAACTGGCCAGCCTGTTGCTCCTGGTGGTGATGCTGGTGCTGTACGGCGAGCGCCGTGCCCGGGGTGCCAGCCGACCCAGCAATGAGCGACCTCGCGGCAAGGCGCTGTACCACCTGCGCGGGTTCAAGGCGGCGTTGGCCAGCGGTTGGTGCGGCTTGGTATTCGCCTGCGCGTTCGTGATTCCGATGCTGCAACTGGTGGCCTGGTTCTGGCAGCGGGGCCGCTTTGATCTGGACGAGCGCTACGCCGGTTTGATCGTCCATACCCTCTACCTGGGTGGCATGGCGGCCCTGATCACCGTCAGCGTGGCCCTGGTGCTGGCGTTCGCCCATCGTTTGGCGCCCACCCGGGCCATCCGCTCCGGCATCAGCCTGGCCAACGTGGGTTACGCGCTGCCGGGCTCGGTGCTGGCGGTGTCGATCATGTTGGCGTTCAGCTACCTGGATCGTGAGTTGGTGATCCCGGTATCAGGCTGGCTGGGTGGCGCCGGCAAGCCGCTGCTACTGGGCAGTTTGTCGGCCTTGCTGCTGGCGTATCTGGTGCGCTTCATTGCGGTGGCCTACGGGCCGCTGGAAAACAGCCTGGCGCGAATCCGCCCGTCCTTGCCGGAAGCCGCCCGCAGCCTGGGCGTCAGCGGGCCGCGACTGTTTTGCAAAGTGTATCTGCCGCTTTTGCTGCCGGGCACCCTGAGCGCGGCGTTGCTGGTGTTTGTCGATGTGCTCAAGGAAATGCCCGCCACCCTGCTGATGCGCCCGTTCGGCTGGGACACACTGGCGGTCCGGATTTTCGAGATGACCAGCGAAGGGGAGTGGGCGCGGGCTTCGCTGCCGGCCTTGACCCTGGTGTTGGTGGGCCTGTTACCGGTCATCGGGTTGATCCGACGTTCGGCGAGACGAATCGGTTAGGTGCCAGTCCTACGGCTTGAGGCTACAATGCGCGGCATTCGGTGCGGTCGATCTTTCAGGTCGGGTTGCTGAACGCGGCTACAGGCCTTGTATTTCAAGGCGTGCGGCCCGAACGGCGACCGTCCGCACCTTCGCCACGCCCGGAAGGAGAAACCCATGGGACAGCGCACGCCTCTGTATGACCTGCATCTCGCCCTTGGCGCGAAAATGGTCGATTTTGGCGGTTGGGATATGCCTTTGCACTACGGCTCGCAGGTTGAGGAACACCATCAGGTGCGACGCGACTGCGGGGTGTTTGATGTATCCCATATGACCGTGATCGATATCAAAGGCCCCCAGGCCAAGGAATGGCTTCAGCATCTGCTGGCCAATGATGTTGACCGACTGCACGGCTGCGGCCGTGCGTTGTACAGCGCCATGCTCAACGAGCAGGGCGGCGTGGTGGACGACATGATCGTGTACCGCACCGAGACGGGTTACCGGCTGGTGGTCAACGCTGCCACCCGCGACCAGGACATGGCCTGGATGCAGGCCCGGCTCGGCAGCTTTCAGGCCCAGATCCACGAGCGGCCCGAATTGGCCATGCTCGCTATTCAGGGCCCCCATGCCCGGCAAAAGATTGCCGAACTGGTCACCCAATCACGCGCCACCTTGATTCACCAGCTCAAGCCCTTTGAAGGTTTTGCCGACGGCGACTGGTTTATTGCACGCACCGGTTATACCGGTGAAGACGGCCTGGAAATTGTCCTTCCGGCCAACCAGGCCCCGGCGTTTTTCAACGATCTGGTGGGCGCAGGTATTTCGCCCATCGGCCTCGGCGCCCGCGACACTCTGCGCCTTGAGGCCGGCATGAACCTCTACGGTCAGGATATTCATCAGGACGTTTCGCCCCTGGCAGCCAACATGGCCTGGAGCATCGCCTGGGAGCCGGCCGAGCGCGATTTCATCGGCCGCGCCGCCCTGGAAGCCGAAAAGGCTGCGGGCGTGAAGTCCAAGCTGGTCGGCCTGGTACTGGAGGAACGCGGGGTTTTACGCGCTCATCAGGTGGTTCGTATCGCCAATGTTGGCGAAGGAGAGATCACCAGTGGTAGTTTCTCCCCTACGCTAAGCAAATCCATTGCCCTGGCGCGTGTGCCGTCGGCGACTGCTGACCGGGCCGAGGTTGAAATCCGCGGCAAGTGGTACCCGGTTCGGGTGGTCAAACCGACCTTCGTACGTCATGGCAAAACATTGATTTAACTTTTCCGGCGGGCCAATGGCCGCTGACATTTTTTCTTGAGGACACAGACTATGAGCGATATCCCTGCCGACCTGCGTTTTGCCGAAAGTCACGAATGGGCCCGTCTGGAAGCTGACGGCACCGTGACCGTCGGGATCTCGGACCATGCCCAGGAAGCATTGGGGGATGTGGTGTTCGTCGAGTTGACCGAAGTCGGCAACGTATTTGAGGCGACTCAGCAGGCGGGTGTAGTTGAATCGGTTAAGGCCGCTTCAGATATCTACTCGCCAATTGCTGGCGAAGTGATCGCGGTGAACGACGCCTTGAGCGGCGAGCCAGAGCTGTTGAACTCCGACCCTTACGGCGCCTGGATCTTCAAGCTCAAGCCAAGCAACCCGGCTGAGCTGGACAAGCTGCTGGATGCTGCCGGTTACAAGGCTGCCATCGGCGAGTGATCCTGCTGCGGGAGCCGGCAATCGGCTCCCGCAAAGGTTTTATCAGCGCTTCAATACCGCTTTGACTGCCGCTACCGAACGCTCTACATCCGCCTTCGTCATCGCCGTGAACATCGGCAACGACACAATCAAACGCCCCACTTTTTCCGCTACCGGGAACATGCCTTCCTTGAATCCCTGCGCCTTGTACAAGCTCAGCAGGTGGATCGGCGGGTAGTGATAGCCAATGCCGACGCCGTGGGCCTGCATCTGCTCCATGAACGTGGCGCGTGCCGGCAACCCGTCCTGGCGCTCCGGCAGTACCAGTTGGAACAGGTGCCAGTTGCTGTTTTCGAAGTCTGCCGGTGGCAATTGCGCGCCGTACTCTTCTTCAAAATCACTGCCGAAGCATTCGAAATAGTGCCGCGCCAGCTCCTGGCGATGGGCAGTGATCTTCTCGATATGGGCGAATTGGCCCAAGCCGATGGCCGCTGCGATGTCGGTCATGTTGAACTTGCCGCCGAGTACATCCACGTCCAGGCCGTCGAAGCCGGTGCGCGTCACGCCTTGCAGGCGATATTTCTCTGCCAGGCGCGCTTCTTCAGCGTTGTTCAACACCAGGCAGCCGCCTTCGGATGACGTGATGTTCTTGTTCGCCTGCAAGCTGAACGACACGAAATCGCCGGTAGCGCCAATGCGCTGGCCATCCCAGCTGGAGCCCAAGGCCTGGGCGGCGTCTTCGACGATGCGCAGGTTGTACTTGTTGGCCAGCGCGTAGAGCAATGGCATGTCCAGTGGCAGACCGGCCAGGTACACCGGGATGATCGCCTTGGTGCGCGGCGTGATCGCGGCTTCCACCTGGGCCAGGTCGATATTGCGGGTAACCGGGTCGATATCAGCGAACACTGGCGTGGCGCCGACTTCCAGAATCACGTTGGCCGTGGCGACCCACGAAATCGGGGTGGTGATGACTTCATCTCCAGGGCCGATTCCGGCGATGCGCAAGGCGATCTCCATGGTGCAGGTGCCCGAGTTGAAGGTGCGCACCGGGCGCCCGCCAAAGTATTCCGACAACTGCGCTTCGAACGCCTGCACTTTCGGCCCGCTGGTGATCCAGCCGGAGCGCAGTACGTCGCCCACCGCCGAGATAGTGGCTTCATCAATGGTGGGCTTGGAGAACGGCAGAAAGGGCAGTTGGCTCATGACGTTGAAGGCATCCGTTTCAGAAAGGCGCTGAGAAAAAAGCATATCAATGCCGCGCATGGTTGCACGGCTCGACTGAATATAGCCTGTCGCCTGTGAATGAATCGTCCCCCCTTAAACAAAAATGCCGCCTTGGGAGCGGCATTTTCAGCATCGGTGTCAGAAGGCGACGCGTGCCTCAAGAAACACATTCTGTTCCTTGAGCTTGCCTTTGAGCTGTTCGTCCAGGGCATTTATCCGGTTTGCGAACGTGTTGTAGCCGGTTTCGATCCTGCCCATGTCCACGTAACGCCAGCCGGTGCCCAGGGTCAGGGTTTTGCTGACCTTGGCATCCAGCCCCAGGCCCACGCTGTAGGCGAAGTTGTGTTGGCGATGGCTGGCGAAGCGACGGGTTTCGTTGGCCTGATAGCCATTGGCGTCAATTTGGGCCAGGCCCACCCCTGCCATGCCGTAGAACGACAGCCACTCGTTGATCGGGATATTTTTATAACCGTTGAGCATCAAGCGCTGGCTGTCGGTCTGCAGGCTGTTGACGTTGGCATTGAACGGTGCCCAACGGGATTTGTAGTTCGATTGGCTGGGCATGGTGTATTCACCTTCAACGCGCCAGCCATCAGCCAAGGCATAACCCACGGCAAATGAACCGGTGAATGTCTTGCTGTTGTCTGGCGCTTCTACCCGGTGGGTTACCCGTGGGCTGGTCAACAGGGAGCTTGAGAGATTCTGGCGGGCGCTGTTGAGCTTTGCCGACCCGTACCAACCTTCTGCCTGGGCGTAAGGGGTGACGATCGCGGCAAGCAGCAGGGCGCAGGAGAGTTTTTGCATGGTCATCGATTCACTTGATCTAAAAAGGGAGTCGATAGCTTGTTGCTGGGGGGACGGGCCGCTCGACAGGAGTTTTCCTGATCAAATCCTGAATCGTCAGCGTCGGGTGTAGGAAGGCGGGGCAAAAAAATGCCGCTCTCGAAGAGCGGCATTTTTTATGCGGCGGTATTACTCGGAAGCAATGGCGTTTTTCGCCAGGATAGCGTTGGCCAGGTCCATATCCGTGGCCTTGAGGCCAGGGTTATCAGCGCGCACCTTCTGCATCGCAGCTTCCAGGTACGGGCCACGGATGCTGCCGTCGCTGGCGACGAAGCTACCGGCGTCGTCCTGGGCGGCGACCACCATTTTGTGGTCCTTGAAGGTCAGGTACGTCGAGCCGGTGGTGGCACCCGATGAGATGACATTACGCCAGAAGCTGTCGGCCATGGCTGAACCGACAGGAAGGGAAAGCACAGCGAGGGTTGCGACAGCATATTTTAGACGCATGATGGGTGACTCCGACTGGGTTATCTGAACAGTTTGATTGTAGATAGCCCAGTCGAGTTCCATGGATGACTAAACAGTTTCAACCTGCAAAATCACGCCTTCCTGACCAGTGACACGTACGTGTGCCCCAACCGGCGCGTCAGGCCCGGATGCCATCCAGACACCGTCCCCAACCTTGATCTTGCCACGTCCCTCGATAATGGCCTGATGCACCACAAAGGTGCGGCCGATCAGCTCCGAACCGCGCATGTTCAGCCCTGGCTGGTCGCTGACTTTGGCGCTGCTACGTTGGCGTCGCCACCAGTACACCGCCGTCAGGATCGATAGCACCGCGAACAGCAGCAGTTGCCATTCGAGGCCCAGGCTCGGGATGAAGAACTTGATTACGCCCACGGCTGCCGCAGCGATGCCCATCCACAGCAGATAACCGCCGGCACCGAACACTTCAAGGATCAACAGCACCGTGCCCAGTGCCAGCCAGTCCCAAAACGACAGGTGCTGCAGGAATTCCCACATGGCGCGTGCCTCAGGCTTTCTTGTTGTCGAAGGTTGCCTTGACGATCTCGCCGATACCACCGACGGCGCCAATCACCTGGCTGGCTTCCAGCGGCATCAGGATCACCTTGCTGTTGTTGGCCGAGGCCAGCTTGCCCAGTGCGTCGATGTATTTCTGGGCGACAAAGTAGTTGATGGCCTGCACGTTACCGGTGGCGATCGCCTCCGATACCACTTGAGTGGCGCGGGCTTCAGCTTCGGCCTGACGCTCACGGGCTTCGGATTCCAGGAACGCCGCCTGACGACCACCTTCGGCCTCAAGAATCTGCGCCTGCTTCTTGCCTTCGGCGGTCAGGATCGCGGAGGCTCGCAGGCCTTCGGCTTCGAGGATCTGTGCACGCTTGATCCGCTCGGCCTTCATCTGGCCGGACATGGCGGCCATCAGGTCGGCAGGCGGGCTGATGTCCTTGATCTCGATCCGGGTGATCTTGATGCCCCACGGCGCGGTGGCTTCGTCGACGGTGCGCAGCAGTTTTTCGTTGATGCCGTCACGCTGGCTGAGCATTGCATCCAGCTCCATGGAGCCGAGCACAGTACGGATGTTGGTTTGCAGCAGGTTGCGGATGGCGTGTTCGAGGTTGTTCACCTCGTAGGCGGCCTGGGCGGTATTGACCACCTGGAAGAAGCACACGGCGTCGATCTGCACCGTGGCGTTGTCGGCGGTGATGACTTCCTGGGGTGGAATATCCAGCACGCTTTCCATCACGTTGATCTTGCGACCGATGCGGTCCATGACCGGGATAATGATGTTCAGGCCCGGCTTGAGGGTGTTGGTGTAGCGGCCGAAGCGCTCGACCGTCCACTGGTAACCCTGCGGAACGACCTTGAAGCCCATGAACAGTATGGCGACGGCCAAGCCTACAAAAAGAAGCAGTACGGTTCCGATCTGCATAACGATTCCTTGTCTGGTGTGGGCGGTAAAGCGAGGTTTTTCCGATTGTAACGGTGTTGTCACGGATAAGAACGGTTTACCGGCCCATCAATCAAAGGATTTGTTTCTGAATCCCCAGGCGTCACTCGCAGCACCTCTTCCATCGTCGTCAGCCCTGCCATTACCTTGCGCGTACCGGCAGAGCGCAAGCTGCACATGCCTTGGTCAAGGGCCGCGTGGCGCAAGGCCTGGAGGTCGGTGCCCGGGGTGATCAGAGCCTTGAGGCGGTCGTTCATCAGCATGATCTCGTAGATCCCGGTCCGTCCTCGATAACCACTTTCCCGACATTCCCCACAACCCACTGCCTGACAGACCTGCCCGGCGGGCTGCTTGCAGTGCGGGCACAACAGCCGCACCAGACGCTGGGCCATCACTCCCAGCAATGTCGCATTGATCAGGTAATGAGGAATGCCCAGTTCCAGCAAGCGACTGATGGCGCCGGGTGCATCGTTGGTGTGCAGCGTCGACAGCACCAGGTGCCCGGTCAGAGCGGCCTGGATCGCCATTTCTGCGGTCTCCAGGTCGCGAATCTCGCCGATCATGATGATGTCCGGATCCTGGCGCATCAGGGCACGGATGCCGCTGGCGAAGGTCAGGTCGATGTTGGGTTGGACCTGCATCTGGTTGAAGGCCGGCTCGACCATCTCGATCGGGTCTTCGACGGTGCACAGGTTGACCTCGCGGGTGGCCAGTTGCTTGAGCGTGGTGTAGAGGGTGCTGGTCTTGCCCGAACCGGTGGGCCCGGTGACCAGGATGATGCCGTTGGCCTGGACGGTCATGGATTGCCAGCGTTGCAGGTCGTCGTCGGAGAGCCCCAGTTGCTGGAAATCCTTGTGCAGCACCTGAGGATCGAAAATTCGCATCACCAGCTTTTCGCCGAAGGCCGTGGGCAAGGTCGACAGGCGCAGTTCCACTTCACCGCCCGCCGGGCTTTTGGTCTTCACCCGGCCGTCCTGGGGTTTGCGTTTTTCCGCCACGTTCATCCGCCCGAGACTTTTCAGGCGGCTGACCACCGCCATCGTCACTTGGGACGGGAATTGATAGACGTCGTGCAGCAGCCCATCAATGCGAAAACGCACGCGGCCCTGGTCGCGACCGGGTTCGATATGGATATCACTGGCCCGTTGGCCGAAGGCGTACTGCAACAGCCAGTCGACGATATTGACGATGTGCGCGTCATTGGCGTCGGGTTCCTGGTCGCTGGCGCCAAGGTTGAGGAGTTGCTCGATGTTGGGAGAACTGGACGTTTTTTGATCAATGGCGCCGCTGACCGATTTCGCCAGCCGATAAAACTCCACGGTGCAGCGCTGAATATCCTCGGGGTTGGCCAACACGCGCTTGATGGAGCGTTTCAACACTTGGGCCAGGCCAGCTTCCCAGCTGGTCACGTAGGGCTGGGCGCTGGCGACTGTAACGCTGCCGCCGTCGACCGCCACCGCGAGGATCCTGTGCCGCTGGGCAAAGGCGTACGACATCAGCGGCACCACTGCGGCGACATCGATTTTCAGCGGGTCGATACGCAGGTAAGGCTGCCCACAGTGACGGGCGAGCCATTCGGTCAGCATTTCCAGGGAAGGCCCATGGCTGGCAATGCATTCCAAGGGATGCAGCTCGCTGTTCGCCGGAACGGTCAGGTTGGCAGGCACCAGGCCCTGGTCGATCAGGGCAGGCAACAACTGATGGATTTCCAGCCAGCGATCCTGGGTGTTTGGCGCAACGGACATGATGACGTTCCTGGGCAACGGTTAGGCGTAGTCCTCAGGCTAGTCAGCCGTTGCGCTTCGGCTTCCGGGTTTTATTGCAGGCTTTTACTGACCGGCTGCCTTTACCGCCAGAGGCCGCGCAGTATCAGCCGGTTGCAGTTCCAGCGAGCACACACTGATCAGGTTACGAAGTTTTTCGCCGATCACTTGGGCCCGATGCCAGCTCAGGCCATCCATCACGATATCGATCGCCAACAGGTCGTCTTCGCGCTGCACGTTCACCTGGCGAGGAACCAGGAACTGCAGGGCAAAATAGTTGAGCACCCGGCACAACACATCGGGTTCAGCCTCGGCGAGGATTTGATAGTGCGCCTGGCAGTGAGCATTGCTGACGGCCCAGGCATCGACGCGTGGGGCGGGGCTGGCGGATTCGACGACGTGCATGATGATTCTCCGGATTCGACTGGAGAAATTTTTACATGCGGCGCAGGAGATTTCTTATCTAAAAAAGCCCGTATTGGCTTATAAGAGAATCATTCAATTCCGTAAAGTACGATTAATGGGTATTTCTATGCACAGTGAGTTGGACGTGTACGACCGGCGCATCCTGGCGCTGTTGCAGGAAGACGCTTCGCTCTCCAGCGCGCAGATTGCCGAGCAGGTCGGCCTGTCGCAGTCGCCGTGCTGGCGCAGGATTCAGCGGCTGAAAGAGGAGGGTGTGATTCGCGGCCAGGTCACCCTGCTGGACCGCAAAAAAATCGGCCTCAACACGCAGATCTTTGCCGAGGTGAAACTCAACGCCCACGGCCGTTCCAACTTCACTGAATTCACCGAGGCGATTCGCGGTTTTCCGGAAGTGTTGGAATGTTATGTGCTGATGGGGGCGGTGGACTTTTTACTGCGTATCGTCACGTCGGACATTGAAGCGTATGAGCGGTTTTTCTTCGAAAAACTCTCGATGGTGCCGGGGATTCAGGAGGTCAACTCGATAGTGGCCTTGTCGGAGATCAAGTCCACCACGAGTTTGCCGGTGTTGCGCTGATAGTTGTCATGGCCTGATTTTAGTGGCGAGGGAGCGTGATCCCAGGATTAGGGGCTGCTACGCAGCCCAGCGGGAGCAAGCTCCCTCGCCACAAGGGGTTTACAGGCGCAGCAGGGTCTTCCAGGCGCGATTCTGATACACCGCGATTGCTTGATGCATCCGCGCATCCAGCGACTCATCGGTAATCGGCTGGTTGGCCAGGTGCGCCAGCTTGTTCAGCTCGCCATACAAACGGTCCAGCTCGGCGATATCCAGCACTTGGCGTGCATGGTGCAGCCAGGCCAGGATGCGTTCGATACGCGGCAGTTGCTCGGCCAGGTCTTCCGGCTGTTGCTGGTAGCGCGGCAGTTGCAGGGCGACGGCGTCGTCGGCCAGCAGGCGCGGCAGCCAATTGGCGAGCTGTGCAGCGCCCTGGCGATTGCCACGTACGTTGCGCTCTGCTGCCCAGGTACGGGCCAGCAGCCAGCGGGAAGTGGTCAGCGAGAAGAGGCCCCAGCGCACGTCTTCCAGTTCTTCAGCGAACTGTTCTGGCGCGGCCTTGCGGATGTCTTCATCGTCGTCACCCGCCTGGACCAGCGGGCGCCAGTCTTCCAGCAAGGCGTCCAGTGCGGCGCGCAGTTCGCTGGTGGATTGGCGTGGCGCGGCCTGGCCGAGGCTGCCGAGCAGGGCACGCAGTTCGCCGAGGTTTTCTACCCAGTCTTGCAGCAGACGCCAGTGGCCATTGAAACGGTATTGCTCGGCCAGGCGCTGGCTGCTGCCCAACAGGTGCCACATGACGGCGGCAAACGCGTCGTCCAGCGGCATTTCAGCGTGCAGCACCGGCGCTGGCAAGCTCAGGGAATAGCTGTTGGCGTCGAACAGGCGATAGCCACGCTCAGCCTTGCTGATATCGCACGGCATCAGGGCCAGGGTTGCGGCCAGTTCAGCGGCCAGCTCCAGCAGGGCGGCCGGGTCGCCTTCGCGCAGTTCCAGTTCCAGTTCGCAGATTTCTTCCTTCTGCTTGCCGGCGACCACGTGGCCGAGGTCCAGGGCGGCTTCGATCACCACCTTGGCCTTGCCGCGGCCCCAGGCAATTTCGGCGCGTTCGCGGACGAAATCGGTGGTGAAGATCGGCTTGAGGGTCTTTTTGTCCAGCTCGGCCAGTTGCTCTGGCCAGCATTCGCCGTCGAGCTTCTTCACGTCGAGCTTGGCTTTGGCCAGGTCCCAGTTGTACTCATTGCGTTCCGACAAGCCGGCAACGCTCTGGCCACGGGTCTTGAGGGTCTGGATCACTTCGTCGCCGTCTTTGCGCAGGCGCAGGGCCACTTTGGCCTGGGCCAGGTCGCGTTCCGGGGTGTCGAAGTACTGGTTCATCAACTCACGGCGTTCCCAGCCACTTTTGTTGCGTTTTTTCAGTAACGGGTGCTCACGCAGCGCGGCGAGGGTTTCGCGGCTGACGCGGAGCTTGATTTCGGTTTCTTTCTGCATGGCCGGAAAATCCAGGATCGGGAGCGCAGCCGGGGAAATGAGTGGCTGCCAAGGCCGTGCAGTGTACAGGACTGAGCCCGGCAACGCGCCGCAACGGTTTATTGTGTCGTGCAGATGGCTCTATGATGGGGTTCATCCGGGAAGTTGAGAGACCGCGCATGCCTTTACCGTCCATGAAAGAACAATTCGCCGCGCTGATTGCCGCGCCTTCGGTCAGTTGTACCCAGGCTTCTCTCGACCAATCCAACCGCCCGGTGATCGATTTGCTCGCCACCTGGCTGGGGGACTTGGGCTTTGCCTGCGATATCCAGCAGGTCAGCCCCGGCAAATTCAATCTGCTGGCCAGTTTCGGCACGGGCCCCGGCGGCCTGGTGTTGGCGGGGCACAGCGACACCGTGCCGTACGACGGCGCGCTATGGCAGACCGATCCGCTGAAGCTGACGGAAGTCGACGGCCGCTGGGTAGGACTGGGCAGCTGTGACATGAAAGGTTTTTTCGCCTTGGTGATCGAAGCCGTCCAGCCGTTGCTGGACCAACCCTTCAAGCAACCGCTGCTGATCCTTGCCACCTGCGATGAAGAAAGCTCCATGGCCGGCGCCCGTGCGCTGGCCGAGGCGGGCCGTCCTTTAGGTCGCGCGGCGGTGATCGGCGAGCCGACGGGCCTCAAACCCATCCGCCTGCACAAAGGCGTGATGATGGAGCGCATCGATATTCTTGGGCGCAGCGGCCATTCGTCGGATCCAAGCCTGGGCCACAGCGCGCTCGAAGCGATGCACGACGCCATCGGCGAGCTGCGTGGCCTGCGCCTTGCCTGGCAGCGCGAATACCGCAACCCGCAGTTCAGTGTGCCGCAACCGACCATGAACTTCGGCTGCATTCACGGCGGCGATAACCCCAACCGCATTTGCGGCCAATGCTCCCTGGAATTCGACCTGCGGCCCTTGCCCGGCATGGATCCCCAAGTGCTGCGCGCGGCCATCCGGCAGAAGCTTGAACCCCTGGCCGAGCGGCATAAGGTGAAGATCGACTACGCGCCGTTGTTCCCCGAAGTACCGCCGTTCGAGCAGGCCGAGGATGCCGAGTTGGTGCGGGTGGCTGAACGACTTACCGGTCATCGCGCCGAAGCAGTAGCGTTCGGCACCGAAGCGCCTTATCTTCAGCGCCTTGGTTGCGAGACCCTGGTGCTCGGCCCTGGTGATATCGCCTGCGCCCACCAGCCCGGCGAGTACCTTGAAATGTCACGCTTGACGCCTACAGTGCGTCTATTGCGGGAACTGATTCAACATTACTGCCTGACACCTGCATAAATTAACCCCTGCCCATCCGTACATAGAAGGAGAGCGAGCGTGTCGCCAAGCCTGTTCCGACGATAACCAACAGCCCGCTGTGCGTTTTCATGATTCATCCCTTTTTGGCTGCTTTTTATTACAGGCCCAGGTTTATGCCCGAATACGTCAATTGGCTTCGTCACGCTTCGCCTTACATCAATGCCCACCGCGACTGCACCTTTGTGGTCATGCTGCCGGGCGATGGTGTGGAACATCCGAACTTCGGCAATATCGTCCACGACCTGGTGCTGCTCCACAGCCTGGGCGTGCGTCTGGTGTTGGTCCACGGTTCGCGTCCGCAAATCGAAACCCGCCTCGCCGCCCGCGGCCTGACCCCGGCTTACCACGAAGGCTTGCGCATCACCGATGCCGCGACGCTTGAGTGTGTGATCGACGCCGTCGGCCATCTGCGTATCGCCATCGAAGCGCGGCTGTCCATGGACATGGCCTCCTCGCCGATGCAAGGCTCGCGCCTGCGGGTGGCCAGCGGCAACCTGGTGACCGCGCGCCCGATCGGTGTGCTTGAAGGCGTCGACTATCACCACACCGGCGAAGTGCGCCGCGTCGACCGCAAGGGTATCAACCGCCTGCTGGACGAGCGTTCCATCGTGCTGCTGTCGCCGTTGGGTTACTCGCCCACCGGTGAAATCTTCAACCTCGCCTGCGAAGACGTCGCCACCCGCGCCGCCATCGACCTTGGCGCAGACAAGCTGCTGCTGTTCGGCGCCGACCTTGGCCTGATTGACGAACACGGCCGGCTGGTGCGTGAGCTGCGGCCGCAACAGGTGCCCGCGCACTTGCAACGCCTGGGCAACAACTACCAGGCCGAACTGTTGGACGCGGCAGCCGAGGCGTGCCGTGGCGGCGTAGGCCGCAGCCATATTGTCAGTTATGCCGAAGATGGCGCCTTGCTGACCGAGCTGTTCACCCGGGACGGCGGCGGTACGCTGGTGGCCCAGGAACAGTTCGAGCTGGTGCGCGAAGCGGCGATTGAAGATGTTGGCGGTCTGCTGGACCTGATCAGCCCGCTCGAAGAGCAGGGGATTCTGGTGCGCCGTTCCCGGGAAGTGCTGGAGCGGGAAATCGAGCAGTTCAGCGTGGTGGAACGTGAAGGCATGATCATCGCCTGTGCGGCGCTGTATCAGATCGCCGACTCGGACGCAGGCGAGCTGGCGTGCCTGGCCGTGAACCCGGAGTACCGCCATGGCGGTCGCGGTGATGAACTGCTGGAGCGTATCGAGACCCGTGCCCGGGCCCAGGGTTTGAAAACGTTGTTCGTGCTGACCACCCGTACTGCCCACTGGTTCCGCGAGCGTGGGTTTGTGCCGAGTACGGTCGACCGCCTGCCGTCGGCGCGGGCGTCGTTGTACAACTATCAGCGTAATTCGAAGATTTTCGAAAAGGCGTTGTAAGCCTGAAGCGGCGAGGGGGCAATCCTCTCGCCTGTCACTTTGGCGAGTCTTGCATCCGTACCGGGTGCAATGATGCCACTCGCCGGGTTTGCAGAATTATCCACACAACTGACATCAAAGTGACATTATCGCCAGGTACGGTGAGGTGCATTAGCGGGACGGCAGAAAAGTTTCATCGATACAAAAACTGTAACAAATTGACGGAATGATGTGCGTTTGGCCATGATGGCGTCGCGTTTTTGATCGTGAGTGACGTATGACCCCATTTGGTCAACACAAAACGATCTAAAAAAACGTAGAGACATACTCTTCAGGAACAACCTTATGGAGCGGTACTGCCTCAACGGCTTGACTGCCCCATGGAAAGCCTTATTCCTGAATCGTATTAAAAAGAATGAAACAATTCTTTTTGGGTGTATGAAAAACTCATTACCCTGCAGGGACCAAATCAACTGCGGTTAGACGAAAGTAGTAGACACACAAGGTTACGATTGACTTGTCAGTCACTATCCGGCGCTAATCGCGCATCTGTGGATCAAGGGCGTCAGACCCGAGACCTAAGAAATACAAAAATTAGAAATGAGAGGAGCGGTACATGAAGAAGTCAACATTGGCGTTGGCCGTAGCTTTGGGGGCAATCGCTCAACAAGCAGGCGCCGCAGGTTTTATCGACGACAGCAAGGTCACTCTTGGCCTGCGCAACTTTTATATCAATACCGACAACCGTGATGGCGTTCCTTCGAGAACGTCCAACACCCGCAGCAAAAACGCTGAATGGGGCCAAGGCTTCGACCTGCGCTTCATCTCCGGCTTTACCCAGGGCACTGTAGGCTTCGGTCTTGATGCCATCGGCCTGTACGGCGTACGTCTGGACTCAAGCCGTGAAAATCACGGTAACTACACCGGTACTGCTTCCGGCGGCACCGTGTTCCCAAGTGATGGCAACAAGGCGGTCAACGATTTCGCCAGCCTGGGCGTGACCGGTAAGGTCAAGATCTCCCAGACCGTGCTGAAGATCGGTACCCTGCAGCCGAACAACCCGGTCATCAAGACCAACGACGGTCGTCTGCTGCCACAAACCTTCCAGGGCGGCGAGATCTCTTCGAACGAGATCAAGGACCTGACCCTGACTGCCGGTCAGATCGAGCACTCCAAAGGTCGTAACTCCAGCAACAACGAAGGTTTGTCGCTGGCAGGCGCCAACGGCAGCTCGAACTATGACGCAGGTAACTTCGTCAACAAGTTCTACTACGCCGGTGCTGACTACAAAATCACCAAAGACCTGACCGCTTCGTACTACTACGGCGAGCTGAAGGACTTTTATGCTCAGAACTTCCTGGGCTTGGTCCACAACTGGGCGATCGGTCCAGGCACTCTGAAAAGTGACCTGCGTTACTACCGCAGCCGCGACAACGGTGCCAACGGTGACACTGCCGGTTACTACACCACCGGTTTCTACGGCAACACGACTACCAAAGGTAAAGTCGACAACGACCTGTACAGCTACCTGGCGTTGTACTCGGTTGCTGGTCACACCTTTGGTGCTGGTTACCAGTACACCAAGGGCGACAGCGACTTCCCTTGGTTGAACCAAGGTGACGGCTCGTCGAACAGCACCACTACCGACATGCAAATCCAGAAGTTCGCCCGTGCTGGCGAGCGTACCTGGCAAGCCCGCTACGCGTATGACTTCGCCAAGGTTGGCGTACCTGGCCTGACAGCCGGTGTGATCTACCTGCGTGGCAGCAACATCGACACTGCCGTCGGTGAAAAGACCGAGTGGGAGCGTGACTTGACGCTGGCCTACGTTATTCCAGAAGGTCCGCTGAAAAACCTGGGCGTCGCCTGGAAGAACGCCATGTGGCGTACCGACCTGGCCAGCACTCGCGACCAGGACGAAAACCGCCTGATCGTCAGCTATAGCTACGCGTTCAAGTAAGAGCGTAAAACCTTGCCCGGCGCAATGCCGGGCAGGGTGCTTTACTTTTCAAGTCGGGCTCAACCCCCGCAAGCCCTTCCTGAATCCCCTCTTTGTACAGCGTCTCAAGGCCTTCTCGAACCTTGAAATGGATGTTGATCCTCGCCTGTCGCCAAGTCCAATGAACAGATTTTTAATATTCTTTTATCGTCTAGATAAATCGATATTTATTCTTTTTAAATAATCCACAACGCAGGCACAGTGGGCTCCATAAGCACTCATCAGGAGCCACACCATGAGCCTCAGACTGGGCGACATCGCCCCCGACTTTGAACAGGATTCCAGCGCCGGCAAGATTCGCTTCCACGAGTGGCTGGGCGATAGCTGGGGCGTGCTGTTTTCCCACCCGGCGGATTTCACCCCGGTGTGCACCACCGAGCTGGGCTTCACCGCCAAGCTCAAGGATGAATTCGCCAAGCGCGGCGTCAAGGCCATTGCCCTGTCGGTGGACCCGGTGGATTCCCACCACAAGTGGATCGAAGACATCAACGAAACCCAGAACACCATCGTCAACTTCCCGATCCTGGCCGACGCTGACCGCAAGGTCTCCGACCTGTATGACCTGATCCACCCGAATGCCAGTGACACCCTCACCGTGCGTTCGCTGTTCGTGATCGATCCGAACAAAAAGATTCGCCTGACCATCACCTACCCAGCCAGTACCGGGCGCAACTTCCACGAAATCCTGCGGGTGATCGACTCGCTGCAACTGACCGACAGCCACAAAGTCGCCACCCCGGCCAACTGGCAGGACGGTGACGAGGTGGTGATCGTGCCGTCGCTCAAGGACGAAGAAGAGATCAAGACGCGCTTTCCGAAGGGTTACCGGGCGGTGAAGCCGTACCTGCGGCTCACCCCTCAACCGAATCGCTGACACAGAACCAAATGTGGGAGCGGGCTTGCTCGCGAACGCGCACTGTCAGTTGACGCCTCTTTGAATGACACACCGCTTTCGCGAGCAAGCCCGCTCCCACACTTGATCGCATTTCAAGTCTCACACAGCAGGGGTTTTAAGGCCGTTTCGACGGCCTTTTTTTACGCCTGGAATTCAGTCAGCTGCATATGCATTTAAAGAATAAACAAATGAAAAAATAAGATTTATAGATATATAAATTGGCTGATATGGTCTGTCCCATCTTGGCGCCATCGCCACAAAGCGAACCGCCGACACTTTCCAAAGGAATTGCCTACATGCTGGTCGTAACACTTGGTGGTAGCCCCAGCCAACGTTCCCGGTCCGGGATCTTGCTGGATCACTCCCGAAACTGGTTGCAGCAACAAGGCGTGGAAGTGGTGAGTTATCAGATACGGGACTTCCCGGCCGAAGACTTGCTGCACGCGCGGTTCGACAGCCCGAAAATCATCGACCTGCTGCAGCAAGTGGCAAATGCCGATGGCCTGGTGATTGCCACGCCGGTGTACAAGGCTTCGTTTTCCGGTGCGCTGAAAACCATCCTTGACCTGCTGCCCGAACGCGCCCTGGCCCACAAAGTGGTATTGCCGATGGCCACCGGCGGCAGCATCGCCCACATGCTCGCGGTGGACTACGCGCTGAAGCCAGTGCTGTCGGCCCTGAAAGCCCAGGAATTGCTTCACGGGATTTTCGCCGAAGACAGCCAGATCGCTTACGGCGAAGGCAGTGCCCAGGCGCAACTGGTGCCGGTGCTGGAACAACGTTTGAGCGAGGCCCTGGAGCAGTTCTACAGCGCCATGGCCCGCCGCCCGAAACCCCTTGATCCCAATGTGTTGAATGAACGTCTGTTGAGTGCTCGCTGGAGCATTTAAGCCTTACCGAGCTTTACCTGAATTCGACAAGTACTACTCACCTTACTCAGCCGTCAACGGCCAAGCAGGTGCAGCCAACCCCCTCATCGTATAGTTGGAGAGAGCGCCATGCGCACTGTCATCTTGCGTCGTGGACTGGTCGCACTGTTTGCTGCGGCTGTGTCGTTCGGCGCCATTGTTCAAGCCCAAGCCGCCGAAACCCTGCGGATCGGTTATCAGAAATACGGCACCCTGGTGCTGCTCAAGGCCAAGGGCTCGCTGGAAAAGCGCCTGGCCGAGCAGGGCGTGCAAGTGCAATGGACGGAGTTCCCCGGCGGCCCGCAACTGCTGGAAGGACTGAACGTCGGCTCCATCGACTTCGGCGTGACGGGTGAAACCCCGCCGGTGTTCGCCCAGGCTGCCGGTGCCGATCTGCTCTACGTCGCCTACGAACCACCAGCGCCTACCAGCGAAGCGATTCTGGTACCGAAAGACTCGCCGATCAAATCGGTGCAAGACCTCAAGGGCAAGAAAGTCGTCCTCAATAAAGGCTCCAACGTGCACTACCTGCTGGTGCGTGCCCTGGAAGATGCCGGCCTGAAATACACCGACGTGCAGACCGTATTCCTGCCGCCCGCCGATGCCCGCGCCGCGTTCGAGCGTGGCAGCGTCGATGCCTGGGTGATCTGGGACCCGTACCAGGCAGCCGCCGAAAAACAACTGCAAGCGCGCACCCTGCGTGACGGCACCGGCATCGCTGACAACCATCAGTTCTACCTGGCCACCAAGCCTTACGCCGAAAAACACCCTGATGTGATCAAGGCATTGGTGGAGGAAGTGCGCGCCGTGGGCGAATGGTCCAAGGCCAATCCGGAGCAAGTCACCGAACAAGTTGCACCGCTGCTGGGCTTGCCGGCCGACATCACCCTCACCTCGGTGAAACGCCAGGGCTACGGCGCGCTGTTCCTGACCCCGGAAGTGGTCGCCGCGCAGCAGAAAATTGCCGACAGCTTCTACCAACTCAAATTGATCCCCAAACCCTTGAACATCAAGGACGTGATCTGGACGCCACCCGCCGCCGTTGCCAAAGCGCCGTAATCCGACTTCTTCAGGAGACAACTCCATGAGCCTCAATATTTTCTGGTTCCTGCCTACCCACGGCGACGGCCATTACCTTGGCACCGCCGAAGGCGCTCGCGCCGTTGATCACGGTTACCTGCAGCAAGTGGCCCAGGCGGCAGACCGCCTTGGCTTCGGCGGAGTGCTGATCCCTACCGGCCGTTCCTGCGAGGATTCGTGGTTGGTGGCGGCGTCGCTGATCCCGGTGACCCAACGTTTGAAATTCCTTGTCGCGCTGCGCCCCGGGATCATTTCCCCGACGGTGGCTGCGCGTCAGGCGGCAACTCTGGATCGTCTGTCCGGCGGCCGTGCGTTGTTCAACCTGGTGACCGGCGGTGATCCGGAAGAATTGGCCGGCGACGGGTTGTTCCTGAGTCATGAAGAGCGGTATCAGGCGTCGGTGGAATTCACCCGCATCTGGCGCCGCGTACTGGAGGGCGAAACCGTCGATTACGATGGCCAGCACATCAGCGTCAAAGGCGCGAAGTTGCTCTATCCGCCGATCCAGCAACCGCGTCCGCCGCTGTATTTCGGGGGTTCCTCCGAAGCGGCGCAGGACCTGGCAGCTGAACAAGTGGAAATGGTCCTGACCTGGGGCGAGCCGCCGGCCGCGGTGGCGGAAAAGATTGCACAGGTTCGCGCCAAGGCCGCCAAGCTCGGGCGTACCCTGCGCTTCGGCATTCGCCTGCATGTGATCGTACGTGAAACCAACGCCGAAGCCTGGCAGGCCGCCGACAAACTGATCTCCCACGTGGACGATGAAACCATCGCCCGCGCCCAGGCCTCATTGTCGCGCTTCGATTCCGTAGGTCAGCAGCGTATGGCTGCCTTGCACGGCGGTAGCCGCGACAACCTGGAAGTCAGCCCGAACCTGTGGGCCGGCGTAGGACTGGTGCGCGGCGGTGCCGGCACTGCCTTGGTAGGTGATGGCCCGACCGTAGCTGCACGGGTGAAGGAATACGCTGACCTGGGCATCGACACCTTTATCTTCTCCGGTTATCCACACCTCGAAGAGTCGTATCGCGTGGCTGAGCTGCTGTTCCCGCACCTGGACATCGAGCGTCCCGAGCTGCCGAAGGGCGCCGGCTACGTCAGCCCGTTCGGCGAAATGGTCGCCAACGACATTCTCCCCAAAGCTGCGTCCCAGAGCTGAGGCGCCGCCATGAATCTTGAAAAGTTAAGTCATCGATTGGCGCCCTGGGCGCTGCCGATTCTGTTGCTGGCGGTATGGCAGTTGTCCGTTTCGGCAGGTTGGTTGTCGACGCGGATTCTGCCGGCACCCAGCGCGGTGATCGAAGCGGGCGTCAGCCTGGTGCGCAGCGGCGAAATCTGGACGCACCTGGCCATCAGCGGCTGGCGCGCGGGCCTGGGTTTTGTGATCGGCGGCAGCATCGGCCTGGCCCTGGGCTTTATCACCGGCCTGTCGACCTGGGGTGAGCGCCTGCTGGACAGCTCGGTGCAGATGATCCGCAACGTGCCGCATCTGGCGCTGATCCCACTGGTGATCCTGTGGTTCGGGATTGACGAGACCGCGAAGATATTCCTGGTCGCCCTCGGCACGCTGTTCCCGATCTACCTCAACACTTACCACGGCATCCGCAACGTCGACCCGGCGCTGGTGGAAATGGCCCGCAGTTATGGCCTGTCCGGCTTCAGTCTGTTTCGCCAGGTGATTTTGCCGGGCGCCTTGCCTTCGATTCTGGTGGGCGTGCGCTTCGCGTTGGGCTTTATGTGGCTGACGTTGATCGTCGCGGAAACCATCTCCGCCAGTTCCGGCATCGGCTACCTGGCGATGAACGCCCGGGAATTCCTGCAAACCGACGTAGTGGTACTGGCGATCGTGCTGTACGCGGTACTCGGCAAGCTGGCAGACCTGGCGGCGCGTGGCCTGGAACGTGTCTGGCTGCGCTGGCACCCGGCTTATCAAGTGAATAAAGGAGGTGCGGCATGACTGCTCAACAACCTCCACGCCTGCTGCGGGGCATTCCCCTGGCAGTGCGCAAGTTGCGCAAGGCTTTCGGCGCGCGGGAAGTGCTGAAGGCAATCGACCTGCACATTCCAGCCGGTCAATTTGTTGCGGTCGTGGGCCGCAGTGGCTGCGGCAAAAGTACCTTGCTGCGCTTGCTGGCCGGCCTGGACAAAGCCAGCGGCGGCGAATTGCTCGCCGGCTCCGCACCGCTGAGCGAGGCGATTGAAGACACGCGCTTGATGTTCCAGGAAGCGCGCCTGCTGCCGTGGAAAAAGATCATCGACAACGTGGGCCTGGGCCTCAAGGGCAACTGGCGTCCGCAGGCGTTGGAAGCGCTGGAAGCGGTCGGCCTGGCCGAGCGTGCCAATGAGTGGCCGGCGGCGTTGTCCGGTGGCCAGAAGCAACGCGTGGCCCTGGCCCGCGCCTTGATCCACCAGCCACGCCTGTTGCTGCTGGACGAACCGCTGGGGGCCCTGGATGCCCTGACCCGGATCGAGATGCAGCAACTGATCGAGAACCTCTGGCAGAAACACGGCTTCACCGTATTGCTGGTGACCCACGACGTCAGCGAAGCCGTGGCCATTGCCGACCGGGTGATCCTGATCGAAGACGGCGAAATCGGCCTCGACCTGCACGTGGAACTCCCACGCCCGCGGGTGCGTGGCTCCCACCGCCTGGCGGCGCTGGAAACCGAAGTGCTTAACCGTGTGTTGTCGCTGCCCGGCACCCCGCCGGAACCCGAACCTGTTTCACCGCTGCCTACGCAGTTGCGTTGGGCTCAATAATTCACTTGTCTTACACAGGAAGAACGACCATGACTATTAAAGCCATCAACGTGCGTAACCAGTTCAAAGGCACCATCAAGGAAATCGTCGAAGGCGACGTGCTGTCGGAAATCGACGTGCAGACCGCATCCGGCATCGTCACTTCGGTGATCACCACGCGCTCGGTGAAAGAGCTCGAGCTGGTGATTGGCAGCGAAGTGATTGCCTTCGTCAAATCCACCGAGGTATCGATCGCCAAGCTGTGATCGATGGTTCGCCCAAAACCCCGAAGGTGAAAGCTTGTCGGGGTTTTTGTCGTTCTTGAGATAGTTTTCGCGAGCAAGCCCGCTCCCACATTCGACCGCATTCCAAAGTTAAAACTCGGTCAAATGTGGGAGCGGGCTTGCTCGCGAAGAGGCCCGGACAGGCAACAAAAAATCAGAGCGCAGCCACCCGCTTGGGCAAGAACGCCGGCAGATAAAGCCCCACATACGCGTCAAACACCCGCATGCCTTCCTCGGCCATGCGCGGGGTGATTTGCCCGTGCTGATGCACCGAGCGCGCGTAGACGCGGTCGCTCAGTTCCAGGGCCAGGGCAAACACGTCGACATCGGCGGGCAGGCTCGGCACCTCGAAGTGCCGGTTGAACACTTCATGCATCAGGTTTCCCAGCTCCAGATCGTGCTGGCGGTCGGCCTGTGTCACTTCGGTCAACCCGTGCTGGGCCAGGATCAATTGCCGGGCGGCGGCGTCGTTGCTGTAGATGATGAGCATGCGCTGCTCCACCACGCAGGACAGATCGCGCCAATGCTTGAGTGAGTCGTGGTCGATTGGCGCCTGAATGGCCGCGCGGAAGGCTGCATGGACGTCAGCGGTCAGCGCCTCCAGCAAGGCAGGCACGCTGGCGAAGAAGTGGTACACCGATGACGGTGGAATCTGCGCCCGCTCGGCCACGCTGTAGATCGACAGGCTGGCCACGCCTTCGGCGGCCAGCAAGGTGCGGGCGGCGTCGAGGATCGCGTCGATCCGGGCCTGGCTGCGGGCGCGGGGTTTGCGAGGGGTGGCAGGGCGATTCATTGAAGTCTCCTACAGGGCAGCGGGCATTGTACGAGAGACAGCCTGTGATCCATACCATGTAGGAGCGAGCTTGCTCGCGATGGTCGTAAACGATGACGCGGGCATCCTGAATCAACGCGGCGACCTCAGGTTTTTCGCGAGCAAGCTCGCTCCTACAAACAGGCATAAAAAAACGCCGCAAGCCAAAAGCCTGCGGCGTTCCTTCAATCAAGCAACCGCTTACACGGTATGCAGGTACCAGTTGTACTCAAGGTCGGAGATGGAGTGTTCGAACTCTTCCAGCTCACTTTCCTTACAGGCGACGAAGATATCGATGTATTTAGGATCGATGTACTTGGCCATCACCTCGCTGTCGTCCAACTCGCGCAGGGCATCACGCAGGTTGTTCGGCAGACTCTGTTCGTTCTGCTCGTAGCTGTTGCCTTCCACGGGTGCGCCAGGCTCGATCTTGTTGGTCAGGCCGTGATGCACGCCCGCCAGGACCGAAGCCATCAGCAGGTAAGGGTTGGCGTCGGCGCCGGCCACACGGTGTTCGATACGTACGGCGTCGGACGAGCCGGTCGGTACGCGAATCGCTACGGTGCGGTTATCCAGGCCCCAGCACGGCGAGTTCGGCACGTAGAACTGTGCGCCGAAACGACGGTAGGAGTTGACGTTAGGGCACAGGAACGCCATTTGGGCGGGTAGGGTCTCCAGCACACCGCCGATCGCGTGACGCAATGCGGCGTTCTGCTCGGGATCCTCGCTGGCAAAGATGTTCTTGCCGTCCTTGTCCAGGATCGAAATGTGCACGTGTAGGCCGTTGCCTGCCTGGCCCGGGTAAGGCTTGGCCATGAAGGTGGTGTCCATCTCATGGTCGTAGGCGATGTTCTTGATCAAGCGCTTGAGCAGTACCGCGTAGTCGCAGGCCTTTATAGGGTCGGCAACGTGGTGCAGGTTCACTTCGAACTGCGCCGGGGCACTTTCCTTGACGATGGCGTCGGCAGGGATGCCTTGCTCTTTTGCACCTTCCAGAATGTCCTGGAGGCAGTCGACGTATTCGTCGAGGTCGTCGATCAGGTAGACCTGTGTCGAGTGCGGGCGTTTGCCGGAGATCGGCGAGCGGGGCGGTTGTGGCCGGCCATTCACGTTCTCCTGGTCAATCAGGTAGAACTCCAGCTCGAATGCGGCGCAGATGGTCAGACCGAGGTCGTCAAATTTGCTTACAACTTGGCGGAGTACTTCGCGAGGATCGGCGAAGAAAGGTTCACCTTCGAGTTCGTGCATGGTCATCAGCAATTGCGCGGTTGGGCGCTTTTGCCAGGGCTCATTGCACAGGGTGTCGGGGATTGGATAACAGATTCGGTCAGCATCACCGATGTCCAGACCCAGACCGGTGCTTTCCACCGTTGAGCCATTGATATCCAGGGCAAATAGAGAGGCAGGCAGGTTAATGCCCTTCTCGTAAACCTTGTGGAGGCTGGTGCGTTCGATGCGCTTGCCGCGCACCACACCATTCATATCCGCAATTAGAAGGTCTACGTACAGAACCTCAGGATGATCCTTAAGGAACGCGTTCGCTTCGTTAAGCTGAACGGCACGCGGGGGTACCGACATGATGCAACACCTTTGTTGTTAAAAATATCAATCATTGATCTCTTCGGGTTTCAGTCAACCCGAACGGCATGCCGAAGTCAAGCGAGGCCTTTTTTGCCCTAAAAAAGCGCCTTGAGGGCTTTTTTGGGGCTTTTTGGGGCGGTTTTTTGGGATTGGTGCTCTTGGAACCAGCACGTTTGAGCGGGCCGTGTTGTATTTTTTACGGGGGTGTTGTGTAAAAAAATGAACAAGGCTAAGCTCGATTCAAACCCATAACAGCAATAATACCGGGGTGCTTCATGTCTCGCCTGCCGTTAATCGGCGTCACCGCCTGCTCCAAACAGGTCGGTCTGCATGCTTATCACATCAGTGGCGACAAATACGTCCGTGCAGTGGCCACCGCTGCCAAGGGCTTGCCATTGATTATTCCGTCCCTGGCGGATGTGCTCGACCCGGCCAATATTTTTGACGGTCTGGACGGCATTCTCTTTACCGGCTCACCTTCCAATATCGAACCCTTTCATTACGACGGCCCGGCCAGCGCGCCCGGGACTGCTCATGATTCTGCACGGGACCAAACCACGCTACCGATGCTGCGTGCCGCGATTGCGGCAGGCGTTCCGGTGCTGGGGATTTGCCGTGGCTTCCAGGAAATGAACGTGGCGTTTGGCGGCAGCCTGCACCAGAAGGTTCACGAAGTGCCGGGCATGATGGATCACTGCGAAGACGACACCCAGCCGCTGGATATCCAGTATGGCCCGGCGCACGCAGTGGCCATCTCCCCGAATGGGGTATTGGCAAGCCTGGGCTTGCCGCCGACGATCCAGGTCAACTCGATTCATTCACAGGGCATCGATCGCCTTGCGCCGGGTTTTCAGGTCGAGGCCACCGCGCCGGACGGCCTGATCGAAGGCTTTTCGGTTCCCGCGGGCAAGGCTTTTGCTTTAGGAGTGCAATGGCACCCCGAATGGCAGGTAAGCTCTAACCCGCACTACCTCGCAATCTTCCAGGCATTTGGCAATGCTTGTCGAAAGCGGGTGATGCAACGCGACGCGGATGCTGCGTCAACTTACGCCTGACCTTTAATGGATGTCAGGAAACACAGCCCAGAGGCATTTATGAGTAACAACCTCGACCAGCTCACCGATTGGTTGAAAGACCACAAGATCACAGAAGTCGAATGCATGATTGGCGACCTCACCGGCATCACCCGGGGCAAGATCTCGCCGACCAACAAGTTCATCGCCGAAAAAGGCATGCGCCTGCCCGAAAGCGTTCTGTTGCAGACCGTGACCGGCGACTATGTCGAAGACGACATCTATTACGAATTGCTCGACCCGGCCGACATCGACATGATCTGCCGCCCGGACGAGAACGCGGTGTACCTCGTGCCCTGGGCCATAGAGCCTACGGCCCAGGTGATCCACGACACCTACGACAAGCAAGGCAACCCGATCGAACTGTCGCCGCGCAACGTGCTCAAGAAAGTCCTCAAGCTCTACGCCGATAAAGGCTGGCAGCCCATCGTGGCGCCGGAGATGGAGTTCTACCTGACCAAGCGCTGCGAAGACCCGGACTTCCCGCTGCAACCGCCGATTGGCCGTTCCGGTCGCCCGGAAACCGGCCGCCAGTCCTTCTCTATAGAAGCAGCCAACGAATTCGACCCGTTGTTCGAAGACGTCTACGACTGGTGCGAGCTGCAGGAGCTGGACCTCGACACGCTGATCCACGAGGACGGCACGGCGCAGATGGAAATCAACTTCCGTCACGGCGACGCCCTGTCCCTGGCCGACCAGATCCTGGTGTTCAAGCGGACCATGCGTGAAGCGGCGCTCAAGCACAACGTGGCGGCCACCTTTATGGCCAAACCCATGACCGGCGAGCCCGGCAGCGCGATGCACCTGCACCAGAGCATCATCGACATCGCCACCGGCAAGAACGTGTTCTCTAATGAAGACGGGACCAAGAGCGAGCTGTTCCTGCACCACATCGGTGGCCTGCAGAAATTTATCCCTGAGCTGTTGCCGCTGTTCGCACCGAACGTCAACTCGTTCCGCCGCTTCCTGCCCGATACCTCGGCGCCGGTCAACGTGGAGTGGGGCGAAGAAAACCGCACCGTAGGCCTGCGCGTACCGGACGCCGGCCCACAAAACCGTCGGGTGGAAAACCGCCTGCCAGGTGCCGACGCCAACCCGTACCTGGCGATTGCTGCCAGCTTGCTGTGTGGCTACATCGGCATGGTCGAAGGCATCAGCCCAAGCGCGCCGGTGGTGGGTCGTGGTTACGAGCGCCGCAACCTGCGCCTGCCGCTGACCATCGAAGACGCCCTGGAACGCATGGAAAACAGCAAGACCATCGAGAAATACCTGGGTCACAAATTCATCACAGGCTACGTCGCGGTCAAGCGGGCCGAGCATGAAAACTTCAAGCGCGTCATCAGTTCGTGGGAGCGGGAATTCCTGCTCTTTGCCGTCTGATGCGCCGGGCGCGCCCTTCAAACGGCGCGTCCTCACCTGAAACATCTAGGAGATTGGTATGTCCAGCAACAACCCGCAAACCCGTGAATGGCAAGCCTTGAGCAGCGATCACCACCTGGCGCCGTTCAGCGACTTCAAGCAATTGAAAGAGAAAGGCCCACGGATCATCACCAAAGCCCACGGCGTTTACCTGTGGGACAGCGAAGGCAACAAGATTCTCGACGGCATGGCCGGCCTGTGGTGCGTGGCGATCGGTTACGGTCGCGATGAACTGGCTGATGCGGCCGCCAAGCAGATGAAAGAGCTGCCGTACTACAACCTGTTCTTCCAGACCGCCCACCCGCCGGTGCTGGAACTGGCCAAAGCCATCTCCGATATCGCCCCGCAAGGCATGAACCACGTGTTCTTCACCGGTTCCGGCTCCGAAGGCAACGACACCATGCTGCGTATGGTCCGCCACTACTGGGCGATCAAAGGCCAGCCGAACAAGAAAACCATCATCAGCCGCAAGAATGGCTACCACGGCTCAACCGTGGCCGGCGCCAGCCTGGGCGGCATGACGTATATGCATGAACAGGGCGACTTGCCGATCCCGGGCATCGTCCACATCGCCCAGCCATACTGGTTCGGCGAAGGCGGCGACATGAGCCCGGACGAGTTCGGCGTGTGGGCGGCCAACCAGCTGGAAGAGAAGATTCTGGAACTGGGCGTGGACAACGTCGGCGCCTTTATTGCCGAGCCGATCCAGGGTGCCGGTGGCGTGATCGTGCCGCCTGCCAGCTACTGGCCGCGCATCAAGGAAATCCTCGCCAAGTACGACATCCTGTTCGTCGCCGATGAAGTGATCTGCGGCTTTGGCCGTACCGGTGAGTGGTTCGGTAGCGATTTCTACGACCTCAAGCCCGACATGATGACCATCGCCAAGGGCCTGACCTCCGGCTACATCCCGATGGGTGGCCTGATCGTGCGCGACGAAGTGGTCGCGGTGCTGAACGAAGGCGGTGATTTCAACCATGGCTTCACCTATTCGGGTCACCCGGTTGCAGCGGCGGTAGCCCTGGAAAACATCCGCATCATGCGCGATGAACAAATTGTTAAGCGTGTGCACGACGAAACGGCACCCTATTTGCAAAAGCGTTTGAGGGAACTGGCTGATCACCCGCTGGTGGGTGAAGTTCGCGGCGTGGGCATGCTCGGTGCAATCGAGCTGGTTCAGGACAAGGCAACGCGCAAGCGTTACGAAGGCCGTGGTGTTGGCATGATCTGCCGCACCTTCTGCTTCGAGAATGGCCTGATCATGCGCGCCGTGGGCGACACCATGATCATTTCGCCGCCGCTGGTGATCAGCAAGGCCGAGATAGACGAGTTGGTGACCAAGGCGCGGCACTGCCTGGACCTGACTTTGGCGGCTTTGCAGGGCTAAGTGCTAGGCTCAGAGCGCAGCGCCGATTGGGCGCTGCTTCTGGGATGTTAGAAAAGGCATTTATAAAAAGAGCGCTTTGGTTGAAAGCCGGCCTCGGAACTTGCCAGACTGTCGCCCTGTTTTGTTGCCCCTTAGACGGGCTGCGAAACACGTTGTACTTAAAGAACGAACGTGGCCCAAAAAAGAAAAAATTGGAGCATGACCGAATGAAGGCATTAGGTTTGAAGAACGCTGGCAAGACCCTCCTGGCCTTGTCCCTGATGGGGGCCATGGCAGGCGCGGCGCACGCCGACGATAAAGTGCTGCACGTTTATAACTGGTCCGACTACATCGCACCGGACACCATCGCGAACTTTGAAAAAGAGTCCGGGATCAAGGTGGTCTATGACGTGTTCGACTCCAACGAAACCCTGGAAGCCAAGTTGCTGGCAGGCAAGTCCGGCTACGACATCGTCGTGCCGTCGAACAACTTCCTCGCCAAGCAGATCAAGGCCGGTGTTTACCAGGAACTGGACAAGTCCAAGCTGCCGAACTACGACAACTTGAACAAATCCCTGCTTAAAGCCGTGTCCGTCAGCGACCCGGACAACAAGCACGCCTTCCCGTACATGTGGGGCTCCATCGGCATCGGCTACAACCCGGAGAAGGTCAAGGCCGCACTGGGCATCGACAAGATCGACTCGTGGGACACCATCCTCAAGCCGGAAAACCTCGCCAAGCTCAAAGGCTGCGGTGTGAGCTTCCTCGATTCGCCAACCGAAATGCTGCCAGTGGCACTGCATTACCTGGGCCTGCCGACCGACACCCAGAAGAAAGAAGACCTCAAGCAAGCCGAGGCGCTGTTCCTCAAGCTGCGTCCTTCGATCGGTTACTTCCACTCGTCCAAGTACATCTCCGACCTGGCCAACGGCAACATCTGCGTAGCCGTGGGTTATTCGGGTGACGTGCAACAGGCCAAGTCCCGCGCGGCTGAAGCCGGTGGCAAGGTCAAGGTTGCCTACGACATTCCGAAAGAAGGTGCCGGCAGCTTCTATGACATGGTCGCCATCCCTAAAGATGCCGAGAACGTCGACGCCGCCTACAAGTTCATGAACTACCTGCTCAAGCCGGAAGTCATGGCGAGCATCACCAACAGCGTGCGTTTCCCGAACGGTAACGAGAAGGCTACCGCATTGGTCGACAAAGACATCACCAGCGACCCAGGCATTTATCCGCCAGCGGACGTGCAAGCCAAGCTGTATGCCATTGCTGACTTGCCGGCTGCTACTCAGCGGGAAATGACCCGCAGCTGGACCAAAATCAAATCGGGCAAGTAAAGCCGCTTTGATACCTGTTTTGCTAACTGCCGCGATGCGCGCGGTGGTTAGCGAAACAATTAAATGACAGAAAGTTTTGCCGGATCGGTTTATCGAGGGTAAGTTGCGCGCCGGTTTTGTTGCCGGGCAACAACTTCGGGCCCAACTATTTAAGAGGACCTCCACTTGCCAATTTCTTTATTTCGCAAAGCCTTGCTGGTGGGTGCAGGTATCACGCTGGCTGTCAGCGTGCAGGCCGCCCCGACTGTGCATATTTATAACTGGTCGGACTACATCGGCCCGGACACCCTGGCCAATTTTGAAAAGGCCACCGGCATCAAGCCGGTCTACGACGTGTTCGACTCCAACGAAACCCTGGAAGGCAAGTTGCTCGCCGGGCGTACCGGGTATGACGTGGTAGTGCCGTCGAACCACTTCCTTGGCAAGCAGATCAAGGCCGGGGCGTTCCAGAAAATCGACAAGTCGCAACTGACCAACTACGCCAACCTCGACCCGGCGCTGCTCAAGCGTCTGGAAAAGAACGACCCGGGCAACCAGTACGCCGTGCCGTATCTGTGGGGCACCAACGGTATTGGTTACAACGTAGATAAAGTCAAAGAAGTGCTGGGCGTCGACAAGATCGACTCCTGGGCCGTGCTGTTCGAGCCGGAAAACATGAAGAAGCTGGCGAGCTGCGGCGTGTCGTTCATGGACTCGGCGGATGAAATGCTGCCGGCGGTGCTCAACTACATGGGCTTGAACCCCAACAGCACCAACCATGAAGACTATAAGAAGGCTGAAGAGAAACTCCTGAAAGTGCGTCCTTACGTGACCTACTTCCATTCTTCCAAGTACATCTCGGACCTGGCCAACGGCAACATCTGCGTGGCGGCGGGTTTCTCCGGTGATGTGTTCCAGGCCAAGGCTCGTGCAGCCGAGGCGGGCAAAGGCGTGAACATCGCCTACGTGATTCCGAAAGAAGGCGGCAACCTGTGGTTCGACGTGCTGGCCATCCCCAAGGATGCCACCAACGTCAAAGAGTCTCTCGCCTTCATCAACTATTTGCTGAAACCTGAGGTGATCGCTCAGGTCAGTGATTACGTCGGTTACGCCAACCCTAACCCAGGGGCGGACAAACTGATGGAGCAATCGATACGCACCGACGAAGCGGTTTACCCACCGCAGGCGGTTCTCGACCGGACTTTTGTCAACTTCGAGCTACCCCCGAAAGTGCAACGTTTGATGACCCGTAGCTGGACCAAGGTCAAGACGGGCAAGTAAAGCTCAAAATATCCTGGGCTCGTCTGTGTTGGGCGAGCTGCACTCTTTTTTTCTGGGAGTTTCGTAAATGGCAGTTGCCTCCGGCGCCTATAAGAAAGCCCTCGAGGGCGACCAGACACCTAAAAAGGTGCTGGTCAAAATCGACCGGGTCACGAAGAAGTTCGACGAGACGATTGCGGTGGACGATGTGTCCCTGGAAATCAAGAAAGGCGAAATCTTCGCCTTGCTCGGCGGATCGGGTTCGGGCAAATCCACCTTGCTGCGCATGCTCGCAGGCTTCGAGCGCCCAACGGAAGGACGCATTTACCTCGACGGTGTGGACATCACCGACATGCCGCCGTACGAGCGGCCGATCAACATGATGTTCCAGTCCTATGCTTTGTTCCCCCACATGACCGTGGCCCAGAACATCGCGTTTGGCCTGCAACAGGACAAGATTCCCAAGTCGGAAGTCGACGCCCGCGTGGCCGAGATGCTCAAGCTGGTACAGATGAGCCAGTACGCCAAGCGCAAGCCGCATCAACTGTCTGGCGGTCAACGCCAGCGGGTGGCACTGGCGCGTTCCCTGGCCAAACGTCCGAAACTGCTGCTGCTCGATGAGCCGATGGGCGCACTGGACAAGAAGCTGCGTTCGCAGATGCAGCTGGAACTGGTTGAGATCATCGAGCGCGTAGGCGTGACCTGCGTGATGGTGACCCACGACCAGGAAGAGGCCATGACCATGGCCGAGCGCATCGCGATCATGCACCTGGGCTGGATTGCCCAGATCGGCAGCCCGATCGACATCTATGAAACACCCACCAGCCGCCTGGTGTGCGAGTTCATCGGCAACGTCAACATCTTCGAAACCCAGGTGGTGGACGACGCCGAAGGCCATGCGGTACTCAAGTGCCCGGACCTTGACCGCAACATCTACGTCGGCCACGGCATCGCCACCTCGGTGGAAGACAAGTCGGTGACCTACGCCATCCGCCCTGAAAAGCTGCTGGTGACCAGCGAAATGCCGACCTGCGAGCACAACTGGTCCAGCGGCAAGGTGCACGACATCGCCTACCTCGGCGGCCACTCGGTGTTCTACGTCGAATTGCCGAGCGGCAAGCTGGTGCAATCCTTCGTGGCCAACGCCGAGCGCCGTGGCCAGCGCCCAACCTGGGGCGACCAGGTGTACGTGTGGTGGGAAGACGACAGCGGCGTGGTACTTCGCTCATGAACATGAAGAAGTTCAAACGCCAGCTGCAACGAATAACCCCCGGTGGCCGGCATGTGGTCATCGGGATCCCTTTCCTCTGGCTGTTCCTGTTTTTCGCGCTGCCGTTCTTCATCGTCTTGAAGATCAGCTTTGCCGAAGCCGACGTGGCGATCCCGCCTTACACCGAGATCTACACCTTTGTTGAGCAAAAGCTGCAATTGGTGCTCAACCTGGGCAACTACGCGATGCTCGGCGACGATGAGTTGTACATCGCCGCGTACCTGGGCTCGCTGAAGATGGCGTTTTTCAGCACCATCCTCTGCCTGCTGATCGGCTACCCGATGGCCTACGCCATTGCCAGCGCGCGCAAGGAAATCCAGACCGTACTGGTGCTGCTGATCATGATGCCGACCTGGACGGCGATCCTGATCCGCGTCTATGCGTGGATGGGCATCCTCAGCAACAACGGTTTGCTCAACGGCTTCCTGATGTCCATCGGGCTGATCAACGAACCGCTGCAGATCCTCAACACCAACATCGCGGTGTATATCGGCGTGGTCTATTCGTACCTGCCGTTCATGATCCTGCCGCTGTACGCCAACCTGGTGAAGCACGACCAGAGCCTGCTGGAAGCCGCATCGGACCTGGGTTCGAGCACCTTCAACAGCTTCTGGAAAATCACCGTGCCGCTGTCCAAGAACGGCATCATCGCCGGCTGCATGCTGGTGTTTATCCCGGTGGTGGGCGAGTTCGTGATCCCGGAACTGCTGGGCGGCCCGGAAACCCTGATGATCGGTAAAGTGTTGTGGCAAGAGTTCTTCAACAACCGTGACTGGCCGGTGGCGTCTGCCTTGGCGGTCGTGATGCTGGCGATCCTGATCGTGCCGATCATTCTGTTCAACCGCAGCCAAGCCAAAGAGATGGAGGGCAAGATATGAAGCGCGTCAGTTTCTCAAGCTTCATGCTGGTGGCGGGGTTGCTGTTCATCTACCTGCCGATGCTGATCCTGGTGATCTACTCGTTCAACGAATCCAAACTGGTGACGGTGTGGGGCGGTTGGTCGATCAAGTGGTACGTCGGCCTGTTGGACAACACGCAGTTGATGGGCTCGGTCGGTCGCTCCCTGGAAATCGCCTGCTACACGGCGATTGCCGCGGTGGCGCTGGGTACGTTGGCGGCGTTCGTGCTGACGCGTATCAGCCAGTTCAAGGGCCGAACGCTGTTTGGCGGCCTGGTGACGGCACCGCTGGTGATGCCGGAAGTGATCACCGGTCTGTCGCTGCTGCTGCTGTTCGTGGCCATGGCGCAGATGATCGGCTGGCCGCAGGAACGTGGCCTGGTGACCATCTGGATCGCCCACACCACGTTCTGTTCGGCGTATGTGGCGGTGGTGGTGTCGGCGCGCTTGCGTGAGCTGGACCTGTCGATTGAAGAGGCGGCGATGGACCTGGGTGCGCGGCCGTGGAAGGTGTTCTTCCTGATCACCATCCCGATGATCGCGCCGTCGCTGGCGGCGGGCGGCATGATGTCGTTCGCGCTGTCGCTGGATGACCTGGTACTGGCCAGCTTTGTGTCGGGGCCGGGTTCGACCACGTTGCCGATGGAAGTGTTCTCGGCGGTGCGACTGGGGGTTAAACCCGAGATCAACGCCGTGGCCAGTTTGATTCTGCTGGCGGTGTCGATCGTGACGTTCCTGGTGTGGTTCTTCAGCCGTCGTGCGGAAGAGATGCGCAAGAAAGCGATCCAGCAGGCGATTGAAGAAGCGGCTGCGGATGGTTGGGAGAAGCCGGCGGATTCGCGTCGCGCACCGGCACCGGTCTAATCAGGTAGCCCTGAAGAAACCGGATCAAAAATGTGGGAGCGGGCTTGCTCGCGAAAGCGCAGTGTCAGTCACCGGATGTATTGACTGATCCACTGCCTTCGCGAGCAAGCCCGCTCCCACAGTTGATTGCATTTCAAGTCAGCTATGCGTTCCAAGGCGACTTGCGAATCACCTCGACAAAGTTCATCGGCTTGAACCCAGGCTCCTGATCCACCAACACATCGGTCTTCACGTTGCCGAACGTGGTCTGCGGACGATGGCGCAAGCCGTCGGCAAACGCGCAGATGATGCACTCCTTGAACCCTTCACCCCGTGGATGCGCATGCACCACCGCTTCGCGCTGCACGCTGGTAAACGCCGCGTACTCCATCCCCAGCACGTCCATTTCCACGCCAGCCGTCACCAGCGCCACAGTCGGACGCAAATGCTTGGGCACGCCCGGGGTGGTGTGCAGGGCAATCGACAACCACACCTGCTCGATGTCGTCATCGCTCAGCCCGTAAGGCTTGAGGAAATCCGCTGCTGCATTGGCGCCGTCCACTTCAAAGCGTTCGTCATCACTGCGGTGACCTTCCACCAGGCCCAGGTCGTGGAACATGGCGCCGACGTACAGCAGCTCCGGGTTATAAGCCAATTGCTGGCGCTCACCGCTCAAGGCGCCGAACAGGAACACGCGGCGGGAGTGGTGGTAAAGCAGGTCGGATTCGATGTCGCGGATGTATTCAGTAGTGGCCTTGGCCAGGGCGCTGTCCGGGATCTTGATGCCGGCGATGGTGGTGCTCATGGTCGTTGTCCTCAAGAAAGCGCCGGGTTGGCGCCGATGAGTCCAGTCTGGTCGTGCGCCCGCTAGGGGGCTACCGTGGTGAGGGAGTGATCCCGGCCAATGTGCCGCGATATCGCGCCAAGGCTATGCGCAATCAACTGTAGGAGCTGGCTTGCCTGCGATAGCATCACCTCGGTATACCTGATGGACCGAGTCGCTTGTATCGCAGGCAAGCCAGCTCCCACAGGGGTTTTGCATTTAATCAGTTAGAAAAAGGTGTTCCTGCTCATGGGCAAAACCGTCGCCATCCTGATCTTCCCCGGCGTCCAGTCACTGGACGTGACCGGCCCCCTGGATGTGTTTTGCGAGGCCAACCGTTTTCTGCCGCCCGAGGAGCATTACCAGTTGGAAGTGATTGGCCTGAGCCACGGCAACATGGCCTGTTCCAACGGCTTGTCGTTGCAGGCGCACCGGCATTTCAGCGAAGCCGTCGAGCCCTACGATTTGCTATTGATGGCCGGCGGGCCGCAGCTGCTTTTCGAGGATTTCGGCTCGGTGTTCAATCAATGGCTGCGTGATGCCAGCGCGCGAGCCAAACGTTTCGGCTCCATCTGCAACGGCGCCTTCATGCTCGCCCGTGCCGGTCTGCTGGACGGCCGCACCGTCACCACCCACTGGGGCGACGCGGCCGGTCTGGCCAGTTTGTGCCCATCGGCCCAGGTCGAAGCCGACCGCCTCTACGTGCAGGACGGCAACCTCTACACCTCCGCCGGGGTGACGGCGGGCATCGACCTGTCGCTGTACCTGCTGGCCCAGGACCACGGCCCGGAAGTCGCCCTCAGCGTGGCCAAGCGTCTGGTGGTGTTTACCCAGCGTTCAGGCGGGCAGTCGCAGTTCAGCCCGTTTCTGACACCCCACGCCGAATCCACCTCGGCGGTGGCGCTGGTGCAGCTCTACGTTTTGGCCAACCTGACAGGCGACTTGACCATCGCCGACCTGGCCAAAGCCGCCAACATGAGTGCACGCAACTTCTCGCGGGTATTCGCCCGGGAAGCGCAGATCACCCCGGCCGAGTTTGTCGAGCGGGCGCGGGTGGACGCGGCGCGGGTGATGCTGGAAAGCACCCACGCACCGCTCAAGACCGTGGCGTATCAATGCGGCTTTCGCGACGCCCAGCACATGCGCAGTGTGTTCAACCGCCGGCTGGGCGTGACGCCGCAACAATTCCGGCTTAACTTTGCGGCGCCGGTTTGAGCGTGTCGTAGGCTTCCAGGGCACGCAGCGAGTAGATATACGCCGCACCGGCATTCAGCGAAATCGCCGTGGCCAGGGTCGCCGCCACTTCTTCGCGGGTAGCGCCGGCCTTGATCGCCGCGTCGGCATGCACGCCGATGCAGCCGTCGCAGCGCGTGGTGATGGCCACGGCGATGGAAATCAGCTCACGGGTCTTGGCATCCAGGACGTTGTTTTCCTCGGCAGCTTCCCCCAGCGCCATGTAGGCTTTGACCATCTTCGGGTTGCTCTTGCCCAGTGCGCCAAAGGCTTTCTTCACGGTAGGCAGCAAGTCGGACCAGTTATTGAACATCGCGTTAACTCCTGAACAGGTTGGGTGTGAAACCAGTCTGGGCCGTTCCGGTTTGGCGGTATTGTTCAATCCGCTCATCTTTTTGACCGATGCTCGCAAATGAACTCCATCGACACCTTGATTGCGTTGGCTAACCTGCGGGGCAGCCTGGACTTGCGTTGCCAGTTCCAGGGCGCCTGGGCCATGGACCACGAGCCCGAGCCGCTGGGCGTGGCGCCGTATCACATTGTGCTGGCGGGCACCTGCCGCGCCGAATTGTCCGGTGGGCAGCAGGTGACGCTGGAGGAGGGCGATATCCTGTTGATGCCCGGTGGCGCGACGCACCTGGTGCGCAGCCAGGGCGTGCGGGTGAAGCCGGTGGCGCAGACCGTGATCGAGGGCGGCCTGTTGCCGATCCATCGCCTGGGCAGTGAGCAGCCGGACGTGGACATGCTTTGCGGCAGCTTTCGCTATAACCGTCAGTCGTTGTTGTTCAGTGCGTTGCCGGACTATCTGGTGGTGTCGAGTCGGCAGTGGCAGGCCGATGGGCAACTGGCTGCGCTGATTGCCTTGCTGCGCAGCGAGGCGGACGGGCAGCGATTGGGGGCGCGCTTCTTTATCGATGCACTGTCGTCGGCGTTGTTCACCTTGATCCTGCGGGCGTGGCTGACGCAGCAAGCGCCGGTGGCGGGCACCTTTGCCTTGTTGACCGACAAACGCCTGGGCAAGGCCTGGCAGGCGATGCTGGCGGACCCCGGGCATGAGTGGACCATCGACAGCCTGGCCAGCGCCGCGTCGATGTCCCGGGCGACCTTCATGCGTGGGTTTGTCAAAGTGGCCGGCGTGTCGCCGTGGGTGTTGCTGACGCAGTTGCGCATGGAGCTGGCGTTCAACCTGCTGCAGCAGTCGCGGCTGAGCCTGACGGATATTGCCGCCCAGGCGGGGTATCAGTCTCAGGCGGCGTTCAGCAAGAAATTCAAGGAGACCTACGGTGAAGCGCCGGGGCGGCTGCGAGCACGGTAGACGCAACAACGCAGATCAAAATGTGGGAGCGGGCTTGCTCGCGAAAGCGGAGTGTCAGTCACCAGATGTATTGACTGATCCACCGCATTCGCGAGCAAGGCCGCTCCCACATTGGGTCTTCTGTTTCTTCAGTTATTGCGGTGTGCGGGCCGGCAACAGCTTGAGCGTACTACGGGTATTCGCCGTCACTTCCTCATCATTGAAGTGCGCCTGCTCATACCCGCCTTCGATATAGGTTTCCGCCTGGTCGGAGTAGTGCTTGTCGAACGGCACGCCACTTTGCCCGACCGGGTTGATGGTCAGCGCATGCGCCGCATCGGCGAAGTCGATCAGGCGCCGGGTCGATGGACCATACGTCACCGGCCACGGCGCCGGGCCGATCTGTGCGGATTGGTTGTTAGGCACTTCATGAGTACCGGGAGCGGCAAACGGGCCGACGTTGACGATCTTGTCCAACGGCTTCTGCGAGCCCAGCGGATGGCCGTGGGTCAGGGTGTGGGCCTTTCCCCATTGCCACTGCGACGGGTCGTCGCCGAAGGTCGCCTTGAGGTGTTGCAGGCTGTTGTCCCAGGCGAGCTTGACGGTCTCGGCGCGGTGGCCGTCCCACCAAGGCGAATCCGCTGAAGCGGTCAGGCGCGGTAAGGCCGCATCCACCACTCGAGTGGTGAGCAAGGTCTTGAACATCGCATCGCCCAGCTTTGGGTGGAACGCGGCGTCGGTGAGGTTGAACAGGAACTGGTTGAACAGCGTGGCACTGGTGGAATCCAGCGGGTAATCGCCTTTCCACGTTGCCAATTGCTCCACCAGTTTCAACTGCGCCGGGTCCTTGACCACCTCACGCAGCACCGGCAGCAGCGGTGCCAGCAGCCGTGGGCCGTAGGCGGTGGTGGTGCCGAGCTGCAAGGCCTGGCTGTTGTCCACATCCCATTTCACGCTGTTGTCGCTCAACTGGGCATTCAACTGCTGGCCACGGTCCGCCAGGTTGTAATAGCCAGGGATTGGCATGCCGGTGGGTGACGCCGGCTGGGCATTGGCTGACACCACATAACCGCGGGCCGGATTTTCTTCCTGGGGGTTGGCGCTGAACGGGTAGAAGCCGAGCTTGTCCGCCTGGGCGGTGCTGCCGTCGAGGATAAAGCCCGGGTTGACCCCGGCCGGGCGGATCGGCAGTTGCGCCGCTGCCCACCAGCCGATATCGCCTTTGGCATTGGCCCACACGATATTCAAGCCAGGCGCCTGGACCTTGGCCGCCGCCGCACGGGCCTTGGCCAGCGTGTCGGCACGGTTGAGCTGGTAGAAACCGTCGAGGATCGGGTTTTCGGTGTTGAGGAACGCCCACCACATGGCAATCGGCGTCTTGCCGGCGTTTTCGCCGAGCACGTCGTTGATGATCGGGCCGTGGGGCGAGGTGCGCAGGGTCAGCGTCACCGGGTCCTGGCCCTTGACCACGATCTGTTGCTCGCTGCTGGTCATGTCCACCCACTTGTCGTGGTACCAGACCTGGTTGGGGTTGTCCGGATTGACCTTCTCGGCGATCAGGTCGAGGTCATCGTTCTGGAACATGGTCAGGCTCCAGCCGAAATCCTTGTTGTGGCCCAGGAACGCCACCGGCACCAGCGCGTTGTGATAACCGTAAAGCTCGAAACCCGGCGCTGACAGCTGCGCCTCGTACCACACCGATGGCACCGAGAAGCGGATATGCGGGTCACCCGCCAGCAACGGTTTGCCGCTTTTGGTGCGGCTGCCGCTGATGGCCCAGGCGTTGCTGCCTTCGAACTGCGGCAGGCCGTTGTCGGCCATGGCCTGTTCGCTCAGTTGGGCGATGGCGCCGAGGTCTTTCCAGTCACCGGCTGCCAGGTTCAGTGCGCCCTTGGGCTGCCAGTCGAGGTCGAAGACCTTCAGGTAATCGTTGCCCAGTTGATCGCGGACGTAGGTCAGCAAGGGTTCGGTACGGAAGGCGGCGGCAAAGCTGTAGGCCAGGTAGCCGGCGACGCTGATGGTGTCTTCGGCGGTAAACGGACGCTTGGGGATGCCCAGTACGTCGAACTCCATGGGTTTGGCGTGGCTGTCCTGATACTGGTTGACCCCGTCCAGGTAGGCTTGCAGGGCCTTCCAGGATGCAGACTCATGGTCCATGTGTTCGACGTAGCTCAAGGCACGCTCGCGAATGCGTAGGCTGCGGAACAGTTTGTCGGTTTCCAGCAACTTGGGCCCCAGCACCTCGGCCAGCTCGCCACGGGACAGGCGCCGCATGATCTCCATCTGGAACAACCGGTCCTGGGCATGCACGTAGCCGAGGGCGCGGTACAGGTCGGTCTCATTCTCGGCGCGGATATGCGGCACGCCTCGGTCGTCGTAACGCACGGTGACCGAGCCTTGCAGGTGGGCCAGCTCCACCGTGCCCTGGCGGGTCGGCTGCTTGCTGTACACGTACCAGCCGGCGCCAACCATAAGGGCTACGAGCAGGATGGCCAGCGCGGTCAGGATGCGTTTCATGGGGTGTCCCTTATTAGTCGGTCGCCGTGAAGATTCGGGCAGTTTAGTGGGTTTGGCGAGCGCTGCGGAAAATGCTCTCGGGTTCGTGCTCCCTGAACCTGAGCTGCATGAAGTCGGGGTTCTGAAGTGGGCCGCGGGTGGGCGGAGTATTATGTTTACTCTGTTACATGAAACCAGCGGCGCGATGATTCACCCCGTCATCCGGGCGCGCCTTTGCTATCACTTTCGGAATGCAATTTATGACAGATCCCAGCCGTGCACAGGTGCCTTATGCCTGCTGCATGGAAACGCCATCGCTGATCAGGCACTTTTTGCGATACCCGCCGGTGGGCTTCAACGCCCAGCTGTCAGCACAGGGACTGCCGTACTTTTTCACCCGGTTCGACTTGCAAACCACCGCCGACGATGAGCTGCGTGCCCGCCTGCGCAGTTGGCCGGGGTACCGTCTGTGGCAGTCGTGGCTGCAAGTCGACACCTGTTTTGTCGGCACCACGGTCAGCGAGTATTCGCCGTTTCCGCTGAGCGTACCGCCACAGGACATGGCGCAATGGCTGCAACAGGAGTGTGCGCCGCAACGCAAACTCACCATCGTCAAAGATGTGCCGCTGGATTCTCCGCTGCTCAGCGTCGAGGACAATCGCTACGCACACGCGTTGATCGAGGCCTGCACCCAGCGTGGCTTCATCAGTGTGGAGGGCCAGGCGCTGGCCTATGTACCGATCGACTTCAGCTCGACGGACGAGTATCTGTCGCGGTTGTCCCACAGCCGTCGCCGTAATATCCGCCGCAAGCTACGCAGCCGTGATGAGCTGCGCATCGAGATCCTGGGCACCGGCGATGCCCGCTTCAGCGATGAGCAATGGCAGCAGGAACTGTATCGGCTGTACAAGGCGGTGTACGCACAGAGCGAAATCCACTTCGACTTGCTCACGCCCGACTTCTTCATCCAGTTGCTCACTGATGCCGACAGCGGCGGGCATGTGTTCTGTTACTGGGACGAGGACGAGCTGGTTGGCTATAACCTGTGCTATCAGCAAGACGGCAAGTTGCTCGACAAGTACATCGGCCTGAACTACCCGCTGGCACTGGAGCACAACCTGTACTTCGTCAGCTGGTTTGTGAACCTGGAGTTCGCCCTGGAAAAGGGCCTGCAGTTTTATGTCGCGGGTTGGACCGACCCACAGGTCAAGTCCAGCCTCGGCGCCAAGTTCACGTTTACCCGCCATCTGGTCTGGGTGAGAAACCCGCTGCTGCGCAAAGTGTTGAACCGTTTCCGTCACCATTTTGAAAGCGATATGCAGTGGCAGCAGGAGCAAACCGCATGAGCCAGGCCCGTCCCGCATTGATCCTCGATTTTGACGGGGCCGTGAATAACATTCCCGGCGCCATTACCCTGCCGCTGCAAGCCTGGCAGGAGAAGATCCGGTTCGGTTGCCGCTGGGCGCAGTTCAAGGAGCTGGAACGTGCGCTGCAAACACAGATGCCCAGTGACTACGGCTGTGTGTTCACCGGCAGCGGCGACTATCACCATCTCAGCCAGTTGCTGTTGAATCGCCTCCCCACCCAGCAAAAAATCCAACTGATCATCTGCGATAACCACCCGGACAACATGCGCTATCCGTTTGGTATCCATTGTGGGTCCTGGGTCTACTGGGCCAGCCGTTTGCCGCAGGTCGAGCATGTGCATGTGCTGGGCATTGGCTCGCCGGACATTTCCCTCAAGCACGCCTGGGAGAATCACTGGTCGCCGTTGGTGAAACGCAAGCTGACCTACTGGAACACCAACGTCGATACCCGCTGGTTGAAGTGGATCGGCGCAGGCCGCAGCAATCGTGCATTCGCCAACGCGGACGAGCTGATGAGCGCGTTCCTGGCGCAGCTCGACCGGTCGTTGCCGGTGTATCTCTCCATCGACAAAGACGTGCTGAGCCCGCAGGTGGTGAATACCAACTGGGACCAGGGCGAGTTTCTGGAGACGCATTTGAATCAGCTGATCGATGCATGCCACGGCAGCATCATTGGCGCGGACATTACCGGCGACGTCTCGGCTTATCACTACCAGAGCAAGTTCAAGCGTTGGCTGAGCGCATCGGATGGCCAGGAAGCGTTGCCGGAGAACCAGGTGGTCATCTGGCAGCAGCAGCAGAATGAGTTGAATGCGCGCTTGTTGACCCGCATCGATCAGAGCTGGGCTAGCGTTTAAGAATTCGCCGTAGATGATCCAGCACTTGCTCGAACAGTTCGTCCGTCAGCCAGTGGCTGTTGCTGATCGACAGGGTTTGGGCGGCGAAGCATTGCGCACGCGGGGTAGCGACGCCTTGCTGTAAGAGCGGAGTGAGTGCCGGGTAGCCCGGCAATACGTGGATGAACAGGCGGGTGACGCCCAGGCCCGATGTCCACAGCTGCGCCATGGCGGTATCGCGGGTTTGTGCGCTGGGCATCACCACCATCAGGAACGGCCAGGTGCCTTGCTGGCCCGGGCCGTCGGTCAACACCGAGACGCCGGGCAAGCTGTTGAGCAACGACACGCGGCGCAACGCCCGCAGGCGCCCTTGGTGCAAATGTTCGGGCAGGCGTGTCAGCGCTGCAGCACCTACTTTTTGGCGATAGCCGCCCAGACGGTGCAACGGAATATCGTTGACGCAAAAATCGTCGCCGACCGCCGCCACTTCATCGCCCCGCGCCAGCGCCGCCCGCAGCGGCTTACCGTACACGTACTTGAGCCCGCGGGGCTGATACGCCGCGGCATAGCCCCACAGCTCGGCGCTGCGTTGCACTTCCCAGCGCAGGCTGAACGGCAAGTCCTGCCGGCATTGCTGGTGCAATGCCTGATGCAGCGCCGGGTCCCGGCTGAATAACACGCCGCCTTCGGCCGTCGTCAGGCCTTTGCCCAGCGCCATGCTGAAAAAGCCGATGTCGCCTTTGAGCCCGACGCTTTTTCCGTCATCCAGCGCGCCCATGGCTTGGGCGGCATCTTCGATGATCGCCACGCCAAGCGGCTCGGCAATGCGCTTGGCGGCATCCACATCCGCCACACGCCCGGCCAGGTGGGTGACGACGATCGCCAAGGTGTTTTCGTTGCACAGCTGCGCCAGCTGTTGCTCGTCCAGGTCAATACTGCCGGGCTGTAAATCGCACGGCACCACCCGTAGAGGCGGGCAGTGATGGGCAGCCAGGGCCACCAGCGGGCAGGTGTAAGCCGGCACGATAAGCTCGGTGCGCCCAGGACTTCGTTGCTGCAACACCCGCAGCGCCATGATCAGGGCGGCACTGCCGGAACAGGGCAGGGCCGGCAGCGGGATATCGAGTTGCTGGGCCAGCGAGCGGGCCAGGTCGCCCGAGAGGTTGAACAAATCCCGCCAGCGCAGGGGAAGGCCCGCTGTTGGCGGAATCTCCCGGCCGGCAACGCAGGTCATGACGCCAGCGTCTGCGAGGGCTCGGCCTCGACGGTCTTGCTCTCTTTGTCTTCGCTGCGCGCCAGGCACAGGATGCCCGCGATAATCAGCGCGCCACCGACGATTTTAGGCAGGGTCAAGGTGTCGTTGAACAGCCAGACGGAGATCAGCGTCACGCTGATCAGCTCCAGGTGTGACGCCGCAAATGCAGGGCCGACCGGCGCGTATTTCAGCAACGTCATCCAGGTAAAAAACGCGCCGATGTAGCCAACAAATGCGCCGTAGATCCACGGCGCGCCGAACACGCGTATCAGCCACGCGGCGTCCATCGTCAGCGGCTCGGCGTGAATCGAGGCGAACTTAAAGCTGACCTGCGCCAAGGTATCGAAAACGATCAGCGACAGAAAACCCAGGATATAAAACCGTTTCATTACTCAAACCCCACGACGGTCACGCCACAGGCGATCAGCATGATGCCGATCAACCGCCATTTGGTCAGGCTTTCCTTGAACAGGAAACGCCCGGCAATCATGATCACGACAATATTGATGGAGCCCAGCATCACCCCGACCGACAACGGCACCAGCGTCAGGAAGGCCAGCCACAGCACGAATTCGAAGACATAGCAGATGATGCCCAGCCAGATCCACGGACGCTTGAGCATATGGCGCCAGTGGGCCATGCCGTCATGCTCGGCGCTGGCTGAGGCAGCGGCTTTAAACGCCAACTGGCCGGACGTATCAACGATGACGTTGAGTATCCAGAGGATGATGGTTAATTGGCTCATGTGTTCCCGTGTCGTCTGCTTGTGCGCCTGGCACCGACGACTCAAACGCCGTCCGCCCCACTAGCTGCTCACGATACAGGAGCATGCCGATACAGTTATTCGAGTTTGCCGAATGAACAGCGTCTGTTCAGCTTGGCGCGTCGCCTCAGGGTGGAGGGGCGGCCGCGTTCCACTCGCAGTAACAGCCTACCGCCAGGGTGTGGGTCGCATTGACCTCGCGCCCGACTCCGAGGGCTTGCAGGATGGGCTCGATAAAGCTGTTGCTGGAGTTACACGTCAGCCCTTCGCTGTAGGGCCCGAAGTAGGCCAGCTTGCCGCTGCGGTCCCAGATGCCTACGGCGGGGCTGGCAGGCAGGTGTTGGGCGCCTGGCACGGCTTTGAGGGCCTTCATCGCGCCGAGGGTCGCGGGCAGCTGGCCGTGGCTGCCGGCTTTCTGCAGGGAATAGAACTCTACGCCTTGGGGCGCGTACTGCTCGATCAGCTCGCTGAGGTGCTGTTGGTTGCCGACATTGCACGGGCAGGCCGGGTCCCAGAAGTGCACCAGGCGGATCGGGCCCGGGCCGGCAAGCTCGGCCGGCAGGCTCAGGCTGTCACCGGAAAACACCGCCGTATGCTCACTGAACGCCCGCAGGTAACGTCCCTGAAACCAGTCATACGCCGCCCATAACACCCCGGCGCAAATGATCACGATCAGGCTGGCGAAGAGGGTGGTGCGGTAGGGCTGTCGCATTTGGATCGATCCTCGGAGGACGCGTAGCTTGCCATGCTTGCCCTGACAGATGAATATCGCGGCTCGATATTCATCTGTTCAATGCGTTGAAGCCACAGTCTGGAAGTTCTTATGCCCGTTACGTTTGACCCTGATCATCTACGCGAAAGCTTGCGGCCCCTGGTGGACGCGCAGCCGCTTTCTGCCGAGGCCCGGGTCTACCAGCGCTTCTACGGCCTGGACCTGCCCGCCCGCACAGTGCCCGCAGTGAGCCGCCTGGGGCGGGTTGCGGTGGATGGGTTCGAGGTGGTCTGCCAGGTGTGGTGGCCGCCTGTTCCGGTGGCGACGATGTTCCTGTTCCATGGCTTCTACGACCACATGGGGTTGTACCGCAATGCCGTGGATTGGGCGCTGGACCAAGGCTTTGTGGTGATCGCCTGCGACTTGCCGGGCCATGGTTTGTCCAGCGGCGAGCGGGCCAGTATCGATGACTTTGCGGTGTACCAGGACGTGGTGCAGGCGCTGTTTGAACAGGCCAGGGCGTTGCAATTGCCGCAGCCGTGGCACCTGTTCGGGCAAAGCACCGGCGGCGCGATTGTGGTGGATCACCTGCTTAACCATGGCGTCGACAGCCCGGCCCAGGGCAAGACCTTTCTGCTGTCACCGCTGGTGCGCCCTCGCGCGTGGGGTTGGTCGCAGCTCAGTTATTACCTGCTCAGGCCGTTCGTCAAAGGCATCGCCCGGCGTTTCAGCGATAACACCAACGACCCGCAGTTCAAGCCGTTCCTGGAGGCCGACCCGTTGCAACCCCGGCAACTGCCGACCGCGTGGGTGGGTGCCTTGGCGCGCTGGATCAAACGCATTGAAGCAGCGCCACGCAGTACGCGGCGGCCGGTGATCGTGCAGGGCGAGGAGGACATGACGGTGGACTGGCAGCACAACCTGAAGGTGCTGCGCAGCAAGTTCGACCAGCCGGAGATTTTGATGCTGGCGCGTGGCAGGCATCATTTGGCGAATGAGATTCCGGAGATTCGACAGCAATACTTCAGGTTTCTCACCGACCACCTGAAATAACGCAATCCAAATGTGGGAGCGGGCTTGCTCGCGAAGGCGGTAGATCAGTTAGCATAACCAGTGACTGGCACACCGTCTTCGCGAGCAAGCCCGCTCCCACAGGGTTACTGCGCCAGGCTTGAAGTGCTCTGCCCCACCGCCAGGCCGGCCCGGATCGCCGCCAGTGCCGCCTTGTAGTACGCCTTGCCATCCGGCGACTCCGCGAACGTCGCGAACTCCTCCAGCTCCGGGTCAGACAGATCCCGGTAGACGTACAGCAACGTGTTGTTCAAATCATTGCCAATCTGCTGCATCAAGCGCTCACGCTGGCCGTTCAACATGCCTTGCGCCTGACCGCCGCCCAACAGGCCGGGGATCATCTGGCTCAAGCTGTCGGCCGCCACACCGGCAATCGCCAGGCTGACTTCAGCCCCGGCTTCCCGCGCAGGCAGCGCCTGGGCCAGGTGGCCGATGATCAGGCTGCGGGTGGCGTCGGCCTCCATATGCGGCAAGCCCTGGGCATTCTTCGCCAGTTGATCCCGGCGCGTGGCCAGCAACTCGGCGGCGACGATCTTGCGGCCAAGGGGCGATTGGAAGAAGGCCAGCGCCGGCTTCGGGTCCGCCAGGTTCTTGCGTAGCTGTGCTTCGGCGCGCTGGTCTACCGACTGGGGCGCAAAGCGTTTATTGCTGTTGTCCACCAGCGCTTGATACACCGCCGGCGGCAAGCTGTTGCGGTAGCGTTGCTGGGCGGCACTGAGGGCGTCATTAAAATGCGCGCGCTGGTCTGCCCAGCCGGCGACCTTGTACAACTGGTCATGGCTGTCTGCCCAGGCGGGCAAAACGCAGAGCATCAGCAAGGAAAAAAACAAACGACGCATAGGGACTCCTGTCAGTCGGCCACTATTGTCCGTGTCGGGCGTAGGATTTGTCGAGAAATCCTATCGGTCACCTGACTAAAGTGTATTCAGACGCTCGGCGGCTCTGTCGGATTCACAGGCGTATGGATACTATGCGCGCCATGCCCATACCCTCCGATCACCCGCTGCTGTTACGCATTGTCGATGACCTGGCCGCACAAGGCTGGTCGCAGCAGAATATCTTCCTGCCCGAGGCTCTGACCCTCGAACTGGCGGCTGAGTGCCATAAACGCGCCGCCGAGGGTGAATTGGCGCCGGCAGCCGTCGGGCGCGGGCCGTCCCAGGAGATTCGCGAGGGCATTCGGGGGGACCATATCCAGTGGCTGGAACCGGGTGAAGTGGTTGCCTGCGACACCTACCTCGAGCTGATGGACAGCCTGCGGGTGGCGATGAACCGGGGCCTGTTCCTGGGCCTGGAAGACTTCGAAAGCCACTTCGCGATGTACCCGCCGGGGGCGTTTTACCTCAAGCATGTCGACCGCTTTCGCGATGACGACCGGCGCATGGTGTCGGCGGTGATCTACTTGAACAACGCCTGGCTGCCGGAGCATGGTGGCCAGTTGCGCATGTACCTCAAGGGCGACGTCGAATACGATGTGGTGCCCATCGGCGGTTGCCTGGTGGTGTTCCTGTCGGGGGAGATCCCCCATGAAGTCATGCCCGCCACCCGCGAACGCCTGTCCCTTACCGGCTGGTTTCGCCGGCGGGGTAACGAGCCGTTCTGATGATGCAAAAGATTCTGGTCAGCCGCTGCCTGCTGGGGCACCGGGTACGCTACGACGGAGGGGCCAGCGGGCCTTTCGACCAACTCGCCGCATGGCAGGCGGGAGGCCGGGTGGTTGCCGTGTGCCCCGAGGTTGCGGGAGGTTTGCCGACGCCACGGCCGTCAGCCGAGATCCCGGGCGGGCAGGGGATTGACGTGTGGGAAGGCCGCGCCCAGGTGCTGACGGCCCAGGGCGAAGACTTCAGCGAAGCTTTCCTCGAGGGTGCCCGCCAGGCGTTGGCCTTGGTGCAGCGTCACAACATCCGGGTCGCCGTGCTCAAGGCCAACAGCCCGTCTTGCGGCAATCTGCTGACCTATGACGGCACCTTCACCGGTGTGAAGGTCACGGGCGAAGGCGTGACGGCGGCATTGCTCAAGCGCCATGGGGTGTTGGTGTTCAGTGAGCTGGAACTGCCCGAAGCGGCAGAGGCCCTGGCAAAACTCTCCAGCCCGACATAGATCAACATGTGGGAGCGGGCTTGCTCGCGAAAGCGCAGTGTCAGTCACCCGATGCTCAAGCTGACCCACCGCATTCGCGAGCAAGCCCGCTCCCACATTGACCGAGTCGTTTATTCGGCCTTTTTGACCGGCTTGCTCGCATCCATTCCGAACCACTTCTCCGACAACGCCGTCAGCCGGCCATCGGCCTTTACTCGCTGCAGGGCCTTGTCCAGGCTGGCCTTGAACGCCGGGTTACCCTTCTGGAACGGAATCGCCAGGCTCAGCGTAGGGCCGACGTCTGCGCCTTCCTTCACCGGCAACTGGCTGTCGCGAATCGCGTAGGGAATCAGCAACCGGTCACTGATGGCGGCATCAATCTGTTGGTCAGCGACGTCCTTGATCGGCTGCTTGGCATCGGCATAGCTGCGCAAATCAACGCCCTCGGCGGTGCGCGCCTGCTCCACAAACTGGCTGCCCTGGGCCACGCCCAGCGCTTTGCCCTTGAGCGCCGCGAAACTGCCCAGTGGACGTTGTTCCTGCTTGCGCACGATCAGCTGTGCACTGGAGTAGCTGTAGGGCTCGCTGAAGTCGAAACGATCCGCCAGTTCAGGAGTCATAGCGATATGGTTGATGGCCACGTCGTACTTGGCGCTTTCCACGCCCGCCAGCAACTCGGCGGCATCGACGGTGATAAAGGAGGGGCGTACGTCCATTTCCTTGGCCAGTAACTCACCCAGTTCCACTTCAAAGCCGGTGAGTTTGTCGCCTTCCTTGAAGTTGAAGGGCGGGGTGTTGGCTTCCAGGGCGATGCGCAATTCCCCACGGTCAAACACATCGTCGATCAGTTCGGCATGGGCCAAGGGGCTCACAAGGGGAAGTAAAAGTAACAGGCCAGGCAGGAAGCGCATGGTCTCTCCTAAAGAATTCGAATGAGCGAGGCGCTGTTCCGGCTCGCTTTGCTATGGTGTTGAGTGCCTTGGACAGCAATTTGTCGCGAAGTTGTCATAACCCTACAGATTTCACCGAAAAACTGGAGAAGTGAATGAAAGCCTTTTTGACCCGTGCAACCCTGGCCAGCCTGCTGCTGGGTGCTTCGATGTTGGCGACTGCTGCTGATGGCATCCCGCGCAGCGCTCCACCAGAAGGTGCCAAAGTGTTCATCGTGTCGCCCAAAGACGGCGCCACTGTCGATAAAACCTTCACCGTGAAATTCGGCATGGAAGGCCTGAAACTGGCCCCGGCCACCAGCCAGGACCCGGGCACAGGCCACCATCACCTGCTGATCGACCAGAAAGCATTGCCTGACGCCAGCGTGCCAATCCCGGCCACCGACACCGTGATCCACTACGGCAAGGCCCAGACCGAAACCGAGCTGACCCTCACCCCAGGCAAGCACACGCTGCAACTGGTCGCCGGCGACAAACTGCATATGCAGTTCAACCCGACTGTAGCGTCAAAAGTCATCACGGTTAACGTGAAATAAAAAACGGGAGCCCCTTGCGGGGCTCCCGTTTTTTATTTGTAGGAGCGAGCTTGCTCGCGAAAAACCCGAGGGCGCTGCGTGTATCCAGAATGCACGCGTTTCGTTAACGTTTTTCGCGGGCAAGCCCGCTCCTACAGGATTAAAACAACACGCGGCTACGGATAGTGCCTTTGATGTGTTGCAGCTTCTCTTGCGCCAGGTCCGAGTATTCGGCGTCTACGTCGATAACCACGTAGCCGACCTTCTCGTTGGTCTGCAGGAACTGACCGGAAATGTTGATACCGTTTTCCGCGAAGACCTTGTTGATCTCCATCATCACGCCAGGGATGTTCTGGTGGATGTGCAGCAGACGGTGCTTGCCAGGGTGAGCCGGCAGGGCCACTTCCGGGAAGTTGACCGAGGACACCGACGTACCGTTGTCGCTGTACTTGACCAGTTTCTCCGACACTTCCAGGCCGATGTTGGCTTGGGCTTCAGCGGTGGAGCCGCCGATGTGCGGGGTCAGGATCACGTTGTCCAGGCCGCGCAGCGGGCTTTCGAAGATGTCGTCGTTAGAGCGCGGCTCTACCGGGAACACGTCGATGGCGGCGCCGATCAGGTGCTTGTCCTTGATCGCGTCGGCCAGGGCGTCCAGCTCAACAACAGTGCCGCGTGCCGCGTTGATCAGGATCCCGCCCTTCTTGATGGCACGGATTTCCTTCTCGCCGATCATCCACTGGGTCTCAGCGGTTTCCGGTACGTGCAGGGTCACGATGTCGGACATGCCCAGCAGCTCGGTCAGGCTCGACACCTGAGTGGCGTTGCCCAATGGCAGCTTGGTCAGGGTGTCGTAGAAGAACACCTGCATGCCCAGGCCTTCGGCCAGAACCGACAGTTGAGTGCCGATCGAGCCGTAACCGACGATACCCAGCTTCTTGCCGCGGATTTCGAAGGAGTTGGCTGCGCTCTTGATCCAGCCGCCACGGTGGCAGGAGGCGTTCTTCTCAGGAATACCGCGCAACAGCAGGATGGCCTCGGCCAATACCAGCTCAGCCACGGAGCGGGTGTTGGAGTACGGTGCGTTGAACACCGCGATGCCGCGCTCGCGCGCTGCGTTGAGGTCGACCTGGTTGGTGCCGATGCAGAAACAACCTACAGCGACAAGCTTCTTGGCGTGATCGAAGATCTCTTCGGTCAGCTGAGTGCGGGAGCGAATGCCGATAAAGTGCGCGTCGGCGATCTTTTCCTTGAGCTGGGCTTCCGGCAGAGAACTGGTGATGTACTCAATGCTGGAGTACCCAGCAGCCTTCAGAACTTCGACGGCCGATGGGTGGACGCCTTCCAGAAGAAGGAACTTGATCTTGCTCTTATCGAGAGAAGTCTTGCTCATCTGCGTAAACCTGTATCCCGGAGAAAAATGGCAGGGAATCGGATCGCGTAAGCTGACCCGGACGGCAGGAAAGCCGTCACCGCAGAACGCCCTTGGGCACTATCCTGCGGGGGCGGTATGCTAGCATACGTGCCCCGCTAAACACCCATTCCTGCGACGTGAAGCGTTCTCAGGATGACCATGAATTGTTCGAGAGTTCTGTCGATGACCCATCCTGCCCTGATTGATGAGCTGAAGACCCTGGTTGAGCCTGGCAAGGTCCTGACCGATGCTGACTCCCTTGAGGCTTACGGCAAGGACTGGACCAAGCATTTCGCCCCGGCACCGGTGGCCATCGTCTTCCCGAAGACCACCGAACAGGTGCAGGCCATCGTCCGTTGGGCCAATGAACACAAGGTGGCGCTGGTGCCGTCCGGTGGCCGTACCGGCTTGTCGGCTGCTGCGGTGGCGGCCAATGGCGAAGTGGTCGTGTCGTTCGACTATATGAACCAGATCCTCGACGTGAACCTCACCGACCGCACCGCCGTGTGCCAGCCGGGCGTGGTCACCAAGCAGTTGCAGAACGTCGCCGAAGAAAAAGGCCTGTACTACCCGGTGGACTTCGCTTCGTCCGGTTCCAGCCAGATTGGCGGCAACATCGGCACCAATGCCGGCGGGATCAAGGTCATTCGCTACGGCATGACCCGTAACTGGGTCGCCGGCATGAAAGTCGTCACCGGCAAGGGCGACCTGCTGGAACTGAACAAAGACCTGATCAAGAACGCCACCGGCTACGACATGCGCCAGCTGTTCATCGGCGCGGAAGGCACCCTGGGCTTTGTGGTCGAAGCGACCATGCGCCTGGACCGGGCGCCGAAAAACCTCACCGCGATGGTGCTCGGCACCACCGATTTCGACTCGATCATGCCGGTGTTGCACGCCTTCCAGAGCAAGCTGGACCTGACCGCCTTCGAGTTCTTCTCCGACAAGGCCCTGGCCAAAGTCCTCGCGCGCGGCGACGTGCCGGCGCCGTTCGAGTCCGACTGCCCGTTCTACGCGCTGCTGGAATTTGAAGCGACCACCGAAGAAGTGGCCAACGACGCCCTGGCCACGTTCGAACACTGCGTGGAGCAGGGCTGGGTGCTGGACGGCGTGATGAGCCAGAGCGAAACCCAACTGCACAACCTGTGGAAGCTGCGCGAGTACATCTCCGAGACCATCTCCCACTGGACGCCGTACAAGAATGACATTTCGGTGACTGTGTCGAAAGTGCCGGCCTTCCTGAAGGAAATCGACGCGATCGTCGGCGAACACTACCCCGACTTCGAAATCGTCTGGTTTGGCCACATCGGCGACGGCAACCTGCACTTGAACATCCTCAAGCCGGAAAACCTGAGCAAGGATGAGTTCTTCGCCAAGTGCGCCACCGTGAACAAGTGGGTGTTCGAGACCGTACAGAAGTACAACGGCTCGATCTCCGCCGAACACGGCGTGGGCATGACCAAGCGCGACTACCTGACCTACAGCCGCTCGCCGGTTGAAATCGAATACATGAAAGCAGTGAAAGCGGTGTTTGACCCGAACGGGATCATGAACCCGGGCAAGATTTTCGCTGTTTAACAGTCCCTGAAGGAGTCGGTCCATGAGCTATCAGCACAAGTATGTCGACGGCACCAATATTCACTTTCCGCTAGGGAAAGTGGTGTGCATCGGGCGTAACTACGCCGAACACGCCAAGGAACTGGATAACCCGGTACCTACCGAGCCGCTGCTGTTTATCAAGCCAGGCAGTTGCGTGGTGGCGCTGGAAGGCGGTTTCGCCATTCCCACCGAGCGCGGTTCGGTGCACTACGAAGCGGAAATCGCGGTGTTGATCGGCAAGCCGCTGTCGACAAAGCCGAGCCGCGAGGAAGTGCTGGACGCCATCTCCGGCTTCGCCCCGGCCCTGGACCTGACCCTGCGGGACAAACAGGCCGAGCTGAAAGCCAAGGGCCTGCCGTGGGAAATCGCCAAGTCGTTTGATGGCGCGGCAGTGATTGCACCGTTCGTGGTCGGCAGTACCTTCCCGGACGTGACTGACATCGGCATTCGCCTGACCATCAATGGCGAAGTGCGCCAGGACGGCAACAGCGCGATCATGCTCAACCCGATCATCCCGATGATCCAGTACATGGCCGGTTGCTTCTCGCTGCAGGCCGGGGATGTGATCCTCACCGGTACGCCGGCAGGCGTGGGCCCGCTGAACGTGGGCGATGAGCTGGTGCTGGAATTGCCGGGTGTGAGCCGGTTCGAAAGCAGCGTTCGCTAATACCTGGCGACACGCGGATAAAAATGTGGGAGCGGGCTTGCTCGCGAAAGCGGTGTATCAGTGGCAGATTCAGTGACTGACACTGCGCATTCGCGAGCAAGCCCGCTCCCACATTTGATCGGTGTATGGCTGCAAAATCGGGTTTTTGCATTTTTTTCACACCCCATCCGGATAATCCTCAGCCTCCTGCGCGCGGACCTTGTGATCCTGTGCTATCCCCTAAAGCTGACTTTCTGGAAAGCGTAATGGCCGTGCCTCTCCCCTCTGTAAAACCCACGCTGCGTTCACGCCTTGCCATGCGCTGGTATTCCTGGCTGTTCCTGGCCGGCGCGATCATCTATGGCGTGGCCTGGGCCATGCACTGGGACGATCGCGGCGTGTTGTGGGTGGCAGAGGGCTTCGAAACCCCGACCGAGCGCCTGGAAAGTGTCTGGCTCCCGGACTACCACGCGGTGATCGACGCCAAGCTGCTGCCCGGCATGGAGAAGGACGAAGCCTCGGACCTGGCCTATAACCCGCTGACCAAGACCCTGTTCTCGGTCATGGGCAAGAACCCGTTCCTGGTTGAGCTGACCCTGCAAGGCGACGTGCTGCGCAAGATGCTGCTCAACGGCTGGAACAACCCGGAAGGCGTGACCATGATGGAAAACGGCCTGATGGCTGTGGTCGATGAGCGTCAGCACAGCCTGACCATCATCAAGGTTGACCCGCAGACCCAGCAGTTGAACAAAGCCGACTTCCCGTCCTATGACCTCGGCCCCTCGAAGGACCAGAACAAAGCCTTCGAAGCGATCACCTGGGACAAACGCAATCAACAGCTGATTCTCGGCGAAGAGCGCCCGCCGGCCCTGTTCACCTGGAAAAGCGACGGCAGCCAGACCCTCACCGGTGACAAGCAAAAGCTCGCCAGCACTGAACTGGACATGCGCAACCTCTCGGCACTGACCGTCGACCCGCGTACTGGCCATCTGCTGGCGCTGTCAGCCGATTCCCATCTGCTGCTGGAACTCGACGAAAAGGGCGAGCAAGTCAGCTTCATGACCTTGCTCGGTGGCTTCAATGGCTTGAAGAGCACCATTCCCCGTGCCGAAGGCGTGACCATGGACGAGAACGGCACGCTGTACATGGTCAGCGAGCCGAACCTGTTCTATCGCTTCGAGAAGCAGGCACAGTAGTTCGATCACGTCAGATTTTTCGCTATTTGCGGCATCTGCCAGACACCCGGGGCGTTTAAGTTTAAATTCAGGCGACCGTGATATTCATTCGCCAGTTTTCACTTTGAGCCCCGCCCCGATGCGTCGACTTGCCCGTCCCAAACCTGCGTTTTTCATCCTGATCCTGATCGCCCTGGTGGCTTGCGGTGTGGTTGCCCAGCAATTGCGTCTGTTCGAGCGTGCCTGGTTCAACTGGCAGTCCTGGCGCAATCCCGCTGGTGAGCATTCGATTGGCCTGGGGGATTACCGGGTCAGCCTGGAAGCGCAGGTGATCGACGGCCTCAACGATGATGTCTCGGCCCTGACCTTTGATCCGGTGCGCGACAGCCTGTTTACCGTGACCAACAAGAATGCCGAACTGGTGGAGCTGTCCCTGGAGGGCAAAATTCTGCGGCGCATTGCGCTGGTGGGGTTTGGTGATGCCGAGGCGGTGGAGTACATCAGCGACAACACCTACGTCATCAGCGACGAGCGTCAGCAGCGGCTGATCAAGGTCCATGTGGATGAGGACACCCAATTCCTCGATGCCGCCGACGCCGAGCAAATGACCCTCGGTGTGCACTTGGGTGGCAACAAAGGCTTCGAAGGCCTGGCCTATGACTCGGTGGGCAAGCGCCTGTTTGTGGCCAAGGAGCGGGACCCGATGCTGATCTACGAGGTGCACGGCTTTCCCCATTTCAAACCGGAAAAAACCTACTCGGTGCACGTAATCAATAACCCCAAGCGCGATGCCGGGTTGTTTGTGCGCGACCTGTCGAGCCTGCAATACGACGAGCGCAGCGGCCATTTGCTGGCGCTGTCGGATGAGTCATTCCTGGTGCTGGAACTGGATATCGACGGTCGTCCCCTGAGCAGTTTGTCGCTGCTCAAGGGGCGCCATGGCCTGAAGCAGCGAGTGCCTCAGGCCGAGGGGATTGCCATGGACAACGACGGCACGTTGTACATGGTCAGTGAGCCGAACCTCTTTTATGTGTTCAAGAAGCCCTGATCAGAACATCCACTGCACGCCCAGCGAATAGCCGGTCTGGCTACCCTCGGCATGGCCCAATCGGCCGTTCACTTCGGCATACACGCCTAACTGCGGAGTGATTGCCAGTTGGCTGCCGACCTGGGCGCGTCCGAAACTTTTATCTACTGACCCCAGCCGGGCCGTGCGTGCCTGGTCATCGGCGCGGGCGGTCAGGTCAAGGTCGTCCAGGCGGCCGTCGGCCAGTTCCTTGACCCAGGCGATGTCGGCGTAAGGCATCAGGCTCAGGCCATAAGGCAAGGCGACAGCACCGCGCACACGCCAGCCGAGGCTGGCTTCAAGTGAGTCGAACGACTGTTCTTCGTACTCAAGGGCGGTACGCAGGTCCTGCTTTTCATGGAATTTATCGATGCGGTAATGGGTGTAGTCCAGCCCGGCAAAGGGCCCGCTCTTGATTGCGCCGAAGTCGAAGTCATAGCCACCCAGCACCCGCGCGCCCAATGCCAACGCATCGGTTTTCCCGGTCAGGTGCTGATTGAGCAATACCGGCCCACCGCTGGCCTGGATCAGCAAATTGCGCCGGGAGTCAAAGCGACTGTGGCCCACGCTCAAGTCGCCGGCCAGCCAGCTCGGACCGCCGTCATTCAACAGTGCGTAAGCGGCTGCCTGCCAAGTGTCGCTTTGCAGTTTGCCGCGATGCTCAAGCTTGTCGCGCCCATTGAGGTAGCTGAGGCTGGCGCCGAGGTTCAGGCTGGAACTCAACTGGTAGTCGCCCAGGGCATGCAGGCCGAGACTCCGCGCCTCGGGGTTGGGGGCGGCGTCGAAACCACTGTCGGGGTTGTATTCGCCGTCTACACCGATTTCGCCATCGAAGCTGCCGACCTCGCGGCTAGCCGACTGCAGGGTCAGCCAGCGGCGATCGTGCAGGCGCACCATCGACTGATGCTGGCGTTGCAGGTTGTCCTGCATATTGCGCGCAACGGCGCCACCCGAGGCGGTGGAGGCCATCAAGTCGGCATTGGTCAACTCCAATACCAGCCGGCTGAGCAGCCGCGAATAGTCCCGCAGGCGCTGGTCAATACGTTCCTGGCCAAAGGCGTTGGTCAGCACTTCCTTGTTGTCCTCGGTAGGGTCGTGCCAGGTCGATCCGCCGGGGATGGCCGGGTTGTTGGTCTGGGTATAACCATCCAGGTCGCCCAATTCCCAGTTGGTTGCTTCGATATACAGGATCGGGATATTCAGCGGCTCGAAGGGTTCGCCATCGCTGCAGCAGCCGGTGCCCTTGGGGTATTGCGGGTCGAGGCCGGGGTTGGTGAACAGCGGAATGTTCAGCTCCCTGGCGATCTGGAACGTGTGCTCGCGCAACGACGCCAGCGCCGGGTTGGCCGTGCTGTTCTGGCCGGCGTGGGCGTACATCATGTCGCCGGTGATCAGGCTGTCGAGGTTGATCATCGCCAGCATGTTGGCCTTCTGGCTGGCGCTCAATGCGTTGACGAAGGCTTTCGAGCCGCGCAGGCCTTCTTCCTCTGCGCCAAAGCCGACGATTTGCAGGCCGTTCTCCAACTGCAACCCGCCCAGGTTTTTTGCCACCTCGGTCAGCACACTGGCGCCGGAGCCGTTGTCATCGAGGCCTTGCAAGGTAGGGCGACCAAAGTAGGTGTCGAAGTGCGCGCCGATCACCACATATTGCGGCTGGGTGCCGGCGGCGTAGGCCACCACGTTTTGCGAACTGCGGGAGGTGCCGCTGGCGGTCCAGGAAAAATCCTGGCGGCTGATGCTGTAGGCGCTGCCCATCTGGCTTTGCATCCAATCGGCGGCCCCGGCGAAATTGGCGGTGCCGCGATAGCGACCGGGATAGTCGTTGATCAGCGTTTCCAGGGTGGTGTTGGCGTGTTGGCCGTAATCGTATGACTGGGCGCTGGTGGACAGCAGGGCACTGGCAACGCTGACAGCGAGGGCTAGAGGCTTTATCACAGGGTCTTCCTTGAAGTGATTGGAGTCGGGAGCCGAGACCTTTTGCACAATGCGCGCCTCATTCCATGGGCGGCGGCGAATTGGCGCATTGTTAAACGCACGAGTCGCCTGGCTGTAATTTGTAACAGATTTGATACGAAGCGCGGCGAGAGATGCCGTGGCGGGTGCTCGGTTTCGGCCGAGGGTGAGCGCAAATGCTGCTTGCAGGAGCACGCTTGCTCGCGAAAAACGTTACCGGTAACGCGGGTCGTCCTGAGCGGGCGAGGCGCTTGTTGGTTTTTCGCGGGCAAGCCCGCTTCTACAGTGGAGGAGCGGTTCAGGCTTTGAGGGTTTTCACGCCTTCCGGGGTGCCCAGCAGCAATACGTCAGCCGGGCGTGCCGCGAACAGGCCGTTGGTGACGACGCCGACGATGGCGTTGATCTGGCGCTCCAGCTCCACCGGGTTGGTGATCTGCAGGTTGAACACGTCGATGATGATGTTGCCGTTGTCGGTCAGCACGCCTTCGCGGTACACCGGGTCGCCGCCCAGCTTCACCAGCTCGCGGGCCACGTGGCTGCGGGCCATCGGGATCACTTCAACCGGCAGCGGGAACGCGCCAAGTACCGGCACCAGTTTGCTGGCATCGGCGATGCAGATGAAGGTCTTGGCCACGGCCGCGACGATCTTCTCGCGAGTCAGTGCTGCGCCGCCGCCCTTGATCAGGTTCAGGTGTGCGTCGCTTTCATCGGCGCCGTCGACATAGAACTCCAGGTCGCTGACGGTGTTCAGCTCATACACCGGAATGCCGTGGCCCTTGAGCCGCGCAGCGGTGGCTTCGGAGCTGGCGACCGCGCCGTCGAACGCGCCCTTGTGCAGGGCCAGCGCATCGATAAAGCAGTTGGCGGTGGAGCCGGTGCCGACACCGACGATGCTTTTATCGTCGAGTTTAGGAAGGATTAAATCGACGGCGGCCTGGGCCACTGCCTGTTTGAGTTGATCCTGGGTCATGCGGGCTCCGGAACGGGCGGGGAGTAAAGAGGGGCGCGAGTATAACCCAACAAAACCTCGGTTTTCGTGTGGTCGCCCGGCCAAACGCTGGGTTAGACTCCTTGGCCCTGCCCAACCCGCCCAGTGATGCTTTCCGATGCTTGAACAGTACGTCAAAAAGATCCTCACCTCGCGCGTTTACGACGTTGCCGTAGAAACCCCGCTGCAGACCGCCCGCCAGCTCTCCGAGCGCCTGGGTAACAAGGTCTGGCTCAAGCGCGAAGACTTGCAGCCGGTGTTCTCGTTCAAGATTCGCGGTGCCTACAACAAGCTGACCCAACTGAGCGCCGAAGAACGTGCGCGCGGTGTGGTCACCGCTTCAGCGGGCAACCACGCCCAGGGCCTGGCCCTGGCGGCCAAGGTGCTGGGGGTCAAGGCCACCATCGTGATGCCCAAGACCACGCCCGAGATCAAGGTCGAAGGCGTGCGCTCCCGTGGCGGCAAAGTGGTGCTGCACGGGGATTCTTTCCCGGAAGCGCTGGCGTATTCGCTGAAGCTGGTCGACGAAAAAGGCTACGTCTACATTCACCCCTACGATGATCCGCACACCATTGCCGGGCAGGGCACGGTGGCGATGGAGATTCTGCGCCAGCACCCGGGGCCGCTGGACGCGATTTTCGTCCCGGTGGGCGGTGGTGGCCTGATCGCCGGGATCGCGGCGTACGTGAAATACCTGCGGCCTGAAATCAAGATCATCGGCGTCGAGCCGGACGACTCCAACTGCCTGCAAGCCGCCATGGCGGCGGGCGAGCGCGTGGTATTGCCGACCGTGGGCATCTTCGCCGACGGCGTGGCGGTGGCGCAGATCGGCCAGCACACCTTCGACATCTGCAAGGACTACGTGGATGAAGTGATCACCGTCAGCACCGATGAAATCTGCGCGGCGATCAAGGACATCTACGACGACACCCGCTCCATCACGGAGCCGGCTGGCGCCCTGGGCGTGGCGGGCATCAAGAAGTACGTCGAGACCCGTGGCATCACCGGGCAAACCCTGGTGGCCATCGATTCCGGGGCCAACGTCAACTTCGACCGCCTGCGCCATGTGGCCGAGCGCGCCGAGTTGGGTGAAGGCCGCGAAGCCATCATCGCCGTGACCATCCCCGAGAAGCCGGGCAGCTTCAAGGCCTTCTGCGAGGCCGTGGGCAAGCGCCAGATCACCGAATTCAACTACCGCTACCACTCTGGCCGCGAAGCGCACATTTTTGTCGGCGTGCAGACCCACCCGGAAAATGACCCGCGCAGCGCGCTGATCGCCAGCCTTACCAGCCAGGGTTTCCCGGTGCTGGACCTGACGGAAAACGAACTGGCCAAGCTGCACATCCGTCATATGGTCGGTGGCCATGCGGCGCACGTCAGCGACGAGGTGGTGTTCCGCTTCGAATTCCCGGAACGTCCGGGAGCGTTGTTCAACTTCCTCAACAAATTGGGCGGGCGCTGGAACATCTCGATGTTCCACTATCGCAACCACGGCGCCGCTGACGGGCGCGTAGTGGCGGGGCTGCAGGTGCCGGCGGACGAGCGCCACCTGGTGCCGGCGGCGCTGGAAGCCATTGGCTACCCGTACTGGGATGAAAGTGATAACCCGGCCTACCAACTGTTCCTCGGTTGAGCGACTACGCTGACTGAGCGGCCTTCAAGGAATCGAGAACATGGAAACGCTGACCACCCTTAAAGTTATCCACATCGCGGCCACGGTGTTGCTGCTGCTCAGCGGCGTCGCGCTGGCGGTGCTGGCCTGGCGCAAACGCAGCGCAGGGCCTGCCTATACCGTGCAGCGGCCGTGGGTGTTTGTGTGGTTGTTGATGGGGATTTGCGTGGTGAGCATGCCGTTCACCGGCTGGTGGCTGGCGCACTTGATCGGCTGGCCGCTGGGGCAAACCTGGATTCTGGGTTCGAGCGTGATCTACACCGTGGCGGCGCTGAGCTGGTTCTGGCTGGTGGCGCGGCTTAATCGACTGCGGTTGGGCGGGGCGGGGAGTGTGAACTTCACCGTGGCGCTGGCCGTGGTCAGTTTGGTGGGGTTTGTGGCGATTGCCGGGTTGATGGGTGCTAAACCCGTTTAAGGCTTGAAACCGGGTCGCCTTCATTCGCGAGCAAGCCCGCTCCCACATTCGACTGCATTCCAAAGGTGGAACTCGATCAAATGTGGGAGCGGGCTTGCTCGCGAAAGCGTTATCAGCCGCGCAGGCTAATCACCGGCCAACCACGCTTCTGAGCCTCAGCCCGCAGATTCGGATCCGGATCCACCGCCACCGCATGCGTCACCTGCTCCAGCAACGGCAGGTCATTCATCGAATCGCTATAGAAGTAACTGTCCTCCAGGCTGTACCCGGTCTCTTCCAGCCAACGATTCAAGCGCGTCACTTTACCTTCGCGAAAGCACGGGATATCCGTACTGCGCCCGGTGTAACGGCCATCTTGCATCTCGCATTCCGTCGCAATCAGGGTTTCAACCCCCAGCCGCTCGGCAATCGGTGCGGTCACAAAACGGTTGGTCGCGGTGATGATCACCAACTTGTCGCCCGCCGCCCGGTGCTTGGCCAGCAATTCAACCGCCTGGGGCAGCATGATCGGCTCGATGCAGTCGCGCATGTAGTCACGGTGCCATTCATCCAGCTGGGCCATCTCGGTGCGGCCGAGGATTTCCAGGCAGAAGTTCAAGTACTCGGCGTTATCCAGCTTGCCGGCCAGGTAGTCCTGGTAGAACTCATCGTTGCGGGCCTTGTAGGCCACGGCGTCGAGAATCCCGCGTTCACAGAGGTAATCGCCCCAGGCGTGATCGCTGTCACCCCCCAAAAGCGTGTTGTCCAAGTCGAATAAAGCCAGGCGCATTGCAGTTACTCGCTGAAATGTCTGTAAAAAGGCGTCCAGAATACGGTCTTTTCACAAGAGTGCACATAAGGTAAGCAGCCTCGTTGCCGCTGTATCAATCTTTGTGGAACAATGCGGTGACATGCGTTTGCGAGGTTGTTGCCGTGATCGACCCCGATGGTTTCCGTCCTAATGTCGGGATTATTCTTACGAATGATGCCGGACAGGTGCTATGGGCTCGCCGTATCAACCAAGATGCCTGGCAGTTTCCTCAAGGCGGAATCAACCCCGACGAAACCCCTGAAGACGCCTTGTACCGTGAGTTGAACGAAGAAGTAGGCCTTGAACGTGAAGATGTGCAAATTCTGGCCTGCACCCGAGGCTGGTTGCGCTATCGTTTGCCGCAACGTCTGGTGCGTACCCACAGCCAACCGCTGTGCATCGGCCAGAAACAGAAATGGTTTCTCCTGCGCCTGATCTCCAACGAGCAGCGGGTGCGGATGGATTTGACCGGTAAACCGGAGTTCGATGGCTGGCGCTGGGTCAGTTATTGGTATCCGTTGGGCCAGGTGGTGACATTCAAGCGCGAGGTTTATCGTCGCGCTCTTAAAGAGCTTGCCCCGCGCCTTTTAGCGCGCGACTGACGACGGAGTTCGACCCCGAGCCATGCTCAATACGCTGCGCAAGATCGTCCAGGAAGTTAACTCCGCCAAGGATCTCAAGGCGGCGTTGGGGATTATTGTGTTGCGCGTCAAGGAAGCCATGGGCAGCCAGGTCTGCTCGGTTTACCTGCTGGACCCCGAGACCAACCGTTTTGTCCTGATGGCCACCGAGGGCTTGAACAAGCGCTCCATCGGCAAGGTCAGCATGGCGCCCAATGAAGGTCTGGTGGGCCTGGTGGGGACGCGTGAAGAACCCCTGAACCTTGAAAACGCTGCCGATCACCCGCGTTATCGCTACTTTGCCGAAACCGGCGAAGAGCGCTACGCCTCGTTCCTCGGTGCACCGATCATTCACCACCGTCGCGTTGTCGGCGTGTTGGTCATCCAGCAGAAAGAACGCCGCCAGTTCGACGAAGGTGAAGAAGCCTTCCTCGTGACCATGAGCGCGCAGCTCGCCGGGGTTATTGCCCACGCCGAGGCCACCGGTTCGATTCGCGGCCTGGGGCGCCAGGGCAAGGGTATCCAGGAAGCCAAGTTCGTCGGCGTACCGGGTTCGCCGGGCGCAGCCGTCGGTACCGCCGTGGTCATGCTGCCGCCGGCCGACCTGGACGTGGTGCCGGACAAGACCGTCACCGACATCGACGCTGAAATCATCCTCTTCAAGACTGCCCTCGAAGGCGTGCGCAATGACATGCGCACCCTGTCGACCAAGCTGGCCACCCAGCTGCGGCCTGAAGAACGGGCGCTGTTCGACGTGTACCTGATGATGCTTGACGACGCGTCCCTGGGCAGCGAAGTCAAGGACGTGATCAAGACCGGCCAGTGGGCTCAGGGCGCGCTGCGCCAAGTGGTCACCGATCACGTCAACCGTTTCGAATTGATGGACGACGCCTACCTGCGCGAACGCGCCTCGGACGTGAAAGACCTCGGTCGCCGTCTGCTGGCCTACCTGCAGGAAGAACGCTCGACCACCCTGGTGTACCCCGACAACACTATCCTGATCAGTGAAGAACTGACCGCCACCATGCTCGGCGAAGTGCCGGAAGGCAAACTGGTGGGCCTGGTCTCGGTATTGGGTTCGGGTAACTCCCACGTCGCGATCCTGGCCCGGGCCATGGGCATTCCGACGGTGATGGGCCTGGTGGACCTGCCGTATTCCAAGGTCGACGGCATCCAAATGATCGTCGACGGCTACCACGGCGAGGTCTACACCAACCCCAGCGAAGTGCTGCGCAAGCAATACGCCGAAGTGGTGGAAGAAGAACGCCAGCTGTCCCAGGGACTCGACGCCCTGCGGGAGCTGCCGTGCGTGACCCTCGACGGCCACCGTGTACCGCTGCTGGTCAACACTGGCCTGCTGGCGGACGTGGCACGCGCACAACAGCGCGGCGCTGAAGGTGTTGGGCTGTACCGCACCGAAGTGCCGTTCATGATCAACCAACGTTTTCCGAGTGAGAAGGAGCAGCTGGCGATTTATCGCGAGCAACTGTCCGCCTTCCATCCGTTACCGGTGACCATGCGCAGCCTGGACATTGGCGGCGACAAGTCACTGTCGTATTTCCCCATCAAGGAAGACAACCCCTTCCTCGGCTGGCGCGGTATTCGCGTTACCCTCGACCATCCTGAAATCTTCCTCGTCCAGACCCGCGCCATGCTCAAGGCCAGCGAAGGCCTGAATAACCTGCGCATTCTTCTCCCGATGATATCCGGTACCCACGAGCTGGAAGAGGCGCTGCACCTGATCCACCGGGCCTGGGGCGAAGTGCGCGACGAAGGTTCTGATGTACCGATGCCGCCGATTGGCGTGATGATCGAGATTCCGGCGGCGGTGTACCAGGCTAAAGAGCTGGCGCGGCAGGTGGACTTCCTGTCGGTGGGTTCCAACGACCTTACCCAATACCTGCTGGCCGTTGACCGCAACAACCCACGGGTGGCCGACCTTTACGACTACCTGCACCCGGCAGTGCTGCAAGCCTTGCAGAACGTGGTGCGCGATGCCCATGCCGAAGGCAAGCAAGTGAGTATCTGCGGCGAGATGGCCGGTGACCCGGCGGCGGCCGTGCTGTTGATGGCGATGGGCTTTGACAGCCTGTCGATGAACGCCACCAACTTGCCGAAGGTGAAATGGATGCTGCGCCAGATTAACCTCAGCCGGGCCAAGGAACTGCTGGCGGAGTTGATGACCATCGACAACCCGCAAGTTATCCACAGCTCGCTGCAATTGGCGCTGAAGAACCTTGGGTTGGCGCGGATGATCAACCCGGCGTCTGCAAAAAGCCTCTAGCCGGATTTCAGAGCCTGTCCCCAATCGAAATGTGGGAGCGGGCTTGCTCGCGAAGGCGGTGTATCAGTCACCGGATGTATTGACTGACACCCTGTATTCGCGAGCAAGCCCGCTCCCACATTTGATTTGCGTGACGTTCAGATTTTGAGTTCCACCTCGCCCAGCCTGCCGCCATGGGGCCCAAAACTGCGCTCCACGATATGCCGTGTCCCGTCGGCATTCACAATCAACGCCGTACTCGCCCGCGTCCCGTAACTGGGGCTGGCAATAAACACGCTCGACAACAGACTCTCTGTCGCCAACCCCACGCCGGTATCCGGCAAGTCGGCAAACGGCGCGGTCTGCGGGTCGCTCAAAATCCCCAGCAAGGCCTCGGGCTGAGGATCTTCCAGCACTTGCGTCAGCGCCGCCTTGGCCTTCAACAACTTCGGCCACGGCGTATCCAGCCCTGCATTGGATAACCCATAAACCCCTGCTTCCAGGCGCGTCGGCGCTGATTCGCTGGCGTTGTAATGCCACAATTCGTCCCGCGTCCCCACCAACAGGTTAAACCCGGCATATTCAATCGATCTGCCGCTAACGTCGGCCAAGTAATCGTCAATCAGCAGCGAACCACTGAGAAACCGCGCCACCAACTCACCCCGCGACTTGCGTGCCGGCGGCTGGTGCGGGTCACGAATATTGGTCAGCGCCGCAAAGCGCCCATCCGCCCCGACCCCCAGCCAGGTCCCGCCGGCTTCCTGATCGCGCCCGGCGTAAACATGGGGCGCATCCAGCCACTGGGCCAACGGCAGACTGGGCCGGGCATAGAACTCATCACGGTTGGCCGCGACGATCAGCGGCTGGGCGTGGCCCGGCCGCCAGGCAAAAACAATCAGGCACATAAGGCGATCCCTTTGTGTTTTGCCCACTCTACCCATAGAACCCTGTGCTTTGCATCCGTTAACATGCCGGTCTGTTTTCGGGGGCTCCCATGGAATTTCTGCTGTATTTGCTGCTGGGTTCCTGTGCGGGCATGCTCGCCGGGCTGTTTGGCGTGGGCGGCGGGATCATTATCGTGCCGGTGCTGGTGTTCAGTTTCACCTTGCAGGGCTTCGATCCCTCGGTGTTGACCCACCTCGCTGTCGGCACGTCCCTGGCGTCTATTATCTTCACCTCGGTCAACGCGGTGCGCGAGCATCACCGCCGGGGAGCCGTGCGCTGGCCGATCTTTGTGTGGATGGCCGTGGGCATTCTGCTGGGTGCAGGCTTCGGCGCGCTGACGGCCGAGGCGATTTCCGGGCCGCATTTGCAGAAGATCATCGGTGTGTTCGCCCTGGTGATCGCGTTGCAGATGACCCTGGAGCTCAAGCCCAAGGCCAGCCGCCAGGTGCCGGGCAAGCTCGGCCTGACCTTGGCCGGCGGCGTGATCGGCTGGTCGTCGGCGATTTTCGGCACCGGTGGTGGTTCGTTGACCGTGCCGTTCCTGACCTGGCGCAGCGTGCCGATGCAGCAGGCGGTGGCCACTTCGTCGGCCTGCGGCTTGCCGATCGCCCTGGCCAGTGCATTAAGTTTCATGATTCTGGGCTGGCATGACCCGCTGCTGCCCGAGCATAGTCTCGGCTTTGTGTATCTGCCGGCGCTGCTGGGCATTGCCCTGACCAGCATGGTGGCGGCCCGTTTCGGCGCGCGCCTGGCGCATCGGTTGTCGCCGCGCTTGCTCAAGCGGCTGTTCGCCGGCTTGCTGTTTTGCGTAGGTTTGAATTTTTTGTTGTAACGCAGGCTTAATCGCGCAACGGCATGGTCCGATGCGCCATGACTATTGATTTAACGAGGAGTCGCAATGCTGCCTTACCCGCAGATCAACCCGGTGGCCTTGGCCATCGGTCCGCTGCAAATCCATTGGTACGGGTTGATGTACCTGATCGGCATCGGCGGTGCCTGGCTGCTGGCTTCCCGGCGCCTGAACCGTTTCGACCCGACCTGGACCAAGGAGAAGCTCTCCGACATGGTGTTCTGGATGTCGATGGGGGTCATCGTCGGCGGACGCCTGGGGTATGTGCTGTTCTACGACCTGTCAGCCTACATCGCCAACCCGACGCTGATCTTCGAGGTGTGGAAGGGCGGCATGGCGTTCCACGGCGGGTTTGTGGGCGTGATGATCGCTGCCTGGTGGTTTGGCCGGCGTAACGGCAAGTCGTTCTTCCAGCTGATGGACTTCGTCGCGCCGTTCGTGCCGATTGGCCTGGGTGCCGGGCGTATCGGTAACTTCATCAATGCCGAATTGTGGGGCAAGCCGACTGACGTGCCGTGGGCCATGGTGTTCCCGCCGTTCAGCGACCCGGCGCAATTGCCGCGTCATCCGTCGCAGCTGTACCAGTTCGCCCTGGAAGGTGTGGCGCTGTTCCTGATCCTCTATATCTTCTCGCGCAAGCCACGCCCAACCATGGCCGTGTCGGGCATGTTCGCGCTGTTCTACGGGATCTTCCGCTTTATCGTCGAGTTCGTGCGGGTGCCGGATGCGCAGCTGGGCTACCTGGCGTGGGGCTGGTTGACCATGGGTCAGATTCTCAGCCTGCCGATGATCATCGCCGGCCTGGGTCTGCTGTGGTGGGCTTACAATCGCCCGCAAGGCATCAAGAACACCGCGCTTTAAATTCGAACGCCGGGGCCCGAGGGTCCCGGCTTCAACGAAACAGGTATAGACATGAAGCAATATCTCGAACTACTGAACGATGTCGTGACCAATGGCCTGACCAAGGGCGATCGCACCGGCACCGGCACCAAGGCGGTGTTTGCCCGTCAGTTTCGGCATAGCTTGGCCGACGGCTTCCCGTTGCTGACCACCAAGAAGCTTCACTTCAAAAGCATCGCCAACGAATTGATCTGGATGCTGAGTGGCAACACCAACATCAAGTGGTTGAACGAGAATGGCGTAAAAATCTGGGACGAATGGGCCACCGAAGACGGCGACCTGGGCCCGGTGTACGGCGAGCAGTGGACCGCCTGGCCAACCAAGGACGGCGGCAAGATCAACCAGATCGACTACATGGTCGAGACGCTGAAGACCAACCCCAACAGCCGCCGCATCCTGTTCCACGGCTGGAACGTCGAGTACCTGCCGGACGAGACCAAAAGCCCCCAGCAAAACGCCCGCGACGGCAAGCAGGCGCTGCCGCCTTGCCACCTGCTGTACCAGGCCTTTGTGCATGACGGTCATCTGTCGATGCAGTTGTACATCCGCAGCTCCGATGTATTCCTCGGCCTGCCGTACAACACCGCGGCCCTGGCGTTGCTCACCCATATGCTGGCCCAACAGTGCGACCTGATCCCTCACGAGATCATCGTCACCACGGGCGACACCCATGCCTACAGCAACCATATGGAGCAGATCCAGACCCAGCTGGCGCGCACGCCGAAGAAGCTGCCGGAACTGGTGATCAAGCGCAAACCCGAGTCGATCTACGATTACAAATTCGAAGACTTTGAAATCGTGGGCTACGACGCCGACCCGAGCATCAAGGCCGACGTAGCCATTTAAAGGCGGTCTCGGTCTAAATGTGGGAGGGGGCTTGCTCCCGAAAGCGGTGTGTCAGTCGCCGGAAATATGACTGATCTACCGCTTTCGCGAGCAAGCCCGCTCCCACATTTGTTCTGTGTACACATTCAATGGCCGTGGCTTCTGCCCACATGTGAGGGCTCAGCCTCGCTGGCCGCGACACTCCCGCTGACTTCCAGCCGCTGCAAAATCCCGCACTGATCCAGATCCGGCCCGCCGCCGCAGCGTTGGCGCAGGTCGAGCAGCTGTTCCTGCAACGCCAGCAGTCCGTCGATCCGCGCCTTCACGTGGTGGATGTGCTCGTCAATCAATGCATTCACGCTTTCGCACTGGTCCTGAGGACTGTCCCGCAGGCCCAGCAGGCTGCGAATTTCCTCAAGGGTCATGTCCAGGCTGCGGCAGTTGCGGATAAACACCAGCCGTTCGGTGTGCGCCTGGGTGTACAGGCGGTAGTTTCCATCGCTGCGCGCAGGCGGCGGCAGCAGGCCTTCCTTCTCGTAATAACGGATGGTTTCCACCTGGCAATCCGTCAATTTTGCCAATTCGCCGATCTTCATCGCAGCAATCTCCAAAAGGGTGCTTGACCCTATAGTGGCTACAGGGTCTTTACTTGGCAACAGGCACCTTTACGGACGCGACAGAATGAGCGACTCCATCCACACCCCGCACAAGCACGACCATGATCATGACCACGCGCACGATCATGGCCCCAAGCTGAAACCTGTGCAGAAGCACGACCATGGCAGCCATGGCGATTCCTGCTGTTCCAGCAAAGCGGCGCCTGCGCTGGTGAAGCTGACTGAAGCCCCGACGGCGGGCTCGCGGCTGAGCACCTTCCGCATTGAAGCCATGGACTGCCCCACCGAGCAGACGCTGATCCAGAACAAACTGGGCAAGCTCGCCGGTGTGCAGCAACTGGAATTCAACCTGATCAACCGCATCCTCGGTGTGACGCACGATTTGCCGACTACCGCGCCGATCATCGAGGCCATCAAGTCCTTGGGCATGCAGGCGGATCCCATCGAAGAGGGCGTCGCCCCGACGGAACCGCCGGCGAAGAAGCACTGGTGGCCGCTGGCCCTGTCTGGCGTCGGTGCGTTAGGCGCCGAAGTGCTGCATTTCACCAACGCAGCCCCCACGTGGGTGATCGCCCTGGTCGCGCTGATCTCGATCTTCAGTGGCGGCCTCACCACCTACAAAAAGGGCTGGATTGCCCTGAAAAACCTCAACCTGAACATCAACGCCCTGATGAGCATCGCCGTCACCGGCGCGATCCTGATCGGCCAGTGGCCTGAAGCCGCGATGGTGATGTTCCTGTTCACCGTGGCCGAACTGATCGAAGCCAAGTCCCTCGACCGTGCTCGCAATGCCATCAGTGGCTTGATGCAGATGACCCCGGAACAGGCCACGGTTCGTCAGGCCGACGGCAGTTGGGTTGAACAGGATGTCAAAGTCATCGAACTGGGCGCCATCGTGCGGGTTCGCCCCGGCGAGCGCATTGGTCTCGACGGTGAAGTCACCTCCGGCCAGTCCACCATCGACCAGGCGCCGATTACCGGTGAAAGCCTGCCGATTGAAAAGACCCTGGGCGACAAAGTCTTCGCTGGCACCATCAACCAGGCCGGCTCCCTGGAATACAAAGTCACCGCCGCCGCCAACAACTCGACCCTGGCGCGGATCATCCACGCCGTGGAACAGGCCCAAGGCGCCCGTGCGCCAACCCAGCGTTTTGTCGACACCTTCGCCAAGGTCTACACCCCGGCGGTGTTTATCTTTGCCTTGGGCGTGGCGCTGATTCCGCCGCTGTTCATGGCAGGCGCGTGGTTTGATTGGATCTACCGTGCGCTGGTATTGCTGGTCGTCGCCTGCCCTTGTGCGCTGGTGATTTCCACCCCGGTGACCATCGTCAGCGGCCTGGCCGCCGCGGCGCGCAAAGGCATCCTGATCAAGGGCGGCGTGTACCTGGAGGGCGGTTACAAGCTCGACTACCTGGCCCTGGACAAGACCGGCACCATCACCCACGGCAAACCGGTGCAAACCGATTACCTGTCGCTGTTCCCGAACATGGAAGACAGCGCGCCGGCCCTGGCCGCGAGCTTGGCCGGGCGCTCCGATCACCCGGTGTCCCTGGCCATCGCCAACGCGGCGGTGGATAAGAATCTTACCGTTCACACTGTGGATAACTTCGAAGCCCTGGCGGGTCGCGGTGTGAAGGGTGAAATCAATGGTGAAGTCTATTACCTGGGCAATCACCGTCTGGTGGAAGAGCTGAACCTGTGCTCGCCGGCCCTTGAAGAAAAACTCTTCGCCCTGGAAAAACAAGGCAAGTCCGTGGTCCTGCTGCTGGACAAGTCCGGCCCGCTGGCGCTGTTCGCCGTGGCCGACACCGTGAAAGACACCAGCCGCGAGGCCATCCAGCAGTTGCATGACCTGGGCATCAAGACCCTGATGCTCACCGGCGACAACACCCACACCGCCAAGGCAATCGCCGATCAGGTCGGCATCGACCAGGCCCAGGGCGACCTGTTGCCCACCGACAAACTGCAAGCCATCGAAGCGCTCTACGCCAAGGGCCACCGGGTGGGCATGGTCGGCGACGGCATCAACGACGCCCCGGCGCTGGCCCGTTCCGAGATCGGGTTTGCCATGGCCGCCGCCGGTACCGACACCGCCATCGAGACCGCCGACGTGGCGCTGATGGACGACGACCTGCGCAAGATTCCGGCATTCATTCAACTGTCGCGGCGCACGTCGAGTATCCTCAAGCAGAACATTGCCCTGGCCTTGGTGATCAAGGCGATCTTCCTGGCGGTGACCTTCCTTGGGATGGCCACCATGTGGATGGCAGTGTTCGCCGACATGGGCGTGAGCCTGCTGGTGGTGTTCAATGGTCTGCGCCTGTTGCGCAAATAGTCGATGAGAGGGTGGTGTGCTGAGTGCCGAGCTGAAGGCGTTTTACATGGTCGCCCGCCTGGGCAGTATTACCCAGGCGGCGAAAAAGCTCGGGCTGAGCCAGCCCACGGTGACCACCCAGATTCGTCACCTGGAAAGCCAGTACTCGGTGGAATTGTTCTACCGTGGCGGGCGCCGCCTGACCGTCAGCGACGAAGGCGCGCGGCTGTTGCCGATGGTCAAGGCGCTGTTGCAGCAGGAAGCGGACATCGAGTTTTTCCTGCGTAACAGCGGCCAGGTGCAAGGCGCGTTGAGGATTGCCGCGACGGCGCCTTATTACATTCTCGACCTGGTCAAAACCTTCCGTGAGCGGCTGCCGCAGGTTGAGGTTTCGGTGGAAATCGGCAACTCCCAGCAGGTGCTGGAAGCGCTGGATGACTACCGCGTCGACGTCGCTGCTTCATCCCAGTTGCTTGAAGACCCGCGCCTGATCCGGCGGGTACTGGGCATGGACCCGCTGGTGCTGGCGGTGCATCGCAATCATCCGCTGGCAGTGCTCGACCATGTGCCGTTGACCGCGCTGGCCGGGCACACCTTGCTGATGCGCGAGCCGGGCTCCACCACCCGTCGGTTAACCGAGGAGATGCTGCAGGGCGCCGGTGTGAGTTACGGGCCGTTGCTGGAGATCGGCAGTCGGGAATCGATCCGTGAGGCGGTGTTGCGTAACATCGGCATCAGCATCATCGCCCGGCAGGAAGTGCCCCACGATCCGCAACTGCGTGTGCTGACCATCGAGAATGCCCCGCAGATTCCCGAATATTTGTACTGTCTTAAAGAGAGAAAGGGTGCCCGATTGCCGGCGGCTTTCCTGGGGTTGGCGCAGGAAATGTCTCCGGCAGGCTAACTTGCTTCCATGGCGAGCGGGCTTTTGTGGCGAGGGGGCTTGTCCCCCGTTGGGCTGCGAAGCAGCCCCAATAAGGTCACTGCATTTTTCCTGGCAGATCGCGCCAGCAGGGTTTAGGACTGCTGCGCAGTCCAACGGGGGACAAGCCCCCTCGCCACAAGCGCTAGGCTATAGATACGGGGTAAACCTTACCCAAATCCACCAATACCACTATCGCCACGTTTTGCCTTTCTGCCACAAGAGGGACGCATTGCCTGCCTAGGATGACCTTCATCAGTTTGATGAGGTGCCTCCATGAACACAGCTCAGACCCGCCCCGGCGCGCCAATGAAGGTGCGCGGTGTGCAGAAACGCTTCGGCGCCTTTACCGCGTTGGATAACGTGTCCCTGGATGTCGCCGCCGGCGAACTGGTGTGCCTGCTGGGCCCGTCAGGCTGCGGCAAGACCACCTTGCTGCGCTGCATCGCGGGCCTTGAACGCCAGGACAGCGGCGAGTTGTACCTCGGCGACCGCGACGTTTCCCTACTGGCACCCCAGGCACGGGACTACGGCATTCTGTTCCAGTCCTACGCGCTGTTTCCCAATCTCACCGTCGAAGCGAACATCGGCTACGGCCTCACTGGCAGTGGCCGCGATGAGGTGCGCAAGCGCGTCGGGCAGATGCTGGAACTGGTAGGCCTGGTGGGCAGTGAAAAGAAATTCCCCGGTCAACTCTCCGGCGGCCAACAACAGCGCGTCGCCCTGGCCCGCGCCCTGGCACCGGCGCCGTCCTTGTTGTTGCTGGACGAACCCATGTCGGCCCTCGACGCCCGGGTACGCGAGCATCTGTGCACCGAGCTTCGCCAACTGCAACGCCGCCTGGGCATTACCACCCTGATGGTCACCCACAACCAGGACGAGGCCATGCTGATGGCCGACCGCATTGCCGTGATGAACAACGGCAAGGTCGAGCAGTACGCCACGCCCCAGGAAATCTACGATCGCCCGGCCACGCCGTTCGTGGCCGAGTTCGTCGGCCAGGGCAACTGGCTGCCGTTCAGCCGCAACAGCGACAGCCACGCCCAGGTCGGCGGGATGAACATGCGTCTTGCGGAAAACTCGGGTGCCGCAAAATCGGGTCGCCTGTTCTGCCGCCCGGAAGCCATCAACGTCAACCCGCCGGTGCATGAAGAAAACCTGTTCCCGGCCAAGGTCCGCGAGATCACCTTCCTCGGCAACCGCTGCCGCATGAGCTTTGAGCTGGACCAACTGCCCGGCCATCCGCTGCTGGCCGAACTGGCCCCGGAAGCCATGCCACGCCTCGGCGCCCAGGACATCTGGGTCGCGCTGCCCCCGCGCAGCCTGCAGGTGTTTGCCTGAGATGGCCCGCGATATAACTCTGCCGATACCCGATAACGTGGCTCGTCAGGTTTCCCGTGCCGAAGTCGGCGACCGTATTTTTGTTATCGGCGGCAAGCTGCTCTGGCTGTGTTTGCTGGGCGTCGCGGTACTGCTGCCGCTGCTGGCCATCTTCTGGCGCGGCTTCAGCAGTGAAGCCGGGCAGGGCGGTGGCCTGGTGGCTGCGCGGGAACTGGTCACCAGCGATAACTTCCACTGGTTGCTGGGTAACAGCCTGAAGGTTTCCCTCAGTGTGGCGGCCATCGTCGTACCGCTGGCTTACCTGTTTGCCTACGCTTTGCAACGCACGCTGATTCCCGGCAAGGCGATCTGGCGCGGCATGTCGCTGCTGCCATTGATGGCGCCGTCGATGCTGCCCGGGATTGCGCTGGTCTACCTGTTCGGTAACCAGGGCATGCTGCGCGGGCTGCTGTCGGACAACATCTATGGCTTCTGGGGCATCGTCCTCGGTGAAGTGATCTACACCTTTCCCCATGCCCTGATGATCCTGTTGTCAGCGCTTTCCCTGGCGGACGCACGATTGTTTGACGCCGCATCGAGCATGGGCGCGAGTCCCGCCCGGGCGTTCCGCAGCATCACCTGGCCGGCGACGCGTCAGGCTGTCTTCGCTGCATTTTGCCTGGTGTTCACCTTGACCATCACTGACTTCGGCGTGCCCGTGGTAGTCGGTGGCGACTATCAAGTACTGGCCCTGGAAGCCTACAAAGCCGTGGTCGGGCAGCAACAATTCGGCCGGGGCGCCTTGATCGGCATGGTCCTGCTGCTGCCGGCACTCTTCAGCTTCGGCGTCGACGCCTGGCTGCGCCGCCGTCATGGCGACTCCATGAGCGGCCGCGCCCAAGTGTTCCAGCCGGCACCGTCGAAGCTGCGGGATGGCTGCTACCTGGCCATCGTCCTGCTGATCTGCGCGATCCTGTTGCTGGTGTTTGGCATGGCGGTCTACTCGTCGCTGGTGAAATTCTGGCCCTATAACCTGTCGCTGTCCCTGGCCCATTACCAGTTCGAGGACACGGCCGGCGGCGGTTGGCTGGCCTATCGCAACAGCATCACCATGGCCCTGTGCACTGCATTGATCGGCAGTGTGCTGATCTTTACCGGCGCCTACCTGATGGAAAAAACCAAGGGCCAGAAGGGCCTGAACCTGGCGCTGCGCATGCTCAGCTTCGTGCCGATGGCGGTGCCAGGGTTGGTGCTGGGCCTGGGCTACGTGTTCTTTTTCAACCTCAACGGCAACCCGCTGCATGTGCTCTACGGCACCATGACGCTGCTGGTGGTGTGCACCATTGCTCACTATTTGACCACCGCACAAATGACCGCCACCACGGCCCTGCGCCAGTTGGACGCCGAGTTCGAAGCCGCCGCGTTGTCCCTCAAGGCGCCGCTGTACCGGCATTACCTGCGGGTCACCGTGCCGATCTGCCTGCCGGCGCTGCTGGACATCGTGCGCTATCTGTTCGTCTCGGCGATGACCACCGTCTCCGCCGCGATCTTCCTCTACAGCCCCGACACCATCCTCGCGGCAGTCGCCGTATTGAACATGGACGACGCCGGCAACGTCGGCGGCGCGGCGGCCATGTCGACCCTGATTCTGTTCACCTCGGCGGGCGTGTCCTTGCTGCTGGCGTGGGCCTCACGCGGCTTGTTGCGCCGCTCCCAGGCCTGGCGCCAAACCGTGCCCGGTCAATAAATCATCCATAAAGGAACTGCACCATGTTCAAGCCCCTGGCGTTAGCCGCTGCTGTGCTCACTGCGTTCAGCCTGAATGCCTTTGCCGCCAAGACCGAGTTGACCGTGTACACGGCCCTCGAAGCCGAGCAATTGAAGACTTACAAACAGGCCTTCGAAAAGGCTAACCCGGACATCGATATCAAATGGGTACGCGATTCCACCGGCATCATCACCGCCAAGCTGCTGGCCGAAAAATCCCGCCCGCAGGCTGACGTGGTCTGGGGCCTGGCGGCTTCCAGCCTGGCGATCCTCGACCAGCAGGGCATGCTGCAAAACTACGCACCCAAGGACCTGGGCAAGATCGGTGCGAACTACCGCGACGCCGCCAATCCGCCGGCCTGGGTCGGCATGGACGTGTGGGCTGCGACTATCTGCTTCAACACCGTTGAAGCCGAAAAGCAGGGCCTGAGCAAGCCGGTGAGCTGGCAAGACCTGACCAAGCCTGAGTACAAAGGCAAGATCGTGATGCCCAACCCGGCCTCGTCCGGCACCGGTTTCCTGGATGTGAGCGCCTGGCTGCAGACCTTCGGCGAGAAGCAGGGCTGGCAGTACATGGACGACCTGCACCAGAACATCGGCCAGTACGTTCACTCCGGTTCCAAGCCGTGCAAGCTGGCGGCCTCGGGTGAGTTCCCGATCGGCATTTCGTTTGAATACCCGGCCGTTCAACTGAAGCGCCAGGGTGCACCGCTGGACATCATCCTGCCGAAAGAAGGCCTGGGCTGGGACATCGAAGCGACTGCCGTGATCAAAGGCACTGCCCACGCGGACGCGGCACAGAAACTCGCCGACTTCTCCGCCAGCCCGGCGGCGATGGAGCTGTACAAGGAAAACTTCGCGGTACTGGCCCAGCCGGGCATCGCCAAACCGCAGACCGAATTGCCGGCTGACTATGAGCAGCGGCTGATCAAGAACGACTTCGCCTGGGCGTCGAAAAACCGCGACAGCATCCTGACCGAATGGCGTAAGCGCTATGACGGCAAGTCGGAAAAGGTGGCGGGTCAGTAATTTTTCGGGTTGGGCTGATGGCCTCTTCGCGAGCAAGCCCGCTCCCACATTTTGAATGTGTTCACAAATCAAAATGTGGGAGCGGGCTTGCTCGCGAAGGCGGTCTCGAATTCAGGACATCACTTCATGACACAACTGCTGATCATCGGCGCCGGCATCCTCGGCCTTTCCCACGCCTATGCGGCCGCCAAACGCGGCCTCAAGGTCAAGGTCTTCGAGCGCAGCGCCACTCCATTGGGCGCTTCCGTGCGCAACTTCGGCCAGGCACTGGTCACCGGCCAGCCGCCCGGGCCGATGCTCGACCTGGCGCGGGACAGCCGCGAAATCTGGGGCCAGTGGGCACAGCTCGCCGGTATCCAGCTCAAACGCAACGGCTCCTATCTGTTCGCCCGCACCGAAGCCGAAGAGCACTTGCTTGAAGCCTTCTGCGCCGGTCGCGCCCTGGAGCACGGTTATCGCGTCGAGTTGCTGCAAGGTGCCGCCCTGCACGACCTTTACGGCGGCCAGTTCAAGCATCACCGCGCCGCGCTTCACGGCCTGGACGATCAGCAACTGTATTCCCGCGAAGCCATCCCGGCGCTGATCAACTACCTGAGCCGCGAACTCAACGTGGAGTTTCACTTCTCCACCCTGGTCCGCGACATCGAGCCCGGGCAGGTGCACACCACCGCCGGTTCCTTTCGCGGCGAGCAGATCATTGTCTGCTCCGGCCACGACTACCAGACGCTGCTGGCCGAGCAGATCGCCGAACTCAACCCGCAAATCTGCCGCCTGCAAATGCTGCGCGCCCGGCCTGCGGTGGCGTTGAACCTGCAACACGCGCTGCTGACCGGTCTGAGCTGCGTCCACTACGGCGCCTTCGCTGATTTGCCGGAAGCCGCGCCGGTGCAGGCCGAAATTCTGCGGGATGTACCGCATCTGCACGAAAACGGCATTCATCTGCTGATCAGCCCAACGCCTTATGGCGAGCTGATCATCGGTGACTCCCACCATTACGGCAGCGACCCTTCACCGTTCAACACTGAGCAGGTGGACACCTGGATGATCGAGTTGGCCGAAGAGACGCTGGGCTGCAAGATCCAGGTGGTGGAACGCTGGCAGGGTGTCTATGGTTCCCGTGGCCCAGGGCCGTTTTCGTTCCTGCGGGCGGCACCCGGGGTGAGCGCGGCGTTGATGCACACCGGCGTGGGCATGAGCGTCGGGCCGGCGATGGCCGAGCGCAATATCACAGAGCTGTGGGGGAGTGCTTGATGAACACTGAACAGGCAATCGCCGAGGTCTTCGGCCTGTATGAACTACACGGCACCGCTGACTACATCGGCGAACCGGTCTCGCAGATCGAGCACATGTCCCAGGCTGCGCAGTTGGCCATGGCTGAGGGCTTCGATGATGAAGTGGTGCTGGCGGCGTTCTTCCACGATATCGGGCATATTTGCGGCCAAGGTGGCGAGAACATGGGCGGCTATGGCGTGGTCAGCCATGAACGGCTGGGCGCCGATTATCTGCGCCGCGCAGGCTTCAGCGAGCGGATGGCCAAGCTGGTGGAATACCACGTGCAAGCCAAGCGTTACCTGACCTTCAGCCAGCCGGATTATTACGCACGCTTGAGCGAAGCCAGCCGCCGTACCTTGGGTTACCAGGGCGGCGTGATGACTGCCGAGGAAGCACGGGCGTTCGAGCAGGATCCGCTGTGCGCCGTCAGCCTGCGCATGCGCCACTGGGATGAACAGGCCAAGGAAATGCACGTGCCGGTGCTGGACCTTGAAGTGCTGAAGTCCAAGGCCCGGCAACTGTTGGCGGCTTAGGTCTCGTCCAGGCGCTGGGCCAGGGCTTCGATCTGTTCCTGGCGCTCGGCCTGGCTCAACTTGGGGTGCGGGTTAAGGGACGACCATTGCGGGTGGGCACGGGCCTTGTTCAGGGCTTCCGGCAGCTTGCCTTCGCGCCAGGTCTTGTCCTGGGGTGTGTCGACCTTGATGCTGTGGATCGCCGCGTGACCCCGCAGGTTAAGGGCCTTGAGCAGTTGCCGCTGGCGCAGGGCCAACAGGCGCAGCACGCTGTCGTCGACGGTCAGCTCGCGCTGGCCCTTGATCTTGCCCAGCAGGCGGCTGCCATAACTGCGAGCCGTTTGCAGGGCGCCACCGGCGATGGCCCCGGCGAGCGCAGCGGCGCCGAGGGTCAGGCCGCCTACGAGTAGATCCACACCCGCACCGGCGGCCGCGCCGGCTGCGATACCGCCACCGACCCGCACGCCCAGTTGCTTGAGGGTTTCGGGGTTGAACAGGTCATCGCCCCAACGCCCGTCCAGCAGCGGTAAATCGCTGGCGGCGGCGTCTTGCGGGCGGAAGCCGAACAACTTGAGCAAGGCCTCCACGCAACGCTGTTCGCGCTGGCGCACGGCTTTGCGCAGTTCGCTGATGGCTTGCTGTTCTACCTCGGCTTCGCTGACCACGCTGCGGCGGCAGGCGGCGCAGTCGACCAGCAGTTCGGCGATCAGCCGTGCAGCACTTTGCTGGCGAGCCTGGCGCTGGGCTTCCTGATCGAGGATCAGCCGCTCCAGTTGCCCACGGGAATTTTCCAGCAGCAGGGCGAGGCTTTCATAGAGGCGGCGCTCGCCGTCTTCCGGTGGCGCGACGCTGTCGAAACGCACCAGTGCGTGCAGGCCGAGGCGGGCGAGGGCTTCACGCCAGTCCGGCTCGCGGTGGTCGGCGCTGCTGACAAAGTTGAGCACTGGCAGCAGCGGCTTGCCACAGCTGGCCAGCACTTGCAGCTCATCGCGGTACTTGGCCAGCACCGGCTCCCGGGCGTCTATCACATACAGCCCGGCGTCGGAGGCGAGCAGTTGGCGCAGCACCTTGGCTTCCTGTTCGAAGCGTTGCCGGGCCTCGCTGCCTTCCAGAAAACGCGCCAGCCGTGCCGGGCCGTCGAGGCGTTCGCCGGGGCGGTCCAGGCGCTCGAGGTAATCGAGCAGGGCGATGGCATCTTCCAGTCCGGGCGTGTCGTACAGCTCCAGCAAGGCTTCGCCGTCTACCGACAGCCGAGCACCTTCCACATGCCGGGTGGTGCTGGGCCGATGGGAGACTTCTCCGAAGCCGACGTCTCGCGTGAGGGTGCGCAGCAACGAGGTCTTGCCGACGTTGGTGTGGCCGACCACGGCGAGTTTCAGGGGCTTAGTCATGACCGGTCTCCAGCCAAGTGAGCGGCGCGCAATCAGCGAACGGGATCTGCAACTGCTGCAATGCTGTATGCCAATCACCCAAACGTTCCGCGTCCAGCGCCTGGCCCGCCGGCGCTTGCAGCAGCCAGACGCGGGTGGCGGTGGCGCTGCGGGCCAGTTCGGCAATCAGCGCGAGGCTGCCACGATCCGGCGAGCGCCGTGGGTCGCAGGCGATGGCCAGGCGTGCGGGCGGGAAGCGGGTGAGTTGCTCCAGCAGCTTGTTGCGGGATTCACGGCTGTCGAGGATGCCGGCGTCCTTGACGCTGGCCGGGAGCTTCGGCGGCCAAGTGCGTTGGTCATCGAGTTCAATGGCCACCAGCAGGGCGCCGTCGCTTTCCAGTTCGCTGACGCCGCCGGTCACGTTGTGCAACTGTTCGGGCGCTGCATCGTTGACCCCAAGCCGTTCGCTGCTGGGCATCAGCCGCTCACGCAGTTGGCTGTAGCCGGGCAGGTTAAGGTCGAGGCTCAAGGCGGCGCGCCCGCGTTTCCAGCGCCACAGGCACAGCAACGCGAGGATCAGCCGCGGCAGGATGCCGTACACCAGCAGCACGCCAACCAGCCATGCAGCCCAGGACTGGCGGGCGCTTTCGATATTCAGGGCGGCATCGCCGCTGGCGCGGATCATCTCGACGGTGGGCACATTGAAGCCGAGCAAGGCGGGCAGGGCGCCGAGGGTTTGGGTCACGGCGACAAAGGTATCGGCCCGCAGGATGGTGGTCTCCCACACAAAGCCATAGCGCCGGGTGGCCAAGAGCGTCAGCAGGATCAGCAGGGCGCTGAGCAGGGCCAGCAGCCACAAGCTGTTGACCAGCACACCAACGGCCCAGCGATTGAGTTTGCGCCGTTGCAGCAACAGCAGCAGGGCGGGCGCCAGTTGCGCGGCCTTGGCGTCGCGGGCGAGTTTTTCGCTGAGCCATAACCACAGGCGGCCGAGGCTCGCGCCGTGTTCACCGGCAAACAACAGGCCCAGGGCCCAGCTCAACAGCAGGATCAGGTTCAAACCCAGCAGGCTGCCCAGGGCCCAGAACACATTGACCGGCGCCAGCCCGTTGCCCAGCGCGGCAAAGGCCAGGCCGGCACCGCTGACGATAGCAACCACCGCCAGCAGGATCAGCGCCAGGCGCGCGCCCTGCAGCCAGCGGGTCAGGGCGGCGGTCAGGCCATCGCGTTCAGCCAGCCACAGCGCGCGGTTTTGAATGCGCGTCGGCAAGTCACCGCCGCTGCTGCGGGCCAGGCGATTGGCTTCCTGGTCTTCCAGGGCGCCGGCGTGTTCCTCGCGCAGGCGCACGGTTTCGGTCAGCCAGAGTGTTTGCAGGGGATTCAGAGCTGTCACGCGTCATCCTGTTGAGCCAGTGAGCTTGGAGCATAACCGCTGGAACGGCGGTTGGGGKATGCCGCGCGCGCCTCTGGTATTCTCGTCGCCATGAAAAAAACTCTCCCTTTAAGCCTGATCGCAGCCCTCGGTGAAAACCGTGTGATCGGCGTCGACAACAGCATGCCCTGGCATTTGCCGGGGGATTTCAAATATTTCAAGGCCACCACCTTGGGCAAGCCGATCATCATGGGGCGCAAGACCTGGGATTCCCTGGGTCGACCGTTGCCGGGCCGGTTGAACATTGTGGTCAGCCGTCAGACCGACTTGGCGCTGGAAGGTGCGGAAGTTTTTCCGTCCCTGGACGCAGCAGTAGAGCGGGCTGAGGAATGGGCCAAGGCGCAGGGCGTGGATGAGCTGATGCTGATCGGCGGCGCGCAGTTGTATGCCCAGGGGCTGGAGCAGGCGGATCGCCTGTATTTGACGCGGGTGGCGTTGAGCCCGGACGGCGATGCGTGGTTTCCCGAGTTTGATTTGAACCAGTGGAAGCTGGTGTCGAATGTCGAGAATGCGGCTGAGGGTGATAAGCCGGCGTACAACTTTGAGGTTTGGGAAAAAGCCTAAAATTCATGTGGCGAGGGAGCTTGCTGTGGCGAGGGAGCTTGCTCCCGCTGGGCTGCGAAGCGGCCCTGAAAGCTGATCCCTCAATCTCTCAGAAAACTCGGTCGCCTGCTTTGGGGCTGCTGCGCAGCCCAGCGGGAGCAAGCTCCCTCGCCACAAAGTTCAGCCGTTAAGCCTGCGCCAACTCCGCATGCTCATCCGCATTCAACAACTCTTTATCCGTCTGCTGCATGATTTGGCTGGTAATCGCCCCGGCCGTCATCGAACCGTTCACGTTCAACGCCGTACGGCCCATGTCGATCAGCGGCTCAACCGAAATCAGCAACGCCACCAGTGACACCGGCAAGCCCATCGCCGGCAGCACGATCAGCGCGGCAAACGTCGCACCGCCGCCCACGCCCGCCACACCGGCGGAACTCAAGGTCACAATCGCCACCAGTGTTGCGATCCACAGCGGGTCCAGCGGGTTGATGCCCACGGTCGGCGCAACCATCACCGCCAGCATCGCCGGGTAAAGACCCGCGCAACCGTTCTGGCCAATTGTTGCGCCAAACGAGGCGGCAAAGCCGGCGATGGACTGCGGAATTCCCAGGCGACGGGTCTGCGCTTCAATGCTCAGCGGGATGCTGGCGGCGCTGGAGCGGCTGGTGAAGGCAAAGGTCAGCACTGGCCAGACCTTGCGGAAGAACCGCAGTGGGTTGACCCCGGCCAGGGACAGCAGCAGGCCGTGCACCACAAACATCAGGCCCAGGGCCAGGTACGACACCACCACAAAACTGCCGAGCTTGATGATGTCTTGCAGGTTGGAGCTGGCGACCACTTTGGTCATCAGCGCCAATACGCCGTACGGGGTCAGTTTCATCACCAGGCGCACCAGGCGCATCACCCAGGCTTGCAGGGTGTCGATGGCGTTGAGGACTTTCTGGCCTTTTTCCACGTCATCCTTGAGCAGTTGCAGCGCGGCAACCCCGAGGAATGCAGCGAAGATCACCACACTGATAATCGACGTCGGCTTGGCCCGGGCCAGGTCGGCGAACGGGTTCTGCGGGATGAACGACAGCAGCAGTTGCGGGATGTTCAGGTCGGCAACCTTGCCAGCGTAATCACTCTGGATTACTTGCAGGCGCGCCATTTCCTGGGTGCCGGCCACCAGGCCTTCGGCGGTAAGGCCGAACAGGTTGGTCAGGCCGATACCGATCAGCGCCGCAATGGCCGTGGTGAACAGCAGCGTACCGATGGTCAGGAAGCTGATCTTGCCCAGGGATGAGGCGTTATGCAGACGGGCCACGGCGCTGAGGATCGAGGCGAACACCAGCGGGATCACGATCATCTGCAGCAACTGCACGTAACCGTTGCCGACTAGGTCGAACCAGCCGATCGAGGCCTTGAGCACCGGGTTGCCGGCACCGTAGATCGCGTGCAGCACCACACCGAAGATCACGCCGAGTACCAACGCGAACAAGACCTTCTTGGCGAGGCTCCAGTTGGTTCGACGGGTTTGTGCCAGGCCCAGCAACAGGGCCACGAACACCAGTAAGTTGAGAATCAGGGGCAGATTCATTGAAGCTCCGTTGAGAAGGCAGCCAATCGCGTGAGCCTGCGATTGCGAACCGGAAATGCTAACAGCTTGAAATATAATGATTTAATACCTTTATGGAATGGTCACTGTCGTTTTTGGAATAAGCAAATGGCGCCCAGGCGTACGCGGGTGGCGCGATCACGACGAAAGCGGTCGCGCTCGGGCGATAACTGTCACACGGATTTGTTAGCGTCGATGTCTTTCACTCAGGGAGAAAACGCACATGAAGCTAGCGCCGAAACTGTTTGCCGCCGCGCTGTGCCTGGGCCTTGCGAGCCAGGCCTTTGCCGCCACCGAGTTGAAACATTGGCCTGCGGCTGCCGCGAAGCAACTGGACACGATGATTGCCGCCAATGCCAACAAGGGCAACTTTGCGGTATTCGACATGGACAACACCAGTTACCGCTACGACCTTGAAGAGTCGTTGCTGCCGTACCTGGAAAACAAGGGCCTGATCACCCGCGACACCATGGACCCTTCCCTGAAGCTGATCCCGTTCAAAGACACCGCCGACCACAAGGAAAGCCTGTTCAGTTACTACTACCGCCTCTGTGAAGTCGACGACATGGTCTGCTACCCATGGGTCGCGCAGATTTTCTCCGGCTTCACCCTCAAGGAACTCAAGGGCTACGTCGACGAGATGATGGCGTCGGGCAAGCCGGTGCCGGTCACCTATTACGAAGGTGACGTGGTCAAGAAGATGGAAGTGCAGCCGCCGAAGGTCTTCACCGGCCAGGCTGAGCTGTTCAACAAGCTGATGGAAAACGGCATTGAGGTCTACGTGATGACCGCCGCGTCCGAGGAACTGGTGCGCATGGTCGCGGCCGATCCGAAGTACGGCTACAACGTTAAACCCGAGAATGTCATCGGCGTGACCACCTTGCTCAAGGACCGCAAGACCGGCGAGCTGACCACCGCGCGCAAGCAGATTGCTGCAGGCAAGTATGACGAGAAGGCCAACCTCGGCCTGGAACTGACCCCGTACCTGTGGACCCCAGCCACCTGGATGGCTGGCAAGCACGCGGCGATCCTGACCTATATCGACGAGTGGAAAAAACCGGTGATCGTCGGTGGCGACACGCCAACCAGTGACGGCTACATGCTGTTTCATGACGTGGACGTGGCCAAGGGCGGCATCCACCTGTGGATCAACCGTAAAGACAAATACATGACCCAGCTCAACGGCATGATGGCCAAGCACGCGGCGGCCCAGGCCAAGGAAGGGTTGCCGGTGACAGCGGACAAGAACTGGGTGATCGTCAAGCCGGACGAAATTCAGTAAGTACGGATGTACTCGCTCCCACAGTTGATCTCCTTTGTTTGAGGAATTATCTCCAGGCAAAAAAATGCCCCGCACCTGGCGGGGCATTTTTATGGGCGAATCTTACAGACCGTCAAGCATCGCCTTGTTACGCACAGCACCTTTGTCGGCACTGGTGGCCAGCAGGGCGTAAGCCTTCAGCGCGGTGGTGACTTTGCGCGGACGCTTCTCCACCGGCTTCCAGCCTTTCTTGTCCTGCTCGACCCGGCGCGCGGCCAGTTCTTCGTCGCTGATCAGCAGGTTGATCGAACGGTTCGGAATGTCGATCAGCACCTTGTCGCCATCTTGCACCAGACCAATCGCGCCGCCGGCAGCGGCTTCCGGCGAAGCGTGGCCGATGGACAGGCCCGAAGTGCCGCCCGAGAAGCGGCCGTCGGTGAGCAAGGCGCAGGCTTTGCCCAGGCCTTTGGATTTCAGGTACGACGTCGGGTAGAGCATCTCTTGCATGCCCGGGCCGCCTTTCGGGCCTTCGTAACGGATGATGACGATGTCGCCTTCCTTCACTTCGTCAGCGAGGATGCCGCGTACCGAGCTGTCCTGGCTTTCGTAGATCTTGGCGCGGCCTTCGAACACGTGGATCGATTCGTCGACACCGGCGGTTTTCACTACGCAGCCATCCAGCGCGATGTTGCCGTACAGCACGGCCAGGCCGCCTTCTTGGGAGTAGGCGTGCTCAACACTGCGGATGCAGCCGTTTTCACGGTCGTCGTCGAGGGTTTCCCAACGGGTCGACTGGCTGAACGCGGTCTGCGTCGGGATGCCGGCCGGGCCTGCCTTGAAGAAGTGATGCACGGCTTCGTCGGTGGTCTGGGTGATGTCCCACTTGGCGATGCCTTCGGCCAATGATTTGCTGTGCACGGTCGGCAGGTCGGTGTGCAGCAAGCCGCCACGAGCCAGGGAACCGAGGATCGAGAAGATCCCGCCGGCGCGGTGCACGTCTTCCATGTGGTACTTCTGGATGTTTGGCGCGACTTTGCACAGTTGCGGCACGTGGCGGGACAGGCGATCGATGTCCTTCAGGTCGAAGTCGATCTCGGCTTCCTGAGCGGCGGCCAGCAAGTGCAGGATGGTGTTGGTGGAACCGCCCATGGCGATGTCCAGGGTCATGGCGTTTTCGAACGCCTTGAAGTTGGCGATGTTGCGCGGCAACACCGACTCATCGTTCTCGGTGTAGTAGCGCTTGCACAGCTCGACGATGGTGCGGCCGGCCTGCAGGAACAGTTGCTCGCGGTCGCTGTGGGTGGCCAGTGTCGAGCCGTTGCCTGGCAAGGCGAGCCCTAAGGCTTCCACCAGGCAGTTCATCGAGTTGGCGGTGAACATGCCGGAGCACGAACCGCAGGTAGGGCAGGCGCTGCGCTCGTATTCCGCAACCTTCTCGTCAGAAGCGCTGGAATCGGCGGCGATGACCATGGCGTCTACCAGGTCGAGGCCGTGGGAGGCGAGTTTGGTCTTCCCGGCTTCCATCGGGCCGCCGGAAACGAAGATCACCGGGATGTTCAGGCGCAGGGAGGCCATCAGCATGCCGGGGGTGATCTTGTCGCAGTTGGAGATGCACACAATGGCGTCGGCGCAGTGGGCGTTGACCATGTATTCCACGGAGTCGGCGATGATCTCGCGGCTCGGCAGGGAATACAGCATGCCGTCATGGCCCATGGCGATGCCGTCATCCACGGCGATGGTGTTGAATTCTTTTGCCACGCCGCCGGCGCGTTCGATCTCGCGGGCGACCAGTTGGCCCAGGTCCTTGAGGTGGACGTGGCCGGGTACGAACTGGGTGAACGAGTTGGCAATCGCGATGATCGGCTTCTTGAAGTCGTCATCTTTCATCCCCGTGGCGCGCCACAGTGCGCGCGCGCCGGCCATGTTGCGGCCGTGGGTGGATGTTTTCGAACGGTAATCTGGCATGGAACACTCCGGGCGGCTAATCAGGTGCTAAAGGGGAAGTGAGCTTCTATCGACGTCTGGAACACTCAGAAAATGGCCGTGTGTCCGGAAGTTGCCACTCGCGTCGCGGGATCGCCGCGTGCTTGGGCCTCGAGCTCATAAACCCGCCGGGGGATGACTGGCGATGAATAGGTCCGATTCTACACCGTCTACCTGTAGGAGCGAGCTTGCTCGCGAAAAACGTCAACGATAACGCAGCGCTATCAGGTGGCCCGTGTCGCCTGTTGGTTTTTCGCGAGCAAGCTCGCTCCTACAGGGTTGCGTATTTTAAAGCCACATGGCGTCCCAGAGTGGATAGTCGCCGATACGCTCAACCAGCCCTGCTCTTAATGGATTGGCGACGATATATCGGGCTGTTGCTTTCAGGTCATCTTCCCGGCGCAACGCGCGATCAAAGTAGCCCTTTTGCCAAAGTGTCCCGTGGCAACTGCGCGCTTTGTTAATGGCGTGGGCACTTCGCGATTTGGTGATTCGCATCAGTCTCGGCAAATCGCCGTTGTGCAATTCCACCAGCCAATGGAAATGGTCCGGCATTACCACCCAGGCCAGGGAAGTCGCTTCGCCGTCGTCTTGAGCCTTTCTGAATTCGCGAACAAGCAGGCGGCCGATACGCCAGTCCTGGAAGATTAGCTGTCGCTGATGCGTTACAGCGGTGAGCAGGTAAATGCGGCCGGGTTCTGAATAGCGGCCTGTACGCAGACGATGTGCGTTGTGGTGGGTGGACATTCCTTCGTCCTCTTCGTGTGGGTAGAAGAGAGACGGTAGGAGGCAGCGGTGTCTATTGGCGTTTAAACACTGGTTCCGAATATGTCATGCCTTTCTGTAGGAGCGAGCTTGCTCGCGAAGAACGTCAACGATAACGCAGCGCTATCGGGTAGCCCGTGTCGCCTATACGTTTTTCGCGAGCAAGCTCGCTCCTACAGTGGGAGGGCGTTAGTGTCCGACTCTAATGTTCGTCACCACGCCCCAAACGCTGAACACGATGAAGCTGATAGCGATGGTCATCAGCAAGTTGGCTCCGGCTTGGGCAAGCGCGGCGCTGCTGACGGCGGCGGTGATGAACATGATGCTGTTGCCGGCCGAGGCGGCGGTGCCGGCGCTACTGGAGAACAGCAGCATGGCCGCGGAAATCGCGGCGGGGCGAACCAGGGTCACGGCCAGGGCGCTGATCAGCATCGGGATCAGCAGGGTGACGGTGGTCATGGCCTCATAGTGAATGACCAACGCCAGCAACACGCCGGCGATCGCCAGCAGGCCCAGCCCGAGGTTGATTTGCCGCGTGAGGGAGATATGTTTCTGCAGAGCGGTCGCTGCAACGCCGCCCAGCAGATAGGCAGCGCCATACACCATCAGCACCACCGCGTACTGGTATTCGGACAGCTTCAACTCATCCATGAAAATCAACGGCGTCACGCTGATCAAGGCGAAGTAACACGCGAATACCAGCGCGGCGATCCACCAATAGCGGATGAAGTCCCTGTTCCCAGCGATGGATTTCAGCGTGCCGATGATTGAAACAGGGGCTCTTTCAGGGCTGGCCGCCTTGGACGGCAATATCAGCCAGGCATGGATAAACATGCCCAGCGCCATCACCGCAAATCCATAAAAGCTGCCCTGCCAATCAAATGTGGTTTGCAGCCAGGAGCCGAGCAGCGGCGACAGCGCGACAAACGATCCGCTCAGGGTCATGTAGTAGATGCGGATGCGGGCGCGATCCTGCTCTTCAAACAGGTCCTCCACCAGCGCATGGCCCTGTACGAAAAAACCACAGCCGATGGCCTGGACGGCGCGAAACAGCAGGAAGCTCGGGTAATTGGCCGCCAGTGCGCAGCCGATCGAGCCAAGGGTGGAAACCACAATGCAGCCCAGCAAGACTTCCTTGCGCCCGAACTTGTCTGAAAGCGGGCCGGCGATCAGCTGGGAAATCGCAAATACCAGGGTGAACAGGCTGATAGACAGCGCGACTTCAGAAGTTGAAGTGTCGAACTTCGCGGCCAGGGCTGGAAAGGAGGGCAGCAGGATATTGATCGGGAAGAAGCTGATCAGGGAGATGCAGGTGATGAGGATGAAGCGTGAGAGTTGTCGGCGTTTTACGTCGCCATGGGGTGGCGAATAAGAGGACTCAGACATTGTTTTTATTTTCCGGAGTAAAACCAGAAACCGATACTAGTCTGCGAAACGGGGAATTCAATCAAAAGTGTTGTGGGAGGCCAGCCCATGATGATGTTTGTTGCCGCTGTAGGAGCGAGCTTGCTCGCGAAGAACGTCAACGATAACGCAGCGCTATCAGGTAGCCCGTGTTGTCTATTCGTCTTTCGCGAGCAAGCTCGCTCCTACAGTTGATCCGGTTCCAATTGGGCGTTAGCTATTCGGCAACAACCGGCAAGTAATGCTCTTGATATACCGGGTCTCGGCAATTGCCGGGTGCACCGGGTGATCCGGGCCCTGGCCGCCGCGTTCCAGCATCTGAATATTGCGGTCCAGGTGACGGGCGCTGGTCAGCAGGATGTTTTGCAGGTCGTCTTCCGGCAAATGCATCGAGCACGAAGCGCTGACCAGGATGCCGTCCTTGCTGAGCAGGCGCATGGCTTGCTCGTTCAGGCGGCGGTAGGCGCCTTCGCCGTTTTTCATGTCTTTCTTGCGCTTGATGAAGGCAGGCGGGTCGGCAACGATCACGTCGAAACGCTCTTCGCTGGCTTTCAGCTCTTTGAGGGCTTCGAACACGTCGCCTTCGATGCAGGTCATCTTCTCGGCAACGCCGTTCAGTGCCGCGTTGCGCTCCACGCCGTCGAGGGCGAAGGCGGAAGCGTCGACGCAGAACACTTCGCTGGCGCCGAAGGCTGCGGCTTGCACGCCCCAGCCGCCGATGTAGCTGTACAGGTCGAGTACGCGCTTGCCTTTGGCATACGGGGCCAGGCGGGCGCGGTTCATGCGGTGGTCGTAGAACCAGCCGGTCTTCTGACCCTGGATCACTGGCGCTTCGAACTTCACGCCGTTTTCTTCCAGGGCAACCCACTCCGGCACCAGGCCGAATACGGTTTCGACGTAGCGGTTGAGGCCTTCGGCATCACGCGCGGCGGAGTCGTTCTTGAACAGGATGCCGCTTGGCTTGAGCACTTGGGTCAGTGCGGCGATCACGTCTTCCTTGTGGGCTTCCATGGTCGCCGAAGCGATCTGCACCACCAGGATGTCACCGAAACGGTCAACCACCAGGCCAGGCAACAGGTCGGAATCGCCATACACCAGGCGGTAGAACGGCTTGTCGAACAATCGATCGCGCAGGGACAGGGCCACGTTGATGCGGTGCACCAGCAGCGACTTGTCCAGCGGCAGCTTGATGTCGCGGGACAGCAGGCGGGCGCAGATCAAGTTGTTCGGGCTCATGGCCACGATGCCGAGGGTCTTGCCACCGGCTGCTTCCAGGATCGCCTGGTCGCCTGCCTGGAAGCCGTGAAGAGGTGTGGCGGCCACATCGATTTCGTTGCTGTAGACCCACAGGTGGCCGTTGCGCAAACGACGATCGGCGTTGGCTTTGAGACGCAGGCTTGGCAGGGACATGACGTCGCTCCGGAAAAAAGAGCGGGAGTATACCGTGTTGTTTAGTACTTGGCGGCGCCGCCGGACATGTGGGAGCGGGCTTGCTCGCGAAAGCGGAGGATCAGTAAACACATTCGGCGGCTGACACACCGCTTTCGCGAGCAAGCCCGCTCCCACATTTGATCCGGTTCAGTTCGGGTTTTTGAGGTGTCAGCCGAGTCTTTATAAAGGTTAGAATCGCCGCCTAGTCCAGAGTGTGCCCCCTATGTCCCAAGAGCTATCCGCCGAACAGATCCAACAGAGCCTCCAAGGCATCAGCGTGCCGCCTCAACCGCAAATCATGGTGGATTTGCAGATGGAGCAGTACATGCCCGATCCGGACCTGGAAGTGATCGCCCGGCTGATCGCCCAAGACCCGGGCCTCTCCGGCTCGCTGCTGAAGATCGTCAACTCGCCGTATTACGGGCTGAGCAACAAGATCGTCTCGATCCAGCGCGCGGTGAACCTGCTGGGCAGCCGCTCCATCATCAACCTGATCAACGCGCAGTCGATCAAGGGCGAGATGAGCGACGACACCATCGTCACCCTCAATCGTTTCTGGGATACCGCCCAGGACGTGGCCATGACCTGCCTGGCCCTGGCCAAGCGCACCGGCAGTCAGGCGGTCGATGAAGCCTACGCATTGGGGCTGTTCCACGATTGCGGCGTGCCGTTGATGCTCAAGCGTTTCCCGAACTACATGAGCGTGCTGGAAGAGGCCTACGCCAACGCCGGCCCGGAATGCCGTGTGGTCGACACCGAGAACCAGGCGTTCAACACCAACCATGCCGTGGTGGGTTACTACACCGCCAAATCCTGGCGCCTGCCGGAACATGTGACCGATGCCATCGCCAATCACCACAATGCCCTGGCGATTTTCAGCGACGAGTCCAACCACAAGCCGCAGCTGAAAAACCTGCTGGCGATCCTGAAAATGGCCGAGCACATTTGCGCGTCCTACCGCGTGCTGGGCAACCAGGTGGATGACCATGAGTGGAACGCCATCGGCCCGCTGGTGCTGGACCATATCGGCCTGTCGGACTACGACTTCGAGAGTTTGAAGTTGTCGATCCGCGAGCTGGGCGCGCACTAACTCTTTCTCCATGAGGTAAACATGCCCGAGTTACCGGAAGTCGAAACCACCCGGCGCGGAATTGCGCCGCATCTGGAAGGCCAGCGGGTCAGCCGTGTGGTGGTGCGTGAGCGGCGCCTGCGCTGGCCGATCCCGGAAGACCTGGATGTACGGCTGTCCGGGCAACGGATCGTGCTGGTGGAACGGCGGGCCAAGTACCTGTTGATCAATGCCGAAGTCGGCACCTTGATCAGCCATCTGGGCATGTCGGGCAACCTGCGCTTGGTGGAGGCCGGCAGCCCGGCGGCCAAGCATGAGCATGTGGATATCGAGCTGGAGTCGGGCTTGGCCCTGCGCTACACCGACCCGCGACGCTTTGGCGCGATGCTCTGGAGCCTCGACCCGCTGAACCACGAACTGCTGATTCGCCTGGGGCCGGAGCCGTTGACCGACCTGTTTGACGGCGAGCGGCTATTCCAGCTGTCCCGTGGACGCTCGATGGCGGTGAAACCGTTCATCATGGACAACGCGGTGGTGGTGGGCGTGGGCAATATCTATGCGACAGAAGCGCTGTTTGCCGCCGGGATTGATCCGCGCCGGGAAGCCAAGGGCATTTCCCGTGGGCGTTACCTGAAGCTGGCGATCGAGATCAAACGCATCCTGGCGGCGGCCATCGAGCGCGGCGGCACCACGCTGCGGGACTTTATCGGCGGCGACGGGCAGCCGGGGTATTTCCAGCAGGAATTGTTCGTCTATGGCCGTGGTGGCGAGGCGTGCAAGGTCTGTGGGACCGAATTGCGCAGTGTGACGCTGGGGCAGCGGGCAAGTGTGTTCTGCCCGAAGTGTCAGAGCTGAGAATTTGTGGTGCTGCTGATGGCCTCTTCGCGAGCAAGCCCGCTCCCACATTCGTTCGAGTTCCACCTTTGGAATGCAGTCGAATGTGGGAGCGGGCTTGCTCGCGAAGGGGCCTAACGAATCGCCAAGGGACTTAGGCCTTGCCGGTAATCAACCGGTACTTCTCCATCAGTTGCTCTTCCGTCTCCGGATGAGCCTCGTCCAGCGGAATGCAATCCACCGGGCAGACCTGCTGGCACTGGGGTTCGTCGTAGTGGCCGACACACTGGGTGCACAGGTTGGGGTCGATCACGTAGATCTCTTCACCCTGTGAAATGGCAGCGTTCGGGCACTCGGGTTCGCAGACGTCGCAGTTGATGCAATCGTCGGTGATGATCAGGGACATGGAAACTCCTGCCAGGGCTGTCAGCCAAGGCATCTGAAAACTAATGCGCGCAATTGTGCCGCATTGGCGCCCCTGTGGCGAGGGGGCTTGTACCCCGTTGGGGCGCGAAGCGGCCCCGAATCAGGCGATTGGGTTTTACCTGAAACTACGCGGCGTCTTTATTGGGGGCTGCTTCGCAGCCCAACGGGGGACAAGCCCCCTCGCCACAGACAAGCCCCTCGCCACAATAAGCCCAAAGACCAGAATTACTTCTTGAAGCGCAACGTCAGCGCATCCGCCACAGCTGGGTGCACAAACTTGGTGATATCCCCGCCCAACGCCGCGATTTCTCGGACCAACGTCGAGGAAATGAACGAATAACGCTCCGACGGCGTAAGGAACAGGCTTTCCACGTCCGGCGCCAGTTGGCGGTTCATGTTGGCCAGCTGGAATTCGTATTCGAAGTCCGACACCGCGCGCAGGCCGCGCAGGAACACATTCGCGTTCTGCTCCTTGGCAAAGTGCGCCAGCAGGGTGGCAAAGCCGACCACTTCAACGTTGGGCAGATGCTTGGTGACCTCACGGGCCAGCTCCACGCGCTGTTCCAGGGGAAACAGCGGGTTTTTCTTGGGGCTGGCGGCGACCGCGATAATCACATGGTCGAACAAGCGCGAGGCGCGTTCGACCAGATCGCCATGGCCCTTGGTGATTGGGTCGAAGGTACCTGGGTACAACACTCGGTTCATCGCGTCGTCCTGGCGGAGTCCGTTGGGGAACCGGATGGTATCGCAGCCATCCCGGTCGGCCAAGTCAACTTATTCAGAAGAAAGCACTATAGACACCGCGAATACCCGGTTTTTTCAGGCCGTTTTCAGACGTTCGGCCAACGCTGTCGCCAGTTGCGCGGTCAATCCATACACCGATAGCTGCGGGTTAGCTCCAATGCTGGTAGGGAATAGCGAGCCATCGTGGATCGACAAGTTGCTCAGTTGGTGATGGCGCCCAAGGCTGTCGGCCACGGCATTTTTCGGTTCTTCACCCATGGCGCAACCGCCCATCACATGCGCGCTGCCGAGCCGTGTGCGATGCAATTCAAGGTTCAAGCCGTCAATCATGCTGCGGGCTTCGGCCAATGTGTTCACGTAGCGTGCATCCCCGTGCAGCGGCATCACCGACTTGGCACCGCCGGCGAACTGAATCTCCGCCATGCTGTGGAAGGCCCGGCGCAGGCCGTCCCAGGCGTAGGGCGAGACCTGATAATCGAGCACCGGGGTGCCATCGCCGCGTAGTTCGACTGTGCCGCCCGGGCTGTCGGGGTGGAAACCATCGCGTAACAGGGCAAGCATCGCGTGAGTGTTCGGCAGTTGGCCCATATCCAGGGCGTTCTGGGTGCCATAGCCGCCGAGCAAGGTGCTGGCCAGGCCGGGATGCAGTGGCGGCACTTCGAGCTTGTAGGACATTTTGCCGGTGGTGCCGTCCTGCCATTGGAAGTGATCGGAGTAAATCGACTGCGGCGCACCGTAGAACGGGTTGATCACCTCGTCGAACAGTCCGGCAGAAAAATTCACCAGATGCAGAAAGGTCCGTTTGCCCAGGCGCGAATGGGGGTCGGGCGCGTCAGAGCGCATCAGCAGCGCCGGGCTGTTGATGCCGCCGCCGGCCAATACGTAGTGCTTGGCTTTGACCGTGATTTTGCGGCCTGTGGGGGCCACGCAATACTGATCCATGGCCACGCATTCGAGGCTGGTGATGGTGTCGCCGCTGAACTTCAGGCGTTCGGCGCGGGCCAGGTACAGCAGTTCGCCGCCTTTCTCCAGGGTCGACGGAATGGTCGTCACCAGCATCGATTGCTTGGCATTGACCGGGCAGCCCATGCCGCAATACCCCAGGTTGAAACAGCCGCGCACGTTGCGCGGGATCACGTGCCAGCTGTATCCGAGCTTTTCGCAGCCTTTGCGGATCACGTCATTGTTGGCGTTCGGCGGCATCGCCCAGGGCGCGATGCCCAGGCGCTGCTCCATTTTTTCGAACCAGGGCGCCATCTCGGCGCTGCTGTGGCCCTTGACCGCGTACTCGCTAGCCCAGTGGGCGAGGGTCGGGTCCGGGGTGCGGAAACTGGAGGTCCAGTTGATCAGCGTGGTGCCGCCGACGGCGCGGCCTTGCAGGATGGTGATGGCGCCGTCCTTGCTCATGCGCCCGATGCCTTCCTGGTACAGGCTGGCGTAGGCCTCGTCCTCCAGCAGCTTGAAGTCGTTGCTGGTTTTCAGCGGGCCTTCTTCGATCAACAACACCTTGTAGCCGGCGGCGCTGAGGATTTCGGCGGTGGTGCCGCCGCCGGCACCGCTGCCGATGATTGCGACGTCAGCCTCCAGGGTCAGGTCCTGGTCGAGGGCGGCGCCATTGTGGGTTTTCCAGCCGCGGGCCATGCCATCGCGGAACAGATCAGGTACGGGCATCAGGGTCTTCTCTTGTTTTTATCGGGATGCGAATCAGATTTTCGGTGGGCCGGGGTAGCCGCAATGCGCCCAGGACTCGGGGCGGAAATACCAGGCCATGATCACCAGCTTGAGCAACGAGCCCTGGCCCATGCGCAGCAGGTTCAGGTAGCTGTTTTCCCAGCGGTGCAGGAAGTTGCGGATCTGCTCGCTGCTGGCGTTTTCCCAACTGCCCCACACCCCGGTCAGCGGCCCACGGGTGACCGCCATGCCCAGTACGTCGAACAGTTGCTGGGTGAGCTTGAACATCTCCGGCGACAGGTGTTGCAGGCTGAAGTCGAGCTTTTTCAGGGTGTCGTCGATGCCGGCTACCACCACCTCGGCGCTGGCCACACCTTCGAGCAGCACCGGAATCACTGCCCGCAAAAACGGCAGGTCACTGCTGCGCAACATCGCAAAGCCGCTGGCCGGGGTGCTGCTGGAGCAGCCGCTGAGGCTGGCGCCAAGCCCGGCGGTGGCCAGGAAGGCGCTGGCGCACAGGCCGAGTTTCAAGACGCCGCGCCGTGACAGCGCGGGTGATTCAGTCAGGCTAGGGTTCATTCTTATTGTTATCCCGATGATGGGTTTGTTAGCGGACGAACAGCTTCTGGATCAACTTCTGAATGGATTTGCCGTAGGGCGGGTAAATCAGCTTGGCCGCGTTCAGGCGCTGCTTGATCAACACACCCTTGGCCTTGCTGAAGGTCAGGAAACCTTCATGGCCGTGGTAATGGCCCATGCCCGACGGGCCGATGCCGCCGAAGGGCATGTCGTCCTGGGCTACATGCAAGAGGGTGTCGTTCAGGCACACGCCGCCGGAATGGGTCTCGTGCAATACGCGATTCTGTTCGGCCTTGTTGTAGCCGAAGTAATACAGCGCCAGTGGGCGAGGGCGCTGATTGATGTAGGCGAAAGCCTGGTCGAGGCCGCGATACGGCACGACCGGAAGCACCGGGCCGAAGATTTCGTCCTGCATCACCGTCATTTCGTCGCTGACGTTCAGCAGAAGACTGTGGGCCATGCGCCGGTCCTGGCCCTGGTCGTACAGCGGGATCAGCGTGGCTCCCTTGTCGGTAGCGTCTTTCACGTAGCCGTTGAGCCGGGCCAATTGTCGTTCGTTGATGATCGCGGTGTAGTCCGGGTTGTCGGCCAGGGTCGGGTAAAACCCGCGAACCGCTTTGCTGTAGGCCTCGACGAAACCGTCCACACGGTCTTCCGGCACCAGCACGTAATCCGGCGCCACGCAGGTTTGCCCGGCATTCAGCGCCTTGCCGAAGGCGATGCGTTCGGCGGCGTCCTTGAGCGGTACGTCGGCGGAAACAATCGCCGGTGACTTTCCGCCCAGTTCCAGGGTGACCGGTGTCAGGTGCTCGGCCGCAGCGCGCATCACGTGTTTGCCGATGCTGGTGGCGCCGGTGAACAGCAGGTGATCGAAGCGCAACTTGGAAAACGCCATGCCGACTTCCGCTTCACCGAGCACTACACACACCAGGTCTTCGGGGAAGATCTTCGCCAGCAGCGCCTTGAGCAACTGGCCGGTGGCGGGGGTAGATTCGCTGAGCTTGAGCATCACCCGGTTGCCGGCCGCCAAGGCGCCCACCAAAGGGCCGATGGCCAGGTACAGCGGGTAGTTCCAGGGCACGATTACCCCGACCACGCCCAGCGGTTGATAGATGACTTTGGCCGACGCGGGCTGGAAGGCGATGCCTACAGCGCGACGGGAAGGTTTCATCCAGCCTTTGAGGTGTTTGCTCGCGTAGTGAATGCCATGCAGGCTGGGCATCAGTTCGGCGAACAGGGTTTCGTCGGCGCTGCGGTGGCTGAAGTCACGGCTGATGGCGTTGATCAGCGCCTGGCGCTCATCGCTCAGCAGCTCGCGCAAGGCCTTGAGCCATTGCTGGCGCTGGGCGGCGGGCGGCATCGGGTTGGCCGCGTAGGCTTGGCGCTGAGCGTCAAACAGGACCTGGAGCTGATCCAGTGCCTGGGAATCTTGCAGGTAGGCAACGTTGGCAGACATGGCGAAGTTCCCGATTGTTATTGGAATGCTTCAGTTTTTAGAGTCATTACTCTAAATTGTCAAATAACATTGCAAGTACATGCCGATTTATCCGGACAAGGATAGTCCGTAAGATGCCGTCATCACGGGTCTAGAAGTTGATTTCCCATGGCACCACGAGTCAAGACCAGCGAGCGCATTGTGCAAACCAGCCTGGAGCTGTTCAACCAGCAGGGCGAGCGCAGTGTCAGCACCAACCATATCGCCGCCCATATGGAAATTTCCCCGGGCAACCTGTACTACCACTTCCCCAACAAGCAGGCGATTATCGCCGTGCTGTTTCGCGAGTACGAAGCGTTGGTGGACAGTTTCCTGCGCCCGCCCCAGGGCCGCGCGGTGACCGTGGAAGACAAACGCTTCTACCTGCAGGCGGTGCTCGCCGGCATGTGGCGCTACCGTTTTTTGCACCGCGACCTCGAACACCTGCTGGAAAGCGACCCGGAACTGGCCACCGGCTACCGGCGGTTTTCCCAGCGCTGCCTGATCCAGGGTGCGGCCATCTATCAGGGTTTTGTCGATGCCGGCATCCTGAACATGGACCCGGTACAAACCGAAGCCCTGACCCTCAACGCCTGGATCATCCTCACCTCATGGGTGCGCTTCCTGTGCACCACCAATGAAAAATCCACGCACCTGAGCGCCGAGGCGATCAAGCGCGGTGTGTACCAGGTGCTGGTGCTGGAAGCCGGGTTTATCACCCCAAAAGCCAAGGACGCGGTGGATGCGCTGTTCAAAGAGTTTTACGTGCCGTTGAATCAGGCGCTGGAAGAAGTGAAGTAGGATGTTTCCCGAACGCTAACCTAGCCACAGGAGTCAGTCATGCCGCTTGCCCAACTGATCAGCCCCCAGCAACTGGCCGAGCGCCAGCAGTCCGGCGGGCTGGTGATCCTCGATTGCCGCTTTGCCCTGGAAGACCCGGATTACGGCCTGTGCAGCTACGCCGAAGGGCATATCGAAGGGGCGCAGTATGCCGATCTGGAACGCCACCTCAGCGGGCCGATCATCAAGGGCGTGACCGGTCGCCATCCGCTGCCTGCGGCGGATGCGTTTATCCGGCAACTGCGGGCATGGGGCGTTAGCGCCGACAGCGGTATCGTTTTGTATGACGACGGCCCCGGTGCCTATGCCGCCCGCGCCTGGTGGCTGCTGGCCTGGCTGGGCAAGCGCGACGGAGTGTTTATCCTCGATGGCGGCCTGAAAGCCTGGCACGCGGCGGGCTTCCCCCTGAGCCTGGATGCGCCGGTGATTGAGCCCGGGACCTTCAGCGGCTCGCCGGACAACCACCTGCAACTGGATGCCGAACACCTGCAAAAACGCCTCGGCCAACCCGGCCTGACCCTGATCGACGCCCGCGCCCAGCCGCGCTTTCGCGGTGAAGTGGAGCCGATCGATCCGGTTGCCGGGCATATTCCCGGTGCGCAATGTGCGGCGTTCAATGAAAACCTGGGCAGCGACGGCCGTTTTCTGCCGGCGGACCAGCTCAAGCAACGTTTTGCCGCCAAGCTGCAAGATCGCTCGCCGGATGACCTGGTGGCTTACTGCGGTTCGGGTGTGACGGCTTGCCACAACCTGTTTGCGTTGTGTCTGGCGGGTTACCCGTTGGGCAAGTTGTACGCGGGGTCGTGGAGCGAGTGGATCACTGATCCAAAGCGGGAAGTTGCGACAGGCGACTGAGGTCTATCTGACACGGTCTGATCCAAAGTGTGGGAGCGGGCTTGCTCGCGAAGGCGGTGTATCAGGCACAGATGTTTTGGCTGACACTCCGCCTTCGCGAGCAAGCCCGCTCCCACATTTTTATCCGCGTTGTGTCAGCAGCCACTTCGGGATGCGTCGTTCCAGGTAGTAAGTTGGCTGTTTCAGCGAGCCATCCACAAAACCCACATGCCCGCCCTTGGCCAGCAACTCGAACTCGGTGCAGTCCGACAACTCGCTGGGCTCGGGCAGGCTGTGGGCGAACACGAAGGGATCGTCGGCGGCCTGGATGATCAGGGTCGGCGTGCGAATCGACCCGAGGTAATAGCGGCTTGAGGCCCGGCGGTAATAGTCCTCGGCGCTGAGAAACCCGTGCAGCGGCGCGGTGACGCGGCCGTCAAAGTCCCAGAACGTGCGCATCTTCTCCAGTGAGCCCAGGTCGGCCAGGGTTTTCAGGCCTGCCTCGTGGCCATCCTTTAGAAAACGGCTTTGTTTGACACGGATATAGGCCAGCATTTCGCGCATGAAATGCTTTTGGTAAACCCGTGAAAACCCCAGCCCGATGCGATCTGCGCACTGATCCAGGCGAAACGGCACCGACACGGCTGCCGCGCCTTGCAGCCCGGAGGCTTCGCCGGTTTCCCCCAGATGCTTGAGCAGCACATTCCCGCCCAACGAATAACCCACCGCATACAGCGGCGCCAACGGGCGCATGGCCCGCAAGTGAGCGATGGTTTCGGCCAGGTCTTCACTGGCGCCGGAATGGTAGCTGCGGGCGAGCAGGTTGGGTTCGCCGGAACAGCCACGCCAGTTGAGCGCCACGCTGGCCCAGCCTTGAGCCGCCAGGGCTTTTTGCAGGCCGGCTACGTAAGGCGAGTTGGACGAGCCAGTCAGGCCATGCAGGACCAGCACCAACGGGGTGGTTGCGTCATGGGGCCCGTGCCAGTCGAGGTCGAGAAAGTCCCCGTCTGCGAGCCACAGCCGTTCGCGCTGGCGTTCGATATGGGTGGTTTTGCGCCACAGCGGTCCCCACAACGTTTGCAGGTGCGGGTTGCCGAGGCCGAAGGCGGGGGTGAAGCGGTCGGACGTTTTTGACACGATGATTCTCGCGGCAGGTGGCAGAGCGGATAAGCAACCTGTGGCGAGGGAGCTTGCTGTGGCAAGGGAGCAAGCTCCCGCTGGGCTGCGAAGCGGCCCCAAAAACTGATCACTCAATTTCTCAGGAAACACGGTCGCCTGCTTTGGGGCTGCTGCGCAGCCCAGCGGGAGCAAGCTCCCTCGCCACAGGGTTAGTGTTGTGTCGTGCGCTGCCACAACGCGTAATACACCCGCCCGGATTTCTGCTCGCGGTGCAGGCGCCAGGTGCCTGGCAGGCCGAGTGTGGACGGTGCGGTTTCGCTTTCAGTGTAGATCCAGGCATCCGGTGCCAACCACTGACGCTCTTCCAGCAACGCGCAAACGGTCGGCAGCAGGTTCTGGTTGAACGGCGGATCCAGAAACACCACGTCAAACTCACGGGCTTCCTGGGTTTCCAGGTAGCGCAGCGCATCAGCCGTCTGCACTTGCCCCGTGGTGCAACGCAGGGTGCCCAGGTGTTCCTTGAGGCTGGCAACCGCCACGTTGCTGGCATCCAGCGCCTGGCCCAAGGCAGCGCCACGGGACAGGCTTTCAAGGAACAACGCGCCGCTGCCCGCGAACGGGTCCAGCACCTTGGCCCCGGCGATATACGGCGCGAGCCAGTTGAACAGGGTTTCACGCACGCGGTCGGGCGTCGGGCGCAGGCCCACGACGTCAGGGAAGCTCAGCTTACGGCTGCCCCATTCTCCACCGATGATGCGCAGTTGGCCCACACCGTTGTGAACGTTGTGGACAGGTTTTTTGGGACGTGATGGACGGGCCATTAATGCTCCGGAACCCCGAGCGGCTGCTCGGCGGGTTTATCTGTGGGGGGCGGTAGTGGCTTTTGCGCAATCGTTGGGCCGGCGGTCACGATGACCAGCTTGTCGGCACTCAAATGTTTGTTCAAAGCAGCTTTGACCTGGTCAACGGTCAGCGCCTGGGATTGTTTCATGAAATCTTCCAGGTAGCTCAGCGGCAAGTTGTAGAAACCCATGGCGCCCAGCTGCCCGACGATATCGGCGTTGCTCGCGGTGGACAGCGGGAAGCTGCCGGCCAGTTCGCGCTTGGCGTCGTCGAGTTCTTTCTGTGTCGGGCCGGTCTTGAGGTAGTCGGCGAGTACGTCCTGCACCAATCGCAGCGTGCCGGCGCTCATTTCGGCGCGGGTTTGCAGGTTGATCATGAACGGGCCGCGCACCTGCATCGGTGAGAAGCCGGAGTATACGCCGTAGGTCAGGCCACGTTTCTCGCGGACTTCGCTCATCAAGCGGGTGCCGAAGCCACCGCCGCCGAGGATCTGGTTGCCCAGGGACAGCGCGGCGTAGTCCGGGTCGGCACGGTCGATGCCCAGTTGCGCCAGCAGCAGGGTTGTCTGCTTGGACGGGAACTCGATATGCGTGGTGCCCGCCTTCGGTTCGACCGGTTGGGCGATCTTCGCCAGCGCCGGGCCTTTGGGCAGTGAAGCGGAGACCTTGGCGGTCATGGCTTCGGCTTCGGCGCGGGTCAGATCGCCGACTACAGAAATCACCGCGTTGCCAGCGGCGTAGGCTTTGGCGTGGAAGTCCTTCAACTGCGCGAGGGTCACCTTCGGCACGCTCTCGGCGTTGCCTTCGCTCGGGTGGGCGTAGGGGTGGTCGCCATAGAGTTGCTTGAACAGCTCGATGCTCGCCAGTTTGCCGGGGTTCTGCTTCTGGTATTCAAAGCCGGCCAGCAGCTGGTTTTTGATCCGCGCCAGGGAGTCGGCGGGGAAGGTCGGCTTGCCGATCACGTCGTCAAACAGCGAAAGGGCGGCATCACGCTTGTCGCTGGCGCTCAGGCTGCGCAGGGAAACCAGCGCCATGTCGCGGTAGGCGCCATTGCTGAAATCGGCACCCAAGCCGTCGAAACCGGCGGCAATCTGGCTGACGTCCTTGCCCGGCACGCCTTCGTTGAGCATCGCGTTGGTCAACAGCGCCAGGCCCGGTGTGTCGCCGTCCTGGCTGCTGCCGGCGGCGAACAGGATGCGCATGTCGAACATCGGCAGTTCATGGGCTTCGACGAACAGCACCTTGGCGCCTTCGGCGGTGGTCCAGGTTTGCACGTCGAGCTTGCGGTTGGTCGGCGCCTTGTCGTCCAGCTCGGCCAGGGATTGCAGCTTGTTGGCGGACTTGGCCTGCTCCAGCGCCTGGCTGGCGACGGATTCGCTCGGGCGCAGGAAATACACCGCGCACGCGGCCGCCAAAGTGACCACGATCAAACCGGGCAGCACCAGACGGTTGTTTTTACGTTCACTCATGAGCGGTCTCCTCAGGCAAAACATGGGCGACGCTGAGACGTTTGCGGGTGAAATAGGTGCGTGCAGCTTTCTGGATGTCTTCGGCGGTTACGCTTTGCAGTTCGGCAAGCTCAGTGTCCATGAGCTTCCAGGACAGGCCCACCGTCTCCAGGGAGCCGATGGCGGTGGCCTGGCTGGTGATCGAATCGCGCTGGTAAACCACACCGGCGATGACCTGGGCGCGGATGCGCTCCAGTTCCTCTGCGCTCGGTGGCTTGGCCTTCAGCTCATCCAGCAGGCGCCACAGGCCGGCTTCAGCCTGGGCCACGGTCTTTTTCTTCTGCAGATTCGGGGTAGCGGTCAGGGTGAACAGGCTGTCGCCGCGGGTGTAGGCGTCGTAACTCGACGAACCGCCGGACACCAGTTCTTCGCCGCGCTCCAGTTGCGTCGAGATGCGCGCGCTGTAGCCGCCGTCCAGCAGGGCCGAGATCAGGCGCAAGGCGTTGACCGAACGCTTGTCTTCAGCGGTGGCGAGGCTGGGCACGTTGAAACCAAGGATCACGCTCGGCAGTTTGGTCTGTACGTGCATTGTCAGCAGGCGTTCGCCGGGCTCGGCCAGTTCCAGCGGGATTTTCGCCGGTGGCACGTCGCGCTTGGGGATCGGGCCGAAGTAGCGTTGGGCCAGGGTCTTGACTTCATCCGGGGTCACGTCGCCCACCACCACCAGGGTGGCGTTGTTCGGCACGTACCAGGATTGGTACCAGTGGCGCAGCTCTTCAACCTTCATGCGGTCCAGGTCGGCCATCCAGCCGATGGTCGGCGTGTGGTAGCCGCTGGCGGGGTAGGCCATGGCCTTGAAGCGCTCGTAGGCCTTGGACATCGGGTTGTCGTCGGTGCGCATTCGGCGCTCTTCCTTGATCACCTCGATTTCGCGGCTGAACTCGTCGGCCGGCAGGCGCAGGCTGGCCATGCGGTCGGCTTCCAGCTCGAAGGCAACGCCCAGGCGGTCACGGGCCAGCACTTGGTAGTAAGCGGTGTAGTCGTCACTGGTGAAGGCGTTTTCTTCGGCGCCCAGGTCACGCAGGATCAGCGAGGCTTCGCCGGGGCCAACCTTGGCGCTGCCCTTGAACATCATGTGTTCCAGGGCGTGGGACAAACCGGTCTGGCCCGGGGTTTCATAGCTGGAGCCAACCTTGTACCAGACCTGGGAAACCACCACCGGCGCGCGATGGTCTTCGCGCACGATGACCTTGAGGCCGTTGTCCAGGGTGAATTCGTGGGTGGGTTGTGGGTCGGCAGCCAAAGCTGAAAGGGGCAGACAAACTGTGCTGAGCAGCAGGCCTGCGGCGCGGCGGGCTAGAGCATTCATTCGTTTTTAAACCTGTTGAGCTGCCCGCTTGGTCTTAGCGTCGGCGGGCGAGGAGGTGCTAGGATACTGATCCGACCTAGGGACGGCCACTACGGCTGTCTTGTTGAGGCCCTATTTAGGCCTTACAAAATGTTGCGCATGAACGAGCTGGCTAAAAAACAGTCTGTTACGCATCGAATTTTATTTACCGACGCGCCCCTTGGCGCGTCGCTACCTTGAGATAGCCGTCTCCATGTTTGGTTCCAACGACGACAAGAAGACCCCAGCTGCGGCTGGCGAGAAAAAAGGCCTGTTCGGATGGCTGCGCAAAAAGCCGCAGGAAACCGTCGTCGAACAGCCGCAGGTTCAAGCAGAACCGATCCCTGAATCCCCAGTAGAAGCCGAACCGGTTGCCGAAATCCCGGCCCCGGTGGTGTTGCCGATGGCTGAGCCGGTGTTGCAGCCGGTAGCCGAGGTAGAGCCTGAGCCCGAGCCTGAACCCGAGCACACGCCATGGCCGGAGTTGCCGGTGGCTGAAGAGCCGGTGGCGCTGGTCGAGGACGTGCAGGCCGAGCATGTTGCACCGCCGATTCCTGTGGTTGTCGAGCCGCCGCAGGTCATAGTCGAGGCGCCAGCGGCGCCGGTGGTGGTCGAGCCAGTACCGGCTCCTGTGGTGGTTGCCGCTCCTGCTGTCATCGAAGTCGAAGCACCTGCCGCTCCCACCGAAACCAGCAAGACCGGCTTCTTTGCCCGCCTCAAGCAAGGCCTGAGCAAGACCAGCGCCAGTATCGGCGAAGGCATGGCCAGCCTGTTCCTCGGCAAAAAGACCATCGATGACGAGCTGCTGGAAGACATCGAAACCCGCCTGCTGACTGCCGACGTGGGCGTTGAAGCCACCGCCGTGATCATCCAGAGCCTGACCCAGAAGGTCGCGCGCAAGCAGTTGACCGACGCCGATGCACTTTACAAGTCGCTGCAGGCCGAGCTGGCGGCCATGCTCAAGCCGGTGGAAGCACCGCTGGTGATCAATACGCAGAACAAGCCGTTTGTGATCCTGGTGGTCGGCGTCAACGGCGCCGGCAAGACCACCACCATCGGCAAGCTGGCCAAGAAGCTGCAACTGGAAGGCAAGAAAGTCATGCTGGCCGCCGGTGACACCTTCCGTGCTGCTGCCGTGGAGCAACTGCAGGTCTGGGGCGAGCGCAACAAGATCCCGGTCATCGCCCAGCACACCGGCGCCGATTCGGCTTCAGTGATCTTCGATGCGGTGCAGGCTGCCAAGGCCCGCAACATTGACGTGCTGATCGCCGATACCGCCGGTCGCCTGCATACCAAAGACAACCTGATGGAAGAGTTGAAGAAAGTTCGCCGCGTGATCGGCAAGCTCGACGCCGACGCGCCCCACGAGGTGTTGCTGGTGCTGGACGCCGGTACTGGTCAGAACGCTATCAGCCAGGCCAAACAATTCCACCAGACGGTCCAACTGACCGGCCTGGCATTGACTAAGCTCGACGGCACGGCCAAAGGCGGCGTGATCTTCGCCCTGGCCAAGCAGTTCGGGTTGCCGATTCGTTATATCGGCGTCGGTGAAGGCATCGACGACCTGCGCACTTTTGAAGCCGAACCCTTTGTACAGGCACTGTTTGCCGAGCGGGAGCGTTCATGATTCGTTTCGAACAGGTCGGTAAACGCTACGCCAACGGGCATGTCGGCTTGCATGAGCTGAGTTTCCGGGTGCGTCGCGGCGAATTCTTGTTTGTGACCGGCCATTCGGGTGCCGGTAAAAGTACCTTGCTGCGCCTGCTGCTGGCCATGGAGCGCCCAACCACCGGCAAACTGCTGCTGGCGGGCCAGGACCTGGCCACCATCAGCAACGCACAGATTCCATTCCTGCGCCGGCAGATCGGCGTGGTGTTCCAGAATCACCAGTTGCTGTTCGACCGCACGGTGTTCAACAACATCGCCTTGCCATTGCAGATTCTCGGGCTGTCCAAGGCCGAAATCATCAAGCGCGTGGATTCGGCACTGGAGCGCGTCGCGCTCTCCGACAAGACCGACCTGTATCCGGGCGACCTGTCCACCGGCCAGCAACAGCGCGTCGGCATCGCCCGCGCCATCGTCCATCGCCCGGCCTTGCTGCTGGCGGACGAACCTACCGGTAACCTCGACCCGCGCCTGGCTGCAGAAATCATGGGCGTGTTCGAAGACATCAACCGCCTGGGCACCAGCGTGCTGATCGCCAGTCACGACCTGGCGTTGATCGCCCGCATGCGTCACCGCATGTTGACCCTGCAGCGCGGCCGCCTGATTGGCGACGGGGAGGCTGGGGTATGAGTGCTACACGCAGCCCTAAGGTTTCCGAGCGCGTCGCGCCAAAAGCGGCCGACCCGCAGCCTCAGAAGAAAAAACGCGACGAAGACGATGGCCCGGACTTCGGCACCCTGGTGCATGCCTGGATCGAAAGTCACCGTGCCAGCCTGGTAGACAGCCTGCGCCGCCTGGGCAAACAGCCGATCGGCAGCTTCTTTACCTGCCTGGTGATGGCCGTGGCCTTGAGCCTGCCGATGGGGTTGTCGCTGCTGCTCAATAATGTCGAGCGCCTTGGCGGCTCGTGGCAGCGGGCGGCGCAGATTTCCCTGTACCTGAACCTGGACGCCAGCGCCAAAGACGGCGAGTCCCTGCGCGACGAGATCAAAGAGCTTCCAGGTGTGGCCGAGGCTGAATACATCAGCCGCGACCAAGCCCTGGAAGAGTTCCAGCAACAGTCCGGCCTGGGTGAGGCGCTCAAGGAGTTGCCGCAGAACCCGCTGCCAGGCGTGGTGCTGGTAACGCCGAACGAAGTGGACAAGACGACCCTGGAAGCCCTGCGACAAAAACTCGCAGAGATGCCGAAGGTTCAGCAGGCACAACTTGATCTAGTCTGGGTAGAGCGGTTGGCGGCAATTCTCAAGCTGGGCGACCGGTTTGTGTTCGGCCTGACGGTGTTGCTGGTTTCTGCATTACTTTTGGTGATAGGCAATACCATTCGTCTTCATATTGAAAACCGCCGCACCGAGATAGAAGTGATTAAACTTGTCGGCGGCACGGACAGCTATGTGCGTCGGCCTTTTCTTTACATGGGCGCGCTTTATGGCTTTGGTGCCGGGATTTTGTCCTGGGGTGTACTGGCTTTTGGCCTTGATTGGCTGAACGACGCGGTGGTGGGGCTTGCCGGCCTGTACGGCAGTGATTTTGCCTTGGCCGGCGTGCCGGCAGCCGACGGTCTGTCATTGTTGCTTGGGGCAGTGCTCTTGGGGTATATCGGTGCGTGGATTGCGGTCGCACGGCATTTACGTGAGCTGGCACCGAAGTAGTTAATGTCAGGGTAATGTGGTTTCGTTTGTATTGACCGTATCAGTGGTTTAGGGAACTTGTCCTACGGTTCCCGGTCAATTTTCGCAGTGCTGAACTGCACGAGTTATGTGAGTCGGAGGTTTTTTCGTATGACCACTTCTTTGCAACCTGCTTATGCTCTGGTCCCGGGTGCGAACCTGGAGGCCTATGTGCACACGGTCAACAGCATTCCATTGCTGACGCCCGAGCAGGAGCGTGAACTGGCCGAGAGTCTCTACTATGAGCAGGATTTGGGGGCGGCTCGGCAGATGGTGCTCGCCCACCTGCGTTTTGTCGTACATATCGCCCGTAGTTATTCCGGCTACGGCTTGGCCCAGGCTGACCTGATTCAGGAAGGCAACGTTGGCCTGATGAAAGCTGTAAAGCGCTTCAACCCGGAAATGGGTGTGCGCCTGGTGTCGTTTGCTGTGCACTGGATCAAGGCGGAAATTCACGAATTCATCCTGCGCAACTGGCGCATCGTGAAAGTCGCGACCACCAAGGCCCAGCGCAAACTGTTCTTCAACCTGCGCAGCCAGAAGAAACGCCTGGCGTGGCTGAACAACGAAGAAGTGCATCGCGTGGCCGAAAGCCTCGGCGTTGAGCCACGTGAAGTGCGCGAGATGGAAAGTCGCCTGACCGGCCATGACATGGCCTTCGACCCGGCCGCCGAAGCGGACGACGACAGCGCCTTCCAATCGCCGGCCAACTACCTGGAAGACCACCGGTACGACCCGGCGCGTCAACTGGAAGATGCTGACTGGAGCGACAACTCCAATCACAACCTGCATGAAGCACTGGAAGTGCTGGACGACCGCAGCCGTGACATCCTCTACCAGCGCTGGCTGGCAGAAGAAAAAGCCACGCTGCACGACCTGGCGCAGAAGTACAACGTGTCGGCTGAGCGGATTCGTCAGCTCGAGAAGAGTGCGATGAACAAGCTGAAACTGTCGATCGCCGCCTGACACAGGCAGCCAGGACAGCGCGATCGAAATGTGGGAGCGGGCTTGCTCGCGAAGGCGGTGGATCAGTCACCTAAGATATTGACTGGCACACCGCCTTCGCGAGCAAGCCCGCTCCCACTTTTGTTTTATGGGGTGTCAGTCAGCCCAAGGTGCCTTGCGCGAGTTGTTAAGCTCATTCAAATAGCTGTCGCCACCCAACTGGCTCATCTGCTGCCGAATCCAGGCAGCCCGTCGCGCCACATATGACGTTGGATGACTGGCACTCCACACCCGCGGGTTAGGCAGCACCGCAGCCAGATAGCTGGCCTGCTGGCGGGTCAGCGCCTTGGCACTCACCCCAAAATGATGCCGCGCCGCCGCTTCTGCGCCGAACACGCCTTCATCCCACTCCACGCTGTTGAGGTACACCTCAAGAATCCGCTGCTTGGGCCATAAAATCTCGATCAGCCCGGTAAACCAGGCTTCCAGGCCCTTGCGGAAATAGCTGCGGCCGGTCCACAAAAACAGGTTCTTCGACACCTGCTGGCTCAACGTACTGGCGCCACGAATCGAACCGCCGCGCTCGTTATGCAGCAATGCCGCCTGGATCGCGCCAAAATCAAAGCCCCAATGCTGCGGGAAGCGCTGGTCTTCACCCGCCATCACCGCCACTTTAAGCTCGTCGGAGATCTGATCCCACGGCACCCACGTGCGCTGTACGTCAATCGGCTCGCCGTCGACCCAGGACTCGACCTTGCGCTCAACCATCAACGCGGTGCCCGGAGGCGGCACGAAACGGAACAGCAGCACCAGCAGCACACTGCCGATGGCAAACCACTTGAGGGCTTTGAGAACACGCTTGAAGAGAAGATGCAGCATAGAGATGGCTTGGCCGAACCCGTTGAGCGGGCCATTATACAGACCCTGTCCACTGAGTCTGACTGGAGTTCCTCATGTTGCGTGGCTTTCTGATGCTGGCTGCCTTTTTCGGTTTCACCGGCGTTGCCTTGGGCGCGTTTGCCGCCCACGGCCTGAAAAACCGCCTGAGCGCCGAATACCTGGCGATTTTCCACACCGGCGTGACCTACCAACTGGTGCACACCCTGGCGCTGTTCGGCGTGGCATTGCTGGCGGTGCACATTCCCGGTCGACTGGTGACGTGGGCGGGCGTGTCCTTTGCCGTGGGCATTCTGCTGTTCTCCGGCAGCCTGTATGTGCTGACCATGACCGGCATCAGCAAGCTCGGCATCATCACCCCGTTCGGTGGCCTTGCGTTCCTGCTGGGCTGGTTTTTCCTGGGACTCGCGGCCTGGCGCCTTCAAGCCGCTTGAAGCCTGTCATAGGTTGCTGACCGGAGGGCTTGGGTCATCAGCGCCGATCACGCTAGAATGCTGGCCCCTAAAAACGATGGCGGCCCGTGGCATGCGCATTCAGTTGAACGGCGAACCCTTTGAACTGCCCGACGGTGAAACCGTTTCGGCCCTGCTGACCCGTCTGGATTTGACCGGGCGTCGCGTCGCAGTGGAGCTCAACCAGGATATCGTCCCGCGTAGCCAGCACGCCGAGACCGCGCTCACCGAAGGTGACCAGGTCGAAGTGGTCCACGCCATCGGCGGCGGCTAGCCGCCCGGCGCTCAAGAGCGCCAAACCGCATTCTGCAGAACCTCACCCCAACTCGAGGATTTCCCATGAGCATCGTTCGTAGCGACAAGCCTTTTGTCCTGGCCGGTCGTACCTACCAGTCCCGTTTGCTGGTCGGTACCGGCAAGTACCGCGACATGGAAGAAACCCGCCTGGCCATCGAAGCCTCGGGTGCCGAGATCGTTACTTTCGCCGTGCGCCGCACCAACCTCGGCCAGATCGAGGGCGAGCCGAACCTGCTCGAAGTGCTGTCGCCGGATCGCTACACCTTCTTGCCGAACACCGCCGGTTGCTACGACGCCATCGAAGCCGTGCGCACCTGCCGCCTGGCCCGTGAGTTGCTCGACGGCCACAACCTGGTGAAGCTGGAAGTGCTGGCCGACCAGAAAACCCTGTTCCCCAACGTGATCGAAACCCTCAAGGCCGCCGAAACCCTTGTCAAGGAAGGCTTCGACGTGATGGTCTACACCAGCGATGACCCGATCATCGCCCGCCAACTGGCCGAAATCGGCTGCATCGCCGTGATGCCGCTGGCTGGTCTGATCGGTTCCGGCCTGGGCATCTGCAATCCGTACAACCTGCAGATCATCCTTGAAGAAGCCAAGATCCCGGTGCTGGTGGATGCGGGCGTGGGTACTGCCTCCGACGCCACCATCGCCATGGAACTGGGTTGCGATGCGGTGCTGATGAACTCGGCCATCGCCCATGCGCAGCAACCGATCATGATGGCTGAAGCCATGCAACACGCGATCGTCGCCGGCCGCCTGGCGTACCTCGCCGGGCGCATGCCGAAAAAACTTTACGCCAGCGCCTCCTCGCCGCTGGATGGTCTGATCAAGTAAGAGCCATTGATGACTGAATCAAACGAAACGCCGAACACCCTGGAAGAAGGCGACGAGTCCAAGCACCGCCGCATCAAGAGTTTTGTGATGCGCGCCGGTCGCATGACCGAAGGCCAGCAAAAAGGCCTGGAGCAGGGCACGCCGCTGTTCGTCCTGCCGCTGGTAGACGCACCGGTGGATTACGACCAGGTGTTCGGCCGCTCGGCGCCACGTTCCCTGGAAATCGGCTTCGGCATGGGCCATTCCCTGCTGGAAATGGCTGCGGCTTCGCCGGAGCAGGATTTTATCGGGGTTGAAGTACACCGTCCGGGTGTTGGCGCGCTGCTGAACGGCGTGCTGACTCAGGGCCTGACCAACCTGCGGGTCTACGACTGCGACGCGATCGAAGTGCTCAACCGCTGCATCGCCGACAACAGTCTTGACCGCCTGATGCTGTTCTTCCCGGACCCATGGCACAAGAGCCGTCACCACAAGCGCCGTATCGTCCAGGCTTCCTTCGCGGAACTGGTGCGCAGCAAGCTGAAAGTGGGCGGCATCCTGCACATGGCCACCGACTGGGAACCGTATGCCGAATACATGCTGGAAGTGATGAACGTCGCCCCTGGCTACCGCAACCTGGCGGAAGACGGCAAATGCGTCCCGCGCCCGGCCGAACGGCCGATCACCAAGTTTGAACGTCGCGGCGAGCGACTCGGGCATGGGGTTTGGGATTTGAAGTTCGAGAAGCTGGCGTAACTCGCCACAACCTTGAAATGCAACTCACTGTAGGAGCGAGCTTGCTCGCGAAAAAACAACAGGCGACGCGTGCTACCTGATAGCGCTGCGTTATCGTTGACGTTCTTCGCGAGCAAGCTCGCTCCTACAGTGGCTTGTGTCGTTCCTTGGGTCAGCGGCGATCCGCCACCACCCCAATCAACACCAGCACCACCAACAACACCGGTGCCAGGCTGTAGTTGTTGAACTGGCTTAAGCCCCGAACAATCCACGGTGTGGCGTAGATCAGTGCCGCGCCGCTGCCGATCATGCACACCAGTGCCATCAGCGGCACGCGCAGCGCGCCCGCGATGCTGCCCAGTCGTGCTTCGACCCAGCCCTTGATGTCGGCGCCAAACAGCACCAGCAGGCAGCCTACCAACGCCAGGGAGATTTCCGACAGGTTGCTACGGCTCCAGCGGGATACGGTGGCGAGCAGGTCGAGTACCAGATCCATTCGATTTCCTTAAGAGCAATCAGCTCAAAAACTTCTGCAGCAGGTCATTGAGAAAGAGTTGCCCGCGGTCGGTGGCCGCCAGGCGTGACGGTTCGACCTGCATTAAGCCACTTTGTTCTGCATCCGTGCGGGCTTCATCGAGGCTCGCCAGCTCAAGGCCGGTGCGCTCGGCGTAAAGCCTGGCTTCGACGCCGTCGGTGAGGCGCAGGGCGTTCATCAGGAACTCGAACGGTAACTCTTCGTTGGTCAGTTCTTTCGCGCCGGCCTGGTAGTTTTTCGCCGGGTTGAGGTAGTCCTTCGGCGCCCGGGTTTTCCAGGTGCGCACGATGCGCCCGTCCGGATGGCTGAGCTTGCCGTGGGCACCGGCACCGATGCCGATAAAGTCGCCAAAGCTCCAGTAGTTCAGGTTATGCCGCGCCGGCCGGCCCGGTTGGGCGTAGGCCGATACTTCGTACTGGGCGTAACCGTGTTCGGCGAGCAACGCCTGGCCGGCTTCCTGAATGTCCCACAGGGTGTCGTCTTCCGGCAGCACGGGCGGCTGGTTCCAGAATACGGTGTTGGGTTCCAGGGTCAGTTGATACCAGGACAGATGCGTGGGCTTGAGGGCAATGGCCTGGCGCAGGTCGCTCAGGGCGTCGTCCAGGGACTGATCGGGCAAGCCGTGCATCAAGTCCAGGTTGAAGTTGTCGAACCCGGCCTGGCGCGCCATGCCGGCGGCACGTACCGCTTCGTCACCGTTGTGGATGCGGCCCAGGGCTTCGAGTTTTTCCTGCTGGAAACTCTGGATACCAATCGACAGCCGATTGATCCCCAGCTTGCGGTACGCCACGAACTTCTCTTGCTCGAAGGTGCCGGGGTTGGCTTCCAGGGTGATCTCGATGTCGCTGGCAAACGGGATGCGCGCTTCTACGCCCTTGAGCAACCGGCCCAGCGCAGCGGCGCTGAACAGGCTCGGGGTGCCGCCGCCGAAAAAGATCGAACTCAGCTCGCGGCCATACACCGCATGCAGGTCCTGATCGAGGTCGGCCAGCAATGCGTCGACGTACTCTTCTTCCGGCAGCACCTTGCTGGCGGTGTGGGAGTTGAAGTCGCAGTAAGGGCATTTGCGCACGCACCACGGGATGTGGATGTACAGCGCCAGGGGCGGCAGGTGAGGCAAGGCCGCCCGAGGTGTTTGCGCGCCACCGAGGATCAGCGGCTGCGCAGAGGTGTTCTGAGTCATTTCAGGCCCAGACGCTGGCGCAGCAAATCCATTGCGCGGGCGCGGTGGCTGATCTGGTTCTTGTCGGCTGGGCTCAGTTCGGCGCTGGAGACATTGCGTTCCGGTACCCAGAACAGCGGGTCGTAGCCAAAGCCGTGCTCGCCGCTGGCCGCGTGCAGGATGCGCCCGTGCCAAAGGCCTTCACAGAGGATCGGCAATGGATCATCGGCGTGACGCACCAGGGCCAGTACGCAGACGAACTGTGCGCCGCGCATCGCGTCGGGCACGTCCTTGAGGGCGTCGAGCAGCTTGGCGTTGTTGGCCGCGTCGCCTTTGCCGTCGGCATAACGCGCCGAGTAGATGCCCGGGGCACCACCGAGGAAATCCACGGCCAAGCCCGAATCATCGGCCAGTGCCGGCAGGCCGGAAATGCGCGCGGCATTGCGGGCCTTGAGGATGGCATTCTCGACGAACGACAGGCCGGTCTCTTCCGGCTCTACCTGGCTGAACTCGCCAATCGAGCGCAATTGCACCGAGTCGCCGAGCATGGCCTGGAGTTCTTTGAGCTTGCCGGCGTTATGGCTGGCGAGTACGAGTTGTGTGAGGTTCATCATTCGGCCGGAAACAGTTCCTGGTTGAAACTGAAACCGTGGGCTTTGCCACCGGTTTCAACGTTGATGGTGAAAATCTTGGTTTCCTGCTGCGGCACCGGGTACTGGGCGACGTAAAGCGTAGAACCTTTCTGGGTGATTTTCTTGAACGTCAGCATCTCGCTCTTGCCGCCCAGGTCTTTGATCGTGCCGGTGACGGTGGCGTCTATCGATTCGACGCCCTTGTTCACGAATACATTGATCATGCCCAGCTCTTTGCTGCGTACGATCCCGGCTTCCTGGGCCATTTCCGGTGTCAGGAAACTGGTGGTCAGGGTGTTGTAGTGCACCGTGATATCGCCGAATTCTTTCTGGCGATTACCGTCGATAACATCCGCCGCCATAGCGCTGACGCTCAGGCACGCGGTGAGTAAAAAAGTAGCCAAACGACTCATGTTCGTCCTCCTTGAAAATGGTTAGACGGCAATCTGGTGGTCCGTCAGGCCCGGGCTGCTGACCCGGTAGATCCCGATCTCACCCAGCAGGTTGGGCCATAGCTTACTCGCCCAGCCGTGACGGTGCTGTTGATCGACGGCAAGACGGTTGATGACTTTGGCTTCGCGCTCGCTGCACAGGGCTTCGAAGTCTTCGAAGGTGCAGAAGTGGATGTTGGGCGTGTTGTACCAGGTGTAGGGCAGGAAATCCGACACCGGCATGCGGCCCTTGGTGGCCAGGTACCAGCGGCAGCGCCAGTGGCCGAAATTGGGGAAGGTGATGATGCACTGGCGGCCGACGCGCAACATTTCGTCGAGGATCCGGTCCGGGTAGTGCACGGCTTGCAGCGCCTGGGTCATGACCACGATGTCGAAGCTGTTGCTGGCAAAGTTGCCGAGGCCCTTGTCCAGGTCCTGCTCGATCACGTTGATGCCCTTGGCCACGCACTGGGCGATGTTGTCCGGGTCGTTTTCCAGGCCGTAGCCGGTGACTTGCTTGTTGTCGCGCAGCCAGCTCAGCAGTTCGCCATCGCCGCAACCGAGGTCGAGCACGCGGCTGCCGGCGGGGATCCAGTCTTGGATGATTTCCAGGTCGGCTCTCATGGCGTTCTCCCAAAGCGTAAGCAATTCATATAAGCGCAATTCGGTTCATGTAGTTGCTAAAGGCCTGCAAGTAACGCGGGATCGGGATCAGGAAGGCATCGTGGCCTTGCGGTGCGTCGATCTCCAGGTAGCAGACGTCTTTCTTCGCGGCCATGAGCGCATCCACCAATTCCCGCGAGCGGGCCGGGGAGAAGCGCCAGTCGGTGGTGAACGACATCACGCAGAACTTGGCGGTGGCCGCCTCGAAGGTCCGCGCCAGGTCATCGTCGAAGTTCGCCGCCGGGTCGAAGTAGTCCAGGGCCTTGGTCATCAGCAGGTAGGTGTTGGCGTCGAAACGCCCGGAGAACTCCTCACCCTGATAACGCAGATAGCTCTCGACCTGGAACTCGACGCTGTGGAAGTCGTAGTTGAGCTTCTCGCTCTTGAGACCACGGCCGAATTTCTCGCCCATGGAGTCATCCGACAGGTAAGTGATGTGCCCGACCATGCGCGCGAGCATCAGCCCGCGCTTGGGGATCACGCCGGCTTCCTGGAACGAACCGCCGTGGAACTCCGGGTCGGTGAGGATCGCCTGGCGCGCCACTTCGTTGAAGGCGATGTTCTGCGCCGACAGCTTGGGGGCCGAAGCGATGGCCAGGCAGTGGCGCACGCGGTCCGGGTAGGTGATGGTCCATTGCAGGGCCTGCATGCCGCCCAGGCTGCCGCCGATTACCGCGGCCCATTGGGCGATGCCCAGTACGTCGGCCAGGCGCGCCTGGCTGTGCACCCAGTCTTCCACGGTCAATACCGGGAAATCGGCGCCAAACGGCTTGCCGGTTTCCGGGTTGAGGCTGCTGGGGCCAGTGGAACCGTTGCAGCCGCCGAGGTTGTTCAGGCTGACTACGAAGAACGTGTTGGTGTCGATCGGTTTGCCGGGGCCGATGCAGCTGTCCCACCAGCCGGGCTTGCGCTCGTCCATGCTGTGGTAACCCGCAGCGTGGTGATGGCCGGACAGGGCGTGGCAGATCAGCACGGCATTGCTGCCCGTGGCGTTCAGTTGGCCGTAGGTTTCATAGATCAGGTCGTAGGCGGGCAGCGAACGGCCGCAGGCCAGGGCCAGAGGTTCGCTGAAGTGCGCCACTTGGGGCACGACCAGTCCAACAGAATCGGGGGGGAAGGCAGCTGGCATCGACCCTGCTCTCGTTTAAATGAGGCGTAAGTCTAAAGACCGCTGCACCCAGCGGCAAGCAAAGGCCTGCTGCTGGTGTTTTTAAGGCTTTTTGTGGCGAGGGAGCTTGCTCCCGCTGGAGCGCGAAGCGGTCCCAGTCCGGCTGCCGCGATTTTGCAGATGCAACGCGGTCGGCYTTTTTGGGGCTGCTGCGCAGCCCAGCGGGAGCAAGCTCCCTCGCCACATTGTTGTCAGATCAGACCGAACAGTTCTTTGGGCATGAATGCGTAGAAAGCCAGGCGCGGAATCACCCAGCTTTGCAGCAGTTGAATCGCGATAAACGCGAAGATCGGCGAGATATCCAGGCCACCCAGGTTCGGTATCAGGCGGCGGAACGGCGCCAGCACCGGTTCAGTGATCTGCCCCACCAGCTCTGCGCCAGGGCTGCGGCTGCCGGGAGCGACCCACGAGAGGATCACGCTGATGATCATCGACCAGAAAATGATCTTCAAAAACAGCGAGAAAATCCCGATCAAGGCCCACGGCAGCAACAGCAGCGTGGTGGCCTGGTAGCCGTTGAGCAGCAGGATGACCGCGAACAGCAGGATCTGCAGCAGCAGCGCCAACACCAGCGAGGACATGTCCAGGCCGAACATGCTCGGGATCACCCGGCGCAGTGGCTTGAGCAGCGGCTGCGTGGCCTTCACCACGAACTGGCACAGCGGGTTGTAGAAGTTCGCCCGCACCAGTTGCAGGATAAAACGCATCAGCACGATCAGCAGGTACAGGCTGCCCAGGGTCTGGATGATGAAAATGGCAGCGTCATTGATTCCGAGCATGTTTAATTCCTATGTGGGGGACGACTATTTGCCCAGCTGCTCGGCCATTTCAGCCGAACGATGTGCTGCGGCACCCAGTGCTTTTTCCACCAGGGCTTCAAAGCCCCCGGCCTGGAACGATTCGATTGCCGCTTGGGTAGTTCCGCCCGGCGAGGTCACGCGACGGCGCAGTTCGGCGGCGTCGACATCACTGGTCACGGCCATCTGCGCGGCGCCCAGTGCGGTTTGCTCGGCCAATTGCTCGGCGACTTCCTGTGGCAGGCCGAGTTTCACGCCAGCGGCGGTCATGGCCTCGATCAGCAGGAAGAAATACGCCGGGCCGCTGCCGGACACGGCGGTGACGGCGTCCAGTTGCTGCTCGTGTTCCAGCCACACGGCAATACCCACGGCGGACAGCAGCTCTTGTGCCTGATCACGCTGTTGGGCAGTGACTTCGGACGTGGCGTACAAGCCGCTCACGCCCTTGCGCAGCAGCGCCGGGGTGTTGGGCATGCAACGTACAATTGGCTGGGCGCCGAGCCAGTGGGTCATGCTGGCGCAAGTGATGCCGGCGGCGATGGACACCACCAGTTGATGGGGTTTGAGGCTTGGGCGCAGGCTTTCGCACACGGCTTTCATGGCTTGTGGCTTGACCGCCAGCACCACCACGTCAACGCCTTCAATCGCTTCTGCGTTGTCGGCGAAGGTGTCGATGCCGTGCTCGGCGCTGACGCGGGAGCGAGTATCGGCGCCCGGGTCGCTGGCGCGAATCTGCTGTGCTTCCAGGCCCTTGGCCCGCAGGCCGCCGATCAGGCTGGCCGCCATGTTACCGGCGCCGATAAAGGCAATACGCGTGTTGCTCATGACAGGTCCTTACTCAGATGGAAGTCAGCCATTTCACGGCTGGCCGTAGTCGCGGGCACCAAACAGCGCGGTACCGATCCGCACCCAGGTGGCCCCTTGGGCAATGGCCGACTCAAGGTCGTGGCTCATGCCCATGGAAAGTGTGTCGAGACCCAGGTTCAGGCTCGCTTGCAGGTCGCGTACTGTCGCGAAGGCTGCGTCCTGTTCTGCGCGGTCGTCGGTTGGCTCGGGGATCGCCATCAACCCGCGCAGCTTAAGGCGCGGCAGGGCGCTGATGGCTTCGGCCAGGGCGGGCAGGTCGGCGGGTGTACAGCCGGACTTGCTGGCTTCGCCACTGACGTTGACCTGAATGCAGATATTCAGCGGCGGCAGGTCAGCCGGGCGTTGCTCGGACAGGCGTTGTGCGATTTTCAGGCGGTCCACGGAATGCACCCAAGCGAAGTTCTCGGCGATCGCACGAGTCTTGTTCGATTGAATGGGGCCGATGAAGTGCCAACTCAAGGGCAGGTCGGTTAATTCGGCCTGTTTGCCCAGGGCTTCCTGCAGATAGTTCTCGCCAAACTCACGCATCCCGGCGGCATAGGCCTCGCGTATGGCTTGTGCGGGTTTGGTCTTGCTCACGGCCAGCAGGTGCACGCTGTCCGCGTCGCGCTGCGAGGCTTGGGCCGCGGCTCGGATCCGCTCGGAAACCAGGCTGATGTTGTCTGCTATGGTCGACATTCAAGTTGCGCCCGTGGATATGGAGTCCGCGGCATTCTACTGGAAATGGAAAGCCCTATGGATATCACTGAACTGCTGGCTGCCGGCGTGCGCCTGGGGGCCTCGGACCTGCATTTGTCGGCCGGGTTGGCGCCGATGCTGCGAGTTGATGGCGAGGTCTGGCCCCTCGATTGGCCGGTGCTGCTCCCTACGCAAGTGGCGGAGTTACTCAGCCCTTTGCTGAACAATCATCAGCAAAAGGATTTCGAAACATCTCTTGAAACGGATTTTGCCTTCGAGTTGCCCGAGGTGGCGCGGTTTCGGGTAAATGTGTTCCAGCAGCATCGGGGCATGGGCGCGGTGTTTCGCACCATCCCCTCGGCGGTGCAGAGCCTTGAAAGCCTGGGGTTGGGCGAGGTATTCCGGCGCATCGCAGACCTCCCCCGAGGGTTGGTACTGGTCACCGGGCCGACCGGTTCCGGCAAGTCCACGACCCTGGCGGCGATGATCGATTACCTCAACACCCATCGCCGCCAGCACATCCTCACCCTTGAAGACCCGATCGAGTTCATCCATCAACCGAAAAACGCCCTGATCAACCAGCGGCAGGTGCATCGCGACACCCACAGTTTCTCGGCCGCCCTGCGTTCGGCATTGCGGGAGGACCCGGATGTGATCCTGGTGGGCGAGTTGCGGGACCTGGAAACCATTCGGCTCGCACTGACGGCGGCGGAAACCGGGCATCTGGTGTTCGGCACATTGCACACCACGTCGGCGGCTAAAACCGTGGATCGAGTGGTGGATGTGTTTCCTGCGGGGGAAAAGGCCATGGTCCGCTCGATGCTCTCGGAGTCATTGCAGGCGGTGGTGTCCCAGGTGCTGGTGAAGAAAGTCGGAGGCGGGAGGGTGGCGGCTCACGAAATCATGCTCGGCACGCCGGCAATTCGTAACTTGATCCGCGAGGACAAGGTGGCGCAGATGTATTCGGCGATCCAGACGGGTGGGGCGTTGGGGATGACGACGCTGGACATGAGTTTGAAGGCGTTGGTCAGCCAGGGGCTGATCAGCCGGGAGCATGCGCGGGAGAAGGCGAGGGTGCCAGGGGATATTTAAGATCGCGTGGGCGATGAAAAACTAATGTGGGAGCGGGCTTGCTCGCGAATGCGGTGTATCAGTCAAGCATGTATCGACTGACACTCCGCATTCGCGAGCAAGCCCGCTCCCACACAAGCCCGCTCCCACATCAGCCTGATATCAGCGCTGCACAATCCGCAGATTGTTCTGCTCTTTAGGCAGGACACGCTTGGCAATCACGTAGTTCTTGTCCCAGAACGGCTTCTTCAGGGTATCGATGCTCACGGACTTGCCACGACGCGGTGCGTGGATAAAGCGGTCGTTGCCCAGGTAAATGGCAACGTGGTTCACCTGGCGGCTCTTCAGTTTGAAGAATAGCAGGTCGCCCGGTTTCAAATCCTTGCGCTCAACCTTTTGCCCGTGGCCGGCGGCCATGGCGTTGGAAGTGCGCGGCAAATCCACGGCTTTTACGTCGTTAAACGCATATTTCACCAAACCGCTGCAGTCGAACCCTTTACTTGGGCTGCTGCCGCCCCAACGATAAGGAGTACCGAGCACGTTGACGGCGCGGCTGAGGACGTTGCTGCTTTGCTTGGTGTTGACGGCCATCAACCCTGGAACTGCCTTACCGTTGGCCTTGCTCAGTTGAGTCGGGCGCTTCACGGTCAGCTTTACCGATTTGGCGGAGCTGGTGGTGGCGTGAACTTTAGGGGTGAAACCGTTAACGTTTGGAAGTCGTTGCTCACGATTGGTGGCGTGGGCGGCCAGTGGCATTAATAGGCAAATGGTTAGCCATGTCTTGAAAAATGGTCGCATTAGGCGTGGCTCTTTTAGGTTTGCGCGCAACTTTATAACAGCTTTTTGTGTCGTTCTAAGGCCGTTTGTCGACTGAACCCTGGGGTCAAATTCAGGAAAAACGCGACGAATTGTCGCTATTGTCCGACTCAGGTCAGGTGGCATAAGGCTTTGCGGGAAGGAAGATACCATTTGCCGTGCGTCGGGCGCCCGTAAAAAAGTCACAAAGAAAATGAAAAAATTTATCTATCGAGGCGAAAGAGGTACTCCATGAACACCTATCGACAGGATGTTTCGCAACAAGACACCCACAGCAAGGTGATCGGTTACCTGCTCTGGATTTTCGGTTTTACCGGTGCTCACCGCTTTTATTACGGCAAGCCGGTGACCGGGACGATCTGGTTTTTCACCTTTGGTTTGTTCGGGATTGGCTGGCTGATCGACTTGTTCCTGATCCCGGCGATGGACCGGGAAGCGGACCTGCGATTTACGGCCGGGCCGATTGAATACAACGTGGCCTGGATTCTGTTGGCGTTCCTGGGTGTTTTCGGGTTGCACCGCATGTATCAGGGCAAATGGATCAGCGGGATCGTTTACTTGCTGACCGGTGGGTTATTCCTGATCGGCGTGCTGTATGACTTCTGGACGCTGAATACGCAGGTTTCGATCCGTAATGCCGAGCGCAGCGGCGGTCGATAAGATTTGTGGAGATCCAAATGTGGGAGCGGGCTTGAACTGGCCTAATGAATTTGGACACATCAATAGGGCGCTATGATGGCGCCCAAACCTGAGGTGTGCAGATGATGCGAAAGTCCTATTCCAGCGAGTTCAAACTCAACGCCGTCAGTATGGTGCTTGATCAAAACCTGCCTGTTCCCGAAATTTGCGCCAGTTTGGATATCGGCCCTACGGCTTTGCGTCGCTGGGTCGAGCAGGTGCGCAAAGAGCGCGCCGGATCAACGATGGCTGGTACAAAGGCG